>NZ_FR989677.1:0-1347483 GCF_905400185.1 Burkholderia sola
ATGCCGCGCAAGCCCGCAAGCAAAGGCTCAGACAAACAGGTTTCGCTGTTTCAGACACCCGAGCCGCCCGACTTGCTGCGCAAGGCGGTCCAGGCGATTCATATCGCACCGAAGTCGGGAAAGATCGGTCTGCAGCAGCGCAAGATGTTCAGCTCGTTGATCAAGAACGCACTTCGGCAGGAGGCGTTCGAACCGGGCCGGACGAGCTTCTCGATCTCGATCGCGTCGCTGTCGCACGAGAGCGGGCTGAACAGCAACAACACGAAGTACGTGAAGGATACGGTCAACTCGCTGATCAGTACCGTCGTCAACTGGGACTACCTGGCCGCGGACCGTTCGACGGTCTGGAAAGCATCGGGCCTGCTCGCCGGCGCGGAGCTCGAGCAATCGGTGCTGAAGTACAGCTTCTCCGACCAGATTCGCAGCGAACTGCTCAATCCCGAGATCTACGCGCTGATCGATATGCGGATCGCTCGCGAGTTCCGGCGATCGCACTCGCTCGCGCTGTGGGAAAACACGGTGCGCTACGAAGGGATCGGCATCACCGCGAAGATTCCGCTGCCGAAATTCCGTGACCTCATTCTCGGCCAGGACAAGGCGTCGCAGTCGTACAAGGAATACAAGCTGTTCAAGAGCAAGGTCCTGGTGCCGTGCATTCAGGAGGTGAACGAAGTATCGGATCACACGCTCGAGCTGATCGAACACAAATCCGGCCGCAGCGTGGAAGCCGTGCAGTTCAAGGTGACACGCAAGCAGAGCACCGATACGGTCGAAGACGGCGACGTCAAGAACGAAGCGCTGGTCGAGGAGGTCGCGAAGTTCGGCATTCCGCGTTCGGAGGCGCGCCGGCTGATCACGCAATACGGCGTGCAGCGCATCAAGGCGGCGATCGCCTATACGCTCAATCGGACCACGAAGAAAAATGCGGCGCCGGTCGACAACGTCGCCGCGTATTTCCGCAAGGCGCTGACGCACGGTTACACGCTGGCCGACGGGCAGGGAACCGAAGCGGCCGCACCGGCGAAGGAATCCGCGCAGAGCAAGCAGGAACAGATTCGCGACAAGTATCTGGCGGCGAAGGTCGAGGAAGCCGGCGCGTATTTCCGCGAGCTGGAGATCGACGACCAGACCAGGCTGATCGAGCGTTACAACGAGACGGTGGCGGGTTCGAAGGATCTGACGCTGTCGCCGAAGAAGAAGGCGAGCAAGCTCGCGCAGACCAGCTTCTTCCGCTGGCTGGCGCTCGATACGTGGGGCGAGCCGACCTCGGATGACCTGCTGGAATTCCTGCTGAAAAGCAGTCTCGCGGGCAACTGAAAGAGGCCTCGCCGTCGTGCGCGCCGTGCGCCGGACCCTGTTGTGGTCCGGCTGCGCGGCGCAGCGCGAAGGCGAGGCCTTTTGCCGGTGGCGCGTTACTTTGGCGTTGCCGCCGCCAGATCGGCGACGTACGCGTCGATGACGGTCTTGAGCTTGTCGGCAAGCGCTTCCTGGTGGGATGCGTCGACGCCCTTGAGCTGCAGATCCAGACGTCCGTCCGGATAAGTCTTCAACTGACCGATTGCGCGCGATTCGAGTGCGAAGTCATGACGGACGCTATAGCGCGTCCGTCCGGGCTTCTTGGCGCCGTCGCTTTGCGCACGCAGGAAATTCTCGAGATCGCGGACGGATTTTTTCCGGTCGATCACGGCCGTCAGCAGCCGGTCGGCCGTCGGCTCGCCCAGGCGTTCGAAGATCAGCTTCAGAAAGTACGCGGCCTGCAGACCGACCACGTCGTTCGCACTCGCCATCCGCTCCAGCAGCGTGTTCGGCAGCGCGTTCAGCGACAGCGTCTTGCTGATCGATGCCTTGTCCTTGCCGATTTTTTCCGCCAGCGTGTTCTGGTCGGCAAAGACCTTCTCGTCGAGCAGACGTTTCCACGCGACCGCATCGTCGAAGATCGTCTGGCGTTCGTGATCGTGGTTCGCGCGGTACGCGATCGTATAGAGCTGCTCGGGCGTGTGATCGGTGCGGAACGTCGCATTGATCGTCTCGTCGCCGTTGATGCTCGTCGCACGCAGCCGGCGTTGCCCGTCGATCACGACGAGCTTGCCGGGAAATTCGGGGAGCCGCGTGACCTTGATCGGCTCGATCTGCCCTTCCCGTTTCAACGTCAGTGCGAGTTCGTGCAGGCTCGACTCCGAGTAGAACACGCGCGGGTTGAACGGGTTCGGAATGCAGTCCTTGACCAGTACTTTCTGCGGCGCGCCCAGATCGGGCGCACCGGCGGGCGCGGTTGCGGCCGGCGCACTGGCGGGCGCCGCTTCGACGACGGCAGCCGGTGCGGCCGCCGGCTCGGGCAGCCGCGTTTCGAGCGCCGCGTTTTCCTGCGCGAGTCCGCGCAACAGGCCGGCTGCCAGATGCAGGTTGCCGGTCGGCTTCTTGTCTTTCGAGGTGTCCTTAGCCATGGGCGGCTCCGGTAGCGCGCGTCGACGCGATGTATTGGGCCATTTCCGTGACCAGTTTTTCGATTTCCGCGCGGGCTTCCTTCAGGCCCTTCAGGTATCGATTATGGTGATGGATCGTGGTGCCGAGCGCGAACGTCTGACGATAGACCTCGCGTTGCGCGATCTGGCTGTCGAGCAGATGCTCCCCTATTTCTTCAGCTCGTAAAATTTTTAAAATTTCTTCACGCATTTTAGTTTTTCCATTAACGCTATTCAGCATTAATGCGGAAGAAAGTTGAGGATTTCGAACGGCGCGCATCGACTCGATCATGCGGATCATTGCAACCGTGCTGTACAGATCGGCCGGCGACGGCGAAAGCGGCACCAGGCAGAAGTCCGCCACTTCGAGGACGGATGCAATACGTGGATCTTCGAGGTTGCCGGGGCAGTCGACGACGATCACGTCGAAGTTCGCGTCCTGTTTCTTGATTTCGCCGCCGATGCCGCGGCCGGCAGGCGCCAGCGACAGGACCGTCATCGGGAGCGTGTTCTCGCCACTTGTGACCCACCGGACGGAAGTGCCTTGAGGGTCGGCATCGATCAGCGCGACCTTATTGCCGCCGGCTTCGAATGCCGCCGCGATGTTGACGGAGATGGTTGTCTTTCCAGTTCCACCTTTTTGATTACTGACGGCGATCTTGAAAGCCATTGAATTCCTCCTAGGAGTTTTACGTAATATAGGCAGTTATTCATAGGTTGTCTACAAAAGTGTTCAATGCTATGGATGTTTTATTGGTCGTTGTGGTTGTTACGTGACAAGTAGACCGAATAGCTAAGCGTTATTCGAGAGTAGCGATTCGATAAAAAACCATCGATCTCGGTTGCAAAAGAACGAACGACAAATGTGAGGGAAGCCGACGGTCTTTGGGGTCCATAACGAGATCTTGTGGAGAGACTTGGCGTTTTGGCGTGCGTAGATCTCATTCGAAATTCGATACGAATCCATGTCGGTGATGATGTTGGCCACGGGGAAACAGAGGGTTGTCACGTGACAAGTCGCTGGATCTCCGATTTCTCTTGGGCCGTACGCCGTGAGGAACTGTTCCATACGCTGCGTCTCGGATTCCGCAGGAACGTCAGAAATTTCCTTACTTCAATTGTCGATGCGCGCGGCGCGTGACCATATACCCCTCGTCGGTACCGAGGTGAGTTGTCACGTGACAAATGGATTCCGACGCATCTCCTAACGGGCACTCCGCGATCATCAGGGAGTCGTCGTGGTTGGCGTGTGCTCGTGGCGTACAGGGCTTATTGCTAGGGAGGAACGGCATCGTCGACAGTTTTCGGTCTCGGCTCGTCACTGAATCGCTAGCGAGTTGTCACGTGACAACAGGAGCCGGTGTCTGGAAGACTCGTGCGGCAGGCGGGCTGTATATGAAGGGAAGAGTCCCGCGCGAGGGTTGCAAACGAGCGTCTCGGTAGCGTGGTCGGGACATCATCGGGCCGTTATTCCGCTATCGTCGCATGGACGCTCACGTGTCGAAGCTATGCGTCAGAACAACTGCTGAGGTGCGCCCCCACGACGATATCGTGGCGACTATGATGTGTCCCCATTTACGCGGTGGAGCGAAATTAGTGTTGCTGCTCGTGTCGGCTAACAGGGGAGGCTGTCTCGTGGCAAGTATCAATTCACCGTGCCCTGGAGAGGTTCGACGTGCGCGAGATCGCCGCGTATACCGGCCGCAATGGGTGATGAATCCATGTGCCAGGGACATGTGCCAACCCAAACGGATCGGGTCGTGAAACATTCGCCGAAAATCGATGCTCGCCGGAAATCCTTGTGTGGCAATGGCTTGCGCCACATTCTTCATCCTGTTTCACGCGAAATGAGCGCGAAAAAGCTTGGAAATGGGGGCGTATGCTATTTCAGTGCGACGGCGTTGGGGAACGGCCCAATCGCAGGTAGATTCGTCTTGATCGATACGTGATTTGTAGTTTATGAGACGTTTTGTGGCGGGGCGCAGCTAGAGGTTGTCGACGTGTCGGGGGATCACTCCACCACTGTGTGGCATCGAGCCGCCAATTCGGCATCAAGTGGGCTTGGTATTTAGCGCCGGTTGTCACGTGACAACGCATGTGCCGAGCCCCAGATTCGTGAAATCGCGAAATATGGAGCGGAGAAGCTGAGGCCGGGGAGTCGTCGAGCAGGACTCTGGAGCGCCGCCGGTACAACATGATCTTACAGAGTGGCGCGCGTCCCCTTAAACTGCATGCGACAAATCCAGCCCCGTACTTTGCGAATCCCATCGAAGCCCGTACATCGCTACCGTCCGCGCTCGCGATCAATAACTCGCCACGATCGACAGAGCGACGTCCGCGCCACCTCGCAGGCTATCGATATCCCGTCGCGGAGAATTACCGAACAGCCGACTATATTCCCGATTGAACTGCGTTGGGCTCGCGTACCCGACCCTGAACGCCGCCGACGCTGCATCGAGCCGCTCCGCCAGCATCAGCCGACGCGCCTCGTTGAGTCGTATCCATTTCTGATACTGCAACGGACTCATGCCGGTGAGCTGACGGAAGTGATGATGGAAGGTCGAACTGCTCATCTGAACTTGCGCCGCGAGATCATCGACGCGCAACGATTCGTCGTAGTGAGCGCGCAACCACCGGATCGCGCGCGACACGCGGTTGCACTGACTGCCGGTGGACGCAATCTGGCGCAGGCGCGCGCCCTGGTCGCTCGTCAGCAGCCGATAGTAGATTTCCCGCTCGATATACGGTGCGAGAACGGCAATCGCGTTCGGGTCGTCCAGCAGCGCGAGTAGCCGGTTCAGCGCGTCGTACAGCGGTTCGGTCATGTCGCCGACGACGAGTCCGCGGCCAGCCGGCGCATCGTCGTGATCCGGCGCGACTTGCATCATCAGTTCGGCCATGACGCGGAAATCGAGCTTGAGGCCGAGCCCGAGAAACGGTTTGTCGGGACTGGCCTCGATGATTTGCGTCGAACCGGGCAGATCGAGCGACGTGATCAGAAAGCGGTCGGCGTCATAGATATACGCATCCCCGCTCTGTATGACCCGCTTCGCGCCCTGAACGACGAGGCCGAAGCTCGGCTCGACCATGCATTCCATCGGCAGCGTCGGCGCTTCCCTTCGATGAAAGCTCAGATTGGGAATGGCCGTGTTGAGGTGATCGACACCTTCGGTCCATCTCGCGACGCGCTCTGCGAGCGCCTGCCGCAATTCGTTCTCGCGGCTGCGGCGGGTCGAACGGTGGCCTGCCTGGTCGAATGCCGTGATGGCGACATCATCGTCTCGTTGGCCGGGCATGTATCGGACGGGTACCGGATGCATGACTTCTCTACTCAGGTAATCGGGTCGACAGGCAGCCGTCGACGTGCAGGGGAGGCGGGCAACGCATTCACCACCCGGAATCGCGGCACGGTCATCTTCCCGGCAGGCACGCGCAGCGACTGGCGGACTACTTCGTCGCCTGCGATGCGCAAAGCTGCCAGCGTCGCGATTTCGCCGCCGGCGCTGCCGCGCGCTCGTCGACCGCGCGCCACCAGCGCTCGCCACGATGCGGCGCGTCGAGATCGAGGCGTTCGCCCATTCTCGGTGTTGACAGTTCGATGCCGCGTACGAGCGCCAACGCCGTGACACGCTCGAACGGCTCCTGCCAGCGATGCATGGCGAGGTCGAACGTGCCGTTGTGGATCGGGACCAGCCAGCGTCCGCGCAAATCGATGTGCGCCTGCACGGTTTCTTCCGGCTGCATGTGCACGTACGGCCATTGCGCATCATAGGCGCCTGTTTCGATCAGCGTGACGTCGAACGGCCCGAGGCGCTCGCCGATCTCCCGGAAGCCATCGAAATAACCCGTATCGCCGCTGAAGAATACGCGCAGGTCGTCGTCGACGATCACCCACGACGCCCACAGCGTACTGTTACCGTCGAACAGGCTACGCCCGGAGAAGTGCTGGGCGGGCGTAGCCGTCAGCGTCAGCCCGGCCACGTCCGCGCTTTGCCACCAGTCGAGCTGGCGAACCTTGTCCGCGTCGACGCCCCATTCGATCAACCGATCGCCGACACCCAGCGTCGTCACGAACACGCCGGTGGTGGCGGCAAGCGCGAGCACCGTGTCGCGATCGAGGTGATCGTAATGATCGTGCGACAGGATCACGCCGCGCAGCGGCGGAAGATCTTCCAACGCGATCGGCGGCGCATGAAAGCGCTTGGGGCCGATGCGCCGAAACGGCGACGCGCGCTCGGCGAACACCGGATCGGTCAGCCAGAATTCGCCACGCAGCTTCAGCAACAGCGTCGAATGGCCGAGCCGGTACAGGCTGCGATCGGGCGCCGCGTCGAGTTCCGCGCGGGTCAGCGAATCGACGGGGAGGGCGCCGGCCGGCACGGTATGACGCGGCTTGTTGACCAGCATGTTCCATGCGATGCCCAGCGTCTTGCCCAATCCTTCGGCGGGCCGCGGCGCGACATTGGCAAAGCGCTCGCCGTTGTGCTGCGGCGAACCGCCGGACAGCGTCCGGCCGCGGCGGGCCGCCGCAAAGCCCAGAATGCGGTGAATCAAAACGAGAGGCGATGCCATGTCCGGTTCGTCCGAAGAATAAAGTACACTAAACAGTGTAGTTTATTTTTGAGATAAGTAAACTGCCCGGTGTAAAATTTCTGTATGGATACCAGCACTTCCCCTCAGCGCCTGACCGACCGAAAGCGCGCAGCCATCGTCGATGCGGCGATCGAGGAATTTCTCGCGGCCGGCTACGATGCGACGAGCATGGATCGTATCGCCGCGCGCGCCGATGTGTCGAAACGCACGGTCTATAACCACTTTCCGAGCAAGGAGACGCTATTCGCCGCGATCCTGAACAAGCTGTGGGATGCGACCCGGGCCGGCAACTTGCCGACCTATCGCGCCGACGTGCCGCTGCGCGAGCAACTGCTCGCGCTGCTCGAGCGCAAATTGCGGTTGATGAACGACGAAGCGTTTCTCGCGCTGGCGCGCGTCGCGATCGGCGCGGCCATCCATTCGCCGGAACGCGCGCGCGACATGGTCGAACGTCTCGGCGAGCGTGAGGAAGACGTCACGGTCTGGGTGCGTGCGGCCGCGGCGGCCGGCCGGCTGGCGGTCACCGATCCGGTGTTCGCCGCGCATCAGTTGCATGGCGCGATGAAGGCATTCGCGTTCTGGCCGCAGATCACGATGGGCCAGCCGCCGCTGACGGCGCAGGAGCAGCAGAAAGTGGCGGAATCGGCCGCCGACATGTTCCTCGCGTACTACGCGCGACACGACGACGGCGCCGCATCGCATCGCACGCAGGGCTGAACGCGTATCCGCAAGCATCTGGAAGCGCGGGCCGGTCGAAATCGCTGCGATGCGCGAAACTGGCCGATCCGGAGAAAACGAACGCACGATCGCACCGACCCTGTGCCGACCGACCCTCCGGCCCAAACCCGGCGATACGTCCGCGCACCCGAAACCGACTGCGAGCAACGACCCATGAAAACGCTGTTGATCGTCTATCACACGATGACCGGAGGCACGCAGCAGATGGCCGAAGCGGCTGCCGGTGCGGCTCGCGAGCAGCCCGGCGTCGACGTCAGGCTGCAGCGCGCGGACGCGACGAGCGCCGACGACGTGCTGGCAGCCGACGCGTACCTGTTCGCGACGCCGGAGAATCTAGCGGCGATGTCCGGGCTGATGAAGGATTTCTTCGATCGCTGCTACTACGCGGCGCTCGATCGCGTGAACGGTCGTCCGTATGCGGCAATGATCTGCGCGGGCAGCGACGGACAGAACGCGTTGCGGCAGATCGACCGGATTGCGACCGGATGGCGGCTGAAGAACGTCGCACCCGGGCTGATCGTCTGCACACATGCGCAGACGCCGGAGCGTATTCTCGCGACGAAGACGATCGACGATGACGCGCTCGCGCGCTGCGCAGAACTGGGTGCGGGTCTTGCCGCGGGGCTGGCACTGGGCGTGTTCTGAGGACGGATACGGCAGCGCCGATCTACCGAATCGACACAGGCAGGATCTGCAGTCGTTCGCGCAATACCGGTTTCGCAAACAACGCCGGACCGCCGCGTGCCGGGGCTTCAGCCGCCCTTCGCAGTGCCCGAAGGCCGGTGATGTTCGGGCCAAAGACGTTTGACGAGATCGCGCGATGCGCCGTAGGCATAGCAACTGTCGATCTTGAGCGGCTTGCCTTCGCTGTCGCGGTAATCGAGCGACGATCGCCGCATGCCGACCATCGTCTGATAGGCCGTCGTCGCGATCGGGCCGAGCAATTCCTTCAGGTGCGTGCACGTATCGCAAGACGGCAGGCGCTTGCGCACCTCGCTGTTCCAGCCCGCGCCGATGGTCAATCCGACGAGCGCCTGCAGCGAGTCGCCGCCGCCCGGACATTGCGCATACGGATGCGAACGGATGAACGTGGATACGGCGCGCACGACCATGTCGACGTCGAAGACGAGCGTCACGCCAAGCTCGTGGAGCGGCGTCAGCGCCGCGACCGTCCGCGCACCGCCGGGCGGCGTGAAATCGCTGGTCTTGCGGTCCGCGAGGCAGGCCGTTACTTCGAACAGGCCGTCGCTGCGCCGATAGCCGCGCATGTCGATCTGCCGATGGTGGATCTCGTCGCGCGTGATGCCGTCGTGCGGGGTGTCGTCTTGGGAAACCATGCATCCGCTCCGTCTCTTGAAACCGGGTCTTTTCGCAGGCAACGGGATCGCGCACGGCCGATCGGGCGTACGGTGAAAAGCCGGCGGGACGTGCTGCCAACGAAGTCGATTCGGCCATACTACGCACTTTCCGATATTTTCGTCCGCGACGCGTTCGATGCGGACGCAACCAATCGGCCGCCGATGCCGGCGCAAGCGAGGGTCGGGCGGGCGTGTCGGGCGACGTCGGGGGCCATGCAATGCAACGCTTTGCGGACGCGGCACGACGCTGTTCGACGGCTGTCGCGCGGAAGATCGCATATTCAGTCGAGCGTCCGCCCGGCCCGATTTCCGGCCGGGCCGCGAATGGCGTGACATCCGGAAACGTATCCATATAATGCGCAACACGACCACGCGGACGCATTTTCGGCGCCGCGGCTCGGGCAAATGCGGACCGGCGAGTCAACCGACCGTCCCGCGTACCGGTATACTTCCACTCCTGCCTTGTCCGGCATCGAGGCCGGGTGCCTGAAAACAGAGTGGCGTGCGCGATGCGGCCCCGTAGTGTTCCGCACCGGCGGCAGGCCGGCCGCACGCATGGCGGCGATGCTTTTGCGCCGCGCGGCATGGCCGCACGAACCACACCTTATATTCCTGGTGGATTGAATTTATGGGTTTTGAACAACTTGCCGAATTGCGGGCGCAGCTCGCAGCGAAGGCCAAGCAGGAGCGCAACGCGAAGCGGCCGGCGGCGCCGACGGACGCCGGCGCGAAGCCGAAGTCCGGCGACCAGCCGTCCCGCGGCGCCAAGCCGGGCGCCGGCGCGAAGGCGCAGCAGCGAGCGAAGCCTGCTCCGACGAAGCCGTCGGCGCCGGTCGATCCGGTCATCGTCGCGATCGGCAAACTGCAGCGGAAGTTTCCGCGCGCGTTCCCGAAGAATCCGGCCCCTAAAGTGCCGCTCAAGGTTGGCATCTGGGACGATCTCGCCCGCGAAGCGCAGGCCGTGGGCCTCAGCGAAGCGGAACTGCGCGAGGCAATGTCGACGTGGTGCCGCGGCAACCGCTACTGGTCCTGCCTCGTCGAAGACGCGGTGCGCGTCGACCTGCAGGGTAACGAAGCCGGGCGCGTGACGCACGACGACGCGGCGCGTGCGCGCCGTCTGAAGGCTCGTCGCCCCGGCGGCAAGGGCGCGGCACAATCGGCCAAGGGTGCGCCGCAGCAGCCGAAGGCCGAGCAGCAGGCCGAGGTCGCTGCTGCACTGCAACCGGCGCAAGCCGAAGCCGAAGCGAAGGTGCAGACCGATGCCGCGCCGCGGGTCGAAGCGGAAGCGAAGGTGCAGACCGGCGCCGCACCGCAGGTCGAACAGCAAGCGGCCGGCAACGAGTAATCCACATCGCGCGCCGCGTACCCGCTGCAAGCCGCGGCGGCGCATGACACGACAGACCGACCGGCGTCGACAGACGCAGGTCGGGACTGCCTCTACCGGCACTGAACCTGCCGGTCCATCTCCTCCCCGTCGAACAGACAACGCGACCGGACGACTCACATTCGTCGATCGGGCTCGACACGCGCGAGATCTTGATTGTTCCGCTTACGTTTAGATAATTCGTATCCCTGAGTAATTGGCGAGCCTACCGCATAATTCGCGTTACGAAATGATGAAGCGAAACGCGTCGATCGACGCGTGAGCGATCCCGCCTGCTCGTCGCGATAAAAATTGCGCGCGATAATCACGACTGGATCATCAGCCCGCGGGCAAGCCGATTGCCGCGATACAACCGTCATTCGAAAAATAAGGCAGGCCCGGCTCGATCCAAAGCCACGCCCAGCGTCGTTAACGCCAACTCAACCCGGACCATGAACCCGAGACGTTCCGCGATTTTCGTCGCGCTCGCCGCTGCCGCGCTGTTCGGCGCCGCGACACCGCTCGCCAAGGCGCTGATCGGCGCGATGTCGCCGTTCATGGTTGCTGGCCTCTTCTATCTCGGCAGTGGCGTCGGACTCGGCATCGGGATGCTGCTGCGCGGCTGGCACGGCCGTCACGCACCGGCCGCGGACGCCGCGCCGTTGCAGCGCGCCGATCTGCCGTGGCTGGCCGGGGCGATCGCGGCGGGCGGCGTGGCTGGCCCGGCTCTGTTGATGCTCGGCCTATCGAGCACGCCGGCGGCGACGAGCGCGCTGCTGCTCAATCTCGAGGGTGTGCTGACGGCCGTGATTGCGTGGGTCGTGTTTCGCGAGAACGTGGATACGCAGATATTTCTCGGCATGGTGGCGATCGTCGCCGGCGGCACGCTGTTGTCGTGGACGCCGGGCCGGGCCGGCGTGCCGGTCGGCGCGCTGCTGATCGTCGGCGCATGCCTGTGCTGGGCGATCGACAACAACCTGACCCGCAAGGTGGCCGCGAACGACGCGATGGTGATCGCGGGCGTGAAAGGGCTGATCGCGGGGCCGGTGAACATCGGCATCGCGCTGGCGACCGGCGCGACGCTACCTGCGATACCGGTCATGGCCGAGGCGATGCTGACGGGGCTCGGCGGCTACGGGATCAGCCTCGTGTTGTTCGTCGTCGCGCTGCGTCATCTGGGCAGCGCGCGCACCGGCGCGTACTTTTCGATTGCCCCGCTGTTCGGGGTCGTGCTGTCGCTGCTGATCTGGCCCGCGTTGCCGCCCGCGACGTTCTGGATCGCGGCCGCGCTGATGGCGTTCGGCATCTGGCTGCACGTGCGCGAACGGCACGAACACACGCATGCGCACGAGCGGCTCGAGCATACGCATCGGCATCGGCACGACGACCATCACCAGCACGCGCA
The DNA here is from genome assembly GCF_905400185.1 of Burkholderia sola. Classification (NCBI taxonomy): domain Bacteria; kingdom Pseudomonadati; phylum Pseudomonadota; class Betaproteobacteria; order Burkholderiales; family Burkholderiaceae; genus Burkholderia; species Burkholderia sola. Next base: position 11,920 of record NZ_FR989677.1, read on the forward strand.
CGACTTCCCGTATGACGGCGATGAACCGCACACGCATCCGCACGTGCATCTGCCGATCACGCACAGTCATGCGCATTTTCCGGATATTCATCACCGGCATCGACACTGACCGCGTCGTGAGCGACGGGCGCTGCGCATTGCAAGGTGGCCGTTTATGGGAACGCTAACAGCCGATCGTTGGTTCCGGAATGCTGGTTGCCCGCACATTGCGTGCGATCGTCACGCGATCACTCGACGCCGACGATCACGCTCGATGCCTTGAAGACCGCGGATGCGGCGGCGCCGCTCGCGAGCCCGAGACGATCGACGCTGTCGTTGGTGACGATCGCGACGATTTCCGCACCGCTCGCCGCCTTGATCACGACCTCCGAATTGACCGCGCCCTTCGCGACCGACGCGACGGTGCCCGCGACGCAGTTGCGAGCCGACACCTTGCTGCTGTCGACGTCGACCATCACGATGACCGACGACGCCTTGACGAGCGCGAACGCGTTCGTGCCGGCCGCGAGGCCCAACGACGCCGCGCTGCCATGGGTGATCACGGCGACGATCTCGAGGCCGTCCTGCGTGCGCAGCGTGATTTCGTCGTTGACGGCACCGGGCTTGACGGCGCTGATCTCGCCGGCGAATTGGTTGCGGGCGCTCGTTCGCATGATGACTCTCCGGGTGGTTGCCGCGGCAGAGCCGGCTGCGGCAAAAGGTGATTGGAAATGCATCGGCCAGTGTACCGTCAACGCCGGCCCTGCGAGTGCCATCGCGCGAATCAGTCCAACCCGTTGCCGCGGGGCGTGTCGTCACGCATGCGATATAGCCGATGTCGCTACGGCGCCGACGGGCCGGCCGCAGGTGCGGTGGCCGCGGAGCCGGCGTTCGCGGCGGCTGCCGCACCGTCGCCGTCCCAACCGCCGCCGAGCGCGAGGAAGAGCCGCACCTGGTCGGCCGCGACCTGCCCTTCGGCCGCCGCGACCTGCGCCCGCACGCTCGTCAACGTGCGCGTCGCGTCGAGATCGGCGATGAACGATTCGCGGCCGGCCGCATAGAGCCGATGGGTTTCGGCGGCGGAACTGCGGGCCGATTCGTACGCGGTGCGCAGCGCATCCGTGCGTTGCACGTCGGCTGCATAGGTCGCGAGGCTCGACTGCGTTTCGCGCAGCGCGTTCAGCACGACCCCGTCGAAGTGCGCGAGTGCGCCGCCCGTCGCGGCTTCGGCTTCGCGCACGCGCGCACGCTGGCCGTTCACGGGGAACGACCAGCTGATCAGCGGTCCGAACGACCAGCGATTCGTGGTGGACGAGAACAGGTCGGCGGCGACGCCGACCGAGCCGGCCGATGCGCCGATGCTGACCGACGGGTACAGCGCGGCGGTTGCCACGCCGATCCGCGCGGTCGCGGCGGCGAGCTGACGCTCGGCTTCGCGCACGTCGGGGCGGCGGCGCAGCAGCGCGGCGCCGTCGCCGATCGGAATCGGCTGACGCAGTTTCGGCAGGCGTTCGCATTCGGCGGCGGCTTTCGGCAGGTCGGCCGGCGCGCGCGCGAGCAGCGCGGCGAGCTGGTACTGCGCGATCTTGCGGCGGCCTTCGAAGCGCGGAATGTCGGCGGACAGCGTGCGCACCTGCGTCACGCCGCGCGTCACGTCGGTCTGGTTGCCGCGCCCCGCGTCGCGCAGCCGCTGCGACAGCGCGACGCGCTGTTGCTGCAGCGCGAGCGACTGCTTCGCGATCGCCAGTTCGTCGCCGGCCGAGCACGCTTCGACATACGCGCGTACGACGTCGGCCACGACCGTGATGCGCGCGAGGTCGCCGGCCGCCTTGACGGCCTCGCTGTCCGCGCGCGCGGCTTCGACGCCGCGCCGCAGCTTGCCGAACAGGTCGAGCTCGTACGACACGTTGATGCCGACCGTGCCTTCGTTGACGACCGGCAGCTTGTTTTCGAGCAGGTATTGCTCGGCCGATTCCTGCGCGCGCTGCACGGCCGCTTCGGCTTTGCCGGAGAAGCCGCCCTGTTCGTTCGCGACCACCAGCGCCGCGCGCGAGCGGGCGAGGTTCGCCGCGGCGACGCGCAGGTCGGTGTTCGACTTCAGCGCATCGCGCACGAGCCCATTGAGTACCGGGTCGTCGTACAGTTGCCACCAGTTGCCGGGCACCGCGTCGCGCGACACCAGCGTGCCGTTCGCGTCGTCGAGCGCATGGTTCGCGAGCGGCGCGTTGACGTACGCCTGTTGCGGCAGCGTGTAGTCGGGGCCGACCGACTTGCACGCACCGAGTGCGAGCGCAAGCGGGGCGAGCGTCGCCGCGACGCGCAGACCATGCCGCTTCATTGCGAGGCTCCCGCGGCGCTGGCGGCCGTACCTGACGTAGCCGAAACCGGCGCGGCCGCCGATGCGGCGCCGGTGCCCACCGGCTTCGCGTCGTCGTTGCGGTGCGTGTCGGCGCCGCGCATCGATACGGTCGCGGTACGGCCCGCGATCATCCGGAAATCGTCGGGCACCTCGTCGAGCACGACGCGCACCGGCACGCGCTGCGCGAGCCGCACCCAGCTGAACGCCGGGTTCACGTTCGGCAGCAGGTTCGCGCCCTGCGTGCGGTCGCGATCCTCGATCGCGGCGACGATGCTCTGCACGTGGCCGCGCAGCGCATGGGGCTCGCCCATCACGATGATGTCGACCGGCTGGCCGATATGGATGCCGCGCAGCTTGGTTTCCTCGAAGTAGCCGTCGACGCGGAACGAGTTGCGGTCGACGACCGACAGCACCGCGCGGCCGGCCGGCACGTATTCGCCGACGCGCGGGGCGCGGTCGTTCAGGTAGCCGTCCACGGGACTGACGATCGTCGTGCGCTGCAGGTTCAGCTTCGCGGTGTCGAGCGACACCTGCGCATCGGCGACGCTGGCTTCGCCCTGCTCGACGCGCGTGCGGCTTTCCTCGACCTGTTCGCTCGCGACCAGGTTGCCGAGCTGCAGGTTGCGCGCGTATTCGCGCTTCGCCTGCGCCAGCGTCGCGCGGCGCTGCGCGAGCGTCGCTTCGGCGAGCCGTTCCGCGAGCGCGTAGCGCGCCTGGTCGATCACGAACAGCACCTGGCCGCGCTTGACCTCCTGGTTGTCGGCGACCTGCACCGACGTGATGAGGCCCGACACGTCCGGCGCGACCTGGATCACGTCGGCCCGCACGTGCCCGTCGCGCGTCCACGGCGAGAACATGTAGTAGTTGATGATGCGCCACAGCACGAGGCCGGCCACGACGACGACGATCAGGGTGAGCAGGACTTGCCCTGCCGAGAGCCAGGTTTTTTTCACGTTAGGTAGCCACGAGTTGGTGGGACACGATCACGACGGCGGCCAGCACGAACACGTAGATGCCGAGGTCGAAGATCGAACGGTGCCAGACGAGGCGGTAGAAGCCGACGCGCTCGAGCACTGCGCGCACGACGATGTTGATCAGGTACGCGATCAACATCAGTACGAGCGGGGCCGGCACGAACACGCCGAAGATATCGATTTCGCCGATCATGGTCGCGGTCGGAAGGACAAGGTGGAAAGCCGGCTCATGCGCGTGCTCCGTCCGGCGTCTGTGGCGCTTGCGCGGCCGCGGCCGGATACAGCGACAGGCGCAGGCCGACAAGCGCATGCAGCGTGTCGCGCAGCCGGCGGTGCGTGACCGGCGCCGCGGGCGCGGCGGTGCCGTCGGCCGGCGCGGCGCCCGGCAGGTTGCGGCTGGCCACGCGCCGCAGCGCGTCGTCGATCGTCGCGAGCAGGGCGGGCGGCGCGGGCTGGCGCGCGTTCGCGGCCGCGCAGCGCGCGTAGTGATCGGTGACGCCGGCCAGCACGCGATCGATCGCGTCGGGCACGTCGCCCGACAGCCGGCGCCGCGAGCGACGCAGGTCGAGCGCGTTCAGCGCGATGCGCAGGTCGCGGAAGCTTTCGATCGACGGGTGGCGGTGGTCGTCGGACGCGCCGAGGCGCGGCAGCAGTTGCGTGACGCGATCGAGCATCCGCGATGCGTGGTTGCGCTGATCGTCGAGCGGTTGCGTCGACGCGGAGCGCGCGACGTCCTCCCAGCCCGAGCGTAGCAGGCGCCGTACCGCGAGTTCCGCGCCGAACGGCCGCGTCGCGCGCGTCCACACGTACGCGAACAGCAGCCCGGCGACGCCCGCGAGATTACTGTTCAGGAACACGAAGAAATCGGCCTCGTACGCGCTCTGGATGCTGATGAAGGTGGCCGTGTTGACCGCGACGAGCATCGTCACCATGTTGAACTGCGGGCGCGGCAGCAGCGTGCCGATCAGGATGAACGGCCCCGCGAACATCAGCACGAGCATCGCGAAATCGTGCACGTGCGGCAGCACGACGAACAGATACAGGCCCGCGAACACGACGCTCGCGGCGGTCGACAGGAAGAACTTGAACACCAGCGGCGCGGGCTCGTCGAGCGCGGCGAAGAAGCTGCACGACACGGCCACGAGCGTGACGGCGGCCGCGCCGTCGTGCCAGCCGGACGAGATCCACAGCCAGCACGCGAACACGATCGCGAACACGACGGTCAGCGTCGAGAACAGCATCATCCCGCGATCGAAGAAGCGCTCGGTGCCGCCGAGCCGCCAGTGCCGGTAGCGCGGCTGCCACACGCCCGACTCGTTCGCGATCAGCGCGCGCAGCGAGCGGCAGTCCTGCCAGATGTCGATGACCTGGCGCAGCCGCCACAGCGCATTCGACAGCAACGCGCCGTCCCAGCTCGCCAGCGCGCTGTCGGGCGGCTGCAGCGCGGCGATGCGCGCGCGCAGGTCGTCCGCGACCGGATCGTGCGCCATATCGCCGTCGGAACCGGTCTTCACGGCCGGCAGCGGCGCGTCGAACCATTTCGCGGCGTCGGCCAGCAGCGCGTCGAGCGCGGGCGGGCGCACGTGCAGGTCGCGCATCAGCGCGATCAGCGGGTCGGCGAGCGACGACATCAGCGGCAGGAACAGCTGCATCCGGCCCGCGAGCGCCTGCGCGCGCGCAAGCACGCGCGGATGCGCATGGTCGTAGCCCAGCTGGCTCAGCAGGAATTCGAGGCCGGTGATCGTCGCGGCGAGCCGCTGCCGGCATGCGGACAGCGCCTTGCCGGCCAGGTGCCCGGACAGCGTTTCGCGGCCGTAGAACGCGGCGTCCTTGAACCACGCGTCGGTGCGCTCGATCAGCGTCGGCGCGAGCCGGTTCGGGAACACGGCGCTGCCGACCACGCTCGCGCACACGATGCCGAGCACGATTTCCTCGGTGCGCGCGATCGCAACGTCGAATATCGTGGACGGATCGGTGACGGTCGGCAGCGCGACCAGCGGCATCGTATAGCCGGCTAGCATGAACACGTAGCTGCGCGCGGTGCGATCCGAGATCGCGAGGTATAGCAGCGTGCCGCACCAGGTCGCGACGATGATGCTGAACAGGAGCGGCGTCTCGACGAACGGCGGCACGAAGAAGATCGCGGCGGCCGCGCCGAGCGCGGTGCCGAGCGCGCGGTACAGCGCCTTCGAGCGCGTCGCGCCGACGAACGGGTTCGACACGATGTAGACGCTCGCCATCGCCCAGTACGGGCGCGGCAACTGGAAATACAGGCCGAGGTACAGCGCGAGCATCGACGCGGCGAACGTCTTGCCCGAGAACAGCCAGTCGCGAAGGCTCGGATAGGTCATGACGCGGAATCGGCGGGGTGGGACGCGTGCGACGCCGGAGGATGCGCGTCGGCGGCGTTGAACGCGTTCAGCACGCGCAGCGTCGCTTCGAGATCGGCGCGCGACACGCCCTTGAGCACCTGGGCGCGCAGCGCGCGCAGGTCTTCCTCCATCTTCGCGGTGACCGCGCGGCCGGCGGCCGTCAGCGAGATCGTTTTCGCGCGGCGATCGTGCGGATCCTCGTCGCGGCGTGCGAGGCCGGCCGCGCACAGCTGGTCGAGCAGGCGCACCAGCGACGGCCCTTCGATGCCCACGTGCTCGGCGAGCGTGCCTTGCCGCACGCCTTCGCCGAGACGCCCGGCGATCAAGAGCGGCGTCGCGCAGGCCTCGGATACGTTGTACGCGGTCAGCACGCCGTCGCTGGTGCGGCGCCACTTGCGCGCGGTGAGCACGAGCAGGCTGCTGACGGCGAGGCGGAGGTCGTGCAGATTGGTCATGGGCGAGATGATAGGGGCAAAAATATTCGATAGCAAACTATCGTTTTCGTCGCCGGGATGACACGTCGCATGGGGCGCGGCGACGATATTGAATTGTCAGACGACCACTGTTCGACCACACGAGCACGGCCGTGCATGTGAAGCAAATTCCAAGCCCGCGCGCCGCCCGCTGGGCGGGTAGGTAGCCCGCGACTTTCGACCGACCGGAAAATGTGCGGGCCGCGGTCGCTCGGGCACGCCGATTGCACCGCGCGATTCGCCCACGACGTCCTGCTTTCGAACGCGATTGCACTAGGACAATATTTTCGGGGTGTCTTTCTGAGCGACCATGCGGAAGCCACGACGGAGACATCGAGATGGGACGGACCGAGGTATCGGCAGGCTGGCGCGACGCGCTCGGCGCGGTGCACGGCATCGAGTCGAAATACAAGCGGCTCGTGAAGGCGATCGCCAGCGACATCGAGAACGGCGCGCTCGCGCCGGGCGCGCGGCTCGCGCCGCAGCGCGACGTCGCGTCGAGCCTCGGTGTCAGCGTGCAGACCGTCACCAACGCGTACAAGGAGCTGGAGCGTCAGGGGCTGATCCGCTGCGAGGTCGGCCGCGGCAGCTTCGTGGCCGCGCGCGTGACCGAATCGATGTCGAACTACATCCTCGATACGACCGAGCGCGAACTCGTCGACTTCTCGATCGCCCGCATCGTGCACACGCCGGAGCACGACGCGGCATGGCGCAGCGTGTGCACGGCGCTGGCCGGCACCGACGATCAGCCGTGGATCCGTTCGTTCCGGCCGATCGCCGGCCTCGATGCGCATCGCGACGCCGGCGCGGCTTGGCTCGCGTCGCTGAACATGCCGGTGCACCGCGAATCGCTGCTGGTGACGAACGGCGCGGCGCACGGGATCTTTCTCGCGCTCGCGTCGATCGTCGGGCCGGGCGACACCGTGTTGTGCGAGAGCCTGACCGATCACGGCGTGATCGGCTCCGCGAACGTGCTCGGGTTTACGCTGAAAGGGCTCGAGATGGACGAGCACGGCATCCGTCCCGAACATTTCGAGGAGATGTGCGATGGCGAGCGGATCAGCGCGCTCGTCTGCACGCCGACCCTCAATAACCCGACCGTGTCGCTGATGACCGATTCGCGGCGCCGCTCGATCGCGCGCATCGCGACGCGCTACGGCGTATACGTGATCGAGGACGACGTGTACGGTCCGCTGCTCGAGAAGACGGGCACGCCGATCGCCAGCCTGATTCCGGAGCTCGGCTTCTACTGCACGAGCATGACGAAATCGGTACTGACGGGGTTGCGCACCGGCTATCTCGCGATGCCGCGACGGCTCGCGTTGCGCGTCGAGAGCGTGCTGCGCGTGAGCAGCTGGATGGCGACGTCGCCGATCGCCGAAATCGCGACGCGCTGGATCGTCGACGACACCGCGCGGCGGCTCGTCGAACTGCAGCGCCAGCGGCTCGCCGTGCGTCAGCAGATGGTGCGGGCCGCACTGGGGCCGTATGTGCTCGGTGCGCATCCCAACGCGCTGTCGGCATGGCTGCGCGTGCCCGACTACTGGCAAGCCGAGCGGATCGTGCGTGAACTGCGCACGCGCAAGATCGCGGTGACGTCACCCGATCCGTTTCTCGTCGGCGGCACGGAGCGACCGAACGCGGTGCGCGTGTGCATCGGCGCCGAAACCTCCGATGCGGCGTGCAATGCAGCGCTCGAGACGATCGCGGGTGTGTTCGAACAGTATCCGCACCTGAACGACTTCCACTGAACCGGCGGCGCTGCCGCGACATCGCGCGCAATGTATCAGGACATTCGAAAGCGCGATTTGGAACATTAGACTGGATCGCATCACATTCGTCGCGAGGCGCGCATTCCATGTCTTCCCTGTCGCTGTCCGACGTCTACCGCGCGCGCCGCCGTCTCGCCGGGCGCGCCGACGGTACGCCGCTCGTCGCGTCCGCCGCGCTGTCCGCGCGTGTCGGCGCCCCGGTCTACCTGAAGCTCGAAACGCTGCAGCCGACCGGCAGCTTCAAGCTGCGCGGCGCGACCAACGCGCTAGCGGAACTTGCGGCGCAGCGCGTGACGCGCGTGGTCACCGCATCGACCGGGAATCATGGCCGCGCGGTCGCGCATGCGGCACGCGCGCTCGGCATCGATGCGGCCGTCTGCATGTCGTCGCTCGTGCCGGACAACAAGGTCGAGGCGGTCGCGGCGCTCGGCGCGCGCGTGGTGATCGTCGGCGACAGCCAGGACGACGCGCAGGTGGAAGCGCGGCGGCTGGTGCGCGACGAAGGTTATGCATACGTGCCGCCGTTCGACGATCCGCGCATCATCGCGGGCCAGGCGACGATCGGCGTCGAGATACTCGAAGCGCTGCCCGATACGGCGACGCTGGTCGTGCCGCTGTCGGGCGGCGGCCTGTTCAGCGGCGTCGCGTTTGCCGCGAAGGCGATCCGGCCGCCGATCGAGATGATCGGCGTATCGATGACGCGCGGCGCCGCGATGCACGCGAGCCTCGCGGCCGGTCGCCCGGTCGACGTCGACGAACAGCCGACGCTGGCCGATTCGCTCGGCGGCGGCATCGGCCTCGACAACCGCTACACGTTCGACATGACGCGCGCGCTGGCCGACGACGTCGTGCTGCTCGACGAGCCGTCGATCGCGCGCGGCATCGCGCATGCGTATCGGGAAGAGCGGCTCGTCGTCGAAGGCGCCGGCGCGGTCGGCCTCGCCGCCCTGCTGGATGAACGGATCGCACGCCGCGATCGCAGCGGCCCGATCGTGGTCGTCGTGAGCGGTGCGAACATCGACATGGCCGTGCATCGCAGGCTCGTTTCGGAGAACTGACATGGCCCATCCCGTCACGTTGCTTGGCCACGCGCAACTGCGTGCGCTGGTGCCACTCGATCTCGCCGCGATCGACCAGGTCGAGGCCGCGTTCGCGTCGCTCGCGACCGACGCCGTCGTGATGCCGCCGATCCTGAATCTTGCGCTGCCCGAGCGCCACGCCGAAGTGGACGTGAAGACGGCGTACCTGCCGCGCTTCGACAGCTTCGCGATCAAGGTCAGCCCCGGTTTCTTCGACAACCCGTCGCTCGGGCTGCCGAGCCTGAACGGGCTAATGCTCGTGCTGTCGGCGCGTACCGGCCTGACCGAGGCCGTGCTGCTCGACAACGGTTACTTGACAGCCGTGCGCACCGCGGCCGCCGGCGCCGTGGCCGCGCGCCGGCTCGCGCGCGCCGATGCGCGCCGCGCGGCGATCGTCGGCGCGGGCGAACAGGCGCGGTTGCAGCTTGCCGCGCTGATGCTCGTGCGCGACATCACGCACGTGACGGTGTGGGCGCGCGATGCCGAACGTGCCGCGCGATTCGCGGCCGACGTGCGTGCCGCGCACGGGATCGACGCGGTCGTCGCGCGCTCGGTGCACGCGGCGCTCGCCGACGCGGACATCGCGGTGACGACCACGCCGAGCCGTGCGCCGCTCGTGCACGCGGAAGATCTGCACCCCGGGCTGCACGTGACGGCGATGGGTTCGGATGCGGATTACAAGACCGAACTCGCGCCGTCGGTATTCGGCGCCGCGCGCTATTTCTGCGACCGGCTGCGGCAGACCCGCGTGGCCGGCGAGCTCGCGCATGCGATCGCGGCCGGCGCCGTTGCAGCCGACGCGGTGTTTCCCGAACTCGGCGAAGTGATCGCCGGCCGCCGAGACGGCCGCACGCATCGCGACGACGTCACGATCTGCGACCTGACCGGCACCGGCGCGCAGGACACCGCGATTGCCGTGCTCGCGCTGCAACGCGCCCGCGCGGCGGAAGTGGGCACGATTTTTCACAACGACCTCACGACTTGAGAGGAGACAGATGTCCGCAGTCATCGAAACCCAGACAGCCGCGCCGCGGCTCGCGTTCGCGCGCAGCGAATATGCCGCGCGCATCGCGAAGACACGCGCGGCGATGGAGCGGGCCGGCATCGACCTGCTGATCGTCACCGACCCGACCAACATGGGCTGGCTCACCGGCTATGACGGCTGGTCGTTCTACGTGCACCAGTGCGTGCTGCTCGCACTGGACGGCGAACCCGTGTGGTTCGGCCGCGGCCAGGACGCGAACGGCGCGAAGCGCACCGCGTTCATGGCGCACGAGAACATCGTCGGGTATCCAGACCATTACGTGCAGTCGACGGCCTGCCATCCGATGGACTACCTGTCCACGGAAGTGATCGCCGCGCGCGGCTGGAGCGCGCTGCGCATCGGCGTCGAACTCGACAACTACTACTTCAGCGCAGCGGCATACGCGTCGTTGCAGAAGCATCTGCCGGCCGCGCGCTGGGTCGATGCGACCGCGCTCGTCAACTGGCAGCGCGCGGTGAAGTCGCCGCGCGAGATCGAGTACATGCGCGTGGCCGCGCGCATCGTCGAGCGGATGCATGCGCACATCGTCGAGACGATCGAGCCGGGCATGAAGAAAAGCGACCTGGTCGCGCAGATCTATGCGACCGGGATCGGCGGTGCGGGAGGCTTCGGCGGCGACTACCCGGCGATCGTCCCGCTGCTGCCGACCGGCGCCGACGCGGCCGCGCCGCACCTGACGTGGGACGACTCGACGTTCGCGCGCGGCGCCGGCACGTTCTTCGAGATCGCCGGTTGCTACCGCCGTTATCACTGCCCGCTGTCGCGCACCGTCTATCTCGGCAAGCCGCCCGCGCACTTCATCGAAGGCGAGCGCGCGGTGGTCGAAGGGATCGAGGCCGGGCTCGCGGCCGCGAAGCCGGGCAACGTATGCGAGGACATCGCGAACGCGTTCTTCGCGGTGCTGCGCCGCGCGGGCATCGACAAGGACAGCCGCTGCGGCTACCCGATCGGCGCGAGCTATCCGCCCGACTGGGGCGAGCGCACGATGAGCCTGCGCCCGGGCGACCGGACGGTGCTGGAACCCGGCATGACGTTCCATTTCATGCCCGGGCTGTGGCTCGACGACTGGGGGCTGGAGATCACGGAGAGCATCCTGATCACCGAGACCGGCGTCGAGACGTTCTGCAACGCACCGCGCAAGCTGTTCGTAAAGGAGTAGGGCGATGCGTGCTTCCCCGATCACGCCGACCGTCGATTTCGACGCGGACGGCGAACAGCACGGCTTCCTGAAGCTGCCTTACTCGCGCGACGATTCCGCGTGGGGCGCGATCATGATTCCGGTGACCGTCGTGAAGCGCGGCGACGGGCCGACGGTGTTGCTGACCGGCGGCAATCACGGCGACGAATACGAAGGGCCGGTCGCGCTGTCGAAGCTCGCCGGCTCGCTGAAGGCGGCCGACGTGACCGGCCGCGTGATCGTCGTGCCGTTCATGAACTACCCGGCGTTCCGCGCCGGTTGCCGCACGTCGCCGATCGATGCGGGCAACCTCAATCGCAGCTTCCCGGGCCGACCGGACGGCACGGTGACCGAGAAGATCGCCGACTACTTCCAGCGCCACCTGCTGCCGCTCGCGACGCACGTGCTCGACATTCACGCGGGCGGGCGCACGCTCGACTTCGTGCCGTTCGCGGCGATTCACGTGCTGCAGGATCGCGACCAGGAAGCGCGCTGCGAGCGCGCGATGCGTGCGTTCGGCGCGCCGTATTCGATGCGCATGCTGGAACTCGACAGCGTCGGCCTGTACGACAGCGCGGCCGAGGAAGCCGGCAAGGTGTTCGTGTCGACCGAGCTGGGCGGCGGCGGCACGTCGACGGCGACGAGCGTCGCGATCGCCGAGCGCGGCGTGTATGGATTGCTTGCGCATGCGGGCGTGATCGCCAAGGACGTCATCGATGGCAACGCGCCGCGTACGACGACGCTGCTCGACATGCCGGACGGCTCTTGCTACACGACGAGCGAGCATCACGGGCTGCTCGAGATGTGCCGCGATCTCGGCAGCGAGGTCGAGGCCGGCGACGTGCTCGCGCGCGTGCACGACATCGACCGCACGGGCGTCACGCCCATCGAGTACGTCGCACGGCGGCGCGGGCTGCTCGCGGCCCGGCACTTCCCGGGCATCGTGCAACCGGGCGACACGATCGCGGTGGTCGCCGACATCGTCGAGCGCAACATCCCGGTCGCCGTATAAGGACGCGCACGACGTGATCAAGCTCGACCGATACGACCTCGCGATCCTGCACTTGCTCGAGCGCGACGGGCGCATCACGAAGTCGAAGCTCGCGGAAGCCGTGAACCTGTCGATTTCGCCCGCATGGGAGCGCGTGCGCAAGCTCGAGGAAAGCGGCGTGATCCGCGGCTATCGCGCGGACGTCGACTGGATCGGCGCGTTCTCCGGCAGCCGCATCGTCGTCGAAGTGACGCTGTCGCGGCACACCGCGCCCGACATGCGGCGCTTCGAGGATCGCGTGGCCGCCGCGCCCGAAGTCGCGCAGTGCTATGCGACGGGCGGTGGCGTCGACTACGTGCTGCACGTGGTCGCGCGCGACATCGACCATTACCAGCGCTTCATCGATGCGTTGCTGATGGAAGACCTCGGCATCGAGCGCTACTTCACGTACATCGTGACGAAGGTCGTGAAGTGCGGCTCCGGCGGCGCGCCGGACTGGCTGTAAAAGTTCGCGCCGGCGCGCGGCAATACGGAAAAAACCGGCATTTCCCGCCGTGCAAACCGAAATTTCCGCATGCGCGGGCGCGACACAATGAAGTTCGTGCCCACCAACCAGGAGACGCAGCATGCTGCCCGGACACCCCGTTCTGTTCAAGTCGACCTGCTACGTCGATGGTCGCTGGATCCACAGCGACAGTGCCGCGACGGTCGCCGTCGTGAACCCCGCCGATCAGGCCGTGATCGGCCACGTGCCGATGCTCGAACGCGCGCAAATCGTCGGTGCCGTCGACGCCGCGCAGCGCGCGTACGACACGTGGCGCTGGACGCCGCAGGCCGCACGCAGCGCGGCATTGCTGCGCTGGCATGCGCTGATCCTGCGTCACGTCGACGATCTGGCCGCGCTGCTGTCGCTGGAACAGGGCAAGCCGCTGGCCGAAGCGCGCGGCGAGATCCGCTATGCGGCCAGCTTCGTCGAATGGTTCGCGAACGAGGCGAAACGTGTCGCGGGCCGCACGATTCCGACGCATATCGACGGCGCGCATCTCGGCACCGTGATGGAGCCGGTCGGCGTCGCGGCGCTGATCACGCCGTGGAATTTCCCGGCCGCGATGATCACGCGCAAGGCGGCGGCCGCGATCGCGGTCGGTTGTACCGTGGTCGTGAAGCCCGCGCACGAAACGCCGTTCTCGGCGCTCGCGCTCGCGCAGCTCGCCGACGAGGCCGGCTTCCCGGCCGGCGTGTTCAACGTGGTGCTCGGCGAGCCGCAGATGGCGATGGAAACGCTGGTCGGCGATACGCGTGTGCGTGCGGTCAGCTTCACCGGCTCGACGCGGGTCGGGCGGCTCGTGACCGAGACCGCCGCGAAGGCCGGCATCCGCAAGATCGCGCTCGAACTGGGCGGCAACGCGCCGTTCATCGTGACCGAGGATGCGGATCTCGACCAGGCGGTGCGGATTGCCGTCGGCGCGAAGTTCCAGACGTCCGGCCAGGACTGCTGCGCGGCGAACCGGATTCTCGTCGCGCGACCGCTGTACGACGCGTTCGTCGAACGGTATGCGAACGCGGTGCGCGCGCTGAGGACGGGGCCTGCGTTCGAGCAAGGCGTCGACGTCGGTCCGCTGATGCATCAGGCCGCGTTCGACGCGACCGTCGCACGCGTCGACGATGCGCGGGCACGCGGCGCGCGCATCGTCGCGGGCGGCCGGCCGCACGCGCTCGGCGGCTGGTTCTACGAGCCGACCGTGATCGCGGATGCCGCGCCGGGCATGCGCGTGGTCGACGAGGAAAACTTCGCGCCGATCTCGGCCGTCTGCGCGTTCGACACGCTCGACGAAGCGGTAAAAACGGCCAACGACACCGAGTACGGGCTCGCCGCGTACGTATGCGCGACGCGCATCGACACGATCTTCCAGCTCGTGCGGCGGCTCGATTTCGCGATGGTGTCGGTCAACGGCGTGAAATTCACCGGCGCGCCGATCCCGTTCGGCGGGATGAAGGCGTCGGGACTCGGGCGCGAAGGCGGCGCCGAAGGCTTCGAGCCGTTCACCGAAACCAAGTACTTCTGCCTCGGCAATCTCGGCCTGCCTGTCGCGGCGACGGCCTGACCCATTCAAAGGAGCACATCATGACAAAATCGATCGACGTACTGCTGCGCGAGGACCGCGCCCACTTCATGCACCCGTCGACGCACGCGTACGACCACGAGACCGGCGCGCTGCCGGGCAAGATCGTGCGCGGCGGCGAAGGCATCCGCATCGAGGATCACCAGGGCAAGCAATATATCGACGCGTTCGCCGGCCTCTACTGCGTGAACATCGGCTACGGCCGCACCGAAGTGGCCGACGCGATGCATGAGCAGGCGAAGCAGCTCGCGTACTACCACACGTACGTCGGCCATGCGTCGGACGCGATCATCGAGCTGTCGTCGCGCATCATCGACTGGTCGCCGGCCGGGATGAAGAAGGTCTATTACGGGATGTCGGGTTCCGATGCGAACGAAACGCAGGTCAAGATCGTCTGGTACTACAACAACGTGCTCGGCCGCCCGAACAAGAAGAAGATCATCTCGCGCGAGCGCGGCTATCACGGCTCGGGCATCGTGACGGGCAGCCTCACGGGCCTGCCGAGCTTCCATCAGCATTTCGACCTGCCGATCGACCGCGTGAAGCATACGGTGTGCCCGCACTGGTATCGAAAGGCGCCGGCCGGCATGAACGAAGCGCAGTTCGTCGCGTACTGCGTCGACGAACTCGAGCAACTGATCGCGCGCGAGGGCGCCGACACGGTCGCCGCGTTCATCGCGGAGCCGGTGATGGGCACGGGCGGCATCATCGAACCGCCGGCCGGCTACTGGCCCGCGATCCAGGCCGTGCTGCGCAAGCACGACATCCTGCTGATCTCGGACGAAGTCGTGTGCGGGTTCGGGCGTCTCGGCTCGAAGATGGGCGCACAGCACTTCGGGATCGAGCCCGACCTGATCACGGTCGCGAAGGGGCTGACGAGCGCGTATGCGCCGCTGTCGGGCGTGATCGTCGGCGAGAAGGTGTGGGACGTGATCGCGCGCGGCTCGCAGGAACACGGGCCGATGGGGCACGGCTGGACGTATTCGGGGCACCCGGTGTGCGCGGCCGCCGCGCTCGCGAACCTTGCGATCCTGGAGCGCGAGAACCTCGTTGGCAACGCTGCGGAAGTGGGCGCGTATTTCGGCGCGAAGCTGCGCGATGCATTCGGCGCGCATCCGCTCGTCGGCGAGGTGCGCAGCGTCGGCATGCTGGCCGCGCTCGAGTTCATGGCCGACAAGGACGCGCGCACGCCGTTCGATCCCGCGCTGAAGATCGGTGCGCAGGTGTCGGCTGCCGCGTTGCAGCGCGGCGTGATCGCGCGGGCGATGCCGCATGGCGACATTCTCGGGTTTGCGCCGCCGCTCGTGATGACGCGTGCTGAAGCCGACGAGATCGTCGCGATCGTGAAGGACGCGGTGGATGAGGTCGCGGAGCGGAATCTTTCGACCGTCGCTTGATTATCAAGCGGTGCTGATGCGCGCTCCGGCGCGTGAGGTGACGCCGCCGCATGCGAGTGCGGCGGCGTCTTTTTTGCCGGTATGGTTCGCGGAAACCGTCAGCGCATCGCCTGCGGTGCGCGTCGGCTACCGGCCGTCACTCAGTAATCCCACACGACCGGAACGAAACGGAACCCGTCGCCGTGCCGCGCAACGTGCCCGATGGACGGGAACGCGACATGGGCCGCGGCCAGCAGCGCGCCGGTGTCGGCGGCTTCGTTGAACAGTGCGAGACGCACGTCGACCGCCGCGTCCGGATCGTGTTCGAAGCCGTTTTGCCAGTCGGGATTGTCGAAGTTGACTTCGAAAATCGCGTCGCCCGCGAACGTCAGCTTCTCCCCTTTCGATGCGATGTCGACCACGCAGTGGCCCGGCGTATGGCCGCCCGTCACCCGCGCCGACACGCCCGCCGCGACTTCCACGGTCCGGTCGAACGGCACGATGTTTTCGCCATGGAGTTCCACGAACGTCGCGGCCGCCTTGCGCAGCGCGGGCGGAACGGTTTCCGGCATCACCGTCTTGCTGAAGTCCGGATTTTTCCAGAACGCCACTTCCGCGGCCGATACGTGAATGCGTACGTCGGGGCGCAGCTTCGCCTTGACGCCGTCGACGTTCAGCCCGCCGACGTGATCCATGTGCATGTGCGTGATCACGATATCGGTGATCGCAGCCAGGTCGATGCCGGCCGATTCCAGACGCATCACCGAGCGCCCGGCGCGCGTGAAGTATTCGAAGCCGTCGCCCACGCCCGAATCGATCAGGATCAGGCGATCGCCGCTGCGCACGAGCGCGATGTTGAGCGCCCAGTCGAACATGTCGCGTTGCAGGAAACGGCCGTCGAACCATGCGTTGCGATCCGCTTCGCTCACATTGGTGGACATGGTGGAAGTCGGCAGCGGCAGCACGCCGTCGCTGATCAGCACGACATCGACATCGCCGATGCGTACGGCGTAGCGGGACGGAACGAGCTCGCCCGAAGCTTCGTTGCCCAGGGGTTCGATGACCGGCTGGACGTTGCGGATGGGTGCGTTCATGTTCAGTAATCCTGTTCGTCGAGTGAGGTAATCCGCACTGCGCGGCGCAGCGCGGTTCGCGAGCGCGATCGTGAAGATCGCGCTTCGGTTCGCCCGGATTCCGGTTGAGGGTGAGCGTGTGAGCGATTGTAGTGACGGCCGATACATGCCGACAGCGCCGCAGGTGCGCACATCGTGTTGTCCGGACGACAACAATCCGGCGGCGGCTTCAGCCGCCCGAAATGCACATCGCCCGCCATCCGTTGCCGGACGGCGGGCGATGCAATGGATGCCGTTTATGGGAAGCCGGGCGCCGCCGGGGCGCGGGTCAGCCCGGCTGGCCGGGGAGGGTGTCGCCGCGCAGCGAACACCCGCGCGTCTCGATCACCGCCAGCAGCGCGATCAGCCCGACCGCACAGGCGGCCATCATGTAGTACGCGGGAATCAGCGCGTTGCCGGTCTTGCCGATCAGCCAGTCGTTGACGATCGGCGCGGTGCCGCCGAACAACGACGTCGACACGTTGTACGCGATCGCCATGCCCGCATACCGGACGTGGGTCGGGAACATCGCCGGGAACATCGCGGAAATGGTGGCGAGCTGCGGCACGTAGAGCACGCCGAGCACCGCGAAGCCGATGAAGGCGCCGAGCGGACCGTGCGTCATCAGCGTGAACATCGGCACGGCCGCGACGAACAGCCCGACCAGCGAGAACCACCACATCGTCTTGCGACCGACGCGATCCGACAGCCAGCCGGCGAACGGCAGCAGCACCATCATCGCGAGCATGCCGATCAACGGAATCAGCAGCGACATGTTCTCGCTGACGCCGAGTTCCTTGTGCATGTAGGTCGGCATGTACGCGAGCAGCACGTAGTTGACGACGTTCAATGCGACGACGAGCCCGCCGAGCAGCAGCAGCGGCTTCGCATAGCGCACCAGCAGCAGCCGGATCGGCAGCGCGGCGGCGACGCTTTTCTCGCGGCGGTGCGCCTGTTCCTCGAGCTCGCGGAACACCGGCGTTTCCTCAAGGCGCGAGCGCAGGTAGAAGCCGATCAGGCCGAGCGGCGCGGCGACCAGGAACGGCAGGCGCCAGCCCCACGCATGCATCGCCGAATCGCCGAGCAGCAGCGCGAAGCCGAGCATCAGGAACGCACCGAGCGAGAAGCCGGCGAGCGTCGCGAATTCGAGGAAGCTGCCGCACAGGCCGCGCCGCGAATCGGGCGCGTATTCGGCGATGAAGGTGGCTGCGCCGCCGTATTCGCCGCCGGTCGAGAAGCCCTGCACCATGCGCAGCACGATCAGTGCGGCCGGCGCGAGCCAGCCGGCCGTCGCATAGCTCGGCAGCACGCCGACGAGCAAGGTGGCGCCCGACATCGTCAGCACCGTCAGCGCGAGCACGCGCTTGCGGCCGAGCCGGTCGCCGAGCGGGCCCCAGAACAGGCTGCCGAGCGGGCGGATCAGGAACGAGATCGCGAACGTGCCGAGCGCGAACAGCGTCGCGCTGGCCGTGTTGCCGGGAAACAGCGCGGCGGAAATATACGCGAGGCCGTACGCGTAAATGCCGTAATCGAACCATTCGGTCGCGTTACCGAGCGCGGCGGCCGTGATCGCGACCCGCGGCAGGCTATGCGGCTCGTCGCCGCGGGAAGCCGTCTCGTCCGGAACGGACGCGGCGGCGGAAACGGAAGTCCACGATGGCACGTATCGCATGAGGGGTCCTCGCTATCAGCGTGCGCCCGGGCGGGCGCCGACGAGGATCAAAGTAATCCCGCCAATTAGCGCTGCCCGATGTCATAGGACGATGTGGAGATCGGGGTTTTCCCGCGCCGTGGCGGGCGGCCCGCGGAGGCCGTGGCCGGCTCGGCGCGGCGCCGGTCGGCGAACGGCGGTAAGCTGCGCGCTGCCACGCGGGATTTCTCGGACTGTGCCGCGCGTGGCGTCCCTTTTTTCACCCTTGATCAGGAGCGCATATCGTGGCGACCTACATCGTCTTTACACGGGAAAGCACGCAGAACCAGCAGGAGCTCGACCTCTACTCGAGCCAGGTCGGCGCGACCCTTGCCGGCCATCCGGTGAAGGTGCTCGCCGCCTATGGGCCGCAGGAAATCCTCGAGGGTGAAGGCCCGGAAGGCGTCGTGATCGTCGAGTTCCCGTCGAAGGAGGCCGCGCACGCGTGGTATCACGGCCCCGAATACCAGGCGGTCGTCCAGCACCGCTTCAACGGCGCGCGCTATCGCGCGGTGCTGGTCGAAGGCGTCTGAACGCGGCCGCGCGCGCCCGTTACCGCACGTGCGGCAGCAGCGCGCGCAGCCAGTACGCGACGGCCACCGCACCGCCATCCGGCGTGCCGATCGCACGCTCGCCGAGATAGCTGGCCCGTCCCGCGCGCGGCGTCATGCGCGTCGTTTTCTCCGCGCCTCGCTCGGCCGCGTCGACGGCCGCCGTCCATGCGCTCGCGGGATCGCGATCGCTGTCGAGCGCGCGGCCGAATGCGTCGACGGCCGGCGCCAGCGCATCGAGCATCGTCCGGTCGCCGGCCTGCGCGCCGCCGAGTTCGCCGATCGAATCCACCGCCGCGCGGAACGCCGCAGCCCAGTCGCGCGGCGACGGCTCGGCGATATCGGCCAGCCGGCGCGACGCGCGCAGCAGCGCGGTCGCATAGAACGGCCCGGAGCTGCCGGCGATCGCGCGGCGCAACGCGGCGCCGAGCGCTGCCAATGCACCCGACGGCGTACCGTACGCGGTGTCGGGCAGTTCGAGGATCGCCTGCGCGGCGCGGCGCATGCTCGCGCCGAGATCGCCGTCGCCGGCTGCCGCATCGAGATCCGTCAACGTCTGCTCGTGATCGATCAGCGTTTGCGCGACCGCGCGCAGCGCCGGTTGCAGGCGCGCGGCCCATGCGCGGCCGGCCGCATCGAGCGGCGGCGGCGGCGCGTCCTGCGACGCGGCCGCGGCCACGCGAATCTGCGTGTTCACGAGGCCGCCGCCCGGCCATGCGCGCGCCTGCGTCGGCGCGTCGAGCAGCGCCGCGCGCTCGTCGTTCAGCCGCAGCACCGAGATCGAGCAGCCCGGCATGTTCAGCGCGGACAGGAACGTGCCGGCCCACGCGCGCGCGACGACGATGCCGCGCCGGGTCAGGTTGTCGAATGCGGCGCGCAGCACGATCGCGAGTTCCATGTCCGGCGTCGCGCCGAGGCCGTTGACGAACAGCGCGACGCGCTCGTCGCGCTCGAGCACGAGATCGGCGACGATGCTCGACAGCAGCGTGTCGGCCAGCGCGTCGGCCGGTAACGGCGCGCGACGCTCGACGCCTTTCTCGCCATGGATGCCGAGGCCCAGCTCGATTTCGTGATCGGCGAGGCTGAAGCCCGACTTGTCGGCGCCCGGGATCGTGCAGCCGTCGAGCGCGACGCCCATCGTGCCGAGTTCGGCCGCCGCGTCGCGCGCGATGCTCGCGACGCGGGCAAGCGGCAGTCCGCGCGCGGCGGCGGCGCCCGCTAGCTTGTGGATCAGCACGGTGCCGGCGATCCCGCGTCGCTGGCCGCGTTCGACGCGGCCGCGCAGCGATACGTCGTCGGCGACGATGACGGTTTCGACCGGAATGCCTTCCGCACGCGCGAGCTCGGCGGCGAGCCCGAAATTGAGCCGGTCGCCGGTGTAGTTCTTCACGATCAGCAGCGCGCCGTTCGGGCCGGCGCTCGCGCGGATCGCGGCGAGCACGGCGTCGGTCGACGGCGACGTGAACACTTCGCCGCACACGGCCGCGCTCAGCATCCCTTCGCCGACATAGCCGCCGTGCGCGGGCTCGTGGCCGCTGCCGCCGCCTGACAGGATCGCGACCGGCCGCTGCGACGGCTCGGCCAGCGGCTGGCGCACGAGCACGTGCTCGTCGCCGAGGATCGCGAGATGCGGCGATTGCCGCGCGATGCCTTCCAGCATTTCTCGCACGACGTCGGACGGGCGGTTCACAAGCTTTTTCATGGCGACGGTTCCGGACGGGTGAACGGGGCTCGGCCGGACACGCACGGGGCGCCGGACGGCTTTCGTGTTGCGGAGGATCGTGCGTGTGCTGTTGCCGGTCACGGGCGGTCGTATACGGCGACCTGGTGCGGCGCGGGCAACGAAGCGTACGCTTCGCGCCACGATACATCAGGTTCGGATGTTGCGACACGGATCGCGGCGCGATGGCGTCATGGCGCCATGGCGTCGGGGCGCGCGCCGGATGCCGCTATTTCAGCGCGGCGATCGCCTTCGCGCGAATCAGCCGCGCACGCAGCACGTTACGACTGACGCCGAGCAACTGCGCGGCGCGGATCTGGTTGCGATGGCTGAATTCGAACGCGACGCGCATCACGGTGTCCTCGATGCGTTCGAAGAGATTGCCGTGCCCGTCGTCGAACAGGTCGCGCAGCGCGTGTTCGAGCGCCGCCTGTGCATCGGCGGACGACTCGGCCACAGGCGCGGCAACGGCCGGCAGGCACGGCGTCGCGATCTGCAGGTCGGTGTCCTGCAGCGCATCGTGACGGCTTACGAGCAGCGCGTGATGGATCACGTTTTCCAGTTCGCGGATATTGCCGGGCCAGCCGTGGGCCTCGAGCCGGCGCTCGGCACGCGGATCGATGCGGCGCGGCCCGCCGCCGAGCCGATCACGGTACATGTCGAAGAAGTGGCGCGCGAGCGGCAGGATGTCGCCCGGCCGGTCTCGCAGCGGCGGCACCGCGAGCTGCACGACGTTGAGCCGGTAGAACAGGTCGCCACGAAATTGCCCGGCCGCGACCGCTTGCTGCAAGTCGACGTTGGTCGCCGCGACCACGCGCACGTCGACCGGAATGCCCGTGCGTGACCCGAGCCGCACGACCTCGCGTTCCTGCAGCACGCGCAGCAGCTTGACCTGCATCGCGAGCGGCAGGTCGCCGATTTCGTCGAGGAACAGCGTGCCGCCGTGCGCGGCTTCGAACCAGCCGGGCTTCGCGCTGAATGCGCCGGTAAACGCGCCTTTCTCGTGACCGAACAGCTCGCTGTCGACGAGCGTTTCGGAGAAGGCGCCGCAGTTCACCGCGACGAACGGCCCCTCGCGCCGGGCGCCGAGATCGTGCACGCGGCGTGCGATCAATTCCTTGCCGGTGCCGGTCTCGCCGACGATCAGCACGTTCGCGTCGCTCGGCGCGACGCGGCGAACCTGTTCGAGCAGCGCGAGCGAGCGCGGATCGGCGAACACCTGCGCGTGCGCGCGTGACGGCGCGTAACGTTCGGGCTGCGTGAGCACGGGCGCCGCGGCCTGAAGCGCGGCCGGGTCGCGGGAAGCGTTGACGACACGAAGATTGAGCGGGCGCGGCGATGCGGAAATGGAAGTCATGGCGATGAACCGTTGGATGGCCGGGCAATGCGGGCCGGCTGCTGCGTGGTCAGCAGAGTGTTGAACGTTTCTCCGCGCGCGAAAAGCATCGATTTCTGATAACCAAAGCGCGATTGCTGCGGAACCCGCAATGGCGCGGACGAGCGGCGGTGTCGTGACGCCTTGTCGTCGAATTCGGTGCTATCGCGTGCGATGCGCTGCTGCCTGATCAGCAGCGCATCAGCAGGCCCGCTGCATGGTGTTCATCGCGTGACGGAATATCGATGTGACGCACGAACGGGAACGCTTGTCACTGTCGCGCATGAGGCCGAGCACCATTTCTGCTGGGCGATGGCGAAAAATTTCGGGATCCAGATGACCTTTCCGTCACGCACCCGAACCGATGGCACGCTCCTTGCTGACCCGAACCGGTATCGCCGCACGGCACGCGGCTTCACCACGGGAACGCATTGCATGAGCCACACCCTGAACGTCGTCGCGATATCGGGCAGCCTGCAGCGGCCGTCGCGCACCTTGGCGCTGACCGACGCGATCGTCGCGGCGCTCGGCGCCGCGCTGCCGATCGAGACGCGGCTGATCGAACTCGGCGAGATCGGCAGCCGGCTGGCCGGCGCGCTCACGCGCGCGCAGGTGCCGGCCGATCTCGATGCGCTGATCCGCGCGATCGAGACGGCGGACGCGCTCGTCGTCGCGAGCCCGGTGTATCGCGCGTCGTACACGGGCCTCTTCAAGCACCTGTTCGACCTCGTGCGCCACGACGCGCTCATCGACGTGCCCGTGCTGCTCGCGGCCACCGGCGGCAGCGAGCGTCATGCGCTCGTGATCGACCATCAGCTGCGCCCGCTGTTCAGCTTCTTTCAGGCGCGCACGCTGCCGATCGGCGTGTACGCGTCCGAAAGCGATTTCGATCGGTACCAGATCGCGAACCCGGCGTTGCGCGAGCGCATCGCGCTCGCCGTGGCGCGCGCGGTGCCGCAACTGCGCCCGCACGCGCTTTCCGCCGCGGCCGCGTAAGCCGCTTTTTCGTTCCCCCTTCGACCAGGACACCTTCATGAGCCTTCCCGACCCTTCCGCCGACGGCGTCAAATTCGCATACTGGGTGCCGAACGTCAGCGGCGGCCTCGTCGTCAGCACGATCGAGCAGCGCACCGACTGGAGCCTCGAATACAACCAGAAGCTTGCACGCACGGCCGAGGTGGCCGGCTTCGACTACGCGCTGAGCCAGATCCGCTTCACGGCCGGCTACGGCGCCGAATACCAGCACGAGTCGGTGTCGTTCAGCCAGGCGCTGCTGCATGCGACGACGAAGCTCAAGGTGCTCGCCGCGATCCTGCCGGGGCCGTGGCATCCGGCCGTGGTCGCGAAGCAGCTCGCGACGATCGACCACATCTCGAACGGGCGCATCGCGATCAACGTCGTGAGCGGCTGGTTCAAGGGCGAATTCACCGCGATCGGCGAGCCGTGGCTCGAGCACGACGAACGCTATCGACGTTCGAAGGAATTCATCCAGGCGCTGAAGGGCATCTGGACGCAGGACAATTTCACGTTCAAGGGCGACTTCTACCGCTTCAACGATTACACGCTGAGCCCGAAGCCGGTGCAGAAGCCGCATCCGGAAATCTTCCAGGGTGGCAGCTCGCGCGCGGCGCGCGACAACGCGGCGAGCGTGTCGGACTGGTATTTCACGAACGGCAATACGCCGGAGAACCTGAAAGCGCAGATCGACGACATTCGCGCGAAGGCGGCCGCGAACGACCATCGCGTGCGGATCGGCGTCAATGCATTCGTGATCGCGCGCGACACCGAGGAAGAGGCGAAGGCCGTGCTCGACGACATCATCCGGCACGCGCACGTCGAGGCCGTGCACGCGTTCGGCGATGCGGTGAAGCAGGCCGGCAAGGCGTCGCCCGAAGGCGAGGGCAACTGGGCGAAATCGACGTTCGAGGATCTCGTGCAGTACAACGACGGCTTCCGCACGAACCTGATCGGCACGCCGCAGCAGATCGCCGAGCGGATCGTCGCGCTGAAGGCGATCGGCGTCGATCTCGTGCTGGCCGGGTTCCTGCATTTCATCGAGGAAGTCGAGTACTTCGGCAAGCGCGTGTTGCCGCTCGTGCGCGAACTCGAGGCACAGCGGCAGGCCATCGCTGCGTGACGCCGCCCGCCGCCGGCGCGTGGCCCGCGATCGTGCGGACGCGCGCGGCGGCACGACGCTTACGCGATTCCCGCCAACTTCGACGCGTCGATCATCATCTCCACGCCGAGGCCGCCGAGCACCGCGCCCATCGCCCAGCGCTGCGCGAGCAGCAGCGTCGGGCGGCCATGCAGGAACTTCGCGAGGCTGCCCGAGCAGATCGCGACCATCCCATTGGCCGACGCGAACGCGGCGATCAGCAGCGAGCCGAGAAACAGCGACTGGCCGAACACGCTGCCTTGCCCGTAGTCGATGAACTGCGGCAGCAGCGACACGAACAGCATCGCGAGCTTCGGGTTCAGCACGCTGGTCGTCGCGCCCATCGCGAGCAGCCGCAGCGGCTGCTCGTTCGGCAGCGTCTTCACTTCGAACGGCGAGCGGCCGCCCGGCCGCACCGCCTGCCACGCAAGGTACAGCAGATAGGTCGCGCCGACCGCGCCCAGCACGCTGCCCGCGTAGGGCACGCTCATGAACAGCGTCGTGATGCCGAACGCCGCGGCGAACATGTAGAACAGGTAACCGAGCATCACGCCGGCGAGCGACACCAGCCCGGCCGCCCGCCCTTGCGCGATCGAGCGCGACATCACGTAGACCATGTTCGGCCCCGGCGTGACCGCGAGCATGCCGCCGATGACGAGAAACCCGTAGAGCGATCCGGACGTGTGCATGTTTTCCGCTTCCTGCATCGAATGAGTGCTGACGGAGTTCATTGTCCGGCGCTGGAAGCGAACAGTAAAACGGGATAAACTGAATCGATTGATCAGTTTTTCTGAATCGACATGAAGAAGCTCGACCTCGATGTGCTCGCGATGGTGGTGGCCGTTGCGGAATCCGGATCGTTCGCGCAGGGCGCGCAAGTTGTGCACCGGTCGCCGTCGGCGGTGAGCATGCAGATCAAGACGCTGGAGGACGCGCTCGGCAAGCCGCTGTTCATTCGCGACACGCGCAACGTGACGGCGACCGACGACGGCAGGATGCTGGCCGACTACGGCCGCCGGATGCTCGCGATGCGCGACGAGGCATGGGCGTCGGTCGTGCGTCCGGAGATCCGCGGCCGCGTGACGATCGGCGTGCCCGACGATTACATCTCGTCGCTGCTGCCGCAGGTGCTCGGCAAGTTCGCCGCGATGCATCCGCGCGTGGAGGTGCGCGTGATCGGCCAGCCGAGCAGCGCGCTCGTGCCGATGCTGAAGGACAACACGGTCGATCTCGCATGCCTGACCCGCGTCAAGGGCGTGTCCGGCGAGCTGATCCGGCTCGAGCCGATCGTCTGGACGGGATCGGCGAAACGGAACGTATGGGAAGAGCGGCCGCTGCCGGTCGCGCTGTTCTCGCACGGCAGCATGGCGCGCGATCATGCGATCAAGGCGCTGAACCGGCGGAAGATTCCGTTCCGGATGTCGTATGAAAGCCCGAGCTTTCTCGGGCTGCTCAGCATGGTCGAGGCCGGCCTCGCGATCGCGCCGCTCGCGCGCTGCTGCGTGCCCGATCACCTGTTGCAGCTGTCGGAGAGCCACGGGCTGCCGTCGCTCGGCGAACTCGAGGTCGTGCTTGCACGCAGCGCGCAGTCCGCGCGGCCGCCGTGCGACTACCTCGCCGAGCAGATTCTCGGTGAATGGCGCGCCTGAGGTCCGCCTACTGGCAGCGCGTCAGCACGACGCCAGCAGCCATTCCCGGAAGGCGACCAGCGACGGCAGCGTGTCGTTGCCAGGCGGGTAGACGAGGTAATAGCTGCGCTGGCTGGTAATCGCGTCGCCGATCGACACGAGCTCGCCGCGGCTCAATTCGTCCTCCACGAGCACCTTCGGCACCAGCCCGATCCCCATTCCCGCGCGCACGGCCTGGATCAGGTGCGACGTCAGCTCGAAGCTCGGGCCGACGCGCATCTGGCGATGATCGAGCCGATAGTGCGAGAACCACTCGGCCCAGGCCTGCTGATTGCTCGTCACGCCCAGCAGCGTCTGCTTCGCGGCCCAGGCCGGCGTGCGCGCGTCGGCCTGGCGGCCGCGGCCCGTGTCGGGCGGCGCGATCGCGACCAGGAACTCGTTGTACAGCCGGTGCGCGTGCAGGCCCGGCCAGTCGCCCGCGCCGACGGTGATCGCCGCATCGAGATCGTCGTTGAGGAAATCGATCGCGCCGATCCGTGAATGCAGGTGCACGGTCACGCCCGGATGCGCGGCGTAGAAGCCGTGCAGGTGCGGCAGCAGCCATTTCGAGCCGAAGGTCGGCAGCGTGGCCAGCCGCAGCGAGCCGGCGCCCGCCTGATGCGACATCGCCTGCAGCGTCGCGCCGCGAATGCGCCCGAGCGCGCCGCTCAGCTCGGCGAAGTAGCGGCGGCCGACTTCGGTCAGCTTGACCGAGCGGCCCTCGCGCCGGAACAGCGGCACGCCGAGTTGATCCTCGAGCGTCTGCACTTGCCGGCTGATCGCGCTCTGGCTCAGCGACAGCTCGTCGGCCGCGCGCGTGTAGCTTTCATGCCGCGCGGCGGCCTCGAATACGAGCAGCAGCGACATCGACGGGGTGAGGCGACGGTAATTCATGAGTTTTATGCAAGTTTCGCGGGGCGAGAATTCGTTTGTTTCTTGCGGAATGTCCAAAGATACTGGAATTCCCGGTTGTGCGGAAACTTGCCAAAAAATCATGTTTTGGCGCGCGAACCGGCTGGCTCCACCTACATTGCGCTTTTGCCCCATGTCGATCGTCCCGTTGCCCCGTCCCGTCAGCCCGTCCGCGAACGTTTACCGCGATTTTCTCGCCGCGCTGCAGGCGGCCGGCTTCGCCGGCGAAATCCATGCGGACCACGCGAACCGGACCGTGCAGGCCACCGACAACTCGATCTACCAGCGCCTGCCGCAGGCAGTGGTCTGCCCCGCGCATGCGGAAGATGTCCAACTGCTGGCCCGGCTGCTGGCCGAGCCCGCGCATCGTGACGTCGCGGTGGCCGCGCGCGGCGGCGGCACCGGCACCAACGGGCAGTCGCTGACCGACGGCATCGTCGTCGATCTGTCGCGCAACATGAACCGGATCCTCGAAATCAACGCCGAAGAGCGATGGGTGCGCGTGCAGGCCGGTGTCGTCAAGGATCAGCTGAATGCCGCGCTGAAGCCGCACGGGCTCTTCTTCGCGCCGGAGCTGTCGACGTCGAACCGCGCGACCGTCGGCGGGATGATCAACACCGACGCGAGCGGACAGGGCAGCTGCACGTACGGCAAGACGCGCGACCACGTGCTCGAACTCGATGTCGTGCTGATGGGCGGCGAGCGGCTGCACAGCGACGCGCTCGACGATGAGGAACTGGAACGCCGCTGCGCGCGGCAGGACCGCGTCGGCAAGGTGTATCGCACCGCGCGGCGCATCAGCGACGACAAGGCCGCGCTGATCGACGCGAAATTTCCGAAGCTCAACCGCTGCCTGACCGGCTATGACCTCGCGCACCTGCGCGAAGCGGACGGCCGCTTCAACCTGAACAGCGTGCTGTGCGGCGCGGAAGGCTCGCTCGGCTTCGTCGTCGAGGCGAAGCTCAACGTGCTGCCGATCCCGAAGTTTTCGGTGCTGGTCAACGTGCGTTACGCGGGCTTCATGGACGCGCTGCGCGACGCACGCACGCTGCTCGAACTCAAGCCGCTGTCGATCGAGACGGTCGACTCGAAGGTGCTGATGCTCGCGATGAAGGACTTCGTGTGGAGCAGCGTGGCCGAGTATTTCCCGCAGGACGACGCGCGTCCGACGCTCGGCATCAACCTGATCGAATTCAGCGGCGACGACGAACACGACGTCGATGCACGCGTGCGCGCGTTCGTCGAGCATTTGCGCACCGATACGAGCGTCGAGCGTCTCGGCCATACGCTCGCGACCGGCGACGATGCAGTCAAGCGCGTGTATGCGATGCGCAAGCGTGCGGTCGGGCTACTCGGCAACGTGCAGGGCGAGGCGCGTCCGCAGCCGTTCGTCGAGGACACCGCGGTGCCGCCCGAGAACCTCGCCGCGTACATCGCCGAATTCCGCGCGCTGCTCGACGGCCACGGGTTGCAGTACGGGATGTTCGGCCACGTCGATGCGGGCGTGCTGCACGTGCGTCCGGCGCTCGACATGAAGGACCCGAAGCAGGCCGCGCTGGTGCGGCCGGTGTCGGACGCGGTGGCCGAACTCACGCAGCGCCATGGTGGCCTTTTATGGGGCGAGCATGGCAAGGGCGTGCGTTCCGAATATGCGCCGGCGTTTTTCGGCGAGCTGTATCCGTCGCTGCAGCAACTGAAGGCCGCGTTCGATCCGCACAACCAGTTCAACCCGGGCAAGATCGCGACGCCGCCGGATTCGACGCTGCGGCTGCTGAAGATCGACGAGGTGCCGACGCGCGGCGACCACGACCGGCAGATCGACGAGCGCGTGTGGCAGAGCTACGGCACCGCGATGCATTGCAACGGCAACGGCGCGTGCTACAACTTCGATCCGGACGACGCGATGTGCCCGTCGTGGAAGGCGACGCGCGAACGCGTGCAGTCGCCGAAGGGGCGCGCGTCGCTGATGCGCGAATGGTTGCGTCTGCAAGGACAGGCCGGCGTCGACGTCGTCGCGGCGGGGCGCAAACGTCAGCCGTGGCTGCGCGGGCTGGTCGAGCGCTGGCGCAACAGCCGCCACGCGCGTCATGGCGACGCCGATTTCTCGCACGAGGTGTACGACGCGATGGCCGGCTGCCTCGCATGCAAGTCGTGCGCCGGGCAGTGCCCGGTCAAGGTGAACGTGCCCGAGTTCCGCTCGCGCTTTCTCGAGCTGTATCACCAGCGTTATCTGCGGCCGTTGCGCGACTACCTGATCGGTTCGCTCGAATTCACGATGCCGTGGATGGCGCGCGTGCCCACGCTGTACAACGGGCTGATGGGCGCCGGCTGGGTGCGGACGCTGCTCGAGCGCCACGTCGGCATGGTCGACAGCCCGCTGCTGAGCCGCTTCGATCTCGCAGCCGTGATCCGCTCATGGAACGTGAAGCCGGCCGATCCGCACGCGCTGGCCGCGCTGAGCGATGCGCAGCGCGCGTGCAGCGTCGTCATCGTGCAGGACACGTTCACGCGCTATTTCGATACCGACCAATTGGCGACGCTGATCGAGCTGGCGGCGCGCCTGGGCTTTCAGGTGTGGCTCGCGCCGCTCGCGCCGAACGGCAAGGCGCTGCACGTGCAGGGCTTTCTTCGCGCATTCGAACAGGCCGCGATCCGCAACGCGACGCAACTTGCGGCGCTGGCGCGCTCGGGTGTCGCGCTGGTCGGCCTCGATCCGGCAATGACGCTCACGTATCGGCAGGAATACCTGAAGGTGACGGGGCTCGCCGATGTGCCGAAGGTCGCGCTGCCGCAGGAATGGCTGCTGGATGCGCTGCCGGAAGCCGGTGCGGGCGGGGCGACGGTTTCGTATCGGCTGCTGCCGCACTGCACCGAGAAGACCAATGCGCCGGACAGCGGCAAGCAATGGGTGCAGGTGTTCGCGCGTCGCGGGCTGCGCTTGCAGGTTCAGGCGGCCGGGTGCTGCGGGATGTCGGGCACGTACGGACACGAGGCGCGCAATCTCGCGACGTCGAAGACGATCTATGCGCAGTCGTGGGCCGCGCACGTCGACGGGGCGGACGCGGAGGGCGAGGCGCTGGCGACCGGGTATTCGTGCCGCAGCCAGGTGAAGCGCCTGTCGTCGAAGCAGATGCGCCATCCGTTACAGGCGCTGCTCGATCACGTGCGGGCGGTGGGGTGACGACAGGGCGGTACGGGGCGCGCGGCGTGTAACGAGGCGTCGATCGCGCGTCGGGCGGCCATCCCCGTGCCGCTGTCGACCTCTGCCGGCGCTGGTCAGGCGTCGGCTTTCGCGGCTTTCGCGGCTTTCCGCGACCGCGGTTTTCCCGCTGCGGGAAACACGCCGACGCCGCGCGGCCGTTTCGGCTCGATCCGCATTTGCCGGATCACGCGCCGGAAATCGATCTCGTGCGCGGCCAGCGTGCCGATCAGTTTCGCGATGACCGCGAGGTGGGAAGGGACGGTGCCCTTGCTCGAATAGTTGGTGATCGAACTTTCGTTCATCCGGATCAGGCGGGCGAACTCGCGCGCCGTCAACTGCGCCTTCTTCAACTCCTGTTGAAATTCCGCATACGCCATTGCACACATGATGCTTCGTCTCCGTGATTCAGCATTCGGCCCGCGCGGCGCCGGCGCCGACGAGTGGCGTTCCCGTCGTGCCGGCGCCACGTCGGGTTACATCTTCACCTGGTCGAGGAAGGTCTTCTTGCCGCTCTTGTAGCCGTAGATCGAGATGATCCCGTGCGTCAGGTCGCCCTTCGCGTCGAACGTCGTCGTGCCGATCACGCCGTCGTATTTCGTCGCCGGCATCGCCGCGAGGATCTTCGCCGGGTCGGTGGAGTTCGCGCGCTTCATCGCGTCGACCGCGATGTAGACCGCGTCATACGCGAACGGCGCATCGAACTTGATGCCCTGGTTGAAACGCTTCTGGTACTTCGCGAGGAAGTCCGCGCCGCCCGGCATCTTCTCGAGCGCAGCGCCTGCCTGCGAGCACAGCACGTTGTCGGCCGCCGGGCCGGCCAGCTGGGCCAGCGAGTCGGTGCACACGCCGTCGCCGGACAGGATCTTCGCGCGTAGGCCGAGCTGTTTCGCCTGCTTCGCGAGCGGGCCGCCGGTCGCGTCCATGCCGCCGTACATGATCGCGTCGGGGTTCTCGCCCTTGATCTTCGTCAGGATCGCGCGGAA
This sequence comes from Burkholderia sola, assembly GCF_905400185.1. Classification (NCBI taxonomy): domain Bacteria; kingdom Pseudomonadati; phylum Pseudomonadota; class Betaproteobacteria; order Burkholderiales; family Burkholderiaceae; genus Burkholderia; species Burkholderia sola. The sequence continues at coordinate 43,007 of NZ_FR989677.1, forward strand.
GTCGACCGCCTTGTCGTTGGTCGCGTCGTGCGACAGCACCTTCAGGCCGAGCGCCTTCGCCTTCTTCTCGAACTCGTTCGCGAGGCCTTGGCCGTACGCGGTCGAATCGTCGATCACCGCGACGCTCTTCACGCCCTTCGCCTGCGCATAGCTCGCGAGCGCCGGCCCCTGCTGCGCATCGGTCGCGACCACGCGGTAGGTCGTCTTGAAGCCCTGCTGCGTGTAGGTCGGGTTCGTGGCCGACGGCGAGATCTGCACGATGCCCGCGTCGCTGTAGATCTTCGACGCCGGAATCGACGTGCCCGAGTTCAGGTGGCCGATGACGGCGACGACCTTGTCGTCGACGAGCTTCTGCGCCACCTGCGTCGCCTGGCGCGGATCGGCCGCGTCGTCCTGCGCGTCGAGCTGCAGCGTGATCTTCTTGCCGCCGATCGTCAGGCCCTTCGCATTGATTTCCTCGACCGCGAGGCGCGCGCCGTTTTCATTGTCCTTGCCGAGGTGCGAAATGCCACCCGTCGTCGGTTCGACGCTGCCGATCTTCACGACCTGGTCGGCCATCGCGCTCGACGCGGCCGCGAACGCGGCGGCAGCCAGTGCAACGGTGATCAGGGGTTTGCAGCGCATGCCGACAGTGCTTCGTTCCATCTGCCATCTCCGAATTGAATGTCTTTCTATTGACGTCTCGACCGGCCGGCCAGGGGCCGGGGCGATCGGACGGTTTTCGCTACCCGTCATGGGCGTCGCTTGCATGGCGTCGGGCCGGGTGACTTGCCGCCCGGCCGAGGGAGCGAGCGCCTGACGCCATGCAATTCGTATGAATATATCGGAACCCGCTTCCGTGTGCTGCGGCGCGCTGCGGCGGCCCGCGGATTGCGGTTCGCTGTCGTAGGCCTTACGGCTGCATCCATTATTCGACCGGTCGCCACGGCGAAGCCATGGACACTGATGGGCGGTCAATCCGGAACTGTTCGGTCGATTTGTCTGCACAGTTTGGTCGGTTGCGCATCGCGTAGCCGGTTTCATGGTCGCGCTTCATCAAGCGTGATTGCCGCCGTAATGCAACTAACGGTCAAGTTCGATGACGCCCGCGAATGGGTGCCGATTGCACGGGCCGAACCGCGCATCCGGATCGACAAAGCCCGGGGCGTTTTTGGGGCCGGCGTCGCTTCTACATTCGGATCGTCGCGGCGGCCACGCAATTCGCTGCACGTCACGCTACGACCGCCCGCGCAACGCGACGACGACCACCCCCGCGATCGCCAGCAGGCCGCCGCACGCCGTCGCGATGCCGGGCCGCTCGCCCGTCAGCACCACCGACAGCAGCGTCGCGACCGCCGGTGTCAAATAGAGAAAGTTGGCCGCGCGCGCCGCGCCGAAGTAGCCGAGCGCGAAGGTCCAGGTCGCGTAACCGAGCGCGGCGGGAAAGACGCCGAGTACGACGACGGCCCACGCCGTGTCGCGCGACCCGCCGCCGAGCGACACGAGCGCGCCGGGCAGCCACGGCGCGAGCAGCACCGCGCCGGCCAGCAGCGTGTACGCGGTGCACGGCAGCGCGCCGTACACGGGAATCAGCCGCCGCTGCAACACGAAATAGCTGGCCGAACACAGCGCCGCGCCGAGGATCAGCGTGCTCCCCGAGCCGAGCACGAGGCCGCCGGGCTGCCCTTGTGCGATCACCGCGATGCCGGCCAGGCTGATCAGCGACCCGAGCCAGCCCCAGCGATTGAAGCGCTCGCGCAGAAACACGGCGGCCAGCAACGCGGTGAAGATCGGCAGCGTGTTCACGATGAAGCTCGCCGCGCCGGCCGACACGGTCTGTTCGCCGGTATTGAGCAGCGCGTTGTAGAGTGCGATGCCGAGCAGGCCGCACGCGAGAAAGCGCCACGCGTCGGCTTTCGTCGGCAGCGGCGGCCGTCGCCATGCGAGCCACGCGATCACGAACAACGCGGCGGTCGCGAAGCGCGCGGCCGCGAGCTGCAGCGGCGCGAGGCCGTGCAGGCCGATCCGGATGAACGGGAACGCGGACGCCCACGAGACGATCGTGAACGCGACCGCCGCTGCCGCGATGAGCGGTTGTCGCGCGCCGCGCGACGTCGGTGACGAAAGTGTATTCATGAAGCCATGGTGCGGCGTCGCGAGATGCTAAGCTAGCGCACAGATCAACACCCGGATATGAATATGGCTCACAGCTCGGGGGCACGGCGGGCCGACGGTCCGGCGCCGGTGCGCCCGGTGGCCGCCGCGCCGATGCCGGCCCCGCGGCCGCCGCTCGCGAGCCTCGAGACGGTCTGCACGGTGGCGCGCGAAGGTTCGTTTCTCGCGGCCGCCGACGTCTCCGGCGTCACGCACGGCGCGATCAGCCGACGGGTGGCCGCCGTGGAAAACTGGCTCGGGATGGCGCTGTTCGAGCGGCATGCGCGCGGCGTGCGCCTGACGCCGGACGGGCAGCGCTTCGTCGGCCGGATCGAGCAGGCGTTTGCGATCATCGACAGCGCGGCCGATCAGTGGCGCACGCCGCGCACGCCGCGGCTGGTCCGGATGAGCGTGGTGCCCGCGTTCGCGCAGCTGTGGCTGCTGGAGCGCCAGCAGATGCTCGAGCGTGAAGCGCCCGCGTTGCGCATCGAGCTCGGTATCGAGCTGCGCAACGTGGATATCGCCGGCGGTGAAGCGGATCTGTCGATCCGGTACGGGCGCGGCAACTGGCGTCGGCTCGACACCCGGCCGTTCATGCCGGAACGGCTGTATCCGGTCGCCCATCCGCGGCTCGCCGCGCAACTGGCCAGGATGCGCCGCGCAACGGGCGACGCCGCGCTGCTCGACATGCCGTTGCTGCACGATTCCGACGTGACCGGCTGGCGCACGTGGTTCGACGCGCTCGGCATTCCGTTCAAGCCGCGTGCGCAGGATCGCCGGTTCGAGGATTACAACCTCGTGCTCGCGGCGGCCGAAGCGGGGCTGGGCGTGGCGCTTGCGCGAACGCCGCTGGCGGATGCGTATCTGCAGCGCAGTGCGCTCGTGCGCGTGAGCCGCCACGAGGTCGATTCGCTGCTCAGCTATCACTTCGTGCATGCGAAGGGCGAGAGTCGGCCGGAGGTGCTCGCGTTGATGGAGCGGATGGTGAAGGCGCTGCGGTAGCGCGCACCCGGCGGTTCGCGCAGGCGACCGCTTCGGCACGCACGTCACGCGTGTGGCGGGCCGCCTGTCACGTTCGCTCGGCCGCGGCCGCCGAATCGTTACAATGCAGCCGCGGAATACGGCGAGATCGCCGCAGTGAAGCGGAATCGAGCCTTTGCCCGACGGCAGGGCAATCACCAACCATGACAGTACGGGTTCAAATTTGCACAAAAGGGAACCGATGAATAGACCAGACAAATCGTCGAAAGCGCGTGCGGCGCTGGATCAACTTTTTTCCGGCCTGGCGCCCACGGACGCGAAGCGCGAATCGCCGCGTCCGGGCAATCCGTTCGCAACGGACGACGAGGTGTCGAGCGCATCCGGCGGCCGCGGCGGGGTGGAAGTCACGCTGTCGACCCGCATCCAGCTGCGCGGTTATCCGAGCGCCGACGCGTTCATGAAGCGCATGGCCGAAGCGTGGGGCCTCGAGTGGGGCGCGTACGACAGCGTCCGCGCGGTGGCGACGCTGCCGGCCGGATGGCGCTCGCGCCGGCTGCCGGAAGTCACGCAGATCGTCGACGAACGCGACGTGCTGCGCGCCGAGAGCAGCCTGCAGGGCGGCGAGATGTCGTATCTGAAGGTGCATCCGCGCTACTACATCGATGCGCGCAAGCGTTTCGGCTGGAGCAAGTCGTCGAAGGCATCCGACGATCCGGATCTCGACGGCCCCGACTGGAACTGCTTCGTGATCGATCGGGAAAAGTCCGTCGAAGTGCACGAACTGACGACGTCGTCGTTGAAGGCCGACATGGACAATGCCCGCGCGACGCTGTTGAAATGGCTGGACGAGCACTATCCGAAACATCGCGACCCGTTTGCGTACTGGTCGGACTGCGAAGGGGCGTAGTACGCCGGTTTGCACGGCGGTTCGCTTGATGCATCGATCGGGCCGCCATGAGGACGAGCATTGAAGCAAGCGCGTGTGGTGTCGATTCTCTGGGCAGCGTTTGGCGCGGCGGTCGGATCGACCGTCATCGAATTGCTGCTCTGGGCAATCGCCGGCGATGACGCCATCCAGAATCTGTTCCGCGACGCGCGCCTCACGACCGCGATCGTGATGGGGCGAAGCGTGCTCGGGCCGTCCGGCGGCTTCGATCCGCTGGTGATGGGCGTGGCGACGCTCGTGCATGCGATGCTTTCGCTCGTCTATGCGGCCGTGCTGGCACGGCTGGTCCGCAGTCTGTCGTGCGTGGCCGCGCTGTTCGCGGGCGGCGCGTTCGGGCTGCTCCTGTACGGCGTGAACCTGTACGGGTTCACGGCGATCTTTCCGTGGTTCATCCCGGTTCGCGGCGCGATCACGCTGATCGCTCATCTGGTCTTCGGGATCACGGCAGCCGCGGTCTACTATGCGGCCCGACGCGAATCGGCGTAATGGCTTCGAACCTGCTGCGTTGCGGTATGGCGCGCACGGCGGTGCGCGCCTGTCGGAACGATCGTCGTGCGACGCGACGATCAGAACTTGTGGCGGATGCCGACGATCGCGAGTTCCTGCGTATCGGTGCCCGAGTTCACGCCGTACGAGCCGACCGACGCGGCCGCTTTAACGGTCGCCCCGTTCGCGTTGAGCGTGTTGCCGCTCGCTTTCTGATAGCCGAACAGCGCATACAGGTCGGTGCGCTTCGACAGCGCGTAATCCGCGCCGAGGTTGACCTGGTTGTAGTGCGCGGAAGCCGGGCCCGTCAGCGACGTGTAGTTGTAGCCGACGCCCGCGCGCAGCGCCGGCGAGAACTGCCAGTTGAAGAACGCCGAGCCGTTGTTGAACTTCGCGTTCTGGCTGAATGCCGACAGCGTGTCCGCGCCGTACTGCGTGTTCGAATACGCGAGGCCGAAGGTCGCCGGCCCGGCCACGTACTGGCCGGCCACGCGCACGATCTGGATCGACTTCGCGCTCGAGAAGCCCTGGTTGATCACGGTGTTGAAGAGCGTGTCCGAGCTGCTCGACCACGTGCGCACGCCGTTCGCGACCGTCGTGCCGCCGTTCGCGTAGAAGAAGCCGGCGCCGAGCGACAGCGGGCCGTTCGCGTAGCTCGCGCCGAAGCTGTACGTGCGGCCGCTGCCGGTCGCGCCGGCGACGCCGCCGAAGCCGTACAGCGCCGCGAACTGGAAGCCGGCGATCAGCGGGCTCGTGTATTTCACCGAGTTGCTGACGCGCAGGCTGTTGTCGTAGTTGTCGAGATCGCCCGGCGTCGCGAACACGCCGCCGAAGTAGTTGTCCTGCGTGAGGCCCTGCACGAGATCGACGACCGGATCGTACTGGCGGCCGAGCGTCACGGTGCCGTACGTGCTGCTCGCGAGACCGACGACGGCCTTGCGGCCGAATTCGCGCTGGCCCTGGCCGAGCGCGCCGGTGCCGATGTTGAAGCCGTTCTCGAGCTGGAACAGCGCGGACAGGCCGCTGCCGAGATCCTCGATGCCGCGCAGCCCCCAGCGGCTGCCCGACAGGTTGCCGCTGCTGAACTTCACGAGGCTCGACGCGTTGCTGCCGTTCGCGTTCTGCGCGTTGTGGACGTACGCGATGCCCGCGTCGGCGATGCCGTACAGCGTGACGCTGCTTTGTGCGTGGGCGCCGGCGGCGACGAGCGCGGCCGGCAGGGCGAACAGCGCGAATGACCGGATCTGTTTCATGGTTGGATTCCCCCGTTGGTCGATTGGTCTGACGAATCGGTGAACGATACGGACGGCGTATCGGCGAGGGAACCAATAAATTGTCGGATCGTTATGAGGTGGCGCGGCGATGGGTGTGCGCGCAACGAGCCGGCGCCTCGCGCGGGCGCCGGCGCGTCGTGGCGTTTCGCATCCGGGCATCCGCTCGATCCGTCGGAGACGATCGATGCGATCGCCGATCGCGCGCAACTCGATCGCGCGGTGGGGTATATCGGGCTCGGGCGAGATGAAGGCCGCCGGCACGCGCCTGCCGGCAGTCGTCGTGCGACGGGCCGGCCCGAACGCGCGGCCATGTGCGCAGCATGGCCATTCTTTCCTGTCTCGAAAATCTTGTAGCATCGCCGGAGTGCCGGTTGGCATGCCGCGATCACAGCCGCATGCCCGCTTTTCCGTTTGTTGTGAACCCGCCGCCATGCGCCGGCGGGGTCGATTCGCATGAGGTCAATATGCGTCGCATTGGGCTTGTCCTCGTTCCTCAGTTTCAGGTAATGAGCCTGCTCGCGTTGTCCGTGTTCGACATCGCCAATCTCCGCGCGGGCCGCTCGCTCTATGAAGTGAGCGTGATCTCGGAGGATGGCGGCCCCGTGGAGGCGTCGTTCGGCATGTACGCATCAACGCAACCGGCGCGGCTGTCGGAATTGCACACGGTATTCGTCGGCGCTTCACTGTCGACGCCGCCGCTCACGGACCGCATGCGCGAACTGCTGGTCGATCTGTCCGGCAAGGTCGAACGCATGGCGTCGATCTGCCTCGGTGCGTTTCTGCTGGCCGAGGCGGGCCTGCTGAACGGGCGCCGCGCAACGACGCATTGGGCGTTTCTCGATCGGTTCAGGGATCGCTATCCCGCGGTATCGGTGGAGAAGGATTGCATCTTCGTGCGCGACGGCACGCTGTGGAGTTCGGCAGGAATGAGCACGGCCATGGACATGGCGCTCGCGATGCTCGAAGAGGATCTCGGCCCGGACGCCGCATTGCAGGTCGCGAAAGACCTGGTGCTCGAGCGCTGGAGGCGCTCGGGGTCGCAGCCGCAGTCGTCCGTGCTGATCGACCACCCCGCACGCAGCAATCGGATCCACGACGTCATCACGCACATCCGGGCGAATCTCGGCACCGATCTGACCGTCGACAAGCTCGCCGACGTGGCGAGGATGAGCAAGCGGCAGTTTACGCGCCGCTTCAAGGATGAAACCGGCCTGACGCCTGCAAAGGCAGTCGAGCGCATCCGGCTCGAAACGGCCCGGGATTTCGTGACGAGTTCGTCGTGGACCATCGACACGATCGCACGGGAAACCGGTTATGCGGATACCGAGCGGATGAGGCGGTCGTTCGTGCGTGCTTTTGGCCATCCGCCACAGGTCTTGCGGCGGCAGCGCAAGCCGGAACACGCGGACACCGACTGAGCGCGGCCGGCCGATACCGGGTCCCGCGCTGCAACATCATGGCACGAAAGGAGGGAACTGCGTCCCTCTATGCGCGCCCATCGTCAATAGAATGTTCTTCGGGCGGTACCTGCTCGGGTAAGCCGAACCGAAGACTCGTCGACAGCGGACCGCACGCTCGTCCGCCCGCGGTTTTGCGAACCGTCCCTTGCAGCCCGCGTCATGTCGCCAGGCTGGAACCGTCCGTGTGTGCCGCACGGACGCGCCCGGTCGCCGATTGCGTTGCCGCACGTGCGAAGCGTGTCCGGCATGTGCAGGCACGCCGTGCCGGCGCGCCGCGCGACGCGAATGACGCAACCGCCGAAGTGGCGTGGAACGGCGAAGCGCTGCGTGGGTGGCGGTCGGCCTCGCGGGTGGCCGGGACGGCGCGCGTCGTCGGCGCCGTGTCGGGCGACACGCGGTTCGCGATGATGAAAACTGAACGGACGGTTGGGGCGCAGGATATGTCAGATGCAGCGATGAAAGACGACTCGTCGGCTGTTGTATATGTCGTCGACGACGATCCGGCCATACGCGCATCGCTCGATACGTTGTTGCGATCGCTGGGCCTGCGCGTCGTGACCTTCGCGAGTACCGCGGAGCTGCGCGCGACGCACCGGGAGAATGTCACGAGCTGCCTGTTGCTCGATGTGCGACTGCGCGGGGAGAGCGGGCTGGTGTTTCAGCAGGCGTCGGACCGGCCGTCGATCCCGATCGTCGTCATCACGGGGTTCGCGGACGTCGAAGTGTGTCGCAAGGCGCTGAAGGGCGGCGCGGTCGATTTTCTCGTGAAGCCGTTCACCGACCACGAGTTGATCGACGCCGTGAACCTCGCGCTGTCGCTGGATGCGGCACGGCGAGTCCGCAACGACACGCACGACGAGTTGCGGCAGTCGTTCGAGTTGCTCACGCGCCGCGAGCGCGAAGTGCTTGCGTACGTCGTCAGCGGCGCGCTGAACAAGCAGATCGCGTCGCATCTCGGATTGAGCCTGATTACCATCAAGCAGCATCGCGCAGCGGTGATGCGCAAGATGAATGCGTCGTCGCTTGCGGATCTCGTGCGCAAGTCCGAGGCGATCGGCGTGCAACTGGCGACATGACGCCGCGCGCCGCGAGCGTCATGCGGCCGGGTCGGTCGTGCGCGGGTGGGCCGGCAGTGTGAACGAGAAGCAGCAGCCGGCGCCCGGTTCGCCGCGTGCCCAGATGCGCCCGTGATGGGCGTCGACGATCGAGCGTGCGACCGTGAGACCCATTCCCATGCCGTCGGATTTGCTCGTAAAAAACGGATCGAAAAGCCGATCGATCGATTGCTGTTCGATACCCGGCCCCGTGTCGCATACGTCGAACACGACTTCGGCGTCGCTCAGCCTGGCCGAGACCGTCAGCGTGCGCGCGTGCGACGGGCCGCTTTCGATCGCCTGGATGCCGTTCATCATCAGGTTCGCGAGCACCTGCTGGACCTGCACGGGATCGGCGAACAGGCGCGCGTCGGCATCGATGTCGCTGTCGACGCGAACGTTGCGTGCAGCGGCTTCCGGCGCGATCAGGAACAGCGCAGCGTGCACGGCGTCGGCGGCCGCGAAGTCGACGCACTTCGCCGGCGCCTTGCCGATGAAGCCGCGAATCTTGCGGCAGATTTCCGTCGCATCGCGCGCCCACCGGACGGCCTGCGTGATCGCGGCAGCGGCTTCGGCGACGTCGGGCTCGTCGCGCTCGAGCCAGCGCAGCGCCGCTTCGGCCGACGAACCGACGGCCGACAGCGGCTGGCTGACCTCATGCAGGATCGAGGCCGACATCTCCGCAAACAGCGACACGCGGGCCGCGCGTGCGGCTTCCGCGCGCAATACCGTGAGCCGGTCGCTGTTCTCCTTCTGCTCGGTCACGTCGAACGCATAGAAATGCAGGCGCCGGTAGCCGTCCTCGTGCTTCGGCAGCGAGCAGCGCCATACGATCGGTACGCGGCGCCCCTTGAACGTCACGAGCGTGCGCTCGCCCTGGCAGGCGGTCCGGTTTTCGTAGATCGCGCGCAGCACCGCGCTGTTGCTGAGCCGGTCGGCCGGCAACAGGATCTCCGCGTGCTGCAGGAAATGCTCTTTCGATTCGGCGTCGAAGAGTTGCACCACCGCGTCGTTGGCCGCCACGAACGCATGCAGCGCGCGCAGCCGGGCGACGGCCTGCGGATGCTCGTCGAAATAGCGGTCGATATCCGAGACCCCGGCCATCTTCAGTTCCTTCACCGCGCGATAAACGCGTGACCAGTCTTCGATCAGGATCGGTATCGGCGCCGACAGGAAGAGCTCGCTATCCGCTGGATGAGGGTCGTCAGGCGGGGCGATCGTCGGGGCTGCGGACGTGGACATGGGGACGTGGTGCTCGCTGAGGTTCGCGCGCGGCGCGAAACCGGATGACCGGAAGTGACGCATCGGGACGATGAACGACGTGCGCGTCCGACCTCGATGTAGCTGCAACTATAAAGCAGATTGCCGCGTGCTGCTGACCGCGACCGCGGGCGGATGCAGGCCGGCGCGACGGTCAGACTTTGGTATGGGAAGGCATCGACCACGGTCTGATGGATCGAAAAAAACCGTTCCTCTAGACTCGATTCCAACGTGAGTGAAGCGCGCGGCGCGGCCGATGGCGAAGCGGCGATGTTCGCGATGCGTCGGTGCGGCGGATTGATCGCGCGAGCCGCGCATGCGCATTCAATGCGAGGGGAACGGTAGAGATGACGCAGCCAACGTGTGCATACGACGATGTATTCGAACGCGCGCTGATGGGCCTGCTGGATCCGTCGAGAACGGCGGGCGTGCCCGGCTCGCACCGGCGGCGCGTGCGCGGCAAGCGCAATGACGGCGCGGGCGAGACCGGCGCGCCGGTGGCCTCGCGGATCAGGATCGTCGAGATTCTGTCGGATACCGCTGTCAGCGTGCGCTGGAGCGACCCGAGGTACGGGCATTTCGGCGAACAGCTGTGGCATTGCGTGACCGCGAGAACGGCGTCGCGCTGCGTGCTGACCGGTGCGCCGATCAAGCCGGGCGATCGCGTGTATCGGCCGCGGGGGCGCGGCCGCACCGTTCCGTGCAACTGGGACAGGATGATCCATGCCGCGGCAGTCGCGCCGGCGCCGTCCGCCGGCGCGGACGGCCGGTGACGCGCGAGCGGGTACGGTCGGTATCGGCCCCACCATACCTCGGCATGATTGTCGGCACCGGGGGCGGTCGGTACGCTGTCCGAAATCCGGTTGCGTTCCCGGCCCTGCCAGCGAGCGTGGCGTCACGCGAGACACTCTGTGCACGACAAGACGGTTTGCATCATCGACGATGAATTGGCGATGAGACAGTCGCTGGAATCGCTCGTGCGCTCGATGGGCGTGCGCGCGAGGCTGTACGCATCGGCCGAGGCGTTTCTCGAACATGGCGCGAGCGGGACGTCGCACTGCATCGTGTGCGATATCCAGATGGCCGGGATGTCGGGTATCGAGCTGCTCGCCGTGCTGCGAGGGGGGTGTTGCGACGTGCCGATCATCTTCGTGACCGCGCACCCGAGCGCGCGCCGGGTGCTCGAGGCGAGACGGCTCGGCGCATTGTGCGTGCTGGAGAAGCCCTTCGATCCGCGCGAACTTGTGCAGTGGGTGATGCGCGCGCTCACGGGATGCTGAAGGGGCGGCACGATGGCCAAGGGCGCAGCGACGCTGCGTTCGTGCCGCGTCATCGCGACCGGGCATGTCCATTACGCGGTTTTGTATAGAACGACAGGATAACTTATGGAAAACGACAGTCCGAGTCTCGGCGCCAGCACGCAGTTCGTCGACGTCGACGGTCGGCGTCTCGCGTATCGCACATTCGGCAGCGGTACGCCGCTCGTGTTGTGCGTGCGCTTTCGCGGCACCATGGACACCTGGGATCCGCTGTTCCTCGACACGCTCGTCGAACAGGGCTTCCAGGTCACGATCTTCGATTACAGCGGACTCGGGCAGTCGAGCGGCGAGCGAACCTATCATCCTGCGTCGCTCGCCAAGGACGCGATCGACCTGATCGTCGCGCTCGAGCTCGGCAAGGCGGTGATCGGCGGCTGGTCGGTCGGCGGAATGGCCGCGCAGATCGTGCTCGCAAAGGCGCCGCAGCTCGTCACGCACGCAGTGCTGATCGCGACCACGCCGCCGGGCCAGTTGGTCAGGGCCGGCGAACCGCTGTTCTACACGATGGCGAAGCGCGAAAACGACTTCGAGGATTTCGTCACGCTGTTCTTCGAGCCGGCCTCCGCGGCGAGCCGCGCGGCGGCCGAGCTTGCGGCCGCGCGTGTCGCGCAGCGCAAGGTCGACCTGAGCCCGGCGGTACCGGTCGCGTGGGCCGGCGAGCAGGTCGGAGACGCCCCGCGGAACCCGGCCTTCCCGGTCGATGCCGTGCTCGATGCGCTGCGCTCGACGTCGATTCCGGTTCTTCATGTTGGCGGCGATCACGACATCGTGTTCCCGGTGGAGAACTGGTATGCGCTCAACGGCCAGCTGCCGACGCTGCATCTCGTGACGCTGCCGCGTACCGGGCACGGGCCGCAACTCGAGTATCCGGTGGCTTGCGCGAGGCACATCGCGGCGTTCGTCGGCGTGCACGCTGGCTAATCGCGCGCGCCGCCGCCCGGGCCGCGCGGCAGAAGAACGAGGAAGACGTTTCATATCGTTTAGGATGACAAATGGAAGATCTGGTTGATTTGGCGATTCGCGCCGCAGGGGGAATGGAGCGCTTCAAGCGCTTTCGCAGCGTATCGGCGCAGTTGCATCACATGGGCGCGATCTGGGCGCTGAAGCAGCGCGACGGCGTGCTCACCGATTCGCGCGTGACGGTGCAGCTGCACGAGCAGCATGTCTCGCATGCCCCCTTCGCCCCAACGACGGATCACTCCGTCTACACGCCCGCGCGCGTCGAGATCCGCCGTGACGACGGTACCGTGGTGGATACGCTCGACGCCCCTCGCGCGTCGTTCGACGGCTACGAAATGGAGACGCCGTGGTCCAACGCACAGCTGGCGTACTTCGCCGGCTACACGATGTGGACGTATCTGACGTCGCCGTTCCTGCTGCGCCACGGCGGCGTTCGCAGCCGCGAAATCAAGCCATGGATCGTCGACGGGCTGCCGTGGCGGCGCCTGCATGTCGAGTTTGCGCCGGAGATCGCGACGCATAGCGCCGTGCAGACGTTCTACTTCGACGCGGACGGGCTGCTGCGCCGGCACGACTACGAGGTCGACATCCAGGGGCGCAACGCGGCTGCGCGGTACATCAGCGACTACGTCGACGTGCAAGGCATCCGGATGCCGACGCGCTTCCGGATTTATCCGCGCACCGACGCGAACGTGGCGCTGCCCGCCCCGTTGATCGTCGGTGTCGATCTGTCGAACTTCCGTTTCGAGTAACGAGGCAATCATGACGAATCAAGCGACTTACCGCGCGGCGGTAGTCAAGGCGCCTGGGCAACTGGAACTGGTCGAGCGGCCGATTCCCGCGCCGGCGCAGGGGCAGGTGCGCATTCGCGTCGAAGCCTGCGGCGTATGCCATTCCGACAGCGCAACCGTGGAGCGCGAAGCGCCTGACGGCGCGCCGCCGCGCGTACCGGGGCATGAAGTCGTCGGCCGAATCGACGCGCTCGGCGAAGAGGTGTCCGGCTGGCGGCTCGGCGAACGTGTCGGCGTCGGCTTTCTCGCCGGCGAAGATCGCACGTGCCCGTCGTGCCGGCACGGCGATGTCGTGAACTGCGAGAACCCGGTCATCACCGGGATGACGACGGACGGCGGCTATGCGGAAATCATGCTGGCCGAAGCTCGCGGGCTCGTGCGCGTGCCGGACGATCTCGACGCGGCCGAGGCTGCGCCGCTGTTGTGCGCGGGGCTCACCACGTTCAACGCGCTGCGCAATGCCGGCGCGCGGGCCGGCGACGTGGTCGCCATCCATGGCCTCGGCGGGCTCGGCCATCTCGCCGTGCAGTTCGCGAACAAGATGGGTTTTCACACCGTCGCGATCGCCCGCGGAGCCGACAAGGCCGCGCTTGCCGCGCAGCTCGGCGCGCATCGCTACATCGACGCGCGGACCGAGGACGTCGCCGCCGCGCTGCGCGCGCTCGGCGGCGCGAAGGTCGTGCTCGGCACGGCGCCGACCGGCTCGGCCATGGCCGACACCGTCGCGGGCCTGTCCGCGCGTGGCAAGCTGATCGTCGTTGCCGTGCCGGGCGAGCCGATCGCCGTGAATGCGGTCGATCTCGTGTTCGGCGGCCGCTCCGTGGTCGGCGCATTGACGGGAACGGTGACGGACAACGAAGAGACGCTCGCGTTCGCGCGGCTGCAGAACGTGCGGCCGATGATCGAAACGTTTCCGCTCGAGCAGGCGCAGGCGGCATACGACCGCATGATGCGCGCGGACGTCCGGTTCCGCGCGGTACTGACCATGAACTACGTACCCAACGGAGCTTCCGCATGAACGCAATCGCCCAATCCATCCTCGACGCCCACGGCGGGCTCGCACAGTGGCGCAAGTTTCGGCAGGTGCGCGCGCGCCTCGTACAAGGCGGTGCGCTGTGGGGCCTCAAAGGTCACGCCGGCGTGCTCGACGACACCACGGTCACCGTCGCGACGGATCGCCAATGGGCATCGCATGCGCCGTTCGGTGCGCTGGCCGCGCGCAGCGAATTCACCGGCGAGCGCATTGCGCTGCTCGATTCGGCCGGGCACGTGCTCGCGGCGCGCGAGCAGCCGCGCGGGTCGTTCGACGGGCATACGCTCGAGACGCCGTGGGACGAACTTCAACTGGCGTTTTTCGCCGGATGCGCGATGTGGACGTACCTGAACGCGCCGTTCGTGCTTGCATGGGACGGTGTGCATTGCGAAGAAGACGGCGTCTGGAACGAACGGGGCGAAGCATGGCGCCGGATTCGCGTTCACTACCCCGACACGCTCGAAGTGTTCAGCAAAGCGCAGACCATCTACGTCGGGCCGGACGGTTTCGTGCGCCGGCTCGACTACGACGTCGAAATCGCAGGCAACACGCCGGGCGCGCATTACGTCAGCGACTATGTGACCGTGTCGGGGATCCGCTTCCCGACGAAGCGGCGCATCTACCCGCGTGCAGCCGATGGGCAGGCCGTGCCGGAACCGCTCGTCGTCTCGATCGACCTGCACGACATCGCGCTGAGCTGAGCGCGAACCACGGCGCGCGTCGCGCGCCCATCGAGGGAACTCATCATGACGCAATCTGCATCATCCGCCGCTCCGACCCGCTACGTCGATGCAGCCGGCGTGCGCTACGCGTATCGCCGCTTCGGCAACGAAAAGGGTAAGCGGCCGCTTCTGTGCCTTCAGCACTTCACCGGCACGCTGGACAACTGGGATCCGGCGATCGTCGACGTGCTGGCCCGCGATCGCGAAATCATCCTGTTCGACAACGCCGGCGTCGGCCGCTCCGGCGGACAGGTTCCGACGTCGATCGCGCACATGGCGCAGCACGTGCTGCACTTCGTCGACGCGCTGTCGATCGACCGGCTGCATATCCTCGGGTTTTCGCTCGGCGGCTTTCTCGCGCAGGACATTGCGATCGCGCGACCGGAGCTGGTCGAGCGGATGATCCTGTCCGGCACCGCGCCTGAAGGTGGCGAAGGCGCGGGGATGGACCGGCCGGAACTGCTCGCGATCTACACGGACGGCGAGATGCCGATGAGCGAAAAGCTCAAGCGGCTGTTTTTCCCGGCAACGCCCGCAGGCCAGACGGCCGCCGCCGCATTCGTCGACCGCCTCGCCGCGCGCACCGCCGAGCCCGATTTGCCGGCCGGCCCCGAAGTCGCGTCCGCCCAGCTGCAGGCGATGATCGCGTGGGCGAACTGGAGCGGTGACGTGGCAGGCAAGCTGGGCGGGATCAAGCAGCCGGCCCTCGTCACCAACGGCAACGACGACCGCATGATCCCCACCGCGAACAGCTTCGTGCTCGCGCAGGGGTTGCCGAATGCGACGCTGATCGTCTATCCGGATTCAGGCCACGGCGCGCTGTTCCAGCATGCGAGTGCGTATGTCGCGCACGTCGCGGAATTCCTGCGCGGCGCGTGAACGCGTCGCCGACCCCTTCAAGGAGCTCACCATGAAAGCCATCGTATATGCAAAGGCCGGCGTACCGATCGACGATCCGACGTCGCTGTACGACACGGAGCTGCCCGTGCCGACACCTGGCCCGCGCGATCTGCTCGTGCGGATCGACGCGATTGCCGTCAACCCGGTCGATTCGAAGCTGCGGCTCGGCGTGCAGCCGAGCGGCCCGCGCGTTCTCGGCTGGGACGCGGCCGGAACGGTCGAGGCGGTCGGCGCCGACGTCGAGCTGTTCGCGCCGGGCGACAAGGTCTGGTATGCGGGCGACATCACGCGGCCCGGCAGCTACGCGGAATATGGTCTCGTCGACGAGCGGATTGCGAGCCGCCGCCCGACGACACTGGGCGCTGCCGACGCCGCGGCCCTGCCGTTGACTGCGATTACCGCGTGGGAACTGCTGTTCGACCGGCTGAAGATCACCGAGCGCGGCGGCGCCGGGCAGAGCGTGCTGGTGATCGGCGCGGGCGGCGGCGTCGGGTCCATTCTCGTGCAACTCGCGCGCCGGCTGACCGAGCTGACGGTGATCGGCACGGCGTCGCGGCCGGCCACGCACGCGTGGGTCGCCGAGCTCGGCGCGCACCACGTGATCGATCACGGCCAGCCGTTGCAACCGCAACTGAAGTCACTGGGCATCGACTACGTGGACCACGTGATCAGCCTCACGCATACCGACGCGTACTACGCGCAGATCGTCGACGTACTGAAGCCGCAGGGCCAGCTGGCGCTGATCGACGATCCGGACACGCTCGATGCGATGCCGCTCAAACGCAAGGCCATCTCGCTGCATTGGGAATTCATGTTCACGCGCTCGATGTTCCGCACGCCCGACATGGACCGTCAGCACGCGCTGCTCGCGCGCGTGGCGACGCTGATCGACGACGGCGTGCTCAAGAGCACCGTCGGCGAGCACCTCGGCAAGATCGACGCGGAGAACCTGCGGCGCGCGCATGCGCTGCTGGAAGGCGGCCGCGCGAAGGGCAAGATCGTGCTCGAAGGCTTCTGAGCGCACACCGCTACCATTCCAACGGAATCACCATGACCACCATCACCACGCACGACGGCACCCGGATTTTCTACAAGGACTGGGGCGTCGGTCGCCCGGTCGTGTTCTCGCACGGCTGGCCGCTGAACGCCGATGCATGGGACGCACAGATGCTGTTCCTCGTGCAGCACGGCTACCGCGTGATCGCGCACGACAGGCGCGGTCACGGCCGTTCGGGGCAACCGTTCGCCGGCAACGACATGAACACGTATGCAGACGATCTCGCGGCACTCCTCGACACGCTCGACGTGCGCGAGGCCACGCTGGTCGGCCATTCGACGGGCGGCGGCGAGGTCGCGCGTTACATCGGCCGTCACGGGACGAAACGAGTCGCGAAGGCCGTGCTGATCGGCGCCGTGCCGCCGATCATGCTGAAGACCGATGCGTATCCGGGCGGCTTGCCGCTGGACGTGTTCGACGGCATTCGACGCGGCGTGGCCGCCAACCGGTCCCAGTTCTATCGCGATCTCGCGGTGCCGTTCTTCGGCTTCAACCGGCCGGGCGCGACCGTGTCGGCGGGCACCGTCGACGCATTCTGGGCGCAGGGGATGACGGGCGGCATCCACGGCCAGTACCAGTGCATCCGCGAATTCTCCGAAGTCGACTACACGGATGATCTGAAGAAGATCGACGTGCCCACGCTGATCCTGCACGGCGACGACGACCAGATCGTGCCGATCGACAATGCAGGCCGGCTGTCCGCGCAGATCGTGAAGCACGCGACGCTGAAGGTGTATGAGCGCGCATCGCATGGCATGTGCGTCGTCGATGCCGATCGCGTCAATGCGGATCTGCTCGCCTTTTTGCAGTCTTGACGCGGGAACTTGCGCGACTCACACAATTCGAGCGGGACGAACGGAACCTGGAGAGCAGCATGGCAGAGGTCAAACGGGTCGAATACCTGTTTCTGGGCGGCGGCAAGGGCGGGAAATCGCTTGCGATGGAGATGGCCCGGCAAGGCAAGCGCGTCGCGGTGATCGAGCGCGGGATGATCGGCGGCTCGTGCATCAACGTCGCATGCATCCCGAGCAAGGCACTGATACGCCGTGCGCGCGCGACGCATGCGTGGCGGGATGCGGTGCAACGGGAAGACGTGATGGCCGACATGGCGGGCGTTTCCGCGTATGTCGCGTCGGTCGTGAACGGGATGGTCGACGTCAATCGCCGCGCATTCGAGCAGTCGGGACTCGAACTCGTGATCGGGACGGGGCGGTTCGTCGCGCCGCGCACCGTCGCGGTGCGCGGCGCCGACGGGGCCGAAACGATCTACGAGGGCGAGAACGTCTACATCAACACGGGTACGGTCGCGTCGATCCCGGACGTGCCGGGGCTGCGCGATGCGCAGCCGCTCACGCACGTGGAGGCGTTGCGGCTGACGACGCTTCCCGGGCATCTGGTTGTCATCGGCGGCGGTTATATCGGGCTCGAGATGGCGCAGGCGTTTCGGCGGCTCGGCAGCGCGGTTACGCTCGTCAGCGATACGCCGCGCGTCGCGATGCGCGAAGACGAGGACGTCAGCACGGTCATCCAGCAGGCGCTGACCGACGACGGCATTCGCCTCGAACTCGCCGCGCGGCTCGTCGGCGTCGAAGGCAAAAGCGGCGAGCGCGTCACGGTGCGGCTGGCCGACGGCCGTGCGATCGAAGGTTCGCACGTGCTCGTGGCAACCGGGCGCACGCCGCAGACGGCCGGCATCGGGCTCGAGCTCGCCGGCGTCGAGACGAACGAGCGCGGGTTCATCAAGGTCGACCACCGGCTCGCGACGACGGCGGAGCGCACGTGGGCGATCGGCGAAGTCGCGGGCACGCCGATGTTCACGCATGCGTCGTTCGACGACTACCGTGTGCTGAAAGCCGGTATCGAAGGCCGTCCGGCGAACACCGCGGAGCGCGTCATTCCTTATACACTGTTCATCGACCCGGAACTCGGTCGAATCGGCTTGAACGAAGCGGACGCGAATGCCCGACAGATCGACGTCGGGGTCGCGAAGCTGCCGATGGCTTCCGTGCCGCGGGCGCGCACCGACGGCAACACGCGCGGGTTCATGAAGGCGCTCGTGCATCCGGGCACCGGCGCGATTCTCGGGTTCACGATGGTCGGCACGGGCGCCGGCGATGTGACGACCGCGGTCCAGATGGCGATGCTCGGCGGCCTGCCGTACACGGCGGTGCGCGATGCGATCATCGGGCATCCGATTGTTTCGGAAGGACTGAACCTGCTGTTCGCGACGTTACATTGACCGGGCGGCGGAGGGGCACGCATTGTGCCCCCGGTTCGTCCGACCGGCGATGATCGAAGTGCCGCCATGTTGCCATGGCTGCCCTGCTCACTGCTCGACGCTTTCCGCGTCCGCCGTCTCGCCGAGGAACCCGCCGCTCTGGTGTGCCCACAGCGCCGCGTAGATGCCGCCCGCCTGCAGCAACTGCTGGTGCGTGCCTTCCTCGACGATGCGCCCTTCGTCGAGCACGATCAGCCGGTCCATCGCGGCGATCGTCGACAGCCGGTGCGCGATCGCGATCACCGTCTTGCCGCTCATCAGCGTGTCGAGGCTGCGCTGGATCGCGACTTCGACCTCGGAATCGAGCGCGCTGGTCGCTTCGTCGAGCACGAGGATCGGCGCATCCTTGAGCATCACGCGCGCGATCGCGACGCGCTGGCGCTGGCCGCCCGACAGCTTCACGCCGCGCTCGCCGACTTCGACGTCGTAGCCGCTGCGGCCGTGGCGGTCGCGCAGCCGGTCGATGAACTCGGCCGCTTCCGCGCGCACGGCCGCGTCCTGCATCTCGCGCTCGGTCGCGTCGGGGCGGCCGTACAGCAGGTTTTCGCGCATCGTCCGGTGCAGCAGCGACGTATCCTGCGTGACCATCCCGATCGCGGCGCGCAGGCTGTCCTGCGTGACGTGCGCGATGTCCTGTCCGTCGATCCGGATCGCGCCGCCGCCCACGTCGTAGAAGCGCAGCAGCAGGTTCACGAGCGTCGATTTGCCGGCGCCCGAGCGGCCGATCAAGCCGATCCGCTCGCCCGGCCGGATCGTCAGGTTCAGCCCGTCGAATACCGCGCGATCGTTGTCCTCGTGCGCGAACTGCACGTTGTCGAACACGATCTCGCCGCGCTGCACCGTAAGCGGCTTCGCATCGGGCGCGTCGACCACGCTGCGCACCTTCGTCAGCGTGTTGATGCCGTCCTGGATCGTGCCGACGTTCTCGAACAGTTCCGTCATTTCCCACATGATCCAGTGCGAGTAGCTCGACAGGCGCAGCGCCATCGCGATCACGGCCGCGACGACGCCCGCGCTCGCCTCGCCGTGCATCCACAGAGACAGCGCGAGCCCGGCCGAGCCGACCAGCAGCAGCGTCGACAGCAGGTGGTTGACGATCTCGAACGCGCTGACGAGCCGCATCTGCGCGTCGCCGGTCGCCTTGAACGCCTCCATCGCGTGGCGCGCGTGGTCGGCTTCCCGCCGCGTATGCGAGAACAGCTTCACGGTCGTGATGTTCGAATACGCGTCGGTGATGCGGCCCGTCATCAGCGCGCGCGCGTCGGCCTGCCGGCTGCCGACCGCGCCGAGGCGCGGCACGAAATACGCGCATGCCGCGCCGTAGCCGAGCGCCCACAGCGCGAGCGGTATCATCAGCCGCCAGTCGAAGCTCGCGGCGAGCACGAGGATGCCGATCAGGTACGCGGTGACGCCGATCACGACGTCGACCGACATGAACAGCGCGTCGCGCACCGCGAGCGCCGTCTGCATGATCTTGGTCGTCACGCGGCCCGCGAACTCGTTCGCGTAGAACGACAGGCTCTGGTCGAGCATCAGCCGGTGAAACAGCCAGCGCAGCCGCATCGGAAAGTTGATCGCGAGCACCTGGTGCTTGACCATCGTATGCAGTGCGATCAGCAGCGCGCTGCCGACGAGAATCGCCGCGAAACCGGCGAGCGTGCCGAAGTGGCGGCCGCCGAATCCGGCCGGCGTCGACGACGACAGCCAGTCGACCACGTGCCCCATCATCGCGAACAGCGCGGCTTCGTATGCGGCCAGCGCGGCCGACGTCAGCGCGATCAGCAGGATCCAGCCGCGCGCGCCTTTCGTGCACGCCCAGACGAACGAGAAGAATCCCTTCGGCGGCGTGACGGGATCTTCGAGCGGGAAAGTCGGCAGGCGCCGTTCAAACCACGAATACATCGACTTGTTCTCCTTATGCGGCCCGACGCGGCGGGCGGGCCGACGATACCGGGCCGGATGCGAGGCGGCAATCGTGTGCCGACCCATCGTTCCAGCCGATGGACGTTGCGCCGCGATTCGCGTGGCCCGGCGTGAAGTGTCGCATCGATTCGATCGCGCTGCAGGCCGGTTGTAAGCCGCCCCGGCCGTGCGACCGCTTCCTCCGTGCTTGCGCATCGGGATCGCGCCCGGGGCATGGTCATCACGCCCCTAAAAAAATCCTTGACTATCTATCTATGAGTAGATAAAGTTCGATCCATGGAAACGAAACCGACCGTCCGCGAACAGATTCTCGACCACGCGATCACGCTGATGATGCAGCGCGGTTACAACGGCTTCAGCTATCGAGACCTGTCCGACCTGGTGGGCGTGAAGACGTCGAGCATCCACTACTACTTCCCGTCGAAGGACGATCTCGTGCTGGAAGCGGTGGCGGCCTACAGCGACGAAGTCCTCGCGGCCGTGCGGGCGATCGATCCGGCGTTGCCGGCCGACGTGAAGCTGAGCCTGTACACGAAGATGTTCGGCCGCACGCTCGGCGACGGCAATTTGATCTGTCTGTGCGGGATGCTCGCGTCCGACATCGAAACCTTGCCGGAGAACGTGCGGCAGGCCGTGCAGGCGTTCTTCAAGGCCAACGAAAGCTGGCTTGCGGAATTGCTCGCGCAAGGCGCGAAGGAAGGCACGCTGCAGTTCAGCGGCGAGCCGGAAACCGCGGCGCGCACGTTGTATGCGGCGTTCCAGGGCAGCGTGCTGGCCAGCCGGTTGTTTCACACGCGGGCGCGTCTCGAGGACGTCGAGTCCGTCTGGAAAACGCGGTCCTGACGGACGGCGCAAGCAGGGAGGCGGTTCGCCGCCTTTTTATTGAATCTCGTTGTCTATCATGTAGTAGATAGATAATCTGACGCAGGCGGGATCATTCGGCTGCATTTTTTGGGGATGTTTGTCTATCTATGAGTAGATAAACAAATGCGACGCCGATGCGGAATCCGCCGGCACGCCGTCCCCGGTTCGAAGGGTGTTTCATTCACTTGCTGAAAAGGAGTCTGTCATGTCGATCGAAAAAGTGCTGTACCGCGCCCATGCAAAAGCCACCGGCGGCCGCGACGGCCGTGCGACGGTGCCCGAAAGCGGCCTCGACCTGAAGCTGACCACGCCGCGCGAGCTCGGCGGCGCGGGCGGTGCGGGCGCGAACCCCGAACAACTGTTCGCCGCCGGCTACAGCGCGTGCTTCATCGGCGCGATGAAGTTCGTCGCGGCGCGCGACAAGATCGCGATCCCCGCGGACGCGGCGATCGAAGGCAGCGTCGGCATCGGCGCGATCCCGAACGGCTTCGGCATCGAAGTCGAGCTGAAGATCTCGTTGCCGGGCCTCGATCGCGACATCGCGCAAACGCTGATCGACCGCGCGCACGTCGTCTGCCCGTACTCGAACGCGACGCGCGGCAACATCGACGTCACGCTCACGCTCGTCCAATAAGTCGCATTGCCAACCATTCATCGCCATTCGAAGATTCGACCAAGGAGTCGCACCATGAAGATCGTCAAGCCGCTGCTGATCGCCGCCGCCGTTGCAGCCGCCCTGTCCACCGCGCCTGCCGCGTTCGCCGCCGATGCCGTCGGTCCCGATGCGAAGACGAGCGCGTTCCTCGCCGCGCTGAACGGCCAGAAGGGCCCGGGCCTCGAAACGTTGAGCCCCGCGAAGGCGCGCCAGGTGCTGGTCGACGCGCAGAACGGCGTGAAGGTCGATCTGTCCGGCATCGACGTGTCGAACCGCACGATCGAACAGGACGGCCTGTCGGTGCCGGTCACGATCGTGCGCCCGCAAGGTGTGACGGGCACGCTGCCGGTATTCGTGTTCATCCACGGCGGCGGCTGGGTGCTCGGCGATTTCCCGACGCACGAGCGCCTCGTGCGCGATCTCGTCGTGCAGTCGGGCGCCGTCGCGGTATTCGTGAACTACACGCCGTCGCCGGAAGCGCGTTATCCGGTCGCGATCAACCAGGCGTATGCGGCGACGAAGTGGGTGGCCGCGCACGGCGCGGAGATCGGCGTCGACGGCAGCCGCCTCGCGGTGGTCGGCAACAGCGTCGGTGGGAACATGTCGGCCGTCGTCGCGCTGATGGCGAAGGACAAGGGCGGCCCCGCGATCCGCTTCCAGGGGCTGATGTGGCCGGTCACGGACCACAATTTCAACACGGGTTCGTACAACGCGTATCAGCAAGGCCACTTCCTGACGCGGCCGCTGATGAAGTGGTTCTGGGACGCCTATACGAAGAACGAAGCGCAACGCAACGAGATCTACGCATCGCCGCTGCGCGCGAGCGTCGCGCAGTTGAAGGGGCTGCCGCCCGCGCTGATCCAGGTCGCGCAGTTCGACGTGTTGCGTGACGAAGGCGAAGCGTACGGCCGCAAGCTCGACGCGGCCGGCGTGGACGCGACGACCACGCGCTACGACGGCACGATCCATGATTTCGGCCTGCTGAACGCGCTGGCCGACGATGCGCCGACGAAGGCCGCGACGAAGGCGATGGCCAATGAAATCGCGACGCGGCTGAAGTAACGCGGTCGACGGCCATTCGAACTTGAACGACAGGACGGCGGGCACGTTGCCCGCCGTTTTTGCGTGCGGGCGTTTCGTTCATGCCCGGCAGCGTGTCGATCACCCAATCGCGCCCGGCCGCCGGCATTGTTGGTACGATCGCGCGTATCGTTCACGCCGGCGTCGCCAGCCGCCGGCTCATCGGCCGCGCTTGCACGGCAGCGCGGCCACGTTCGGGAGAAGCGGTTCATGTTGCAGGCGTTCGCGGTCTTGCTGATCTTCCAGTGTCTCGGGGAAGGCGTGTCTTATCTGTTCGGCTTGCCGGTGCCGGGCCCCGTGATCGGCATGCTGCTGCTGTTCGGCTTCGTGATGCTGCGCCCGCAGGCGGCCGATGCGATCGAGCCGACCGCGCTCGAGCTGCTGCGTCACCTGTCGCTGCTGTTCGTGCCGGCCGGCGTCGGCATCATGGTGTCGGCCGACCGCGTGCGCGGCGACGCGGCCGCGGTCGTCGTCGCGCTGGCCGTCAGCACCACGCTCGCGATCGCGGTGACGGCGCTCGTCACGCGCGCGTTGCTGCGGCGCCAGCGCCGCGCGGGCGGCACCGCGGAGGGTGCGCAATGACGGCGTTCCCGAAGCTTGGCGCGATCTGGGTCTATCTCGCCGCGAGCCCGCTGCTCGGCCTGACCATCACGCTGGTCGCGTATCTGTTCGCGCAGGCCGTCTATGCGCGGGCGCGTTTCAATCCGCTCGCGAATCCGGTGCTGATCGCGGTCGCGATGATCGTCGTGCTGCTGACGCTCACGCATACGCCGTATCCGACGTATTTCGAAGGTGCGCAGTTCGTCCATTTCCTGCTCGGCCCCGCGACCGTCGCGCTCGCGCTGCCGCTGTACCGCCAGTGGTCGAAGCTGCGGCGCAGCGCGCTGCCGCTGCTCGTCGGCCTGCTCGCGGGTTCGCTGACGGCGATCGTGTCGGCGGTCGGCATCGCCGCGCTGTTCGGGGCGTCGCACCAGACGATCGCGTCGCTCGCGCCGAAATCGGCGACGACGCCGATCGCGATGGCCGTCGCCGCCGAGATCGGCGGCATTCCGTCGCTCACCGCCGTGCTCGTGATCTCGACCGGGATCTTCGGCGCGGTGTGCGCGCGCGGCATCCTCAATCTGCTGCGGATCGACGAGCCGGCCGTGCGCGGCTTCGCGCTCGGCGTCGCGTCGCACGGGATCGGCACCGCGCGCGCGTTCCAGGTCAGCGAGGAAGCCGGCGCGTTCGCTGGGCTCGGAATGGGGCTGAACGGCGTGCTGACGGCATTCGTCGTACCGGTCCTGCTGCCGGTGCTGTCGCGCTGGATCTGAGCGTCGGCCCGCGCCCGCCCCGGGTATCGGTTTCCCCGATGGCGCGGACGGCACGCCGAAAGGGCGGCGCACCCGGCGCGCATGTATCGTTGACGTTATCAGGACAATTCAGGAACGCACACGGACATTTGCGCGCCGATCGGCTAACGTTGCATCGGCGCCGTTGTCGCAAGCCATCGCGTGCACGCCGGTGTCCGACCCACACTCAACAATCGACAAGGAGATCGGCCATGAAGCAGTCTCGCGTGGTTTCGGTGGCAGTAGCAGTAGCGGCGTCGTTCGGTCTGTCGTTGACCGCCGCGCCGGCGGCATACGCGCAGGACGCGGCGGCGTCCGCGCCGACGCAGAAGCAGCTCGCCAAGGCGCAGAAGAAGGCGGCGCGCAAGGCGGCCCGCGCGCGGCACGCGTCGGACCTGAAGGCGATCGGCACCGGCAGCGGCTACCGGTTGACCGGCGATCAGAGCAACTATCCGCAGAATGCCGTGCAGAAGGCGCCCGCGACGAACGCGGCGCCGGCCGCGCCGGCTTCGGGCCAGTAACGGTCGAACGCGTGGCACAGCACGAACGGCGCCGGTCGAACCGGCGCCGTTCGTTCATCTGCGGAAGGGCGGGACAGCAGGACGGCGGGCCCGCGAGCCCGCCGCGTTACGACGCGAGCTTGCTCGCGAGTTCCGCCACGTGCTTGCCCTGGTAGCGCGCGATGTCGAGTTCGTTCGCGCTCAGCTGGCGGCTGCCGTCCGCGCCCGCGAGCGTGGTCGCGCCGTACGGCGTGCCACCGGTGATTTCGTTCATGTTGACGAGGCCGCTGCACGCATACGGCACGCCCACGATCACCATCCCGTGATGCAGCAGCGTCGTGTGGAACGACGTGATCGTCGTTTCCTGGCCGCCGTGCTGCGTGCCGGTCGACGCGAACACGCTGCCGATCTTGCCGACGAGCGCGCCTTTCATCCATAGGCCGCCGGTCTGGTCGAGGAACGTGCGCATCTGGCCGGCCATGTTGCCGAAGCGGGTCGGCGTGCCGAAGATGATCGCATCGTAGTCGGCGAGTTCGTCCACCGTGGCGACCGGCGCGGCCTGGTTAACCTTCACGCCGATCGCGCGGGCCTGGTCGACGGGGATCGTTTCCGGCACGCGTTTGAGCGTGACCTCGACGCCGGGCACCGATTTCGCACCCTCGACGATGTGCTGCGCCATCGTTTCGACGTGCCCGTAGGACGAGTAGTACAGAACGAGAACCTTGGCCATGTTGCGAATCTCCGATTAAAAGGGCCCCGCGGTCAGCGGGGCCCGGTTTCCCGAACGGGCATCACGCCCATTCGGCCGTCACTTCGACCGGACGCAGATCGAACACCAGCACCTCGGCGTCCTTGCCGTCGGCGATCGTCAGCGCCTGTTCGCCGCGGATGCGTGCGCCGTCGCCTTCGCCGAGCGTCACGCCGTTGACCGTCACGCTGCCGCGCGCCACGTGCACGTAGGCAAAGCGGCTCGGATCAAGTTCCAGCGTAGTGCTTTCGTCGCCGTCGAACAGGCCCGCGTAAATCCGGGTGTCCTGCCGGATCTTCAGCGAACCGGCATCGCCGTTCGGCGACACGACGAGGGCGAGCTTGCCGCGCTTGTCGTCGGCCGCGACATTCGTCTGCTGATAGCGCGGCTCGGCGCCCTTTTCGGCCGGCCCGACCCAGATCTGCAGGAAGTGGACCGGCGTGTCCGGCGAGTGGTTGAACTCGCTGTGGCGCACGCCCGTGCCGGCGCTCATCAGTTGCACGTCGCCCGGCACGATCACCGAACCGGTGCCCATCGAGTCCTTGTGTTCCAGCGCGCCGTCGAGCACGTACGACAGGATTTCCATGTCGCGGTGCGGGTGCGTGCCGAAGCCGCGGCCCGGGGCGACGCGGTCGTCGTTGATCACGAGCAAGTCGGAGAAGCCGACTTGCTTCGGATCGTAGTAATTCGCGAACGAAAACGTATGACGGGAGCTGAGCCAGCCATGCTCCGCACGGCCACGTTGGTTTGCTGCACGGATATCGATCATGATTTTTGTCCTTGAAGTCGCCGGACCTCGGAAGTGGGCTCGGCTGTTCGTTGAGATGAATCTTAGGTCAATCGATTTGACAAATAAATCGCTGCAGAGATAATGACTGTCGCTCTGGAGTGGACAATATGGAACTCAACGACCTGAGGATCTTCGTCGCGACCGTCGACGCAGGCAGTTTCACGGCGGCGGCCGATCAGCTGATGCTGTCCAAGCAGTTCGTCAGCCGGCGCACGATGGCGCTGGAGGCGTCGCTCGGCGTGCGGCTGCTGCATCGCAATACCCGCAATCTCGCGGTGACCGAATCGGGGCAGGAGTTTTATGCGCGCGCGCAGCGGATCCTCGCGGAGATCGCCGACGCCGAGCAGGCGATGTCGGTGCGCAGCACCGAGCTGCATGGTTCGCTCAAGATCAGCGCGCCGCTGTCGTTCGGGATCACGCACGTGTCGCCACTGATCGCCGAATTCCTGTCCGCGCACCCGGCCGTGCGGTTGAACCTCGACCTGACCGACCGGCGCGTCGACCTGATCGGCGAGGGTTTCGACCTCGTGCTGCGGATCGGCTCGCTCGAGGATTCGACGCTGATCGCGCGTCCGCTCGGCGCGTGGCGGATGATCGCGTGCGCGAGCCCCGCTTACCTGAAGCGGCACGGCACGCCGCAGACGCCGGCCGATCTCGCCGGCCACACGTGCGTGCTGTACGGGCGCGAGCGGCGGGTCGGCTGGGAGTTCCGCGTCGACGGCGCGGCGCGCACGTTCGACGTGCAGGGGCCGCTCGTCGCGAACAACGGCGAAGTGGTGCGCGACGCCGCGATCGCGGGGCTCGGCATCGCGCTGCTGCCGCACTTCATCGTCGGCGCGGCGCTCGACAGCGGCGCGCTCGTACCGGTGCTCGACGCGTACGTGCCGCCGCCGATCACGCTCAATGCGGTGTTTCCGCAGCACCGGGAAGGGTTCGTCACGCTGCGCACGTTCATCGGGTTTCTCGCGGAACGGCTCGGGGAGCCGGCCGGGGCGGAGGCGAGCGCGGCGGGCCGGGTACGGTAGCCGGCCGCGTGCAGTGAATGGGGCGCGTAATCTCTGCAGAATTTGCGGAGATTATTGAGTGCTGCGGCGAATGGGTGGATAATCTCCGCATCATGAGCGGAGATTACACCTTCATCTGGGAATCGGCCGACTGGCCGGCATGGCGCTTCGACCTTCCGGCCCTCGCCGCGCCGCTTGCCGACGTCAGCCGTGCGCAAGGCATGCTGGTCGGCCGACTGGCGGATGTCGGCCTGACATTGCGCGACGAGGCGAGCCTGGCCGCGCTGACGGAGGACGTCGTCAAGACCAGCGCGATCGAGGGCGAGAACCTGAATGTCGCATCGGTCCGGTCGTCGATCGCGCGCCGGCTCGGGGTCGACATCGGCGCGCTGGCGCCGGTCGATCGCCACGTCGAAGGCGTCGTCGACATGGTGCTGGATGCGACGACCCATTCGGCCGCACCGGTCACCGAAGCGCGGCTGTTCGGGTGGCATGCCGCGCTGTTTCCGACCGGCTATTCGGGGCTGTCGCGGATCACGGTCGGCGAATGGCGCACGGATGCGAGCGGGCCGATGCAGGTGGTCTCCGGGCCGATCGGCCGGCAGCGCGTGCATTTCGAGGCGCCGCCGGCCGTACGCCTGACGCACGAGATCGAGCGCTTTCTCGCGTGGCTCAACGCGCCGCCGGCCGAGCCGTTGCTGATCCGGGCCGGGCTCGCCCATCTGTGGTTCGTCACGCTCCACCCGTTCGACGACGGCAACGGTCGTATCGCGCGCGCGCTCGGCGATCTGGTGCTGGCGCGCGCGGATCGAAGCCCGCAGCGTTTCTACAGCCTGTCCGCGCAGATCCAGCGCGAGCGCAACGCGTATTACGACGTGCTGGAGCGCACGCAGCGCGGCTCGCTCGACGTCACCGAGTGGCTCGCGTGGTTTCTGGACACGCTGGGTCGAGCCATCGATCATGCGCACACGACGCTCGATGCGGTGCTGATCAAGGCGCGCTTCTGGCAGCGATGCGCGGGCGTCGCGCTGAACGAACGCCAGGTCAAGGTCATGAATCGCCTGCTCGACGGCTTCGAAGGGAAGCTGACGACCACCAAGTGGGCCGCTCTCGCGAAATGCTCGCAAGACACGGCGCTGCGCGACATCACGGCGCTCGTCGAGCAGCGCATGTTGCGGCGCTCGGCGTCCGGCGGGCGGAGCACGAGTTATGAGCTGGTGCCGTTCGACGGCTGACGTCATTGCCGGCTCGTCTCGTCCTGCGCGCGAAAGGCGTCATGTGCGTGGCCGATGCAGCCGGTGCGATTGCCAGACGTGTGTGGCAGGTTGCGGCGCATCCGGTTCTCGTCGATGGAAGACGGCGGGCCGATCAGGGGTGACGGCGCTCGCGCGATCGTGTTCATCGGGATCGTCGATCGCGCGACGAAAGCTGCGCTGCGCGACGGTATCGTGCACTGCGGCGCGGGCGTCGAGATAGTTGCGACAACATCGAACGTCGATTGATCGGCGTCGCGCATTCGGGTTACGCTTCGCCGGGCGGCGCCGTGCGTCGCATGCCGGGCCGGGCGTTTTTACCTCGAATGTCGCGTGCACGTAGCTTCTACGGATGCGCGACCCAGCGACGATCAAGCCGATGACCATTCACAACCGATCGAATCCGCGCGCACACGCTGCACGTTGCGCAAGCGGCAAGCGGAGCACGTACCTGTTATCCGTCGCGGCGGCCGTGCTGCTGATGTGGCTGCCGCCCGTCGCGTATGCGGCCGGCTTCGACTGCGCGAAGGCCGCGTCGCCGACCGAAAAAACGATCTGTGCGGACACTGCGTTGTCGAAGCTCGACGGCGATCTGTCGACAGCGTGGAAGCGGGCGCTCGCGAAGGGCGGCGATACGGCCGCGCTGAAGGCCGCGCAATTGAAGTGGCTCAAGCAACGCGACCAGTGCGGCAGCGATGCGTCGTGCCTGGGCGACCGCTACCGCGAACGGCTCGCGAGCCTGAACGGCATGCCGCTGGCCGCCGATCGCTGGCAGCAGACGTGGTATCTCGACAGCGACAACCCATCGTTCGGCGGTGTGCTGACGTTTACCGGCACGGTGCCGCGCCTGCATTTCGAGCTGAGCGCCAACAACGGCGCCCATGATGGCGGGCTCGACGGCAACATCGTGCTGCACGGTGACAGCGGAACCTATCGCCGGGACAAATGCCGGCTTGACTTCGACCGGAAGGGCGGACGCATCCGCGTCACGCAGCAGGGTGCCGATGTCGATTGCGACGCAGGTATGGGCGTCATGTACGCAGGCAACTACGTGACCGCCGCGCAGTCGCAGTCAAAGCCGCCGGCCGACCTGCTGAGCCTCAAGGTCGTCGCGGACGCACAGCAGAACGCGGCCGCGCACAAACTGCTCGGCGCCGACTATCAGACGCTCGTCGACGTGGTCAATCTCAGCGCCGACGAGAAGGACCTCGATGGCCTCAACGCACACGTGACGTCGTACTGGGTGCGCGGCATCGCGACGACGAACGCGGCGATCGTGATGCGCCGCGGCACCGATCTGTGGATCGGGCTGCTCGTGTTCGATGCGAAGAACAACGTCCGGATGCGTTACTACTCGAACGTGCCCGCGTGGAAGAAAACGGTGCCGAAGACGATCAACGCGTGGCACGACAATCTCGACAAGACGCTGCCGATCGACGTGACGCAGTAAACAGGGCGCTGCCCCGCTACGTCTTGTTCTTCCGCGCCGCGCGCGCCTGCGTCCGCGCCGGCGGCGCCGCCGATTCCCGTATGCGCAACTCGGGCTGGACCGCATGGCCGGACCCCGTGGCGCCGTTTTCGAGCGCGTCGAGCAACGCATGCGCAGCTTGACGCCCGATCGCGTCGGTGTCGACCCACATCGTCGTCAGCGGCGGCTGGATCTCGCGCGCGAGCGCGATGTCGTCGAACCCGGTGATCGACAACTGCGCGGGCACGTCGATGCCGAGCGCCTGCGCTTCGAGCAGCGCGCCTAGCGCGAGCGCGTCGTTGCCGCAGATCACGGCGGTCGGCCGCGTCGCCGCGTCGCTGCTGGCGATCGCGCGCAGGCTCGCGCGCCCGAACGCGATCGTGGCCGCGCCTTCGTGCTGATGCACGGGGCGCACCGCGAGCCCGTGCGCGGCCAGCGTGTCGTGAATGCCGCGCAGTCGGGCCTGCACGCGGTCGTTGTCTGTCGACGGCTGCATGATGATCGCGAAATCGCGATGACCGAGATCGAGCAGGTGCGTGGTGAGCCGCGCGAACGCCGCGCGGTTGTCGAAGCCGATGCAGCAGTGCGGGCTGTCGTCGCGGTACGCATACGTGACGACGTACGGCACGCGATGCATCGCAAGGAGTTCGAACAGTTCCGGCGGATACGCTTCGCCGACCAGCGACACCGCTTCGACGCCGCGCGACAGCATCGCGCGCACCTGCGCGAGCGCCTGCGCGGGGTCGTAGTTCGAGCAGCCGAGGAACAGCGTGATGCCGTGCTCGGCCATGACCGTCTGCATGCCGGCGACCTGCGACGCAAACACCTGATCGTCAAGGGTCGGAATGATCGCGCCCGTGATGTGGGTGCGCGTGGACGCGAGCGCGCGGCCGGCCGCATTCGGGATCCAGTTCAGCGCGAGCGCCGCGTCGCGCACGCGCTGCTGCACGTCGGCCGACACCTTGCCGGGATCGTTGTACACGCGCGAGACGGTCGCGGTCGACACGCCGGCCAGTTTCGCGACGTCGCCGAGCACCGAGCGGCCGCTGCCGCGGCGTGCGCGGGGCGTGCTCATCGGTTGCCTCCGCACGTGGCGACCGTGCCGCTGCCGTGTGCCGTCAGAAGCGTCATTGGCGTCATTGTTTACCCTCGATTCATGATGGCCCGCTTGCATTCTCGATCGAGCCTGCCAGAATGTAAGCGCTATCTTGCTGCTGATTCCCTATTATGTCAGACACTTTTCCAATCCGTATGGCGAAATTTTCCGAGACGACGGCCTTTTCAGTCATTTTGTCGGTCTCAAATGTAAGCGGTTACATCAAGCAATGAACGGCATCCCGTCACCGCGTATCGCCGTCGTCGGCAGCGTCAACATCGATCTCGTCACGCGCGCGCCGCGCCTGCCGGTGCCGGGCGAGACGCTGCTCGGCACGACGTTCGAGACCGTTCACGGCGGCAAGGGCGCGAACCAGGCGGTGGCGGCCGCGCGCCTCGGCGCGTCGGTCGCGATGATCGGCTGCGTCGGCGACGACGCGTTCGGTGCGCGCCTGCACGCCGCGCTGGCGGCGGAGCGCATCGACGTGACGCACCTGCACCGGATCGGCGGCACGGCGACCGGCGTCGCGACGATCACGGTCGACGACGGCGGTGCGAACAGCATCGTCGTCGTGCCGGGCGCGAACGCGTGCGTCGATGCCGACCGGATCGACGCGGCGCGCGACGCGATCGCCGAGGCCGCGCTGCTCGTGTGCCAGCTCGAAGTGCCGGTCGCCACCGTGGCGCGCGCGATTGCCAGCGCCAGCGCGCACCACACGCCGGTGTTGCTCAATCCCGCGCCCGCGCAGCCGCTCTTCGATGCATTGCTGGCGCGGGTCGACTATCTCGTCGTCAATGAAACCGAGGCCGAGTCGCTGACCGGCATCGCCGTCGGGGACGACGTGTCGGCCGCGCGCGCCGCCGAGGCGCTGTGCGCGAAGGGCGCCGGCAACGTGCTGGTCACGCTCGGCGCGCGCGGCGTCTGCTGGCGCGGCAGCGCAGGCAGCGGCCATCATCGTGCGATCGCGGTGGCGGCCGTCGATACGACCGCGGCCGGCGACACGTTCGTCGGCGGGTTTGCAGCCGCGCGGGCCGGCGGCGCGTCGATGGACGACGCAATCGGCTTCGGCCAGCGGGCGGCCGCGATCAGCGTCACGCGCCACGGCGCGCAGACGTCGATCCCGACGCGCGACGAGGTCATACGGTCGGACACCTGAATTCCGCATGCGACGGAACGGCCGAACCCGGCCCCTATCAGTGACATGGAGACAATCGACATGAACGACAACCCATCTGTTCCGCACGCGCCGCCCCGGATCCGGCGCGGTCAACGCATCGCGCTCGCGCTGTTGATGGCGAGCGGGATCGTCAACTATCTCGATCGCGGCACGCTGGCCGTCGCAAGTTCGGCGATCCGCGGCGATCTCGGCTTGTCGCTCGCGCAGATGGGGCTGCTGCTGTCGGCCTTCTCATGGAGCTATGCGCTGTGCCAGTTTCCGGTCGGCGGGCTGGTCGACCGCATCGGCCCGCGCCGGCTGCTCGGCATCGGGCTGATCGTCTGGTCGTTCGCGCAGGCGTCGGGCGGCCTCGTGTCCACGTTCGGGTGGTTCATCGTCGCGCGCATCGTGCTCGGCATCGGCGAGGCGCCGCAATTCCCGTCGGCAGCGCGCGTGGTGAGCAACTGGTTTCCGCTGCGGGCGCGCGGCACGCCGACCGGCATTTTCAATGCCGCGTCGCCGCTCGGTACCGCGCTTGCGCCGCTGCTGCTGTCGGTTCTCGTGGCCTCGTTCCATTGGCGCTGGGCGTTCGTCGTGACCGGGGCGCTCGGTCTCGTCGTCGCCGTCGTGTGGTTCGCGCTGTATCGCGATCCGGTGCGCGCGCAACTATCTACCGCCGAGCGCAATTATCTCGATGCCGATGCGCAAAGCGTCGCCGCCGCGCCGAAACTGACCTTCGTCGAATGGCGCAGCCTGTTCTCGCACGGCACGACCTGGGGGATGCTGA
Organism: Burkholderia sola; assembly: GCF_905400185.1. Lineage (NCBI taxonomy): Bacteria > Pseudomonadati > Pseudomonadota > Betaproteobacteria > Burkholderiales > Burkholderiaceae > Burkholderia > Burkholderia sola. The sequence continues at coordinate 76,356 of NZ_FR989677.1, forward strand.
TCGGCTTCTTCGGCTCCGTGTACCTGAACTGGGTGTACCTCACCTGGCTGCCGGGCTACCTGACGATGGAGCGGCACATGAGCCTGATTCGTACCGGATTCGCCGCATCGGTGCCGTTCCTGTGCGGGTTCGTCGGTTCGCTCGTCGCCGGCTGGCTGTCGGATTTCGTCACGCGCCGCAGCCGGTCGCCGGTCGTGAGCCGGCGCAACGCGGTGGTGGCCGCGATGCTCGGAATGGTCGCGTTCACGATTCCGGCCGCGCTCGTGCAGAGCAATACGGTTGCGCTCGCATGCATTTCGGTCGTGATCTTTCTCGCGAACGCGGCGTCGGCGTGCTCGTGGGCGCTCGCGACGGCGGCCGCACCGCCGAGCCGCATCGCGTCGCTCGGCGCAATCCAGAATTTCGGCGGCTTCATCGGCGGTGCGCTGGCGCCGATCCTGACCGGCATCATCGCGCAGAAGTGGTCGTTCGTGCCCGCGCTGCTCACCGCGGCGGCGATCGCGTTCGCCGGCGCGATGGCCTATCTGCTGCTCGTGCGCAAGCCGATTCCCGAACAGGCCGCGAACGCCGCGCCCGGACCGTTGCCGGCGTGATCGTGCAGCCTGCATTCGCATTCACTGAAGGAAGGAGAAACCGATGCAACATCCGCAGCAATCGAACGTGACCATCGAGGGGATCGTGCCGGTGATGCTGACGCCGTTCGACGACGCCGGTGCGATCGACTACGCCGGGCTCGAGCGGCTCATCGACTGGTATCTGGCGCACGGCTCGGATGCGTTGTTCGCGGTCGCGCAATCGAGCGAGATGCAGTTCCTGAGCCTGGCCGAACGCGCGGCGCTCGCGCGCTTCGTGGTCGAGCGCGTGGCCGGGCGCGTGCCGGTCGTCGCGTCGGGCCACATCAGCGACGATCTCGACGCGCAGGTCGCCGAACTGTGCGCGGCGGCCGAATCGGGCGCGCAGGGCGTCGTGCTCGTGACCAACCGGCTCGATCCGCAACGCAAGGGCAGCGCCGCGTTGCTCGACCATCTGCACCGGTTGCTCGCGCGACTGCCGTCGGATCTCCCGCTCGGCCTGTACGAATGTCCGGCGCCTTACCGGCGGCTTCTGTCGGATGACGAACTGCGCGCGTGCATCGACACGGGTCGGTTCGTGATGCTGAAGGACGTGAGCTGCGATCTCGCGACGGTGAAGCGGCGCGTCGCGCTTGCCGAGGGATCGCCGCTGAAGATCCTGAACGCGAACGCCGCGATCGCGTGGGACGCGATGAAGGCCGGCTCCGCCGGTTTCAACGGCGTGTTCACGAACTTCCATCCCGATCTCTACCGGTGGTTGCGCACGCAAGGCGAGTCGAATCCGGCGCTCGCCGACGAACTGTCGACGTTCCTCGTCGTCTCGGCGGTCTCGGAGGCGCTGGGCTACCCGGCGCTCGCGAAGCTGTATCACCAGCGGATCGGCACGTTCGGGTCGATCAAGTGCCGGGCGATCGACTACGACGTGCGCGAACGCTTCTGGGCGCTCGACGCGGTGCTCGACAAGATCGTCGCCGGTACCGAACATTTCCGCCGGCGGATCGCTGCGTTGTAACGGAGGACGCGTGTCACGCCAGTGGCGTGGCACGCGATCGCATCGCGTGCTGAGCACGTGGCCGGCACGCTCGTTGCCTGCTGGAACGATCCGTCTTGCACGATGCGTCGCAATCGCGGCGCCATCCAAACATCGCGATTCCCATCACGCCGGTGGCGGCAACGCGTACCGTCATACCGCTGCGCCGCCGTACCGCCGGCTGTCATTCGACGGCCATTCACCCCATCACGAACGCGAACCGCCCGCGATCCGCGAGCGCGGTGTCGACTATCAACTGATTCCGTAACGTAAAGAAGCTTCAACTTGCTGACAGACGGAGGCGGCGGTTTGCATGGCCAGCAGTGGGCGTTTGGAAACGAAATTTGATCTGGATTTGTTCGTAACTATTTGATTTTGTTGGGATGGGTTGGGTGTTGGAATGTTTGAGACGCAATTGAATCTGTTTCGGCGAGCGTTCAGACAAGAGCCGGTGTTGCAAACAAAATCCGGTCGGTAGTCCGTCGCCCCTCACTAGCAGGCTGTTGAAAAGCGCCTCGCTTTGATGACTGGGGCACTGTTTAAAAGGATTTCGTATGCGCTTGGCTGCCGAGTTGCCAACGAATCGCCGAAGCTGGACCGTTCGCGAGCGATCCAGCCGGCGCGTTGCCGTACGACGGCCGCGCTTGGGCGGCTCATTGCACCGCTCCTTGCGGCGGCACCACCGTCAGCATTCGCGCCATTCGAGTCAGATTGCTCGCCAGCATCGTCAGCTTGAAGTGCTGGTCGACCCGTTTGAGGCCGCGATACGCGGTCTGTCGAATCCTGCCGACGGTCTTGCCCCAGCCGAAGTGCTCTTCGATGCGTTTGCGAATCACTTGGCTAATGCCATAACCGGCGTGCCGCGAGGTGCGGCCGTCGATCGCACTGCCGCCTTGATGCGTGTCGTTGCGCGCGACGTGTGGCGTCACTTTGCGCGCTCGGCAATCCCGCACAAAGTCGCGCATGTCGTAACCCTTGTCGGCGCCGAGCGTCTTGGCGTGACGACCCGGCACGCAATCGAGCAGGCGCAACGCACTCGCGCGTTCGCCGAAACCATCAGCGTGGCTGACCACTGCGCCGACCACCAAGCCCGAGCGGTTCTCCATCAGGATGTGCCCCTGATAACAAAGGATGGCTCCGCTTTGCCGCCCCTTGCGGAACAGGCGCGCATCCGGATCGGTGCTCGATTCATGCGTGTCGTTGCTGCGCCGCTTGCCCTTCCAGTCGGTGTCGACATTGCGGCCACCGCCGGCTGGCGGATCGTCCGAACCGTCCTTGGGCCGGAAGCTCTTGTGGCTGGCCCAAGCCTGGATCAGCGTGCCATCGACCGAGAAGTGTTCTCTGGACAGCAGCCCTTGCTTGTCGGCCAGGCTCATGACTTCGGTAAAGAACGCTTCGACCACGTCGTGCTCCAGCAGTCGATCCCGGTTCTTCGAGAACACCGAGTGGTCCCACACGGCGTCTTCGATGGCCAAGCCGACGAACCAGCGGAACAGCAGGTTGTAGCGCATCTGCTCCATCAGCATGCGCTCGCTGCGTACCGAGTAGAACACCTGCAGCAACAACGCACGCAACAGCTTCTCCGGTGCAATCGACGCGCGGCCGCTGTCCGCGTAGATCGTGCCGAACAACCCGTTGAGCCGCTTCAGTGCCTGATTGACCAGCAGCCGGAGCGGCCGCAACGGGTGATCGGCCGGCACGAAATCTTCCAGCTTCACCGTCGTGAACAGCGGTTCCTGCATCTCGTCCATTCCGCGCATCGCTCTTATCTGCCCAAGGTCATGAACACGATATCTCTAACGCACCGCTCGCAACGCCCGTTTACACCGTTCCGAATTTCAACAGCCTGCTAGTCTAGGGCCAACAGTCTTCGCTATCGATGGCCCGCCCGACGTTCCTAGCGTTGAAGATTTAAGCCGCATTGCAATTTATGTGGGAGCACCGAAATCGTCGATATCTCGTGCCGGAGCTGAGAATTTGTGCGATCGGGACGACTGTATCGATGCTTCTCGGATGTAAAGTGGATCAACTCAAAAAGGGTCGGAAACTCTGGGGCGAAGTGTTCGTACGGATACACTCCCACCACAAAAAGTGGAGCGGCCCCACATATCTGAGGACACGAGGACTCTCATAAAATAGGGGATAGTCTTGCGCCTATTAGTAAGCCTAGTCATTACGTGGAAAGCATCGAAATTTTGACCGCACCGAAGCGCCGTGGGCGCACGGCGCAAGAAAAAATCGCCATCGGGGGATGCGGCCATTTTCTTGGACTGATTTACGTTGTTAACCCAAGGCTTTCACGGTACTCGATGGGGCTGAGATAGCCGAGGGAGCCCTTGATCCGCTTTTCGTTATACCAGCGGATATAGGCATCCAGTGCCTCAACGAATTCCGCGATGGTCGTCGAACGCCAATTGCCAGGGTAAAACATTTCGGTCTTCAGCCTTCCGAAGAAGCCTTCGCAGGCAGCATTGTCTGGTGAGCAGGCTTTTCGCGACATGGATCGAATGAGGCTGGCGTTCGCAATCCGGGACAGCCAATGATCGCCGCGAACGGCCAAAGGGAAAATGCGTCCGGCCCGACAGTAATTCAACGACCTGCTAACCGATAGCCAGACCAGCAACCCAGCGCTTGAAGTGTCGTGCGATCGAGCAATTCTTCCTTCTGACCTCCTAAAGTCAGGCGTCAGGTTACGCAATCGCCCTCAAACCCTCCACGGCTTCCTGCGAAGAACCTTTTTAAGGGGACACGATATTCCCAGGCCATTCAGGATAGCTAAAGATGGCTTTACCGGACGCTTATAGAGCACCTCACGTGGAGTTGATCGGGAGGAATCAGGTCGCCTGTGGCATGCGGCCGTTGGAAACCTTCCGCGATGTTGCCAATGCGGTTGGCTCCGAGGCGTGGTGGATTCAACCGGTCGATGCAGCGAGTGCGCGCTTGACCGTTCGGGGATGAACGTTGAAATGGGCGGCGACTTCGGTGATCGTGCTGGTTTTGAGCAGGACGCGGGCATGTGCGCATCGGTCGGGCGTCATTAGTCGCTGTCGTCCTCTCTTCTTGCCCCGTGCTCGCGCGGCGGCCAATCCCGCGCGTGTGCGTTCGCTGATGAGGCTGCGCTCGAATTCGGCGAGTGCACCCATCATGTGGAAGACGAGCCGCCCGCCGGGAGAGGCCGTATTAATCGATTCGGTGAGCGACGTGAAGTCGATGCCGCGTCGAGCTAGGTGATTGACCAGATCTATCAACTTACTCAGCGACCGGCCCAGCCGGTCGAGACGCCAGACGACAAGCGCGTCTCCTTTTTCGATTCTCGCGAGGGCCGCATCGAGGCCCGGGCGGTGAAAGTCGCCCCCCGAAATTCCCTGGTCTGAAAAAACGACGTCGCAGCCCGCCCGTGTGAGGGCATCGATCTGGAGGCCTAGGCTTTGCTCGTCGGTAGACACGCGCGCGTACCCGATCTTCATGAGCGCGCTCCGCAAGAAGTGTCAGGTATGTGTTGGTGTATGCGGACAGACACACATAACTTCACCGCCATGACGCTTGACGCCTGACGACGGTGACGGCATTGCCAGACGACGGCTCGACGCGATGAAGGACATCGGTGACGCTCACTAGTATTTGATTGCACGGTGTTTTTTGCTTCTCAAGCGGCGCTTCCAGTAGACAAAGAGACGAGTGCATCAGCGCCGTCGTGACACGCCGACGGCCGTAATAATGCAAACCATCGTCAAATCTTCGGTTGATGTTGAAAGTTTACTGGACACAAAGGAACGTTTGTGTCTGATAAGGGTTGCAATTTTGCCACTCTTACGAATCAAGGAGTTACATAGATCATTTCGTTTTTTGTAACTTTGCTGCAAACCTTCCTTTTTGTCCCCCAAGGGTTGCTGGCACCCGCAGCGAAGTGGCGTGAATGGAGATCTTGGGGATGAAATCCAAGTTGCTCGTCGAAGTCGCGAATAGCTCCGCGCTGGAGCGGTGTTTTGGGCACATGTTTGGCGATGCGGTCGATGTAGATCTGGCCGAGCGTACAAGGCAGTTCTTCGGTGTATGCGGCAGGGTGCAGGCGATTTGCGGCGGTAATCTGCTGAATTCCGAGCTGGTGACCAGGGGGGCGAGGGGATGCGGGTTAGCGCGCGACTTGGCTCGCCGAGCTGAGTGCGAATTGGGTGAGCAGGGATTCGCCCCGTCGGTTGCCATTCGGCTCATGCGGCCGGGTGTTGATGCGCCGACGCGCACCGATTTCGCGATTGCCGGGCATGTACTGCGCGCGATCGCTACTGATGCGTGCACGCTCGTGATGTCGCCTGTTTACTCGGTCGACGACGGGTGCGACGTGTTGTATTTCGAATGTTCGCCGTGGTGCCGTGCGCTCGGCGGCCGCATGTCACCGCCGCACGCCTATCTGCCGAGCTCCACCCGCGTTGGGCTGATGTGCCATTTGGACCGCTACGTGCTCAGGCGCGTTCTCGACCTGTTGAAACGTTCACCGGAACTGCGTATCGGTGTGAATCTGACAGGTCAGAGTCTCGTGGTTGGATTGCACTGGGAAGATTTATTCGATCAGCTTTCTGCATCGCCTGACTTGGCTGCGCGGCTCGTGGTAGTGATTGCCGAGAGTGCTGAAATCGAAGTTGAGTGTGCTGGGTGTGCTCGGGTTTTTCTTGCGAGGCTCAAGGCAGCCGGATGTCTTATTGCGATTGATCAATACGGGTTGACTTACGGAAATGCCGCGGGCATGGAAATTCCGGACCCCGATATCGTGAAGATCGCACCAACATTCATCTCCGCGGCACGTCGCAATGACCGTGCGTTGGGGAGACTTCGGCGTTTGGTGGAACTGGCTGCGAACATTGCAAGGGACGTCGTGGTGATTGGCGCAGAAGGTGATGTTGATCTGCAGCTTGTACGGGATGTCGGAGTCAGGTGGGTGCAGTGCTGATGAGTATGTGAAGTAGAAAATTTTCTCACAATATCTTAATCAACGAATATTAGTTTGGACTGCTATTGTTTATAGAAGAAATGGAGTGGGAAATTCCGTGGTGACCTGGAATCCCTCAGTTCTAAAGCAATAGCGATCTTGGAAAATTGACGCGCCCTTCGGCCAACGTCGTTTGGATCATTGAGTCGCTATGAATCGCACATACCGTACTGTTTGGAACGAATCCCTCGGGGCCTGGGTAGCTGCATCGGAGCTCGATTCCGCGCGTGGCAAGGGCAATCGTTCGGCTTCTGTCAGAATTCTCGCTAGCCTTCTGCTGCTTGGAGTGGTGCAGTTTAGCTATGCCGGAACATATACGGGGAGTGATACGTGTACCAGCCCGGCCGCTACCAGTCCTGATGGTGCGCGGGCACTCCCCGCCGGGGGTGCACCAATCAATGGGAATGGCGCCTGGTCGTCGGTTGCGGGATGCGGTGCAAACGGAGGAGGGGCGCTCTATCTCGGTGTGACTCTCTTCGGTTCGTTCACGACGGCAACCGGAAACGGGGCGGTTGCGCTCGGGACGAGCGCACAGGCCGGACAATGGGGATCGGCCCTTGGGCTGGATGCGACGGCAAGCGGCATCGGAGCAAGCGCGTTCGGCTATGGATCCACTGCTTCTGGTACCGGTTCGATTGCGATTGGCGGAACCAATCAAAATGGCGGAGTTGGAGCGGCCACAGCGTCGGCCGTATCAAGCATTGCAGTTGGTACCGGGGCTCAAGCGACTGTGACGGGTTCAGTCGCACTGGGTCAGAATGCGATAACGACCGGTGCGGCGAATACTGTAACGGGCGGTACGGGTACCGTCAGCAGCACGACGGTCGGAAGTCAGACTTTCGGCACTTATGCCGGTGCAAGTTCGGCTGCTGGAGTGGTCAGCGTTGGTGCTCCAGGGTCGGAGCGGCGCATTCAGAACGTTGCCGCGGGTTTGGTGAGCGCGACCAGCACGGACGCGATCAACGGCAGTCAGCTCTACGCGGTTGCCAGTACGACGACATCGAGCATTGAGAGCTTGTCGACGTCGACGTCGACGTCGACGGGCATCAGCACGGCGCTGAGCGGTGTCGGTTCACTGTCGACCGGTCTGTCTGCGACCAACAGTTCCGTTACGTCGCTGTCGACGTCGGCCTCCACCGGCATTTCGTCGGCTAACAGCTCGATCGCCTCGCTGTCGACATCGACGTCGACAGGGATCAGCACGGCGCTGAGCGGTGTCGGGTCGTTGTCGACTGGTCTGTCGACAACGAACAGTGCGGTGACATCGCTGTCTACTGCCACGTCGACCAGCATCGTGTCGCTGTCGACCACGACCAACAACCTTGGAACAAGCACGGCGACAGCATTGGGGGGCGGTGCGGCATACAACCCGTCAACCGGTACGATTTCGGCGCCGTCCTACACGACATACAACGCAAACGGCACAACGAGCACGGTCAACAACGTTGGCGCAGCGATTGACAGCATCAACAGCCAGGGCATCAAGTATTTCCACACGACCTCGACAGCACCTGACAGCCAGGCGCTGGGCACCGATTCGGTCGCAATCGGTCCGAGTGCGGTGGCGAACGATGCAGGCGACGTGGCTCTGGGTTCCGGTTCGGTTTCGGCAGTGTCGAATCCCACTGCGGCGGGGGTGATCGGCGGAGTGGCATACAGTTATGCGGGGACGTTGCCCTCGAGCGTGGTGAGCGTCGGAGCGCCGGGCGCGGAGCGTCAAGTAACGAATGTGGCGGCCGGCCGGGTTTCGGCAACAAGTACGGACGCGGTCAACGGTTCACAATTGTTCGCAACTAACACCGCAGTCAATCGTTTGTCGACGTCGACGTCGACCGGGCTGTCGAGTGCAACGAGTTCGATTGCGTCGCTGTCCACGTCGACGTCGACGGGCCTCTCGTCGGCCACCAGCTCGATCGATTCGTTGTCGACCTCCACGTCGACCGGTCTGTCCTCGGCGAACAGCTCGATCACCTCGCTGTCGACCTCGACCTCGACTGGCCTGTCGTCGGCCAATAGCTCGATCACGTCGCTGTCCACGTCGACCTCGACCGGCATCAACTCGTTGTCCACCGGCATCAGCTCGGCAAACAGCTCGGTCACCTCGCTGTCGACCTCCACGTCGACCGGCCTGTCGTCGGCCAACAGCTCGGTCACCTCGCTGTCGACTTCCACGTCGACGGGTCTGTCGTCGGCTAACAGCTCGATCACGTCGCTGTCCACTTCGACTTCGACCGGTATCAACTCGCTGTCCACCGGTATCAGCTCGGCAAACAGCTCGATCACGTCGTTGTCGACTTCGACGTCGACCGGCCTGTCGTCGGCCAACAGCTCGATCTCGTCGCTGTCCACGTCGACCTCGACCGGCATCAACTCGCTGTCCACCGGTATCAGCTCGGCCAATAGCTTGGTCACCTCGCTGTCGACTTCGACGTCGACGGGTCTGTCCTCGGCAAATAGCTCGATCACGTCGTTGTCCACGTCGACCTCGACCGGCATCAACTCGTTGTCCACCGGTATCAGCTCGGCAAACAGCTCGGTCACGTCGTTGTCGACTTCCACGTCGACCGGCCTGTCGTCGGCTAACAGCTCGATCTCGTCGCTGTCCACGTCGACCTCGACGGGTCTGTCGACGGCCACGAGCTCGATCGGTTCGCTGTCCACTGGCTTGAGCACGGTCACGGTCAAGACGGACAACCTTGGCACCAGCACGGCATCGGCGCTCGGCGGCGGTTCCACGTACGACCCGACGACCGGGACGGTCTCCGCGCCGGCATACACGACCTACAACGCGAACGGCACGACGTCGACCGCCAACAGCGTCGGCGCGGCGATCAACAACATCAACAGCCAGGGCATCAAGTACTTCCACGCGAACTCGACCGGCGCCGACAGCACCGCGACCGGTGCCGACGCCGTTGCCATCGGCACCGGGGCAGTCGCCGGCACCAACAATTCCGTGGCGCTCGGCGCCAATTCGCAGACCGGCCCGGCCGTTGGCACGAGCAGCGCGACCGTCGGCGGCGTCACGTTTGGCGGATTTGCGGGTGCCTCGCCGGACGGTACCGTTAGCGTCGGCAGCGCCGGCAAGGAACGACAGGTCACCAACGTCGCCGCCGGCCAGGTGACGTCGACCAGTACCGACGCGGTCAACGGCAGCCAGCTGTATTCGGTCGCCCAACAGGTTGGTACCGCGACCAGCGCCATTTCGTCGCTGTCGACTTCGACGTCGACGGGCCTGTCGTCGGCTAACAGCTCGATCACTTCGCTGTCGACTTCGACGTCGACGGGTCTGTCGTCGGCTGATAGCTCGATCTCGTCGTTGTCGACCTCGACTTCGACGGGTCTCTCGTCGGCCAACAGCTCGATCACCTCGCTGTCCACATCGACCTCGACGGGTCTGTCGTCGGCTGACAGCTCGATCACCTCGCTGTCGACTTCGACTTCGACCGGCCTCTCCTCGGCTAACAGCTCGATCACCTCGCTGTCGACTTCGACCTCGACCGGCCTGTCCTCGGCTGACAGCTCGATCACGTCGCTCTCGACTTCGACGTCGACGGGTCTGTCCTCGGCGAACAGCTCGATCACGTCGTTGTCCACCTCGACCTCGACCGGTCTGTCCACCGCTAACAGCTCGATCGATTCGCTGTCGACCTCGACCTCGACGGGCCTCTCGTCGGCCAACAGCTCGATCACGTCGCTGTCGACTTCGACCTCGACGGGCCTCTCGTCGGCCAACAGCTCGATCACCTCGCTGTCGACTTCGACCTCGACGGGTCTCTCGTCGGCCAACAGTTCGATCACGTCGTTGTCGACTTCGACCTCGACGGGCCTCTCGTCGGCAAACAGCTCGATCACGTCGCTGTCCACGTCGACGTCGACCGGCCTGTCCTCGGCGAACAGCTCGATCACGTCGCTGTCCACGTCGACGTCGACCGGCCTCTCGTCGGCGAACAGCTCGATCACGTCGCTGTCGACTTCGACCTCGACCGGCCTGTCGTCGGCGAACAGCTCGATCAGCTCGCTGTCGACTTCGACCTCGACGGGTCTCTCGTCGGCCAACAGTTCGATCACGTCGCTGTCGACTTCGACCTCGACGGGCCTCTCGTCGGCCAACAGCTCGATCACGTCGCTCTCGACTTCGACCTCGACGGGCCTGTCTTCGGCAAACAGCTCGATCACTTCGCTGTCGACTTCGACCTCGACGGGCCTCTCGTCGGCCAACAGCTCGATCACGTCGCTCTCGACTTCGACCTCGACGGGCCTGTCTTCCGCAAACAGCTCGATCACTTCGCTGTCGACTTCCACGTCGACCGGTCTGTCGTCGGCAAACAGCTCCATCGGTTCGCTGTCCACGGGCCTCAGCTCGACGGATAGCTCGGTGACGTCGCTGTCGACCTCGACCTCGACCGGTCTCTCGTCGGCCAACAGCTCGATCGGTTCGCTGTCCACGGGCCTCAGCTCGACGGATAGTTCAGTGACGTCGCTGTCGACCTCGACCTCGAGCGGCCTCTCGTCGGCCAACAGCTCGATCGGTTCGCTGTCCACCGGCCTCAGCTCGACGGATAGTTCGGTGACGTCGCTGTCGACTTCCACCTCGACCGGCCTCTCGTCGGCTAACAGCTCGATCGGTTCGCTGTCCACGGGCCTCAGCTCGACGAATAGTTCGGTGACGTCGCTGTCGACCTCGACCTCGACCGCGATCAACGCCGCGAAGACGCACTACTACAGCGTCAACGACAACGGCGTGCAGCAAGCCAACTACGACAACACGGGTGCAACGGGCACCAACGCCCTGGCAGCCGGCGTGAACGCCAGCGCGGCAGGCGCCAGCAGCGTCGCGGTCGGCGACGGTTCGAACGCGCAGTCGGCAGGCGCGGTCGCCATCGGCCAGAGCGCATCGGCAACGGGCGGCAAGGCCGTGTCGATCGGCTCCGGCAACACGGCAACCGGCGACGGCGCGGTCGCAATCGGCGACCCGAGCATCGCAACGGGTACCGGCGCGGTGGCGATGGGCGCGAACGACACGGCGACCGGCAACGGCGCAGTGGCGCTCGGCAACGCGAACACTGCCAACGGCGCGAGCGCACTTGCACTCGGCAGCTCGAACCAGGCCACCGCGGACAACACGATCGCGCTCGGCAACCAGGCCACGGCAAGCGCCACCGGCGCGCAAGCGTACGGATCGGCAGCGCAGGCAACCGCTGCCGACGCACTCGCCTTCGGCACGAACGCGCAGGCCAACGTCGCCAACTCGATCGCACTCGGCGCGAACTCGGTCACGAGTGCCGCGAACCCGACGTCGAGCGCCACGATCGGCGGCGTCACGTACCCCTTCGCAGGCGGCTCGCCGGTCGGCGTGGTGAGCGTCGGCGCACCGGGCCAGGAACGCCAGATCACGAACGTCGCCGCAGGCCGGATCTCGGCCAGCAGCACGGACGCGATCAACGGCAGCCAGCTCAACGCGACGAACAATGCGATCAACACGCTGTCGACGTCCACCGCGTCGAACGTCGCGTCGCTGTCGACGGGCATCAACTCGCTGTCCACCGGCCTGAGCAGCACGAACAGCTCGGTGTCGTCGCTGTCCACGTCGACCTCGACCGCGATCAACTCGCTGTCGACGGGCCTGAGCACGACGAACAGCAACGTCAACTCGCTGTCGACGTCGACGTCGACCGGCATCGGCTCGCTGTCCACCGGCCTGAGCACGACGAACAGCAACGTGGCCTCGCTGTCGACCGGCGTGAACAACATCAACAACACGTTGAACTCGCTGTCGACGACGATCAACAACAACACGACGCGCGCCGCCAACAACAACGGCATCGCGGCCGACATGAACGGCAAGGGCACCGACGTCCCAACCGTCACCACGGGTTCGAACTCGGTGGCGATCGGCGCAGGCTCCAACGACGGCGGCCGCTCGAACGTGGTGTCGGTCGGCAACGACACGCAGCAGCGCCAGATCACGAACGTCGCGCCGGGTACGCAAGGCACCGACGCGGTGAACGTGAACCAGCTGACGCAGGTGCAGACGACGCTGTCGACGGCACTGTCGGGCCAGCAGGCGCAGATCAACTCGCTGGGTTCGCAACTGCAGCAGACCGACCAGATGGCGAAGCAGGGTATCGCGGCCGTCGGCGCGATGGCGTCGATCCCGCAGCTCGATCGCGACGCCAACTTCGGGATGGGCGTGGGTACGTCGACCTTCCTCGGCCAGAAGGCAATGGCGGTCAACATGCAGGCCCGCATCACGGAAAACCTGAAGGCGTCGATCAACGGCGGTTTCAGCGGCGGTCAGAAGGTGATCGGCGCCGGCATGCTGTACCAGTGGAAGTAACGCGTCGCGCCGCCAGGCCGCCCGGCTCGCCAGCCGGACGGCCCGCGGCGGCCCCGACGGCCGGACGAGCCCGCCGCGCCACTCGTGGCGGGCTTCAGTCAACCCAAGCATTGAGGATGTAACCTTGAACAAACTCGCTCTTGCGCTCGCACTCTCCGCAACGGCCCTCGCCGCGTGCTCGACCGCATCCGGCCCGACCTTCAGCGCTTCCGAACTGCAGCCGCGCGACGGCGTGCGCACCTTCCAGGTGGACTGCCACGGCCTGCTGTCGGGCCCGCAAACCTGCATGAAGGCCGCCCGCAAGATTTGCGGCGAAGAGCCCGTGCGCGCCGTCGACTCGGCCCGCGCACTGCGCGACAAATCCGATCCCGCGACGCTCGTGTTCCAGTGCGGCGACGGGAATGCACAGGCATCTACCGTGGACACGGGTGCGCCGCCTCCGGCCGCCGTTGGTGCGCCGATACCGAAACGAGTGACGCTGTCAGGCGACGCGAACTTCGACTTCAACCAGGCGATACTGACGCCGGCGGCGATGCAGCAGCTCGACAAGGTGATCGCGAACGGGAAGGGCATGACTTTCGGAACCGTCGGCATCAGCGGCTATACCGATGGGCTCGGCACGGACACTTACAACCGTCGGTTATCAGAGCAGCGTGCGCAGGCCGTGGCGAGCTATCTGCAAGCACACGGACTGAATGCGAGGCGATTTGAGATCCACGGATACGGGGCGGAACGCCCCGTCGCGTTGAACAACACGGCGCTAGGCCGTGCACAGAATCGTCGCGTCGAGATTGTCCTGCCCGAGATGTAACTTCTGGCCGTCCTCGGACCACACCCACCGCCGGATGTATTCCTCGTGCGTTCCGGCGAGAGTCTGAGGTTGAGGATCCTGCCGTAGGTGCGATCCTCCTTTTTATGCAACACCACCGTGTCAACGACACCGGCTCAATTGCGAAGCTGGACGAGAGACTACGGTGGCGGTCGGTTTCTCCGCGCTCAGCAGTGCGCTAATGCAGTGTTCGCGGGTCACGATGGACGGACGGGGTGAAAGTTCTTGATGGAGAAGAGGCAAGACGTCCAGTGCGCGGGGGCTTTCCCGTCATCCCCGGAAAATCGAATATTGGGCAATGGGAGTCGACTTGACTGGATCGTAGGCGAAGCAGGATACGCCGTACGGCGAGCGACGATCCGGTCGCCTCACAACGCGGCGGATTGTCATGGAATATCGAAGCGTCGAATAGTTAGGAATCCGCTATCGTGGAAGAATGGGAGGTACCATGAGCCGCTATCAGAAGTTGCTCGAACAATACGAGCAGTTGACCCAGGAGATCGAGCGGGAGAGAGCGGTGGAAACTGAACGTCTCGTGAATCTCGTGATTGAACGCGTCCGGCAAGTCTTCGCGGAGTTTCACCTCGATATCGACGTTGCTCCGCGCGCAGTGCAGGAACCGCAAAAGAGAAAAAAGCTGACGCCAAAGTATTGGAATCCTGAAACAGGGCAAACATGGTGCGGGCGAGGCCGTACGCCGCTCTGGATGGCTGGTAAGGACCGGGAACGGTATCGGGTTCCGGTGAATGGCGCCAAACATGCTGACGACTGATGTCACTAAAAAGGCCGGATACGTTTTGGAGTTGGATTTGCCATTTTCAATTCAGTTTCTATTTTGAAAAATATGATAAAAAATAAACTGTAAAGATGCTATGAGAATTGCCATTCTCGATGACGAGTTGATTCACGCGGAATTCGTAAGTCAAGCACTTAGGGAGGCCGGTCATACGTGCTATGTATTTACACGTGGAAAGGCATTAATGCGGTGCTTGCAGAGAGAGACGTTTGATTTACTGGTACTCGACTGGAACGTGCCCGACATGTCTGGGGAGGACGTGCTGAGGTGGGTCCGCACAAATCAGTCCAGTGTCAGATTGCCGATCATCTTCATGACTTGCCGGGGGGAGGAATCGGAGATTGCGCATATCCTGAACGCCGGCGGGGACGATTATGTTGTCAAGCCGGCGTCGAGCACAATCCTGTGCGCTCGCGTCGGTTCGCTGTTGCGACGCGCGTATTCGGTCGGCGTTGAGATCATCACTCGTGAATTCGACCATTTCCGTTTCGATATGAAGCAAAAGCAGGCGTATGTCGACGGTAGGGCAGCGAATCTCACGCCGAAGGAGTTCGATCTTGCACTGCTGTTGTTCCAGTGCGTCGATAGCCCGCTGTCGAGGGCACACATTATCGATACCGTGTGGAACCAGGTGACCGATGTCTCTTCTCGAACGATCGACACACATATTTCGACGCTGCGCACGAAACTGGGCTTGCGGCCGGAAAGTGGTTACCGCCTCTCATCGATCTACGGATACGGTTATCGACTGGAGCGGATCGCGATTAGGACGTCGACGTGAAAGGCGCGGCCGCGTTGTTTACGAGGTCATGATGCGGAAATTGGAAGGGTAGTCGTGTGAAGACGGCGCGTCGGAAGATGACGGTCTCGTGGGATGACCTGTGCGATTCACAGACATCGTTTCATTTTAGTTGAACCGATGTCTATGAATCGCTCACATGAGTCGCGACGGCGGTAGGATCACGTCCTCAGAGCAGAGGCCGACGGCCGCTTCGATCGACACACACTCGCGGGTGTCCTCATCGATCACGCTCGCGCAATCGCGACACCGGTGCAACCGAAGCGGAGACGGTATCGCGAGCTCGCATTCCGGACTGGAGGTTACGACCGGAGGGGCGCCGGAGCAAATGATCAAGTGCGATAGAGGGGAGTCTAGTGCGATTTGACGCCGCTGGTCGATCGACGGCGGAACGGCAGTGTCCGCATAAACGCTAACTATTGATGAGATGCGGCTCAAGTTTAGACCACCTCAGTCGATATACGAACTAAACGGTTAACGGCGTGAGGCCCCGCGTGGATTTGTCCGCGAAACTGCTGGCGCTTGTCGCTGTCGCTGGTGGCATGTCGCTGCACATACTGTACGACGCGATGATCGACAGTTGTCGCGAAGAGACTATTGATCTTCTGATGGAGGGCGAACAGCTTCCTTATTCGTGCCGCGCGTTGCAGACGATTGGTGTGCTCACTCAGGATCAGGCGCAGCAACAGGCAAAAGCTGCATTGTCAGCGCTCGACGCGGATATGAGAGGCTACTACTGGGTTGCCACTTCCGACGGCATCAATTTCATGCGTTCGAGCGTCAGGTTCATTGGAACCCGTGCCAAGGGAGGCCGCACCACCGACGGCCTGACCGATAGGGAGGTTTACCGCGCCGGGATGGCAAGGGCGCATGTCGTGCTCGTCGATGTAGTGATTATGCGCAGTCCGGACGCGGATGTGGAGCCGAAACTCCAGGATGCTGTCGCCATTCCAGGCTGGGCATGGTGGGTCGGTACAGGATTTCTTTACGACGACATGAATGCGGCTTTTTCTCAGCTCGCGTTGTTACCGGGCGCAATTGCGCTAGCCATAGCCGCAACACCGGTAGCAAGTCGTGGCACAAATGAACGCAGGTGTTCTGCAGACAGCCGCGCTCGTCGAACCGGCTGCCGCAACTGCTTCATCACTGGATAAA
The DNA here is from genome assembly GCF_905400185.1 of Burkholderia sola. Classification (NCBI taxonomy): domain Bacteria; kingdom Pseudomonadati; phylum Pseudomonadota; class Betaproteobacteria; order Burkholderiales; family Burkholderiaceae; genus Burkholderia; species Burkholderia sola. Next base: position 92,861 of record NZ_FR989677.1, read on the forward strand.
CAGGCGGCACGGTCGAGGGTTCTAGTGTTGGTCGTCCCGCTGCGCGCGTGTTCTGCCGACTTTGGTGCGAATTGGCGCTGACCCTGTGCGACAAGGTCATATCGGCGATTGAACTGACCTCTTACGATACTTATCCGATTCGAAGTACGCTGGACGAGAAATACGCGTAGTCAGAGGAGGTTCGCATGTGTGGGTTGATTCAACTGATCAAACCTGTCTCAGATCGGGAAATGGGTTATGAAATGCGATCGAGGAAGCAGTTGAAAAATATTTCGAATCATAAGGAATCCTCTGATGTTTAACCGTATCAGATTGTCACGCCGGTTAGTTTTGATTTCGATTTTTGTTCTGCAACTGCTTACGCTCGGAGCCAGTTGCTGGATTCTGTCGCGTACCTGGGAAAACGTGGAATTTATGTCGAATGTGACGATTACCGAGGTTGACGCGATCATGCAAACGACCGAGCACCTGTCGGACGCACGCATTACGCTTTCACGAGCGGCTACCCGGTGGGCGTTATCCGGCACTGTGCCGTCTTCCTTCGTGCAGCACGCGCGTAACGAAATCGATGCAGCCGACCGCTCTTTCTTGATTTTCCTAAATGCATTGCGCAAACACGGCTCAAATGACAGCGTGGAGGGCCGTGTACGGAGCCGGTCACTGATAGACGCATACTACCGATACAGTAGAGCGTTGACCCAGCTCGTTGAATACATTCAGTCGGGCGACCTGCATGGATTCCTCGAGCAGCCGACACAGGATGTGCAGGCTGCGTTCCTTAATGAAGAGCGTCAATTCTTGCAATACGGCAGGGTTGTCGGCGCGGTTTCGGTGTATGCAATGCACGAGCGTTTCCGCCTTCTTGGAATCGCCTCAAGTGTCATGGCGATCCTTCTCGCCGCGACCGCGATTGCGTTCGTCGTCGCCAGACGAAGGGAGAAACTGAACCTGCTGTCGCTTGCATTGAATCACACCGATAGCGCCGCAGTCGTGACCACACCGGACGGCCGGGTCGTATACGCGAACGAGGGATTCACGCAGATGTTGGGGTACAAGATGTCGGAGATACTCGGCAAACGTCCGACCGACTTCGTGGTCGGGCCTTATTCGGACTTCGGCACGGTCAGTGATATTCGTGCGAAGGTGGGCGCTCACCTGAGCTTTAAGACCAAGATTCTCGTCTATAGCAAGAGCGGCCACCCGTTATGGATCCTGGCCACAGTCAATCCGGTGTTCGACGCAAGGGGCGTATGCAAGAACGTCGTCGGAATCTGGACTGACATTACCAGTACGAAAATACACGAGGAGCTTCAGCGCAAGGTGCTGGGCGCGATGGCACGGGAAGAGCCTTTGGCCAATGTTACGACACTTGTGTGCCACGAAGCAGAGCGGATCGCGCCGGCCGTGACGGCATCGATCAGACGAATCGATGACGACGGTAAGCTATGGACGCTCGCGGCACCAAGCTTGCCGATGGAATATGCGAGGGCGATTGATGGGTTGCGTATCGCCCCCGACTTCGTAGAGCGGATCGCTGCGGGCCCGTTCGGCAGACACATTGTATTTCCCACCACATCGCCGGACGAAGCCTACGCATCGCACAGCGCGCTCGCAATCTCGTTTGGGTTCACTTCGTGCTGGTGGCATCCAATCCGGTCTACCGATGGGCGCACGCTCGGCACGCTCTCGTTCTACTATCGCGAGTCACACCAACCCAGTGCGCTTCATCAGGAGCTTGTGGACGCCAGTCTGAATTTGTGCGCGTTGGCATTGGAGCGAGAAGGAAGCAAGGAGCGCATTCGCCGTCTCGCCTTCTATGACGGCCTGACCGGATTACCTAATCGACAGCTGCTGATGAGTCAAGCGGAGTCGGTGCTTGCCGCCGCCGTCGCGAGTCAGCATTCGTTCGCGGTGATGTTTGTCGATCTCAACAGCTTCAAGCAGGTGAACGACACGCTGGGGCACGCGGCGGGAGACGGTTTGCTGAGCGAAGTTGCACAGCGCCTCAAGATTGACCTGCGCGATACGGATATTGTCGGTCGGCTGTCGGGCGATGAGTTCGTGATCGTTCTGTCACCGGCCGACATTGAACTGACGCTCGACTTTGCGGAACGAACGATGAACAGGTTGCGCCAGCCCGTCCAGATTAGTGACACGAACCTGACGCCCGCGGCGAGCATGGGCATCGCGATCTTTCCGCAGCACGGCGAGAGCATTGGTGCGTTGATGCAGCATGCCGACATGGCCATGTATGAGGCGAAGTTCGCCGGACACCACGAGTATCGAGTCTTTGAGCCAGAACTGATGCGTGCGAGGGAGGCGCGCCGGAAGCTCGGGCTGGCACTGCGCGACAGCCTCGTCGCGGGGGAGTTGCAACTTCACTATCAGCCTCAGGTGCGTCTGGATGATGATAGTTTGTACGGAGTCGAAGCGCTTGCGCGCTGGTTTCATCGTGATTTTGGCAACGTGGCGCCGGACCATTTCATCCCGCTTGTCGAGGAGTGCGGACTGGTTGCGGAGTTCAATCGATGGGTATTGACCGAGGCGTGCCGGCAATTGGCGCAATGGTGCGAAGCCGGTCTAGATGTTCCCCGGATATCGGTCAACATTTCGCCCACGGCGTTTCGCGATCCTGCGTTCGCTTCCCTGGTAAGCAGTCTGCTGGGGACGTACAAACTTGCGCCTTCTCAGTTGACGCTTGAGGTCACCGAGGCCGTGTTGCTCGACGCGACGGATAGCGTAATGACAACTATTCAAGACGTTCATTCCCTCGGCGTCAATATGGCGATCGACGATTTCGGTACGGGGTACTCGAGCCTCAGCTATTTGCGGCGGTTGCCTGTGAACGAGGTGAAGCTGGACAAGAGCTTTATCAGCAACGTTGAAAACAGCGAGAATGCGAGATCGCTTGTCAACTCGGTCGCCGACATCTGTGCCAAGCTACATTTGACGATCGTTGCCGAAGGCGTGGAAACCGACGTTCAGCGACAGATACTTCAGGCACGGGGCTACCAAGTCGCTCAAGGGTATCTCTTTTCGCCGCCTATTGAGGCGGCCGAACTGCCAGTCTGGATCAATGTGACTTTGTCTGGACGCATATGAGGGTGGAGGTGGCCCTGTTGACAACATCCAATCTGAAGGTAGACCCCATGTTTGTCGTCTCTAGTCCGCTTGCCGCCTGGTCGATCGTTGTCGCTTCCGGTTTATTGGAAGTTGTCTTCTCCGTGACGATGAAGCTTTCTGACAGCTACTCAAAAGCACTGCCCGGCGGGATATCGATCGTGGCGGCCGTACTGAGCGTGTGGCTAATGAGTCTCACATTAAAAATTCTCCCACTGGGAGACGCTTACGCCGTATGGGCAGGAATTGGTGCAGCGGGAACGGCGTTGGTCGGCATCGTCTGGTTCCATGAGCCCGTCCTGCTCGGGCGGCTGTTCTGCATTGCCCTCGTTGTCGTGGGCATCGTGGGTTTGCAACTGCAGGAAGGCATCTAGCTCAGCGTATCGATGTAAGCGGAATAGGGTATCAACTCATTGCCGACACGCATGCTCGATGGATGGCCTGCTGTGAGCCCTCGATCATCCGATCCCCGACTGAGCGTGGTGGTGCAAGCGGCGCGTTCCCTCCATGATTGTGGGCTGCCTCGGCGACCCGATGCTCAGGCAATCACCGTACTCGTTGGGGGGGGCTTCATGGTTTGAGTCACCCGAGCCCGATAGCCGATTCGCCCCGCGCGATCGGGCGGCCGCCGAGCGTGTTGGCCTGCGTCCAGGAGGTCGTCGTCTTCCAGCCCGTACCCTGACCGGAGCTGTCGAGACCGAACTGGATGCCAAACGGCCGGATGTGCGGATTTTTTGACGCTTTACGTCGAAATTTACGGCTGTTGAGATTTTTTCGGTCGCTTCTCCGCGATATTATTTTCTCAGCCCCGAACATCTCAGCCAATCCACGAAGTGCGCCAGCATCCCTACGACGCGGCCCCTCAAGCACGAGAGAGTTGTATGCCGGACACGCCAATCGTCATCGTTGAACACGCCCGCAGGCGAACCGCTCAAGTCCGAGCCGGCGACGTTCCCACCGCCATGCGGGATGGTCCGAAGTGGGTATGCAGGATCGTCCCGGATCACGCACAGAGTTCCCGCGAAGGGCACCGGTCGATGGCACGCACGGCTGAAATGCTCGGCCGACTAAAACCTGCGAGCGTCGTGTTGACGGACGCCGCCCCGAGCGACGGTGGCTCGCTGGTGCGCTCTTCGACCGATGGGGCCGGCCGATGTCGCGCGTATGCGCATCTCTGCGCGGACCGGATCCTCGAGATGGTAGGCATGCCGGCAGTCGGCCCGTGGCTCGACGAGCACGATGCCTGGTGGCCCGGCGCGTACGAACTGCCGTTGCTCGAGCAGTTGTCCGCGAACGATTCGCCCCTGCACGACCTGTTTGGTGCGAGTGCCACCGTCCATTTGTTGATGAGCCTGACCGAAGTCGACGGCACTGCACTCGTGACCGAATCGGACGACGGCATCGAGCGTCCGTTCCGTATTCCTGCGGGCGTGGACACGATCCATTTCGCCCCCGTATGCATCCGCGGCCCGGCGGCGCAGTGGCGCGAAACGCTCGTCACCGCGTTCGACAGTGTCCGGCATCTGGTCGGGCTCAGGTCGACTCGCCCTTTCTATCTTTGACGCAAGCCCCCGTTCTCCGGCAAGCCACGCCATGACCGATCCACTCGACACCTTCGACCGCAAGATCCTGAATATCGTCCAGCGCGATTGCACCGCCACTGCGGACGCCATCGCCGAACGGATCGGCCTGTCCACGTCCGCCGTGCAGAAGCGGCTGAAGCGCATGCGCACCGAAAAGATCATCTCGGCGGAAATCGCGGTGGTCGATCGCGCGGCCGTCGGCCGGCCGATGACGTTCATTGCGGCGATCGAGATCGAACGCGAAAACTACGAGACGGTCGCCCGGTTCCGCGAGTGGTCGAAGGCGCATGACGAAATCCAGCAGATCTACTACGTGACCGGCTCCGTCGACCTGATCGCGATCATCACTGCACGCGACGTCGAGGCGTACGACCGGCTGTCCGCGCGGATCATGCAAAGCAACCCGATGATTCGCCGGATCAATACGAATGTCGTGCTGAGCGCGGTCAAGGTCGGGCTGTTCGTGCCGGTCGACAAGGACGGCGACGACGCACCGTCCGCTGCCTGACGAGCGCGGTTCGCGCGGCGACGGCCGATCCGTCCGTCCCGCGTGACAAACCGCAACGCGTGACTGCCCGAATCCGTCGAAACGCATAATTTGTCGATCAATTCGCATAACTAACATGTTTCCTGTAGTCAATGAACAGGAGATGATCAAGATGGAACTCAAACTGGCACTGGTCGGTTTCGGCGGAGTCAATCAGGGACTGGTCGAACTGCTCAAAAAGAAGCGCGCGATGCTGGGTGCGGCGGAACTCGACGTATCGGTGACGATGGTCGCCGATCTGCGACTCGGGATCGCGACGAATCCTCGCGGTATCTCGTTGGACGTCCTCGACGAAACCGCTCGGCGGGGCGTCGATGCCGAAGCGCTGCGCCGCGATCCCGGCACGCTGGTGTCGTCGGACGTCGGCCTCGGCGCCGTGCTGAAGGCCATTGCGTCGGACCACGTGGATGTCGTCATCGAGGCGACCTTCACCGATCCGAACACCGGCGAGCCCGCGCTGTCGCATTGCCGTACCGCACTCGAATGCGGCAAGCACGTGATCACGACGAACAAGGGGCCGATCGCGCTCGCGCAGCCGGCACTGGCGCGGATCGCCGCGCAATCGGGTGCTTGCGTGATGTACGAGGGCACGGTGATGAGCGGCACGCCGGTGCTGCGGCAGCTTGCGACCTCGCTGCGCGGTTGCGACATCAACGGCTTCGCCGGCATCCTGAACGGTACGTCGAACTACGTGCTCGGCGAGGTCGAGGCCGGCGCGAGCTTCGATGCGGCGATCCGGGATGCGCAGCAACGCGGCTATGCGGAGGCGAACCCCGCGGCCGACGTCAACGGGTCGGACGTGCAGCTGAAGGTCGTGATTCTGGCGAACGCGCTGTGGAACGCTGGCCTCACGCGTGGCGACGTGACGTGCCGCGGCATCGTGGAGCTGACCGAGCACGACGTGCGCGCGGCGGCGGCGGAGGGCATGTCCTGGCGGTTGATCGGCTCGGCCGTCCGCCATCCGCACGGCACCGTGACCGCGAGTGTCGAGCCGCGCAAGCTGCCTGCCGGCCATCCGTTGCGTGCCGCGAGCGGCGTGACGAATGCGATCACGTTCGACACCGACGTGCTCGGCGGCGTGACGATCAGCGGGCCCGGTGCGGGGCGCGAGGAAACGGCGTTCGCGATCCTGTCCGACCTGATCGAACTCGCCGACAGGATCGGCGCCGTGTCGCACGAGGTGGCCGCATGAGCGCGCGCGATGCGGTGATGACCGGCTGCACGGGGGCCGGCGTGGCAGATGTCCGGTCGCCGTATGACGGCGCGATCGTCGGCCAGGTTCGGCTGTCGCCCCTCGATGCGGCACCGGGCCTCGTCGAGCGCGCGCTCGAAGGGGCGCATGCGGCCGCGACCATGCCGCGCAACCGGCGGGCTGACATCCTGTTTCGCGCAGCAGCGATCGTCGAGGCGCGCACGGAGACGTTCGCACGCACGATCGCGCTCGAAGCGGGCAAGCCGTTGCGGCAGGCCCGCAAGGAGGTCGCGCGCTGCGTGAACACGCTGCGCCTGTCGGGCGAGGAAGCGAAACGGCTGACCGGCGAGACGATCCCGTTCGACGGCTATCCCGGCTCCGAGGATCGCAGCGGCTACTACACGCTGGAGCCGCTCGGCGTGATTCTCGCGATCACGCCGTTCAACGACCCGCTGAACCTCGTTGCACACAAGCTCGGGCCGGCGATTGCGACCGGTAATGCGCTGATCCTGAAGCCCTCGTTGCTTGCGCCGCTGTCCGCGCAGGCGCTCGTCGAGGTTCTGTGGGAAGCCGGTGCGCCGCGCGACGCGCTGCAGATCGTGCACGGCGGCGCGGAGATCGCGTCTGCGCTGGTGCGCGACCGGCGGATCCGGATGGTGACCTTTACCGGCGGTCCGGAGACTGGCGAGGCCATCACGCGCCAGGCGGGACTCAAGAAGATCGCGATGGACCTCGGCGGAAATGCGCCGGTGATCGTGATGGCCGACTCCGACCTGAAGGATGCCGCCGAAGCATGCGTGTCGGGCGCGTTCTGGGCGGCGGGACAGAACTGCATCGGCACGCAGCGGATCTTCGTCGCCGACGCCGCGTACGAGCCGTTCGTCCGCTACTTCGTCGAGCTGACCGGCAAGATGGTCGTGGGCGATCCACTGGACGATGCGACCGACATGGGGCCGATGATCGGCGAGGAACAGGCGATCCGCGTCGAACGCTGGGTCGACGAAGCGGTGTCGCGCGGTGCGACGGTGCTGACCGGCCATCGGCGGCGCGGGGCGCTGTACGAACCGACGGTGTTGGCGGATGTGCCGCACGACGCGCGCGTATGGACCGACGAGGTGTTCGCCCCGGTCGTGACGATCGAGAAATTCACCGACCTGCAGCAGGCGCTCGACGCGGCCAACGCGTCGGAGAGCGCCCTGCATGCTGGCGTGTTCACCAGCCGGCTGGAGGTGGCGCTCGGCGCGGCCGAGCGACTCCAGGCGGGCGGCGTGATGATCAACGATTCGTCCGATTACCGCTTCGACGGCATGCCGTTCGGCGGATTCAAGCATGGGTCGCTGGGCCGCGAAGGCGTTCGGTTCGCGATGACGGAAATGACACAGCCGAAGGTGGTGTGCTTCAGGCGCAACCGGCGGCTGTCGAGCTGATGCGCAAGCGCCGGCGCCTGGCGGGCCGGCGCGAACCGGAGCGGTGTGGTGAGCAACGTATCGAAGAAGGAGTCGAGGATGCCAGCAGCAATTCCTGCATGCAAACCGGCGGCGGACGCGCTGGTGGTCGAGGATATTCACAAGTCGTTCGGCGGTGTCGAGGTGCTGAAGGGCATCTCGCTGACCGCGCGGAATCACGAGGTCGTGTCGATCCTCGGCAGCAGCGGGTCGGGCAAGAGTACGTTCCTCAGGTGCATCAACTTGCTGGAAATGCCCGACCGTGGCCGGATCTGCGTGAACGGCGAAACGCTCGCGCTGAAGCCGGCGGGCCGCGACGGCGCGCTGGTCGCCGCCGACGCGCAGCAGGTGATGCGCGTGCGCCGCAAGCTCGCGATGGTGTTCCAGCAGTTCAATCTCTGGGCGCACATGACCGTGCTGCAGAACGTGATGTTCGTGCCGGTGCGCGTGCTGGGCGTGTCGAAGCGCGATGCGCGCGACAAGGCGATCGCGATGCTGGATCGGGTCGGACTCGCCGGCAAGTGCGAGCACTATCCGAACCAGCTGTCGGGCGGCCAGCAGCAGCGCGTGGCGATCGCGCGCGCACTCGCGACCGATCCCGACGTGATGCTGTTCGACGAACCGACGTCGGCGCTCGATCCCGAGCTCGTCGGCGAAGTATTGAAAGTGATGCGCTCGCTGGCCGACGAGGGACGCACGATGCTCGTCGTCACGCACGAAATGGGGTTTGCACGCGAAGTCGCGAACCGCGTCGTCTTCGTTCACCAGGGACGAATCGAGGAAGACGGCAGTCCCGATGAGGTATTCGCGAGCCAGAAATCGCCGCGTTTCCAGAAGTTTCTGTCCAGCATCATCTGATGCGGATTCAATGCCAACCGGAGGGGAAACCATGAAGAAGCTGCTTCAGTCGCTGTGCGTGGGCGCGGCACTGCTCGGATCGGTCGCGCATGCCGAGCAGGTCGTGCGCGTCGGCACGCTCGCCGATTACGCGCCGTTCGAATACAAGGATGCATCGGGCAAGCTGCAGGGCATGGAGATCGACATCGGCAAGAAGATGTGCGACACGATGAAGGTCAAGTGCCAGTGGGTGACGATGGATTTCGACGCGCTGATTCCGGCGCTCAAGGCGAAGCAGATCGATGCGGTGCTCGCGCAGATGTCGAAGACGCCCGAGCGCGAGCAGTCGGTCGATTTCACGCGCATCTTCACGACGGCACCGGTGCAGTTCGTCGCGAAGCAGGGCTCGGGTATCACGGATGGCGCGGCCACGCTGCGCGGCAAGACGATCGGCGTTCAGACCGCGTCGACCCACGAATCCTATCTGCGCCGCCGCCTGCCGGCGGGCAAGTCGGGGATCAACGTGAAGGTCTATCAAACGCTCGACGAGGCCTGGCTCGACCTGGAGGCCGGACGTGTCGATGCCGTGCTTGCCGACAACACGGTCGCGTACGACTGGCTGACGAAGGCCGGCAGGAAGGAAGGTTTCGACTTCGTCGGCAAGCCGATCGCCGATGCGGAGATCTTCGGCGACGGTACGGCGATCGCGGTACGCAAGGGCGACGCGCCGCTGAAGGCGCTGTTCGACAAGGGGATCGCGCAGGTGCAGGCGGATGGCACGTTCGCCGCCGCCAACAAGCGCTATTTCCCGTTCAGCATCGCGCCGCAATAGCCGCGCATCGGGACCGCGCGGCCGCAGCACGGCGGCCTGCGCGATCCGGGCCTCACAAGGAGCGATATCACGATGGACATTCTGGTGAACTACGGCGCGCAGATCGCGGCGGGTGCGCTCGTCACGCTGGAACTCGCGCTCGCCGCGCTGTGCGTCGGCATGCTGCTCGGCATCGCCGGTGCATCGGCAAAACTGTCGGGCGTGGGCTGGCTTACGCATGCGACCTTTGCGCTGACCAATTTCCTGCGCGGCATTCCCGAGTTCCTGATCCTGCTGATCTGCTACTTCGGGCTGTCGCATCTGCTCAACGCGCAATTCGATGGCGCCATCGTCATCAGCCCGTTTTCCGCCGGCGTGATCGCGCTCGCCGTGGTGTTCGGCGCCTACGCGTCGGAGATGTTCCGCGGCGCGTTCATCGCGGTGCCGGCCGGACAGATCGAGGCGGCGCGCGCGTATGGAATGTCACGCCTGCAGACACTGTGGCATGTGCGCCTGCCGCAGGCGTGGCGCCTCTGCCTGCCGAGCCTGAACAACATGTGGCAGAACCTGCTGAAGGACACCTCGCTGGTGTCGATCGTCGGGCTCGAGGACATGCTGCGCAAGGCCAACATCGCCGCGCAATTCACCAAGCAGCCATTCGTCTTCTACGTGACGGTCGGTATCGTCTACTTCGGCTTTCTCGCCGCTTCAAACCCCGTATTCGCGTGGCTCGAGCGCATCGCGGGCCGTGGTTACGCACAACGCACCTGACGAGGGCCATGCGATGAACGACTTCCTTTCCCTCATCGCGCAGTCCGGCCCGGACGTCGCGCGCGGTGTATGGATCACGCTGCAACTGCTGGTGCTGTCTTGCACGTTCGCGTTCGCACTCGCGGTGCCGCTTGCCGTCGCGCGTACGTCGGAGCGCCGGTGGCTGTCGGTACCGAGCCGCCTGTTCATGTCGGTGTTTCGCGGCACGCCGCTGCTGGTGCAGATTTTCGTGCTGTATTACGGGCTCGCGCAGTTCTCGATCGTGCGCGCGTCGCCGCTGTGGCTGCTGGTCGGCGGATCGTTCTCGTGCGCATTGTGCGCGCTAACGCTCAACCTCGCGGCCTATATGGCGGAAGACATTCGTGGCGGCATAGCCGGCGTGCCCGCCGGCGAGAAGGAAGCCGCGCTCGCGTTCGGGATGAGCCGCTTCATGCTGACCTGGTTCGTGGTCGTCCCGCGCGCGATCGGCATCGTCGCGCCGACGCTCGGCAACGAGATCGTGCTGCAGCTCAAGTCGACCGCGCTCGCCAGCACGATCACCGTGCTCGACCTGACCGGTGTCGCGCGGCGCATCTCCATCGAAACCTATACGACCGACGCGCTGATGCTGGCCGGCATCGTGTACGTCGGTATCACGGCAGTGCTGTCGACCGTGCTCAAACGCGTCGAAGGGCGGCTGAATCGCCATCTGGGTAGCGTGCGTGCTTGACGGGCACTGCATGAGCGCGACACAACGAACGATCCGAGGACGAAATGGGATACAAGCTTGAAACGCTGGCTCTGGCTGCGGACCGCGACGTGACCGACGAGAAGTCGGTCGCGCCGGCGATCCACTATTCGGCCGTGTTCAAGGCGGCCGGCAGCGAGGAATTCGCGGAGATGTCGAGCGTGCCGCAGCATCCGCGCAACTACACGCGCTACGGCAATCCGGTTCACGAGCGCGTGAAGGCGATCATGGCGGAGCTCGAGGGCACCGAGACCGCGCTCGTCACCGCGTCCGGCATGGGCGCGATCGCGACCGCGATCCTCAGTGTCGTGAAGGCCGGCGATCACGTGATCGGCCAGACGCGCCATTACATGAGCACGACGAAAATGCTCGACGATATGCTGCGCCGGTTCGGCGTCGAGGTGACATTCGTCGACCAGACCGACGCGGCCGCGTTCGATCGTGCGATCCGGCCGAACACGCGGCTGATCGTGCTGGAGTCGCCGGTCAATCCGCTGCTGCTGGTGACCGACATCGCCGCGGTGACCGAGGTCGCGAGGGCGCGCGGCATCCTGACACTCGCGGACAACACGTTCGCGTCGCCGGTCAACCAGCAGCCGCATCGGCTCGGTGTCGACATCGTCGTGCACAGCGCGACCAAGTATCTCGGCGGCCATCACGACCTGACCGGCGGCGTGATTTGCACGAGCCGCGTGCTCGCCGAGCAGATCTGGCATACGCACATCACGCTCGGCTCGGTGCTGTCGCCGATGGACGCGTGGCTGTTGCTGCGTGGGCTGCGCACGCTGCCGATGCGCGTCGAGCGGATCAATGCGAACGCCCAGGCGCTCGCCGAATTCCTCGAGGCGCACGCGAAGATCGAGCGTGTGTTCTATCCGGGCCTGCGCAGCCATCCGCAACATGAACTCGCATGCCGGCAGATGCGTGGCTTCGGCGGCGTGGTCGCGTTCGGCGTGCGGGGCGGCTATGGCGAAGCGCAGCGCTTCGTCGAGGCGCTGCGCTTGCCGCTGAATGCCGGCAATCTCGGCGGCGTCGATTCGCTCGCGATCCATACGGCATCCATGTGGGCGGGCACGATGTCGGCGGAGCAAATGCGCGCGGCCGACATCCCGCTCAACTTCATCCGCTATTCGGTCGGCATCGAGCATGTCGACGACCTGAAAGCCGATATCGCGCAGGCGCTCGAGCAGATCTGACACGGACCGGCGCGCGGGGCCGTTCGACGCATCGGACGGGCCGCGCCGGCCTTTGAATCGATCCGGGCGCGAGCGGCCCGGGTTGCAACGACGGAGCACGGAATATGCATGGCATCACGGTACTCGACGGCGGCATGGGGCGCGAGCTGGCGCGGATGGGGGCGCCGTTCAGGCAGCCGGAATGGTCGGCGCTCGCGCTGATGGAAGCGCCGCATTACGTCGGCCTCGCGCACGACGCGTTCATCGCGGCGGGCGCCGACGTGATCACCGCGAACAGCTATGCGGTCGTGCCGTTCCATATTGGCGAGCAGCGGTTCCGTCGCGATGGTGTCGCGCTTGCGGCACTTGCCGGGCAACTCGCGCGGCAAGCCGCGGATCGCGCAGTGCGGCCGGTACGCGTCGCGGGATCGCTTCCGCCGACCGGCGGTTCGTATCGGCCCGACCTGTTCGACGCGGCGCGTGCCGATGCGATTCTGGCGACGCTCGTCGATGGACTCGATCCGTACGTCGACCTGTGGCTGGCCGAGACGCAGAGCCTGACCGGCGAGATCGACGCCGTCCGTCGCGCGCTCGGTGCGAATCGGAAGCCGCTCTGGGTGTCGTTCACGCTGCGCGACGATGTCGGCGCCGACACGGGCGCCGGGCCGGTACTGCGATCGGGACAGGCACTCGACGAAGCCATCGACGCCGCCGTGTCCGCGCGTGCGAGGGCGCTGCTGTTCAACTGCAGCCAGCCGGAGGCGATGGGTGCGGCGATCGAGACAGTGCAGCGTACGCTCGCGGGAATGGGAGCGGGAGCGGCGTTGATGATCGGCGCGTATGCGAACGCCTTTCCACCGCAGCGCGCCGATGCGCGTGCGAACGAGGAACTCGACGTATTGCGCGGCGATATCGATCCGCCCGGCTATGCGAAATGGGCGGAGCAGTGGCTTGCGCTCGGTGCGCAGATCGTCGGAGGGTGTTGCGGAATCGGCCCCGGCCACATCGCGGCATTGCGCGACGCGGTCGATGCGCGCAATGCCGGGCACACCGGGTCCGGCCAATGAAGATCGATGGCCTGGACCAGAAGATCATCGACGCATTGTGTGCCGATGCGCGGATTCCGCTCGCGGTGCTGGCCGACAGGATCGGTTTGTCCAGGCAGGCGGTCCGGCACCGGATCGACCGGCTCGAAGCGCTGAAGATCATTGCAGGCTATACGGTGCGGCTCGCGTTGCCCGACGATGTCGCACCCGTGCGTGCCGTGATGCTCGTCTATCGCAAGGACCGGATGCGCGGCGCGGACGTGCTTGCCGCAATCGAGCGGATCGCCGAGGTGCGCGACTGCGCGGTTCTCAGCGGCGAGGTCGATTTGCTGGTGCAGGTAGAGGCGGCTACGCATGAGCGCATCAGCGACATCTGGGCGACCATCAGCGCATTGGACGGCGTGCAGAACATGACGACCAGCTTCGTGCTCGACTCGGTCGTTCATAAGCGGTGACGGCCCGGCGCCGTGGATGAACGCCGGCCGGTGCCCCCTGGCATCGATACGGCTTGCGTCGATCACGACTCGCCACCGCGCACAGATGCTGCGGGGCCGTGGCCTTGCCGTCGGCCCGCTGCCCGTCGAGTCTCGCCGCTTCAGGCGCCGAGCACGCCGCATGTGGCCTGCTCGGCGTACAGGGCGCGCACGCCGAAGGTCCAGGGCGCAATTTCCGTGCAAAGCCGCACGGTATTGACGAGTGCGCCGAGCATGGGCGTCTAGATGGCGACGCGATCGCCCAGGTGATGCGTGAATCCGCCGCCGGGCGCGTCGCGATCCTGGATCGGTGAGAACATCGTGCCCAGGAACAGCATGAAACCGTCTGGATACTGATGATGCGCGCCACAGGTTTGTGCGACGAGGTCCGCGCAGATTAATTTTGTCACTCTAGAATCCATATGCTTCAAGGCATCTGGAGCCTGAGTTGACGACTTTGTTGACGGTCTCACCAAAATAATGTTTTCAATTCGCCAACGCCCGCATTAAATTTGTCAACTCGCGTTGTGGACCAAGCGTTCCAGCGGTAACGTCCTGATTTCTAGACCGATTGTCGACGCACCGCTCGTCCGGTCGAAGCGCTGAGTTCAGGCGGGACGCTCTCTGCCTCAAGCTCAGTAACCTATGCTGGGAAAGCAGTGTTGCGGGACGTCCGGGGCCGACTGCGTCCGGCTGCTCTCGGACACCTGCGATTGTTCGACCTCGCACTCGGGCAGACTTCCGAACGTCAGTTCCGCTCAGCTATGAGACTCTGCCCTGTCGAAACATGTCGACCTGCTTCGGCGGCCCGATTGGCGACGCGTAACGTGATCATCAAAGATTTGAACGCTGGCATTGGCGGTGTTCGCGATCGCGTCACCTGGCAACTGCGAAGTCGCAGTACAGAACCGTTTTCCCCGATAACGATCAGTCTTCCTGCGCCAGCCGAAACAAGACGTCAGCGAGGGCACGAATCTTGGATTGTGCGGCTCGTTGGGAAGGGTAGACGATAAAGTACGACAAGCCTTTTTGCGCCACGTCGGCAAAGGGCGTCGTCAGTGTCCCCGCCTGCAGGCGGTCTCTCGCCATCCGGGGATCGCCGATTGCCACTCCATGCCCTTCCGCCGCAGCGGAGAGCGTCAGTTCGAGGGTATCGAAAACGAGCCCACGGCTCGCGTCGATCTGCCGTGCCCCAACGCTTTCCAGCCAGCATCGCCATTCCTCGTGGCCGTGTCCGGGATGGAGCAATGTGACATGAGCAAGGTCGGCTGCCGAGCCAAGCGATGCGGCCATTTCGCTGGTACACATCGGCGTGAGTCGCTCGGCAAACAACGGCACCGCGTCCATACCCGGCCACTGCCCGGTTCCACGCACAACGATGGCGTCGACGTCGGGTGTCGTGAAATCCGGCGTGTCGTTCGCCGAGGTGGAGATGCGAAATTCTGTTCCGGGCAACGCGTGATTGATGTCCGCCAGCCGTGGAAGCAACCAGCGAAGCGCAAACGTGGATGGCAACCGCAGCGTGACGACAGGCGCTGCCTTGGCGTGAATGTCTGCGTGCTGAACGAGTTGCGTGAGTATGCTGACGGCCACGGTCAACAGTTCGCTTCCTTCCGCCGTCAGCGTCAACCCTGACGCATGGCGCACGAAAAGTGCACACCGGTAGTGCGATTCCAGTTGCTGGACCTGACGGCTCACCGCACCCTGCGTTCGACACAGATGGTCGGCGGCCCTGCTGATGCTCCCGAGTTGCGCCGCGGCGACGAACGACTGGAACGCTGTCAGCGGCGGCAGCGGCCGCGTCAGGTCGACCAATGGGTATGCATAGGTTGCATACCCGGGTTGCGGATTTTTCGATTGTTCGGTCATCGGGGCATCGCTATCTTGCCTATACCGGATGCGCGTCCGTCCGAACGCGCGGCGTTGTCAACGAATGATCGGAGAAAAAAGATGGTCTCATCGTCGGAAGCACTATACACCCGGCAGGTTCGCAACTATCTCGCGGAGCTGGAGCGCGGCGATGTCGCGGCGATCTGTGCGTTGTTCACGCCGGACGCCCAGGTCTTCTCGCCGTTTCTCGGCTGGATGAACGCCGCACCATTCTTTGCGAAGGTCAATGCCGCGTCCGGAGCAAGCAAGATAACGCCCATCGACATCTGCGTCAGCACGACGGGGGCTCGACGTGCGACCGGTTACTTCGTCTATGACTGGGGGCTGAAAGATGGATTCGCGGTGCGTTTCGAGTGTGTCGATGTTTTCGAATTCGACGACGACGGGCGCATCGAGCGGATGATCATCGTCTACGACACCCATCCGATTCGCAGTACGGTGGGTGACAAATACGCGTAATCGAAGCGCGGCATTTCCTGCGCGGCCGCGACAAGCCGCTCACTCGGAGGCACCAATCCTTCTCCCCGTCAGGGACGTAGGGAATGCGAATCGACAACCGGCAAGCTACGAGTTCGCGTCGCGGTGCTGGCTGTCGAAACTCCGCCTCGCTTCCCGGAAGCGGTCCGCATTCTCGACGATCCAGGTCCACAGCGGGACCATGCGAACGAGTAGGTCCATGCCCGTATCGGATAATTCGTATTCGACTCTAGGGGGCACTTCTTCGAAATCGTGACGGAGCACCAGGCCGTCACGTTCGAGTTGTCGTAACGTACGCGTCAACATGCGCTGAGTCACCCCGTGCATGCGCTCGCCGATTTCGGCATGGCGCAGCCTGCCGTACACGCCGAGCGTGTGGACGACACCGAGCGACCAACGACTGCCGGCGTGTGCGAGCACCTCCCGCCGCAGCGCGTCATCATCGTCTCGCAGGCCGTCGCACACGGTCTGCGAATATTGGAGAAGTTCGTCTCGATCCAACTATCTGGCTCCCAGTATCACGCATGTACCTTCTTTCATCCACGTCCATGTCCCGCTAGACTGCGTGCAACACATTCCTCAGCAGGCTAGACGATGAACCAGACAGATCTTAACGCTATGTCTCAAAACATTCTCGTGCTCGGTGCCGGCGAACTCGGCCTACCGGTGCTGCGCAATCTTGCGCGTCGAGCGAAGGACATCGCAGGCGCGAAGATCAGCGTGCTGCTGCGCGCCAGCGCCGTCGAGTCCAGCGCCCCAGCCAAGCGGCATGATATCGCGGAGATTCGAGATCTCGGGATCGAGATCGTCGTAGGCGATCTCGTGAAGAGCTCCATCGATGAGCTCGCCGTCGTATTCGCGCGATATGACACGGTAATCGGTTGCGCGGGCTATGCAGCCGGAATCGACACGCCGATGAAGTTGGCGCGGGCTGCGTTGCAGGCGCGCATCCCGCGGTACTTTCCATGGCAGTTCGGGGTCGATTTCGACGTGATCGGCCGCGGCAGTCCGCAGGACATCTTCGACGCACAGCTGGACGTGCGCGAGTTGCTGCGCAGTCAGCACGAGACCGAGTGGGTCATCATCTCGACCGGCATGTTCATGAGCTACCTGTTCGAGCCGGACTTCGGTGTCGTCGACTTGCAAAACGACGCCGTCCACGCGCTGGGTAGCCTCGACACCGCAGTGACGCTGACGACGCCCGATGATATCGGTGCGCTGACCGCCGCGATCGTGTTCGCGCAGCCCCGTATCCGGAACGAGATCGTGTATCTGGCCGGCGACACCGTGACTTACGGGGAGGTTGCCGACAAGCTGCAAGCGGGCCTCGGCCGGCCGTTCAGCAGTTCGGTATGGAGCGAGCAGTATTTGCTGGATGAGCTGGCGCGCGACCCGAACAATATGATGCGCAAGTATCGTGCGGCTTTTGCTCAAGGGCGGGGTGTCGCATGGGACAAGCGTGGGACGTTCAACCAACGCCACGCCATTCCGGTCACCGACGTGGCATCGTGGATCAATGCAAACCTTGTTTCGGGCCGCGGCGAGTAAGCGCGAATCCGGCCATCCAGGCAAACCGTATCGAGGACCGTTCCCCCGAACACAAAGCCGACCCCGGCCGATGGGTGAGGGCCTCGGTATTCCGTACTGACTTCTGCCGAATTCTGGTCGGCGAAGTCGGTGTGTGAAAGCAATGTGGCAGCTGGCGGAAGGGGGGTGCGGACAAAATCTTGGACTACCTTGGAGGTAGTTCATGTATTCATACGAAGACCGCGTTCGAGCGGTTCAGCTCTACATCAAGTACGGCAGGAGCGCAGCGGCAACTATTCGCGAGCTGGGATATCCTTCGCGCAAGAACTTGGCACGGTGGTACCGTGCGTTCGTTGAGGTTGGCGATTTGCCGGCGGGCTATCGCCGCTCCAGGCCACGTTACTCCACCGAACAGAAGCAAATCGCTGTCGAGCATTATTTGAGTCATGGCTGCAATTTTGCCGGGACCACGAGAGCACTGGGGTATCCGTGTCGCGCAGTGCTGGCCGCGTGGGTCTACGAGCTATGCCCCGATATTCGGAAACGTCTTGTCAGCAATGCTCGGAATTTGCCGTCGTCGCCAGTGTTGAGGCAGGCAGCGGTCATTGAGCTGTGCACCAGAGACGAAGGTGCACGTGTGATCGCGGAAAAGATAGGCGTGAGCAGGCCGACGCTATACAACTGGAAAAATAAGCTACTCGGTCGAGAGGCTCCGGCATCCATGAAACGCCATAAGAATCCGGCATCGGCTCCTGAGCGGGCAGAACTGGAGCAGCAGCTGGAATCGCTTCGACGCGACATACGGCAGCTGCAACTCGAACACGACATACTGAAGAAGGCCAATGAACTGTTAAAAAAAGGCCTGGGCATCGACCCGCGGCTCCTGAGCAATCGGGAGAAGACGACGCTGGTTGATGCCCTGAGGCAAATCTATGCACTGCCAGAACTGCTCGCCGTATTGGGTCTTGCCCGCAGTTCCTACTTTTACCATCGTGCACGACTGCTTGTTGCTGACAAGTATGCTCGCGTGCCTCACGTCATCACAGACATCTTCGAACTCAATTACCGTTGCTACGGCTATCGCCGGATACGCGCGGCACTTGGTAAGCAGCAGGTCTTCATATCGGAGAAAGTCGTGCGACGCTTGATGAGGCAAGAAGGCTTGACCGCTGGCAGTGCCCGCCGGCGTCGCTACGGCTCCTATCAAGGCGAAATAGGTCCCGCGCCAGAAAACCTCGTCAATCGCGATTTCCGGGCGGCGGCGCCGAATAAAAAGTGGCTCACCGACATTACGGAATTCCAGATTCCAGCCGGCAAGGTGTATCTATCGCCCGTGATCGACTGCTTTGATGGGCTCGTTGTCAGTTGGTCGATCAGCACGCGTCCGGACGCCGAGCTTGTGAATACCATGCTCGACGCAGCGATCGAGACAGTGGCCAACAGCCAACACCAGCCAATGGTCCACTCCGATCGCGGTGCGCACTATCGCTGGCCGGGGTGGCTCTCACGGATGCGCGATGCGAAGCTGATTCGCTCGATGTCGCGCAAAGATTGCTCGCCCGACAATGCGGCATGCGAAGGTTTCTTCGGCCGATTGAAAACGGAACTGTTCTATCCTCGGACCTGGCAGGCTACAAGCATCGAGCAGTTCATCGAGGCGGTCGATTCTTACATCCGCTGGTACAACGCCAAGCGGATTAAGATCTCGCTTGGCTCACTGAGTCCGCTCGAATACCGGGAGCGCCTCGGGCTCGCGGCATAAACCAGTCCAAGATTCTAGCCGCACCCCCCTACCGCGCGACAAAAAAGGAGCGATCGGACACGGTGAACTACGTTCGCCGCGCTCATGCTGCCATAGCACGCGCATTGATTGCTCAGGACCGCGATGCAGCGCTGAAAGCGGTCAACCGATATTTCGATGCCTACCGCATTTGAACATTGTCATTTCTGCCGGTGTATTCGACTTGCGATGGCCGGATGGAATGCGGCCGCTGCGTGGTCGAAGCGGCCCCGTCCCGCCTACTTCACATACTTCCTGAATTCCGGCTTGCACTGCTCCCGGTACGCGTTGCCGCCGTTCTTCGACTCGTCGGTATCGGGGTAAAGCTCGGCTGCTGGGACTCCTTCCTTTGTGCTGGTTCAGTGCGCCGAACCTGCGATTGACGTCGCGTATTCCGAGCCGCGCTTGACCCTGTCCTCTCCTCGTAGTACAGTTTTGTGAGTGAGATTCTAATATATGAACGACGGCAATTATCTGGAGGAGGCAAGCATGTCGGAGATTGTCGTTCGACAAAGCACGACCTGGCAGAGGGTGTACGCATGGGCTGCACTCGGTGCGCTTTTCGCAATTGCGCAAGGCTACGCGTACGTGGCATGGATTCGTTCCGCGGACTTCCGCCCCGTCGATTTAGGTGCGGATCCGGTTCCGGATTCCGTGAAATCCATGATCGACCATTACGAATGGGCCAGCGTGCTGATACTGATTCCGGTCGCAATCTGGTTCATCTTCGGTATCGCCAAGAGCCGCAACATCGACGCGGTGCGCCTCATGATGATCGGTTGGCTCTCGGCATACTGGCTCGATCCGTGGCTGAACTTCCTCAGGCCGATGTTCACGTATAACGCCTATGCGCTGAATTTTGGCTGTTGGTGCCGTTTCATTCCGTTCTGGCAATCGTCGCATACGCGCATTGCCGAGCCCCTTCTGATAGACGCGCCAAGTTATTTCTATACGTTCACTGGTACGGCAGTGGTCGCGCTGTGGGCAATGCGTGTAGTCCGCAAGCGTTGGCATCGCGCCGGCAACGTTCGACTCACGCTCGCGGGCTTCGCCGCCATCTGGATGACGATGGGCATGCTTGATATCGCGGCTAGCCGTTTCATGGGATTCGACGCGTGGCCGGGCGCGTTTCAGCGTGCTTCCTTCTGGGGCGGTCACTACTACCAATTTCCGGTTTATGAATTCCTGCTGTTCCCGTCGGTGTTCGTGGCTTCCGCGTTTCTTCTGATGAGCGCCGACAATAACGGATACACGGCGATTGAACGAGGCGTTGATCGCCTGGATGGTCATGCAGCGCTTCGCACCGCGTTGCGCGTACTAGCCTTCGTTGCGTTTTGCAATGTATTGAATCTTGTCTACACGACAGCGATGGGTGTGCACGCGCTGTATGCCGATCCGTGGCCTGCCGATATGCCGAGTTGGCTGGTCAATAAGTGACAAAACGGGATGCGCAGACGGTTCGACAACGTCGAGTATCGCGTAGAAGACGAGGTGGCCATCGTCACGATGAGCCATCCGCCGGTCAACAGATTGTGCCTCGGTGTCCGACGCGGACTGGTCGCCGCGTTCGAAGCAGCGCGGCGCGATGTGCGGGCTCGCGCAATCGTGCTCAATGGCAGCGGTCGCGGATTCTGTGCGGGCGGTGACATCCGCGAATTCGGCACGCCCGCTGCTGCCGCGTTGCCAGCACTGTCTCTGGATGTTCATCCGGTTATCGAGGCGAGCGAGAAACCGGTTGTCGCGGCGATCCACGGATTCGCCATTGGTGGCGGGCTGGAAACCGCGCTGGTCTGCCACTACCGGCTTGTAGCGGGCAATGCGCAGATAGGTTTGCCCGAGTGCAAGCTTGGTGTGATTCCTTTGTCCGGCACGCAGCGTTTGCCCAGAGTGTTGGGCCTGGCACAGTCGATCGAATTCATTCTCGGCGCGCAAATCGTATCCGCCAGCGAGTTTGCCGGAACCGCGCTATTCGATCGAATCGTCGACGGCGATGAGCAGCAAGTGTTGCGCCTCGCGATTGAACTGGCCCGGGAGAACATCGGTAACTCTGCATTGCCATTGATACGCCGGCTGCCACTTCCGGATCACGATCCACTTTCCTTGATCGCTGAGGCGCGCGCACGTCTCGCCAGTGACGATGGCGTACGGGGCAAGTGCCTGGATGCCATCGCCGCCGCCGCCGAGTCGGTCGATTTCGAGGCCGGCCTGGCCACGGCGCGAGCGATTTACGATCGACTCGCCTCGTCCGACGAGGTTTCGAGGCGACGAGATTGCTTTTTCGAGTCGCGCGACGACAGCGGCGCGCGATAAGCGTTTGGGGGAACAGTCGCTACGTGGAAAACTGCTTGCGCAGATCACCTTTTCGCACTTTCCCCGATGGCGTACGCGGCAATTCCTCGACGATGCAGAGGTGCTCGGGCGTCTTTTGTTTTGCCATGCCGGCGGCGGCAAAGTGGGACTGAACCGCGCTCAGGTCGAGTGCCGCGTGTTCGTGCAGCACGACTACTGCACAGACTCTTTCGCCGTATCGAGCGTCGGGTCGCGCCACGACGGCCACATCACGCACTGCGGGATGGGTGGCAAGTACGCGCTCGACTTCGAGTGAGGAAATGTTCTCTCCGCCGCGAATCACGATGTCCTTTTTTCGGTCCGTGAGGGTCAGGCAACCGGCGTCGTCAAGACGGCCAATGTCGCCGGTCCGAAACCATCCGTCGCGAGTGAATGCCGCTGCATTGAGCGCCGCGTCGGTGTAACCGACGAACAATTCCGGCCCCTTGATGAGAATCTCGCCGTCGTGTCCGGCGGGTACGTCGCGATCCAGCTCGTCGACGATGCGCACCTGGGAGCCGGGCTGAACATGCCCGTCCGTACTGGCCCGGACGTCGAAAGGGGAATCAGCCCAACCGACGCTCACCGTCGAGTGTTCGGTCAACCCATACGCGCGTGTTCCCGCAAACCCGGTGCGATCGGCCAGCGCGACGTGCTCGGGCGTGACGCCCGTGCCGCCCAAACTGTAAGAAACGAGCGACGCCAGGCTGCGGCCGTCGCGGCGGGCGGCGTCCAGAAGACCATGAAGATGGAACGGGGTGCCGCCCGATAGGCGCACGCGATATTCTTCGATCAGTTGCGCGGCGAGCGGGGCGTCCCATCGGTCCATGAAGACCATCTCGGTGCCCGTGACGAAAGGGCGCAGCAGAAAATTGAAGCCCGCGATATGGCCGGCGGGGAAGGGCGTGAGGTAAGGTCCTGGCCCGTCGATGAATGGAATCTGCCATTCCGCGCCGACGCTGCGATGAGTGTGCTGAACACCTTTGGGTGAAGCCGTTGTCCCCGAGGTGTACAGCAGCAGGCAAACATCATCCGGCACGGGCTCTTTAGCAGGAAGCCGATCGTGCGTTGTTGCCGCGAGTCGTTGCAGCGTATCGAACGTGACGCCATTCGATGGCGCACGCTCGCCGACGACGATGACGCGCTCCAGATCCGGCGGGGCGCCGAGCGCGGCTACGCGCTCGAGGTAGTCCGTGCCGCACCAGAAATCGGGGACGCAAAGAAACCGGGCGCGCGATTGTCGAAGGATAAAGCCGACTTCGGCCGGACCGTAGATGTGGACGATCGGCACAAGCACGGCGCCGATTTCAAGCGCGGCCAGATACAGAAGCACTGTTTCGCGCTGCGTGGGCAGCTGTACTGCGATTACGTCGCTTCGACGCAGGCCGATCGCGCGCAGCGCCTTGCATACTTCTCGCGCGTCGCGTAGCAGCGACTGCGTGGTGCACGTATAGGTGCCGCCCTGGGTATGAAAATGAAGCGGTGTGGCGCCGTGCCGTGCGACACCGCGCGCGATCAGCGCCGAGAGAGGCGAATCGCTCAAGCGCGGCGCAGTTGTCGATTCGCGCATGTTGCGTCTCATGCCAGCAATGTGCCTAAGACGCTCACCAGCTCAAGCGGCTGATCGAGCATCATATGATGGCCCGCGCGTGGCATCGTGATGGGCCCTTTCGCGCCGGGAATCGCCGCTGCGATGCGGCGCGCGCGCTCTGCGCTGACCACGCTGCTGCGCTCGGCGTGAACGTAGCAGACCGGAACCGCGATGCGGCTCAGCAGGTCCTCCTCGCCTTCAACCGGCTGGAGATCCCTTAGCTTCGGGTCGAAGCGCCACACCCAGCCTTCGGTGGTTTGACGAAGCGATGTCCGCGCGAGATGTTCGAGTAGCCACGGTTCGCATTCCTGTTCAGGAATGAGCCGGAAGCGACTGACCGCGGTATGCGCGTCCGGATAGGGGCGCGGTGGCGGGCGTCGCTCCACCGCAGGCAAGCTGTCGCCACGCAGCATGAAAAACGAATCGAGCACGATGGCACGCGACAGACGATCGGGAAAAGTCGCGCATGCGTGCAGCAGACGCGATCCGCCGAAGCTGTGGCCGACCGCGATGCACGGGCCGGAGCCGATTGAATCCATGACTGCCACGAGGTCGCGCGCAAAAACGCCCGCGCTGTATTCACGCCGGTGGCCGCTGTCACCCATGCCGCTGAAATCCAGAGCGAACACACGAAAGCGGTCGGTGAAGAACGGTGCAATGAAGTCCCACCAATGCGCGTGTCCCAGAAAGCCGTGCGCGAAGAGGAGCGGAGGCTTGTTGGTATCCGCGCCGTTCCACGACACATAGTGCACCGCAACCCCGTCGCTTTCGGCGAAGTGGGAGCGGCGAGGCTGGCTCGTTGCGAGATCGAACCAGGAAAGGGCACGGGCATTCATTGCGCTTGTTCCATTGCTCGATGTTTGCGTCGCACAACCGTCAAGCACGTGGAATGTGCTCCCGATTTGCATCGATCCAGTCCACCATCGAGGTCAGCTGGATCCCTCTTGCGCGCACCGAATCGATATCGACGCGATACCCGACCTCGTTGATCCATTCCTGTACATTCACCCAGCCCGCCGCGAGTCCCTTTGCTCGCGCTTCGTCCGGAGAGACATGCGATACGCGAATCGTCGTGCCAAGGACCTGGCCGAGGCGATCTCCCACTTCGGACATCGTGAGCTTCTCCGAAGCCAGCGGCACGGTTTCGCCATGCCAGCGTTGCGCATCGTTGAGCGCATTGGCTGCGAGCGTACCGACGTCGTCGGCGGCGATCCAGTCGAGCCGTGTGTCGGGTAGCAACGCACTGAGCAGCAGGCCGTCGCGCAAGTGCGGGAACATTGCGCGCGCTTTTGGTTCCGCGAGATTGTCCATCATGAATGCCGGTTGCAAGACTGTCCACGATTCGAAACCCGCGGAGCGAACTGCTTCTTCGACTTCGAATTTATCCGCCCAGTATTATTGATGCCTGCGCTTTTCGTGCCAGCCTGGAAACGTCAAATGGTTGCCCGCCTGAGCGACGGAGGTATGAACGAATTGCGGGACACCCGCCTTGCGCGCAGCGTTGACGAGCGCGAAACCCTGGCGGCGCTCCCTATCGCTCTGATCGAAATCGGGCAGGAGAACGGAAAAGACGGCGCGGACGCCCACCAGCGCTTTTTCGAGCGACGCGTGATCGTCCAGGTCGCCTGCGAAGGCCTCGCCATTCATTTCGACCAGAGCGCGCGCAGCCGGCGAGTCCGGATTTCGGGTCAGAAAGCGTACCGTTCGTCCGGCTTCAAGGAGGTGTCGAGCCGTAGTCCCGCCTTGCGCGCCAGTAGCGCCAATGACGAGTATCGCGTCGGATGAATCGCTCATGAGTATCCCGGAGGTTGAACCGTAGAGGTAGATCAGTGGTATCGTGGCTCGGCGCCATCGCGCACCGAATCACTGGCAAGGTGGCAGCTCGCCGTTGAAGCGCATGGAATCATGCTGTTCTCATATAGGAACGATGTTCACAATTATATGTGGGCTGAATTCGGCGCGTCAAGGAGCACGAAACGGAAAGACGAGACTTCGCCTTTCCGCCCGGCAGCATGATCAATGTTGCGGTCTGAGCGTTTGAACGAGGCCGCCTTCATGCGCGACGATTACCTCGCAGCCCGGTTGATAGACGCTGGCGATTTCGTCGCCGCGCACGCGATTGCCCTGGAAGCCGCGCAGATAGCTCGTTTCATCGAGCCGCAAAACATGTTCGCCATCCGCGTCGCGCACAACGATCTGATCTGGCGCGATAGACGTCAGCGTGCCCACAAAGGGTAGCCGCGGCGTGAAGGGGAAACTACCGCCATGCGGCAGGATGCGCGTGTCGAGCGACAGGCGAAACCGATCCGAATGATTGCTGAGTCCCGAGTGCGGCGTGCGTCGGCTCATCAACAGGACGTCGCCGAGGCGATAGTTCGTGCGGCGCCATGCATTTTCGGGCACGCTCGCGAGCTCGATGGGAATGATCTTGTCGCCGTCCTTGCGATGCAGGCACGGAAGTTTGTGCAGCCCCTCTGCTACGGCCAGCCCGCCGACTTGCGCGTCAATATCGCTGAGCGGGATCCAGCAAATGATGAAATCGAGGCGGTCGCTGTAGATCGCATCTTCGTGAATGAAGTCGAAGCGTGTGCGGCTTTTGTCGATGGCGGGCGGCGATGTGCGGTATTCGGTGAACGGCACCCAGTAAAGGGGGACGTCGAAGAGCCGCTGAAAGAATGCACGAATCGCGGGGTCGTCCATCACGGTTCGCGCGGCGCGCTGCTCATTCATCTCCTTCACGGGAAAGAAGCTGAAATTTTCGCGTTCCTTGCCGGTCCATCGTACAGCCCGATCGTTACGGTCCACGAAACCGTGGCGGTCGAGGTGGTCGACCAACAGACCGCGCATGCGCTCCAGCGGCGCGTGGTCCAGCATGTCACGAAAGAACAGATAGCCGTCGTCGTCCCACCGTTTTTGCAGCGCCGCATGATTGCCGAGCAGGTCGTTCGAAACGTTGAACTCGTGCATCGTCGCCACGATATCCACGACTGGTGTGCTCACAAATTTTCTCCTCTGTTATAAGGGGGGGCTGCGATGTCGGCTCACAGTAATCCGCGTTCTTCCGAGGTGCGCGTGGTCGTGTCGATGCCTAGTTCCCGCAGCGTCTCGAGTACGGCCGTGGTGGCGGACGCGACGGCCGGGAAGCCCGCATACGGCAGCGCCTGAATAAGCACACCTTCCAGTTCGCGTGCACTCAGGCCGTTGCGCACCGCGATGCGGACGTGATTCTTGAGTTCGAGCGTCTGCCGGCTGGCAATGAGGATGCCGAGCGTCACGAGACTGCGCTGCTTGCGCTCGAGCTTGTCGTCGCCCCATACGTCCGCGAACGCGTAATTGACGGCAAGGCGTGAGATATCGGCGCCGAATCCGGCCGACTCGCTTGCGGCGCGCAAGCCGGCGGCCTTGTCTTCACCCATGATTTCGCCGAATACCTTCAAACCATAGGCGTGCTTGTCTTCCAGGCTTTTCATTTGCGTCTCCTGTTTTGCCGCGATGGCGCGGCTTTTGATGGCGGCTAGTGGCTACGCCGTTCTTTCCGGTGGCAATGATGGCGATGATGCGTGCTAAGATCGCCGCGAAAGAGGATCGAATTCTGCATATAAGGGGATCGAAATTCGCAAACCTGCCGTTCCGCGTGAGCCGGTGAAGGACGTTGCTGCGCTCGTACTGCCTGGCAGCTACCTGTCGAGCGTGAGCGCGCTGGTAGACGGATTTGCGCTGATTGCGCGACACGTGTTTACGCAATTCGCGCCGCCGTACCGGCACAAGATGAAGACGCAGGTGCGACTGTTGAGTGCGACTGCGGGCGGCCTGGAATTCGCAGGCGGGCGAAAGATGGATTGCGACGGCGACTTGCTGGACGGCGCCGAGTACAGCATCGTTTTTATCCCGGCCTTTGCAGTGGCCAGCGAAGAGTCGCTCGCCACGCTGCTCGATCACGCGCAGCCGGTAACGGAGTGGCTGCGTTGGCAACGTGCCAGGGGCGCGGTATTGGCGGCCAGTGGCACTGGGGTATTGCTCCTCGCGCAGGCAGGCGTTCTCGACGGCGGGCCTGCTGCTGTCCCGAACGTGCTCAGGGGCTTTCTGCGGTCACGTTATCCGAAGGTGCGCGTGGCTGCGGGCGCCACGATTGCCGAGCACGACGGCGTATATACCTGTGCCGTACCGGCAAGCGAATGGCAACTCGTCGCGCGCCTCGTTGATCGTGCGATTTCACCGCATACCGCTCAATGGCTCGCATCGATGACAGGAACGGATGGCGCGCGCGACGAAGGCCGCGTGTCGAGCAATGATCCACTCGTAAGCAGCGCGCAGTTCTGGCTCGCACAGCGTTTCGCTCGTGACTTCAAGATCAGCGAACTGGCGGACGTTCTGGCAGTCAGTCACGCCACGTTGCTACGGCGCTTTACGCGAAGCCTCGACATGACGCCGCGGGACTATGCATGTTCATTGCGTATCGAAGCAGCGAAGCGAATGCTACGCAATACGCAGGTCTCCATCGAGCGGATCGCTGTCATGGTGGGCTACTCGGATGTGCGCGCGTTTCGCAACACCTTTCACAAACACGTTTCGATGAGTCCGTCTGCCTATCGTCGGCACGGCGCGGGCAACGAATAAGCGGGCAGGCATGCAGACCGAAAGTGTGCCGTGCGAGAAGGCGCACCTCGGCCGCCACGCCGGCCAATCCGCTTTCCCACGCTAGCGCGCCACCCTTGCAGGCGAAGGTAACGAGACCGCTCCATGGCTTGCCCTGCTTGACGGGGCTCGCACGGCCCGACCGGCCGGGGCATGCGTTCGAAAATGTGAGCAGGGTTCGCACCTAGTGCACCGCTATGGGACAAAGGCGGTATTCTGGCGGCATCCGATATCGAAGTCATATCACGTCATGGAATTGCGGCATCTCAGACACTTCGTGGCAGTTGCGGAGACCCAGCACTTCGGGCGTGCGGCCGCACGTCTCGGTATGGCGCAACCGCCGCTCAGCCAGTCGATCATGCGGCTGGAAGAACAGCTGGGCATCCAGCTGCTCGAACGCACGCCGCGCGGCGTTTCCCTCACTCCCGCCGGGGCCGCGCTGCTCGCGGAAGCCAA
The DNA here is from genome assembly GCF_905400185.1 of Burkholderia sola. Classification (NCBI taxonomy): domain Bacteria; kingdom Pseudomonadati; phylum Pseudomonadota; class Betaproteobacteria; order Burkholderiales; family Burkholderiaceae; genus Burkholderia; species Burkholderia sola. The sequence continues at coordinate 121,272 of NZ_FR989677.1, forward strand.
GCCGCTCATCGCGCAAGCGGAATTGGCCGAGCGGCGCGTGCGCCAGGCCGCCGACGAATTGGCTAGCCTGAGCGTGGCTTTCGTGCCGATGTGCGCGCTACGCATCATGCCGCTCGCCATTCAGGCGCTGCGCAGGCAATGGCCGGGTGTCGATGTCCGATTGATCGAGCGAGGCAGTGCGCTGACTGTCGCGAGCGTGAAAAACGGTAGCATCGACCTCGGCGTGGTGGTCACCAGCGCGGCGGACGTGTCGGGCCTGGAGAGCGTGGTCATCGAGCGTCTGCGCATCGTGGCCGCGGTTCCCGCGAAGTGGCCCGTCGCGGCGCAGCGGTCGATTCGCATTGCGGATCTTGCCCGATATCCGCTGATCATATTTCCACAACAGATGTCGCAACCGCTGTTCGCTGCATTCGAAGCCGCTCGACGCGAGGAGGGTCTGTCGCCGCGCGTGACTCAGCAAGCCCGCCACCCCTATACGATGCTCAACCTTGTCGCGCACGAACTCGGCGTCGGATTGATGCTGGACTCCGCGCGATACCTGCCGGTAGAAGGTGTCGCCTACGTGGACATTGAAGACGTTCCGGCCTCCAGCGAAATGGAAGTCTCGCTTGTGTGGGCGGATCGGCCGCAAAAGTCCTGGCACCGCTCGATGCTCGACATCATGCGCGAAATCGCACTGCCGACCGGGGTGTGATGCAAACCGTTGCACCGTCGTACTGACTGCGTTCTCGTTGCTCCTGACGTCGTTCGTTATCGCGTTAACTTGACACCCGAAAAGCGGGTGTTTACGTTTACGAATGTCGTTCGAAAATAAACCGCTCGCTCGGCGAGCCAAAGGAGGCGCAGTGAGTACGAATGTGGCGAGTCTATTCAGTCTTGATCAGAAGGTTGCCGTGGTGACAGGGGCAGGTTCGGGCATCGGCCGAGAAACGGCGTTGCTGCTCGCATCCGCAGGCGCGGCTGTGGTGGCGGCGGATCTGAACGAGGAGGCGGCGCAGGAGACGGTCAAGCAGATCGAACTTTCCTCCGGTAAGGCGATCGCGGTCAAGGTGGACATCGGCAATGAATCATCAATTCTTGCGATGTACGAAACCGTACAGGCAAAGCTTGGGCGCCTTGATGTTCTCGTCAACAATGCAGGCATCTACCCCAAGACGCATTTCGTCGAAACGTCGGCGGAGAAGTGGGACAAGGTTCTCGGCGTGAACCTGCGCGGCACCTTTCTTTGCATGCGCGAAGCGATCAAGCGGATGCAAGCCACGGGGAACGGCGGTTCCATTGTCAATATTTCGTCGGTGGCTTCGCAGCAGCCCGTGATTTTCGATAACGGCGATTACGGTGCATCGAAGGCGGGCGTCAACAATCTCACCAAGGTCGCCGCTCTCGAATTCGCAGGAGACCGAATTCGCGTGAATGCAGTGCTGCCCGGCGGCGTGGCGACCGAGGGCGCGGCTGAATCGACCAAGGCGCATCAGGCAACTGGGCCGATTACACAGCCCGGCCGTATGCCGCTTGGGCGCATTGGCCTGCCCTTCGATATCGCGCGTGCCGTGCTGTTCTTCGCATCGCCGGCGTCGGACTATGTCACCGGCCAGCTGCTGGCCGTCGACGGCGGCTTCCAGGTTTCCTGACCGCCCATTTGCCGCCCGTTGTTTGCGCCGCGACACCGCGTCGGCGCAACTGCTTCGGGCGGCTCATCGCTTCCCCCGTTTGACGATAGGCCGGTTGCGCGCACGTAGCCGTATGCACAGCGCACGTCCGTTCGCGTTCTTGATGCCAGCCTTCGCGGGTGAAATGGCTCGCGGCCTCGACCACGATCGCTTTTTCGGATTTAAGTTGCGGGCCCTACCTGAGGGCAACGCAGCAGTACATCTCGACGGTGGATCGTTCCGATATCCGCGGGTTGAACATCGCATTACAACTGTTCGCCGAAGGCGCACGACGCTACCTGGTGCCGCAATAGCCGCAGGCGATGCCCCGTGGCCGATGCTGACATGCGAGCCTTTGACTGCAGGCGAGTCTAGTGAAAACACCGAGGCAGTTAATTGAACGAGTTGTTGCATAACGGTTTGGTGTCACCTACGATGTCCACATAGAGGCGCTGTACAAAAAGCCCGAAGAACTTGAGTCTGATCGGAGACATGCGATGTACCTTCTCGACAGCGATTTGCGTGGTCCTATCGCGGACTACACGTTCCACTATCGTCGTCAGTTTGCCGGCAAGAATGCTCCCCCGTTGGACAATCCGGATCGCGCGAAGCAATCGGACCGGGGAACGTGTGAGCCGGGCGCGATAGTGCCCCGCATCTTCGGCAAGACGCGCAGGGAGGGACAGGCACGATGAGAACGCTACCTCGCGAGAGCAACCGGGAAGCGCGCAGGGTATGGCTGCCGCTCGTGCTTCTGTCGATCCTGGCCGGTGCAGTCTGGATGCTACAGCGCGATCTGCAGATGGAAGAGCTGGGCCGTTCCGCGCTATTCGACATCGTAATGACGATTGCCGTGCTCGGTGTGACGGGATTCGCGGGCATCGCTGGATGTGCGATCGCGAATCGCGTGCGGGGCCGCGAAAACGACTCGTCGACAGGCGAGGGTTATTGCTTCGTCGGTGCGGTGATCGGCACCGTGGTGTTTTTTGTCGCCATGATCTACTAACGATAGAAGCCATGAACGATGAGTTGAGAGCACGTGTGGAAGCGCTGTTGGACAAACAGGCCATACTTGAATGTGTGCACCGGTATTGCCGCGGGATCGATCGCATGGATCGTGAGTTGACGCTGTCGGCCTACCACCCCGACGCAGTCGACGACCACGGTGCATTCGTTGGCAATCCAGAGGAATTCGTCGACTGGGCCTTTGCTTACCATAGTGAGCATCAGCTATCGCACCACCACATGGTATTCAATCACTGTATCGAGTTGAGGGGCGAAGAGGCATACGGGGAAACGTACTGGCTGTTCTTCGGGGAGAACCGCGTCAAGCCGGACACAATTGCGGTGGGGCGCTATATCGACCGCTTCGAAAAGCGTAATGGTGTCTGGGCGATTGCCGATCGCGTTTGCGTTTCGGAGGCGATCAATGAACTTACACCAGCTGAAGTGCCTGCTGCCTGGCGCGAAGTTCTGATGAGCAATGCAGTCAGTTCACGAAATGGTGAAGACGTCTCTTACGCGTGGCCTCTCACGACGCGCCAGCCTAGCGAAGTCCAGGGATTCGCATAAGTGTCATAAGGCGCTTGCGGAAAATCGATCGGGAAGGTCTGAAAGCCAGTGTCGGCGAGGAGCCGACACTGGCTTTCAGCTATTCGGCAACGGCATGATCGTGCTGTGGCCCACGATCGACAGAAATTCGCGGCGCGTGGCGGGATCGTCACGAAACGCACCCAGCATTCGGCTGGTCACCAGCGACGCGCCGGGCTTATGCACGCCCCGTGTGCTCATGCACTGATGCGCGGCTTCGAGAATGACGGCGACCCCCTTTGGCTTCAGCACGGTGTTCAACGCATCGGCGATTTGAACGGTCATCTTCTCCTGAATCTGCAGGCGCTTTGCATAGACATCGACGAGGCGCGCGAGTTTGGAGATGCCCACCACATGGTGATCCGGCAGGTAGGCGACATGTGCGCGCCCGATGATCGGCACCATATGGTGCTCGCAATAGCTTTCGAAGCGGATGTCCTTCAGCACGACCATTTCGTCGTAGCCGTCCACTTCGGAAAACGTCGTCGCGAGAATCTGAATCGGGTCGGTTTCGTAGCCTGCGAAGAATTCGCGATACGCGCGCGCGACGCGCGCCGGTGTTTGAACGAGACCTTCTCTTCCGGGGTCGTCACCCGCCCATCGAATGAGTGTTCGAACTGCTTCTTCCGCCTCATCCAGAGTCGGGCGGGCCGGCGCTTGGGCAGCGTCGATCTCGGTGTCACGTTTGTTCATAAACTCTCCTGATCCTCCATGCATCGCGCAATCCGTCGCGTCACACATATGTGTCGCGCTCTTGTTGGGCAACGTGAATGAAGTGTATATAATTGCACGTAGTTCGTAAATGTAAACGGGCGGCGCGTGCTCGACAAGCGACGTGCTGGAAAGGCAGGTTGCCCTTACCTCGGAGGATCATGACGTGAAGACGCGGATTACAGAGCTGCTCGGGATTCGATATCCCATCGTTCAGGGAGGCATGATGTGGGTCGGCCGCGCGGAACTCGCCGCTGCCGTCTCCAACGCCGGGGCGCTGGGCACCATTACCGCACTGACGCAACCTACGCCCGAGGCACTGCGCAACGAGATTGGCCGTGTTCGATCGATGACGGATCAGCCTTTCGCCGTGAACCTCACCATACTGCCGACGATCAAACCGGTTCCGTACGATGAATACGTGCACGCGATCGTGGAGAACGGCGTGAAGATCGTCGAGACGGCGGGGCGCAATCCCAAGGCGTACATGCCCGCGTTCAAGGCAGCGGGAATCAAGGTGATCCACAAATGCACTTCCGTGCGTCATGCGCTGAAAGCGGAGGCGCTGGGATGTGACGCAGTGAGCGTGGACGGCTTCGAATGTGCCGGCCATCCCGGCGAAGACGACGTCCCCAACCTCATTCTGTTGCCGGCTGCAGCCGCGAAACTGCGTATTCCGATGATTGCATCGGGCGGCATTGCCGACGCACGCGGCATGGTCGCGGCACTCGCGCTCGGCGCGGATGGGATCAACATGGGCACGCGATTCATGGCCACGCAGGAGGCGCCGATTCATGAGAACGTCAAGCGCAGACTGGTCGAGAACGACGAACGCAACACCGCATTGATTTTCCGCACGCTGAAGAACACCTCGCGCATTTTCAGGAATTCGGTCGCGGAGAAAGTGCTCGAACTCGAGCACAAGGAAGGTGCGACGTTCGCGGATCTCAAACCGCTCGTGAGCGGCGAGCGCGGCAAACGCATGTACGAGACCGGGGATACGGAAGACGGCACGTTCCCGGCCGGTCTCGCGATCGGGCTCATCGACGATATTCCCACCTGCGAGCAACTCGTGAGCCGGATGGTCGCCGAGGCGCGCGCGCTCATTCACGGTCGCCTGGCCGCGTTCGCGGAAGAACGCTGAGCGTCGTCGGCGTGTTTGGAATACGCCTGCATGTACGCGGAGATCCGACACGCGCTTGCAGGCGGCTTGTATTGAACGGCCGTGAACTCAGTCGAAATGGCGACGGTGCTGATCGCCTGGCCGCTCGACGTGAGGGGGCAGCGGCCGGGCCACGTCATGATGCGTCTGCGGCAGCGCATGCATCGGCGAAACCCGTTGCTTTGCCGGCAAGGACGATGGAGTCAGTGCGAAACTCACGTGCGTCGAACGTCGTGCCGGCAGCACTTCAATGGCGAAGCCGTCCTTCGTGCTGCGCGTCATGCAGCACGAAGGACGCTTCCCGCAGCTCGCGCGCGGTGTCAAATGCGTTCGAAGATCGCAGCGATGCCCTGACCCCCGCCGATGCACATCGTCACGAGCGCATAGCGGCCACCGCAACGGTGCAATTCGTGAATCGCTTTCACGGCAATGACGGCGCCGGTTGCGCCTATCGGATGGCCGAGCGAGATACCCGACCCGTTCGGATTGACCTTGGCGCTGTCGAATTCCAGTTCCTTCGCAACGGCGCAAGCCTGTGCTGCGAAGGCTTCGTTCGCTTCGATGACGTCGAGATCGGCCACCGTCAGGCCAGCGCGCTGCAACGCCTTGCGAGTCGCAGGCACCGGGCCAATGCCCATGTACTGGGGATCGACGCCCGCATGTGCCCAGGAAACGAGTCGCGCAAGCGGGCGAAGACCCCGTTGTTCGGCGGTGCGACGCGCCATCAGCAGCACTGCCGCGGCGCCATCGTTGAGGCCGGACGCGTTACCGGCTGTCACCGTGCCGTCCTTCTCGAATGCCGGGTGCAATTTGGCGAGATCCGCGACGCTCGTGCCGGGCCGCACGTGCTCGTCGGTATCGAAAACGCTCTCGCCCTTTTTCGTTCGGAGCGCCACGGGCACGATTTGCTCGCGGAAGTGGCCATCATGGATGGCTCGGGCGGCGCGCCGGTGCGACTCGACGGCGAGCTGATCCTGATCGTCCCGCGAAACACCATACTTTTTCGCGACGTTCTCGGCAGTCACACCCATATGGCAAGCGCTGAACGGGTCGGTCAGCGCACCGACCATCATATCGATCAGACGGATATCGCCCATGCGCGAGCCCCAACGCGCGCTAGTCGCAACGTACGCTGCCCGCGTCATGCTCTCGGCACCTGCGCCGATGGCAATTTCAGTATCGCCGAGCGCGATAGCCTGTGCGGCGGAAATAATGGCCTGGAGGCCAGAGCCGCACAGCCTGTTGAGTGTCAACGCCGGAGCGTCCGCGCTGACGCCGCCCTCGAGCGCGGCGACGCGCGCCAGGTACATGTCGCGCGGATCGGTATGGATCACATTGCCGAATACCACGTGACCAACATCCGCGCCGGGCAGACTTGTGCGATCGAGCAACGCGCGCACGACGGTCGCGCCTAGCTGCGTGGGAGGAATACTCGCGAGCGCACCGCCGAAATCCCCTATGGCGGTACGAACGGCCGCGGTGACGACAACCTCGTCAGACATGATGGCTCCTTGATTCGGCGATCGACAATGATCAGTGTATGATGTTTAGAAATATGAATACCGTTCATAAAGTAGCGTATTTTTGGTCTGGTGTCCACGTGATTGTGCGGTGCGCAATGGGGTGACCGTGTCACGTATTTCGTTGGACATGCGCGCCGGAACCCGTGGTCGGCATCAGGCAATCTCGGTGGGTGAAAACGGATGGACGCGAGTTCGATTTCGCGCTATGTTTGTTCAAAATTACGATTGACGTTCAATTATTGGCGATTCGTGGCCCGCAGGATTTCCGTCGGATGGAAGCGGATTCGAGCGCTTGCGGGACGTGGCTTGCCAGATGACAACAGGACGATCTAGATGGATGCAGGTAAGGCTTCGCACGATGCCCTGATGGATGTACCGCTTCGCCCGATACGCCTTGGCAGCATGGATGCCAACGTCGAGCGAAGGCCCGATGGGAGCGTGGTGTATGAACTGAAGGAGGCGCTCGAGCCCTATCCGCTCCGCTTGACCGAGCGGCTCGAACATTGGGCGCGCGTTACACCAGAGTGCGCGTTGCTTGCACGGCGCACGCCGGACGGCAAGTCATGGGAGTCCCTCACCTATAAGCAGGCGCTCGACGGTGCACGCGCACTGGGGCAGGCGCTGCTCGATCGAGGTTTGTCTCCGTCTCGTCCGTTGATGATTCTTTCGGATAGAAGTTTCGAGCACGCGCTCTTCGCGCTCGCCGCGTTACACGTCGGGGTTCCTTATATTCCGGTGACGCCTGCGTATTCGCTTTTATCGCAGGACTTTGCGAAGCTCAAGCAACTCGCGACCGTGTGCACGCCTGGCCTCGTCTTCGCGGATGACGGCGCTCTGTATGGGCGCGCATTGCGCGAGGTGTTCGGCGACGTTGAATGTGTCGTCGCCGGTCCGTTGCCGGAGGGACGAGCTGGTTCGCGCGTCGCGGAATGGCTGACGACACCAGTTACGGCCGAAGTCGAAAAGGCGTTCGAGGAAGTCGGCCCGGATACCGTCGGCAAGATCATGTTCACGTCGGGAACGACGGGCACGCCGAAGGGCGTCATTTACCCGCAGCGGATGTTGTGCAGCAATCGACAGCAGGTCGCGCAAGTGTTCGCATTCCTTCAGGACGGGCCGCCGGATCTCGTTGATTGGCTTCCATGGCACCACACCTTCGGCGGGACGCACAACTTCGGCATGGTGCTGTACGGTGGGGGGACTTACTACCTCGACCCTGGCAAGCCGACGCCGGAGGAAATTGGCCCGACGGTGCAGGCATTGCGGGAGATCGCGCCGGTGGTCTACCTCAACACGCCGCAGGGGTTGGCCGCACTCATTCCGCATCTTCAAGCCGACAAGGCCCTGCGCGAAAAATTCTTCAGCAAGCTCGCGCTGATCTACTACGGCGGCGCAAGTCTGCCGGAGTACATCTGGGCCGAGCTCGACGAACTCGCCGTGCGCACGATAGGCCAGCGCGTGCTCATCATGTCGGGCATTGGCAGCACGGAGGCGGGCCCCACGCCGTTGTCGGCAGCCTGGGATCCGCGGCGCGAGGCGATTGCGGGATTGCCTGTGCCGGGTGTGAAGGTGAAGGTGGCGCCGGTCGGAGCCAAGCTGGAAATCCGCTTCCTTGGCGACTGCGTTACGCCGGGGTATTGGAAAGATCCCGAGCGCACCGCTGCGGCGTTCGACGAGGAGGGCTATTTCCGTTCCGGCGACGCCGCAACGTTCATCGACCCCGACCGCCTCGAACTCGGCCTGCGCTTCGACGGCCGCATTGCCGAGAATTTCAAACTGTCCACGGGCACATGGGTCAACGTTGCCGAGTTGCGTCTGCATGCGCTGAAAATTTTCGCACCGTACGCGCGCGACGTCGTTATTGCGGGGCACGACCGTGACTACGTGACCGCACTCGTATTCCCCGACGTGGAAGCGTGCCGCGGGCTTTGCGACGACCTTCACGATCCGGCGCCTGGTGCCGATCAGATCGTCAACAGTCGCGGCGTGCTGGCCCACTTCCAGACGTGCGTCGACATGCTTGCGTCGCGTGCTGGGGGCAGTTCCGCCCGAATCGCACGCATCGTGCTCGAGAGCGAGCAGCCCACGCTCGACAACGGTGAACTGAGCGCGAAAAGTGCGATCAGCCAACGCAATGTGCTCGAGCGGCGTCGTGGCGTCGTGGAAGAGCTATATCGCATGCCGCCGACGCCACGTACGCTCGTCGGCAACGTAGCGGCAGCCGACGCAAATCGAGTTCAACGTACCGAAAACGCTGGAAGCTAAACACTATGGATTTTCGCGTAGACCCTGCGGACATTGCGTTCCGTGAAGAAGTCCGGGCATTCCTCAAAGATCACCTGCCGGCTGACATGGCATTCCGTGGGCAGCAGGGCTTTCTCGCAGGCGACGACGATTCTCAGCGCTGGACCCGTATTCTGCATGAAACACGCGGTTGGTCGGTGCCGCATTGGCCCGTTGCCGACGGCGGCACGGGCTGGACCGCGATGCAGCGCTACATCTTCGAGGAAGAATGTTATCTGGCCGGTGCTCCCACGCAGAATCAGGCGGGTGTATCGCTCGTCGGCCCGGTGATTTGCGAGTTCGGCAACGAAGAGCAGAAGCGGCGATTTCTTCCGCCTATTCAGCGCGGCGAGGTGTTCTGGGTACAGGGTTTTTCGGAGCCGGGCTCGGGTTCCGATCTCGCGTCGCTGCGTACGACGGCGGTTCGCGATGGAGACCACTACATCGTCAACGGACAAAAGATCTGGACGAGCCTCGGCGCCTATGGCCAATGGAACTTCGTACTGGTGCGCACGGATAGCGAAGCGAAGCCACAAAAGGGCATATCGTTCCTGCTGCTCGACATGGCATCGCCGGGCGTTACGGTGCGGCCCATCGGGTCGCTCGACGGCTGCCATCACCTGGCCGAAGTGTTCTACGACAACGTGCGCGTGCCTGCTGAAAACCTGATCGGCGAAGTGAACAAGGGCTGGGGATATACGAAGTTCCTGCTGTTCAACGAGCGCGCGTTCCTCGGCGCCGAAGCGCCGGCGCTCAAGCGCTATCTGCGCAAGATCCGGCACTACGCGTCGCGTGAGCGCATGGCGGGCAAGCCATTGATCGAGGATCCGACGTTTGCGATGCGCCTCGCGCAGCATGAACTCGAGGTTCGCGCAATCGATATGGCAGTGCAGAAGATTCTGCATCAGGGGATAGACGAGCGCAGCGGTGGCATGGCAATCGGCTCCATGCTGAAGGTGCGAGGCTCGGAGCTTCATCAGAAGCTCACGGAGATGCTGCTGGAAGTGATTGGTGACTACGGTGCCGTGTTCTATCCGGATCCGAATGAAGACCATGCACTGCGCGACATGTCGTTTATCGGACCCGACTATGCGCCCGGCCTCGCTGCCGAGGTTTTCTATCGGCGCGCTTGCACGATCTATGGCGGGACGGCCGAAATTCAGCGCAACATCATCGCGAAGGCGATGTTCGACCTGTGACGCCGCGTCGAGTCACGACTATCCGTCGATCCCCATTGCGGGCGATCGTATCAATTGCCGGTACAAAGAGGGTGCAGCATGGACTTTGAGTTGAGCGACGAACAGCGGATGTTGCAAGAAAGCGCGCAACGCTTCGTGCAAAAGAGCTATACGTTCGAATATCGCCGTCATCTGGCTACGCAAGGCGGCGGCTTTTCGCGCAAGACGTGGCACACGCTCGCGGAAATGGGCTGGTTTGGCATCGCGGTGCCGGAGGAGATGGGCGGGCTCGGTTTCTCGCCGGTGGAAAGCGCCATCGTGGCCGAGCAGATCGGGCGCGCACTGGTGTTGGAACCCTACGTGATGTGCGGTGTGCTTCCGGCGTCGATCGTGATGCGATGTGGCCGCGAAGGGCAGCGCGAAACGATTCTCGGTGAGATCGCCTCCGGAGAGGCCGTCTACGCGGTCGCGCATAGCGAACGTGACGCGCGCGGCCAGCTGCATTACGTAACGGCCACGGCGAACCAGACGTCAGACGGCGCCTGGCGTCTCGACGGTTACAAGACGCTCGTGGTCGGCGCGCCGGTCGCCGATCGCCTGCTCGTCGTCGCTCGCACCGGGGGGGCGGTCAGTGACACGGGCGGCATCGGCGTGTTTCTCGTCGATCCAGAACAATCCGGCGTGACGCTCAAGACGTATGAGCTGCTCGATGGCACACCGTCGGCCGACCTGCTGCTCGAAGGCGTGATGGTCGCGCAGTCCGATGTCGTCGGCGACGCTGGTCGTGCATTCGAAGGATTGCAGGGCGCGGTTGACGAAGCGATCGTCGCGCTCTGCGCCGAGCTCGTGGGCGATATGGAAGACGCCATCGAACTCGCTTCCGAATACCTGAAGACGCGCAAGCAGTTCGGCGTTGCAATCGGCACCTTCCAGGCACTGCAACACCGGATGGCCGACATGGCGATCGAGGCAATGCAGGCGCGAGCAACCCTGCATCGTGCATTGGCCGCGCTCAGCGAGGACAGTGAAAAGCGAAGCGTTGAAATTTCGGGCTGCAAGGCGCAGACCACTCGCAGCGCGAAGTTCGTCACGCAGCAAGGCATCCAACTGCACGGCGGCTACGGCATCACCAACGAATACAAGGTGGGCCATCATTATCGCCGCCACCTCGTGCTCGACACGTTGTTCGGCAACATGGACTATCACCTGAATCGCTATGCCCGGCAGATCCAGCGCGAGGCCTTGGCTGCAGCTGCGTGAACCCCTATCGAGGCACTGACATGGACGCAAAGCGAGCCGATTTGCTGGACCTGACGCAAGAGGGCGTGGTTCTCACGCTGACACTGAATCGGCCCGACGCCCGCAACGCGTTGAACCTTGCGTTGACTGAAGCGCTCGTCGACGCAATCCACCGGTTCGAAGCCGACGAAAGCCTGCGTGTGCTCATCGTCACGGGCGCCGATCCGGCCTTTTGCGCGGGACTCGATCTGAATGACTTCTCCGCCCCCGATGCGCCGCGTGCGCGAGTCGCGGAAATGATCGATATGTGGGCGCGCATTAGCAAGCCCGTCATCGCGGCTGTGAACGGCGCCGCCGTCACCGGCGGGCTCGAGCTTGCGATGGGGTGCGATTTCATCATCGCGTCGGAGCGCGCACGCTTTGCCGACACGCACACGAAAATTGGCGCACTTGCCGGTGGTGGAATGACTGCGCGGTTGCCGCATATCGTGGGCTCAAGGTGGGCCAAGCAGTTCAGCTTCACGAGCGAGCCGATCGACGCGGCCACGGCATTGCGCATCGGCCTCGTCAACGAGGTGCTTGCGCACGATCAGTTGATGGAGCGTGCCGCGGCGGTAGCGAATACGATTGCGAGCCGCGATCCCGATCTCGTCGCAACAGTCAAGCGCGTGATCGATCAGGGTGCACTGGCAACGCTCGAAGAAGCATTGCGTATCGAGAAAGAGGCTTTGGCGGAACGAAGGCAACGCGGCGGCATGGCGTGGCAGGTGCAGAAGTAGCCGACCTTCCAGACAAACCGCATAACGCGGGCGCAGGCTCGCCCGCTCATCCAGCGACTTCGCCCCAAGTTGGCTACCAACATGACAAATCTCTACGGCCTTCCAGACGATATTCAGGTGAAAGCCGACGGCGGCTTGCGCATCATCACGCTCAACCGGCCGGCCGATCTGAACGCATCGACATCGGAGATGCTTTTCAGCTATCCGAAGCTATTCGCCGCGCTCGCTGAAGATGCCGATGCACGCGTGGCCATTTTCACCGGCGCGGGGCGGGCATTCAGCGCGGGCGGAGACATGAACCACTTCGTCAAGACGCTCGACGACGCTGATTTTGCCCGGCGCGTTCAAGAGAACGCGCGCCAGACCATACACGGTTTCATCGACGTACCGATCCCGATCATCGCGGCAGTCAACGGCCCCGCGGTGGGTTGGGGCGCGACGATGGCTACGCTGTGCGACATCGTGCTGATGTCCGAGAAGGCGTTTCTGGCCGAGCCGCATATCAACATCGGTCTCGTCGTCGGCGATGGAATTTCCGTGGCGTGGCCGCTCTACACGAGCCTTCTGCGGGCGAAGGAGCTGATCTTCACCGGCGATCGCATCACTGCGCACCAGGCGGTTGAATACGGCCTCGCCAATCGCGTCGTGGAGCCCGGAAAGCTGATGGACGAGGCGTTGGCGCTGGCCGAAAAACTGCTCAAACAACCGCGTCAAGCGCTGCGCGAAACCAAGAAGCTGATGAATCTTCACCTTCATCGCAGCGCGGCGCAGATGCTCGATACGACGCTTGCGCGGCAACTTGCTGCGACGCTCAGCAACGAGCATCACGAGATCGCATCGGCTTTCATCGCCCAGCAGAAACGCAACAAGGACTGATTCTGCCCGGCGATCCTTTTTCATCGGCACACCGCCAATTTTGTGTGGAGTACACATGCGCTCTTCGCTTTTCGACTTGACTGACAAGGTCGCCATCGTCACCGGATCGAGTCGTGGCATCGGGTACGCCAGCGCGCTCGGCATGGCCGAGCATGGTGCGAAAGTCGTTATTTCGGGCCGCAATGGCGACGTCTGCGAAACTGCCGCGCAAGCGATCAACGAAAGGATCGGCAGCCGCGCGGCCATGCCGTTTGCCTGCAACATCGGGCGGAAGGCAGAGCTGCAAAATCTCGTGGATGCAGCGAACGGCGAGTGGGGCAGAGTCGATATCGTGATGGCCAATGCAGCAATTCATCCGTGGGTCGGGTCCGTCCTCGACCTGCAGGACGAGACGTTCAACAAGTTCATGCAGGTCAACGTGCAGAGCAATATCTGGCTCGCTCAGATGACCATGCCCGGCATGATCGAGCGCGGCTATGGCCGCTTCATTTCTGTAGCCTCGGTGGTCGGCCTGTTCGGCGACCCCGTGACGGGAACGTATGGGCTCACCAAGGCCGCGGACATGCAACTGGTGCGAAATCTCGCGACTGAATTCGCCGCGAAGGGCATCACGGCCAACTGCATCGCGCCCGGAACCTTCAAGACCGAAATGGCGCGTTCGCAATGGGAGGATGACGCGATGGTCGAGTGGTACCGTGGCCGCAATCCTTCGCAACGCTTCGGCGAGGTTGAGGAGATCGCCGGGCTTGCCGTCCTGCTGGCTTCACCGTCGGGTGGCTATATCAACGGTCAGACGATCGCGGTGGACGGCGGCCACACGATCTCGTTTCGCTAACCTGAACCAGGAGTCGGCAACGTGCGCCCCCAGATGCTCAAGACGCGAATTACCGATCTGCTCGGCATTCGTCACCCCATTCTTTGCGGCGGTCTCGGGCCGCGGGTGTCAGACGCCCGATATGTTGCCGCCGTCGTCAACGCGGGCGGAATGGGGTTCATTGTCGGTGCCGGCTTTCCCGATGCTGACGAATTTCGCGACGAGTTGCGCACCTGTCGAGAACTCAGCGGCGCGAAGCGATTTGGCGTCAATCTCTACATATCGCGGCAAGCGGGCGGCATGGAGCGTGTCAAGCAACAGATCCGCATTCTGATCGAAGAGGGCGTCGTTTGCGTCGAGACGGCCGGCGCGAGCCCGGAAGCGATCGTACCGCTACTGAAGGAAGCGGGCGTCAAGGTTCTGCACAAGGTGCCCGCCGTGCGCTACGCGCATACGGCGATGCGCATGGGTGTCGACGGTGTGATCGTCGTCGGTAACGAATGCGGCGGCCATCCCGGCATCTATCAGATCGGCAGCATCGTTCAGGCCGCGCAGGCGCCGCGGGAAATTGACTTGCCCGTGGTGATAGGCGGCGGCATCGGTACCGGGCGGCAACTCGCGGGTGTTCTGGCGATGGGGGGCGATGCTGTCATCATGGGCACGCGCATGCTGGTTGCCGAGGAGCTGTGGACTCATCCGGATGTCAAGGCGAAGGTCGTTGAGGGCGACGGCAGCGAGAGCGTCGTGGTCAAGTCGGCGATTCGTGATCACCACCGCGTGCTGCGCAACGAGAGCGCCGAGGCGGTTCTGGAACTCGATCGCGCGCAGGTGACCGAGTTTGAGCGCTTCCGTCCCCACGTGATGGGCGCGCTTGCACACGAGGCGTACGTGACCGGCGACACCCGCAAGGGCATGATCGACTACGGCCATGCGGCGGTCTTTGCCGATGCGGTCAGGAGCGTCGAGGCAATCTTCGACGAGATGATCGACGACGCGGTGGCATCTGCGAATCGGCTCAACAAGCTCATGACATAGACGGCGTCATGGCGAAGATCGAGCGCCGCGGAATCGGGATCATTGGACAGTCCCTGATTTCATCGCCGTGAGCGCGACCCCTACCATTAGGCCGCGAGGGTTGCGACGCTGGTGAGGATAAGACGGACGAGATCCGCCTGTCGTCGGGCGCCTGTCTTGGCGAAGATCTGCTTGGAGTAGGTCCGGACGGTTTGCTCGGTCAGGCCAAGGGCCTGGGCGGCCTCGACCAGCGTACGTCCATGGCAAAGCTGCACGGCCAACTCCGCCTCCGTGCGCGAAAGCCCGAGCAGGGCCATCAGCTGGCGTTCGGGCGCCGTCCGTTCCATACGCGAGTCGCTGATGTGAACGGCGAGCGCAGGCGCGCTGTTGCTGATGCAACGTAATGGCCCGTCGACGCTGCGTACCAGCAACCCCAAATGCGGATGCCGCGGAAGCCGCATCGCGCGGCAGAACGTGCGGGCCCCGGCAGCCAGGCCCGACTGGATCAGTGCCTCGAACTCCTTGTTGGCCTCGTGACCTGAGACGTTTCTTGTAGCCATCCGGCAAGTGAGTTCTCTTTTATCCTAGGGACAAGGAGGACTCGATGAAGAAGCGATTTACCGACGAGCAGATCATCCGCATCTTGCGCGAGGCCGAGAGCCGGGATGAGCCGGTGAAGGATCTATGCAAGCGCCACAACATTTCGGAACAGACGTTCTATCGTTGGCGCAACAAGTTCGGCGGGATGGACGTGGCTGACGCTCGTCGGCTCAAGGAGCTGGAATCGGAGAACGATCGGCTTAAGCGCCTGATCGCTGAGCAGATGCTGGTAATCGATGGCCTGAAGGAGTTCAGCCGAAAAAAATGATCACCCCGACGGGCCGGCGCGAAGCGCTGGAAGTCCTGACTCGGCGGGGGCTCTCGCAACGCAAGGCATGTCGCTACCTGGGACTGAGCCGCCGAGTGGCGACCTATACGCTCAAGCAACCGGAGAAGGATCGGAGTTTGGGCGAGAGGCTGATGGCGGCCGCGCAAGAGGTGCCGCGCTTCGGCTATCGCCGGATGTCGGCCTGGCTGGCGTTGAGCGAATCGCGCGTGCGGCGAATGTGGCGAGCCCTTCAGCTCAACATTGCGCGCCGACGTCCGCGCCGACGTCGTTGCGGCGACGACATACGCCTGCCAGGCGCCACACAGCCCAATTCGGTTTGGAGCTATGACTTTGTGCACGATCAACTGGTGGATGGCCGGGCCTTGAAGATGCTATGCGTGATCGATGAATATACCCGCGAGTGTCTGGCGATCGAGGTTGGCGCCAGCCTGCGGTCGCAGGACGTGATCTTGACGCTATCGCGACTCATGCGGCTGTACGGCAAGCCCGCGTTTGTTCGGTCGGACAACGGCGCCGAATTTACCGCTGCCAAGGTCATGCGTTGGCTGCGAGACGCTGCAATCGGTCCGGCCTTCATTGCGCCTGGCAGTCCATGGCAAAACGGATTCGTCGAAAGCTTCAACGGCAAACTGCGAGACGAATTGCTAAACCGCGAATGGATCCGCAGCCGCGCCGAGGCCAAGGTGCTCATCGAGCGCTGGCGGCAGTTCTATAACGAGCGCCGGCCCCACAGCGCTCATCGCTACCAACCTCCGGCCACGGTCCGTCGAGCCTGGCTGGATTCCGATAATATCGACGCGAGACTCACTGCGTGACTGGCTACAAAATTCCGCCGCAGGTCACTCGCCCGAGGCAATTTGCAGCTGCTCACCGCGGATGGTGAGAACCGGATTTTCCGCCATGACGCGGGTGGCAACGTCATCGACATCGATCACCTTGGTGAGGCGGTCGAGGATGATGGTACCGATCGCAAAGTGGTTGACGGCATCCCGGTAGACGCTGCGCTCGATCTCCTTTCTCGTCAGCGTCGCGAACAGTTTGAGGGCGCTGGTCAAATGCGGAGCGATTGCGCGAATCAGTGCGCTTTCTTCATCGGCGAACGGCGGCGCGGGCTCCTTGCGAGCCACGCTCAACCATGCACGCATTCCGCCCGGCTCGGCCACGTACAGGATGATCATGCGGTCCATACCGGCGGGCTGCAGAAATTCTCGATAGAACCGGTCACCCGCTGCGCCAGCGCTGGCCAGCAGATCCTCGAGCAGATAGTGCTCACCGGGCTGCATCGCGAGGTAGGGAAGTGGGTCGAGCTTTGCGTAGGCATCCTGATAGCGCCGCCCGTGAGGCGAGCAATCCCAGTCGGCGTCCTCGATACCGATGATTTCCGCCGGCGCGGGCGCCACACCGTGGAAGGCCAGATTTGCATAGCCGCATTGCAGGCGCCGTCTGATCTCGCGCAGAAATATGCGCCATGGTTCGGGTTCCAGCGGGCCTTCATATATCAGGCGCAGCAATGCGTCGTAGTCTGCGCTCGGCTGCGCAGGATCGTGGATCGGGTCCATAGCTTTCCTTCGAGCGCGTACACATTGCCTCCCATATGGGAATGTCAACCGCGCGCCGGTTAGGCCAATATCGGAAGCATCAACACGGGTATCAATAACAGAAAGACGGCACGTGCACCGATCAGTTGCCGCGCAACCAGGACCGGATGGACATTCGGACCGCCGGCGGCGCGGAATAGGGCGCGCCGCGGTCTCCCCGCGTGATCTGCCCGTGCGTCGGGATCGCTGCACGAGCACAAGGTTTGAAATGCGTTGGGATGGCGACGGGTTACCCACCTGTCGCCATGTTGTTGCCTTATCTTATTTCACGTACTTGCGGAACTCCGGCTTGCGCTTTTCGCGGAACGCATTGCCGCCTTCCTTCGACTCGTCCGTGTCGTAATACATCGCGAGCGCCTGCATCGCGAACGCGCCGATGCCGCGAATATTCTCGGTGTCGATATTGAACGAGCGTTTTGCCAGCGCAATGGCGGTGGGGCTCATCTGCAGAATCTCGTCGCACCACTTCTTCGTTTCCGCATCGAGTTGCTCGGGCGGCACGGCCGCATTGATGAGGCCCCAGTCGAGCGCTTCCTTGGCACTGTATTTCCGGCACAGATACCAGATTTCGCGCGCGCGCTTCTCGCCGATGATGCGTGCGAGGTACGCGGTGCCGAAACCCGGATCGACCGAGCCGACCTTCGGGCCGACCTGACCGAAGATCGCGGTTTCCGACGCAATGGCGAGGTCGCAGATCGTCACGAGGACGTTGCCGCCGCCGATCGCGTAGCCATTGACACGTGCGATGACCGGCTTCGGAATGTCGCGGATGATGCTTTGCAGTTCCTCGATCGGCAGACCCACGGTGCCGCGCCCGTTGTAGCCGTCGCCGGACTGGTCACCACCCGTGCAGAACGCCTTTTCGCCCGCACCCGTGAGCACCACGACGCCGATATCCTTGTTCCATCCGGCGAGACCGAAGGCCTTGATGAGTTCTTCGCAGGTATTGGCGTTGAATGCGTTGTAGACGCTGGGGCGATTGATGGTGATCGTCGCGACACCATCCGCCTCCTTGTAGATAATGTCCTTGAATTCCATGTCGTATTCCGATGTGGGTTGTTGAAGAGGTCCGACGCGGTGATTAGCCGGCCATCGTCAGACCGCCGGAGACGCTGATGACTTGGCCGCTGATGAAAGCGGCGTCGTCGCTTGCGAGGAAGGCCACCGCGCCGGGGATGTCGCCAGGCTCGCCCATCCGGCCGAACGGTACGGCCTTGACGAGCGCGGCCTTGATGCGCTCGCCTTTCTCGCCTTGCGCGAGATTGTCGAGCAGCGGGGTGGCGGTGGGGCCGGGGCAGACGACGTTGACGGGAATCTGCTGGCGGGCCATCTCGCGCGCCATCGTCTTCGTGAATGCGATCAGGCCGCCTTTGCAGAACGAGTACACCGCTTCCATCGAAGAGCCCACGCGCCCGGCATCCGACGAAATGTTGACGACGCGGCCACGACCGCGTTCGGCCATGCGCCGCAGCACGGCATGGTGCATGTTCAGCGGACCGTACAGATTGATCGCAACGACTTTGTCCCAGAACGGTTTCTCGGTTTGCAGGAAGAAAGCCCCCATGTCCCAGCCGGCGTTGTTGACGAGAACGTCGATCGGACCAAGTTCCTCCTCGACTTTTGCTACTGCGGCATGCACGCCTTCGTGATCCGTGATGTCGACGCGGTACGCACGCGCCTTGCCCCCTGCCGCCTCGATTTCCGCCGCGACACGCGCAGCGCCTTCTTCGTTCAGGTCGAACAGCGCGACCGTCGAGCCTTCCTCGCCGAATCGTTTGCTGATCGCGGTTCCGATCCCGCCCGCGGCGCCGGTGACGACGACGACCTTCTCCTTGAGCCCCTTCATTGATTCCCTCCGTGATGTGCGACGCGCATGCGCGCCAGTTAGTCTTTGCTCAACGCTTCGGTGGCGGTTTCGCTTTTTCCCGTGGCACGGGCAACGAGTGCGCTGGCTTCGCTTGCGCTATAGCCGGCCTCGATGAGCACTTCGATGCTGTGCTCGCCGAGATTCGGCGGCAGATAGCGAACGTTGCCGGGCGACTCGGAGAAGTGCACCGGGATCGACGTCATGACCATTTCACCCTCGGTCGGGTGGTCGACACGCTGAAAGAAGCCGGTCTCCTTGAGGTATGCATCGTGCATCAGGTCTTTGAGGTCGCGTACGGGGCCGTGCGGCACGTCCGCCGATGCGAAAATTGCATTCCATTCCGCCGTGGTCTTGTTGCGGATGGCATCGCCGACGATGCGGTACAGCTCGTTGATGTTGCGCATGCGCTCGGTCATGTGGCAGAAGCGCGGATCGTCGAGCAGGTGCGCCGCATCGATCGCGCATAGCACGCGGCGCCACTGATCGTTGTTTACCGCGAGCAAGCAGATGTGGCCGTCTTTCGTCGCATAGGGCCTGCGATACGGCGAAAACATGCGGGGATAGCCAAGACCCGTACCATCATTGGAGCCGAGCGCGCCTTCCCAAAGATGCTCGAAGAGATTGAACTGCAGCATCGTCTCGAACATCGGCACGTGGACGAGTTGACCGACGCCGGTGCGCTCACGATGGAAAAGCGCCATGCTGATCGACGACGCCAGCACGTAACCGCAGAACTTGTCGACGATCACCGTAGGGAAATAGCGCGGTGAGCCGTCGATGTCGCGGTTCATCGCGGCAATGCCGCTTTCGCCCTGGATCACGTCATCGAACGCGGGGCGATCCTTGTAGGGGCCATCGATGCGGTAACCCGCGCCCGACGCGTACACGATGCGTGGATTTCGCGCGCGCACGGCTTCGTAGCCGATGCCGAGGCGCTCGGCCGCGCTCGGTCGCATGCTGTGCACGATGACATCGGCCGTCTCGACAAGCTTGAGCAGCGCTTCGCGGCACTCGGCCTGCTTCAGGTTCAGCACGATACTGCGCTTGTTGCGGTTCATGATCGTGTAGAACACGGCCATGTCAGGGTTATGGCCGGGGCCGTTCTTGCGGTTCTGATCGCCGTCGGGCGGTTCGATCTTGATGACATCCGCGCCCATGTCGCCGAGCAATTGCGTGGCGACCGGACCGAGCACGTTGATGGTCAGGTCGATCACGCGAACACCGGCTAACGGGCCCGTGGCCCGTTCAAGGGGTTGTTGTGGATTTTCCATGCTCAGGCCTTGTACTCTTTTCCCTTCACGAGCCTGAGCGGCGTGTACACCATCACTTCTTCGCCGTCCTGCTTGATCACGCGGTTACGCGTGCGTACGAGGCCAAGTCCGGGGCGCCCTTTGCTGGGTCGGCATTCGATGACTTCGCATTCGACATGAATCGTATCGCCGACATAGGTTGGACCCTTGATATCCAGCTCCATGTTCAGGAACGCGAAGCCGACGCCCTGCATGGTGGCCTGTGTGAGCAGCCCTTCCATGAGCGTAAACACGAGCGCGCCCGGCGCGACGCGACCCTTGATGGCGGACTGCTCCTTCAGGAACTCGGTGTTGGTGAACAGCACTTCCAGCATGCCGGTCACGGAAACGAAGTTCACGACGTCCGTTTCGGTAACGGTCCGGCCCACCGTCTTGAATTTGCGTCCGACGGGCAGATCCTCCCAGTGGATACCCAAACCAACCGTTTCAATTTCTTCCATTGCCTGTTCCTCGGTGATTGTCGCTCGCTCGTCAGCCTGGCTGTCGCTCTTGGTTCTTCCTGATACGGCCCAGCACGTTGTCCGCGACGATATTGCGCTGGATCTGGTTGGTGCCTTCGATGATCTGCACCACTTTCGCGTCGCGGAAATAACGGTTGATCGGATACTCGTTGGAGATGCCTGCCGCGCCGAACAACTGCACGGCGTCGGTCGCGACTTTCATCGCGACATCGGATGCGAACATCTTCGCCATCGCAGCCATTGGAGCGAGTTCACGTCCGCTCACACCCGCGTCGACCAGTGACGCGGTGCGATAGACGAGCTGGCGCGCGGCTTCGGTCTGCGTCACCATGTCGGCGATCATCCAGCGCACGCCCTGGAAGTCGCTGATGGCCTGGCCAAACGCGACGCGGTCCTGAATGAATTTGACGGCGTGATCGATCGCACCCTGTGCGATGCCGACCGCACGTGCCGCGACAATGGGGCGGCTGGTGTTGAGTGCTTCCATCGCCACCTTGAATCCCTGGCTGCCTTCCGGCCCGAGACGATCATCCGCACGGATGAAGGCGTCGTCGAAATAGAGCGGGCACGACGGCACGCCTCGCGCGCCCATCTTGTCTTCTTCGTTGCCGATGGTGAGGCCCGGTGTGTGGCGATCGACGATGAAGAGATTGATGCCCAGCGGCTGACCTTGCTCATCGAGCGTCTTCGCGGCGACGAGAATGAAGTCGGCAATATGCGAATTCGTGCACCAGATCTTCGAACCGTTCAGTACATAGCCGCCGTTCTTGCGACGCGCCGTGGTGCGGATGCCGGAGACGTCGGAGCCGCTTTGGGCTTCGGTAATGGAGAGTGCGCCACGCAAGTCGCCGCAAGCGAGACCAGGCAAAAGGCGTGCCTTCTGCTCTTCCGTGCCGCCTTCGAGAATGGCGCCAAAGGGCGTCCATTGCACGACCAGCAAATAGCCGGTGTTGTAGCAAACCCTCCCGAATTCCTCGACGGCGATACAGGCGGACATCACGCTGCCGGCCCCGCCATAGGCTTCCGGAAAGGGCAACGTGAAGAGGCCGAGCTCCTTCAGCAGTGCGAATATGTCGTGCGGATATTCGGCGGTGCGATCGATCTCGTCGGCGCGCGGCGCCACGCGCTCTCTCGCGACGCGACGGATGAGATCACGGATCTGTACCTGGTCGTCTGTCAGTTCATATGTCACTTCGAGCTCTCTTGCTGGCGGTTTTCCGGGCCGGCCCCGGATTCGTCTGATGGCGCGGGCAACCGTCGCCCTCGCCGCCACACCCGAATCATCCGGCGCCTTCATAATATCGAACAATGTTCGGTAAAGTAAACGACGTGGTTGGCAGCCGTCAAGCGCTGAAACCGCTCGGCGCGGGTTTGTACGAGGTGTGTACGGAATTTCGCTGCGATGTAGTGTCAGCCTTATGGGGCGGGGCGCGGCATGCGTTTGTAGCCGTTGACAGGGCGCCCATGGTGCGTTTAGTATTTAGAACAGTGTTCGGGTATATGTTCAATTTGGTCTGGCGAGGCGGCTCGATTCGACGGAGCCCGGCAAAACGATTGGAGGAGCGGGGAATGGAGTCTCTTTGTCCTGAAGTCGACTATCAGAAATTTCTGGCCGAGGGCCGCTTGATGATTCAGCGCAGCCAGAGCAGCGGCCGCTATGTGTTCTATCCGCGCGTTGCCGAGCCGGTGACCGGCGCGCGGGATCTCGAGTGGGTCGAAGCCTGCGGAAAGGGCACGGTTTATTCCACCACGGTCGTGCGCCAGAAGCCGCCCACGCCGAGCTACAACGTCGCCGTGATCGACCTGGAAGAAGGTGTGCGCATGCTGAGTTGCGTGGAGGGCATCGAGCCGGAGGCGGTGTGCATCGGCATGCCCGTGCAGGCGAAGATCGTCTACCGGGGGGATGCGGCGCTGCTCGTGTTCGAACCGGCCTGACGCCCGCTAACCTGCAACCGGCTATCAAGCGCCGGTCGCTTCTGATGAAAGGTAGATCGAATGGAATTCAACTTGCGCGGGCGTACTGCATTGGTGGCGGGCGCCACCTATGGGATCGGGGAAGCACCTGGCCTGTCGTCGATGGACCTTGCCGCGCGTGCGAGCGTCGATGCGCTGGCCCAGGTCGGACTCACGCCGGGCGATGTCGACGGGCTGTTCGTGTGCACGCCGGACGACATGCTCTCCGGCCTGACGTTTGCCGAATACCTCGGTATTAACCCGAAGTTCACCGACAACAACCGAAGCGGCGGCTCGGCCTTTGAAATATACGTGCACACGGCCGCCATGGCGCTGTGTACGGGCCAGATCGACGTCGCGTTGATCGCCTATGGGAGCAACCAGCGCAGCGCGGCGGGCAAACTCGTGCAGTCGTCGCGGCCTTCGCCGTGGGAGACCCCGTACAAACCGATGAATCCGGTGTCTTCATATGCGCTTGCGGCGGCGCGACACATGCACCAGTTCGGCACGAAGCGCGAGCATCTGGCCGAGGTGGCGGTGGCGGCGCGCAAGTGGGCGCAACTCAATCCGGACGCATACATGCGCACGCCCTTGTCGATCGACGACGTGTTGGGTGCGCGTCTCGTATCCGACCCGCTTTCCGTACGCGATTGCTGCCTGGTGACGGATGGCGCGGCAGCTGTCGTCATGGTGCGTGCCGACCGCGCGCGCGACCTGACCGGCAAGCCGGTGTATCTGCTCGGCGCGGCCTCGGCCACCTCGCATCGCGAGATCGCGAGCATGCCGGATCTCACGGTGACCGCCGCGGCGCAATCGGGCCGGCGCGCCTATGAAATGGCGGGCGTGAACGCAAGCGATATCGACATTGCGATGCTTTACGACGCATTCACGATCAACACCATTCTGTTCCTTGAAGACTTGGGGTTTTGCCCCAAGGGGGAAGGTGGCCGCTTCGTGGCCGACGGCGCCATTGCGCCGGGCGGCCGGCTCGCGGTGAACACCAATGGCGGCGGCTTGTCCTGCGTTCATCCCGGCATGTATGGGCTGTTCCTGATCGAAGAGTCGATGCGGCAACTGACGGGCCGCGCCGGCGAGCGGCAGGTCTCCGGCGCGAAGCTGGCCATCGCGCACGGCAATGGCGGCGTACTCTCGAGCCAGGCCACGGTGATTCTCGGCACCGAGGAAACGCTTTAAGACAGGCTGCCCGTCAGGGCCGTTGCCAATAGCAGTGCATGAGATCGGAGCAAGCGCCAAAGCGCCAACTCCGATCGACAGGAGACAGACAGATGAGCGAAGAGACCGGCAGCGATGCGGCTGAGATCGTCCAGATCCGGCAGGACGGCGCAATTGCAATCGTCACACTGAACTATCCCCAGCGGCGCAACGCGTTTTCTCTGAAGATGCGCGAAGCGTTGTACGCGCAACTTTATCGCCTGATGCATCACGAAGAAAGCTGCCGTGCAATCGTATTGACCGGCGCAGGCAATACATTTTGCGCGGGCGGGGATATCTCGGAGATGCAGGCGCGCAAGGTGCTCGAGTACCGGCAGCGCAACGAGTTGCCACTCGATATCTTCAGACTGATGGTCGAAGGCCCGAAAGCGGTTGTCGCGGCTGTCGAAGGTTTCGCATTTGGTGCCGGGCTCTCTCTCGCCGCGGCTTGCGACTACGTCGTTACATCGTCTGCTGCGCGATATGCGAGCGCGTTCGTCAAGGTCGGGTTGCTGCCCGATACCGGCCTTTACTGGTCGCTGTCGCAACGCGTGGGTGGAGGCCTCGCACGTGAGCTCATGCTGAGTGCACGGGAGTTCGACGGTGCCGAAGCCGGCGAGACAGGCTTTGCCAATCGGGTCGTCGAGCCCGGCGAGGCGTTGAACGCGGCATTGAAGGTGGCGCAGCAGTACGCGGAATTACCCTCGGTGGCCACCGCGTACCTGAAGGCCGCGCTCGCAACCGGCATCCGCACGCTCGACGAAGCCATCGAAGCCGAAGTCAACATGCAGCCCATCCTGCGCCGTAGCCGCGAACACCAGGAGGCCGTGAGCGCCTTCATGGAAAAGCGCAAGCCGGTCTTCGTGGCCGACTGAGGGGAACCAACATGAGCGAAAGACAAGCGGTAGAGACCGAACCGGCATCGCTGATCGAGGTGACCCGCGAGGGGCCGGTCGCGATCGTGACATTGAACAATCCGCGTCGCCGCAATGCGATGGGCCGCCATATGCGCCAGTTGCTGCGCGACACGATCCACCGCCTGATGATTGATGACCCTGAATCGCGTGCGATCGTCCTCACGGGTGCGGGCGAGCATTTTTGCGCGGGTGCGGACATCTCCGAGATGACGAAGCGCACGATCCTGCAAAGTCGCGAGATTCTGGCGGAATCGTGCGCGGTTGTGCGCGACATGCTGGCGGGGCCGAAGCCCGTCGTGGCGGCGGTGGAAGGCGTGGCCTTCGGCGCCGGACTGTCGCTCGCGGTAGCGACCGATTATGTGGTCGCGGCGTCGACCGCGCGCTTTTGCGCCGCGTTTCTGCGCGTCGGCCTGATTCCGGATACCGGCATTCTGTGGACCCTTCCGAAGCGCATCGGCATGGCCCGCGCGCGCGAGATGCTGTCGCTTGCCACGGAGATCGATGGCAATCAGGCCGCCGCGATCGATCTGGCAAACGAAGTGGTCGAGTCGGGCGCGACGCGCGCCAGGGCAATCGAAGTTGCACTGGGCCTCGCGGCATTGCCGCCGCTCGGCGTGGCGCTGCTCAAGGAATCGCTCACGAACGCAGCGACCACGATGGAAGGCGCGCTGCGAGCCGAGATCGACTATCAGCCGATTCTGCGTCGGTCGAAAGACCATCAGGCGGCCTGCAAGGCATTTATGGAAAAGACTCAGCCGGTCTTCACCGGTGAGTGAGCGCGGAGATCCAGCCGATGAGTAACGAGCAGAAGGAAACGGCCGCGGGTGCGGACGAGATCGTTCAGGTCCACCGTGAAGGGGACGTGACCGTCGTCACGATGAACTATCCCGAGCGACGCAATGCGTTCTCCATGAGGATGCGGCTGGCGCTGACCGATGTCTTTCAGCGGCTGATGAACGACGACCCGGACACGCGCGCCATCGTGCTGACGGGTGCCGGCGGTCATTTTTGCGCGGGAGGCGACCTGTCCGAAATGCATGGGAGCACGCCCCCGTTGCTGGCATTGCGGGAGCGCATCGCGGTGGGCGTGCGGCTCTTCAAGCTGATTTATACGGGCACGAAGCCCGTCGTCGCGGCAGTCGAAGGCTCCTGCTATGGAGCGGGCGTCTCGCTGGCGGCGGCATGCGACGTCGTGGTCAGCGCCGACACGGCGAAATACTCATGTGCGTTCGGCAAGGTCGGCCTGCTGCCAGATACCGGAATTCTGTGGACGCTGCCGCAAAAGGTAGGCGGCGGCAAGGCGCGTGAATTGATGCTCAAGGGCGACGTCATCGATGCAACCACGGCGCGGCGGATCGGCCTCGTCAGCGAGCTGAGCGCGAGCGGACACGCGCGCGATGCAGCGATCGCGGCCGCGGCCCGCTTTGCGAGCTATCCGCCGGTGACGCTGGCGCTCCTGAAGGCGAGCCTCGTCAATGCGGGCAACTCGATCGAGGACGCCTGCCGTCTGGAGACCGATCTCAACCCGCTGACGCGTCAAACCAGCGATCACGTCGAAGCCGTGAAGGCCTTCATGGAAAAACGCAAGCCGGTTTTCACGGGCGAGTGAAACCGCCGTTCCTTTTGCCTCTACTGGAAGTTCAATGCGAATGTTTACGTCTGACCTGCTGAAGAACAAACGGATCCTGATCACGGGCGGCGGCACGGGACTCGGCAAGAGCATCGGCCGACGCTATCTCGAACTGGGCGCCGATCTCGTCATCTGCGGTCGCCGCGAGGAAGTGCTCAAGTCGACGGCCGACGAATTTCGCGGCCACGTGCCAGGCGCACGCGTGACGACCGTCCAAGCGGACGTGCGCAACGCCGAATCCGTCGAGGCAATGATGGATACGATCTGGCGAGACGGTCCGCTCGACGTGCTGCTGAACAATGCGGCGGCCAATTTCATCGCACGCACGGAGAGTCTCTCGCCGCGCGCGGTGGATGCCGTGCTCGACATCGTGCTGCACGGCAGCTTCTATTGCACGATCGCGGCGGGCAAGCGCTGGATCGACGCAGGCCACGCGGGCAACGTGATCAGCACGGTGTCGACTCCCACGATGACGGGCTCGGCCTTTACCGTGCCCTCCGCCGCGGCGAAGGCGGGTGTCCTGGCGATGACCCGAAGCCTCGCGGTCGAGTGGGGCCCGAAGGGGATTCGACTGAATGCAGTGGCACCCGGGCTGTTCCCGACGCCCGGCGCGTGGGAGCAGCTGTATCCGCCCGGCTCGCAGGTCGAACCGCAGGAGCGCTCCGTTCCGCTGCGGCGCTTCGGCGATCACTCGGAACTCGCCGATCTATACGCCTATCTGGCGTCGGACGGCTCCGGCTACATCACCGGCGACATGATCGTGATCGACGGTGGCCGCTGGATGCAGGGCGTTGGCGGGCCGACCTTCCGTGCCATGCAGGATTGGACCGAAGAACAATGGGACGCCATGCGCGCCCATGCTCGCAAGGGCTGAACGATGGGTCCTCTACACGGAATTCGAATTGTCGAGCTGGCCGGCATCGGGCCGGGCCCCATGGCGGCGATGCTGCTCGCCGATCTGGGCGCGACCGTGTTGCGCATCGAGCGTCGCCAACCGGTCAAGCTCGGCATCGAGCGCCCGTTGCGCTTCAACCTGCTGCTGCGTAACCGCAAGACGATCGCGCTCGACCTGAAGGACCCGGAGGCCGTGGAACTCGTGCTCTCCCTCGTGGAGCGGGCGGATGCCTTGATCGAAGGCTTCCGCCCGGGCGTGACGGAACGCTTGGGGCTCGGTCCGCAGATTTGCCTCGAACGCAATCCGAAGCTGGCCTATGGGCGTATCACGGGATGGGGTCAGGACGGCCCGCTTGCGCAGTACGCGGGGCATGACCTGAACTACATCGCGATTACCGGCGTGCTCAACGCCATCGGTCGCCGCGATCAGCCGCCGTCGATTCCGCTTAACCTGATCGGCGACTATGCGGGCGGTTCGCTGTATCTCGCGATGGGGCTCCTCTCGGCGATTATTCACGCGCGTAACGGCGGCACGGGTCAGGTCGTGGATGCCGCGATCGTCGATGGCACGGCCAATCTCGCCACCACTTTCTTCGGCATGCAGGCCGCCGGAATCTGGCGCGACGGGCGAGGGACCAACATCACGGACTCCGGATCCCACTTCTACGATGCATACGAATGCGCGGACGGCAAGTGGATCACGGTCGGCCCCATCGAGGACAAGTTCTATCTCGAACTGTTGCGCCTGCTCGATATCGACCCGCGAACACTAGGTGTGCAACTCGATGAAAAAAATTGGGCAGCCGCGCGTGCGTTGTTTGCGCTGAAGTTCAAGAGCCGCACGCGCGACCAATGGACGACGCTGCTGGAGCATTCGGACGCGTGCTTTGCGCCCGTGCTGTCGTGGACGGAGGCGCCCGAGCACGCGCATCTGAAGGCGCGCGGCACGTTCATCGAAGTCGACGGCATCGTGCAGCCGGCTCCGGCGCCGCGCTTTTCCGCCACCGTGCCGGCGAAGCCGACGGCGCCCGAAGCGCCCGGCGCCGCAACGGTCGACGCCGCGCTCGCCGCGTGGCTCGAACCGGATCTGATTGGCAAGCTGAAGGAAGCGGGAACGCTGGCCTGAACGGCACACGGCAGGCATGCCGGACAAAGACGAGACGAGACACTCATGGATCTGCGATATACCGACGAAGAGCTGGCGTTCCGCAACGAGGTGAGAGCGTTCTTCAAGGAAGCGCTGCCGGGCGACATTCGACGCAAGGCCAGCTTGGGGCAGCGCTACTCGGCGGCCGACCTGCGCCGCTGGCAGCGCATTCTCCACGAGCGCGGCTGGGCGACGCCGGCGTGGGACAAGGCGTGGGGCGGGACGGGCTGGAGTGCCGTGCAGCAATACATCTTCAAGGAAGAGTTGCACATGGCGCCAGCGCCCGAGACGCTGTCGTTCAACGTGAACATGATCGGTCCGGTACTGATCGCGTTCGGCAGCGACGAGCAGAAGCGCCACTTCCTGCCACGCATCGCGAGCCTCGAATACTGGTTCTGCCAAGGTTTTTCGGAACCCGGCGCGGGTTCGGACCTGGCGGCGCTGCGCACCCAGGCGGTTCGCGACGGCGACCACTATGTCATCAACGGGCAGAAGCTCTGGACCTCGACGGCGCATCACGCCGACTGGATGTTCTGTCTCGTGCGCACGGATTCGAGCGGAAAGAAGCAACAGGGCATCACCTACCTGTTGATCGACATGAAGACGCCCGGCCTCACGGTGCGCCCGATCGTCACGATAGACGGCCACCACGAGACCAACGAGGTGTTCTTCGACAACGTGCGTGTGCCGGTCGCCAATCGCATTGGCGAGGAAAACAAGGGCTGGGACTACGCGAAGTACCTCCTCGGCAACGAGCGCAGCGGGATTGCGCGCGTGGGCGTTTCCAAGATGCGCGTGCGCCTCGCAAAGGACCTCGCGAAGCGCGTGCCGTGCGGCGACGGCGTGCTGTGGGACGACCCGCGCCTTCGTGAGCGGATCGCGGCGGTGGAAGTCGAGTTGAAAGCGCTCGAAATGACGCAGATGCGCGTGATTGCCGAAAGCAGTGCGCGAGACGACCACGTGCCGGACCCGAAGACGTCGATCCTCAAGATCAAGGGTTCGGAGCTCCAGCAGCTTTCCGCCGAACTGCTGCTCGAAGTCGCGGGCCCGGATGCGCTGCCGCTCGACGTCGATTTCCTGCGCGGTCTTGGCGACGCGGTTCGCGAGCCCGAATGGGCACTCACGATCGCGCCGAACCATTACTTTGCGCGTCACGTTTCGATTGTGGGCGGCTCCAACGAGATTCAGAAGAACATTCTCGCCAAGTCGGTATTGGGACTTTGAGCGACGGTCGAACAGCGGAGAAGCATGGGCTATGGACTTTGATTTCACCGATGAGCAACGCATGCTCAAGGACAGCGTCGAGCGCCTCGTCAAGGACGAGTACGGCTTCGAGCAGCGCGCGAAGTACCTGGCGGAGGCCGACGGCTTCAGTCGTGCGCAATGGGCGCGCTATGCGGAAATGGGGCTGCTGGGCCTTTCATTCGACGAGGCGTACGGCGGCAGCAACTGCGGCCCCGTTGAAACGATGATCGTGATGGAGGCGTTGGGCCGCGGTCTCGCGGTCGAGCCGTACCTGGCCACGGTCGTACTGGGCGGCGGCTTGGTGCGCATTGGCGGCAACGCTGCGCAACGCGAGGCGATTCTGCCGAAGATCGCGCAGGGCGAGCTGCTGATGGCCTTCGCGCATGGCGAAGCGCAGGCGCGGTACGACCTGGCGGACGTGGCGACCACCGCGCGGCGCGAAGGCGACGCATGGATCATCGACGGCGCGAAGCGCATCGTGCTGCACGGCGACGGCGCTGATCTTCTCGTGGTGTCGGCGCGCGTGTCGGGCAGCAGGCGCGAGCGTGACGGCATCGGACTGTTCGTGGTCAGGGGCGACGCGGCGGGCGTGACCCGCCGCGGATATCCGACGCAAGACCGGCTGCGCGCGGCCGACATCGAATTGTCGGGCGTGCGCGTTCCGGATAGCGACGTACTGGGCGTCGCGGGTGCCGCATTGCCGCTGATCGAAACGGTCGTCGCGCACGCGATTGCCGCGGTGAGCGCGGAAGCCGTCGGCGCGATGGCCGCCGCGCACGAAGAGACCGTCGAGTATCTGAAGGTCCGCAAGCAGTTTGGCCAGCCGATCGGTTCCTTCCAGGCCCTCCAGCATCGCGCCGTCGACATGCTGGTCGCGGTCGAGCAGGCACGCAGCATGGCGCTCTTCGCAACCATGATGGCCGACGAGCCGGATGCGGCGGAACGCGACCGCAGCATGGCCGCGTCGAAAGTGCAGATCGGGCGCTCGGGCCGCTTCGTCGGCCAGCAAGGCGTGCAATTGCACGGCGGCATCGGGATGACCGAGGAGTGCAAGGTCGGCCATTACCTGCGACGCCTCAGTGTCATCGATATCCAGTTCGGCTCGACCGAGCATCATCTCGCCCAGCTCGCCGATGCCGGCGGGCTGATCGACGCAGCAGCGTGAGCCGCGCCAGCCAAGTAAACGGAAACCACTCATGAGCCGAATTTCCACTCCCGACCCGTATCAGGAACTGCGCGACGCGCTGCGTGATCTCTCGAAAGAATATCCCGATGAGTACTGGCGCCGCATCGATCACGAACGGGTCTACCCGGAGGCGTTTGTCGACGCGTTGACCAAGGCGGGCTGGATGGCCGCGCTGATTCCTCAGGAGTATGGTGGTTCCGGGCTCGGACTGACCGAGGCGTCCGTGATCATGGAGGAGATCAACCGCAACGGCGGCAACTCCGGGTTCTGTCACGGCCAGATGTACAACATGAACACGCTGCTGCGTAACGGCTCCGAAGTGCAGAAACGCAAGTACCTGCCGAAGATCGCGAGCGGGGAACTGCGCCTGCAGTCGATGGCCGTGACCGAGCCGACCACGGGCACGGACACCACGAAGCTGAAGACCACCGCCGTGAAAAAGGACGGCCGTTACGTGGTCAATGGTCAGAAGGTGTGGATATCGCGTGTCCAGCATTCGGACATGATGATCTTGCTCGCGCGCACCACGCCGTTGTCGGACGTGAAGAAGAAGTCGGATGGACTGTCTTGCTTCCTCGTGGATCTGCACCACGCCATCGGCAATGGCCTGACCGTGCGGCCGATTCCGAACATGGTCAACCACGAGACGAACGAGCTGTTCTTCGACAATCTGGAAATCCCGGAAGAGAACCTGATTGGCGAGGAAGGCAAAGGCTTCAAGTACATCCTCGATGGTCTGAACGCCGAGCGCGCGCTGATCGCGGCCGAGTGCATCGGCGACGGCTACTGGTTCGTCGATCGCGCGTCCAAGTACGCGAGCGAACGTATCGTGTTCGACCGCCCGATCGGCATGAACCAGGGTATCCAGTTCCCGATCGCGGAGGCGTATGTCGACGTGCGCGCGGCCGATCTCATGCGCTACAAAGCCTGCGAGCTGTTCGACAACCACCAGGCTTGCGGCGCCGAAGCGAACATGGCGAAGCATCTCGCGGCCACGGCTTCGTGGAAGGCGGCGAATGCCTGCTTGCAGACGCATGGCGGCTTCGGCTTCGCGTGTGAATACGATGTCGAGCGCAAGTTCCGCGAAACGCGACTTTATCAGGTCGCGCCGATCTCGACGAACCTGATTCTGTCGTACGTCGCCGAGCATGTGCTCGATCTGCCGCGTTCCTTCTGAACACCGAGGTCAATCCATGAACTTCGAGACCATTCTGTACGACGTCAAGGATCGGATCGCGACGATCACGCTGAACCGCCCGGAACACATGAACACCTGGAACGACCAGGTGGCGACGGAAGTTTACGAGGCGATGCAGGCGGCGGGCGCGGATCGCGGCGTGCGGGTCATCGTTTTCACCGGCGCCGGGAAGGCGTTTTGCGCGGGCGGCGATATCCACAGCTTCGGTGGCGACCCCGCGGCGCTCATGACCAAGCTGCCGCACCCGTTCGACATGCGAAAGCGTGCTGACTGGCAGACGCGTTGCTCCTACTATCCGGCGATTCCTAAACCGGTCATCGCGATGCTCAACGGCGCGACCGTCGGCATTGGCCTCATTCACGCACTCTTTTGCGATATCCGGTTCGCGGCGGAAGACGCGACCATTACGACGGCGTTCGCGCGCCGCGGCCTGACCGCGGAATACGGGATGGCATGGATCCTCGCGCGCCACGTAGGCCAGGCGCACGCACTCGATCTGCTACTGTCGGGCCGCAAGATCAAGGGGCGGGAAGCCGAACGTATGGGGCTCGTCAATCGGGCCATCCCCGCCGAGAAGCTGGTCGAAGAGACTTACGCCTACGCGCGGGACATGGCCGAGTACTGTTCGCCGCGCTCGATGCGCATCATGAAGGAGCAAGTCTGGGAAGTGCCGTTCCAGACGCCGCACGAGGCCGTGATGTCCGCCGGGCTCGACATGCCGATCGCGAACCAGTGCGATGACTACAAGGAAGGCATGGCGAGCTTTCTCGAGAAGCGCAAACCGAACTTCACGGACTACTGAGTACATACAGGAAACCCTCATGCTGAACTACGAAGTCGTCAAGAACTGGCCTATCGAAGATGTGACGCAGACGTACGACGAGCGCGACATCATGCTGTACTCGCTGGGCCTCGGCCTGGGCGGAGACCCGATGGACGCCGATCAATTGCGCTACGTGTATGAGAAGAACCTGCAGGCGATGCCGACTTGCGCGGCCGCGTTTGCATGGCCGAAGTCATGGATGCGCGATCCGCGTACGGGCATCGACTATCTGAAGCTCGTGCATGGCGAGCAGGACGTCCGTTTCGTGCGGCCGATGCCGGTGGCCGGCACCATCGTCAGCAAGACGCGTGTGAGCCGCATCTCGGACAAGGGCGCCGGCAAGGGTGCGATCGTCGAGCTCATGCGCGACATCATCGACGCTTCGACGGGCGAGCAGCTCGCTGAAGTGCGGCAAGTGTCGTTTTTGCGCGGCGACGGCGGGTTCAGTACGGAGTCGGGCGTCAGCGATGCGCCGCCGGAAGCACTCCCGCCGGTGCCGGAACGTGCGCCGGATGCCGAGTACGTATTGTCGACCGGCGCCAATGCCGCGTTGATCTACCGTCTTTCGGGCGATGCCAATCCGTTGCACGCGGATCCCGAGGTGGCGGCCAAAGCGGGATTCAGTCGCCCCATCCTGCACGGGCTCGCGACTTACGGTATGGCGGGCTACGCTGCAATTCGCCTGTTGGCCGGCAACGACGCAACGCGCTTGAAGCGCCTGGCGTTGCGCCTGACTTCGCCGGTTTACCCGGGCGAAGAAGTGCGCTTCCAGTTCTGGCGCGATAGCGATACACGCCAGCACGTGCGCGCGCGCGTGGATGCGCGCGACGTGGTGGTGTTGAACAACGGAATCGTGGAAATTGCCTGATACCGCGCCCGGCAGTGTCGACGCGACTTGCCGGGCGGCGACTGGAGCCTGACGATGGACCTGAAAGAGAGTCCCGCCGAGAAGGAATTTCGCGCCACGGTGCGCGAATTCGTGCGCACGCATCTGCCTGACGAGATTCGCGAACGCGTGTTGAACTTCCGCCATGTGCCACGTGAAGACTATGTGCGTTGGCAGAGAATTCTGGCGGAGAAGGGTTGGGGGGCGCCCGCATGGCCCGCGCATTTCGGCGGAGCCGCGTGGACTGCCGCCCAGCGCAACATCTTCGACGAGGAATGCTTCACCGCCGGCGCGCCGCGCCAGATGCCGTTCGGCCTTTCGATGGTCGGACCGGTGATCCAGAAATTCGGCACCGACGCGCAGCGCGAACGCTTCCTGCCGCGCATCGTCTCGATGGAGGACTGGTGGTGCCAAGGCTATTCCGAGCCGGGTGCCGGTTCCGATCTTGCCTCGCTCAAGACCCGTGCGGATCGCATCGAACGTGATGGTCAGTCCTTCTACGTCGTCAACGGCCAGAAGATCTGGACCTCGTTCGCGCAGTGGGCGAACTGGATTTTTTGTCTCGTCCGTACGGACAGCAGCGGCCGACCGCAGGAAGGCATCTCGTTCGTGCTGATCGACATGTCGACGCCCGGCATCACGGTCAGGCCGATCCGTACGCTGGACGGCGGCCACGACGTCAACGAGGTGTTCTTCGACAATGTGGAAGTGCCGGTGAGCAACCTGGTCGGTGACGAGCATCGCGGCTGGTCGATCGCGAAGTATCTGCTCGGACACGAGCGCACCAATATTGCAGGCCTTGGCAACTGCAAGCGTTTCATGCGGCGTCTCAAGGAGATTGCGAGCGCCGAGCGCAAGCATGGCAAGCCGCTGATCGAAGACGTGCGTTTTCGCGATCGCATCGCCAGCGTGGAAATCGATCTGATTGCTCACGAATGGTCGCTTCTGCGCGTGGTGTCTGCCGAAACCGCGGGGCGTCCGATCGGACCGGAAGCGTCGGTGCTGAAGATCCGCGGTTCGGAGATTCAGCAGCAGCTGACGGAACTGATCATGGAATGTGCGGGGCCCTATGCGGTGCCTTTCGTGAGCGAGGCGCTGGAGGCGGACTGGCAGGGTGAAACCGCCAATGGCGAACTGCTCAACGCACTCGCAGCGCACTACCTGGACTGGCGCAAGATTTCGATCTACGGTGGTTCGACCGAAGTGCAGAAGAACATCATCGCCAAGCAGGCGCTCGGCATCTGAGGACACGCCATGGACTTCACGCTGGTTGAAGAGGAACAGATGCTGGCCGATGTGGTCGGCCGCTTCGTCGAAAAGGAATACGAGTTCGACGCGCGGCGCCGTCTCGCCGCCACGCCGCAAGGCTGGTCGGATGCGCATTGGTCCACGCTCGCCGAGATGGGCGTGCTCGCGCTGAACGTGCCGCAGGACCATGGCGGACTGGGCGCCGGCCCGGTCGAGACGATGCTCGTGATGGAAGCATTCGGCCGTGGGCTCGTGCTCGAGCCTTTCGTTTCGTCGGCCGTGCTGGGCGCCAGGCTCATTGCGCGCGCGGGGCACGAGGCGCGCAAGGCGGAACTGCTGGCCGGTATCGCGGACGGCAGCCTGAAGACCGCGCTGGCGACGCTCGAACCCGGCGCGCGTTTCGATTTGTGGAACGTTGCGACGACGGCGGAGCCGACGCGTGACGGGTTCATCCTGAATGGACGAAAGGGCGTCGTGCTGCACGGTGATAGCGCGGACCTCCTGTTGGTTTCGGCACGCACCGCGGGCGAGCAGACGGACATGCACGGGATCACGCTCTTCGCTGTCGATGCGCGGCTGCCAGGCGTGAGCGTCAAGGGATTTCCGGCGCTGGACGGGCAGCGCGTTGCCGAGATCGTGCTCGATGGCGTTCGCATCGATGCACAGGGCGTTGTCGGCACCATCGATCAGGGTTACCCGCTGCTCGAATGGACCGTTGATCAAGGCATGTTCGCGTTGTGCGCCGAAGCCGTGGGTGCCATGTCGCGGCTGAGCGATCTGACCTTTGAGTATCTGCGCACTCGAAAGCAGTTCGGTTCGCCGATCGGAAAATTCCAGGCGCTCCAGCATCGCGCCGCCGATATCTTGACCGCGGTGGAGCAGGCGAAATCGATCGTCTACTTTGCCGCGGCGAAGCTTGGCGAAGACGACGTCGTCGCCGCCCACCGGGCGGTGACGGCCGCAAAGGCGCTCGTTGGCCGCAGCGCCCGTTTCGTCGCGCAACAGGCTGTACAGCTTCACGGCGGGATGGGCATGACGGACGAACTGGCGGTGGGCTGGTACGTGAAGCGCCTTACATGTATCGACATGACCTGGGGAAATACCGAGCACCACATCGAGCTATACGGCGCGTTTTTGTAACCATCGCGCGGCACACCAAGGAAGGCCGATTCGACCGCGCGTTCCGATCCATCCGAAGAAAGGAGACAATCTTATGTCAGCAGTTGGCCATGGCGCGACTCCGGAGCAGGCGCCGGTACCTTCGCACGTTTCGCCTGAACGGGTATTCGACATCGATATCTACCACCCGCCGGGCGCCGAAGGCGACTACCATCTGTCGCTCAAGAAACTGCACGCGGAAGGTATTCCGGACATTTTCTGGACGCCCCGCAACGGCGGGCACTGGGTCGCAACGCGCGGCGACGACATTTATAACATCCTGAAGGACTACGAGAACTTTTCGTCGAAGCAGCTCACCGTGCCGCTGGTCGAGCATCAGCCGTTGCCGCCGATCTTCTTCGATCCGCCACAGCACACGGCCTATCGAGCGCTGATCGCGCCTGCGTTCATGCCGCAGGCCATCGGCAAACTGGAAGAGAAGGCGCGGGAACTGGCGATCGAACTGATTGAAGACTTCTACCCCGCGGGCGAGGTGGAATTCGTCTCGCGGTTCGCGCAGCATCTGCCGATCGCCATTTTCATGAACATGGTGGCGCTTCCCGCCGAGGATCGCGAGTACCTGCTCGGCCTTGCCGACAAGATGGTGCGCCCTGTGGACGCTAACGAGAAGCTTGCCGCGCTGGGTGCGATCTTCCAGTATCTGGGGGCGAAGATCGCCGAACGGCGCGCGAATCCCGGCGACGATCTGATCAGCAAGATCGTGAATTCGACAATCGACGGGCGTGCGTTGACCGATGATGAGGTTCGCGGCCTGTGCGGGCTCGTGCTGATCGGCGGCCTCGATACGGTTGCGTCCGCAATGGGATTCATCGCGAACTTTCTGGCTGGCAGCCCCGCACATCGCAAGCAGCTCATCGACAATCCCGCACTCACTCAAAAGGCTGTTGACGAACTGTTGCGCCGCTTCCCAGTGGTTAACCAAGGGCGGCGGATCACTCACGATTTCGAGTACAAAGGCGTGCAACTGAAGGCGGGCGACATGATCATCTTGCCGACCACGCTGCACGGCCTCGACGAGAGAAAGTTCGAAGACCCGCTCACCGTCGATTTCAGCCGCACGCCGCCGATTCATTCGACGTTCGGCAATGGCCCGCATCGTTGTCCTGGCTCCTTCCTCGCGCGCGTGGAACTCAAGGTTTTTCTTCAGGAATGGCTCAAGCGTATTCCGGATTTCCAAGTCAAGCCGGGTGCGAAAGCCGGGGTTCACGGTGGTGTGAACGGCACGTTGTACTACTTGCCGTTAGTGTGGAAAGTAACCCGCTGACGGGTGGTTGCAGGCGGGGAGCCGCACCGCGTTTATCAGTCGAAGGCGGTGGGGTGCATGGGAAGCGGCTAGCTGTGAAGCGTCAAGAGGTTGTTTCTCGACGCAGGAAGTCTCGCCATCGGCGCAATGCCGCCGATGGCGCTATGAGCTCGATGCCAGTTGTAGTGATGCTGCCAACTCGCCAAGGCTTCGATGCGATGAGCCGAGCTTTGGTACGTCCATGCATAGGCCCACTCACGTAAAGCCGATTGGATGAAGCGTTCAGCTTTACCGTTGGTCTGCGGACGATACGCCCGCGTAAATTTGTGTCGGATACCCAGTTCCTGGCAGGCCCGAGCAAATTCGTGCGAACGGAACGCCGAACCGTTGTCCGTCAGTAACCGGCGCACACGCACGCCGAACCCGGCGTACCACGCAACGGCGTCACGCAGGAACTGCACAGCACTACGTTTTGTCTCGTCGGGATGCATCGCCGTGAAGGCAACCCGGGCGTGGTCATCCACGGCGACAAAGAGGTACTCCCAACCCACGCCGTCCACCGTATCGCGCCGATTACCGGTGACACGATGGCCAGGACGCGCGATTCGACCGAGCTTCTTGATGTCGATGTGCAGCAAATCGCCTGGCGCCTCGTGTTCGTAGCGCTGAACGGGTTCGCGCGGTTGCAGGTCGCTCAACCGGGATAGCCCAGCACGCGCCAGTACGCGGCTGACGGTCGAAGCAGACACGCCTGCCTGTCGGGTGATCTGGCGCTGCAGCAAGCGCTGCTGGCGCAATTCCACGATCAGCAAGGCCGTTGCCGGGGCGATTGAACGCGGGGAGCGGGCCGGGCGCGACGAGGCATCAGCCAGCGCTGGTGCACCACCGACCAAATAGCGGCCCAGCCATTTACGCACGGTCGGCGCTGTCACGCCATGATCGGCTGCGGCCTGCTGCACACTCGAACCGAATTCGGTGATCTCCTGAACCATCTCAAGTCGACGCGCGAAAGTGAGTCGGGCATTCTTATGGGTGTTCATCCGGCTGGGTTCCTGGAAGGTTGGGTGTTTGGCGACTTCCAGTTGACCTGCGGCGGAATTTTGTAGCCAGTCACGCAGTGAGTCTCGCGTCGATATTATCGGAATCCAGCCAGGCTCGACGGACCGTGGCCGGAGGTTGGTAGCGATGAGCGCTGTGGGGCCGGCGCTCGTTATAGAACTGCCGCCAGCGCTCGATGAGCACCTTGGCCTCGGCGCGGCTGCGGATCCATTCGCGGTTTAGCAATTCGTCTCGCAGTTTGCCGTTGAAGCTTTCGACGAATCCGTTTTGCCATGGACTGCCAGGCGCAATGAAGGCCGGACCGATTGCAGCGTCTCGCAGCCAACGCATGACCTTGGCAGCGGTAAATTCGGCGCCGTTGTCCGACCGAACAAACGCGGGCTTGCCGTACAGCCGCATGAGTCGCGATAGCGTCAAGATCACGTCCTGCGACCGCAGGCTGGCGCCAACCTCGATCGCCAGACACTCGCGGGTATATTCATCGATCACGCATAGCATCTTCAAGGCCCGGCCATCCACCAGTTGATCGTGCACAAAGTCATAGCTCCAAACCGAATTGGGCTGTGTGGCGCCTGGCAGGCGTATGTCGTCGCCGCAACGACGTCGGCGCGGACGTCGGCGCGCAATGTTGAGCTGAAGGGCTCGCCACATTCGCCGCACGCGCGATTCGCTCAACGCCAGCCAGGCCGACATCCGGCGATAGCCGAAGCGCGGCACCTCTTGCGCGGCCGCCATCAGCCTCTCGCCCAAACTCCGATCCTTCTCCGGTTGCTTGAGCGTATAGGTCGCCACTCGGCGGCTCAGTCCCAGGTAGCGACATGCCTTGCGTTGCGAGAGCCCCCGCCGAGTCAGGACTTCCAGCGCTTCGCGCCGGCCCGTCGGGGTGATCATTTTTTTCGGCTGAACTCCTTCAGGCCATCGATTACCAGCATCTGCTCAGCGATCAGGCGCTTAAGCCGATCGTTCTCCGATTCCAGCTCCTTGAGCCGACGAGCGTCAGCCACGTCCATCCCGCCGAACTTGTTGCGCCAACGATAGAACGTCTGTTCCGAAATGTTGTGGCGCTTGCATAGATCCTTCACCGGCTCATCCCGGCTCTCGGCCTCGCGCAAGATGCGGATGATCTGCTCGTCGGTAAATCGCTTCTTCATCGAGTCCTCCTTGTCCCTAGGATAAAAGAGAACTCACTTGCCGGATGGCTACAAGAAACGTCTCAGGTCACAGTCTCCCAGACTCAGTCCGGATGAACCATCGATACAACCTATTGAAGCTTCACAGCTAGCGCGCGATCCCGGCCCGGCCATGGCGCGGTGGGCTGCTGACCAGGTTTACGGGGATGCCTTGCTCAATGCGCGCCAGACCACCTTCATGGCGTGGCGGAACGAATCAAGATCAGGTGTGTTTGCGTCGCATCGTCGAATAAAGACCACGAGCCCTTGCAGATGTGAAAGCAGCAGGGCGCCGCGCAGCGTACATTCCGCCGATGCGAGGTCTGGATTGATCTGCGAGACCAGGTTTGCCAGGAGATCCTGGAAATCGGCAGTGGTTTTCGCCATCAACGCGTGCAGGGAGGGCTCATGCTCGGCAAGGCTCCACGACTCCAGAACAAAGGCGCAAACGCGATTGCCGCCGGGCGACGTCAGCACGGAGAATGCTTCGTCGACGATGGTGTCAAGTCGGGCCTCTGGTGGCCGTGCCTTGTCCTGGGCGATCGTCTGATAGTGCTGGAAGTAGCGATTCGTGAATGCCTCGACCGTGGCGCGCAACAGCTCTTCGCGGGTGCTGAAATAGTGCTGCAAGGTTCTCAGCAGGATCCCCGCATCGCTTGCTATGCGGCGTTGGGTGAAACCAGCGTTACCTTCCGACGCAAACACTTCGATTGCCACCTCGATGATGGCGGGCACGCGCGTGGATCTGTTGCCTCGTCGCTTGGGCGTTTCTGCTCCCTTGTTGCCGAGATCTGCCGAAGAAATGGTCAGGTCTTTCATTTGCACTGCCCCCATTGGCGTTTGCTCTCCATCGCGCGCGGTGTCGCTTCACGATGGGTAAGCCCAGGCAAGCCCCACCTTGATCAGTGCACCGGTCGACTCCGGAGCAGCGCCGGCATTGATCGGATGATGCTGGTCAGGTGACGAATAAATAATACGTCAGTCGACCAATTAATGCGAGACAAACCCGCACCCGCGCGCAGCGTATGCTACCAAAACGGGGCGAGATCTTGTCCATATCAGCATTTCTCCCTAGTACG
This sequence comes from Burkholderia sola, assembly GCF_905400185.1. Lineage (NCBI taxonomy): Bacteria > Pseudomonadati > Pseudomonadota > Betaproteobacteria > Burkholderiales > Burkholderiaceae > Burkholderia > Burkholderia sola. Next base: position 162,283 of record NZ_FR989677.1, read on the forward strand.
GGCAGTCTTGATAATGGGTCGATCGACTACTAATATTTAGTCAACCGACACATTTTCAACATGTGGTATCGGATCACCAGCCAGCCGGGTTCGAGGCTGGCGCATGCGAAGCGCAAGTGTCGGAGCCACGCGCTCAAGGTTTCCCTATTGCGTGGGTGATGTGATTGCTCGAGGCGCGCACTGGGCCGTTGAAGGAGCAGGGCATGAAGCTTCAGGAAAGTTCTTTGCGTTCGCTGATCGAGAAGTGGCTTGCGCCTTCCGCGAGCGCCCCGGTGCACATCACCCGATTGACCTTCGCCAATTCGCGCATCAGGTGTGTGCTCGCGCGGAGATCCACCTCTCCGACATCCCTTTCCATTTTCTTCTTTCGGCACGCCGACGGAGTCTGGCGTGTGTTCCCGCCTGCTCCGCGAAAACCGGAGATGCGCTTCCGTACGGAAACGGGATAGCGGGTCGCGCCGCCAGAGTACGTGGCGTTTGAATATGAAAGGACTGCTGAGGAAATCGTTCCGATCATGTGTGCATGTCGTTCTTCGCCGTGCGTAGTCCGGTTGCTCTCGGGTTCGGTGCCGAGGCGCCGTTGCATCCATCACGCGGAACGCTACCGTGCCAGGGCGAAATCTTCCTATTGTGCGGAACGTATATCGACGTGCGCCGCGGACTGGCGAAGGGAGCGGAGATCGCCCAACGTCCGTATTGCCGGTGCTCATTCGATGCGTGCCGCTCGCAGATGCGTGCTTCGGAGAGATTCGCAGAGCAGCGCATCGCGCACACCGTAGACGCTCGTGCGTACCGCTTGTGCAACGCCGTTTGACGTCCATCCAGATTACGCGTCCGCGTTTACCCAAACATGTGAACGACGTTCAAAAAAAGTATCGCCTAGGGGTGAGCGAGCGTTGACAGTCGTGTTTCGAGTGTTTATCTTTGCGAACAGCATTCGTATTGTGGTGATGGCGTGAAAGGTGTTCAGGACGCGATGCTGACGAGGTAGGCAAGCCGGCTTCGTTTCATTGCCAGATGTCTGTGGCGGCCCTACGGCGAGAGCCGCTTCTGCGGCACGTCGACAAAGACAAGAGGAGACACATGAAAATGACGAGTCTGAAGCCAAGTGCGATCAGCCTTGGCGTACACGCGACCTGCATCGCCGCGGCGTGCGGGTTGTGGAGTTCAAACGCCAACGCCTTCCGCTTCGATGTGCCGAATCCGGACATCGAAATGAACTGGGACAATACGGTGCGCGCCGACTATGACATCCGGCTGCAGAACCCGAGCCACTTCTACACGAACAGTCCGACCTACGACGAAGGCGACCTGTCGACGCCGAAGTTCAGCACGATTCAGTCGATGCTGAACCTCTACAGCGAATTCGATTTCAAGTACAAGGAGACGGCCGGCTTTCGCGTGAGCATGGACGCGTGGTACGACCCGACGTTCAAGAATCACAATTCGAGCAATCCTGCGTTTGCGCCGAACTATCCCAACAATCAATATACGGGCTATATCAAAAAGTATTACGGGGGGCCGAGCGCGGAGCTGCGTGATGCGTTCGTGTTCAACACGTTCGATCTCGGCGGTCACTCCGTGAACGTCAAGCTTGGCCGGACGGCGGTCACCTGGGGGCAGTCCGCGTTTGCCACGCTCGGTGGTGCCAACTCTGTCGCGATCGGGCAGCAGCCGCTCGACCTGATGAAGTTGACGCAGAGCCCGAGCGCATCGCTCAAGGAAATCGTCCTGCCGACGGCGCAGGCCGACGTGACGGCGAACATTACCGATACGATCAGCCTCGGCGCGCAGTACACCTTCGAGTGGAACCACGACAGAGTGCCTGAAGGCGGCACGTATTTCGGCGGCGCGGACGCGATCCTGTACGGTCCTCCGGTGGCCAGCTATGCGACGATTCCCGGCCTGGGTACGTTGGCGATCCCGCGCGTGGCGGCCACCAAAGGCCAGATCGGCGATTTTGGCCTCGACGGCAAGTGGCGGGTCGACTCGCTCGCAACGACCTTTGAGTTCACGTACCGTCACTTCGCGATGAAGATGCCATGGGCGGCGGTGCAGGTGCCCGGCGCGGGGCCGGCGCTCTTTCCCGGGGTCAATCTGCCCGGCGTGACGGCGAAGTACGGCAATAACGTCAACCTGATCGGCGCGGGCTTCAACGGCGCTGTCGGCAGCGCCGCAGTAGCCGGCGAACTGTCCTACCGCTGGAACATGCCCCTCAACGCCGTCAACGCGACGACGGTCAACGACGCACCGACCGGCCGCACGCTGCACGGGCTGCTGAACGTGACGCAGTCGCTGGGCAAGACCTTCTTGTGGGACAACCTGTTCCTGCAGGCGGAATTCGCGTTCAACCGGTTGTTGAGCGTGCAATCCCATCCAGGGAATGTCGCCAACTCGAGCTACGACACGACCGGCCAATGTTCGGCGAGCGGCAACAATCCGTATAACAACTGCTCTACGCGGTTCTGGGCGGGCTTCGGCATCGGTGCAACGCCACAGTGGTATCAAGTTTTCCCGGGCGTCGATCTGACGATGCCGCTCTTCGTCAACCTCAACCTGAAAGGCTATTCGCCGGTTATCGGCCCTGCGGCGGAATCCCAAGGCCAGAACACGTTCGTGGTCGGGCTCGATTTCAACATCTACAACAAGCACGAGATCGATATCACCTACACGTATTACATGAACAAGAGGGGCTACTCGAGCGCAGGTGCCGCGACGGCGCTCGGTGCGCCCTACAGCGACAAATCCTGGCTCGGTATCACGTATCAGACAACGTTTTGATAAAGATGGAGGCAGCTGTGAAGAGATTCCCAAAGCTTCTTAAAGTGCTTGCAGTACTTGCGGCAATCTGGGCTTCGCCATATACGCTCGGCGCCGATAGCAAAGTTACGCCTTTTGGTGCCGAGGTGGCCGGAAACAAGGACGGGTCAATTCCCGCCTACACCGGCGGAGTCACACAAGCTCCGCCGGGTTTCAAGCCGGACTCGGGGAAGTGGGTCGATCCGTTTTCCGGTGAAAAGCCCGTTCTGCAGATCACCGCGCAAAACTACGAGCAATACGCGGATAAGTTGAGTGCGTCTTCACTTGAATTATTCAAGCGCTATCCGACCTACCGGATGGACGTTTACCCGACACACCGCAGCGCTTCCTATCCCGACTGGTATCTCGAGAACTCCACCAAGAACGCTCAAACCGCGAAGCTCGAGAAGAACGGCCTTTATCTGACCGGGGCGTTCGGCGGGAAGCCCTTTCCGGTGCCGAAGAACGGGCAGGAAGCGTTGTGGGACTGGGAGTTGCGATACGTCGGTACGGCGCAACGCAACAACGTGAAGACATGGCTGGTGGACTCGCGCGGCACGCCGATCCTTGCCGCGCAATTCAAGAGTTCCCTGTATTACCCGTACTTCGATACCAAGAAGGAGGAGGAATTCCGGAAGAAGGGCGGCCTCGCAAACTGGTATTACGTGGCCAACGACTACGCGGCGCCGGCCCGATTGATCGGGGATACGACGCTGTTCTGGTACTTCATGGATACGGCGGATCACGATCAGCAGTCGTGGGAATACAATCCGGGGCAGCGCCGGGTGCGGGTGGCGCCGGATCTTGCATACGATACGCCGAACCCCGGTTATTCGGGGGCAATCACGATGGATGATATCCAGCTGTTCTATGGGCGCATCGATCGTTGGGACGCCAAGCTTGTGGGCAAGAAGGAGATGTACATCCCGTACAACGACTACAAGCAGCAATATGAAACGCCGGCGAGCAAGATCCTCACGCCGCACTTCATCAACCCGGATCACGTGCGCTGGGAACTTCACCGCGTATGGGTTGTTGACATGAAACTGAAGGCAGGCGCGCGCCATGTGTATAGCCGTAAGACGCTTTATTTCGACGAAGACGGTGGCGGCGGGATGATGGACGCGTACGACCAGTCGGGCAAGCTGTATCGCGGCGGATTCGAGACGACGGTCCCCGCCTACGACTACAAGATTCCGTACTCGCTCGGAAACTGGTTTTACGACTTCAACAGCGGTGTCTACATCTTCGGCAGCCACCCTGCGGAGACGTCGGGGATCATGTTCAATGTGAGCTTCCCGTCCGGGTACTTCACCCCGGAGCGCTTGCAGTCTTCCGGCGTGCGCTAGTTGTCCGCCGATGTCAGGTTGAAACAACCGGCGGCATCCTGCCTGTCTTGCCAGGCAGGATGCTTCGGCCGCGGGTGCGGGCCGCATTGCGCCGAAGCACATGTGGTCGACCGGTATTCGATAGTTGGCGTAATGCCGTAAGCGCACCGAGTATGCCGCGCCGGCTCGACCCGGCACGGCGTGAAAAAAACATAAAGTCCAGGACTGTTCGTGTAGTTGGTCGGCAGTAACTGTGAAGGAGACGTAATGCGCCATACCATGTTTCGTTGTCTCGCGTTGGCGGCGGCAGCAAGCCTCGCGAGCAGTACGGTTTACGCCGGGTTCGCCGACCCGATGCACTCGCCGGCAGTCGTCAATCCGCGCGCCGCGCACGAACCCATGATTGCCGTTGCCCGGGCCGGGCAACGACTTGTTGCAGTGGGGCCGCGCGGTGTCATCCTCTTCTCGGACGATGATGCTGCGAACTGGCGCCAGGCGAGTGTGCCGGTGAGCTCGGATCTCGTTGCGGTGACCTTCAAGTCCGCAACGCAGGGCTGGGCCGTCGGCCACGACGGCGAAGTGCTCCATACGGCCGATGGTGGCAGCACCTGGGTGCGTCAGCTCGATGGCGAACAGGCCGCGAAGCTGATGACCGACTATTACGCGCAGCAGCAAGGCGATTCGGCCGCACTCAAGGCGTCGCGAGAGGAGGCTCAGCGCTTCGTGGCCGATGGGGGCGGACGTCCGTTCCTCGATGTGTGGTTCGACGACGAGCACTCGGGCTGGGTCGTCGGGTCATTCAACATCATTTTCCATACCGAGGATGGCGGCCGCAGCTGGGTTCCATGGTTCGACCGCGTCGACAATCCGGAAGCCCTGAACCTGCATGCGATGCGCCGAATTGGCGGGACGCTCTATATCGTGGGTGAGCAGGGCCTTCTCCTGAAACTCGATCCCGACAGGAAGCGCTTCGTCGCGGTCTCGTCGCCGTCGAAGGGCAGCCTCTTCGGACTCGCTTCGGCTGGCAACGCAATGATCGCGTACGGGTTGCTCGGCAATGCCTACCGTTCCACCGATGGCGGCGCCACCTGGACCAAGATCACGTTGCCGACGAGCGCAAGCATTCTCGCTTCGGCAGAACGCCCGAATGGTCATGTGCTGCTCGCCACGGAGGCCGGCGAGCTGCTCGAAAGCAGCGATCAAGGCGCAACGTTTCACGCACTGGCCGTGCGCCAGCCGGGCGGTATCTTTGCGATGTCGCTGCGCGACGACACGGCGGTGCTGGCCGGCGCAGCCGGCTTGTCGCGAATCGGATTGGCGAAGTCGAAATAACGGAGAGCAGACATGGCTGGCGGCAATAATGCCCAATTCGACAAGATGCCTGTTGTGACGGATCTTGCCCAGTTCGATTTGCGCTCGGGCAATGCGCTCGAGCGCCTGATTTTCAACCGGCGTCCCTGGCTCATCGTCATCTGCGCGATCATCACCGCGGTGCTCGGGTTTCAGGCGATGCGGCTCGACGTGAATGCGAGCTTCGAGAAGATGATTCCGCTCTCGCATCCGTATATCAAGAACTATCTCGCGAACAAGGCCGACCTGAAGGGGCTCGGCAACTCGCTGCGTATCGTCGTCGAGAATCCTTCGGGCGACATCTACGATCCCAAGTACCTGGCGGCGTTGCGCCGCATCAATGACGCACTGTTCCTGATTCCGGGCGTCGATCGACCCGGCGTGAAATCGCTGTGGATGCCGATCGTGCGCTGGAACGTGGTCACCGAGAAGGGTTTCGCGGGCGGCGCGGTCATGCCGGACGGTTTCGACGGTTCGGCGCAGTCAATTGCTCAGCTCCGCACGAACGTTGCGCGCGCAAACATCGTCGGCAGCCTCGTCTCCAACGACCTGCATTCGAGCATGATCCAGCTGCCGCTGCTCGACCATTACGCCGACACCGGAAAGTCGCTCGACTATGCGAAGCTCTCGCATCAGATCGACGAAGTGATCAAGACCGAAGGCCATGGAGAAGTGAAGGTGCACGTGGTGGGCTTCGCCCGGCTGATCGGCGATCTCATCGAGGGCCTGAAGCAGGTCGCGATGTACTTCGGTGTTGCCGCGGCGATCGCGCTCGGGGTGATCTTTCTCTACACGCGTTGCTATCGCAGCACGCTGCTGGTGGTGGCTTGCTCGCTCATTGCGGTGGTCTGGCAGCTCGGCATCATCCGCACGCTCGGCTACGTGCTCGATCCGTATTCGGTGCTGGTCCCGTTTCTCGTGTTCGCCATCGGCGTCTCGCATGGCGCGCAGAAGATGAACGGGATCACGCAGGACATCGGGCGAGGCACGCACCGCTACGTGGCGGCGCGCTACACGTTCCGGCGGCTTTTCCTCGCCGGTCTCACGGCATTGCTCGCGGATGTGGTCGGCTTCGCCGTGCTGATGGTCATCGACATTCCAGTGATCAAGGACCTGGCGTTTACGGCGAGCGTGGGCGTGGGCGTGCTCGTCTTCACGAACCTGCTGCTGCTGCCGGTGCTGCTCTCGTACATCGGAGTGAGCCCGTCCGCCGCGCGGCGCAGCGTGCGCGGCGAGCAGAGCGATGCCTCCGGAGCTTCCTCGGCCGGCGCGCTGTGGAATCTGCTGGACCGCTTCACGGAGCGGCGCTGGGCCGTGGGCGCGATCGTGTGCGCGGCTCTGCTTACGGCGGTGGGCTGGTCGATCAGCCAGCATTTGCAGATCGGCGACCTCGATTCCGGCGCGCCGGAACTCAGGCCCAATTCACGCTACAACCGCGATAATGCCTATACGAATGCGCATTTCGGGTTGTCGAGCGATCTGTTCGTGGTGATCGGCAAATCGTCGCACGGCACCTGCGACGCGAATAATTTCCCGCTCGCACTGGAAGCGGACCGACTCGAAACCACACTGCGCGGCGTGCCGGGTGTGCAGACGACGACGTCGGTCGGCGGCCTCGCGCGCTGGATGACATCGGGCTTTTACGAGGGCTATCCGAAGTGGTACACGATCGACCGCGTGCCCTCGATCATCAACAAGACGGTCTGGCAGATTCTGTTGGATCATCCGGACCTGATCAGCCAGACATGCGGTACCGCGCCGGTAATCGCGTATCTGACGGACCACAAGGCGGCAACGCTTTCCCGCGTGATGAGCGTGGCGGAGGAGTTCGCGAAGACGCACAGCGATGCAGACCACCAGTTCCTGATGGTGGCCGGCTCAGCGGGTATCGACGCGGTGACGAACGTGGTGGTCGCGGAAGCGAACCGCACGATGCTCTTCATGGTGTACGCGGCGGTGATCCTGCTGTGCTTCATCACATTCCGCAGCTGGCGCGCGGTGGTGGTGGCTGTCGTGCCGCTGGGCATCACGTCGGTGCTGTGCGAAGCGCTGATGGTCAAGCTCGGTATCGGCGTGAAGGTCGCGACGCTGCCCGTGATCGCGCTGGGCGTGGGGATCGGGGTCGACTATGCGCTGTATTTGCTGAGCGTGCAGCTCGCGTATCAGCGCACCGGACAGCCGCTGCGCGTGGCCTACCGCCATGCCGTGCAGTTCACCGGCAAGGTCGTGGCGTTGGTTGGCGTGACGCTGGCGGCGGGTGTGGTGACATGGACGTTCTCGCCGATCAAGTTCCAGGCCGATATGGGCATTCTGCTCACGTTCATGTTCCTGTGGAACATGATCGGTGCGCTGATCCTCATTCCGACACTGTCACATTTCCTTCTGCAAGGGATTTCGCGCAAGGCAGGGGCGAAGAACGCGTCCGCCGATTCGGCAAACGCCGAAGCCTGCAGCGGCGAGGCGACCCTGCGGTCGTGATCGTGTAGCGTGTGCCGCCTTGCGCGGCGCCACGTTCCGCGCGAATGAATCGGCCCGCCATCCGTGACGATGGCGGGCCGATTGGTTTGGAAGTCAGGCGTAGCCCGCGCGCGAAGGAGGCCGAATCTACACGACGGACATGGAAAAACTCAAGATCTCGGAGACGCCGCCGTCGACCATCAGCATCTGGCCGTTCATGTAGGAGCTCGCCTCGGAGGCGAGAAACACGGCTACACCTCCCAGTTCCTCGGGGTTTCCCCAGCGTCCGACCGAAATATGCGAGCGCACGATCTCCTTCATCTGCGGATTCGACGCGACGGGCTCGGCCATATCGGTGAGGAAATAGCCGGGGCAAATGCCATTGCAGCGAATGCCGTGCCGGCCGAGTTCCGCGCCGAGCGATTTCGTGAGCCCGGCGACCGCGTGCTTGCTGGCCACGTACGCTTGAAGTTTCTCGCGGCCGAGCACCGAAACATAAGAGCCCACGTTGATGATGCGTCCGTGCCCATGCTCGATCATGGGGCGTGCGACTTCCTGCGCGAGAAGGTACGCTGCCGTGACGTTCGTATCCATGGTCCTTTGCCACATCTCGACGCTCGACTGCAGAAAATCGCTCCACTCGCACATGCCGGCATTGTTGAGCAGGATGTCGATGCGTCCGTGACGCGCGAGAACGTTACGCACGCCGTTTCTGATCGCGTCCTGATCGGTGAGATCGAACGGTTCGATATCGACGCTTCCTCCGCTTCCACGAATGGATTCGGCGGCGGTTTCGAGGCTTGCGCGGGATCGCGCACACAGAATGACGGTTGCACCCGCCGACGCCAGCGCGCCTGCCATGGCGAAGCCAAGACCGCGCGACGCGCCCGTGACGAGTGCGATTTGGCCTTCCAGTGAAAACAGTTTCATGGTCCGACTCCTATCGATCATGCGGTGGCTGCCTGCGGGTGGCGAATGACGATCTTGCCGAAATGCCGCTGGCTTTCGAGGTGCCGCAGCGCATCCGGCACCTGCGCGAAATCATGGATCGAGTCGATGACCGGCCGAAGCTTGTGCAGGTCGATCGCGCGATTCATCGCTTCGAAATCCTGCCGGGAGCCAACGCGAATCGGCGCGATCGACAGCCCGCGCGTGAAGAACCCGTCGCCTGGAGAAGGGGCGCCCGTCAGCAGTCCCACGACACTGATCCGGCCGCCATCCCGCGTGGCGGCGACGGACTTGCCGAACGTTTGCGCGCCTCCGACCTCGACGACGAGATCGACGCCCAGTCCATCGGTGAGTTGCAGCACGGCAGCGTCCCATTGCGGCACTTCGCGGTAGTTGATCGTGGCGTCGGCGCCCAGTTCTGCGAGGCGTTCGAGCTTCGCGTCGCTCGACGATGTGGCAATGACCCGCGCGCCGAACAGGCGCGCAAGCTGCAACGCGAAAATCGATACGCCACCCGTTCCTTGCACGAGGACGGTTTGACCCGGCAGAAGCGGTGCGTGCTGGCATAACGCATTCCAGGCGGTGACGGCAGCACAGGGCAGTGTTGCTGCCTCTTCGTCGGAGAGATGAGCCGGAACGCCGACCCATTCTTCCTCGCTCAATACGACCTTGTCGCGCAGCATGCCTTCGACGATCGCGCCGCGGCCGAGAACGTCAGCGTGTTGCGGGCGCGCGCCGCCGTGCCAGTTTTCCGCGAAGTTCGCCATGACCCGGTCACCGGGCTTGAAGCGCCGAACGCTGGGGCCTACCGCGAGCACGACGCCCGCGCCGTCCGAGACGGGAATGAAGTTGGGTGCCATCCAGTCGCGAAACGCACCGTTCATCAGCAACAGCTCGCGAAAATTCAGCGAACTTGCATTGACCTGCACCAGGACCTCGTGAACGCCTGGTGGCGACGGATCCGGTTCCTCGCGTAACGCCAGACCTGAAATTCCTTCAAACCGTTCGCATCGATAGAGCTTCATTCGTCGTCTCCATGGTGGTGAACGAGGCTGCCATATTTACTGTCGCAACACGCGTTGTTCATTCTTCTCGTTGACAGCCGTAAAAAGATGAGTTCAGAATATCGAACATTGTTCATCAAAGCGTTCGGAGCGTCAAATTGAAGATACTGGTCGCGGTAAAGCGCGTGATCGACTACAACGTCAAACCGCGGGTGAAGGCCGACGGTTCGGGTGTCGACCTGGCCAACGTGAAGATGGCCATGAACCCGTTCGACGAGATCGCGGTGGAGGAGGCGGTGCGCCTCAAGGAAGCGGGTATCGCGAGTGAGGTCGTCGTGGTATCGGCGGGAACCGCGCAATCGCAAGACGTGCTGCGCACGGCGCTGGCCATGGGGGCGGATCGCGCGGTGCTCGTCGAAAGCGAAGCCGAGTTGCAGCCGCTCGCGGTCGCAAAACTGCTGTGCGCCGTGGCCGCGCGGGAAAACCCGCAGTTGGTGCTGCTCGGCAAGCAGGCCATCGACAACGATGCCGGCCAGACCGGCCAAAAGCTCGCCGCATTGCTCGATTGGCCGCAGGCGACATTCGCGTTCAAGACGGAAGTCGACGGCCAGCAGTTGCTCGTCACGCGCGAGATCGACGGCGGCCTGGAACGCGTTGCGCTCGATCTGCCGGCGGTCGTCACAACCGATCTGCGCCTGAATAGTCCGCGCTATGTGACGTTGCCCAACATCATGAAGGCAAAGAAGAAGCCGCTGGAGACGCTGAGCCCCGAAGCGCTGAACGTTGATGTCGCACCGCGTTTGAAGGTTCTCGAGGTGACCGAGCCGCCGGCGCGCAAGGGCGGCGTAATGGTTCCGGATGTCGCGGCGCTGATTGACAAGCTTCGGAATGAAGCGAAGGTGATCTGATCATGACTATTCTCGTTATTGCGGAACACGACAACGCAACTCTCAAGCGTGCCACGCTCAACGCCATTTCGGCGGCGGGCGCGGTGGGCGGAGACATTCATGTGCTGGTGGCTGCCCATGGTGCTCCGGCAGTGGTGGAGCAGGCGGCGAACGTTGCCGGTGTCGCCGAGGTGCTGGTGGCGGACTCGCCGGCATACGCGCACGGGTTGCCGGAAAATCTCGCATCGCTCGTTGTCTCGCTGGCCAGCGGATATACGCATGTGATCGCCGCATCGACGGCAGTGGGCAAGAATTTCATGCCCCGCGTCGCGGCGTTGCTCGACAGCGCGCAGATTTCCGATGTCGTCGCCTTCAAGGCGCCCGATATCTTCGTGCGTCCGATCTACGCGGGCAATGCGCTCGCCACGGTGCAATCGTGCGATGCGATCAAGGTCATAACGATTCGCCCGACCGCGTTCGATGCGGCGGTCACGGGATCGAGCGCCGCGCCCACGCGCGCGGTTGCAGCGGCTCCGGCCTCCGACAGGACACGATTTGTCGGACAGGAATTGACGAAATCGAGTCGTCCGGAGCTTTCCGCCGCCAATATCGTCGTTTCGGGCGGCCGCGGGATGCAGAACGGCGACAACTTCAAGCTGCTCGACGCACTCGCGGACAAACTCGGCGCGGCCGTCGGCGCGTCGCGCGCGGCGGTCGACGCCGGCTTCGTGCCGAACGACTATCAGGTGGGCCAGACCGGCAAGATCGTCGCGCCGCAGTTGTATATCGCCGTCGGCATCTCGGGCGCCATTCAGCACCTTGCGGGCATGAAGGACTCGAAAGTCATCGTTGCGATCAACAAGGACAGCGAGGCACCGATTTTTCAGGTGGCCGACTACGGTCTCGCCGCGGATCTTTTCGAAGCGGTACCGGCGCTGACTGCGGGACTCGATTGATAGTCGCCCGGATTGACAGCAATCCAAGCGTAAGCCTAGCATCTGAACGCCGTTCAATTAAATTGAACAGATGGTTGCATATTGGTTGCCGGTCAGAGTGAGAGTCGAGCGGCCGCCAGATAAAAAGCGGGAACCGGCGCCTACGCCGGCCACATCACCAAGGAGATATCAATGGGTAACAGAGGTGCCGATTCGGGCGAATACACGGTCAGGCTCGATTTTGTCCCGAAGGACAGTTACCTGTCGAAGCAGTTTCTCGAGCGGGAGAACGAGCGCCTGTGGCCGCGCGTGTGGCAGGTTGCTTGCCGGCTGGAAGAGATTCCCGGTATCGGCGATTACGTGACCTTCGATGTGGCGGGCGAGTCGATCGTCGTCGTGCGCACGTCGGCCGAACAAATCAAGGCCTATTTCAACGTCTGCCAGCATCGCGGCCGCCGGTTGACCAATGGTTGCGGCAAGGCCGCAAAATTCCATTGCGCGTATCACGGCTGGCAGTGGAATCTGGATGGCAGCGTGGCGCGCGTGCTCGACCGGCAAGACTGGGAAGGCTGTCCGGAGATGGGCGATAGCGATCTCCGTCTCACCGATGTCCTGGTGGACACATGGGGCGGTTTCGTGTTCATCAACATGGATCCGAACGCCGAGCCGCTCGCCAAATTTCTCGATCCGGTGCCGGAAATCACGAACTGTTTCGAGTTCGAGAAGATGCGTTACCGCTGGTACAAGTCGATTCGCCTGCCGTGCAACTGGAAGGTCGCCCTGGAAGCGTTCAACGAGGGTTATCACGTGGCGGCAACGCATCCCCAGTTGCTCGACGTGGCCGGCGACGACGTAACGCGCAGCTTCGCGTATGGCCGCCACGGCATGTTTGGCTACTCGTCGGCCACGCGCATCATCGGTGCGCCCTCGTCGCGTACCGGCAAGCCGATGCCGGAGGACGTGCGCCAGGGCCTCGTGAACTTCTTCCGCGTCATGGAAGAAACGCTCAAGGCGATCAACACCGCTCGCGACTATGAAGCGGCCAAGCGGTTGATGCATGAAATGTCGCCGTCAGGCGACCAGTTCGAAGTGCTGGCGAAGGCGATGGAGTTCCAGCGTGAAGCGGCCATCGCCGAAGGGGCCGGTTGGCCCGAGATCACGTTCGAGCAGCTCGGCCGCGCGGGAGCGGACTGGCACGTGTTTCCGAACCTCGTGTTTCTTCCGTACCCGGACGGTGCGCTGTTCTATCGCGCGCGCCCGGACGGCGACAACCCCGACTCGTGCATTTACGACATCTGGTCGCTTCAGCGCTATGCGCCGGGTGCGGAGCCGCCGCTGAAACGCGAGTTCTATTACGGCGTGGACGACTGGAAAGAGAACGCACAGGAGAATTTCGGCCTGATTCTCTGGCAGGACTTCCAGAACATGACGAACGTGCAGCAGGGCATGAAGTCGCGCGGGTTCAAGGGTTCGCGCACGAATCCGCTGCAGGAAACGTCGGTGTCCAACTTCCATCGCGCGCTCCGCGAATTCATCGCGCAGGAGGAGTGATGTCGGGAACCTGGGACGCAACCTACGATTTCGTGGTGGTCGGAAGCGGTGGCGGGTCAATGTGCGCGGCGCTCGCATGCAAGTCCGCAGGCAAGGAAGCGCTCATCGTCGAAAAGCAGCCGAAGGTGGGCGGCTCGACCGGTTATTCGGGCGGAGTGTGGTGGCTGCCGAACAACCATGTGATGAAGCGCCACGGCGTCAGCGATTCGTATGAGCGCGCACGCCAGTACTTCGACGCCGCGGTGACGTATCAAGGGCCGGGCACATCGGAGGCGCGGCGTGAGGCGTATTTGCGCACCGGCCCGAAGATGGCCGAGTTTCTCGAGCAGCAAGGCATGGAGTTCGTGTACGCCGATGGGTGGTCCGACTACTACGACACGTTGCCCGGCGGCGAGCCGCGTGGCCGTTCGCTGCTGGCAAAGCTGTTCGATGTGAAGGAACTGGGCGAATGGGCGCCGCGCCTGTCGCGCTATAAGGGCCCCTCGATGCCGGCCAATTCGGACGAGTATCCGCAACTCTTTCTGATGAAGCGGACGTGGGGCGGCAAGCGCAAGGCGATGCAGCTCGGCGGCCGCATGCTCTATCAGAAGATCACGGGCAAGGAGCTGGTCTCCAACGGCGCCGCGATTCAGGGCCGCATGTTGCAGATGGCGCTGCGCGCGAATGTGCCGATCTGGACCGAGACACCGGTGCGTGAACTCATTGTCGAGGATGGGCATGTGACGGGCATCGTCGCGGTTCGCAATGGTCGCGAATTGCGCATCCAGGCTCGTGAAGGCGTACTGCTCAATACCGGCGGCTTTTCGCGCAACGCCGAAATGCGCCGCCAGTACCAGCCGCAACCGTCATCGGCGGATTGGACAAACGCCAATCCCGGCGATACCGGTGAAATCCTGCAAGCCGCCATCGCGCTCGGCGGCGCGGTGGACTGCATGGAGGAAGCGTGGTGGGTCGTGACGTCGCTCGGCCCCAATGAAGAATTGCCGGAAGGGGCGCGCGCGCCGGACGGTTCGCCGCTGCCCTTCATGCATCACCTCGATCTCTCGCTGCCATTTTCGATCATGGTCGATCAGGATGGCGAACGCTTCTGCGATGAAGCGGGCGCGTACATGGAAATCGGCCAGCGCATGTACCAGCGTCACAAGGAGACGGGCAAGGCCGTGCCCGCCTGGGTCGTGATGGACAGCCGGCAGCGCAAGTACTACCCGTGGGGCACGGCGATGCCCGGGCAGATTCCGCAGAAATGGCTCGACAGCGGCTACATGATCAAGGCCGACACGCTGGAGGAACTGGCGGTGAAATGCGATATCGACCGCGCGGGGCTGCTCGGAACGGTGAAGCGCTTCAACGGATTCTGCAAGACGGGTGTCGATGAAGACTACGGCCGCGGTTCGCGCGCATTCGATCGCTGTCACGGCGATCCGACCATCAAGCCGAACCCGAATCTCGGGCCGATTGAGGAAGGGCCGTTTTACGCCGTGCGCATGTATCCCGGCGACGTAGGCACCGCGGGCGGACTCGTGACCGACGAATACGCGCGCGTGCTCAAGGAGGACGGGTCGCGAATCCCGGGCCTGTACGCCACCGGCAACTGCACGGCATCCGTCGTCGGTCGTTGCTACCCGGGTGCCGGAAGCAGTATCGGCGCGTCGTTCGTGTTCGGTTATATCGCGGCGCTGCATGCGAGCGGCGCGACGAAAATCTGGTGAGACAGGAGAGAGTCGAATGAATGCCTATCAGCCGCCCAGCAGTGAAGTCCTGGTCGACATATACCGGCGCATGGCACTCATCAAGCAGAACGATGAGCGCTTTCGTGCCGTCATCAAGTCCGGCAAGCTGGTCATGCCTTACTACTCGCCGCGCGGCCAGGAGGTGATCCCGTCCGCGATGTCGGTGTGCCTCACCGACGACGATTACATCTGCACGATCTACCGCGGCGTGCACGACATGATCGCCAAGGGCGTGCCGCTCAACGAACTCTGGGCGGAGCTCGCCGGCCGCGTGACGGGCACCTGCAAGGGCAAGGGCGGCCCGATGCACGTCACCCATCCCGCCTCCGGTGTCATGGTGACCACGGGCATCGTGGGCAGCTCGATGCCGATCGCGAATGGTCTCGCGCTGGCCGCGCAGATTCGTGGCGAGCCGCGGGTCGCGGTGGCCTATTTCGGTGACGGCGCGTCGAATATCGGCGCATTTCACGAATCGCTGAACATGGCGTCCGTCTGGAAACTGCCCGTCATCTTCGTGTGCCAGAACAACGGCTATGCGGAGCACACCAAGTACGCGTATGGCACGTCGGTGGCGAACATCGCGCAGCGCGCGGTCGCGTATCAAATGCCGGGCGTCACCGTCAACGGCAACGATCCGATTGCGATGCACAAGGCGGCACGCGACGCCGTCGATCGTGCGCGAAACGGCGGCGGCCCGACGCTCATCGAAGCGAACACCTTCCGCTTCCACGGGCACGTGTTCGGGGATCCCGACGCGTACATGGACGAGCACGAAAAAGCGGCCTGGGTCGCCAGGGACCCGGTGCCGCTCTTCCGGCAGTGGCTCATCGACGCGAAACATGCGACGGAAGAGACACTGGCCGCGATGGAATCCGACCACGACGCGCGAATCGATGCGGCTGTCGAATTCGCGTTGTCGAGTGCATATCCCGATGTGGCGGAACTGGGGCGCGACATCTTCAAGGACGAGGTGATTGCATGAGCCAGGCACCCACGAACATCAACACCATCCAGGCCGTCAATCTGGCGCTCGACGACGCCATGGGCGCCGATGACAACGTTATCGTGCTGGGTGAGGACGTCGCCGACGGCCAGGAAGGCGGCATCGTCGGCGTGACGAAGGGACTATCTTCGAAATACGGCACGTCGCGCGTGCGTTCGACGCCGATCTCGGAGCAGGCCATCGTCGGCGCGGCGATCGGTGCGTCGATGGTCGGCATGCGTCCCGTTGCCGAAATCATGCTGATGAACTTCACGACGGTGGCGATGGACATGATCGTCAATCACGCCGCGAAGTTGCGCTTCATGTCGGGCGGGCAGACCCACGTGCCGATCGTCATCCGCACGATGACGGGGGCGGGATTCGGCACGGGCGGCCAGCACGCCGATTACCTGGAGGCATGGTTCGCGCACGTTGCCGGCATCAAGGTCGTCGCGCCTTCCAACCCTGCCGATGCCTATGGGCTGATGCTGTCCTGTATCCGGGACGACGACCCGTGCCTTTTCATCGAAAACATGCCGTCCTACTGGAATCCGGGAACTGCGCCGGAGCGCGGCGTGGCGATTCCGCTTGGCAAGGCCAACGTGGTACGCGCAGGCACCGACGTGACCGTGATCAGCTACAGCCGCCGGGTGCAAGACGCCATGGTTGCCGCGGATGCGCTCGCGAAGGACGGCATTTCCTGTGAAGTCATCGATTTGCGCACGGTTTCTCCGCTGGATACCGAAACGATCCTGACGTCGGTGGCGAAGACCCGGCGCGCGGTCGTCGTGCATGAAGCGGTGAAACCGTTCGGCGTGGGCGCGGAAATCGCATCGCGCATTTACGAAGCCCTGTTCCGGGAACTGAAGGCGCCGGTGCAGCGAGTGGGTGCGCGATTCTGCCCCGTGCCGTTCTCGAAGCCGCTCGAAGACGCGTTCGTTCCCAGCGTGACCGACATCGAAGCGGCGGTTCGCGCCACGCTTGACTAGCAGCGGCGCGCCCCTCACCGAATTCTTAACATCAATCGAGCAAGGCCATGACCACACAAGTTCTGCTTCCCAAACTGGGTTTTTCGATGAACGAAGGCACGCTGGCCGAATGGTTGGCCGAAGACGGTGCTACCGTGAATGAAGGACAAGTTATCTACGCGTTGGAGAGCGACAAGTCGATTCAGGAGGTCGAGTCGCCGGCGTCGGGCACGCTGCGTATCGTCGCGCATGTTGGCGAAGTGTATCCCGTCGGCACGCTGCTGGCGGAAATCGTCTGATTGGCTGCAAGCCGTCCAGTATCCAAAGGCTCTTTGAAGGGGCATCCGCGATGAGTATCGAATCCGCCAACCGGCCGCAGGCCAATGCGAATGCCGGGCCAGTCGAAACCGCGACGCCCGCGTTCGGTGCGAACCTGCCGCCCTGGCCGCAGGTCGACTTCGCCGAATTCGGTGAGGTCGAGGTCAAGCCGGTTTCCCGTATCCAGAAGCTCACTGGGGCTTTCCTGTCGCGCAACTGGCTGACGATTCCGCATGTGACGCACCACGACGACGTGGATATCACGTCGGTTGAAACCTGGCGCAGCGCGCGCAACGACGCGAACCCGGCCGTGAAGCTCACACCGCTCGTCCTTCTGATCAAGGCCGTGGTTCGAGCGTTGCAGGCTTTTCCTCAATTCAATGCATCGCTCGATGGGGACGGCAAGAACATCGTTCTCAAGAAGTATTTCCACATCGGGGTCGCGGTCGATACCCGCCATGGGCTGCTCGTGCCCGTGCTGCGCGATTGCGACAAGAAAAGCGTCGAGGAACTCGCGGTCGAGCTCGCGGCGATTTCTCAAAAGGCACGCGAAAAAGGCCTTTCGATGGCCGAAATGTCAGGCGGCTGCTTTTCGATCAGCTCGCTCGGCGGCTTCGGGGGTACCGGCTTCACGCCTATCGTCAATGCGCCCGAGGTAGCGATTCTCGGCGTGACCAAAGCGCGGTTGGCGGCGGCGCCGGCAGAGGACGGCGGGATCAGCTGGCGCAAGATGCTTCCGCTCTCGCTGAGCTACGATCATCGCGTCATCAACGGAGCCGATGCGGCACGCTTCACCGCTTTCATCGGGACCGTGCTGGCCGATCCGCAGACGCTCGCAGGCTGAAGATTCGATATGACAAAACAACGGCGGGACTGAGATGAGAACCCTTGGCGAGATGATCGAGCGAAACGCTCGCTTGCATGGCGACCACACGGCGCTCGTGTACGCCGAGCGTCGCTCGACGCACGCTCAGCTGGCAGAGCGCGCGCGCCGCTTGTCAGGCGCGCTGTATGAGCACGGCCTGCGGCGGCAGGACCGGGTCGCCATCCTCGCGATGAATTGCGCCGAGTACTATGAGACTTACCGGGCATGCGAGTGGGCAGGCTTCATTCTGGCCACCGTCAATTTCCGGCTTGCGCCCGCGGAGATTCTTTATATCCTCCAGGATGCGGCACCCAAGGCGCTCGTCTTCGAGGCGCAGTATGCCACCGTCGTGGATGGGCTGCGAGCCCAATTGCCGGGAATCGAGCAGTACATCTGCATCGGCGACACGCCGGCATGGGCCGTTTCATTCGAGGCGGTCATGGAAGCGGGTTCCGTTGAAGGGCCGCCTATTCGCTCGAATCCTGAAGACTACGCGTATCTGATGTACACGAGCGGTACCACGGGGCGCCCCAAGGGCGTTGTTCGCACGCAGCAGGCGATGTGCGTGACCGCCGAAAGCTGCGCGCTCGTCTCGGAATTTTCAGGCAACACGCGCGTGCTGCAAACCACACCTGCGTTCCATGTCGGAGGCATCGGCTTCGTCAATTCGGTGGCATGGATGGGCGGTACGACGGTCGTACATCGCGGCTTCGAGCCCAAGCAGATGCTCGAGACGATCGCGCAAGAGCGCATCACCTTCACGTTCATGGTGGCTGCCATGCTGCAGGCGGTGCTCGACGTGCCGGAACTGTCGACCTACGACGTATCGAGCATCGAGAACATCGTCACGGCGGCCGCCCCTGTGCCGCCGCCGCTGCTGGCCCGTGGCATTGATGCGTTAGGCCCGGTGTTTTCCGTCCAGTACGGAATGACCGAAAGCAACGCATGCTGGTTGCCCGCTCACGAGGTAAAGCCGCATGGTTCGCCGGAGGAGGTCCGGCGCCTCGCATCGGTCGGACGGCCATGCCCCGGTATCGATCTGCGGATCGTCGACGACCACGGCAACGAATTGCCTCAAGGCCAGACGGGCGAGGTATGGCTGCGCTCGAAAACGCAACTGAGCGGCTACTGGAACAACAGCGTCGCGACGGTGGAAGCGCTGCGCGACGGCTGGTATCGCTCCGGTGACATGGGCTACCAGGACAAGGACGGCTACATTTTCCTCGTCGATCGAAAAAAGGACATGATCATTTCGGGCGGCGAAAACATCTACAGCCGTGAAGTCGAGGATGTACTGGTGCAGCATCCGGCCGTAGTGGATGTGGCCGTGATCGGCGTTCCGCA
Source organism: Burkholderia sola (assembly GCF_905400185.1). Classification (NCBI taxonomy): domain Bacteria; kingdom Pseudomonadati; phylum Pseudomonadota; class Betaproteobacteria; order Burkholderiales; family Burkholderiaceae; genus Burkholderia; species Burkholderia sola. The sequence goes on from NZ_FR989677.1 coordinate 181,749, forward strand.
TGCGCAGTGGGGCGAATGCGTGAAGGCAATCGTCGTGCTGCGCCGGGGCGAGCAAGCAAGCGAAGCACAACTGATCGAATTTTGTCGTGCGCTGATCGCGAGCTACAAGTGCCCGAAGTCCATCGCGTTCGTCGACGAACTGCCGAGGTTGCCAACCGGAAAGATAAGCAAGGTGATGCTGCGCAAGCAGTTTGCCTGATGAACCGGGAATCGCGTCAATCACAGAGAATTCACCATGGCCAAATGGCTCAAGAGTACGGAGTGCGTTCAGTTCGACGTCGCCGAGCGCGTTGCGCGCATCACGCTGAATCGCCCGGACAAGCGCAACGCCATCAACAATCCGCTTCTGCAGGAACTCAAGGCAGCGTTGCTCGAGGCTGACGACCTGAAATCGGTCAACGTAATCGTGCTTGCGGGCGCGGGCCGCGACTTCTGTGCGGGGTACGACCTCGTGACGACATATACGGACCGGGCAGCGGAAGCCGTCGATCCGGGCGAGTATCGCGGCACGACTCGCAGTTTCGACGATGATTGCTGGTCGATGGAGCGGCAGGCGGAGACGGTCAATCTGATGGCCGATATCCACAAGCCGATCATCGCGCAGGTTCACGGCAACTGCCTTGCAGGCGGAACGGATCTCGCGCTTGCGTGCGACATGGTGATCGCGGCAGACAACGCCAGAATCGGCTTTCCCGCCACGCGCGCCAACGGTTCTCCTCCCGCGCACATGTGGTTCTATCACGTCGGCCCGCAGTGGGCGAAGCGTCTGCTGCTTTCCGGCGATTCGCTCACTGGACGCGACGCGGCGAAGATCGGTCTAGTCATGGATGCGGTGCCCGCGGAGCAGCTCGAGGCGGAGGTGGGCGAACTGGCGCGCCGGCTGTCGTTTGTCGACGCCGATCTGCTTGCGGCCAACAAGCGCATCGTCAACCTGGGGCTCGAGTTGTCCGGTTCGCGCACGCTCCAGCGGCTCGCTGTCGAGAACGACTCCAGGGCCCATCAGAGCCAGGGGCCGCGCCGCGCGCAGTTCAAGGCGGATATGGAGGCCGTGGGTCTCAAGGAAGCCCTCAAGCGACGCGACGAGCCTTTCGGCGATGGAATGATCCGCCTGCACGCACGTGGCGACTGACGAACGGCACTCGAACGAAGATCGGAACATTATGGACGTTGAACTCACATTGAACGGCGCGATTGCGACGCTGAGCCTGAACCGCCCCGAGAAGCTCAATGCGCTGACACCGGAGATGCTGGAGCTGATTCTCGGCTATCTCGACCGCATCGAGCAGGACGCGGAGATTCGCGCCGTCATTCTCACGGGCGCGGGCCGCGCCTTTTGCGCGGGCGCCGACATCAAGGGCAGCGGCGCCGCGCCGCCGCGGATGAGTGTCGCGCATGCGCGTGCGTCGATGGCGGTCTATCAGAAGATCGCGCTAAGGCTGTACAACCTGAACAAGCCGATGGTCGCGGCGGTACGCGGAGTTGCAGTCGGGATCGCATGGAGCTTCGCGCTTTGTGCGGACCAGCTGATCGTCTCCGATTCGGCGCAGTTCATTCCCGCATTCCTGATGCGCGCGACGCTACCCGAGGGCGGCATGGTGCATCTGCTGGCTCGCCATTGCGGCGAATTCCGCGCCAAGGAGATCATGTACCTGAATCGCAGGCTGACTGGCAAGGAGGCGTTCGACATGGGCCTCGCCAGTCACTTCGTCGACGACGGGGATCTCGAAACGGCAGCGGTGAAGCTGGCCGGTGAACTGGCTGCCGGCCCGACCTTTTCGATCGGTCTGACGAAGCAGTTGTTCCGGTTGAATACCGGCAGCATGGAAGAGTTTCTGGCTCAGGAACTGAACGCGGTGGCACTTGCAGTGAATTCGGAAGATGCGGCGGAGGGCCGGCTGGCGGCGAAGGAGAAACGCGCGCCTGCTTTCAAGGGCCGCTAGACGGAGGCAGCGCGCCGCGAGGTGCCGGCGGGGCGGTATATGCGTTCGCAAGAGTTTCAGGAGCAAGTCATGCATTTTGATTACAGTAAGGAAGACGAAGAATTTCGTCGAGAAGTGGGGCAGTTCTTCACGGAGCACGCTCCAGCCGATATTTCACGCAGGTGGCGCGTCGGGGTGCATCCGCCCGCGCGCGACGACATTCGCCGGTGGCAGCGAATTCTGTACGAACGTGGATGGGGTGCACCGCATTGGCCGGTCGAGCATGGCGGCACCGGCTGGAGCGCGCTGCGCAAGCACATATTCATGGAAGAGCTGTACAACGCCGATGCCATGGACTACGGCTGGCAATCCACGCAGATGGTGGCGCCCGTCATCATCGCGTTTGGGTCGGACTGGCAGAGGGAACGCTTTCTCGCCCCCATTCTGCGTGGCGACGAATTCTGGTGTCAGGGCTTTTCGGAACCGAACGCTGGTTCGGACCTGGCCGGTCTCAAGACGACAGCGGTGCTCGATGGCGACGAATACGTCGTCAACGGCCAGAAGATCTGGACCAGCGACGCGACGATCGCCGATTGGGGGTTTTTCCTCGTCAAGACCGATACGACCGTCAAGCCGCAACGCGGCATCTCGTTTCTGCTCGTCAAGATGGACACGCCGGGCATCACGGTGCGGCCGATCGTCTCGATCGAGGGCGGCAAGGGGCTGAACGAGGTATTTCTGGAGAACGTGCGCGTTCCGAAGGCGCACCTCGTGGGCGAAGCCGGCATGGGGTGGACCTATGCGAAGTATCTGCTCGACAAGGAGCGCACGGCAAGCGCCTTTCTGTATTTCAACAAACGGGAGTTGCAACGCGCGAAGGACATTGCCGCGCAGGAGATGGTCGACGGCGTACGGCTGATCGATACGCCCGCGTTTGCGCGCAAGGCCGCGGATATCGAAGCGGATCTCATGGCGCTTGAGTGGTCCGTGCTGCGGATCCTCGCCGAAGAGAAGAGCGAGCGGAACCTCGATGCCGTCGTGTCGGCGCTCAAGATCAGCGGTTCGGAAATGCAGCAGCGTGTGACGCAGCTCCAGATGGATGCGCTCGGCCCCCGCGTGGTGCGCTTCGACGACCACGCCGACGAGCATGGCGACCTGGCGATCGATGAAAGCTGGCCAGATTACGTGGGTGGCCGCACGTCGGGCTATCTCATCGCTCGCGCGTCCACCATTTATGGCGGCGCGCGAGAGGTGCAGAAGAACATCATTGCCAAACTGGCATTTGGACTGTAGCCATGGACTTCAACTTCTCCGAAGAACAACTGATGCTGAAGGATGGCGCGGAGCGCTATGTCCAACAGGAGTATGGATTCGAGGCGCGCGCACACATCGCGGCGCAGCAAGAGGGCTTCAGTCGCGACCATTGGCGCGCGTACGCCGAGCTGGGCTGGCTCGGACTGACCCTGCCGGAGGACGTCGGCGGCCTCGGGTGCTCGTTTGTCGAAATGGCGATCCTGATGGAGGCCCTCGGCCGCGGCATGGTGCTCGAGCCGGTCGTGCAAACGGCGCTGCTTTGCGCCACGCTCGTCGAGCGGGGCGATGCAAAGACGCCGCGCGAGACGCTGCTTCCCGCTGTCATCGAAGGCAAGCTGCTGCTTTCGCTTGCGGATAGCGAAGCGGGTAGTCGATACACAGTCGGTTGCCATGCACGAACCCATGCTCGCAAAACGGCCGCGGGTTACCTGATCAGCGGCGCGAAGACGTTGGTGATCGCCGGTGAATCCGCGGATCAACTACTCGTGACCGCACGAATGGAAGGCGCGTCGCAAGGCGCAGGCGTCTTTCTTGTCGACCGCCGCGCCGCGGGCGTCACATGCCGATCGTATCGCCTGCTCGACGGCTCGCGTGCCGCGGATATCGACCTGCACAACGTCGAGGTCGGCGCCGATGCGTTGATCGCCGGATCAGACCGCGCACTGGACGTGCTCACGCACGCAACGGATCTTGCCATTCTCGCAAGCGTGGCCGAGAGCCTCGGCATGATGGAAGCAGTGATGGCAATCACCGCGGAGTACATCAAGGGACGCTCGCAGTTCGGACAGCCCATCGGCAAGTTTCAGGCGCTGCAGCACCGCATGGCCGAGATGTTCGTCGCCACGCAGGAGGCGCGCTCGATGTTGTACTGCGGAATCGCCCATCTCGACCGGCCCGCAGCCGAACGTAGCCGCGCCATCTCGGCGGCCAAGGCGGTTGCCGCGCGCGCCAATCGCTTCGTTTGCGCGCAGGGCATCCAGTTGCACGGAGGAATGGGGCTCACCGAGGAATATCCGGTTGGCCATTACTTCCGCAAGATGACGATGATGGAGAAGATGTTCGGCGATATCGATTTTCATCTCGACCGCGTTGCGGCAAGCAACGGGAAGCCGGTAGAGGCGTGATCCGGGAGGGCAGGCCGTGCAACGCGTGAAGGGAAAGATCGCCATCGTAACGGGCGCCGCATCCGGTATCGGCGCTGCCTGCGCGGCGAGGCTCGCGCACGAAGGCGCATCGGTGGTCGTGGCGGACCTGAATCTGGAAGGCGCGCAAGAGCAGGTTCGCCATATTGCGGATTCGGGGGGCCACGCGGTGGCGGCGCGTGTCGATATCGGCGACGAATGCTCGATCGAAGCGTTGTTCGACCTCACGCTCAAGACGTGGGGCGGGCTCGATATCCTGCACAACAACGCTGCGGCCACGTCGCTGTCCAGTACGGCCGATGCGGCGATCGAGGCAATCGATGTCGCCGTCTGGGACGACACGATGCGCATCAATCTTCGCGGCACCATGCTGGCTTCACGGCGCGCGCTGCCGCTCATGCGCTCACGCGGCGGCGGCTCGATCATCAATACGTCTTCGGGCGCCGCTCAGGCGGGCGCGCTCGGGTACAGCGCGTATGGCGTCTGCAAGGCCGGGATTGAAAATCTGACGCGCTATATCGCCGCGCAGTACGGCAAGGAGGGCATACGCTGCAACGCGATCGCTCCGGGCCTGATCGTCACGCCGGTGACGCGCGCGTACTACGCCGGCGAGCTGGGCGAAATGATGTTGAGCCACCATCTCACGCCCCGCCTCGGGGTGCCCGAGGACATTGCGCATGCCGTCGTGTATCTCGCGTCGGATGAAGCGGCGTTCGTGACCGGGCAAGTGTTCAACGTCGACGGCGGACTGCTTTCACACCAGCCGTACCATGCCGACGAAATTCGCGCGCGTGCTGCCGCCGCGGCTAACGCGGCGAAGGGGATGTCATGACGACGGATTCCAGTCTTCTTGCGCGTATCGAACGTATCGAGGCCCAGCTCGCCATTCAGCAACTGCCGATTCGATACGCGCTTGCGGTTGATTCGCGTGATCTGGACAGCCTTGTGCAATTGTTCGACGAAGACGTCGATTGCGGCCGATGGGGCATGGGTCGCGCGGCGTTGAAGACGTTCTACGATTCCGAGCATATTCTGCGAAGCTTTTATCGCAGCATTCACCAGATCTGCGGCCATGCCGTCGACTTCATCGATGCGGACCACGCGGCGGGAAGCGTCTATTGCCGCGCGGAGCACGAGGACAACGGCTCATGGGTGGTGATGGCGATCTGCTATTTCGACCACTACGTGCGGCGCGACGGGCAATGGTACTTCGAGCGCCGCGAGGAACAGCACTGGTATTCGACGGACTGGCTCACACGCCCCGGCGCGCCGCGCTTCCAGAACTGGCCAGGCAAATATGAAGGCGACCGGTACCAGCCGCGCCTTCCGCAAGGCTTTCCGACGTGGGCGGAGTTCTGGGGCACGAGCGGACAGCAAACCATAGACGCGCTGACGAAGGCGCCGTAGGCGCCTTGTCCGAGCGAGCTGTGTTACAGCGCGGTTTCCCCGCGCAAGAGCACATCGGCGCCGCCGTCGACGAACGGAACCTGGCCCACCATATAGCCGCTGGCCGGGCCAGCGAGAAATGCAAGGAGCGGAACAATCTGCTCGGCGCTTGCATAGTCACGCACGGTGGTGGGGACGCCGGCGGCGAGCGCCTCGCGGCCCTCGGCGCTGGCCAGCAGCGGTGCGACCATCGGGGTCTTCACGACGCCAGGCGCGATCCCGTTCAGCAATACGCCCTGGTCTGCCCAGCCGGACAGCACTGCCGTGCGTCGAATCCATTGCGTCAGCGCGCGTTTGGACGATGCATAGCATAGCGCGCCGATTTTCGCGGCCTGTTGTCGAGCGGCCAATTCGTCGCCATCGAGGCACATCTCGACGAGGCGTGTGTCGACGGGATGGATCGACGCCAGCGAGGAGATCACCACCGCGCGCGGCTGCGTTGCTCGATGCAGGAGCGGCAACAGTCGCGGCAGCAGATCGGCGACGCCGAAATAGTTGACCGATACGAGCGTATCGCCGGCCACCGGCGGAGATACACCCGCGCATGCGACCACCGCGTCCACCGCCGGCGTGATCTGCTCCACTCGCGCGACGAGCGTTGCGCGCTGCGACGGGTCGGCCAGATCGGCGCAAATATCCGCGTTGCTCAAATCCACGCCGATCACCCGTTCGCCGAGTGCCGTCAAATGCCGTGAGAGCGCGGCGCCCATGCCGGAAGCGGCGCCGGTGATCAGGGTCGTGCGGGGTATATTCGTGCTCATGACGCTCAAGCTGTCGCGCCGGGCAGACGCAACACCAGGCCGTCCAGTTCCGGCGTCACGAAGATCTGGCACGTCAGACGACTGTTTTCACGCACGTCCATTGCGCAGGTGAGCATATCGACTTCGTAGGGCTCGGCCGGCGGCATGTGACCAGTCCAGGCTGCGTCGACGTAGGCGTGACAGGTCGCGCAACTGCAACTTCCGCCACAATCGCCAAGAATGCCTGGAATCTGGTTGTTCACGGCCGTTTGCATGACGGAGTCGCCAACGTTGGCGCTTACGCTGGCTTCGCTGCCGTCCGGCTGGATGAATCGAATGAGCGGCATGGCTTCTGGACCTCTGAAAAATTAGTTGGACTGGGGAAGCAGACTCTTCAACGGGATCGAATCGTCTGCGAGATCGGCAGCGCTGACCGGAATTTTCTCGGCAACGAATCGCTTGGCAAGCATGAATTCGGGCGCGCGGTTCACGGTATCGGCCGCCAGCATGACGCCGTCCTTAAGATAAAACGCCGAAAACGAACGCGTTTCCGGACTGCCGCGCAGTACGAACGCGTCGTAACCGTGCGACAGGCCGACCATCTTCAGTTTCAGATCGTATTGATCGGACCAGAACCATGGCACGCTGTCATAGATGCGCTCCTTGCCGCACAACGACGCTGCCGCGGTGCGGGCCTGTTCAAGCGCGTTCGGCACGGACTCGAGACGCAGGCGCCGGCCAAGTGTCGGGTTCGGGTGGTTGGTGCAGTCTCCGACCGCGAAAATATCCGGATCGGAGGTGCGAGTATGTTCGTCGACCAAGATGCCGTTATCGACCATGAGACCTGCTGCCTGCGCGAGCTCGGTGGCCGGCTCCAGCCCAACGCCGACGATGACAAGATCCGCTGCTACGCGCGTACCGTCCGCGCAGCACACGGCGGCGACGGCGTCGCCGGACGCGTCGAGTTCGAATCCGCTCACGATCGCATCCGTGCGGATGTCGACTCCCGCCTCGCGGTGCACGTTCTCGTAGAAGGTGGAAAGCTCGGGCGCGGTCACCCGTGCGAGCACCCGCGGCAGTGCCTCCAGCACGGTGACGTGCAGGCCGCGCTTCACGGCCACGGCAGCCACTTCGAGGCCGACATATCCGCCGCCAATGATCACGAGCCGCGCGCCAGCATGAAACTGGTTCCGAATGTGCACGACATGATCGAGTGTGCGAAGGTAGTGAAAGTTCGGCAACTTCTCGATGGCTTCGATGCCCGGCAACGCGAGACGCCGCGCGCGGCCACCGGTGGCCAGAACGAGTTTCGCGTAGCTGATTTCGCTGCCGTTGGAGAGGGCGACCCGTTTCGCATCACGGTCGATGCGCTCCACACGCGTATTCGGGATGAACTCGACGCGTGCCTTGTCGTAAGTCGAAAGTGGTTTCAGATAGAGCTGCTCGGCGGTCGACTCGCCCGACAGGAACGCCTTGGAGAGGGGGGGGCGCTGGTACGGCAAATGCGATTCTTCGCCCACCATCACGATGCGCCCCGTCCAGCCCTGCTCGCGGATCGCGGTCGCGCATTCTCCCGCAGCGTGACCCGCCCCGACAATCAGCGCGGTGTTTTCAGCGTCTACAGCTGTCATAAGGCGAACTCCGTCTCGCATGGCCGCATTCGCCGCGGCCTCAGTTATTGTGAATGATGTTCTAAAGTGTGAACGATGGTTGGCGCGACTGTCAATGCTCGTCAACCCCGCGCTGCCGGCCTCTGTCCAAGGCCCCGGGTTGGTCTGCCGCCGAGTTGGCCATCGCCTCGATGCCGCCAACCGCGAAGCGGATCAAGTAGGTGCGCATGCGTTCGACATGTTGTGCCGAGAGTGCGCGCGTTCCGGATCGGGCCTCCTTTGCATACAGCTCGTTGAGTACCAGGTGAAACACGGACTCGACGAAATGCTGCACGAGTTCGACGGTCTCCGGTGTGGCGCGAGGGAGCGCCTTCGCGAAGGCGCCGCGGTAACGTGCGGCCGCTGGCGCGTATTGGTCGTAGAACGGCGCCGTGAGATCCGGGCGCTCCAGCAGGCAACCGCTTTGGGTCAGCAGGCGCAGGTAATTTCGCCACCCGGGGTCGCCGCTTTTCAGATGCGCGAAGGCGGGCGCCGAAAGCGCGGTCACGATTGCTTCCACATCCGGCCGCTTGCCTTGCGTTGAAGCGAGCGCCGCCTCCAGCGATTCGATCACTTGCTGGCTGATCATGGCCGCGCGGCGGCCGATTGCCTGCTGGAACAGGGCGTCCTTGCTGCCGAAGTGGTAGCGCGCGAGGCTCAGCTCCATGCCGCAGGTCTGCATGATGTCGCGAATCGACGTACCGAAGTAACCATGCGTCGCAAACAGTCTTTCAGCCGTATCGAGAATGCGCTCGGGCGTTGTGTTGCGAGCCGAAGCGCGGGGCGCCTTGTGATCGGTCGCCGGGGCCGCGGCGGCCTGGTTATTCCTCGATGACATGGTTTCCCTTTCGTTGCGGGTGCAAGCCCGTCAGGGCCGGGGTTCCTTCCACAGAATGATAAAACGTTCTTGCACAATCGTGCAAAAGCGAACATAGTTCAAATATAGGTACTTTTGGCAATGCCGGTACCTGCAATCGAACGACTAATGGAGACAGGAACCATGGCTGGCGCGCTGCGACTCGAAGACTTCGATGATTCGACATTCAACCCCTTTTTCGAGGATTCGCTCGCTTACGGATCCGACATCAACCCGTATCCGCGCATTGCCGAGCTGCGTGAAAAAGGCACGGTCCAGGAAGGGGACTATCGCGTGTTGATGGGCGGTGCGGCGGACCTGACGATGTCCGACGTCGCGCATTACTGCGTATTCGGGTACGACGAGGTATCGCACGTGTTGGGCGATCCCGCCACGTTCTCGAACAAGTCGTACGAGCGTAATCTCGGCATCAGCTTCGGACGCAGCATCTCGACGATGGACGCGCCCGAGCACCCGCGCTACCGCCGCATTTTTCAGAAAGCGTTTCTGCCGCACACCGTGGCGGCGTGGGGCGATACGCTCGTCGATCCCGTGGTGAGCGAACTGATGTCCAAGTTCGTGGATCGGGGGCACGCGGATCTCGTCAATGAGTTCACGCTTCACTATCCGTTCAATATCATTTACCGCCAGTTGGCCTTGCCGCCGGAAGACGTGAAGATTTTCCACAAGCTGGCGATCGCCCAGACGCTGGTGTCGATCGACGTCGCGCATGGCATGGAAGCGTCGACCAAGCTCGGCGCTTATTTCGCTAAACTGATCGATGATCGTCGGCGCACCCCCGGAGATGATCTCGTCAGCATGCTGGCGACCGCCGAAGTCGAAGGGGAGCGGCTGCCCGACGAAGTCGTGATTTCCTTCCTGCGCCAACTCGTCAATGCCGGTGGCGACACGACCTATCGCGCGACCAGCGTGCTGCTGCTCGCATTGCTGCGCAACCCCGAGCAGCTAGAAGCGGTGCGTAACGATCGCACGCTGGTCGCGCAGGCGATCGAAGAGGCGTTGCGCTGGGACGGCCCCGTGTTGATGCAGTCCCGCATGGCAACGCGCGACGTCACGCTCGGTGGCGTCGAGATTCCCGCGGGCGCATTTCTCGACGTGGTGGCAGGCAGCGCCAATCGCGATCCCAGCCGCTTCCCCGATCCGGACAAGTTCGATATCTATCGCAAACCGGCACACCGGCATTTTGCGTTCGCGTATGGACCTCACGTGTGCATTGGTCAGCACCTCGCACGCGTGGAAATGACGCGCGCGCTCAACGCGATTCTCGATCGCTTGCCCAATCTTCGCCTCGACCCGGGCGCGCCGGCTCCAGAGATCAACGGCATCATGATGCGTGTTCCGCATTCGATTCCCGTCGTCTTCGGCTAACCAGACCCAAGCCGGCCTCGAACGCAGCACACGAGGCCGACCGACAAGACAAGTGCCGCCGGGCAGCTCCCGCGTCGAGTTGCACCGCGCGCACGGACGGTGGAGAACGCATTGATGACGGAGTTCGACTTTATCGTGGTTGGCGCCGGCGCAGCAGGCTGCGTGCTCGCCAATCGTCTTTCGCAAAGCGGACGACACACGGTGCTGCTGATCGAAGCAGGGCCGGAGGACCGTAGTCCGTTGATCCGAATGCCCAAGGGATTCGGAAAGCTGCTGGGCGATCCTGCCCATGCCTGGTTCATTCCCGTTCAGCCCGACGACGGGAACGGGCACCGAAATGAAATCTGGCTCCGTGGCAAGATGCTCGGCGGCTCGAGCAGCATCAACGGCATGGTTTACATGCGCGGACATCCCGAGGACTACGACGGATGGACCAAGCTCGGCGTCGAGGGATGGGGCTGGCAGAATCTGGCGCCGTGTTTCCGGCAGCTCGAAGATCACGCGCTCGGTGCGGATGAATTGCGAGGGGCGGGCGGGCCGTTGAAAGTGTCGCCATACGCGCAGCGCAATCGTATCGGCGACGCCGTCCTTGAAGCGTGCCGGTCGCTCGGCATTCGGCGGGTAGAGGATATCAATCGTCTCGATCACGAGGGGATGGCATATCTGATCTACACGATACGCAACGGGCAGCGGCAGAGTTCGGCGGAGGCCTTTCTGAAACCGGCTCGCTCGCGCAGGAACCTCACCGTCGTTACCGCCACCCAGGCCGTACGAATCGTGTTCGACGGGTCGCGCGCGGTTGGCGTGCAGTGTGAAAGCGCGGGACAGCAGATCGTTTACCGCGCGGGTCGCGAAGTCGTCCTGTCGACGGGCGCGATCGAATCGCCGCGGCTTTTGCAGTTGTCGGGCATCGGGGATCCCGATCATCTGCGCTCGCTTGGCATTCCGGTCGTGGCCGCGAATCCGGGTGTCGGGCTCAATATGCGCGAGCACTATCTGTATATGGTGCAGGCGCGTCTGCGGCATTGGCGCGATTCGCAGAACCGGCAGTTCAGCGGCCTGCGCCTGTGGCGCAACGCGATGCAGTATTTCCTGTTCCGCAGCGGGGTGATGTCGCTCGGCTCGTACCAGGTAGGGGGCTTCGTCAAGACGGCGCCCGACGCGAAGCGCCCGGACGTGCAACTGATGATGGCGCCGTTCTCGATGGATTTCGGCGCCGCAAGCTACGCTTTCGAGACGTTCCCGGGCATGCAGCTCTTCAGCTATCCGCTGCGTCCTCGCAGCGAGGGGCACGTAAAGATTCAGTCGCCGGACCCTCGCTTGCCGCCCGAAGTCGTTGCGAACTACCTGGCCGATGCGTACGACCAGCGGATGTCCGTCAACGCATTCCGGCTCATGCGCAACGTGCTGGCCGCCGACCCGCTGGCGAGCCTGCTGGAAGGAGAGACGCGTCCCGGTCTCGCCGTTCAGACCGACGGGGAGATTATCGACCTCTTCCGGCGCGAAGGGCAGTCCGGCTACCACGCTTGCGGCACCTGCAAGATGGGCTCCGATCCGCTTGCGGTGCTTGATTCGCGGCTGCGCGTGCGGGGCGTGGAAGGCCTGCGTGTGATGGATCTCTCCGTGACGCCCACGATGATTTCCGGCAATACCAACGGCCCCATGATGGCGATGGCGTGGCGCGCCGCCGGCCTGATCCTGGAGGATGCGCGATGAGCCGCCTCGAGGACTACGGCAGGCGCTTTGCGAACATCGATTTCGAGCGACGCGATGGCGTTCTGCAAGTGCGCCTGCACACGGATGAAGGCCCGCTCAAGTGGGGGGCGCTCGACGGCAGCATTCACAGTCAGCTGGGCGAAGCGTTTTATCAGATCGCACGCGACCTGGAAAATCGCGCAGTGATCCTGACGGGCACCGGCGATACATTCTGCGATTCCATGAACGCCGCCGAGCTGCCGTCGGAACCGCTTGCGAAAATCTGGTCGCGCCTGCAGCGCGAGGGACAAGACCTGCTCATGCGGTTGCTGGACGTACCGGTTCCGGTCATCGGCGCGATCAACGGCCCGGCCCTCATTCACGCCGAGCTGCTGGTGCTGTCCGACATCGTGCTTGCGTCCAGCCACGCTGAAATTTCCGATCAGGCGCACTTCGTTCACGGTGTCGCGCCGGCGGATGGCGTACAGATCGTATGGCCGATGTTGATCGGCCATAACCGCGCACGCCATTTTCTGCTCACGGGCGAACGCATGACGGCGCAACGCGCGTGGGAACTCGGCGTGGTCGGCGAAATCGTCGCGCACGAAGCGCTGCTCGATCGCGCCTGGGAAATCGCTCGCGGCCTCGCGGCCAAGCCGATCGACACCTTGCGTCATACCCGCGCGGTCTTTGTTCAGCCTTTCAAGCGTCGCATGGTCGACGAACTGGGCTATGGGCTCGCGCTCGAGGGGCTGGCCGGTATTGCCGCACAGTCCGGCAACACCTAGTTCCCCGAAGCGACACACTCATGAATGGGAGACACGACATGACCCTCGCAGTGCAAGCATTATCCGAGCGCAATACGCTTGTTCAACAAGCGCTCGACCGCGCCACGCGTGAAGGCGGCGAGATCGGCGTGCAGGTGGCGGCCTATCTGAATGGCAAGCTCGTCATCGACGCATGGAGCGGCGTGGCCGATCCGTCCACGGGACGCCTCGTTGACGGCGACACGCTCTTCAACGTCTATTCGGTGACGAAGGCCGTTGCCGCCACCGCGCTGCACATTCTAGTGGATCGCGGGCTCATCGAATACGATGCGCCGGTGACGCGCTATTGGCCCGAGTACGGCGCACACGGGAAGGACAAAACGACGGTACGTGACGTTCTGACTCACCGCGCGTGCATTCCGCAGATGCCGGAAGGCGTGACGCCGGAACTGATGTGCGACTGGCAATGGATGACGCGCGCCATCGCGAACCTGGAGCCCCTCGCCGAGCCTGGCACGAAGACGCTCTACCTGTCGATGACGTTCGGCTGGATCGTTGGCGAGCTGGTGAGTCGCGCGGATCCGGAGAAACGCTCGCTGGGCCGCTTCGTCCAGGAGGAAATCGCGAAGCCGCTCGGTATCGCTGACTTGTGGATCGGCATTCCCGATGAAGTCGAATCACGCATCGCACGACTGACCGATGCAATGGTGCCCGTACCTGCGGAATACCTGCCGCCCCTGTTCCTGCGCTCGATGCCGAAACAGGTCGCATTGACCCCGCAGGTGTTCGAGCGTCCTGACGTGCAGCGTGCGGAAGTGGCCGGCGTCGGCGGGATCTTCAATGCGCGCAGTGAAGCGCGCTTCTGGGCAATGCTTGCGTGCGGCGGCGAGCTGGACGGTGTGAGGATACTCTCCAGGGAGCTCGTGGCCACGCTCAATACGCCGCGTGCGAACAGCGACGAGCCCGACCCCGTGATGTTCGGCTTCCCGATACCGATCACGATCGGCGGCTTCTGGTTCGGCGGCAACCATCCACCGGTGACAACGGTTCGTTCGCCGCGCGCGTTGTGCCATCCAGGACAGGGAAATTCGATCGGCTGGGCAGACCCGGATACGGGGCTCGCGGTGGCGATTTGCCATAACAAGCTGTTCAACCCGACCACACCGGAAGAAGACCCGCTGCTGCCGATTGCGATTGCAATTCGCGAAGCGCTGGACCTGGAGTGAGCGCCATCATGGTCATCGATATCGCGCATTTGCAGCAATGGACCGGACGCACGGAGCAAGTGCACGACCAGGTCACCGTTGTGCCGATGAATGCGCTCGGCGCCTTGCTCGATCGCGATGACCCACCCGCTGCGCCCGGCGACGACCTGCCGCCGTTGTGGCACTGGCTTTATTTCCTGCCCGTGCCTCGTCAGTCGATGATCGGGCTGGACGGCCATCCGAAGCGTGGAGGCTTTCTCCCGCCGGTCGACTTACCCCGCCGCATGTGGGCGGGTAGCCAACTCGAGTTTCTACGGCCGCTGAAGGCAGGCAGCGCGATCACGCGGCTTTCGCGCATCGAGCGCGTCGAGCATAAGCAGGGACGCACCGGCGATCTCGTGTTCGTCAACGTCAAGCACGAGGTCAGCGATGCGGCCGGCGTCGCGGTCGTCGAACGCCAGGATATCGTGTATCGCGATCATCCCGCCTCAGGCGAAAAGCCGGCGGCGTCACAGGCAGCGCCTGCAAATGCCCAATGGGCGCGCGAGGTCATCCCTGATCCGGTGCTGCTGTTCCGATATTCCGCGCTTACTCTGAACGGTCATCGCATTCACTACGATCGGCCGTACGCGATCGGAGAAGAGGGGTATGACGGGCTCGTCGTGCACGGGCCGCTGCTCGCCACGCTCCTGATGGATTCACTGAGCGCCGAAATTCCGAGTGCACGGGTCGGATCATTCTCGTTCCGCGCGATCAAGCCCGTGCTGGACACATCACCCTTTTATGTCTGCGGGAAGCGGGACGAATCGGAGCCGGGCAAGGTGAGCCTGTGGATTGCAGGCAGCGACGGATCGTTGCGCATGCAAGCAGCGGCCATGCTCGTGTGATGGGTCGAATCCGGTCCGCCAAGGCGTCTGATCGCGGGTGGACCGGCCTTTGAACTGGAGATTTATGCGTTCGTTTCTTTTTGTGCCGGGAAACAGGCCCGAGCGATTCGCCAAGGCGGTCGCGGCGGGGGCCGATGCGGTGATCGTGGACCTCGAAGACGCCGTGGCGGACGCGGAGAAAGCAACCGCGCGCGCTCATGTCGCCGATGCGGCGCGAACGTTCCTGGCGTCACCGGTTCGTGTGCTGTTGCGCATCAATGGCGCCGGAACACCGTGGTTCGATGATGACCTCTCCCTTGCGGCGTCGGAAGGTATCGATGGCGTCGTGTTGCCCAAGGCGGAGAATACGGCTGCGTTGGCAGCCGTTGCGGCCGCGACGGCGAAACCCGCATGGCCGATCATCGAATCCGCGACCGGCGTCTGGAACGCGCGGGAGGTGGCGCGTATGCCCGGTGTCGAGCGCCTCATTTTCGGCTCCGTGGATTTCGAGCTCGATCTGGACTGCGACGGGTCATGGGACGCGTTGCTGCACGCGCGTTCGTGCATCGTACTGGCCTCGCGCGTGGCGGGAATTCAATCCCCGGTGGATGGCGTGACGGTTGCGATCGACGACGAACAGCAGCTTGCAATGGACTCTTCGAAGGCACGGTCGCTGGGTTTTGGCGGCAAGCTGTGCATTCATCCGCGCCAGGTTGCCGCGGTCAACGCGGCATTCAGCCCGAGCGCCGATGAAATTGCCAAGGCTCGACGCATTGTAGACGCATACGAACGTGCAGCAGGCGGGGCAGTGTCCGTGGACGGGCGGATGGTGGACTTGCCGGTCCTGCTCAAGGCAAGACGTATTGTCGGTTTGACCGAAGGCACGCACGGCTCGGCCGAGGGATAAGCGGTGCGACGAGCGGCCGCCGCACCGCCTGCGCCACCGCTGAACACGGCGACGCGGGCAGGGTCCGACTGAACTTACACCGGGTCCCACGGGGTGAGCGCCATGGAAGGCACGTTCGGAAAGAAGCTCGATTCGAACGCCGGCATGACCTGCTCCGCGATCGCGTCGGGTGTCCAGCCGCCGTCGCGATGCAGCGAGCGGATCATGCGGATCTGGTTGAAGAAGTAGATCTCGTTGGCGCGCACGCCGAAAATCTGGCCCGACACCTTGGCGGCCTGATCGGACGCGAGATAGACCGCGAGCGGCGCAATCTTGCGCGATTCCATGCGCTTGAGGATCTCGACACGCGCTTTCTGTTCGGGCGTTTCCGACGGGATCGACGCCGTCATCGCGGTCCAGGCCCACGGCGCGATGCAGTTGGAGCGTACATTGAATTTCGCCATGTCGAGCGCGATCGACTTCGACAAGCCGACGACACCCATCTTGGCGGCCGAGTAGTTGGCCTGCCCGAGATTGCCGATCAGCCCCGACGTGGAAGTCATATGCACGAAGCTGCCGCCGCTCTGCGCCTTGAAATGCGGCGCTGCCGCACGTGCGACAAAGAACGACCCATTCAGATGGACGTCGACCACTGCCTTCCACTCGTCGAGGCTCATATTGAAGAACATGCGGTCCCGCACGATGCCGGCGTTGTTCACCACGCAGTCGATGCGGCCGAAGGTGTCCAGCGCGGCCTGGACGATCTTCTGCGCCGAATCCCACTCGGCGACGCTGTCCGTCGAGGCAACGGCTTGCCCACCGGCCTCCTTGATTTCCCCGACGACGCGCTTCGCGGCGAATTCGCCGGTTTCGGCATTGCGCCCGAGGTCGTTGACGACGACCTTGGCGCCGTTCGCCGCGAATTGCAGCGCGAAATCGCGACCGATGCCGGCACCCGCACCCGTTACCACTACCACCTTGTCCTTGACGAAATCGCTCACTTTTGTCTCCGTTCGATACAGGCGTTGATGTATGAGAAGCTCACCTCGGTATAATAGCAAAACTGAACGATGTTGCATAATATGAACGTCAGCTCGGTGACGCCGAGCGTGACGATTCATTCCCTCGAAGTCGTCGATATGGAAGGAGACACAAAGATGAATCGTGCGAAAGACTGGACCGTGCCGGACCATGTCCCGCGAGAACTCGTGGTCGATTTTGACTATATGGCCCCCCCCGGCGCACAGGACGATGTTCATCTGGCATGGAAGTCGCTGCACGCCGGGCCCGACATCGTCTGGTCGCCGTACTATGGTGGCCACTGGATCGCCACGCGCGGCGAGGACATCGAGGCGATGCAAAAGGACCATACCCGCTTCTCGCATCGCAACGTCAACATCCCTCCGAACAACGAAATGCAAATCGTGCCGCTCGAGCTCGATCCGCCCGAGCATACCGCGTACCGCAACCTGATCACCCCGGCCTTCCTGCCGCAAGCTATCGCGTCACTGGAGAATGACGTGCGTAGCCTGGCCGTCGAACTGCTCGACAAGATTGCTCCACGAGGCGAATGCGAGTTTGTCGCGGAGTTCGCGAAGATTCTTCCGATCGTTATTTTTCTGCGTCTGGCCGAACTTCCGGTGAGCGACCGCGAGCAGTTGCTGGAGTGGGCGGAATGGGCCGTGCGCGGCGATTTCGAGCGACGCAACGACTCTCAGCGCGCGCTCGTCGGCTATATCTCCACGTGGGTGGAAAAGCGAAAGGCGGATGCG
The DNA here is from genome assembly GCF_905400185.1 of Burkholderia sola. Classification (NCBI taxonomy): domain Bacteria; kingdom Pseudomonadati; phylum Pseudomonadota; class Betaproteobacteria; order Burkholderiales; family Burkholderiaceae; genus Burkholderia; species Burkholderia sola. The sequence continues at coordinate 199,395 of NZ_FR989677.1, forward strand.
GGTGGCGATCTCGTCAGTCTCATCGCCAACGCGCAGATCGAAGGCAAGCTGATCAGCCAGGAACGCATGTTCGGCATGTTCATCGTCGTGCTGTTCGGTGGACTGGATACCGTTGCTTCGATGATGGGCTTCATCGCGCGGTTCCTCGCCGAAAATCCGGCACACCGGCGGCAACTTATCGAAAATCCCGAACTGATGGTTTCGTCGGTCGACGAATTGATCCGTCGCTTTGGCGTGGCGAACACGGCGCGGCTCATCACGCAGGACATGGAATACAAGGGCATCCGGTTCAGGAAGGGCGACCAGATCCAGTTGCCGAACGCCTTGCACGGCCTCGATGACCGCAAGTTCAGCAACCCGCTTGCCGTCGATCTCACGCGCAAGCCGGTGATCCATGCGGCTTTTGGAAACGGGCCGCATCGTTGCCCGGGTTCGTTTCTCGCGCGCACGGAGATCAAGGTGTTCCTGCAGGAATGGCTCAAACGCATTCCGGATTTTCACATTCGCGAGGGCGACAAGCCACGCTGCGGCTCGGGCTCGGTCAATGGCATGCTCTATCTGCCGCTCGCCTGGGACGTCGCGCCTTGAACCAACCCCATCTCAACGATTCATGGAGCAATCATGAAAAAGTGGCAATGTATGTTTTGCGGTTTTTATTACGACGAGGCAGCGGGGCTTCCTGCGGAGGGCATTGCGCCCGGCACTCGCTGGGAAGACATACCGGATGACTGGGCGTGTCCCGAGTGCGGCGCGACGAAGGCCGACTTCGTGATGGTCGAGGTGGAGGTCTGAGGATGCCGGCACGCGCACGGCGTCATGCCGTGCGCCGCGGCACATGGAATCAGGCGCGCTCGAATACGGCGGCAATACCTTGGCCGCCGCCGATGCACATGGTCTCGAGTGCATAACGCCCCTTTCGACGCGTCAGTTCGTGCAGGAGCGTCGTCATGATGCGCACGCCCGTGGCGCCGATGGGGTGGCCGAGCGAGATGCCGGAGCCGTTCACGTTCAGCCGGTCGGTGTCGTGCCAGTTCCAGCCTTTGAGAACGGCCAGCACCTGGCATGCGAACGCTTCGTTTACTTCGACGAGATCCATCTGGTCGAGCGACAGGCCGGTGCGTGCCATGAGCTTCTGGACCGCAGGCACGGGTCCGATGCCCATGCGCGATGGCTCGCAGCCGGCGGCAGCCCAGCCGGTGAACCACGCCATGGGTTCGAGCCCTAGCGCTTCGAGGCGATCTTCCGAGACGACGAGGCACGCAGCCGCGGCGTCGTTCTGCTGGCTGGAGTTGCCCGCGGTGACGGTGCCGCCCGGCATCAACGCGCGAAGCTTGCCGAGGCTTTCCATGCTGGCGTCGGCGCGGAATCCTTCATCTCTGGAGAAGAGGAGGGGCTCGCCTTTCTTCTGCGGAACGGTGACGGACACGACCTCGTCGGCCATACGGCCCGACTCCCATGCTGCCGCCGCGCGCCGATGGCTGTGCAGTGCGAATTCGTCTGCGGCTTCGCGGCTGATGCCGTAGTCGGTGGCGAGATTTTCCGCCGTTTCGATCATGCCCGAGATGTAGCCGAAACGCGATTCGGGCTGCGAGCGCTCGCGGCCGCGTGCCAGGCGGTCGTGAAACTGCACGGAGCCCGAACGGGCACCCCAGCGCATGTCCGTACTGTAGTACTCGATATTGCTCATGCTTTCCACGCCGCCCGCCAGAACCACGTCGGCGGCGCCCGTCTGGACCATCATTGCGGCGGTGGCCAGTGCCTGCAGGCCGCCGCCACAGCGCCGGTCGAGTTGCATGCCCGGCACTTCCACGGGAAGGCCTGCCTGCAACGCGATCCAGCGGCCCACGCAGGGCGTTTCGCTGTTCGCATACGATTGTGCGAAAACGACGTCGTCGATGCGGGCGGGATCGAGTCCCGCTCGCCGGATGGTTTCGTTCGCAACGAGTGCTCCGAGTGCTTCGACGGATACGCCGCGCAGGCTTCCGCCAAAGGCGCCGACGGGCGTTCGTACAGGGGAGACAATGGCTGCGCGTTTCATGGAAATTTCCTTGCGTGGTTTCGAGGTGCTGATTCAGGTGGCGAGCATCGCAGTTCAGGCGCGACTGGATGACGGCACGCCCGCCATCTGATCGAGCGCGCCGCGATGGTCCGGATGCGCGATCGCCAGCATGCGCTCGCGCCGTTGGCGCAACGTCAGTCCGCGCAGGTCGGCTACGCCATATTCCGTCACGACGATGCCGGCGTCGCTGCGTGGTGTGCTGACCGGGCCATTCAACGACGCGACGATTCGGCTGCCGCCCTTGCCGGCTATCGAGGGCAGTGCGATGACGGGAACGCCGCCACGGGAGCGCCGCGCGCCGCGAAGGAAATCCAGTGCGCCGCCCACCGCGCCGACGTAGATGCCTCCTGCAATTTCGGCATTGATCTGACCGCTCAGATCGACTTCGACCGCCGAGTTGATGGCGACGAAGCGATCGATGCCTGCGAGTACGTCCGGGTCGTGCGTGTAGCGGGTCGAACGAAACTCGATGGCATCGTTGCGGTGCGCGAACGCGTGAATGCGACGACCGCCCATGATCACGCCCGCAACGGTCTTGCCCGTGTCGATGGTCTTGTGCGCGTTGGTGATCACGCCGCATTGCATGAGATCGGCGACTTTGTCCCCGATCGTGCCGGAATGAATGCCGAGGTTTCGACGATCGGTGAGGCGACCAAGGATGGCTTCAGGGAGCGCGCCGAGGCCGAGCTGAATCGTCGCGCCGTCTTCGATCAGCGCTGCCGTGTGCTGTGCAATGGCCAGTTCCGCCGCGCTCGCCGCGCCATGAGAGGTTTCGGGTAACGCGCGCGATGTCGGCAGGATGAAGTCGATCTCGTCGTCACGAAGGTATCGCTCGCCATATGTCCACGGCGCCTGCTCGTTCACCTCCGCCACGACGATCCGGGCGTGCTCGAGTGCCGGAATCAAATACTCGTGCGCGATGGACAGGCTGTAGCGGCCCTGTGAATCGGGCGGCGCCAATTGCAGCAACAGGACGTCGATCGGAAACCGGCCCGATTCCATCATCTGCGGAAACTGCGAGTAGTGGCACGGAAGAATATCGAGCGCGCCAGCCTTGGCCAACGCGCGGTTCGCGCCGGTGCCGCAGTACGAAACGAACTCGATGCGGTCGGCGTGCTCGGGACGGCACGTATCGAAACTGCTCGCGCCTAGAAACACTCGAAATGCACCGATGCCGTGCCGTTGCTCGAGGAGTTTTTGTGTGAGCGGAAGGGGCTCTGCGTTCGCCTGGCCCCAGGTGACGGTATCACCGGGTCGAACGATGGATGCGAAGTCGACCGAGTTCGACTCGAGCAGGACGGGCATGGTGTGGTTCGCGTCAGTGGATAGGTTGCGCAACGGCCGGGGTCGCGCCGCACGGCCCACGCACGGCACCGGACGAGACGAGTTCCGCGATCCGGTCGTCGCTGTAGCCGAGATCGCGCAGCACGCGTTCGGTGTGTTCGCCGACGTGTGGAACGGCGAGCGATGGCGAGGCAGGCTCCATGCGGAAATGAATCGGGTTCGCAAGGTGATTGCATCCCGATGGATCGCGTTGAATCATTGCGCGCTCGCGCGTATGCGGGTGGTTGATCGCTTCCGCGAGCGAGAGTACCGGTGCGACGCTGATGTTGCGTCCTTCGAACCAGTTCAGCCAGTCATCGCGCGTGCGGGTCCGGAAGGTTTGCTCGAGGAATTCCCGCACGCGCGCCTGGCCTTCACCGGCCGGGCCGATCGCATCGCTGATCAGATCCGGGCGGCCCAGTGGTGTGAGCAGGTTGGTCGCGAAGGTGTACTCCCGTCCGCCGAGGCAGAGCCACTTCGAATCGGCGGTCTCATAGGCATTGAGCAGCGCGATGCCGCTGTTGCCTTCAATTGCGTCTGCCGATCGATCGTACGGCGCGTTGAGCAGGCGTCCGCTCAGGTGTGGCTGCGCCGTCAGCGCCGCGTCGAACAGCGAGATGTCGACGTAGTCGCCGCGTCCCGTTTCTCGCGCGCGAAGGAGGGCCATCAACACAGCGGACAATGCCGTCAACGAACCGGCCAGCGCGGCGAGCGATGTGCCTGTCGTGATTGGCGCCCCACGGCTGTCGCGGGGCAGCGTTCCCGCGAACGATTGAATCACCGGATCGTGCGCGGGCAGTCGAGAGAGGGGGCCGTGCTGCCCAAATGCAGTCAGCGCGCAATAGACGAGTCGCGGGTTCGTGCGACTCACCGTTTCGTAGTCGATGCCGAGGCGCGCGGCGACGCCTGGTCGCGACGATTCGATGACCACATCTGCCTGATTCATCAGCTTGAGCGCTACGTCGCGTCCGTCCGGGTGCTTCAAGTCCACCGCGATGCTGTGTTTGCCGCGGTTTAGCGCGGCGAAGAACGCGTCGCCCGACCCCGGCACGCCGCGCGTGGGATCGCCGGTGACCGGTTCGATCTTGATCACTTGCGCGCCGTGATCCGCAAGATGGGCGGCGAGCAACGGACCCGGCATGAACTGCGACAGATCCAGCACGCGGAGGCCGGCGAGTTTCATGAGAGAGCGGCGCCGAAGCCGAGCTGGCGTTGCGAGATCGCGCTCGCTTCCTTCACGATGCGGTCGATCAATTCCGCACAGGTCGGCATGTCGTGGATGAGTCCTGTCACGATCCCGGCAGGGAACGCGCCACCCTCGACTTCTCCCGTGGCGAACGCGTCCATCCAGCGATTGGCGCCGGTCAATGCGTAAAGGTCCGAGTGCGCGACGTGCCCGCTGCGCTCCAGTTCCAGCGCGCTCAGGCTCACGCTGTTCTTGATCACGCGGCTCGAATCGCCGATCGAGCGACCGACCAGCACCGTATCGCGCTCGGTTGCGTCCAGCATACGTTGCTTGATCGCCGGGTGTACCCGGGACTCTTGCGTGAGCATGAAGCGTGTACCCATGTTGATGCCATCCGCCCCGAGCGCCAGCGCCGCCATCAAGCCGCGCCCGTCGGCAAAGCCGCCGGAGGCGAGAATCGGCACCTTGAGCTTGTCGGCCGCGGCGGGAATGAGGATCAGTCCCGGGATATCGTCTTCGCCGGGATGCCCCGCGCACTCGAAACCGTCGATACTGACGGCGTCCGCGCCGAGCGATTCGGCCTTCACGGCGTGCCGGACCGCGACGCACTTGTGAATGACCTTGATGCCGTGCGCCTTGAATTCGGCAATGTATTTCGCTGGATTGCTGCCGGCTGTTTCCACCACCTGAACACCCTGCGACACGATCGTGCGCACGTACCCGTCGTAATCGAGACCGGCGTTGGCGCCGAGAACGGTCAGGTTGACGCCGAAGGGTTTGTCCGTGAGCGAGCGCACCTTGTCGATCTCGCGCGCGAGCGCATCGGCGCTTGCATGGGTGTGCGCGGAAATGAATCCGAGTCCGCCCGCGTTGCCCACTGCCGCCGCCAGTTCGGCCCGCGCCACCCAGCGCATGCCGCCTTGAACGATGGGGTATCGAATCCCGAGCAATTCGATAATGCGATTGACGTAGGGTTTCATCGCGTGTCTGTCCTGTAGTCGGAGTAGGGAATGTGGGTACCAGGCGGTGCGCTATACGTGCGCGGTCTGGTGTGCTCGGCGCGCCATGGCGAAAGTGGCCTTTTGCCGGCGCGTCAACAATCGCGAAACTGCGGCTTGCGTTTTTCGGCGAAGGCCGCCATGCCTTCCTTGCGGTCTTCCGTGGCAAAGGTCGAATACGCCATGCGCCGCTCGAACAGGATGCCTTCGGCGAGGCTCGATTCGTATGCGCGATTGACGCATTCCTTTGCCATCGCGACGACCGGTTGCGAGTAGCGGGCGATTTCGTCGGCTGTTTTCAGCGCTTCGTCGACGAGTGTATCGACGGGAACGATGCGGCTTACGAGCCCGCATCGTTCGGCTTCGGCGGCGTCCATCTTGCGGCCGGTGAGGATCATTTCCATCGCCTTCGATTTGCCGAGCGCCCGCGTGAGGCGTTGTGTGCCGCCGGCGCCGGGAATGGTCGCGAGCGTGATCTCCGGCAGGGCGAAGCGGGCGTTGTCGGCGGCGAGGATGAAGTCGCACATCATGGCCAGTTCACAACCACCGCCGAGCGCAAGACCCGCGACAGCGGCAACGACCGGCTTGCGGCAACGCGACGTGCGCTCCCAGTTCGATGTGATGAACTGATTCTGGTAGACGTCCATGTACGTCCATTCGCTCATCATCTTGATGTCGGCCCCGGCGGCGAACGCCTTGTCGCTGCCGGTCAGCACGATCGCGCCGATGGCGGGATCGGCCTCAAAGCCGTCCAGTGCGGCCGTGAGCTCGTCCGTCAGTTGGTTGTTCAGCGCGTTATAGGCTTGCGGACGGTTCAGTTTGATCAAGCCGGTCTTGCCGTGAATTTCGACGATGATCGTCTCGTAGGCCATGGTCTTTCCTCGCAGAAATCAGGGTGAACACTTGAACCAGCATTGGGATCCGATCGCCTGACGCCGGGGCTGCGGCGCGCCGCCTTCGCGGCGTGGGGTTGTGCTCCGCGTTGCCAATTTTGTGAACGACGTTTATTATTCTGAATGTGTGGCATGGCTTTGTCAATTGAGCCGATGGTCAGATCGGCTAACGGAAAACCCCGCAAGGAGATAGTGCATGACGACTCGTCACGAGGATGGACAGATTCGCGTCGAACAGCGCGGCAACCTGCTGTTGATAGGGATCGACCGGCCTGAAAAGCGCAACGGCTTCACGCCGAAGATGTTCGCGGAACTGGCCAGGGCTTACACGCGACTCGAGACGAGTAGCGATCTGTTCTGCGGGCTCGTCTACGCCGAGGGCGATCACTTTACGGCGGGGCTCGACATGCCAAAAATCGCACCGCTGCGCCGCGAGGGCAAACCCTTGCTTCCGGAGGGCGAGGTCGATCCATTCAACTTGCGCGCGCCGTTACGGACCAAACCCGTCGTCATCGCGCTCAAGGGAATCTGCTTCACGGTCGCGGTCGAACTGATGCTTGCATCGGAAGTGGCCGTGGCTGCCGATAATTGCCGTTTCTCCCAGCTTGAAGTGAAGCGGGGAATCATGGCAGGTTGTGGTGCGACATTCCGCATGGTCCAGCGTGCCGGCTGGGGCAACGCGATGAAGGTGCTGCTCACCGGCGACGAGTTCACCGCAGAGGAAGCACGGAATATGAATTTCGTGCAGGACGTTGTGCCGGCAGGCAAGGAATTCGCACGCGCGCTCGCCATCGCGGAGCGAATCGCGGCGCAGGCGCCGCTCGCCGTGCAAGCCACGATGCAGAATGCGAGAGTCTCTCTGGGGCAAGGGTGGCAGGATGCCTACGCGACGATTCAGTCGACCCAGCAATTTCTCTACAACACGGAAGACGCACGGGAAGGCGTTCAGTCCTTCATCGAAAAACGTGCGGCGAAGTTCGTCGGACGCTGATGCGGGTTTTGCGGTGCGGCCGGCAAGAATCAAGGGGACAGTTTGATATGACAAAAGGCGCGTTGGCAGGGGTTCGCGTACTCGACCTGAGCCGCATTCTCGCGGGGCCTTGGGGCGCACAGATGCTGGCTGATCTCGGTGCGGAGGTCATCAAGGTCGAGCGTCCGGGCAAGGGGGACGATTCGCGGCAGTTCGGCCCTCCGTTTCTCATGGATCGGGAGGGCAAGGTCACGCGCGAGTCGACGTTCTTCATCAGCGCCAACCGCGGCAAGAAATCGATCACGTGCGATATATCGACGCCGGACGGCCAGGCGCTGATACGCTCGCTGGTCGCGCACTGCGACGTGCTGCTCGAGAACTACAAGGTCGGCGACCTCGGGCGTTATGGGCTCGATTACGAGAGCCTCAAGCGCGTCAATCCGCGCCTGATCTATTGCTCGATAACGGGCTTCGGACAAACCGGCCCGTACAGCCCGCGCCCCGGATACGACTCGATTTTCCAGGCGATGGGCGGCCTGATGAGCGTTACCGGCAACAGCGACGACGTGCCGGGCGGCGGGCCGATGAAAACCGGCCCGAGCCTTGCCGATATCCTCTGTGGTCAATATGCGGCTTCCGCGATCATTGCGGCGCTCTACCATCGCGACGCGGCTCAAGGCGGCAGTGGCGAGGGGCAGTACATCGACCTCGCATTGCTCGACGCGATGATCGCCGCGACATCGCATTACGCGAGCCAGTACCTCGTTTCGGGCCAGATTCCGATCCGGCGCGGTACGGAGGGGAACGGCGGCATGCCGTCCCGCATGTTCCGCTGTGCCGATCGCGACATCATGATCGTCGCCGGAAACAACGAGCAATACGCGCGGATGTGCAACGTGCTCGGTCATCCCGAACTCGCCGGCGACCCGCGATTCAGCGAGATCGCGCTGCGCGTGAAGCATCGTCGTGCGCTTGGCGAGGTGTTCGAGCCGCTGATCGCCGAATGGCGGAGCGATGAACTGCTGGCGGCCCTCGATGCGGCGGGCGTGCCCGCTGGGCCGATCAACAACCTGGAGCAGGTGTTCGCCGATCCGCATGTCCAGGCGCGCGAGATGTGCGTCGAAGTCGCACATCCGCTGACCGATGAGGCGGTCCGCATGGTCGCCAATCCGGTCAAGATGTCGGGCACGCCGATCGCTGCTTACGACGCGCCGCCGATGCTCGGACAGCATACGGACGTGGTGCTTCGCGATCTGCTGGGCATGTCGCCGTCCGACATCGAGACCTTGCGCACGAAGAAAGTTCTGTAGTGGTGGCGAAGCGCAACCGTTCGGGTTGCGCTTGCACGCGGATTGGCCTGCGATCCCCGCTGGAGTTGCAAAAAAAAACCTTGGCTCGGTGTCCCGAAGCCAAGGCCACAACTCCACACGCTCTCGCGAAGTGTGCAGGAGGAGAAATACCGGATCACGCTCGTTCTTCCTGATGCGCGTGGTGCGAGCCCGCTCTCCGCGGCAGCCCAATAATGCAACCATTGGTTCAATTAAATTGTTTGTGGCTGCGCGAATGTCAACTTTCCGTTTCCGAAGTTGCACTGTGTTCAAGAACACGTACTAAAGCATTGACTGTCCGCCGTCCACACTGATAGTCTGCCCTGTGATGAAACTCGCATCGTCACTACACAGAAATGCAACTGTTCGACCAATATCGCGCTCGGGATCCCCGAAGCGGCCAAGAGCGATCTCAGAGAGATAGCGCGTGCGTTCCTGGGGATTGGCTTCGAGGTACGCTTCAGCGGCTGGCGTGAGCGCTGCCGGGCAAATGACGTTGACGGTAATGCCATATGCGCCCCATTCGCGCGCGGCAACACGTGAAAGCCCTCGAATGCCTTCCTTGGTTGCGGCGTAGGCGCCGAATCCCTTGAGCCCTTCGATGCCAGTGCGCGAGCCAAAATTGACGATGGTGCCGCGGCCCTGGGCCTTCATCCGCGGCAATACGGCCTGCATGAAATACAGCGTTCCGTACAAGCCAGACTCGAGCGTGTCGTTCCAGTCGTCGTCGTTCACCGACTCGAGCGGAACACCCGGGTTGCTGCTTTGTGCGTTGTTGACAAGCGCGTCCACGCGACCGAATCGCTCGATCGCACGTTCGACCGTGCGCGTGGCGTTGGCACGATCGCGCGTATCGCCAGGCACGACGAGCACTTGCGAACCGAGGGCACTCAATTCCTCGGCGGCCTGCGCAAGTTTGTTTTGCGTGCGACCCGTCAACACCAGGCACGCACCCTCGGCGGCAAGCGAGCGGGCAATGCCGAGTCCGACGCCTTGCCCGCCTCCTGTCACGATGGCGACCTTGTCTGCTAGTTTTTTCGTATACATGAGGGATCCGGAAGTGGAGTCGACGCTGCTGTTCGACGCGCGTGCGTGCCGAGTGCGTGCTTGGAAACCGTCGCTCGATCGCTTCAATTTTACGAACGATGTTCAACTATATATCGTCATGAGCCAGAGGGTACCCTAGCGTATTCCCGAATTTGTGTGGCGCAAGTGCGTGCCGACTCGTGATCGTTGTAAAACTATGTGAACAATTTTCCGTATAATCCATATAGTCAATTGATGGGGAAAATCATGCTGAAAGAGACCTCGGCGCCGGCGGACCGGGATGTCAGCGGCCCGCGCTCGCTGACCCGACTCCTCGGAATGTTCGATGTACTGGCGAAGTCTCCGGACGGGATGTCGCTGGCAGAACTGAATGTCGCCCTGGAGTCACCGAAGAGCAGCCTGCTCAATCTGCTTAGACCTTTGGTCGCAGAAGGATTCTTGTTGCACGACGCGGGCCGCTATCGGCTCGGGCCGTCGATCTTCCGGTTGTCAGCGGGTGTGATGGCCGCATGGAATTTCTCGAAGATGCTGCGCCCGTTCCTGATCGATCTCTCGAAGAGCACCAATGAAACCGTGTACATCGGCGTCCTCGACGCCGAGCACAAGGAAATTACCTATGTCGACGTGATCGAGAGCGAGCAATCCGTGCGCTACTCGATGCACGTCGGCTTGCGCCGCCCGCTTTATTGCACCGCTGCCGGTCGCGTTCTCTTGGCTCACGCACCGGACGCGTTCGTTGCCGACTACATGAAGACGGTCAAATTCGAGCGTCGAACACCGCAGACGATCGTGACGAAAAAGGCGCTGCGTGACGAACTCGACCGCATTCTTGCAAGCGGTTTGTCGGTCAGCCGCGGCGAACTGCTGCCGGACTCGGCGGGTGTGTCGTCGCCGGTCTTCGGGCCGAACGGCAACGTGATCGCGGCGATGGCGATTGGCGCGCCACTCGAGCGTTTCGATCGCGAACGTCCGCACCTCGAGCAGAACATCATGAAGGTGGCGCAACGCGCGTCGGCATTGGGCCAAGCCGAAGTGGAGTGACTGGCCGGCCCGTCACATATCGAAGCGTGTGCTGCAGTATGTGGCGGGTATCGCGCGGTTGAAAGGCGCGTCAATGCTGCGCCGAGTGAATCGGTCGCTACGGCGATCAAAAGGGGTGTGCTGCTTCGGCATGGAAGCGTACAGCAGCCGTGTGAGCGAACCCCAGGCGATGTAGATAGACGAATATCGAACATTCCCCTGTCGGCGGGGCACGGCGCACCGCCGTGTCCCGCGTGGAGCGAATATCGCGTGGGCGCCTACCGCGAAGAAGCATGAGAAGACGATGTAGAGCGCCCTGTTGCATTACCTGTTCTGCCGCACGTGCGCCGTTTTGACGATCTGCTTGTACGGCGGAGTGCTCGCGAAGGCAGGGCCGAATGAGCACAAGAGTGGCGTTGGCGAGGTTGCCATTGCGACAGAAGGCTCACGATCGTGAGCCCTCGGGGCGGCCGCGTTACAGCCTGCGCCCGCCCGTGCGATTGACGTATCAAGTTCATGCACGCCTTCGTGCATACTCATATGCGAACAATGTTCGTATCTATATTTTCAAAAAATATCATCCCGGCGTCGGGAGCGGCGGCAGCGACGACCGATATCAAATCGATATCGACGTTTCCCGGTTCGATATCGCAGTTTTTGGGCTGATGGGTTGAGCCGATACTTCTCTCGAGGGCGCACGTCCAGCAGCGCTCCCCACAATCAGGAGAGAGTTCATGCAAACGTATCAAGGGAAGATCTACGACGCCGACACGCACTTCTACGAAGTCGAGGATGCATACAGCCGCCACTTGCCCGAGAAGTTCAAGAAGGACTGGTCGTTCACGAGCCGTGTCACGGCGGATGGCAACCGCTGCATGTATGTCGGCGATCGCAAGGTGGAGATCAGCGAGGGCTACGTCTCGGCCGAGGGGCACGTACCGCCGCCGGGCAAGCTGCATGAATGGCTGCGCGCGATGAAGGACGGCAAGGATAACGTGGACATGCGTGTTCCGCCGACGCCGGACATGTTCAACCGCGACGCACGCGTGAAGAAGATGGACGAATTCGGCGTGGAAGCGTGCACGATGTACGTCGGCGAAATGGTCGCATGCATTTCCTACCTGAATGAGCCCGTCGCGGCCAATGCGGTGTTGCATGCGTATAACCAGTGGATGCTCGACGATTGGGGCTTCAACTACAAGGATCGAATCTACACGACGCCGGTCGTGACGCTCGACGATTTCGACGCAGCCATCGTGGAGGCCAAATGGCTGGTTGCGAACGGTGTGCGGGTGATCCTGATGCCGATGGGACCATTCAATGGCCGCTCGCCGGCGGACCCGTACTTCGACCCGTTCTGGTCGATCCTCAACGAGGCGGGCGTGCGTGTCACGTTCCACGTTTCGGAAGCGATCTACATGAAGGATCACATGGCGGTGTGGGGCGAGCCGGTGCAGCAGTCGCGCCAGCGTCAGACAGCGTTCATCTGGATGCACGGTTACAGTGAGCGACCGGTGGTCGAAACGCTGTCGTCGTTCATTTTCTACAACTTCTTCGAGCGTTTCCCGCGCGTCAAGCTGTGCAGCGCGGAAAACGGTGCCGAATGGGTGCCTTCGATGCTCGTGAAAATGGACAAGTGCCGGGGCATGGCGAAGAATGGCTATTGGCCGTGCGGTCAACTGAAGATGCGTCCGAGCCAGATCTTCAAGGAAAACGTGTTTGTGGTCGCGTATCCCGAAGACGACATTGGCAATATCATCGCCCAGACCGGCTCGTCGGATTTCCTTCTGATGGGCTCAGACTATCCGCACGCGGAAGGCGTGCCGGAGCCGAAGGATTTCGCGTCGGAAGCGTGCGCCGGGCTCAGCGAAGAAGACACGCGCAAGATCATGTACGACAACGGCCGCAAGTTCATTCCGCTGCACGTGTAATCGAAGTCGTGCGGGATGCCGGGGGGCAGATGTTGTGCCGCCGGCACTGACGCAGCGGGCAAACATTGCGGGCGGCGGAGGCGGGAGACGTATTGCCGCTCCGCTGAACCTCTCCATTGTGAACAGGGTGGTCATGAATATTTCGGACTATAAGGCGCTATTGCTCGAACGCGACGGCGGCATTCTCACCGTCACGTTCAACCGTCCCGAAACGTTGAATGCGTTTGACGAGCAGATGGACATCGAGATGTCGCGGCTCTTTCTCGATGTCGCCGAGGACGACGAGACCCGCGTCGTGGTGCTGACGGGGGCCGGGCGCGCGTTCAGCGCGGGCGGCGATATCGAGCACATGCAGCAGGTCATCGACAATCCTGCGTTGTTTCTCGAGGGCATGCAGCGCGCGAAGAAGATCGTCTTTTCGATGCTCGATTGTCCGAAGCCGGTCATCGCGAAGATCAATGGTCATGCTATTGGTCTCGGCGCGACGATCGCGTTGTTCTCGGATCTGAGCTATGCAGCTCATCACGCAAAGATCGGCGATCCGCACGTGAAAGTCGGTTTTGTGGCGGGCGATGGTGGCGCGGTGATCTGGCCGCAGCTCGTGGGCTATGCGAAGGCCAAGGAGTATCTCCTGACGGGTGACCTCCTCATCGCGGAAGAGGCGGCGCGACTCGGGCTCATCAATCATGCCGTGCCTGCCGAAGATCTCGATGCCGTTGTCGACGCCATGGCGAAGCGGCTGGCGAATGGAGCCGCGCGTGCGATTCAATGGACGAAGGCGTCGATCAACATCGGGCTCAAGCAACTCGCGCATTCCATTCTCGATGCGTCGATAGCCTACGAAGCGCTGTCGAATCTGACGGAAGACCATCAGGAAGCTGTGAATGCGTTTCGCGAGAAGCGCGAGCCGGTTTTCAAGGGTCGTTGATCTTATTGCGCCGGATACGGCGACGGAGAGAGCGAACATGCAACGAGTTGTGGTGGTAACCGGTGGCTTTGGCACATTGGGGCGGGCCGTGGGCCGAGTATTCTCTGACAACGGCTGGAAGGTGGCGCTGCTCGACAAGGTACCGGCTCCCGATGATGCAGATGCGGCGCAACTGAACGCGGCGTGGTGGCGCGGCGGCGTCGAACTGACGGACCTCGACGCGGCGCGATCGGCGATGGCGGCGGCTGTTGAGCAACTCGGCGCGCTCGATGCGATCGTCAATGTGGCCGGGGGATTTCGCTGGGAGACGCTGGCCGACGGTAGCCTCGACACGTGGGACCTGATGTACCAGATGAATGTGCGCACGGCGGCCGCGGCATCGAAAGCGGCGCTCGACTATCTTGCCGGTGGCACACGCGGCGGCCGCATCATCAATATCGGCGCCGGCTCCGCACTCAAGGCCGCCACGGGGATGGGCGCGTACACGGCATCGAAATCGGGGGTGATGCGCTTGACGGAAGCGCTAGCCGAAGAACTCAAGGATCGTTCAATTACCGTCAATGCGGTCCTGCCCGGCATTATCGATACGCCGCAGAATCGCAACGACATGCCTGGCGCGGATTTCTCGCGTTGGGTGCGGCCCGAGGAAATCGCCAGCGTTATTCTGTTCCTGGCTTCGGAGGCAGCATCGGGTGTCACCGGCACGTTGATTCCGGTCACCGGGCGGAACTAAGGAATTGCCTATCTCCAGCAGCTGATGCCTGATGCAGAGGCGTCAATTGCAAAAACGCCTTTCGTCAGGTGAGGCGTGCGAGCGAATCATTGCTGAAGCCGAGAAACGGCTCCCCCAGGCGGGCGCGGCGCGCCCAGTTCGGATCGTGCAGAAGCGATCGTCCTACGCCAACCAGATCGAATTCGTCGCGTGAGAAGCGATCCAGCAACGGTGTGAGGTCTGGCTGCGCCGATGTCTCGGCTCCAGCCATTGAATCGTAGTAACCCTTATTGATTCCGATTCCACCCACCGTCATCGAAAGCCGGCCAGTCACTTTCTTTACCCAGCCTGCGAGATTCATCTCCGAGCCCGTGAATTCCGCTCGATTGAAATAACGAGTGCTCGCCTCGAAAATGTCGACGCCGGCATCCGCGATCGGTGCGAGGATCTGTTCGAGCTCGTGCGGATCGTTGGCGAGGCGCGCGCGGAAATCCTGCTGTTTCCACTGCGAAAAGCGGAAGGTAATCGGCATCGCATCGCCGATCGCTTCGCGTATCGCACGCACGACTTCGACGGCAAAACGGCTGCGTGCCGCGAGATCCTTGCCCCAGTTGTCCGTGCGTTGATTGGTCTCGGCCCACAGGAACGCATCGATCAGATAGCCGTGACCACCGTGAATGGCAATGCCATCAAATCCTGCGGCCCGCGCAAGATGTGCGCTTCGACCGTATGCAGCGATGACGTCCGCGATCTCGGTGTCTGTCATTGGCCGCGTTGGCGCCGTGACGCGCTCGATGTAGCCCGCGTTGAGCGAGGTCGTGCACCCTGACGGCCCCCATAGGCCCGATGGGCGCAGCGGAGCGGCGGCCGGAAAGGGGCCCGTATTCGCCTCTTTCATTGGCCCCATATGCCACAGCTGCGGAAAGATGACGCCGCCACTGGCATGAACTTCGTCAGTCACGCGCCGCCACGCGGCCACCGATTCTTCTCCGGCGAGCACGGGAATTGAATCCTCGCCGAGCCCGGCTTCGCCGAGCGCTGCCGGATGATCGACACCGACACCTTCCGTGATGATGAGGCCTGTTTCGCCTTGGGCGCGCCGTTTGTAGTAGGCCGCGACGTCATTGCCGGGTAGTCCTTCGGGGGAAAAACCGCGCGTCATGGGTGACATGACGATTCGATTGGCGAGCGTGACGTCTCGAACAACGAGAGGCGTGAAGAGCGATCCAGTGTCCATGTATATTCATATATGTGACTTGTGTGCGTATAATGATACGACATGTCTTGCTGATGAAAAAGGAAATATCGGCACCTGGCTAGTTGCGGCGCTTAAGAGGAGGATGGCATTGGAACAAGTACACGAAGTGGCGGTGGATGCGCCTGCAGAAAGCGGGGAAAAACCCATTCCGGCGGGTTTTTCATTGATGCCGGAGTTCGGCCCCTTTCATCGGATGTTCGGTCCCACGTACTTTCGCAAGAGCGAGCGCGGGCACGTCATCGGCATGTACGTGCGTGAAGCGCACAGAAACCTCGGCCAGATGATGCACGGCGGCGCCGTCTGCATGCTGGCGGATACGGCTATTACGTGGGCAAGCAAGTATTCGCGTCAACCGGCGGTGAAGGTGTTGACGACGGGCTTGACGGTCAATTTCATGGGCAACGCGGAGCCGGGTGACTGGGTGGAGGCCCATGTCGATGTTCTGCGTTCCGGGAAGCGCGTGATTTTTTCGGATTGCCGGATCTGGGCCAATGCGAGGTGCATCGCCCAGGCATCCGGGCAGTTTCAGGTGATGGGAGAAATTGCCGGCTAGTATGTCGGGAACGCACGTGGGGCGCACCGGCCGCAAACGCTACGTCATTGACTTGACACGGGCTTTGTCCAGCGACGCCCGATACTTCCACGCAATCAGCAGGATCCGATGAACTCGCTCGGCCCGACGCTTGCGTTCCGAGCGCGTGGTTTGGATCGCGAGCAGCACTTCAGTTGTGCCGGCGACGAGCGTAAGGAGATCGTGCGCTGCGTTCGCGGGATCGTCGATATCGATCACGCCATTCGCGGCCGCGGTTTTGAGGGCGCTCGTGAGTGGCTCCAGCATCGTCATCACAAACTGCAGGAACTGCCTTGCGACGTCTGGAAAACGTATCGACTCGCCAATGACCATGCGTGAAGTGTGCGTGCTGTCCGGTGTTGCCATGTGTTCGACCAGTGCATCGATAAGGGATGCCAGATTGGTCGAAAAATCGCGGCCGGGTTCCAGGTGCTGGGCGATCTTGCCGCTCAAGTCGGCCATCCCGCGCCAGACGATGGCGCGAAAAAGCTCTTCCTTCGTGCCGAACTGGCGGTAAACGGTCGTTTTGCTGACGCCGGCAAGCGATGCGATTTCTTCGACCCGCGCGGCGCCGAACCCTTCTCTCATGAAGACCGATTTCGCGGCGTCGAGCAGCCGCTCACGCAACTTGAGTGCGTCTTCGTGGCTGGGCCGCCCGGCCGCTCGAGGTTTGCCCGCTGCAGCGAGCCGCGAGGCTCCGGCGGGAGCCTGAACTGCCATGGGTTTGGACATCGTTGAGCATTGGATGACGAAGTAGGCACCAGTATACTCATGCGCTCCAATGGGCGCCAATGATGCCATGCTCTGCGGCTCGGTGCCCGAGGCAGGGATCAAACGCTGATCATTCCACGGACGTACGACTCCATCGTGCCGGCGCACGAGAGTTTGTCTTCGCCTTCTTCAAGGTCGGCATAGCGGCCAACCTGTTTGATGAGCGGTCCCTGGAGGCCGTCGGTAGTGCCGGATGGCGAGAAGTCCACCGTGACTTTGTCGCCGGTGATGAAGCCGCCCCAGTATCCGTCGGCAAGCAGGTCGAAAAATGCGAAGCGGCCTTCCACAACACCGCGGCCGTCCGACGGGTTCAGTAGTTGCTCCCCCGTCTTGTCGAGCACGAATGGAACGATCCACGGGCAGATTGCGTAGCCCTGCGCCACCTCCGACCAGGGGCCGGCCCCGATCATTTCAGACATGCCGTAGCTGTTCTGAATGTTCTCCGGGCGAATGCCGTAGAAACGCATGATCTGTTCGCGATAGTCGGCGGGCGCGGACGTGCCCTTCAAACCGCCACCGGTCGTGATCACCGTGTCAGGGTGGCAGATTCCATCATCGATGCCACGTTGACGCGCGCGCTCCGCGAGTGTCCAGTGCAGTGACCAGTTGCCTTGCACGAGAACGGGGATGTCGCGCCGTGCAGCAAGCTTGTCGAGAAAGCCGTCGATCATGGCGCCGGTATGGCGCTGCCGTGCCGCTGCATGTTCCTGCAGAGCGGCAACTTCGCTGGGTTTCGCGGAACCGTCGGCGATTGCGCGGCGCATGCGGCCCATCGCGATCGTTGCGGAAGCAAGCACCGGCTCGTCGAACATCAGCGTGCTTTCGGCGCCGAGTCGCTTCGCGGCGCGAAGCACAGGTTCGATATGGCGATGCGCACCCGCAGGCGGCATCATCAGGAATACAGGGCGCTTGCCGAAATCACGGTGGAGCAGCGCGTTACCGTGAATACCGAGCTTCACACACGATTCGGTGACGCTGTCGAGATCGGTACGCGTCTGGTTGATGAAGCTGCATTTCCCTGATGTGCCGCTGGAGCTGAACACGTAGTGGCCCGCGTCGCGCAACTTCCCCATCCAGGCATCGACATCTTCCACGCCCGTCATATCGATATCGCTTACGGGGTTGCTTGAGAGGGTCTGTAGCCAGGTTGCCAGATGCTTCCAGCGGCCATTGTCGATGAATTGTTCCGGGTAACTCTTGTAGATTTGATGCGCGAACAGAAGAGGGATCATGTCCGCGTGGCGGTTGATGGTTTCAACGCCCATATCGTCCGCCCGGCGGCGCAGCAGCCTGATCTGGGTGCTGCGCTCGGCGAAGCGCTCCTTCATGGCAGCGAGTTGAAGATCGCGAAGATCCCGGGGGTGAGCGCGGAATGGATCGGCGTCACCGCGAAGCATTGCATAGAATGGGTCAAGTGCGGACATGTCGGCCCTCGGACTGGAAGTTGCGCTGTTAACGATCGAAGTCGGTGGAACTCGATACTTCGAGCCACGCTTCCAGATTGTCCTGTACGGACGCGAGTTTCTTTTGGACGGCGTCGACGGCATCCGGACCGAGCGGCAACCGCAGCGGCGGGTTTTCTGACGTCACCGCACGCACGACGGCTGCGGCTGCCTTGGCTGGATCCCCTGCCTGCGTGCCGTGGTAGCCACGCATCATCTGGCGCATCTTGCCCACGGTTTCCGCGTAGGCAGGGGATTCGATCTCGCTCCACTTCAGTGAGCCGCCCGAAAAATTCGTGCGAAAACCGCCGGGTTCGACGATGGTCACGTGAATGCCAAACGGCTTCAATTCTCGCGAGAGCGATTCGGACAGGCCTTCTATTGCATGCTTCGACGCGCAATAGAAGCTGCAACCCGTGATGCCGATTACACCGGCCAGCGACGAGAAGTTCACGATGTGCCCGCGCTTTCGCTCACGAAAATGGGGCAGAACGGCGCGGATCACATTGGCCGTGCCGAACACGTTGGTATCGAATAGCTGCCGAGCTTCGGTATCGGAGATTTCTTCGAATGCACCGAACAGTCCGTAGCCTGCATTGTTCACGAGAACGTCGATCGTGCCTGCGCGACTAATGGCCTGCTCGACGGCGCCAGGCAACGACGTGGTGTCGGTGACATCGAGCAGTACGCCATAGGCTCGCCCTGGCGCGAGATTTTCGAACGGCGTGAGCTGCGCGGTGTTGCGCACGGTGCCGACCACCTTGTCGCCGCGTGCGAGGGCCGCTTCCGCAAGGGACCGCCCAAAGCCGGACGAAACGCCCGTGATGAACCAAACGGCTGGATTTGTCATTTTCTCACTCATGAGTGGGTAGGATTACATAGGATTGTGGAGAATTATCTTATTTGGCCGTACGCGCCTCGGTCATGTCCGCCATCTCTCCGCGGACATAGGCGTCGATCGTGCCAGCGCAGGACAGCTTGTCGTCACCGTCGGCAAGGTCCTTGTAGCGCACCACGTTATGGATGATGGGCGTCTGCACCCCATCGATGCCGTGACCGAACTCCACGGTGACCTTGTCCCCGCTGATGACGCCACCCCATCGGCCGTCTGCAAGCAGGTCGATTATCGCGAGCCTGCCTTCGACGATGCCTGTTCCGTCGCGCGGATTCAGAAGCCGCTCGCCGGTCGCGTCGAGTACGAGCGGGACGAGCCACGGCGGCACCGTCCACGCCTTCGCTTCATGGAACCACGGGCAGAACCCCGATACTTCGCCCATGCCGTAGCCGTCGTTGAAATTGGTCGGGTTGAAATTGAAGAAGCGTTCACACTGCTGCTGGAAATCTTCGGGCAAATTCGCCCCCTTTTTGCCACCGCCGATGCTGATGATCGTGTCGGGATGAAAAGCGCCGTCGGGAATGCCGCGTTCGCGCGCCGTGGCAACGATCTGGTAGAGCATGCCCATCATGCCCATGATGAACATCGGTTCGCGGCGCCGCTCGAGCAATTCGTCGATGAAGCGCCGGAAGTCGGCTTGCACGCGCTCGGTGCGCTCACGATTCTCGCTCTGGAAGGCTGCGATCTCGCTGGGGAGCGCGGTGCCGTCGGCGATTGCCCGCCGCACGCGCGCCATGCGCGTGGTTTGGGCAGCGCTTTGCGGCACGTCGGACATGTAGTGAATATCGCCAGGCAGGGCAATGGACTCGGCGAACTTCGCCATGCGCTCGGTGCCGGTGTAGGAGCCGGAAGAGGGCGTCAAGAGATAAGCAGGATAGCGACGTGACCGATCACGCATGCCGCTCGCAGCCCAACGAATGCCCTGGTCGAGCAGGCGCCAACCGAGTTCACGGTCTGTTTCACTCTGGTAGATGAACGACTGCTTGCCAGAGGTGCCGCTCGAACTCATCACGTAGTGTCCGTTGCGACGCAGCTCGTTGATCCAGTCGTCGAGATTATCGACCTTGCCGTAGTCGAGCCCGTCGATCCTGTTCGTCGTAAGGGTTTGAAGCCATGCCGTGAGATGACGCCATTTGCCGCTTTCGATGAAGGAATCGGGATAGCTCTTATAAACGGCGTCGGCGAAAAGCAGCGGAACTGCATCGTCCAGCGCTCCCAGTTCGGTTACGCCGGCCTCGCGAGCTCGCTTGTCGAGAATGCGAATTTGTTGACGCCGCTGTGCGAAGCGTTCCCGGACTGCCTGCAGTTGAACGGCGTGGAGTTCATCATGAAAATTTCTGAAGGGATCCTGAATATCGATGAGTTTTACAAGGGATGAAAGAGCCTGCATTATCGTACCTCATGCTGGTTCGGACCCGATTCCTCGGAAACCCATTTCATGAATCGATGGATGGGGAACATGCCGTCATGAGGGTAGCCGCCAACGCCGTCCGAAATCGACTCGCCCAATGCGACCATGCGTTGTACGCCCGCGCATGCCAGGGCATCGCGCACCTCGATTACCCGATGCGGCGGATAAATCCCGACAGTCTGCGTTGCGACAGTCGCGTAACGTGCCCCGTCGCGCAGACTGCCCACCGGAATGACGTTGACGGTCTTGCAGATCGGATGGAAGTCGACCATTTCGTCCGAGCGAATGACGAGACCTTTACCCTCGTAGCCACCGAAAACGCGATAAATCGGCTCCATCTCGCGCAATACGTCCACTGATTCGCGAATTTCGCTCGGCACGAGCGGTCCCTGTCCGTCGCCGTATCGGTAATCCTCGCCGAGTGCGAGCGCGAGTTGCTCGCAATAGCGGTCGGCGTCGTCTTCGTCGCCTTCGATGTACTGGTAGCGGCTCGCGTTGCATGCGTCCTGGTTGAACGACAATACGTCCGCGGCGCCGGCTCGTGCGACTTCACGCAGCACCTCGTCGGAGCTGAACGCCTCGCGGCCGATCAGCGATATGGACACCTTGGGGTCGAACGAAATCAGCTCAAGCCCCGGCCCGGCGTAGCGCATGACATGACGTACCGCACTGTCACCGCCCCAGACGACGATTTTGTCGAAGTATTGCGGGCGATAAAGGATGGACTCCACGCTTTCGTCGCCCCCCCGCCAGTAGGCTGCCGAGAACGACTGCGTGACGGGATGTTGAGGGTCGATTTCGGCCATCGTCCGGAGAATCGCCGTCGCCGTAAACAGGTCGTTCGACGGCAGCTTGAGCAGGTGCACGCCCTTCGTCAGCGCCGCTCTCATGACCGTCATGGCCGCTACCATGGGCGAGTTGCCTGCCAGAATATGAACGAGTCTCGGCGGGAAAGCGCGCAGACGGCTTGGACGACTGCGCAGCGTACGTTCCACCCAGCCGTCGACGAGCCTCGCGTCGCCAAGGCTCACGCGCAACTCGTCCTCGATTACGTGGCGCAAAAACAGGTTCGGAATGTCCCGATAGCAGTTTTCAAGGATCCGGCGTCCAAGGGGACTCACCTGAATCATCGATTCAAGTGCCGCCTGCATCAGCGGATTGACGTCCAGATGCAGACGAGGGCCGAGTTCGACGAGGAAATCCACGATTTTCTCAACCGGTAAATCAAACGCAGGTCCCGATGCGGCACGCGGCCAGACGAGGTCATCCAGTTCGATCGAGGGCGTGCAGAAGCCCTGCCCGAGATCTCGTGATACGTGGCGGATCGCGCTTCCTGTAACCGTGCGGCCGCGGTACACGTGAGGAACGCACAGCGGCGCGCTCTCAGGCGCCGGCGTTCCGCTTTGCGTTCCGATTGATTCGGTCTGCTCCATGAAGTGCTCCATTTTCAATTGAGGTAAGCGTTGAGCTCCGGCTGATCCGCTGCTCAAATCGGGCATGGCCGTCGCTGCTCAGCTCAGGTTGACGACCATTCGGTCGAGAAGGCGTTTGACCGTTGCGACTTCGTCCACTGAGAAGCCGAGAAGCTGCCGGTTGCTCGTTTCAACGATGTGCGGCAGTGTTTCGCGCAGCAGTTGCCGCCCACTTGCCTTCAAGACAAGTTCGATGCTGCGTCTGTCGGAAATGCTTCGGATTCGCTCGATCAATCCCCGCCGCTCGAGAGAATCCAGCTTGCGCGTCATCGCGCCGCTGTCCGCGAGAAGGATGCGGCAGAGCGCGGTCGGCGTGCGCGCGCGCTCGTCATAGAGCGCTTTCAGAATGCCCCACTGAAGAGCGGAAAGCCCGCTGGCCGAGAGCTTTCGGTCGATTTCGCTGCCGAGCAGCAGGTGAACCAGATTCATCTTGAAGGCCACGCTTTCTTCCGTTCGGTAGTCCTCCGGGGTCAGCGCTCGTGCTGGTTCGGTGCCGGCGATGCCATCAATCAGGCTGGGTGCGTCAGCGAGGTTCATCAGTTGCCTGCCAAAAAAGTATCTGAGAATGAAGGCAACTATATGCACGTCATTCAATATATGCAACGACCGATGAGGTGTGGTTTTCCCGATGTCGCGGCCGAGCGCCCCCTTGTGCGACGAATCGTACGGCCCTTCAAATCTCGATTGCGAGGGCAATCCCGTTTGCACCCGCTGTGATGAACGACATGGCGTTACCGGTGACGATCGAGGGGGGGGGCTGCGACCCCGGTCTACGCGGCGCGCTTCGATCCGCCGGTATCGAGTCACGGTACGGCCGGGCCGGAACAGACGCAGGCCGTTAATGCAACTACGTGTTGCATTGGTGATCCCAAGAGACTAAGCTCCATCGACACGGTCGCCTCAGTGCGCGCGAGCGCATTGCGGTGGCGAGCGACTACATCACCGACTACACATGCCTTCTCCGAAAGTTTTCTATCAGCGTTTGCGCGGCAAGATCGCGATCGTCACCGGCGCCGGTTCGCTCGGCCAGGGCTACGGCACGGGCAAAGCCATTGCGTGCCTGTTTGCGGCGGAGGGTGCTTCGGTTTGCCTCGTCGATCAGCAGCACCAAAGGGCGGTCGAAACGCTCGAATTGATCGCTGAATCCGGCGGGCAGGGTTTCGTCTGTACAGGCGACATCACGGATGTGGACGTGTGCGCGCGTATCGTCGACGAGACGGTCGACCGATATGGCGGGCTGGACATACTCGTGAACAACGTAGGAATTTCGGGCGCGCCGGGGCGGTTGCAGGATCTCGACGAGGCGTCCTGGGACCGCGTGATGGACGTGAACCTGAAGAGCGCGTTTCTGATGAGCCGGGGCGCTGTGCCGCACATCGTGGCGCGCGGTGGCGGGGCGATCGTCAATATCAGTTCGGTAGCCGGGATACGCAGTCACGGGTCAGCCGCGTACGGCTCGTCGAAGGCGGGTATGGTTGCGTTTACGCGAGAGTTGGCGGTGATGTATGGTCGCGATCGTGTGCGCGCTAACGCCATCGCGCCGGGGCATATCTTTACACCGATGGTGCACAGCATGCTCGACGAAGCGGCGCGCGAGCGCCGCCGCAAAATTGCACCGCTTCCACTGGAAGGGGATGCGTGGGATGTTGCGTCTGCCGCGCTCTTTCTCGCGAGCGATGAATCGCGGTTCATCACCGGCACATGCTTGCCGGTGGACGGTGGCGTAACGGAGGTGGCGGCCCTCGCCGCATACGACCTCGTTGGACAATAGCGTACGCCGTTCTGCTTCGTTGCTTTCGGGGCGGTTTTTCCTGGCCTCGCGGACACTTACGAGAAATCGCGAGCGGATAGCTCATCCTGATTGACTGCAGGGCCGGCAACGCGGTTGGCGTCGGCATGTTCGGGTATTGCGAAGCGCACCGTTCTGAGCCGGCGACAACCATGTGAACATACCCGACCGCGCAGTGCCGTTGTTACACCTTCGATCGTTCATATTGTTACACGACATTCATTTATGTATACTTGGCGCTGTCAAGTGCGGGAGACGCTGAACGCGATCCCGTCTTGATCGCGCCCTCGAAGGGCGAGAGTCCGACGAGCATGGCGACGTTACGGAGCCGAGGAGACATTGGGGATGGCGGAAGAGAATCACCGAGGGCATGGCCCGCGTGAATCGATGGAATACGACGTCGTGATCGTCGGCGGCGGCCCCGCCGGGCTGTCTGCCGCGATCCGGCTCAAGCAGCTGGCCGCCGAGAAAGGCACCGAGATCGGCGTGTGCGTGCTCGAGAAGGGTTCCGAGATCGGCGCGCACATCCTGTCGGGCGCGGTGATGGACCCGCGCGCGATCACCGAGCTGTTTCCCGACTGGAAGGAACGCGGCGCGCCGCTCGACGTCGAGGTGAGCGAAGACCGCTTCCTGTTCCTGTCCGAGAAGAGCGCCGTCACGACGCCGAACTGGGCGCTGCCGGACAACTTCAAGAATCACGGCAACTACGTGATTTCGCTGGGCAACGTGACCCGCTGGCTCGGCCAGCAGGCCGAGGCGCTGGGCGTCGAGATCTTCCCCGGCTTCCCGGCTGCGGAGATCCTCTACAACGACGACGGTTCCGTGAAGGGCGTCGCCACCGGCAACATGGGCGTGGGCAAGGACGGCGAGCCGACCGAGAACTTCCAGCTCGGCATGGAGCTGCACGCGAAGTACACGCTGTTCGCCGAAGGCTGCCGCGGCCACCTCGGCCGTCAACTGATCTCGACGTTCAAGCTCGACGCGAACGCCGATCCGCAGGCGTACGGGATCGGCATCAAGGAACTGTGGGAAATCGATCCGGCCAAGCACAAACCGGGTCTCGTGATCCACACGGCCGGCTGGCCGCTGAAGTCCGATACGTACGGCGGCTCGTTCCTGTATCACATGGACAACAACCAGGTCGTGGTCGGCTTCGTGGTGGGCCTGGGCTACACGAACCCGTACCTGTCGCCGTTCGAGGAATTCCAGCGCTACAAGACGCACCCGTCGATCCGCGCGTTCCTGGAAGGTGGCAAGCGCGTGTCGTACGGCGCGCGGGCGATCACGGCCGGCGGCTTGCTGTCGCTGCCGAAGACGGTGTTCCCCGGCGGCGCGCTGATCGGCGACGATGCGGGCTTCCTGAACGCATCGCGGATCAAGGGCAGCCATGCGGCGATCAAGACCGGCATGCTCGCGGCCGACGCCGCATTCGACGCGGTGCAGGCCGGCCGTCAGTCGGACGAGCTCAATGCGTACCCGGATGCGTTCAAGCAATCGTGGCTGTACACGGAGCTGTACCGCGCGCGCAACTTCAAGCAATGGATGGCGAAGGGCCTGTACCTCGGCACGCTGATGGTCGGGCTCGAGCAGAAGGTGATGGGCGGCAACGTGCCGTGGACGCTGCACCACAAGCATGCGGACCACGAGATGCTGAAGCCGGCGTCGCAATGCACGCCGATCGAGTATCCGAAGCCGGACGGCAAGCTGACGTTCGACCGGCTGTCGTCGGTGTTCATCTCGAACACGAACCATGAGGAAAACCAGCCGGCGCACCTGACGCTGAAGGATGCGAGCGTGCCGGTGAACGTGAACCTGCGCACCTACGCGGGGCCGGAGGGGCGCTTCTGCCCGGCGGCCGTGTACGAGTTCGTGCAGAACGACGACGGCAGCGATCGCCTGGTGATCAACGCGCAGAACTGCGTGCACTGCAAGACCTGCGACATCAAGGACCCGACGCAGAACATCGTGTGGGTCACGCCGGAAGGCGGCGGCGGGCCGAATTACCCGAACATGTGAGCGGTGCCAGATGAGTCGCGAAGGCGAGAATCAGTATGAAATTACCGCGTCATACCAGGAGCCAGATGTCCTGACGCCAGCTGAATAAAGATGTCGAGAACCTCATCGGTTTTGGATAATCACCGGTAGTCGGTCGGAAGATCGTCTTCACCGGGCGTCGTATAGAAGGAAGGCGCGTGAATCGCGAAAAGATAGCACCCGAGCTAAGGAGCCTGGTGCGCTGGATGCCGCCTTTGCCGTACGGGAACGCAGGCGGAAGATGGCTCATTCGAAATCTGTCCCGGTTTGGCGGACGGACTGGATTCGAGGGAGGAACGCTCGAACTCATCCGCGTAGGCAGCTTGAATTTGCGGGTCTATCGGCCTGACCATTACGCCTGCGGCGCTGCGCTCGTCTGGATTCATGGCGGTGGCTACGTCGTGGGTGCGCCAGCTCAGGACCACGCACGTTGCACTGCGGTTTGCCGAGAGTTGGGCATCGTCGTCGTCTCCGTGGGCTACAGACTGGCTCCAGGGCATCCTTATCCAGCCGCATTGGATGATTGCATGTCCGCATGGCAGTGGCTCCTTGCCGCGGCGCAGAGGCTCGGAGTCGATCCCGCTCGAATCGCGATAGGAGGGCAAAGTGCCGGCGGCGGACTGGCCGCGGCGCTGGTACAACGGTTGTGCGATACGGCTGGGCCCGTCCCGAAGGCGCAATGGCTGTTCTGCCCCATGCTCGACGACAGAACCGCCGCGCGACGGGAACTGGACGGCATCAAGCATCCAATCTGGAACAATCGCCAGAACGCTATCGGCTGGCAGTCGGCAAACTCGGTCGGGTCAGTCTATTGCTGGCATATTCGCAAACGCCGTCGATTGCTGAGGCCTTTCACGACAGTCTTAGAGGTGAATTGGAGGAGAGTGGTCACTGTCTAGCGCCGGCCGGCAGTCGATCTTGCGAGCCGGAATGGGACGCCACGAGAAGAGACAGTTGTTCTTTGCTCGTCGAGTACACGTCACGGTCTGAGTTCGATAGAGTGATCCCATTCAAAACTAAGACCTCCTGCTCCGTATCGATGTGTCGTAAGTTCAAGGTTCTTCGGGTGGTCGCATTTCGAGACACAAACATTGCAAGTTTCGGGCTCAGCGCAACAAAACCATCTTGATGGATGTCACGGGACAACTTTTGTTTGCAAACGCGAACGTGTAGTCCATGTTTTATTGCGAAAAACAACGGAAGCCGTTGATTTTACTGGAGGTCTCGAACCATCTTCTCTTGGCTGCAGGTGATCCGAGCGTCAAACATGAAGGCGAAGCACCTCGTCAGCACGTTGAGTCAGTCAATGGGGTTGGTTTGATGTCAAAAAAACATCTAATAATTACAATGATTTAGTCGTATGAGAACAGATTTATTTCTCATTGTGGGTGTCCGCGACTAGTGCTCGGACCAATATTCATTGTCTTAAAATGCAAGCTCAGATTTATTTGCTTCAGATTAGATTTTATTTGAGATGAACCAGCAGACGTCGTGTGACGGTGACCTGCCCCCTTCAATAGGGCCAATGGGTTTCTAGCAAAGTCCCTTTAAACCAACTCCTGGAAAGCGGCAGGAGCATCCACTGCTGCCCGGTGTTTCGCAGCAAACTCTGCTGGCGACAGGTAGTTCAGCGCGCTATGCGGCCGTTCCTCGTTGTAGTCCTGGCGCCACGTCGCTATGAGCGCCCGAGCATGCCCGAGACTTGTGAACCAGTGCTCATTGAGGCATTCATCGCGGAACTTGCCGTTGAACGACTCGATATACGCATTCTGCGTCGGCTTGCCCGGCTGAATCAATTTCAACGTCACGCCATTGGCGTAGGCCCATTGGTCGAGCGCACGGCTCGTAAATTCCGGTCCCTGGTCCGTTCGCACGGCCTTGGGATAGCCCCGGAAACGCGCTGCTCGGTCCAACGCCCGAGCCACATACAAGCCCGAAATGCCATGATCGACGACGATATCGATCGACTCCTTCGTGAAGTCATCGACGATGGTCAAGCACTTCAAGCGGCGGCCATTGGAGAGCGCATCCATGACGAAATCGATTGACCAGACCTCGTTCGGCGCGCTCGGCAAACTCAGCTGCTCGCGTTCAATCATCACCCCGTGGCGCCGACGGCGGCGCCGTACCGCCAGTCCCGCCTCACGGTAGAGGCGATGCATCCGCTTATGGTTCGCGTGAATGCCTTCGCGCTCCACCAGCGCATGCAGTCGGCGGTAGCCGAACCGACGGCGTTCATGGGCCAGTTCGACCAAGCGCGCCATCAACGCTTCATTCTCGGCATCTGGCTTCGCGTCGTAATGCAGCACGCTGCGAGAAAGCCCGACAAGCCGGCAGGCGCGGCGCTCGGAGATATTGACCTTCTCCCGAATCGCCACCACTGCTTCGCGTTTGGCTTGTGGGCTCAGGGCTTTCCCTTCACGACCACCTTGAGGGCTTCCATGTCGAGCATCGCTTCAGCCAGCAGTTTCTTGAGCCGCGCGTTCTCGCTCTCCAGGTCCTTGAGCCGACGGGCTTCCGATACCTCCATGCCGCCGAACTTCGCACGCCAGGTGTAGAACGACGCGTCACTGAACCCGTGCTTCCTGCACAGCTCCTTGACCGGCATGCCGGCCTCGGCTTCCTTCAGAAAGCCGATGATTTGCTCTTCCGAAAAGCGTTTCTTCATGTTCGTCTTCTCCGAAAACGAACTTTACTAGGTTCCGGCTGGCCCTGTTTGCTGGGGGCAGGTCAACGGATCGATCCTCGCCGATTGTCCACTAATTCGAGACGGCGAATCACGTTTTGGCATATTGATGATTTCGGGCGTGACAGTAGACTGCACCCGTGCTTCGCCAGAACCGGTCCGGAGCGTGCCGCCAGTCGCGGCGCCCACCGGACGGATTCTTCGGTGGCAGGCCAGATGGCTTGCCGTCCGATTGCGCGAAGAGCGATCCGTTGCCGGCATCGCGCGCCGATTGAGCGCGCAGCGGCACCGGACGCATCAAACCGTCAATTCAAGGGTGATTGCTATGCGTTACGTTTCGCTGGAGTCGAAGAAGGACGAGCTGCTGCTGGCCGCTCGCGTGCTGATGATGATCCTGTTCGTGCTGTTCGGCTGGCAGAAGCTGACCGGTTTCTCGGGCACGGTCGCGTACATGGCGTCGACCGGCAACCCGGCGCCCGAGCTGGCGGCCGCGATCGCGGTGGCGGTCGAGCTGGTGGGCGGCGTGCTGATCGCGATCGGCTTCTATACGCGTCCGCTCGCGCTGGCGTTCGCCGCCTATACGCTCGCGACCGCGCTGATCGGCCATCGCTACTGGGCGCTGCAGGGAATGGAGCAGTACATGGCGATGATCAACTTCTACAAGAACGTGAGCATCGTCGGCGGGCTGCTGTTGCTCGCGTTGAGCGGGCCGGGGCGGTATTCGGTCGACCGGAAGTAACGCAGGGCGACGTTTCCGTTCGGTATCGGGAGCCCGGCGCGCGCGAGCGCGCCGGGTTTTGCCTTTTCGGGCGACGGAGAGATCGGTGCATATGTTCGCGACCGGATGCGAGCCAGTAGACCGAAGCGTTGCGCGGCGATCGTTCCTGCGATTCAATAGGCTCGATAATCCATTCGTTTCCCGTGATTGATCGCACCGATGCCAAACCCATCTCCGTCGACCCTGCACAAAACCATCCTCCTCATCGGCGCCTCCGGCCTGCTCGGCCGCGCGGTTGCGGCCACCCTGGCTCGCGAATCGTCGCTGACGCTGCTGGCAACCATCCGGAACCCGCAAACCGCCGGCGCGAAACTGCTCGCGTTGCCGCCGGAAAACGTCGCCGAGCTCGACGTTCTCGATCAGCCGTCCCTAGAACGCGTTTTCGAAACTCACCGACCGGCAGCGGTGATTCTCTGCGCCGCCGAACGCCGCCCCGACGTCTGCGAACGCGACCCGGCCGCCGCCCGCGCCATCAACGTCACCGCACCGGCCCGCGTCAGCGCGCTTGCCGCGCGATACGGCGCATGGACGCTCGGCATCTCGACCGACTACGTCTTCGACGGCAAGGCAGCCCCCTACGGCGAGGACGCCGCCCCGAACCCGCTGAACATCTACGGCCGTACCAAACTGGAAGGCGAGGCCGCGCTGCTGGCCGCCTCGCCGCTGTCGTGCGTGCTGCGCCTGCCGCTGCTCTTCGGCCCGATCGCCGACTGGAGCGAATCGGCCGTCACGAGCCTCGTGCCGGCCGTCGTCGCGTCGGCGCGGCCGGGCGCCGACGCGGTCGGCATGGACGCATGGGCGATCCGTTACCCGACCTACACGCCCGACGTTGCGCAGGTCATCCGCGACCTGACGCTGCGCCATCTCGCGGGTGAATCCGTCACGGGCATTCGCCATTGGTCGAGCGAGGAGCCGATGACGAAGTACGACATCGCGCAGCGAATCGCGGCCGCGCTCGGCATCGACGCGTCGCTCGCGCCGATCGCCCAGCCGACCGACGCGACGCCGCGCCCGTACGACTGCCATCTGGATGCCGCGCGCGTGCGCGCGCTCGGGATCGATTACGCGACGCCGTTCGATACTGCGTTGCGGTCCGTGCTGCGCGATGCGCCGCAGGCGCGGTAGGGTCGGCGTCCTTCACGGCTCACGATACCTCGCCGACATCCACTCGCCGATCGTCAGACGTGTTTCACGGTCGAGCGCAGCGGCGATCGAATTCAAAATTTGTCTAGTCATCCTTGAGATTCGATCAGTCGAATTGCACCAAACATGTGCCGGATTTCCCCGCAACGATGCACGCTAGACCCTTGAAATTAGGGGATTTCCCGCGTTTCCGCGGTTTTTATTGACCACGGCTTGCTTCGCTGTTTTTCTTCTTGCATGCTTGTATAGACAAATTCCTGAGGCGGCTTGCTGCACCGAAGGGATGGCGAACCTCAACGCAAGGAGAAATCTCGTGAACGGCAAGCGCATCAAGTGGGCAATCAGGACGATCGGCGTCATCGCGGCTGCGGCGGCCACTCTGGCGGCACCGGTACAGGCCAAGGAATGGAAGACGGTGACGGTCGCGCTCGAAGGCGGCTACGCGCCGTGGAACCTCACGCTGCCGGGCGGCAAGCTCGGCGGTTTCGAGCCGGAACTGCTCGCCAACGTGTGCGAGCGGATCAAGGTGCAGTGCAACATGGTCGCGCAGGACTGGGACGGGATGATCCCCGGCCTGCAGGCCGGCAAGTTCGATATCCTGATGGATGCGATTTCCATCACGCCGGAGCGCGAAAAGATCCTGCTGTTCTCGCGTCCGTATGCGGCGACGCCGGCGACGTTCGCCGTCACCGATACGAAGATCCTGCCGAAGGCCGCGCCCGGCGCGCCGATCGTCAAGCTGACGGGCGACGCCAACGCGGACAAGCCGACCGTCGACACGCTGCGCAAGCAGCTGAAGGGCAAGACGATCGGTATCCAGTCGGGCACCGTCTACACGAAATTCATCAACGACAGCTTCAAGGACATCGCGTCGATCCGCGTGTACAAGACGTCGCCCGAACGCGATCTCGATCTGGTCGCGGGGCGCATCGATGCATCGTTCGACGACGTCACGTACTACGCGGCGAACAACGCGAAGAAGGACAACGCATCGATCGTGCTCGCGGGGCCGAAGCTCGGCGGCCCGATCTGGGGGCCGGGCGAGGGGCTCGCGTTTCGCAAGCAGGATGCCGACCTGAAGACGAAGTTCGATACGGCGATCGCCGCGGCGCTCGCGGACGGCACCGTGAAGAAGCTCGCCGACAAGTGGTTCAAGACCGACGTCACGCCGTAAGCGCACGTTCGGTCGCCGCCGCGTAAGGTCGTCGAACGACGCGCGGCGGCATGCATTCAGCCGGATTCACTCAACGCATGCAGGGAGGCACGCATGGAGATTCTTGAAATGCTCGGCTTCGGTACCGAAGGCTGGGGCGGTGTGCTGCTTCTCGCCGCATTGATGACGGTCGCGCTGACGCTCGCGGCGCTCGCGGTCGGCGCGGTGATCGGCGCGGCGATCGCGGCGGCGAAGCTGTCGCGCTACCGCACCCTGCGCCTGCTCGGCGATCTGTATACGACGGTATTTCGCGGCGTGCCCGAACTGCTCGTCATCTATCTGTTCTACTTCGGCGGCTCGACGCTCGTGACGGCCGTCGGCCAGTGGTTCGGCGCGGAAGGCTTCATCGGCGTGCCGCCGTTCGTGATCGGCGCGCTCGCGGTCGGGATGATCTCGGGCGCCTATCAGGCGGAGGTCTATCGCGCGGCGGTGCTCGCGGTGTCGAAGGGCGAACTCGAAGCGGCGCGCTCGATCGGCATGCCGCGCAGCATGGTGCTGCGGCGCATCCTGGTGCCGCAGGTGCTGCGCTTCGCGCTGCCCGGCATCGGCAACGTGTGGCAACTGAGCCTGAAGGACTCCGCACTGATCTCGGTCACCGGTCTCGCCGAGCTGCTGCGCACGAGCCAGATCGCCGCCAATTCGACGCACCAGTACTTCGTGTTCTTCGTCGCGGGCGGTGCGCTGTATCTGCTGATGACGGGCTTGTCGAACCGCGTGTTCAACCGGGCGGAAGCGATCGTCGGCCGGTCGTTCCGCCGCAATTTCGCGCGCAACTGACGGAGAACGGGCATGTCCATCGATTTCGCATTTCTCGTCGATACGCTGCGTCAGCTGCTCGCGGCCGTACCGACCACGCTCGGCCTGTTCTTCGCATCGCTCGTGCTCGGCGGCCTGCTGTCGCTCGTGATCGTCACGATGCGCGTGTCGCCGAGCTGGCTGCCGAACCGCTTCGCGCGCGCCTACATCCTGGTGTTTCGCG
Organism: Burkholderia sola; assembly: GCF_905400185.1. Lineage (NCBI taxonomy): Bacteria > Pseudomonadati > Pseudomonadota > Betaproteobacteria > Burkholderiales > Burkholderiaceae > Burkholderia > Burkholderia sola. Next base: position 232,232 of record NZ_FR989677.1, read on the forward strand.
GCTCGCCGCTGCTGATCCAGATGTTCCTCGTGTATTACGGGCTCGGCCAGTTCGGCGTGATCCGCGACAGCTTCATGTGGCCGGTGCTGCGCGAGCCGTACGTCTGCGCGGTGCTGTCGCTGGCGCTGTGCACGGCCGGCTATACGGCCGAAATCCTGCGCGGCGGGTTGATGGCCGTACCGGTCGGGCAGATCGAGGCCGGCTATTCGATCGGCCTGTCGGGCTTCGCGCTGCTGCGGCGCGTGATCGGTCCGATCGCGCTGCGCCAGTGCCTGCCCGCGTACTCGACCGAGGCCGTGCTGCTCGTCAAGTCGACCGCGCTGGCGAGCCTCGTCACGGTGTGGGAAGTGACGGGCGTCGCGCAGCAGATCATTCAGCAAACCTACCGGACGACCGAGGTGTTCGTCTGCGCGGCCCTCATCTATCTGGGCCTGAACTTCATCGTCGTGCGCCTGCTCGGCGCGCTCGAATGGCGGCTCTCCGGGCACCTGCGTGCGCCGAAGCCGTCCGGTGCGTCCGCCGCGGCGGCGCGCAATCCTCAGCGCGCCGCCTCCTGAGCGCCCCGTCCTTTCAAAGAGAATCCGATGAACACCACTGCTCCCGTTGCGCTGTCGGTCAGAAACATCCACAAGTCGTTCGGCGATCATCACGTGTTGAAGGGCATTTCGCTCGACGCGCACGAGGGTGACGTCATCTCGATCCTCGGCGCGAGCGGATCGGGCAAGAGCACGTTCCTGCGCTGCCTGAACCTGCTCGAGACGCCCGACGACGGCTCCGTCGCGCTCGCGGGCGAAGAGCTGGCGATGAAGCGCGCGCGCGACGGCAAGCTGCATCCGAGCGACCGGCGCCAGGTCGACCGGATTCGCTCGCAGCTCGGGATGGTGTTTCAGAACTTCAACCTGTGGTCGCACATGACGGTGCTCGACAACCTCGTCGAGGGGCCGCTGCGCGTGCAGAAGCGCAGTCGCGCGGAAGCGGTGGAGGAGGCCGAGGCGCTGCTCGCACGCGTCGGTCTCGCGGACAAGCGCGGCTACTATCCCGCACACCTGTCGGGCGGCCAGCAGCAACGCGTCGCGATTGCCCGCGCGCTGGCGATGCATCCGAAGGTGATGCTGTTCGACGAACCGACGTCGGCGCTCGACCCGGAGCTGGTCGGCGAGGTGCTGCGCGTGATGCGCTCGCTGGCGGAAGAGGGGCGCACGATGCTGGTCGTCACGCATGAAATGGGTTTCGCGCGCCACGTGTCGAATCGCGTGATGTTCCTGCATCAGGGCGAGGTCGATACGGACGGGACGCCCAATGAAGTGTTCGGCGGGCAGACCTCCGAGCGCTTCCGGCAATTCGTGTCGAGCCACCACGACCGCACCACGAACTGAGGCTGCCATGACCGTATTCCGTGCGGCGCAGCCGCTTGACTGGCGGCAGGTGGCGGCGGTGGCGGCCGGCGAGCCGCTGGCGTTGGCCGACGATGCGCGCGCGCGGGTCGTGGCCGCTCGCGAACTCGTCGACGAGATCGTCGCGCGCGGGATTCGCGCCTATGGCGTCAATACCGGCGTCGGCGCGCTGTGCGACGTGATCGTATCGCCGGCCCAGCAGAGCACGCTGTCGCACAACATCCTGATGAGTCATGCGGTAGGCGTCGGCATGCCGCTCGGCGCGGCCGAAACGCGCGCGATCATCGCGGCCGCGATCAACAACTATGCGCACGGGCATTCGGGTGTCCGGGCCGACGTCGTCGAACAGCTCGTCGCGCTGCTGGAGCACGATTGCCTGCCCGAAGTGCCGGCGCACGGCTCGGTCGGGTACCTGACCCACATGGCGCACGTCGCGCTCGTCTGCGTCGGGCACGGCCACGCGCGCCATCGCGGCGAACGCGTGCGCGGCGACGAGGCGCTGCGGCGCATCGGCCGCGAACCGCTCGTCCTCGGTGCGAAGGAGGGGTTGAGCCTCGTCAACGGGACGCCGTGCGTCACGGGGCTGGCCGCGCTCGCGCTGGTTCGCGCCGAACGGTTGCTCGACTGGGCCGACTGGATCGCGGCGATGAGTTTCGAGAACCTCGGCGGGCAGCTCGCCGCATTCGATCCGGCTTCGCTCGCGCTGCGGATTTCGCCCGGTATCGGGCAGGTCGGCGCCCGTTTGCGTGCATTGCTGGCGGACAGCGGCATGCTCGTCGCGGCGAGCGGCCGGCATACGCAGGATCCGCTCAGCCTGCGCACGATTCCGCACGTGCACGGCGCGGCGCGCGACGTGTTCGACGTCACGGCGGAGGTCGTCGATCGCGAACTCGCGTCCGTCACCGACAATCCGATCGTCGCCGGCACGCGGGAGGCGCCGGCCGTGCATTCGCAGGCGCATGCGGTCGGCGCGGGCATCGCGCTCGCGATGGACAGCCTCGCGGCGGCGATGGCCCAGGTCGCGGCGATCGCGGAGCGGCGTCTCGACCGGCTCGTGAATCCGCTCGTCAGCGGGCTGCCGGCGTTTCTTGCCGCGCCGGGCGGCAGTTGCTCGGGGTTCATGATCGCGCAGTACACGGCGGTCGCGCTGGTCGCGCAGAATCAGCGGCTTGCCGCGCCGGCGAGCCTCGACGGCGGTATCACGTCGGGGCTGCAGGAAGATCACCTGTGTCACGCGACGCCGGCCGCGCTGAAGGCGCTCGACATCATCGAGAATACGACGCGCGTGCTCGCGATCGAGCTGCTGGCCGCCGCGCAGGCGTACGACCTGCAGCCGGCCGAAACGGCGCGGGCCGCATCGACCGACGCGCTGTGGCGGCAGGTGCGCGAACGCGTGCCGGCGTATCACGACGACCGGCCGCTCGCGGACGATATCGCGATCGCGGCCGGCATCGTCGCCGGTGCGCCGCCGTCGTTGCAGTGACGACGGTCGAGGACGGGCCGATCACCCCACATTCATCCGGTCGAGGGCGCATGAGCGAAACGGAACGCAGACTTTCCGCACGGCCTGCGAAGGCATCGGTCGACACCGTACCGGCGCGGGCGCTGCCGGCCTATCAGCAGATCAAGCGCTACGTCGTCGAGCGGATCGCGCAGGGCGACTGGAAGCCCGGCGCCGCGATCCCGACCGAGGCGGAACTGGTCAAGGAATTCGGCGTGGCCCGGATGACGGTGTCGCGCGCGCTGCGCGAACTGACGGCCGAGCGCGTGCTGACGCGCATCCAGGGCGCCGGCACGTTCGTCGAGCGCCGGCATTACGAATCGACGGTGCTGGAGATCCGCAACATCGCGGACGAGATCGCCGAGCGCGGCCATCGGCACAGTGCGCGCGTGCTGATGATCGAGCGCAGCGTCGACCCGGATGCGATCGACGCGCTCGGACTGCGCGCGGGGCCCGTGTTTCATTCGCGGATCGTGCATTACGAGGAGGACGAACCGATCCAGTTCGAGGATCGCTACGTCAATCCGGCCTTGTTTCCCGCGTATCTGGAGCAGGACTTCACGATCGAGACGCCGAACCATTACATGGTGCGACTGGCGCCGATCCAGCGTGCGGAGTTCCAGATCTACGCGGAGAAGCCCAATGCGCAGGTGCGCCGGCATCTCGTGATGGAAATCGGTGAACCGTGTCTGCTGCTGCGACGCCGGACGTGGGTCGGCGAGCAGGTCGCCACGTCGGTCAGGCTGTGGCATCCGGCGTCGCGGTTTCATCTGGCGGGCAACATGTAGGGAAGCAGGGTGGCGCTGGGCGGAGCGGGCCGTTTGCCGCTTCGGCCGGCGCGTCGGGAAATCGGGCGACCGCATCGCGATGCCGCCGCGCATCGCGCGTCGTCCGGCTCGATTTGACACCTGGCGTCGTCGCCGATTAAAGTCGCGACGCGGGGCGGCGGGTCAAGCACACGCCCGGAACAGGCAGCCGATGTTCCAGGACTACGGGGCTACCCCGTGGATCAGATCGATACGCCGATGCGTCGCAAGTGCGCATGTTGCGCGTTGCGCAACGACTGCACTCGCAGTACCAGCCACGTTGGCTCATCGTCCCGCCCCCCTTCGTCCATGCACTCATCCCTGCGCGACACCACCCGTACGATTGCCGACGCGATGCTCGCCGGTTCACCCGAGCGCGACGGCGTCGTCGCGCGGATGGCGGCCGTGCTCGGCGACGCGTCGCCGTGGACGTACGAATGCGCGGACGTCGCGCTCGTCCGCTTCGCCGCGAACTGGGCCGATACCGACACCGACGTGCTCGCGGCGGTCCTTGCCGACGCGCCCGCGTTCGTGCGTGCATGGTATGGCGACCGTCGGCCGGCGGTGATTCGCATCGTGCGCCGGCCGCTGGTCCAGCGACCGCCACCGGCGCCGCTCGCCGGCTGCGACGTGCCGCAATGGCCGACGCCCGGCGATCTCGCCGGCTGGCTCGGCATCAGCACGCCGTCACTCGACTGGCTGTCCGATCATTGGCGCGTCGACGCGCGCGGCAGCGCCACGCCGCTGCATCACTACACGTACGTCCCGGTCGACAAGCGCAGCGGCGGGTGCCGCCTCGTCGAAATCCCGAAAGGGCGGCTGCGCGAAGCGCAGCGCCGCATCCTGCACGAGCTGCTCGATCGCATCGCGCCGCATGGCGCGGTACACGGTTTTCGCAAGGGGCACGGGATCGTGTCGTTCGCGGCGCCGCATGCGGATCGCGACGTCGTCGTGCGCTTCGACCTCGCGGATTTCTTCGTGTCGGTGCGCGCCGCGCGCGTCCATGCGCTGTTCGCGACGCTCGGGTATCCGGCCGAAGTCGCGCGCACGCTCACCGGGCTGTGCACCAATCGCGTGCCGTCGGCACGGCTGCTCGCGCCGGACCTGCGCGACCGGTTCGACTGGATCGGCCGCCAGCGCTATCGCGAACGGCATCTGCCGCAGGGTGCGCCGACGTCGCCGGCGCTTGCGAACCTGTGCGCGTTCCGGTTCGACATGCGGCTCGCCGCGCTCGCGCGTTCGCTCGATGCGACCTACACGCGCTATGCGGACGATCTCGCGTTTTCCGGCGGCGATGCGCTGGCGCGCGACGTCGAGCGGCTGCAAATCCGGGTCGCCGCGATCGCATTCGAGGAAGGCTTCGCGCTGCAATTGCGCAAGACGCGCGTGATGCCGCGCGGCACGCGGCAGCAACTGGCCGGCGTGCTCGTCAACCGCCATCCGAACCTGGCGCGCGACGCGTTCGATCGCCTGAAGGCCATCCTGACCAACTGCATCCGGCATGGCCCGGCGTCGCAGAATCGCGACGCGCATCCGGATTTTCGCGCGCATCTGGCCGGACGCGTCGCGCATGCGACCGCGCTGAATGCGGCGCGCGGCGCGAAGCTGCGCACGCTGTTCGACCGGATCGCATGGGACGCCGGCAGCGAAAACCGCTGAACCGTCGGGCCCGAATCGACTCCGGTCAGCGACTTCTGCAACACGACGCCGCGCACTGCTATCATTCGCGCCATGCCGCGCCCGTGTCAGGGGCGGCGAATCACTTGCCGCCGCCGTTCGTCCCGTGCATGCGTACGCGGCGTGCCGCCCGTTGCCGGCCTGGTCCTGCCTGTCAGTGACGCACGACGTCGTTTGGTGCGCGTCGCGCAAATCATGCCGGCTCAGGTGGACGATTCACCGATTTGACAGCCCCTATAGGCGGAACTTCGTGGTAGGTTCGGCCATCGGAGCTTTTTGCAAAAACATGCCCAAAGAGGATGAATACATGACCCAGGCCCTGCAGGAACTCGAAGCACAACTTCGGGACCTGAACATCAAGCTGTCAGAGGCGAAGCAGAAGGAGAAGCAAGCCGCGCTCGCGGCCTTCAAGGAACAGGTCGAACTGTTGGGAATTTCGCAGCAGGAAGTGCTGAGCGCGCTCGGCTACATCGTCCAGCGCAAGCGCAAGGCGCCTGCCAAGTACTACGATCCGTCGACCGGCCGCTCATGGTCCGGGCGCGGCCCGCGGCCGAAATGGCTCGAAGGCAAGGATCTCGACACGCTCGCCGTCGACCGCGAGGCGAGGACCTGGTGGCCGGGCGACGATCAGGGCTGAAGCCCGCCGCGCCGCAAGGCCATCCGGCGCCGGCCGGTTCGCGCAGGCGGGCCGGCCGGCTGTCTTTCATTCGGTGTCCGGCCTGATCGCGACATCGCCGGCCTCGCCGCCGTACCGGATCGACGTTTTCTCCTTTCCTTTTCCGTTTCCGCGCATTGCCCGCCGTTTCGCGTCCGCCGTCCGGCCAGCTGCGATCACGTCCGCCGATCTCAACCGCCAGCCGGCCCCGGCCGGCTGAAGCGCTGCTCGACCACTTCGGTTCCCCACTGCGTGCCCGCGGATTCGCTCGTCAGCGCAAAGCCGAACGACTCGTATAGATGACGTGCGGCATCGAGCCCCTTGAAGGTCCACAGGTAGGTCTCGCGAAACCGGTGCTCGTCGACGAAACGCATCGCCAGCGTCATCAGCCGACGCCCGACGCCCGAGCCGCGCAACGCGTCGTTGACGATGAACCAGCGCAGGTGCGCGACGCCCGTCGCCGGGTCGCCGTCGATCGCGAGCGACGCGAGCGTCCGGCCGTCTTCCTCGCACAGCCAGAGCGCCTTGCCGTCGGCCGGCAGCGCGCCCGCGAAGGCGGCCAGCTCGGTCGCCACCCGCTGTTCGAAGAACGCGCCGAAACCCCAGTGCTCCGCATAGAAGCGTGCATGCAGGCTCGCGATGTCGCCGATGCAGCCCGGCCGATAGCCTTCGCGAACCGACGGCGCATCGGCCGGCGCGACGCTCGCCCTGGCCGCGTTGTCCTGCGCGAGCGCATCGGCATACAGCGCGAGCGAACGCAGCAGCGCCTGCTGGTCGGCCGGAATCATGCGGCGCAGCGCATTCGACACCTGATCGGTCGCGAACGTGTCGATTCTTTTTTGGAGCTTTTTGCCTTCGGCGGTCAGGTACAGCTCGATCGCACGCGCATCCTCGGTCGACACGCGCCGCTCCACGATACCGGCCGCTTCGAGCCGCGCGAGTTGCCGGCTCGTGTTCGATTTGTCGAGCCGCAGGATGGCGCCGAGATCCTTCGCGTTGATGCCGGGCGCCATCCCGATCTCGAGGATCGCATGCACGGCCGACGGCGCCCAGTCGCTGTCGGCCAGCGTCGCGCGCATGAAGCCGAGCTCGCGCACCAGTTTGCGCGAAAAGTCGCGCAGCTCGAGGATGGTTGCGTCGCGCGGCTTGGCCGGTGCGTCGATGAGGTCCATGGTTTGCTCCCGAACGGTTGCGTATCGCAATCAATAATAGTTGCGGGTCGCAACTTGGGCAAGGCGATTTTCACGTGGATCGGTTGTTTCGACGCGGCGAAGTGGCCGCATACTGGGCGGCGCGGGCCGACCTGCGAACAGGGGTGTCGATCGACCCACGATCGACGACCGCGGACCACGGAGATCACGTTGACGTTTTCCTCTCCCTAAAGGGAGAGGATTCCCACACCTGGCGATGCACGTCCGCATCGGAGAATGTTCAGCGCAGCGTTGATATCACGATCATGTTCGACACCACAGTCACTGCAGGTCCATTCTCTTATTCTCAGTCCCGCGATACCTTTCAGCCGCGTCGTGCTGTCTTTCGACCCGCACGCCGAACAGGACTGGGTCGAACCGCTTTCGTCCACTTCCTCGAACGTGGCTCCGTGCGCGATCGCTTTGTAGCGGAGCTTGTTCCGGAAGGACGACCAGGACGCGTCGTAGACGCTTTTTGCCACCCTGGTTCTGGCAAGTTTGACGGCCGACACGTTGCCGACCGCGATGTAATCGAACCGCCGCACCAGATCGAGCGCGAGCTTGTGTTGAAAATCGGCACGGGCATTCGCGACCTTGGCGTGCAGCTTCGCGATATGCCGCTTGTGCTTTCGCGCCCGTTGCGCTTTCGCCAGCTTTTCCGCCGCGCGTCGACCGAACTGGTCATTGGGCAGTTTCTCGCCGGTCGAAAGTGTGGCGAAGTCTTTCAGGCCGAGATCGATGCCGACGCCGGAACGGATCGGACGAGCCTGAACATCCGGCATCTCGATCACGATGTTCAAGAACCAATTGCCGCGCGCATCCTGCGCAAAGTTGGTTCCATCCTTGATCTTGCCTTCGGGAAGCGGTCGGCTGTTGAACACGCGGAAGGTGTTGCCGGCAAAGCGAAACGCGTCGCCTTCGCGCTTCAGGTCGCGGCCCTTCAGCGGCACCCAGCCCAGCGATTTCCTGCCGCGATAGCGCAGGTAGGGCCGACGGTACTGACTGCGCGACTTCGCATATTGCTCGCACGTCGCGTTGACCGTGCCGGAGTGGATGCCGAGTTCCTTGCTGCTGCCAGTCGTCAGCACGTTCAGATCGAATCCCGTCGGCCACTTCTTGCCCCACTTGAGCGCGTGCTTCTGCGTGTCATTGCAGAAGTTCCAGACGTAGTTCACCGCACGGCTCTGCTTGTTGAGCAGTCCGTTGAGCGACTTCACGCGGTAGCGGTAGACAAGGATCATGCAAGTGATCCTAACCCGTGGAAGAAGCTGCCTGTCAACTGCACTCCTTTCCTCCCCGTCCTGAAGGACGGGGTTTCTCGGAGCAACTGATGAACAAGCTGCTGCCGATGACGATCGCGTTGCTTGCCGGGAGCGGCATCGGGGCGGCGCCGCTCCACGCGGCCGGCACCATGGACGCGCTGCCGTGCAGCGCCGCGCATGCGGCGGATCAGGCCGGCGGTAACGCCGCGATGCCGGACACGTCGGTCCGCAGCTTCTCGACCGCCGGCTGTTCGGGCGCGGTGTTGCAGGGAGACCGCGCCACCGCGACGGTCAACGGCGACAGGGTCGAGTTGCGCGACGGCGTCGTCTATGTGAACGGCCGGTCCTATGGCGCGGTCACGCCCGCGCAGACGGTCGAATACGAGGTCGCGCGCGACCGGCGCACGTTGAAGGTCGACGGGAAAATCCGCACGCCGCTGCGCTGATGCGTACCGATTCGGTAGGCGGCAACCGCGACGTGCGATGCGGTTGCCGGATCGCCACGCCGGCGCGCGTCCTATTCGACGAGCGTCAGCCGGCCGTCGCTGAGCCGCACTTCGCGCCCCACCCACGCCGCGTCGACGCGCGGCAGCACGGCCGACGGCTTGCGCAGTTCGCGCAGCAGCGTCGCGCCGTGCGACAGCCGGCCGCCCATGCGCGCGATCACCGCCCGGGCGGCCTGGTACCGCGCGTGCCGGCCCGGGTCGAGCGTGTCTTCGAGCAGGATGTCGCGGCCGAGCACGCCCTGCGTGTCACCCGGATAGATCATGAAGCCGGCGGCCTCGTCGGTGCCTTCGCTGCCGTCCTGCCAGAAGCTGCCGTTGCGATCGCGGCGCTCGGGGTGCGGTGCGAACCACGTGTCGCGGTCGGCGGCCGGCATCGCGTGATGCAGGCGGAAGAACACGCGCATCAGATTGTCGCGATACCACTCGCGCACCTGCAGATACCAGCCGCGCATGCCGGGCGCGCCGAGCGCGTGCAGTACGCGGACCGGCAGCGGCCAGTCGGGAAACGGCTGCAGCGGCAGGTCGGCGGCCGGTGGCCGCGCGGTGCCGGGATCGGTTTCCCACGGCAGGCGGTGCGGGCTGTCGTCGAGCTGGCCGTACGCGGTCGGCGGACGCCCCCACAGGGCGCCGCCGCTGCTCGCCAGCGATGACGCGATGCACAGGTTGCCCTGCACGACGAATACGTAGAAGCGCGTGAACCAGTCGGCCAGTTGCTGGCCGTCGGCGCGCCGTTCGACGAGCGTCGCCAGTTCCCGGTCGAAGCGTTCCAGGCCGCGCGCGAGCGTCGGCAGGTGCCCGCGCGCGACGCGCAGCATCCGCCAGAACACCGGCAGCGCACGCAGCAGGCGCAGCGCTCGCCAGCGCAGCGGCGGCGTCGCACCGCCGATCTCGCCGCTGTAGTGGGCGGCCGACACGCCCCAGTCCGAGAGACGCGCGAGGAACAGGTCGTTGTTGATGTACGACGCGCCGCCGTAGAGCGCGGTGAACGGTTCGTTGTCGCGCAGCACGCGTGCGTCCCAGCGCGCCATGATCGCCGGGATGCTGCCGGCCGCCCGCCGTTGCGCATATTCGACCAGCCGGCTCGGCTGCGGCGGCAGGATCTCCGCGATGTTCGCGGCGGTCAGGTGACGATGCCAGCCGTAGGTGCTGATCGGACGGTACTGCAGCAGCCACAGCTGTTCACCGTCCCACGCCCATTCGACGTCGCCCGGCACGTAATGGAACGCGCGCAGCACACGTTGCAGGAACGCCCACAGCTGCTGCGCGGTCAGGCCGTGCGCGGTCGCGAACGTGCCGCGCTGCCACGGCTCGCCGAGCCGCGACAGAATCGCGCGCTGCGGGCTGGCCTGCCCGTCGGCGAGCGTTTCGAGGTGACCTTCGACCCATTCGACTTCGATCGCGAGATGGCGCACGAACGCGATACCCGACAGCACGGGCGTGATGAAGCGCTGCACGACGGCTTCCTCGAGGCCCCCGTCGAGCAGTTCGGCCACGCGCGCGGCCGCTTGCGATGCCGGTACGCGCAGGAACGTCGTGTGCAGGCCCGCGTTCGCCGCATCGGCCTGGTCTTCGCCATGGCTCGACGACCGGATCGCCCACTCGGCGTCCGGCTGGCTCGCGAGAAAGCCGGGCAGGCGCGGATCGTCGGCAGCGGTCAGCGACAGCGCGGGCGGCACCGGCAGCCCGGCCATCGCGGCCAGCGCGAGGCGCCCGCCTTTGGTATGCGCGACGAAGCCCGTGTCGTCTCCTTCGAGCCACTGCGCGAACGCCGCCGGCGCATCGATCCACGGATAGTGTCCCCAGCCGGGCTCCAGCGTGACGGTCAGGTCGGCGCGCGCGAGGATCGCCGACCACGCGGCGGCCTGCCCGACGCCGAGCACCGCATCCTGGCCGCCCCACACGAGTTCGATGCGATCGGTGACCCACTCGAGCAGCGGCAGCGCGGTATCGGCGCGCACGAGATCCCAGTGCGGCACGAACGCGCGGCAACGGGCATAGCCGGCGCCCATGCGGCGATACTGCGCGGACGTCCAGGTCCGGTTCGAGAACTTGCGGGCGAACAGCGCCGGGTAGTGCGCGAGCAGCCAGTGGATGGTCTTGCGCAGCGGCTTCGGCGCCATCAGTTTCGGCAGGCGCCGCTCCCACAGGAACGCGCCGACCGGGGCGAGCAGCACGCTGCGGCCGAAGTGGCCGGGGCGCCGCTGCAACGCGTGCAGGACCACCAGCGCATTCACGCCGACCGCCATGATCGCGTGCCCGGGTTCGGTCGCGTCCAGCAGCGCCTGCGCATAGGCGGCGAGATCCTCGCACGGCGGCGCGGGATGATCGCCGAAGCCCGGCAGTTCGAGCGGCACGGGGCGATAGCGCCGGAAGTGGGGCAGCGCGTCGTCCCACCAGTCGGCTGCGCTGCCGTTGCCGGCGAGGAGGTACAGGATCGGTTGGCTCATGAAGGCTTCGTCGGTCGACGATCGTCGCGATTGCCGCGGTTGTCGTTGGTATTGCCCGGTGCGAGTGGAATGGAAGCGTGGCCCCGCTCGGATGGATGGTGGGGCATTCTACGCGAGTCGATTTACGTCAATTTGCCGTTTGTTTGGGTCTCGCGCGGCGTCTTGCCGGTCCAGCGCCGGTACGCATGACGGAAGCTGCGCGGCTCGCTGTCGCCGAGCCGCTCCGCGATCTCGGCGACCGTCAGCGCGTGATCGTCGAGCAACCGCACGGCGTCGTCGCGACGCACGTCGTCGAGCAGCGACTGGAACGTGATGCCGTCCTTGTCGAGCCGACGGCGCAGCGTGCGTTCGGTCGGGTGCAGCGCATCGGCGAGTGTGCCGCCGATCAGCGTTCTTCCGGATCCGTTGCGGCCGCATCGAGTGCCGCAACGGAACCGGCGGCCGCGCGCCTGCGGATCTCGGAATCGAGGATCAACCGTCCGCGCAGCTTGCCTTTCATCCGCTTCACGTGCTTGGGCGCCTCGGTCATGTGCTCGACCATCAGCGCCCGGACGCGCTCGGCATCGCGCTCGCGCGCGGCCTGCAGGATCGCCTTGTGGATCGACACGTTCGCTTCGCCGAAGCGCTTGTGCTCGACGAGCGGCGTGTCGTTCCGGAACTCGATCAACTGCCGGATCATCTCGTTGATCAGTTCGCAGCTGAAGCGCAGGAACGGATTCGGATTCGCGGCCGCGAGGATGTCGTGGAACGTCGTGTCTTCCTGCCGCTGACGCAGCATGTGGCCGCGATCGTGCACGCTCGACGCGCCGTCGCAGCACGCGATGTTCGCCTCCAGCGCCGCGAAGTCGCGCTCGCTTAGATGCGGCACGGCGCCGGCGGCCAGCTCGGGTTCGAGCAGCTTGCGCACCGTATAGATGTCGTCGATCGTCACGTCCTTGAAGAACAGGTAGTTCTGCAGCAGCTGAAGCGTGCGGTCGAGCGGCACCTCGACGACCATCCCGCCGCCCGACGGCCCCGTCGTGACCTTGATGAGCCCCTGCACCTCAAGCGACTTCAGCGCCTCGCGGATCGTGCTCTTGCTCACCGCGTAGAGCTGCTGCAGCTCGGCCTCGCGCGGCAGGCGGTCACCCGGCTTCAGGTCCTTCTCGGTGATCAGCCGCTTGATCTCCTCGGCGACCAGATCGGCCCGCTTCGGCTGCTTGATTTCGACCGCGAGGCCCGCCCTGGCTCGGTCCATGACCATCTTCACGACTCCTTTGTGTGGCTGCGCGCCGCGTCATCGTCGACGACCGGTGCCGGCGCGGGTACGGAATTTTGCCTGATTGACACCAATTTTGATCAACTCTAGCATCAGGTTCATTCTATTTATCATGATAAATAGGATCAACCGGCGGCGCGCATCCAGGAGTGGCGTGGGCACGGTTTGGCAGTCGGTCGTATCGCGTGTGTCCCCGTTCATGAGGAGCTCAACTTGAATCGCCGAGAACTGTTGAAACTGGCCGCGCTGTCGGCCGTGCCGGGCGCGCTCGGCAGCATGTCGTCCCGGGTCGCGTTCGCGCAGGGCTCGCCCATCCAGCTTGCCTGCCCGGTGCCGATGTCCGGCCCGTTCGCCGCCAACGGCAAGTACGCCGATCTCGGCATGCAGCTCGTCGTCAAGCAATACGGCAAGGTGCTCGGCGCGCCGCTCGCCTATACGGCGCTCGACACCGAGGGCAAGCCCGCGACCGCCGTGCGGCGCGTGCAGGAAATCGCGCAGCAGAAGGGCGTGCGCTTCTTCGCGGGCGGCATCCTGTCGTCCGAATCGCTGGCGATGGGCAAGGAAGTCCAGAAGGCGGACGGCGTGTTCATCACGACGGCCGGTGCGGACGAGATCACCGGCAAGGATTGCAACGCGGCGACGTTCCGCTGGTCGGTGCCGACGTTCGGCGCGATCGAGCAGACGGTGCGCCCGTTGATCCAGATGCTGCCGAAGGCGAAGCGCTGGTACACGATCACGCCGCAATACGTGTTCGGCGACGGCCTGCTGTCGGCCGCGAAGGCGGTCTTCAAGGAGAAGGGCATCGAGCACGTCGGCAACAGCTACCACTCGCTCGCCGAGAAGGAGTTCAGCGGCTACCTGACGAACGCGGCGGCCGCGCAGCCGGACGTGCTGCTGATCCTGAACTTCGGCTCGCAATCGTCTGACACGCTGCGCCAGGCCGTCAGCTTCGGGATGAAGCGCAACTGCACGATCCTGCTCGCATGGGCATCGGGCCTCGAGCAGTTCGAGGCGCTCGGGCCGGACATCTGCGACGGCGTGTATTTCGGCGCGCAGTACTGGCACGGCATCGATTCGCCGCTGAACCGCGATCTCGTGAAGCGCGCGAACGCCGCGTTCAAGGCGAACCCGAACTACAGCCTCGCGGGTTCGTACATCTGCTCGAAGATCCTGATCGACGCGATGGTAAAGGCCGGCAGCGCCGATCCGAAGAAGGTCGTCGCGGCGATGGAAGGGATGAAGTACGACGGCCTCACGGGCCCGGAGGAAATCCGCAAGGGCGACCACCAGGTGCTGAAGAACTACTACCTGCTGAAGGGCAAGCCGAAGGGCCGGATGAAGAATGCGGACGACTATGCCGACATCGTCAGCGCCGGCCAGTCGTTCCTGCCGCTCGACAAGACGGGCTGCAAGCTCGCGTGACGCCGTGCATGCGTTCGCGGCGCATCGCGCGCCGCGGGCGTCCGTTACCTTTCTTTCCGACACGGAAGCCATGAACGTCTATCTGCTGCAGATCGTCAACGGCATCGGCGTGGGCATGCTGTATTTCCTGCTCGCGGTCGGCCTGTCGATCGTGTTCGGCCTGCTGCGCTTCGTGAATTTCGCTCACGGCGCGTTCTACCTGCTCGGGGCGTACCTCTGCTACCAGGCGCTGCAATGGTCGGCGAATTTCTGGGTCGCGCTCGCGCTCGTGCCGCTCGTCGTCGGCGCGTTCGCGTGGATCGTCGAGAAGCTGGTGCTGCGCCACGTGTACGCGCAGCAGCATGAATTCCACATCCTCGCGACGGTCGGGCTCGCGCTCGTGCTGCAGGAGTGCGCGATCCTCGCGTGGGGGCCGCTCGGCGACAACGTGCCGCCGCCCGACGCGCTGAACGGCGTCGTGATCTGGGGCGGCTTCGTCTACCCGAAGTACCGGCTGTTCGTGATCGCGTTCACGGCCGTCCTCGCCGCGTTGCTGTGGTGGGTGCTCGAAGGCACGCGGCTCGGCAGTACGGTGCGTGCGGGCAGCGAGTCGACGGAGATGGTGTCGCTGCTCGGCATCAACGTGACCCGCGTGTTCAGCCTCGTGTTCGCGCTCGGCGCGGCGACGGCCGCGCTGGCCGGCGTACTCGCCGCCCCGATCCGCGGCGTCGATCCGTTCATGGGCATCGAGGCGCTCGGCGTCGCGTTCGTCGTGGTCGTCGTCGGCGGGATGGGGAATTTTCTCGGCGCGCTCGTCGGCGGGCTGCTGGTCGGCATCGTGCAGAGCCTGATGAGCACGCTGTGGCCGGAAGGCGCGCGGCTGATGATCTACGTCGCGATGGCGGCCGTGCTGCTGCTGCGTCCGAACGGTTTGCTGGGGAGGGCTGCATGATCGATTCGTCGAAACCGCTGCCGCCGGGCGCGGCGGCGTCGCAACGCCCGCAGCCGTGGCGCGGCGTGTTGCAGCGGCCGGAAGGCTGGCTCGCGGTGGTGGCCGCGTGCGTGTTGCCGCTTGTGCTGAGCTCGGGCTCGCTCGCGACCGAAGTGCTGGTGTTCGCGCTCGCCGCGCTCGGCTGCAACCTGCTGCTCGGCTACACGGGGCTGTTGTCGTTCGGGCAGGGCATCTTCTTCGGGCTCGGCAGCTACGCGGCGGGGCTCGTGCTGACGCGCGGCGTCGCGTCCGTGACGGCCGCGCTGGTCGCGGCCGCGGTGCTCGGTGCCGTCGCGGCCGCACTCGTCGGCTGGTTCTCGATCCGGCAGCGCGGCACGTATTTCGTGATGCTGACGCTTGCGTTCGGGCAGCTGTTCTATTTCCTCGCGTATACGACGCCGAACGTGACGGGCGGCGACAACGGGCTGCTCGACATCCCGCGCCCGGCGCTCGCCGCATTCGGGCAACCGCTCGTGTCGCTCGCTTCGCCGTGGCGCTACTACGGCTTCGTCGCGGTGCTGTTCGTCGCGGTGTTCTGGCTGCTGCTGCGCGTATCGCGCTCGGTGTTCGGCCGCACGCTGCTCGCGATTCGCGACAACGAAGCGCGCGCGGCGGCGGCCGGCTACGACGTGAAGCGCTTCAAGCTCGCGGCGTTCGTGATCTCGGGCGCGGTCACGGGCCTGGCCGGGGCGCTGCACGCGCTGATGACGGGCATCGCGCCGCTGTCGAACATCGACTACCACACGAGCGAGATGATCCTCGTGATGACGGTGATCGGCGGCACGGGCAACCTGTTCGCGTCGGTGCTCGGCGCGGCGTTCTACGTGCTGTTCGCGGACTGGCTGTCGACGCTGTGGCCGCGCTGGTTGCTGCTGCTCGGCCTCGTCTTGATCGCGGTCAGCCTGGTCATGCAGCGTGGGTTGTGGGGGCTGGGCGAACGCATCGTGGCGTCGCTGCGGCGTAGCGATCGCGCGGCGGCCACGGTCAAGGAGCGGCAATGAGCGAAGCGATTCTCGAAGCGCGCGGCATCGTCAAGCGCTACGGCAAGTTCACCGCGCTGGGCGGCGTCGATCTGCGCATCATGCCGCGCACCGTGCATTCGGTGATCGGCCCGAACGGTGCCGGCAAGACGACGCTGTTCCATACGCTGACCGGCACGCTGCCGATCACGTCGGGCTCGATCCTGTTCGACGGTCGCGACGTGTCGCACGAACCCGATCACAAGCGCGTGCGGCGCGGCATCGCACGCTCGTTCCAGGTCACGAGCCTGTTTCCGAACCTGAGCGTGCGCGAGAATCTGCGCGTCGCCGCGCAGGGCGTCGAATCGCGGCGGGCGTTGAATCCGTGGACGCCGCCGCGCGGTGCGCTCGCGCATGACGGCATCGTCGACGACGTCCTCGAGCGGCTCGGCCTGCAGCGCTTCGCCGATACCGCGGCCGGCGTGCTGTCGCACGGCCAGCAGCGCCGGCTCGAGGTCGGCATGGCGCTGGCGGCGCGGCCGCGCGCGATCTTTCTCGACGAGCCGACGTCGGGCATGGGCATCGACGATCTCGACGACATGAAGACGCTGATCCGCGGCCTGCGCGACGACTACACGGTCGTGCTGATCGAACACAACATGGGCATCGTGATGGACATCTCGGACACGATCACGGTGATGCAGCAGGGGCGCGTGCTGGTCGAAGGCAAACCCGAAGCGATCCGCGGCGACGAGCGCGTGCGCAGCGCGTATCTCGGCAACATGATCACCGGAGGCCGCGCATGATGCTCGACGTGAAAGAGGTTCATGCGTGCTACGGCAAGAGCCACGTGCTGCAGGGCATTTCGCTGAACGTGAACGAAGGCGAGACAGTGACGCTGCTCGGCCGCAACGGCGCGGGCAAGTCGACGACGCTCAAGACGATCGCGGGCGTCGTCGCGCCGACCGGCGGCACGGTGACGTTCGCGGGCCGACCGGTGTCCGGGCAGCCCGCGCACCGGATCGCCGCGCGCGGCCTGTGCTTCGTGCCCGAGCATCGCGGGATCTTCCGGCTGCTGTCGGTCGAGGAAAACCTGCGGCTCGGCGCGCGTCGCGATTCGCCGTGGCAGCTCGACGATATCTACCGGATCTTTCCGCGCCTGAAGGAGCGCCGTCGCAACGGCGGCGCGCAGTTGTCGGGCGGCGAGCAGCAGATGCTCGCGATCGGTCGCGCGCTGATGAATCATCCGCGGCTGCTGATGCTCGACGAGCCGGTCGAGGGGCTTGCGCCGGTGATCGTCGAGGAAATCGTCGAGCAACTGAAGCGGATCAAGGCGGCCGGCGTCGCGATCCTGCTCGTCGAACAGAACCTCGAAGTGTGCACGCAGCTCGCCGATCGCCACTTCGTGATCGAGCAGGGCGTGATCGTCTACGAAGGCAGCAACGCGGCGTTCGCGGCCGATCACGACGTGAAGGACCGCTACCTGGGCGTCGGCGTCGCATGAGCCGTGCCCTTTCAATGCGAGGAATGGCAACGATGCAAGTACAGGATTCGACTCCGGGCGTCGCGGCGTCCGGCTTGCGCGTCGACGGCGCGCGGCTGTGGGACAGCCTGATGCGGCTCGCGCGGATCGGCGCGACCGACAAGGGCGGCGTGTGCCGTCTCGCGCTCACCGAACTCGATCGCGACGCGCGCGACCTGTTCGTCGCGTGGGCGCAGGACATCGGTTGCACGGTGCGCGTCGATGCGATCGGCAATATCTTTGCGCGGCGCGCCGGCGAACGGGACGACCTGCCGCCCGTGGCGACGGGCAGCCATATCGACACGCAACCGACGGGCGGCAAGTTCGACGGCAACTACGGCGTGCTGGCCGGCCTCGAGGTGCTGCGCACGCTCGACGACGCCGGGGTGCGCACGCGCGCGCCGCTCGAGGTGGCGGTCTGGACCAACGAGGAAGGGTCGCGCTTCGTCCCGGTGATGATGGGTTCCGGCGTGTTCGCGGGCGCGTTCACGCTCGACCATGCGCTCGCGCAATGCGATCGCGACGGCGTGTCGGTGCGCGACGCGCTGGCCGCGATCGGCTACGCGGGCAGTGCGGACGACGGGCACGGCGCGCATCCGGTCGGCGCGTATTTCGAAGCGCATATCGAGCAGGGGCCGGTGCTGGAAGCGCACGACACGACGATCGGCGTGGTCGAGGGCGCGCTCGGACAGCGCTGGTACGACGTGACCGTCCACGGGATGGAGGCACATGCGGGCCCGACGCCGATGGAACTGCGGCGCGACGCGCTGCTGGTCGCGGCCGATCTCGTGCGCAAGGTGAACGAGATCGCGCGTGCGCATCCGCCGCATGGACGCGGCACGGTGGGCTGGGTCGACGTGCACCCGAATTCGCGCAACGTGATTCCCGGCCGCGTGACGCTGACCGTCGACCTGCGCGCGGCCGACGACGCGACGCTGGCGGCGATGGATGCGGAGCTGCGTGCGGCCTGCGCGGACCTGGGTGCGGCGGCCGGGATGCGGATCGACATCGAGCCGGTCGTGTACTTTCCGCCGCAGCCGTTCGATCCGGCGCTGGTCGAGCAGGTCCGTGCCGGCGCGCGTGCACTCGGGCTGTCGTCGATGAACGTGATCAGCGGTGCGGGCCACGACGCGGTGTATCTCGCGCGCGTCGCGCCGACCGCGATGATCTTCGTGCCGTGCAAGGACGGCATCAGCCACAACGAGATCGAGGACGCCGATCCGGTGCATCTGGAAGCCGGCTGCAACGTGCTGCTGCACGCGATGCTGGGCGCGGCCGGGATCGCGGAGGGCGCCGCGCAATGAAGATCCTGATTGCCCGGATGAACCACGAGACCAACACGTTCTCGCCGGTGCCGACGCCCCTCGCCGCGTTCGGCCGCCACGGCCCCGACTGGGGCGACGACGCGTATCGCGCGAATCACGGAATGCGTACCGCGATGGCCGCGTTCATCGATGCGGCCGAGCGCGAAGGCGCGGACATCGTGACGCCCGTGTCGGCGGCCGCGAACCCGAGCGGGCCCGTCGCGGCCGACGCGTATGCGGCGATCTGCGACGCGATCGTTGCCGCCGCGCCCGGCTGCGATGCGGTGATGCTCGACCTGCACGGCGCGATGGTCGCCGAGCAGAGCGCGGACGGCGAGGGCGACCTGCTCGCGCGCGTGCGCGCGGCGCTGCCCGATGCGCCGATCGCGGTCGCGCTCGACCTGCACGCGAACGTCACGCAGAAGCTGATCGACAACGCAGACGTGATCGTCAGTTTCAAGACCTATCCGCACGTCGACATGGTCGAGACCGGCGAGCATGCGGCGCGCGTGTTGCTCGACCGGATTCACGGCCGCGCGCGGCCCGTGCTCGCATGGCGGCAGCCGCCGCTGATGACGTCGACGCTGCGCAGCGCGAGCGCCGAAGGCGCGATGCGGCGCGCGGTGGAGGCCGCGCGCGCGGCCGAGGCGGACGGCATGCTCGCGGTGTCGATCCTGCCCGGCTTCTCGCTCGCGGATATCCCCGCGCCGTGCATCAGCGTGGTCGTGGTGGCCGACGGCGACCGCGCCGCGGCTGACGCAGTGGCCGAGCGCATCGCACGGCAGATCTGGGACGCGCGCGACGCGTTCGTCTATCGCAGCGCGCCGCTCGCCGAATCGGTCGCGCGGGCCGCGGCGCTCGCCGACGGCGCGGACCGCCCGGTGCTGATGCTCGATCACGGCGACAACTGCATGTCGGGCGGCCCGTGCGACACGATGGACCTGCTCGAAGCCGCGCTCGCGCACGGGCTCGACGGAATCGTCAGCGGGCCGTTGTGCGACCCGGAAGCGGTCGCGGCGCTGATCGACGCGGGCGTCGGCGCGACCGTCACGGTGCCGGTCGGCAACCGGTTGCCGTCGCACGGCGGCGTGCGGCGCAAACCGTTTCGCGCGACGGGCATCGTGCGCGCGATCACCGACGGCGAATACGTGATTACCGGGCCGACGTATACCGGGCAGCGTGCGTACATGGGCCGCGCGGCCGTGCTCGATATCGGTACGGCCACGCTCGTCGTCACCGAGCGCACGCAGGAGCCGTGGGATCTCGGCGTGTTCGAGAGCGTCGGCGTCGATCCGCGCCGCGCGCGCTTCCTGTTGCTGAAGTCGCGGATGTATTGCCGGCCGGTGTTCGTGCCGATTTCGTCCGCGCTGGTCGAATGCGACAGCCGCGGCGTGACGAGCTCGGACTACGGATTGTTTCGCTACGAGCGGCTCGCGCGGCCGGTGTATCCGCTCGACGACATCGTCGAGTGGTCGTCGGGCACGCGACGCACGGATTGACGGAACCGAACCGGGTGCGAGACGCCGGGCGCGCGCGCTTTCGGGCATCATGCGATGGCGCCGGCCCGTCGGGCAGCAGGGCCGGGCAATCCATTGCGTCCGCAACCGATCCGGAGAACCGACCGCCATGCATTCGAATCCCTTCCGCCTGCGCAGCGCGCGCCTGCTCGCCGCGCTGACCCTCGCCACGACGGCCGTTGCCGTGCACGCCGCCGACTGGATCGTGTCCGGCAACGACGGCAAGTATCAACGCGTCGAGGGCCGCGACACCTATCTGCCTGCCCCGCCCGCCGACACGCTGACGCTGCTCGACGCCAGCACGTTCCCGCCGAAGGTTGCTTTGCAGGTCGACGTCGAGAACGGCATCCAGGGGCCGCCGCAGGCCGTCGCGATCACGCCCGACGCGAAGCTCGCGCTGGTCGGCGCGCCGACGCGCTACGACACGGCCGCGAAGCAGCTCGTGTTCGACACGTTCCTGCAGGTCGTGAATCTCGACAGCGCGCCGCCCGCGATCACGCGCGTCGAGCTCGGCACGCATCCGCAAGGGATCGCGATCGACCGCGCGGGCCGGCTCGCGATCGTCGCCAACGTCGACGGCAGCGTATCGATCCTGCGCATCGACGGCACGCAGGTGACGCTCGACGGCAACCTGAAAATCGGCAAGAAGCGGCTGGCCGGGATCAGCTTCACGCACGACGGCAAGCACGCGCTCGTGTCGCTGCGCGACGAGCAGGGCATCGCGGTGCTGAACGTCGACGACGGCAAGGTGACCGACAGCGGCACGCGGCTGAGTACAGGCGTCGCGCCTTACACGATCGACGTGTCGAGCGACAACCGCTGGGCCGTCGTCAGCAACGTCGGGCTCGCCGGGCTGCCGGGCTATACCGGCACGCTCGCGGGCGACGCCGATTCGGTCGCGCTGATCGACGTGTCGCGCGTGCCGTTCCGCACGGTTCAGTATTTGACGGTGCCGTCGCTGCCGGAAGGCGTCGCGATTTCGCCGAACGGGAAGTGGATCGCCGTGCAGGCAATGGACGGCTCGAACCTGACGGCCGACAACCCGGGCCGCCACAAGATCGGCAAGGTGCTGCTGTTCGAGATCCGCGACGGGCAGGCCGTGAAGGTGAGCGAGGTGCCGGGAGGCGAAGCCGCGCAGGGCATCGCGTTTACCGCCGACAGCCGGCACGTGATCGTGCAGTTCAACGTCGAACGGCAGCTTGCGCTGTATGCGGTCGATGGCGGCAAGCTGCGCGATACGGGCAAGCGGATCGCGCTGACGGGCGGGCCGTCTTCGTTGAGGACGTTGCCGCGCTGACGGGCTTGGCGGGACTGGTCGGCGGCTTGCGGATCAGCTGCGAGATGGCGGAAAACATCATCGCGCGGCTCGACGAAGCGTTGTCAGCCGCGCACGCCGGCGGCGCGGATCACGCGGAACGATGCGGGCCGTTCGGTCGTGAGCGGCATGCGCCCCTTCAAGGGTTGAAGGGGCACGCGAGCCGGCGACGCGCACGCGGGGATGCGCGCGGTACGGCCGCACCGGGTCGCACGACCGCGGTTACGGACGCAGCAGATCGAACCCGCCGAATACCACGACACCGCTGAGCGCGATCATTGCGACGGAGTGCTGGCCGAAGTAAAGAATCGCGGCGGCGAGCCACGTCGTGATGCAGAAGGCGCCGATGCGGGCCATCGTGTGTTCCTCGAATGCGTAATGAAGTGAATGCGTGCCGCACGGCGTTCGCCGCTCGGCGGTGAGCGCCGTGCGGTACGCGTGCAAGCAGACGGAAAAGGCGACTCGGGGAAGCTGCGAGGGCGTCGTCGGCATACGTTGTATGCCGTGCCTCGAAAGTCCGGGAGTCGGAGCCGGCGGCATCGCGCGGTCGGGCCTGAACGAGGCGTCCGACGTGCGCATCCGGCCGGCGAAGCGGCGATTTTACCAGTGCCGTCATGCTGCCAATCTGGCCCTTTCGCGATCAATTGCGATCATCAACGGACAATCCACCCGACCCCGATATTCAAGTTTCGTGTGATGAATGCCGTAAACGGACTGGAAGGCGATTTCCGCCCCTGTGACTTCGTTTACCGACACACGGACCGACACGATGCAGATCGATTTCTCCACGACCACGCGATCGCCGCTCGTTGACAGCGGCGTGGCCGCGAACCCGCCGGCCGCGACGTCGTCCACCGGCGGCGCGACGGATGCCGCGAGCACGACGGGCACAACTGGCCCAACGGGCGCCACCGCCGTGACTGGCACGTCGAGCACTCCCGGCACGAAGGATTCGACCGGCGCCGCCGGCGCAACGCCCGGCGCCGCCGGCGCATCGTCGGAGGACCCGGCGGTCGCCCAGCTGAAGGCGCTGATCGAGCGGCTGCAGAAGCAGCTCGCGACCTTGGAGCGGCAGATGGCCGCCGCGGCCCAGCGCGCCAAGGACGACCCGGCCGCGGCCGTCGAGCAGCAGTCGCTGAACGCGGAAGCCAGCGCGATTTCGGCCGCGCTCGCGACGGCGATCTCGCAACTCGCCGCGGCGCTGGAAAAATCCGGCGGGTCGCAGTCGGGCGGGCTGGTGTCGACGCAGGCCTGAGCGGCCGCGGCGGCGTCGGCCGCACGCATTACAATCGTCAGTTCGTCTCCCTCTCAAGGACGGCTGAACGATGAACGCGGAACTCGACGACGACGAACTCGTTCGCTTCGACGCGCACGGCGGCACGCCGCTGCCGGCAGCCGATGCCGAAGGATGGCTCGACCACGACGGCGCGCGCATCTGGCACGCGTCGTTCGGCCAGGGGCCGGCGGTCGTGCTGCTGCACGGCGGCCTCGGTCATGGCGGCAACTGGGGCAACCAGGTGCCGGCGCTGCTCGCGGCCGGCTACCGCGCGATCGTGATCGACAGCCGCGGTCACGGCCGCAGCACGCGCGACGACCGCCCCTATTCGTACGAACGCATGGCATCGGACGTGCTTGCCGTCCTCGATGCGCTGCACGTCGACCGTGCACGCTTCGTCGGCTGGAGCGACGGCGCATGCATCGCGCTCGTGCTGGCTGCCCGCGCACCGGAACGCGCGGCCGGCGTGTTGTTCTTCGCGTGCAACATGGATCCGGGCGGCACGAAGGAGATGGCGCCGAGTCCGCTGATCGACCGCTGTTTCGCGCGGCATCGGAAGGACTATGCGCGACTGTCCGCGACACCGGACCAGTTCGACGCGTTCGTCGCGGCCGTCAGCGAAATGATGCGCACGCAACCGAATTACACCGCGCAGGATCTCGCGGCGATCGCCGTGCCGGTTGCGATCGTGCAGGGCGAGCACGACGAATTCATCCGGCCCGAGCATGCGGCGTACCTCGCGCGGACGATCCCGGGCGCGACGCTGACGATCCTGCCCGACGTGAGCCATTTCGCGCCGCTGCAGCGGCCCGCGCGGTTCAACGCGGCGATGCTGGCGTTTCTCGACCGGCTGCCACGGTGATACGCGGGCAGGACGCACGGCCCGCGGACGAGCGGCGGCGTGCGTCGGCCCGCGTTCAGACCATCGCGTTGTCGGCGCCGGGAATCTCGTGCGCCTTGATCTGCTTGCGCTGCAGCTTGTAGCGCAGCTTCCCGAGCATGCCGTCCTCGTGGCTGACACGCGTGATGGTGCGCACGTACTCGTCGTCCGGCGCGATGGCCTGCGCCCCCATGATCCAGCGCACGCTCTCGCGATAGTCGTACAGCGACTTGTCGTTGACGTCGGCAAGGAAGAACGACAGTGCGGCCATTGCGGCCGGGTGGCCGCCTTCGGCATGCCGGCGCAGTTCGTCGACGTAGCGATGGCGCGACGGATAGTCGTCGATGTCGCCGATGAACATCAGCATGCACTCGAGGCCGTCGGTATGCCCCATCTCGTGCGCCTTGCGCGCGGCCTCGACGGCCTCGACCTGCATGCGCGCGCGTTCGGCCCGGTCCGTGCTGGTCTGCCCGATGTGGTAGTACGTGTAGCCGAGCCGATACGCGGCCATGTTGCCGCCGGCTTCCATCGACTCGCGGAAGTAGTGGGCGGCGCGGTACGGGTCGGCCTCGACATGCGTGCCGTCCTTGTAGAAGCAACCGAGCAGGTAATCGCACGAATCGCCGCCTGCCTCGTAGCCAAGCTTGCAGACGGCGACGGCATCGGCAGGGCGCCGGTTTTCGTACTCCAGCGCGGTGGCGACCTGGTTCCATGCGAGCGAGCCGGGCTCGTTCACGCGTGCCGCTTCGAGCCATGCATCGCCGCGCGCGTCGTCCTGGGCGAAACCGAACGTGCCGGTACGATGTCCGTAGCCGCGCAGGATCATTGCCGCCGTGCACGCGCGAGCGTCCGATGCACGTTCGATCGCGCGGGTCAGCCAGTCGCCATGCGGATCGAGACTGAGCGCCAGTCGCACGCCGATCGCCATCTTCTGGTCGTTGTCGATCGGCTGGTCGCGTTCCGCTTCCTGCAGGCGGGCGTACGCTTTTTCGTAGTCCTCGCGCATGTAATGGCTGTGCGCGAGCCAGCTCAGCGTTTCCCAACGGTGATACGGATGCAGCGCCGCCTGCGCACGCGCGAGCGTCGCGGTGATCGCGTGGCGCGCATCGTCGTCGTCGTCATTCGCGTCCAGCGTATTGCCGGCGTAGTCGTCGCGCCAGATCTCGTGCAGCAGCCGGTCCTTCTCGACCGCATCGAGGTGCGCGCACGCGTCGGACGCGACGAACGCGCGGATGTGATCGTGCGAGCCGCCCCAGCGCGGCTGCATGTACCAGATGAACGTGCGCATCGGGAAGAACAGCTTCGGGTGGATGTGCAGCGTCGCTTCCATCCAGTACCACTTCTCCTTGCGCAGCTTCTTGCCCTGGACCGGGCCGGGCAGCGCGTCCGGAAATTCCGGCGGGCAGGCGACCGGCACGTCGGGGTTCAGTCCCGAACGCGCGAACATGCGTTGCAGTTCGGTGCGCGTGGCTGCGTCGTCGGCGCCGGCGTTCAACTGCAGTTCGGTGACGGGCCAGCGGCGCTCGCGCACGAGCTGCGCGAGCCACTCGGGTTCGCCGAACGACGACACGCTCGTGAAGATCACCATCGGCGCGCTCCACAACGTCGGCGCGAGCACCAGCGCGCGCAGCGCGGCGACGAGCGTCAGCGTCGCGCACGCATGCGCGCCGATCCAGCCGGCTTCGGTCACCGTTTCGGCCCAGCCGCTGCCGCGGTATTCGTAGGCCCAGTGGTGCCAGTAATGCGCTTCGCACAGCCACGCGTGCGCGGAGCGCGGGTTCGCGGCCTGCCATGCGCGCAGGCGCGCGAGGCCGTCGGCGCCGGCGTCGATACACGGCTGCACGTCGGCCGGCAGCGCGTCGACGTACCGCGCCTCGGCGGTGCGATCGGCGAAGCTGGCGGCGAGTGCGGCATCGAGTTGCGCGTCGAGCGCGGCATAGTCGCCGGCGCGCAGCAGCGCGTCGACGTCGCAAATGGACCAGCGGGACGTCGCGGGCGGAATCAGGTCGGCGCAAGCGGAGGACATGTCGGTATCGGCGGTCATGACGAAACGGGTTGGGGGTCGAAGATGCGGTAGCGCTTCCACGGCAGCGAAAGCCAGTTTCCGGACGGATTGCGCAGGTATTCGCGCACTTCCTGCGTGGCGCGCGACGACGCGGGGCCGTCCTGGCTGCTGCCGCGCAGCCACTGCTGGCGTGCCCGCGCATACGCGAGCCCGAAGTCTTCCCAGCTGTCGAAGCTGTCCTGCGCGCGCTGCGCATTGAGCAGCAGCACGATCCACGCGTGCTGTTCGGACGCCCAGCCGAGCAGCGCGATGCAGCGCACGAGAAACGCGGTGCGCGCGCAATCGAACGCGAGTGCGTCGCGCACGCGCCCGACGGCGGCGAGCTGTTCGTAGAAGCCGTCGTGCGAGCGGCCGACGCCGCGAATCCAGCCCGCGAGGATCGACGGCACGCGCTGCACGATCTGCCACTCGGGCAGGTCGGCCGGCAGGTCGAGTTCGCGCCGTACCTGGCGCGCGAGCTGTTCGCGCTGCGCGTCGGGCAGCGCATGGACGAGGTCGTCGCAATCGCAGCGCAGCCCGTTGCGGATCAGCAGGATGTCGGCGAGCGCGAGCGCCCAGCGGCGGCGGTTCGGCGGCGCCTGCTCGGCCTGCGCCTGCGCGAGCCTGACGGCCGCGGTTTGGCGCACCGGCACCGTGCTGTCGGCGCCCGCGGCCTGGTCGGCGTCGACTTCGTGCACCATCCGTGCGGCGACCCGGAACGCGCGCCACACGTACCACGCGAGCCCCAGCACGGCCGCGCCAAGCAGTAGTTTCAGCATGACGCGCTCCCGTCCGTCGGCGCAGGCAACGCGAACGCCGCGCACAGCGCGGGATCGATCGCGATGCCTTCGATCTCGAATGCGGTCGCGGCCGGCGGCGCGTCGGGTGCGCGCGCGGCCGGCAGTGCATCGGCCGGCAACGCATGGCGCGCGGCCGCCGCGACGGCCGGATCGATCTGCCGCAACTGGCCGAGCGCATACGGTGCATTGCGCAGCAGCAGCCATTGCAGCACGGCCGGCGGTTGCTCGAAATGCTCGATCAGGTGGAAGTTCTCGCTCATCACGCTCAGCAGATGGTCGGACGAGCGCACGTCGGTGACGAAGGTCCACGCGCCGGTGGCCGCACCCGGCGCATCCGGTTCGAACACGAGGCCCATGCCCTCGCAATCGGGATGACGCTCGCCGCGCGGCGCGAGCGCGCGCAGGAACTGGCGGACGTCGTCCGCATAGCGGCGCACCGGATGGCGGTTCTGCTTGCCCTTGATCTGGTCGATGCGCAGGCCGTCGCCGCTCGCCTGCAGGCTGATCGTCACGTGCGGCTGGTTGCCCGCGCCGCGCAGTGTGAAGAGGCGCAGCCGGCCGTCCCGTGCGGCTTGCGCGTACTGCTCGCCGTAGCCGCCGCGCAGCCGGCGGCGATCCGCGAACTGGCCGAGACAGTGCTGCATGTAGTACGACTCGTACGCGAGTTCCTCGCGCAGCGCCGGATGATCGCCGACGAATTCGAACACGATCCCGTTCGGCGTGCGCAACACCTCGCGCAGCGCGAGGCCGCTGCTCGGCACCCAGCCCTTGTCGCGGCGCGCCTGCATCCGCTGGTGCTCGCGCTCCCACATGTCGAGCGCCATCGCGCAGGTGATGCGTTGCAGTTTCTGCGCGAGCCGCGTGCCGGCACGCGAGCGCAGGAATTCGACCAGCACGCGTTCGCGGTCGATCAGCAGCATGTGCTCGGGATCGATGAAGTAGAGCGGCGGCGGTTCAGCGGCGGGCGGCAGCGCCGCATCGGGCGTCGGGCCGGATGCCGGAGATGCCGATTGCGCGCGGAACCGGCGCACGAGCCACTCGGGCGCCGGCCGGTCGGCGCCGGCAAGCGCGCGGTAATCGGCCAGCGAAGCGAGCGGCTGCGCCTGCTCGAACGCCCCGACGACCCAGCGGAAGAAATGGTTGCCGAGCCACGCGAGGATCTCGGCCGGATCGCCGCGCTCGGCGCTGCGGCGCGCGATGGCCGCCTTGATGTCGGGCGCATTGACGACATCGCGCGGCCGATAGGCCGACGCGGCCACGGTTGCGGTCACGGGCTCACTCTCCGGTCGGGCAGGGCGTGCGCAGGCGGTGTGCGCGGGACCCTGGCGGTTCTTCTGGCTCAACGACGAAACGGCGAACGTGCGCGCGCAGCAACGCGGCGGCGTCGCGTATTTCGGTTCAGGTCGGTCGATGCGTGAAAATCACGCGACCACACGGGAGCCGACGACGCGGGAGCGGGCGATCGGGAAAGGGCGATTCATTGTTTCTCTCAGGATGGGTTTTATTTTTTGCTTCCGCGAGTCTACTTCGATCCATGCGGATGAATCAATCGCGCCGCTGGCCGGCGCCCGCGGATCTGACAAGACTTATCTCTTTTTCGTCGATTTTCGATACGGCGCCACTCGGTGGCCGGATTCGATGCTGTTGAAACCGACAGGTTTTCCTGAAAAACGGGCATGCGGCTCCGAGCGGGGCGCGGCCCCATCCTGCTTGCCGCGTATCTCATAAGTTTTTCTTTCGGCTCGCGCAACATATCGTCGATTGTTGGCGGCCGGGCGGTAGCGGATAGTCCTGCTTCGACAGGCCGGCCGACGCGCGCTGCGCGCGGCGCGGCCGCATCCGTTGTCCATGCAACCATTAGAAAAGGAAAGGAACCGCACCCATGCGATTCAACGCGACACGCTTCGCCGCGACCCTGTTCGTCGCCGCATGCGCGACCGCCACGGCCGGTCGCGCGGCCGCCGTCACGCAGGACGCGCTCCACGACACCGTCACGCGCCAGGTCGCGCCGCTGATGAAGCAGTACGCGATCCCTGGCATGGCGATCGGCATCGTCGCCGACGGCAAGCCGTACGTGTTCGACTACGGCGTGATGTCGAGGCAAACCGGCAAGCCGGTGACCGGCGACACGCTGTTCGAGATCGGCTCGGTCAGCAAGACGCTGACCGCGACGCTCGCCGCGGACGCGCAGGAGGGCGGCGAACTGTCGCTCGCGGACCCGGTGGCCAAATATCTGCCCGAGCTGCAGGGCAGGCCGTTCGGCGTCGTGACGCTGCTCCAGCTCGGCACGCATACGCCCGGCGGGACGCCGCTGCAGGTGCCGGACAGCATCCGCGACGACGCGGGCCTGATTCGCTATCTCGACGCGTGGCGGCCCGAGTATGCGCCGGGCACGCACCGCACGTATTCGAACGTCGCGATCGGCATGCTCGGCTGGCTCACCGCGAAGGCGACGCACCAGGATTTCGCGACGCTGATGGCGCAGCGGCTCTTTGCCGCGCTCGGGATGACGCACACGACCATCGACGTGCCCGCCGCGCGCATGGCCGACTATGCGCAGGGCTACACGAAGGACGGCAAGCCGGTGCGGATGACGGAAGGCATGCTGTGGCAGCCCGCGTACGGCGTGCGGACCACGGCGGCCGACCTGCTGCGCTTCGTGCAGGCGAACATGGAGATGATCCCGACGGCGCCGCGCCTGCGGCGCGCGATCGAACGCACGCACACCGGCTATTTCCGCGCGGGGCCGCTCACGCAGGATCTGATCTGGGAACAGTATCCATACCCGGTCGCACTGCCGACGCTGCTCGCGGGCAACGCGCCGAAGATGCTGTTCGATGCGGTGCCGGCGAGCGCGATCCAGCCGCCGCTCGCGCCGAACCCCGCGACCTGGATCAACAAGACGGGGTCGACCGGCGGCTTCAGCACGTACGTCGCGTTCATTCCCGCGAAGCGGATCGGAATCGTGATGCTCGCGAACGGCAATGTGCCGATCGAGGATCGCGTGAAGGTCGCGTACCGGATTCTCGGGTCGCTCGGCGACGCCGACGCGCGGTAACGTTGGCACGCGCGTGTCCGGGCACCGGAGCGCTGGAGCCGCGTGGCCAGCGGCACGCGATCACGGCCGACGGCTGCACGCTGGTCGAAGAAGGATTCGTCTGACACGGCCGATCATCCCGCCGCGCGCAAAACTGTTTGAGTGATTCACGCCTTCCGCCGCCGGCGCCGGCCATCGATACTGCGACGCAAGACATCTCGCGGGACGTGCGCCGCATGGCCCGTCTCGCTCCCGGAGCAACGAATGAAAGGCATCGGGATCTTCGTGAGGCGCATGGCGCCGGACGGTCCGAAGTATCGTGTGCGGCGCGCGGCGGATAAACCGATGAAGCGGCATAAGAACTTGTACTGCGCAGTCACGAATCGCAGCCCGCAACGGCGACGCGCGAGCGGTTTCGCGGAGCAGGGCAAGGGGGCGGAAGTGCAGCGACGGCGCGCGGCCCGAATGCCTGTTCAGGCGATTCGGGCCGGCCATGCGGAGGGGACGGACGAGCGGGTGCGCGTATCGAAAGGCGTGCTCTCGTGCGCGCCGACGTGACTCAATGACCGCGATAGATCGAGTCGCGGCCGTTGATCATCATCGCGCGGCCGGATTCGCTGGTGGTGCGGGGTTCGCTGCCGTAACCGGTTTCATCGGTGAGCGGGGCGGCGTGCGGCGCTGCCTGCGCGACGGCGTTTTCGCGCACGCGCTTTTCGGCGGCAACGATCGCGGCCGGATACTGGTTGTGATCCAGCGCCGGCGTGTAGCCGACGGCCGCGAGGCGGGCCATCTCGGCCTTCACTTCGGCACGGGTCGGTTGATGGTCGGCCGGTTGCGCGAACGACAGCGCCGGTGCGGAAAGGATCAGGGCGGCGAGGGTGGAAGAAACGAGCGTTTTCATCATGGGTACCTGTGTGGTTGAGTGAGCCGCAACCAACGCCGACCGCGTCGATGTCGTTGCGAGTGCACCCAATATAGGTATCGCGGCAGCCGGGAAAAATGGCCGCCCGGCCAAATCATTTTTGATCCTGAGTCATGAATCGAACGTGAATTCGGTCGGCAGCCTTGCCGGTCGGGCCGTTCGCCCGAACAGCGCGCCGCAGCCGCGGATCGAAACAGGCCGCTGATCGCCCAATCAGACCTCGCGGGACTCAACTGTGTCGAATTCCGTCTTGGACAGACTTAACCCGCGTGCCTAGACTGAACTCGCTTTCCATCTTTCCCTGGAGAAAATCGTGAGTCTCAAAGACAAGCTGCCCGGCAACAAGATCCTCGGTTTCGGTACCGCCCCGCTCGGCAACATGTTCCGCAACATCCCGGACGCGGAAGCCGCGGCTACCGTCGAAGCCGCGTGGCAACACGGCATCCGTTATTTCGATTCGGCCCCGTTCTACGGCGCCGGCCTCGCGGAAATCCGCCTCGGCGACGCGCTGGCGAACCATCCGCGTGACGAATACGTGCTGAGCACGAAGGTCGGCCGCCTGATCCTCGACGAAATCGAAGACGTGTCGGCGCGCGATCTCGGCGAAAAGGGCGGCCTGTTCGAACACGGCCGGCCGAACCGCATCGTCAACGACTACTCGGCCGACGCGACGCTGCGCTCGATCGAGGACAGCCTGAAGCGCCTGCGCACCGACCGCCTCGACATCGTGTGGGTGCACGACATCGCGCAGGACTTCTACGGCGACGAATGGCTCGCGCAATTCGAAGTGGCGCGCAAGGGCGCGTTCCGCGTGCTGGGCAAGCTGCGCGAGGAAGGCGTGATCAACGCATGGGGTCTCGGCGTGAACCGCGTCGAACCGATCGAGCTGGTGCTCGACCTTGCCGAACCGCAACCGGACGGCATGCTGCTGGCCGGCCGCTACACGCTGCTCGATCACGAGCGCGCGCTGCAACGCGTGATGCCGGCGGCGGCCGCGCGGAACGTCGGGATCGTCGTCGGCGGCCCGTACAGCTCGGGCGTGCTCGCGGGCGGCACGCATTTCGAATACCAGAAGGCGTCGCCGGACATCCTCGCGAAGGTCGACCGGATCAAGGCGATCGCCGCGCGTTACGACGTGCCGGTCAAGGCTGCCGCGCTACAGTTCTCGATGTCGCATCCGGCCACCGTCGCGGTGATTCCGGGCGCGAGCCGTCCGGAGCGAATCGCTGAAGACCAGGCGGCGCTGAACGTGGCGATTCCGGCGGACTTCTGGCGCGAGATGCGCGAACAAGGTCTGATCGCGGCCAATGCGCCGCTGCCGACCGAGCGTTGATCGTGAAGGGTGACGACATGGCGCAGGCCCATGCAGGTATCGAGATCGCGGCGTCGGCCGACACGGTCTGGCAACTGATCGGCGGCTTCGGGTCGCTGCCCGGCTGGTTGCCGTACATTCCGGCCAGCGCGCTGAGCGAAGGCGTCGCATCTGTGGCACGCGTCGATCACGGGTCGCGCACCGCGCATCAAAGATCAGGGTAGCGAAGCAATCGGCACCGTCTTCACTGGCGCGCAAGGCGTCGCGCTGCAACAACGCCCCGCGCTTTCATGGATTCAATTTCAGACTGCCGCGACGACC
This sequence comes from Burkholderia sola, assembly GCF_905400185.1. Classification (NCBI taxonomy): domain Bacteria; kingdom Pseudomonadati; phylum Pseudomonadota; class Betaproteobacteria; order Burkholderiales; family Burkholderiaceae; genus Burkholderia; species Burkholderia sola. The sequence continues at coordinate 264,529 of NZ_FR989677.1, forward strand.
TCCTCGCCGGTCAGGATCTCGCGAAAGATGCCGACCAGCGGCCGCAGGTTGACCTTGTGCCACGCGGCCCACAGCGGCGTGCGATAGCTGAACCACGGGAGCTCGCGCAGCACGACGCCTTCCGGCACCTGGTGACGCAGGCTCTGCTGGATCATCGTCACGCCGAGCCCCGCGGCCACGAGGCCGAGCGCCGCGAGCGGCTCGGTCGCTTCCACCGAAATGTCCGGCGAGAAGCCGGCCTTCGCGCAGGCCGCGACGAATGCGCCGTGACGCGGCGCACTGTCCTGCTGCGTGACGCCGATCCATGCCTGCGCGGCGAGATCGTCGGCGACGAGCGTCTTTTTCTTCGCGAGCGGATGCCCGTCGGGCATCGCGAGCAGCATCGGATCATCCAGCACCTTCGTCGATTCGAGTTCGGGATCGTCCGACGCGGGCGGCTCGGTGACGAGCGCGATGTCGAGGCTGCGCTCGCGCAAGCCTTCGAGCTGCGCGGCCGATTGATAGTTGTACAAAGCGATGTGAACGGACGGGCGCCCGGCGCGCAGCGTTTTCAGCGCGCGCGGCAGCACGCCCGAGTGCGTGGCCGTTTCGAGGTAGCCGATGCACAGGCCGCCTTCGTCGCCGCGACCGAGCCGGCGCGCGAGCGATTCGAGCCGGTTCGCGTGGCGCAGGAACGCGTGCGCTTCGCTGAGGAACGTGCGCCCGTCGCGCGTCAGGCGAATGCGCTGCTGGCTGCGTTCGAACAGCGTGAGGCCGAGCTTTTCCTCGAGCTGCGCGATCTGGCGGCTGAGCGGCGATTGCGAAATATGCAGGCGTTCGGCGGCGCGGCCGACGTGTTCCTCTTCCGCGACCGCGATGAAGTACTGAAGCTGGCGGATGTCGAGCATGTCAGACCTTATCGGACTCAAGATTGACAGATTATGTCCTGAAAGGACTTATCCGCTCAACCTGGAGACGGTTCGACGCTAACCGAACCGAGCCCGTATTCGCCGTCAGTTCCCGTACATGTCGAAGTCGAAGTATTTCGACTGGATCTGGTTGTACGTGCCGTCGCTGCGAATCTGCGCGATGGCGCGATTGAGTGCGTCGCGCAGGTCGGTGTCGGCCTTGCGCACGCCGGCCGCGTCGCCGTTGCCCATGATCTTCGCGTCGTACACCACGCCCCCCGCGAACGAGAAGCCCGTGCCGCGCGGTGTCGCGAGGAACCCGAGCTGGCCTTGCACGGCATCCATCAGCACGCCGTCGACGCGCCCGGTGACGAGATCCGCATACGCCTGGTCGTAGCTCGGGTACGGCACGACCTCGACCTTCGCGGCCGCCCACTTCTCGCGCGCGTAGGTTTCCTGGATCGTGCCCTGTTCGACCGCGACGCGCTTGCCGGCGAGCTTCGCCGCGTCCGGCAGCAGCCCCGACCCGGTACGCGCGATCAATCGCGTCTGGTTGCGGTACAGGCGATCGGTGAAGTCGATCTGCTGGCGCCGCTGCTCGGTCGCGGCCATCGACGACAGGATCACGTCGAACTTGCGCGCCTGCAGCCCCGGAATCAGCCCGTCGAAACTGCTCGACACCCACACGCATTTCGCCTTCAGCTTCGCGCACAGCGCGTTGCCGAGATCGATGTCGAAACCCTTCACGCTGCCGTCGGTCGCGGTCGACTCGAACGGCGGGTAGGTCGGATCGACGCCGATGCGGATGGTCGTCCATTCCTTCGCCGACGCCAGCGACGCGAAGGCCATTGCGGCGGCGGAAAGGAGAATCGTGAGGCGCGTCTTCATGGTCAGGCTCCGTTCGTGTGGGGAAGAGTGGGCGGGCGCGTCAGCTCGGAAATTCGCCGCGCTGAAAATCGTTCGACAGGTCGAGTGCGTCGGCCATCTCGCCGACGGTGACCGGCTTGATCGGCGCGCGAATCCGGTAGTGACCGACGTCGCCGACGCTGCGCTGCTGCACGTCGGCGATCAGTTCGCCGACCGTCGTGCCGCACCAGCGTCCCTGGCACGGGCCCATCCCGCAGCGCGTCAACGCCTTCATCTGGTTCGGCCCCTGGCAGCCGCGCGCCGCGAGCTGGCGGATTTCGCCGGCCGTGACTTCCTCGCAGCGGCACACGATCGTGTCGTCGTCGGGGCGGCGCAGCGCGGCGGGCGGCGTGTACAGCGCGTCGAGCAGCGGGCGCACCGCGAGATGGCGGCGCAACGCGTGCAGCACCGGACGTTCGCGTGCGGCCTGCCGTTGCGCGTCGAGTGCACCGAGTCGCGCGGCGATGTCGAGCGCGGACACTTCGCCGGCGAGCGCCGCCGCCCGCGCGCCGCCGATGCCCGCGCCGTCGCCCGCGATCCACACGTGCGGCACGCTGCTGCGGCCGCGCGCGTCGCACTGTGGCCGCCAGCACGCCGACGATTCGTCCCATGCGTGCGCACAGCCGAGCGAACGCGCGAGCTGCGTCGACGGAATGACGCCCTGATGCAGCAGCACGAGCGACGTGTCGAGCGTTTGCACGACGCCCTGCGCGTCGCGAAAGCGGATGCGTTCGGCGCGGTCGTCGCCGTCGATGCGAATATCGGTCGCGCGGCGATACACGGGAATCCCGGCATCGCGCACCGCGCGCAGCATGCGCCAGCCCTTGAGCAGATAGTCGGCGCCGCGCAGCGCCGGCAGCGCATGCGGGAGCGCGCGGCGCCACGCGTCGCGCGGCGTCGTGTCGATCAGCGCGCGCACGCGCCGGTCGGCATTCAGCAATTGCGCGGCGAACAACCACAGCAGCGGGCCGCTCCCCGCGAGCACGGCGTCGGCCGATGGTGCGAGGCCCGACGCTTTCAGCAGCGTCTGCGCGGCGCCGACGCCCATCACGCCGGGCAACGTCCAGCCCGGCACCGGCCACGGCCGCTCCTGCGCGCCGGTCGCGATCAACACCGCACGTGTGCCGATTTCGAGCGTGCCGCGCGACGGGCTGCTTTGCGTGAGCATCGCGACGGGTTCCGGCTCGAACGCGATTTGCCACACGACGCTGCGCGGCAGGTAATGCGCGCCGCTCGCGAGCAGGCCGTCGACGAGCGGGCGGCCCGCCGTGTAGTCGGCGCCGAGCCATTGCGCGAGCGGCGCCGGCGCGTCGGCCACGTTGCGGTAGATCTGGCCGCCGGGCGCGCGCCCTTCGTCCGCGACGACCACCGACAAGCCGGTCGCACGCGCGGCAGTCGCCGCCGCCATGCCGGCCGGCCCGGCGCCGACGATCAGCAGGTCGCACTGGCGGCGCGTCATGCGAGCCTCGCCTTGCCGTGCATCGTGCGCACCTGCATGCCGTCGGCGACGGGCGTCATGCAGCCTTGCACGTTCGGCACGCCGTCGACGTCGACGAGGCAGTCGAAGCACACGCCCATCATGCAGAACGGGCCGCGCGGCGCGCCGCTTACCGCGCTCGTGCGGCACGCGGCCGAACCGGCGGCGAGCATCGCGGCCGCGACGCTGTCGTGCGCGGGCACGTCGTGCGGCGTGCCGTCGATATGGATGCGCACGCGTTCGAGCGTCGCGGCGGCGGGAACGAGGGATTCAAACATGCCGGGCTTCCGTGGGCGCGGCGAAGCGCGCGGTGGTAAAGGCGGACAGGTCGGCCGGCGCGGCGCCGCCGGCGATCCACGGCGCGACGAGATCGGCGTGGGTTGCCGCGAGCGTCACGCCGCTGTGGCAGATCGCGACGAACGCGCCGGGATACGTGGCCGACGCCTCGTAGACGGGCAGGCCGTCGGGCGTCATGATGCGCAGCGCGCCCCATGCGCGCACGATGCGTGCATGGGCCAGCGCCGGGAATGCCGTGCGCGCGCGGCGCGCGATGTCGACCATTGCGGGCCGCGTCTGCCCGTCGTCGAAGCCGACGTCTTCGGCCGAGTCGCCGAGCAACACCGACCCTTCCGATGTCTGGCGGACGACGAGCGTCGGATAGTCGAGAAACGGCGCGAGGCGCTCGGTGACCATGATCTGGCCGCGCAACGGCGAGATCGGTGCGCGCAGGTCGACCATCGGCGCGAGCCGCGCGTTGTCGAGGCCGGCCGCGAGCACCACGCGCCCGGCTTCGAGTTGCGCGTCGCGCGTGTCGATCTCGAAGCGCCCGGCGCGCGGGCGGATCTCGGCGACTTCGCTGCGCGGCAGATAGACGCCGCCGCACTGCTGGAACGCGTGCAGCATCGCGCGCAATGTGTAGAGCGGATTCGCGTGACCGTCGTTCGGCGACCACAGCGCGCCGGCCAGCGATGGCGACGCCGCGGGAATGCGCCGCCGCAGCGCCGCGGGATCGAGCACCTCGTACGACAGCGCGGCGTCCTGCCGGCGCAGCGATTCGAGCAGCTCGGTCGCGCCGTCGAGCTCCGCGCGATGCTCGAACAGCTCGACGCCGCCCGGGCGTTCGAACGCGCAGTCCACGCCCGTTTCGCGCTGCAACTGCGCGGCGAATGCATGCCAGCGCGCCGACGATTCGCACGACCAGCGCGCATACGGCAGGCAGCGGCCGCCTTTGCCCTGCACCCACACGAGCCCGAAATTGCCGCGCGCCGCGCGAAACGCGATGTCGTCGCCGTCGCACACCGCGACGCGCTGGCCGAGACGCGCGATGCCCCACGCGATGGCCATGCCGACGAGACCGCCGCCGGCCACGACCACGTCGAAGCAGCGCACGGTCATGCGCGGCTCCGGCGTCGCGGGCGAGGCGGTTGCGTGTTATATCCCATGGCGGCGCGGCTCCTTGCTTTCAGTACGTTGCGGAACCGATGTTCGGACAGGCAAAATGGGCTGTCCAATACAGCTTGATCAACGACCCATAATCCAGTGTTATGACCACGCCTTCGCTCAGGATTCGCCAGATCGAAGCGTTTCGCGCGGTGATGCAGCGCCATACCGTCACGCGCGCGGCACGCGATCTCCATATCTCGCAGCCGGCCGTGAGCCGGCTGATCGCCGATCTCGAGGCGCGGATCGGCTTCGTGCTGTTCGAGCGGCAGCAGGGGCGCTTCACGCCGACCGCGCAGGCGCGCGTGCTGTACGAGGAGGTCGAACGCGCGTTCGTCGGCCTCGACCGCGTCGCGCAGGCCGCCGAGCAGATCCGCGCGATGCGGCGCGGCACGCTGCGCGTGGCCGGTTCGCCCGCCGTCGCGCTCGACCTGCTGCCGGAACTCGTCACGCGCTTCTCGCACGCGCATCCGGGTGTCGACATCACGCTGCTCGCGCACAGTGCGTCCACCGTCGTCGACAAGGTCGCGTCGGGGCAATGCGACGTCGGGCTGATCGCCGAACCCGTCCCGCATCCGGCCGTGCGCGGCGAGCGGCTCGCGGAAAGCGCGATGTGCTGCGTCGTGCCGCGCGGGCATCGGCTCGCGCGCAAGCGCGTCGTGCAGCCGGCCGACCTGCGCGACGAATCGTTCATCTCGTTTCCGCCGAGTTTCGAGGCGCGCAGCGCGATCGACCGCGTGTTCGTCGAAGCCGGCGTGTCGCGCGTGCTGTCGATCGAGGCGCAGCTGTCGCGGACGATCGTCGCGTTCGTCGCGAACGGCGCCGGCGTCGCGCTGATCGATCCGGTGACCGCCGCATACGCGGGCCCGCGCGTGGTCGTCAAGCCGTTCGAGCCGGCCGTGCCCGATCACTTCTACCTGGTGACGTCCGCGTCGCAGCCGCTGTCGATGATCGGCGACGCGTTTTGCGCGGATTTGCGCGATGCGTTCGCGAGGATGCGGGCGCCGCGCGACGCGTAGGCAGGAAGGGGACGGGAGTCGTTTTGAGCGCGCCGGACGCCGTCACGCGTGCCGGCGCTCCGGCTCAGGCGAGCGCGCTGTCCGTTGCGCGTGCGGCGGGTGCGCCGGACGCGGACGACGTGGTTGCGCCCGCATCCTTCGCGCCCGCCAGCCGCCGATAACGCGCGAGCGCCCACAGCGGGAAGTACGCGGTATAGCCGTGATACTTCAGGTAGAAGATGCGCGGAAAACCCGGCGCATTGTGCGAGCGGTGCCACCAGAAGCCGTCTTCCCGCTGCACCGACTGCAGGTACGCGATGCCGCGCTTCACCGAATCGGATTCGCAGTCGCCGAACGCCATCTGCGCGAGCAGTGCCCACGCGGTGCAGTTCGACGTGCTCTCGCCGCCGTTCGTGCCGGCCAGCTTCGGATCGAGGTAGCTGTCGTTCGTTTCGCCCCAGCCGCCGTCCGCATGCTGCCGCGTACGCAGCCAGTCGAGCGCGCGGGCGATATACGGCTGCGACTTGTCCTCGCCGGCGAGCGCGAGGCCGGCCAGCACGCTCCACGTGCCGTAGAGGTAGTTCGTGCCCCAGCGGCCCCACCAGCTGCCGTCGGGCTGCTGCGTGCGCTTCACGTAGTCGATCGCGCGCGCGAGCGACGCGCGGTCGTCCGCGCGCTTCGTCACGCCGAAGCACAGCAGCACGCGGCCCGATACGTCCTCGGTCGGCGGATCGAGCAGTGCGCCGTGATCGGCGAACGGAATCGCGTTCAGGTACATCCGGTCGCAGTCCGCATCGAACGCCGCGAAGCCGCCGTTGCGCGATTGCAGCCCGCGCATCCAGTCGAGTGCACGGGCGACGCGCGCCGCATACGGGTTCGTGCCGTCCGCATCGCGATGCGTGCGGCCGCGGCGATCGAGCATCGCGGTGACGAGCGCCGTGTCGTCGATGTCGGGGTAGTACGGGTTCGCATACTGGAACGCCCATCCGCCCGGTTCGACGTCGGCCGGGACGTTCTCGATCCAGTCGCCGCGCAGGTCGTTCACCTGCCGCTCGGCGAGCCAGTCATACGCGCGTGCGATGCGTGCATCGAGCTCGCGCAGCGCGCCGGGCGCTTCGCCGGCTTCCGGCGCCGCGACACCGCGCGCCTGTTCGAGCGCCATCGTGCTCCACGCGGTGTCCCACACCGGCGACAGGCACGGCTGGCAATACATGCTGCCGTCCGGCCGCGTGACCAGCAGCTTCTCCAGCGCGTTTTCGCAATCGCGCCGCAGCGGATGGTCGTCCGGGTAGCCGAGCACCTGCATCATCTGGTAGCTGTACACGATAGGCGGGAAGATGCCGCCGAGGCCGTCCTCGCCGTTCATCCGTTCCGCGCACCACGTCTCCGCATACCGGATCGCGCGCTGCCGCAAGCGCTTCGGCAGCAGCGGCTCGACTGGGCGGACCATGCGGTCGAGCGCGAGGAACAGCCGGCGCATGCCGCGAGCGGGCGGGAAGTACTCGCGCTCCTGTTCCGGCGGCGTGACGAACAGCTCGCGGATCGACACGTTGCGCGGATTGCGCGCACGCGCCTTCAGCGAGCACAGCACCAGCAGCGGCACCATCGTCGTGCGCGCCCAGTACGCGACCTTGTACATCGAGATCGGCACCCACTTCGGGAACAGCACGAATTCGATCGGCATGAACGGTGCCGCGCGCCACGGCACCTGGCCGAACGTCGCGAGCAGGATGCGCGTGAACACGTTCGAGCGTGCCGCGCCGCCGAGCTTCAGGATTGCGTCGCGCGCGCGGGTCATGTGAGGCGCCTGTTCGCTGTCGCCGGCCGCCTTCAGCGCGAAGTACGCCTTCACGCTGCACGACACGTCCGGCGCGCCATCGACGTACAGATCCCATGCGCCGTGCGTGTCGAGCCGCTGGTTCGCGCGCAGGTAGCGCGCCATCTTCTCCTGGCGCACGTCGTCGATCTTGTCCATGAAATGCATCATCAGGATGTATTCCGCGGTGATCGTCGCGTCGGATTCGAGTTCGAAACACCAGCTGCCGTCGGGCTGCTGAAGGCGTACGAGTGCGTCGCGTCCACGGGCGATTGCAGTGTCGAGCGCGGACCAGGGAGAGGGGGCCATTTTGTTCATGCGGCGGATCATACCATCCAGCCGGAATGTTTATATCGACACGCCTGGATGCTACCATCCGCACCATGAAAAAACGCCTCGAACCCGCGCCGCGCGACGTGTCCGCGCCCGTCGAACCGGCTGGAACACCCGACGCACGGGCGCCTGAAGGATCATCGGCGCCGGCCGTACCTGTGGCCGGCGTGCGGCGAAAAAAAGCGCCGGACCAAGTGCGCGCGCAATTGCTGGCGGCCGCGTCGGAGATCGCGACGCATCACGGCGTGGCCGCGTTGACGCTCGACGCGGTGGCCGATCGTGCCGGCGTGACGAAGGGCGCGCTGCAATATCACTTCGCGAACAAGCAAGGGCTGCTGGATGCGCTGTTCGGGCAGGCGACCGAGCGGTTCGGCGCGCAACTGGCCGCGCGGTTGGCGGTCGATTTCCGCGGCGACGGCGCGGCGGCGCGCGCATATCTGCATGCGGTGCTCGATGCGGCCAATCCCGCCGCGAGTATCGAGGTGCTGCGCGTGCTGGTCGCGTCGATGATCACCGAGCAGGACACGCGCGCGCGCTGGTCGGTGCCGATGCGCGAATGGACGCGGCCCGACCCGGTGCCGCTCGAGCGCGCCGCGACGCTGATGATCTGCCGGCTCGCGGCCGACGGGTTGTGGATTTCGGAGTTGCTCGACAGCGTCGACGTATCGGCCGAATTGCGCGCGGAGATCGTTCGGCAGCTCGATGCGATGAGCAAGGGCGTGTTTCCGAAGTGATGCGCCGCCGATCCTGTTGCGCCGCGCCGCGCGTGAACGGCGCGGGAACCCTGCCGGCTTCCTGACGCGCGATCATCCAGCCGGGATAGCAGGGCGGCAACGCGCTCACGGCATCGAGACGCGCCAGTTCATCGTCGGTCAGCACGACGTCGACCGCGCCGAGATTGTCGTCGAGCTGGTCGATCCGCTTCGCGCCGATGATGAGGCTCGTGACCGCCGGCTTGACGAGCAACCACGCGAGCGCGATCCGCGCGACCGACACGCCGCCCACATGCCGGCATCCGCGTTGCCGCTCATCGTCATCGTGCCGAGGCACAGCTCGGACACATACAGGCCGGTGCGGCCCAATTGCTTGTATTTCATTGCAGCGCCCTTCAGAATCGGCCGGACCCGATGCGGGGCGTCGGCCGGTGGCGCCCCGCATGAACGTCGGAATGTTAGTTGGCGCGTGATTGGCCGGCCCGCAACTGCCCGGCAATCCCCGCGACGCGCGCGCCATAGCGTCGGGCCGTTTCGAGATCGCCCGGCGACATCTCTTCCGGCGACGCATCGGCCGGCGTCTGCGCCATCGGCGCGATGTAGGCGCCCATGCGGTTCAGGTCGTCGCGCGTCGACGCTTTCAGATTCGCCGGCTTGATGTCCATGCTGACCCAGATGCCGCCGTGCTGTCCGGCCAGCAGGAAGAAGTATTCGAGCGTATTGAGCTTGTCGCCGTTGATGCTTGCGCTGTTGGTGAAGCCGCCGAAGATCTTGTTCCGCCATCCGCTTTCGAACCAGACCTTCGACGATGCATCCGCGAACTTCTTGAACTGCCAGCTCGGGCCGCCCATGTAGGTCGGCGAGCCGAACAGGATTGCGTCGGCGGCGGCCAGCGTGTGCCACGCGTCGTCGGCGAGGTTGCCGTCGGCATCGATCGCGACGAGTGCGGCGCCGGCGCCGTCCGCGGCAGCGGCGGCCATGCGTTGCGTATGGCCGTAGCCGGAGTGATAGACGACGACCGTTTTGACCGGCGGGTCGAGTTGTTGATCCATGAGGGTTTCCTTTCGTTCGGGTTGTCGTTCAGACGACGTGGGAAGCCACTCTACCGAGCCGCAATCGGGTGATAAACGACGACAGATTGAACGTTCTGTTACTTTCCGGATGAACAATGCAGAACCTTGACGCGCTTTTGATTTTTGCCCGTGTCGCCGAAATGGCGAGCTTCACGCGTGCCGCCGAAAGCCTCGGCATTCAGAAAGGACGGGTATCCACGGTTATCCGTGCGCTTGAACGGGACATGGGTGTCGCACTGCTGCATCGGACCACGAGACGCGTGCAGCTCACCGAAGACGGACGCGCGTTCTATGCGCGCGCAACCGACTTGCTCGCCGAAGTGCAGGAATTGCAGTCGATGTTCTCGGGGCGCGGTACCTCGCTGCGCGGCAGGTTGCGCGTGGACATGCCCACGGAACTCGCGCGCAGCGTCGTGGTGCCGGCGCTGCCGCAACTGATGGCCGCGCATCCGGATCTGGAGCTGGAGCTTTCCAGTACCGACCGGCGTGTCGATCTGGTTCGGGAAGGGTTCGATTGCGTGATCCGGCTCGGCCCGATCGCCGACGAGACGCTGATCGCGCGGCCGCTTGGCAGACTGCGCATGACGAATGCGGCGAGCCCCGACTATCTCGCGCGGCATGGCGTGCCGCATACGCTCGCCGATCTGCGCAGCCAGGGGCACAAGATGATTCACTACACGCTGACGCTCGGCGCGCGGCATCCCGGATGGGAATACCCGGACGGCGACGGCTATGCGTGGCTGCCGTTGCCCAGCGCGATGCAGGTCAACAGCGTGCAGACCTATCACGCAGCGGGGCTGGCGGGCATCGGGCTGATCCAGGCCGGATATTCGGCGCTCGCGCATCACATCGAAAGCGGCGCGCTCGTGGAGGTGCTGCCCGACTTGCGGCCCGAGCCGCTTGCCGCGTCGCTCGTCGTCGCGCATCGGCGCAATCTTTCGCCGCGCGTGCGGGCTTTCATGGACTGGATCGGGGGCGTGTTGGAGCCGTACCTCGATTAGCGGAGGAGGGCAGGATTTTCCGAATCCGTGTGGCGATGAACGTCGGGCACTGCATCAACACGCCGAATCCCGCGCCTCGTCAAGCACCCATTCCGCAAACGCCCGCACCGGCGCCGCGCTCAATTCGATCGGCTCCGGCAGCACGAGGCAGAAGTTTTTCGTCACCGCCTTGCCGTCGGGCCAGGGCGCGACCAGACGCTCCTGCTCGAGCTCGGCCCCGATGTAAAGGCGCGGCACCAGCGCGACGCCGAGGCCGGCCAGCGCGGCCTCGATCAGCATCGAATGCAGATCGTATCGCGGGCCGACCGCCGAATTGGTCAGCACGATGCCGGTCTCCTGCGCATAGCGCTGCCACGCATCCGGATTCTGCCGCCGGTGAAGGCGCGGCAGCGCATCCAGCGACGGATTGGCGCCGGCGCGTTCGAGCAGCGCCGGACTGCAGACGGGCACCAGCACCTCTTCCAGCAGCGGATGCAGATGCATGCCGGCCCAGGCCGGATGCGCAAAGTGAATGGCCGCGTCGAATCCGCTGCCGGCCAGCAGGAACGGCTCCATCCGTTCGGCGATATGCACGGTGACGTTCGGATGGCGCGCCTGAAAGCGCTTCAGCCGCGGGATCAGCCAGCGGGTCGCGAAGGTTGGAATCGCGGCGATATCGATGCTCGCGCCTTCGACGGGCTGCCCCATCAGATACAGGCTGTCCCGTTCGAGCCGATCCAGAATCTCGCGCACCTGTACCGCGTATCGCGTGCCGTTGGGCGCCAGCCGTACGCGGTTGCCTACGCGCTCGAACAGCGTCACGCCAAGGAACGCCTCGAGCCGGCCGATCTGGCGGCTGACCGCGCCCTCGGTGCGCGCCAGCTCGTCGGCGGCGCGGGCGAAGCTGCCGTGTCGGGCCGCCGCCTCGAAGGCCAGAAGCGCGGAATTGCTCGGAATCTTGCGTCGCATCGGGGTCTCGCCGGTGGGAGTGCGTTCGACCGTCAGCTTGATCAAATATCACTGAAGGCTGAGTTTAAGTCGATATCTACGCGGGAAGCCGCAGATTAGCATTACGTCACTGCACTGAATATCCCGCATTCGAAGCGAAGGACAAGCCGATGATCTACACCGTGGAATGCAGCTTCGCCGACCCTGCCAGCGAAGCCGAATGGAACGACTTCTACAACCTCGACAAGCTGCCGGCGCTCATCTCGGTGGCCGGTTTTCACACGTCGCAGCGTTTCAGCGCGATCAGCGACGGTTGCCCCGTCTATCTGGCCGTTCACACGATCGACGGCCTCGACGTACTGACCGGCGACGAATATCGGCAGAAGGGCGGCGGCAATTTCGCGCGGTGGCAGCAGCACATCACCGACTGGCACCGCAACCTCTATAGCGATATCGGTCGTGCGCCGGCGGTCAATGCCGACGAACTGCTCGTGCTGAGCGCCAGCGGGCCCGACTCGCTGATCCAACTGGGCCTGAAGCCGCTGGCCATGCAGGCCGTCGCGCTGGAGCAGTGTCCGGCGCGCCGCTGGCTCGCGGTCCTGCGGCACAGCGATGCGCCGCTTGCCGGGAACGTGCCGGCCGACCTCGATCTGTACGCACCGATGACCGAGCAACTGACGAAGGCCGCCCGCGATGCCTAACGTGACTTTCCATATCGATGCGGAACGCATGCCGCCTGACGCAAGCCTCGCCGAACTGTCCGGCGACTGCATCGAACTCTGTACGGATGTCCTTCAGGCGGAACAGCGGAATGTCCACATCATTTACGTGGCGGTCCGGCACGGCTGCGGGCATCCCGTTTTCGCGGAAATCCGCTATCGCGTGGCGTCGTTTCGCCCGCCCGCGGTCATGAACGCGTTCATGGAAGCGCTGGATCGAGCAATCGTTCGCCGCACGGGGCTGACGGCGCGCATCCGTTGCTTCGGTCATGCCGCGCCGGACCTTCACGCCCGTAACTAGTCGCTGCGGAGAAGCATGATGTCCAACGTTACGTTTCCCGGCCGGCGTGTCGGGGATTTCACGATCACCGCGATCAGCGACGGCTACCTCACGGCCAGCCTCGATTTCCTATCGAATATCGACGCGACCGACGCTGCCGGGATGCAGCGCGCGGCCGGGCAGCAGCAGCCGTCCGCCGTGCATATCAACTGCTACGTGGTGCGCGGCGCGGGCCGCACGATTCTCATCGATGCCGGAGCGGGCGGCATCAAGGAATGGGGTGGCCGCCTGCACGGCAATTTGCGGCTCGCCGGTATCGATTCTGCCGCGATCGACACCGTCCTGCTCACCCACGCCCATCCCGACCACGTCGGCGGGCTGGTGAATGCGGCCGGACACGCGGCGTTTCCGAATGCGGAACTGGTCGCGCATCGACGCGAGGTCGAATTCTGGCGCGACGACGGCAACCTGAGCCGCGCCAGCGAACGCGCGCGCGGCAATTTCCGGATCGCGCGTCACGCATTCGACGCTTACGGCGACGCGCTGCGGACCTTCGACGAAGGCGAGGTGCTGCCCGGAATCGCTGCCATACCGCTACCGGGGCATACCGACGGACATACCGGCTACCTGCTCGAATCCGGCGATCAGGGCCTGCTCGTGTGGGGCGATATCGTGCATTTTCCGCATATCCAGATCAAGCGGCCGGATGTGTCGATTGCGTTCGACCAGGATGCGTCGCAGGCGGCGACCACGCGCTCGCGGCTGCTGGATCGGGTCAGCGCGGAAGGGCTGCTGATCGCCGGCATGCATCTGGGCGAGCTCGGGTTCGCGCGAATCAGGCGAACGAACGGCGAATACGGGCTGTTTTACGAGACCGACGCGTGACGCGATGCCGGTGATCCCGCTGGAGCCGCCTGCCGACATGCCCTACGGCGACAGGCGGGCAATGGGGTAGTACGCGTGCGGAAACGTTTGGCAGATCGCCACGCACCAGCGCGACCTGTCGGCAGATTCGCTCCAGGCTCGGCGGCGGCCGGTAGCCGCGCTGCTTCCCCCTTCCCCTGTCGCAATTGTCAAGATTCGCGTCGCTTGCGGATAAAAGCCGCCCGTTCCCTGCGCCGTTAACCCGTTCGCAGCTCCCGCGCCGCGTACTGCGTGATGGCGCGCGTCGTTCGTGTTCCGGAATTCACATCCGCCGCCGGCCGTGCCCGGCCGGCTCAAGGGAACGTTATGCGAAAACAACTCACTATCCGTGGTGGCCTCGTCGCGACCATCGCCGGCTATACCGTGCTGCTCGTGCTGGTGGTCGGCGCCTGCATCGCGGCGCTCTACGTCGGCAACGGCTCGCTCGAGGCGATGTACCGCGACGACACCGCGTCGCTGCTGCACCTGAAGACCAGCTCCGAGCGAATGCTGGTGCTGCGCGAACGCATGAGCGACGTCGCGCAGATCATCAGTGCCGGCCAGCCCGCGAAGGACGAAGTCGCGCAACTTCACGCGCTGCTCAAGCAGAGCAACGACGAACTGGACGCGTACACGCGTCTGCACGCGCGCGACGCCAGCGAGCAGGCGCTGTTCGACACGCTGCAGAACCACCGTCGCGCGCTGCTCGACCGCGTGTTCCTGAAGGCGCTGTCGCAGCTCGACGGCGACGACGCGTTCAACTTCCTCGATACGCAGCGCACGGCGCCGCCTGCGTTGTTCGCCGCTTACCAGGCGGCGATCGATGCGCTCGAATCGTTCCAGGTCACGCGCCAGAAGGCGCGCTACGAGGCGGCCGGCGTCAATTTCCACCGGATCGTGTGGGGGATGGGCGCGGTCGCGGCGCTGGCGCTCGTCGTCGGGTTCGTGGCGCAACGCGTACTCGCGAAGGCGATCATCGAGCCGATCAACCTCGCGGTCGACCAGTTCGAGAAAATCTCGAAGGGCGACCTGACCGGCGCGGTCGTCGTCCCGGGCGACAATGAAATGGCGTATCTGCTGAATGCGCTGAAGCGGATGCAGGACGGCCTCGTCGATACCGTGAGCCAGGTGCGCGCGAGCACCGAGACGATCGTCGGCGACGTGCGCACGATCGCGAGCGGCAACGTCGATTTGTCCGCGCGTACCGAGCAGCAGGCCGTGTCGCTGCAGCAGGCGGCCGCGAGCGTCGAGCAACTGACGGCGGCCGTGCGCCAGAACGCGGACAACGCGCGCGATGCGCGCACGTACGTCGAGGGCGCGGCCGGCATCGCGTCGCGCGGCGGCGAAGCGATGCAGCGCGTCGTCGAGACGATGTCGGAAATTTCGACCAGCTCCACGCGCATCTCCGGCATCGTCGGCGTGATCGAGAGCATCGCGTTCCAGACGAACATCCTCGCGTTGAACGCCGCCGTCGAAGCCGCGCGCGCGGGCGAGCAGGGGCGCGGGTTCGCGGTCGTCGCGACCGAGGTGCGCGGGCTGGCCCAGCGCTGTGCGGCGGCGGCGAAGGAAATTCGCGAGCTGATCGGTCATTCCGCGCGACGCGTCGAAGACGGCAGCGGCCTCGTCGCACGGGCCGGCTCGGCGATGACCGAGCTCGTCGCGGCGGTCGAGCGCGTCAATGCGATCATGGGCGAAACCAGCCAGGCATTCGACGAGCAGTCGTCGGGCATCGAGCAGGTGAACGCCGCGGTGATCCAGATGGAGCAGACGATGCAACGCAATGCCGCGCTGGTCGAGGAGGCGGCGGCCGCGGCACTGTCGCTCGACGAACAGGGCGCGCGGCTGAGCGCGGCGGTCGCGCAGTTCCGGCTGCGCGAAGCGGCGCTCGCGTGACGGGTGCGCTTATTGCGGTGCGTCCGGCAACGTGTAGTCGAAGCGATACGCGTGCTGGCCGTTATCGATATCGATGAGCATCGTGCCGGACAGCCCGAGCAATGCGTCCGTGCCGGAATCGGGCACGACCGTGATCGACTGCGTCGGCTGCCCGCGCGTCATGGTGGAGCTGTGCTGCAGGACGAAGCTGCCCTTGCGTCCGCCGAGCACGCCTTTGACGGTTTCCATCGCCACGTAGCCGGCCGAACCCTGAACGCTGCTGCGAAACGCGAGCATTTCGCCCTGGCTGACGGCTTCCAGATCGCCGTGAAAATGCTTGTCCAGCGACATGCGGCCGAGCCCGCTGCTTTCCGCGACGTGACTCAGGGGTTCCGGATTCAGCTTCACCTCGAACGGACCGCTGGCCTGCAGTTTCATGACTGTTCTCCTCGTTGAATGGGCAAGCGGCACTATAAGCCAACGCTGCCGACGGCGGCTGATCGTCCCTATGCGCGATGATCGTCCTGTTTGATACGCGAAAGGACCGACTTGAAAGGTGCGCCGCCGTAGTTCGACAGGTTCCTCTACTCGTCGCCTTGACCTTGAAGTCGACTTGAAGCTTAGAGTGCTTGCCGACGACAGTGAATCGGCAGGCTTCGGATCTCGCCTGTCACTGGTCGACCATCGACGGGAGACAACGAACATGGACAGGCGTTTTACACAGGTCGAATTCGGGCCGCACACGGTCGACGTGCCCGAGGGCGGGTACTACGACCGATTTGCGGATACCGACGTGAACATCGGCGCCACGGCGCGCGCGCGTGTCGCGGGGCCGGGCGGCCGACCCGATCTGAGCCTGAGCGTGCCGCTGCCGGTGCTGACCAGCGTGCCGTCGCAATCGCACATGGGCACGACGACGATGGTCAACCGCATCGACGGCGCATGGCATCAGGCGTCGGTGCAGACCAACATGCTGTCGTTCGCGCAGCGCCTGTTGCCGCGCAACGTCGAACTCGTGCGGCACGGTGGGCCGCTCAGCCAGTTGCTCGACGGGCTCGGCGCATCCACAATCATGCGTCTCGACGTGGTCAAGGATGCGCAACTGGTGCTCAATCTGCCGACGTCGTTGACGGCCTTCGATGAACCCGGAAAGCCACGCTAACGATACGGATGCGTGCGACGTGCGCGCACCGAAGGAGTCGTCCATGCCGCAACCGACCTACGATCTCGTCGTATTCGGCGCCACCAGTTTCGTCGGGCAGATCCTGGCCCGCTATCTGTCCGACTATCTGTCGGACGCCGGTGCCGGCGAAACGCTGCGCTGGGCGATCGCGGGACGATCCGACGCGAAGCTCAGGCAGGTCAGGGATACGCTCGGCGCGGCCGCGCAGTCGGTGCCGATCATCGTCGCCGACGCGGCCGACGAGACGCAACTCCGGGCGCTGTGCGCGCAAACGCGGGTGGTGGTGTCCACGGTCGGCCCCTACGCGCTGTACGGCGAGCCGCTGGTCCGGGTCTGCGCGCAGACCGGCACCGACTATTGCGATCTCACCGGCGAAACGCAGTGGATCAAGCGGATGATCGACAAGTACGAGCCCGCGGCCCGCCAATCGGGCGCGCGCATCGTGCATTGCTGCGGCTTCGACTCGGTGCCGTCCGACATGGGCGTGTTTTTCCTGCAGCAACAGGCTCGGCAGCAGTGGGGCGTGCCGGCCGCTCACGTGAAGATGCGCGTGAAAACGCTGAAGGGTGGTGCATCGGGCGGCACCGTGGCCAGCGTGATCAACGTGGTGCGAGAAGCGGCGGCCGATCCGGCATTGCGCCGCGAACTGCTCGATCCTTATTCGTTGTGCCCGCAACGGCATGGTTTCACCGTGCGGCAGCATGCGGTTCGATCCGCCGAATTCGATCGCGACTGCGATGCGTGGATCGCGCCGTTCGTGATGGCGGCGATCAACGAGCGTGTCGTGCATCGCTCCAATGCGCTGGCCGGCCATGCGTACGGCAGCCGCTTTACCTATGACGAAGCCGTGATGACGGGCACGGGCCTGAAGGGGCGCATGACCGCGCTGACGATGGTGGCGGGCCTCGGTGCATTCATGGTCGGCGTCCTCATCGGGCCGGTGCGCGGCCTGATGGAGCGCTTCCTGCTGCCGAAGCCCGGCGAAGGGCCGAGCGTGGATGCCCAGCAGGCCGGCCGCTACGATTTGCGCTTCTTCGGCCGCGCCGACGACGGCCGAACCTTGCGTGTGAAAGTCACCGGCGATCGCGATCCGGGCTATGGCTCCACCGGCAAGATGCTCGGTCAGGCCGCGATCAGTCTCGCACTCGATTGCAGCCGTGACGGCGTGAAGACCGGACGCGGTGGCGGGTTCTGGACACCTGCGACGATGTTCGACGAACGCTATATCGAGCGTCTGGTGCGCCATGCCGGGTTGCGCTTCGAGGTGATTTGAACGGAGCACGTCAGCAACCATTCGAGCCCGGCGGGGCGCGGTACCCGTCCCGGTAATACGCTCGCGCGCGCTACCGCTACACCCGATTGCGCTTGCCCGCGCCCGTGCGGGCAGCGGTTTCGTCCAGAATCGTCGCCGCGAATTCGACGGCCGCCGGCATCCGCGCGTCGTGCATCATCACGAATTCCATCTCCGGCAGTTCCGGCAAGCCTTCGGGCAACCCCAGTTCGCGAAGCGTGTCGTCGATCGCGCTGCGCGGCACCGGCGCGATCGCGATGCCGGCGCGTGCGAAGGTGCGGATGCCGGTCACGCTGGGGCTTTCGCACGCGATCCGGTAGCGCATGCCGGCCAGCGCGAGCGCCGTGATGGCGGCGCCGCGATACGGGCACGGATCGGGGAAACAGGCGAGCGGCACGTCGCCTTCCGGAAGCGGCTCGTGGCGCGCGAACGCCCAGACGAGCGGCTCGTGCCATAACGTCGCGCCGTGGCCCGCGTGCGCGCACCGGCTGCCGATCACGAGATCGAATTCGCCGTTGGCGTGCCGCCGGAACAGGCTGTCGCCGATGTCGACGACCAGATCCAGCCGCAGGCCACGCCGCGCGGCGCCATGGCGGCGCATCAGGTCCGGCAGCCAGCCGCCTGCAAAGTCCTCCGACACGCCGATCCGCAGCTTGACGTCGGTGGCGTCACCCGTTCCCAGCCTGGCCCGCGCTTCCTCGCTCAGATTGAGCATCGCGCGCGCGTAGCCGAGCAGCGTCTCGCCATGCCCGGTGAGCGTGACGCTGCGCGTGTTGCGCACGAGCAGCGCCTGGCCGACCTGTTCCTCGAGACGAAGGATTTGCGCGCTGACCGCGGACTGGCTGAGGTTCAGCCGACGCCCGGCGCCGGTGAAGCTGCGCACGTCGGCAACCGCAACGAATGTATGAAGCAGCGCCGTGTCGAGGGGAGCATTCATTTATCACCAATCCGGGTTAATCTGATCAATTAATATCGTTTCCGGATTATAGGACGACCCGATAGGCTTCGAAGCGAAGTGGGCGAGCGCGCATCCGGCGCGCCGTCGTCACTCTTGGCAAGGACCGACGCCATGACACGCGTGCTCTATATCGAAGGCTCACCCAACAAGGCCTATTCGGCGTCCATCGAGGTGTGCAATGCATTTCTCGACGCGTACCGGCAGGCCCATCCCGATCACGAGATCCGGACGCTCGATATCTGGGATCTGCCGATGCCCGAATTCGACGGCGCCGCGCTGGCCGCGAAATATGCCGGACTGAGCGGCACGGCGTTGACGTCGGAGCAGGCGGCGGCGTGGCAGCAGATCGAGCGGCTCGCGGCGCCGTTCCACGAAGCGGACAAGTTCCTGTTCGGCGTGCCGCTGTGGAATCTCAGCATTCCGTACAAGCTCAAGCAGCTGATCGACGTGATCTCGCAGAAGGATGTGTTGTTCACGTTCGACGGAACGGGTTTCACCGGCAAGCTGGTCGGGAAAAAGGCGGCGGTGGTCTACGCGCGCGGGCTTGCCTATCAGTCGCCGGGTTCGTTTACGCCGGCCGCCGAATTCGATCTGCAGCGCCCTTACATGGAAACGTGGCTCAAGTTCGTGGGCGTGACGGACATCACGGGGATCGTCGTCGAGCGCACGTTGTTCGGTCCGGACGGGCGGGTCGACCGGAGCCGGGCGATCGACGAAGCACGAGCGATCGCACCGACGTTCTGACGTTGCTGGCGTGGGGCACCCGGCGCGGTGCACCCGGCGCGGGTCGAGCGTCAGCGCCCGCCGCGTGCGACGGCGAGCGCGACGCCGAAGCCCACCAGCAGGCATCCGAACGTGCGATCGATCCAGTGCCGCAGCGACAGCAGGCGATCGCGGACAGCCGTGGCCGAGAAACAGATCGCCACGAGGCTGAACCAGCCGGCATGGGCGGCCGCGATGAACGCGCCGTAGCCGATCTGCACGATCAACGGCGTGTCGGGCCGGACTGCCTGCATGAACAGGCTGACGATGAACACCGTGGTTTTGGGGTTCAGCGCATTGGTCAGGAAGCCCGTGCGCAGCGCGGCGAGATCGGACAGCGGCGCGACGCTCGTGTCGGCTTGCACGCTGCCGGCTTTCGTCATGAGCATCTTTGCACCGAGGTAGACCAGGTAGATCGCACCGATCAGCTTGACGGCATCGAAGAGCCACAGCGACTGACGGATCAGGAGCCCGACGCCCAGCAGCGTGTAGCTCACGTGGACCGTCACGCCGAGCCCGATCCCGCATGCGGTGAGCACGCCGGAACGACGCGACAGCATCAGGCTGTTGCGCGTGACCATCGCGAAGTCCGGCCCCGGGCTGACGACGGCGAGCAGCGTAATGGTGACTACGACTATCAATTCGGTCATGGCGTTGTTCCTGCGAAGGATAGGTTGATGGCACAATCGTATCGACCGTGCTTCATCAGGAAAAACGATGATTTCTGACCAGAATGGTGAGTCTGAATCACTATCGATTCGGACGAACCTGCCGTCGCTGATGGCGCTGCGCTGTTTCGAGGCCGCGGCGCGTCACGAGCATTTCAGTCGCGCGGCCGACGAGCTGTGCGTGACCCATGGCGCGGTCAGCCGCGCGGTGCGCTTGCTCGAGGACGATCTGGGCGTGGCGCTGTTCGAGCGGCGCAGCCGTCGCGTGTTCCTGACCGAAGCGGGCCGCACACTCGCGCAGGCCGTCCATGACGGCCTGGGCCTGATGCGTCACGCCGCCCACGCGTTGCGCGCCGAGGCCGCCCGTGCGCGGCGTTCGGTGCTGTCGTGCGAGCCGACGCTCCTGATGCGCTGGCTGATCCCGCGCTGGCCGGATTTCCAGGCGCGGCACGCGGGCGTCGATATCCATCTGGCCGCCGCGGGCGGGCCGTTCTCGTTCGACAGCGGTGTCGACATGGCGATTCGTCGCAACGATTTCGCGTGGCCGGCGGGATATCACGCCGAGCATCTGTTCGCCGAGCGGGTGGCGCCGGTTTGCCGGCCGGACAAGGTCGGTGCGTGGTTTGCGTCGCGGCGCGGCGGCCGCACGTTGAAGCCCGACGCTGCGCTGCTGCATACGCGGACCCGGCCGGACGCATGGAACGCGTGGGCGGGGGCGGCGAATCAGCCGGCCGTGAACGGGCACGGGCAGAAGTTCGATCATTTCTATTTCAGTCTGCAAGCGGCCGTCGCGGGGCTGGGGGTAGCGATCGGGCCGTGGCACCTGGTGCGCGACGACATCGAAAGCGGTGTGCTGGTTGCGCCAATGGGGTTCGTCGAGGATGGATCGGATTACTACCTGTTGACGCCGGCGCCGGTGGCGGACGGGAGTGCGCAGGCGGCGTTGTTGGGGTGGTTGAGGGGGCGGGTTTGACGGGGGCCGGTACTTCGTCGACGCTCGCTATCGATATCGACGCCCAAGACGATATTGTCGCTTATGGGGCAGACGCCATCTCGAATCGAAATAGAGAATGCATGGTCTTGCCGATGCTTGCTCATGCCAGCCAGCGAACGGAAAATGCGTTGGCGGAGACGCGTTCGCAAGCCCGCCATTAGCGTGAACCGGCCCTGGCCCGACGCTGCATAGGGCGGCAGGATGTCGACCGGCTTTTATCGAAATGACGTGTCCCGGCGCGCGCACGTCGCTAAAAGAATCCCGATGCGTGCTTTACCGCCGCAACGAATCTGCGCCGATGAAGTCGCCGTCATTCTTCATCTTTTTGATACGGTTTTTAACGATGCACGCGCAAACCTGGGCGACGTCAGGCTGCAGCGACTATTTCCCCGTCGCGTTTAAATCTGCATCCTTTACCCGAAGATCAACGACGAGGCGAAGCCATGCAACTTCAAACCGGTAATTTATTCAGCGTCGAAGGGCGGCGCGGCGGCGACGAGCGAATCGACATGCTCGTCGAGAACTCGCGCGTGAATGTCGAGCGAATCGTGTCGATGGGGCATGCGAGCCCGGCCGGGTTCTGGTATGACGACCCGCGGGCCGAATGGGTCGTGCTGCTATCCGGCGCGGCCGTGCTCGAATTCGAAGAGAATGCGACGCGGCTCGATATGCGCGCCGGAGATTACGTACTGATCGAGCCGCATTGCCGTCATCGTGTCGCATGGACGCATGACGAATTGCAAACCGTCTGGCTTGCGATCTATTACGAACGCTGAAGAAAGGATGGGCGTGCGGCACGGTCGGTGGATCAATCCGTGCACGACACGCCGATCGGGCAAAACCTCGTCAACCGGAGCGGCCATGGAATACCGCCGGTATCGATGCCCCCAATCAATGCCCAACTTGCCGGGCAGCGTGTTGAATCACGCGCCGGCCCATGCGGGGAATCTTATTCCTGGATCAGGAATCGATTGCGATTCTTCGCATCCTTGATCCATGCGGGCGCGCGACCGCGGCCCGACCAGGTGGCCCCGGTCTTCGGATCGCGATACTTGGCCTGCACGGGGGCGCCCGCCTGTTTGGCCGGCCGACCGCGGCGCGTACCGAAAATGTCTTTTTCGGTAATGCCGTATTCCGCGACTTTGGTGCGGATGTCGTCGACGATCGCCTGGAATTCAGCGGCGCGCGCTGCTTCGGCTTTCTCGGCCAAAGCATCCATTTGGGCTTTCAGTTCCTTGTAAGTTGCCATATATCACTCTTCAGGTTGTGTCCATACATGA
Organism: Burkholderia sola; assembly: GCF_905400185.1. NCBI lineage: Bacteria > Pseudomonadati > Pseudomonadota > Betaproteobacteria > Burkholderiales > Burkholderiaceae > Burkholderia > Burkholderia sola. The sequence continues at coordinate 287,010 of NZ_FR989677.1, forward strand.
TAGCGGTTTCAGCTGAAATAATGAAGAAAATTGCTCCGACTACGAATTCCATTGTCGATATCGCAATGGATGACTGCTTCGAACACCTGAGAAGTGGCTCGGCGGGATCGTTTGCGTCCGATCTTCTCGTGCGGGACAAGCTTCGGAGACTCAATTATTCTTTATCTTTTTTCAGAGGGATTGGGGAATTCACTGATGAACAGGGATGAAAAGCTGAAACAGGTCGCAGCCGAATTCGGATTCGATCCGGACGAAACGATCAGGATCGGCGGAAAGTACACGCCGGTCGTGATCGACGGAAGCACCGCCTACATTGCCGGCCAGGTGCCGCGAATCGGGGAAGTCGTGCATTTCGTCGGTATCGTCGGCGAATCCGTTTCGCTCGAAGACGGCCGCCGCGCGGCCGGCATTTCCGCGCTGCGCGCGCTGGCGCTGATCCGTAAGCAGTGCGGCACGCTCGATGCGATCGCAACGGTGCCGCGCATGACCGTGTACGTGCGAAGCGCGCCCGGCTTCACGATGCAAAGCGAAGTGGCCGACGGCGCGTCGGACGTGTTGGTCGCGGTGCTCGGCGACGCCGGCGTCCATACGCGTTCGTCGGTCGGCGTGCTGCAATTGCCGAAGGGTGCGTCGGTCGAAGCCGATTTCATTTTCGGGCTGACTCGCGGCGGCGTCGCCGGTTGATTCGGGATCACCGCGGCGACGGGACAGCGGCCCGCGTTGTATCGATCAGTGCGCCTGCGCGAGCGGGCGGCGTCGGGCGTCATCCCGGTCCATTCGTTGAATGCGCGGAAGAACGAATTCGGATCCTGGTAACCGAGCAGGAGCGCGATCTGACTGTAGGGCAGGTCCGAGCGATCGAGGGGATGCCACGCGAGCTTCTCGCGGACTTCCGCCAGCAGGGTTTTGAAGTTCGCGCCTTCGTCGCCGAGCCGCCGCTGCAGCGTCCGCTTGCTGATCGCAAGCGTTTGCGCGACGCCGTCCGCGGTGGCTGGGGGCTGACGTCGCGCGGCAGCGTGACGGCGCGCGCCGACAGCTCGGTGCGGGTCGCCAGTCGCGCGAGTTTCACGAAGAAGCCGGGTTCGGCCGCGACCAGCGTGCCGGGCGGCGGGATGTCGCGCTCGAGGAAATCGACGGCGAGAGTCAGCGCGTCGGCCTCGTGCGACACGCGCAACCGGACCGGGCCGATCAGCGGCTTGAACTGGCCGATGCGCCGGAGCGCGATCTCCAGGTTCGGGCTGCACAACGCGGCGAACAGCGGCGGATCGTGCCGTTGCCCATTTGCCGCACGATCTCGAAGCTCTCCGACGTCGCGTACGGATTGATACCCGGCCCGATCACGAGCGACGGATTGATGGTCACGAGATCCCGGCGTTGCTGCGGGCGGGCAATCTTCCACGCTTCGCGCTCGGCAACGGTCTTCGAATACGAATAGGGCTGATGGGTCGGCGACGAGCTGGTGTTCCAGACCGCTTCGGTGAACACACCATCGGGCGTCGCGGCGAGATCGGCATTGTCGCCGTAGATCGCCGCGCAACTGCGGGTCAGCACGACGCGCCGCACCGACGGCGTGCGGTTTGCCGTCTCGAGCACGTTGCGCGTGCCGAGCAGCGCCGGATCGACCAGCGCCTTCTTCGGATCGCGAACGGTGACGGTGAACGGCGACGCGGTGTGGAACACGGTCCCGCAACCCGCCATCGCGTCCGCGTACGACCCGGGTTCGAGCAGGTCCGCGCGGAAATAGCGGATCGTGCCGGGCTTGCCGGCCGCGATGCGCTGGAGGTGCGCGAGCTTGTCCGGGCTGTCGGGGTCGCGGACGGCCGCATGGACCGTCAGGCCGGCTTCGAGCAGCCGCTGCACGAGCCGGCCCGCGACGTACCCGGTCGCGCCGGTGACCATGACGGGAAGGTCGGTATCGATATTCATGAAGGGATTCCGTTGCAGAGGGGATGCGCCATTTGCGCGCCGCTTCACTCGCAAAGCGCGCCAATCGACATGCAGGGGGCGACAGGCGGCGCGAGACTGGCACACCGTGCCCGGCTTCCAGTCGAAGGGGCTACGACTGGAACGACGATGCCGTGCGTTGGAACATCGCAACGCGTGCGACGAAGCCGCACGTCGCTGCCTGCGGCCGATTCGTCAGACGTGAAAGCGCACGCTTCGCCGGAATGCTCGCCGTCGTGCTGCTGCGCAACGAGCCGCCGCGCCAGCCGGCCGTTTTTACCCCGTCCTTTCCGGAAGTCATCGCCTGACCCATATCAACCGGCATCCCCAGTTTTGGGGATGCCGGCGCCGAACGGTGCGCCTACGATGGTCAACGGGGCATCGCGACCGGATGTCGCCAGGACAATCGGACAGGCCTGTCGTTCCTTTGTCGATCGCTGTGTGCGTCCGCACAATCGATTGACATGATCGGCGCGTACGCTGATGCGCAACGTATGCGGCGCGTCGTCGGCGCCGCGGACGATCGCGGGTGGGTGACGGAAGGCCTGATGTCGTATTTCGGGGAATTTCAATCGATATGCTCGCACGAGACTATGTGGAACGTGAGCTCTCTCACATCCAGAGAATGGTGGCGCTGCTGGACAGCGAGACGGCCGTCGTCGATGTGTCGATGTCGGGCGCGGGGCGCGTCCGGCATCCGAGATACTGGCGCGGGCGTATCGAGGAACTGCTGTCGACACCCGACGTGCCGCGTCACGTCAGAAAGCTGAGCGAAGCGGTGCTCGCGAAGATCGACGAGATGGAAGCGCGGTTCACCGCGATGAAGTAAGTGCCTCGTCGGACCGGGCGGCCAAACGCGTTCCCGTCGCGTCGCCCGGTCGAAAACGAGCGTTACGTCTGACGAGAACCGGTAATAAGCGTGGTATTTCGATCAAACCTGCATCGGCAATTTGAACAATGAGGCCGATTGAGTAAGATGCCCGAACGGCGTTCGATAAAAACGCACGGCACGGGGTGGCCAGATGCAGATGAACGGGGTGGTTCCATCGACATGGATCGATGACGTCTACGCTGCGGCGCTGGGCGACCAGCGATGGGAAGCGGTGCTGGACGGGCTGCGTTTGTCCGTCGGCGTCCGCATGGCGACGCTGCTGTCGTTCGACGACGCGGCGCGGCTGCCGGCGATCGAGCGGGCGGCCGGCGACGATCCGTCATGGGTCGCCGCGTGCCACCGCCGCTACAACACCGAGTTCTACCTGTACGACCCGGTCGTGCCGGTTGCCGCCGACTGGCAGGCAGGGCGCTGGTTCGAGGACGTCAGGCACTTGTCGGTGCGGCAGCGCACACATGGCGTGTTCTATCGGGAATTCCTGCAGCCGTTCGGGCTTGGCAGCATCTCGGGCCTGTACATCCATCGCGGCGAGGGCGCCAGCGCTTTCCTCAGCGTACAGAGCGGCCTCGAATCGCAAGGGCTGTCCGACGAGCAGCGCCGCACCATCGAAATCATGGGCGCCCACATCAGCCGTGCACTGCGCATCCACGCACGCATCGGCGAGCTCGAAGCGCGCGTGGCCGCCGCGGAATCGGCGCTCGACGCGGTGCCCGTGCCGGTATTCCTGCTCGGCGCGCAGCGCGAGCTGCGCTATACGAACCGCGCGGCCGAGCAGCTGATCGCCGCCGAACCCGCGCTGCGGATCCTGAACGGCCGTTTCGCGCCGGAAGGCTGCGTCGACGATGCGCAATGGCGGCATGCATTCGCACGCGGCGGGCTGTTGCTGCGTCGTGCGACCGGCGAGCCGCTGCCGCTTGCGTTGATCCCCGTTCCCGAACAGTCGCGCCTCGCGCGCGAACGGCCCGGCGTCGCGGCGCTGATGACGGCCGCCGACCTGCGTTCGCCATCGGCGCGCGCGCAGCGCTTGCGGGTGTTCTACGGGCTGTCGTCGGCGGAAGCCGATCTCGCCGTGCTGCTGTGCTGCGACGGGCGCTCGCCGCAGGAATGCGCGGCGCTGCGCGGCGTGTCGATCGGCACGGTCCGCGCGCAGATCAAGTCGATCTACACGAAGACCGACGTGGCGCGCGCCGCGCAGCTGACGTCGCTGGTCATGCAGACCTGAGCGATCGATGCGCGCGGGCGCGCCTGCGTTTTTACCTATCCGCCGCCGATTCCCTGCAGGATCTTGCCGGTCCCGCCGCAGACGGTGCACGCCTGTCCCTCCACCATGCCGGTGCCGCGGCAGACGCGGCACGTGTCCTCGCCGATGCCCGGCGCGTCGGCAGGGCCTTCGTCGCCGGCGTTCGGTGGGGTAGCCGGGTCGGGCGGCGCTGATCGCTTCGTGATCGACATGACTGGCTCCTTTCGCGTTTCACGCGGTGGCGGCGCGCATCGCGCGTGCCTGTCAGGCGGCGCGCCCGTCGACCACGGATCGATCGCGCGGGTTATCGCGGCGGCGCGGCAATATTGTTGTCAGTCATCACATGACAACAATGAATGAAGCGAAAGAAGGCCGTCAGGCGGGTGGAAACTGCGACGTCGACGGCCAATCCGCTCGCCGAGCGTTTCCGGAAAACGTTTCGCAAAAAAGTACGAAAACGGAGCATCCAGCTTTCGGATTGCCCCGTAAGCGCTTGATGACAGACGTTATAGGGGTATGCACCAAGTGAGTTAAACGATTAACCGACGTACATTCGCTCCACACGTCATACGACGTATGACTCTGCGGTTCGGGGAAGCGCGTCGGGGAAGTCCGCGCGGGCCGCCGGATCGCCGCACAACAACGATCGACCATCCAGGAGACTCACCATGAAGCACCGATTCACCGGCTCCCGTACCGCCCTGGCCGTTGCCTTGATGGCCGGCTTCGCGCTGTCCGCGCAGGCGCGTGTGTTCCGCTCGGCGGACGTGCACGGCGACAATTTTCCGACCAACATGGCCGTGAAGTTCATGGGCGACGCGCTGTCGAAGCAGACGGGCGGCAAGGACTCGATCAAGGTGTTCGGCAACAGCGCGCTCGGCTCCGAGAAGGACACGGTCGACCAGGTGCGGATCGGCGCGATCGACATGGCGCGCGTGAACGGCGCGTCGTTCAACGAGATCGTGCCGGAATCGCTGATCCCGTCGTTCCCGTTCCTGTTCCGCGACGTCGACCATTTCCGCAAGGCGATGTACGGCCCGGCCGGCCAGAAGATCCTCGATGCGTTTACCGCGAAGGGGATGATCGCGCTGACGTTCTACGAGAGCGGCGCGCGCTCGATCTACGCGAAGCGCCCGGTGCGCTCGCCGGCCGACATGAAGGGGCTGAAGGTGCGCGTGCAACCGTCGGACCTGATGGTCGACGAGATCCGCGCGATGGGCGGCACGCCGACGCCGATGCCGTTCGCCGAGGTATACACGGGCCTGAAGACGGGCCTCGTCGATGCGGCGGAAAACAACCTGCCGTCGTACGAGGAAACCAAGCACTACGAAGTGGCGCCCGATTACTCGGAAACGCAGCATGCGATGACGCCGGAAGTGCTGGTGTTCTCGAAGAAGATCTGGGACACGCTGTCGCCGCAGGAGCAGGCGGCGATCCGGAAGGCGGCGGCCGATTCGGTGCCGTACTACCAGAAGCTGTGGACCGCGCGCGAGGCGTCCGCGCAGCAGCTGGTGACGAAGGGCGGCGCGAAGATCCTGCCGGCCGCGCAGATCGACCGCGCGGCATTCGTGAAGGCGATGCAGCCGCTGTGGACCAAGTATGAAAAGACGCCGCAGATGAAGCAGATCGTCGACGAGATCGAGGCCACCAAGTGACGCGTCGCACTTCGCTGAATGGCGCCGCGACCGTGGGCTCGCCGGACGCGGCGGCCGCCGACGGCGCGACGCCGTGCCGGCCGCACGCGGCCGCGCCGCGGCTGCGCTGCGTGAACGACGTGCTGTTCCGCGTGCTGGCCGTGATCGCGTCCGCGTGCCTCGCGGTGCTCACGGTGCTGGTGTTCTACGCGGTCGTGATGCGCTACGTGTTCGAGAACGCGCCGGATTTCGTCGAGCCGATCGCGCTGCTGCTCGTGATCGTGATCGCGATGTTCGGCGCCGCGATGAAGGTGCGCGACGGCGGCCACATCGGCCTCGATTCGCTGGTGCGCCGGCTGTCGCCGAAGGCGCGCACGGTCGTCATCGCGATCCAGCACCTGAGCCTGATCGCGTTCGCGATCATGATCATGATCGGCTGCGGCAGCATGGCCGCCGAGACGATGGGCGACCGCATCCCGATCATCGGGCTGCCCGAAGGCGTGCGCTACCTGATCACGATGCCCGCGGCGGTTGCGATCATCTTCTTCTCGCTCGAGCACCTGCTCGCGCTTCGTCGTTCTTCGTGGGGACAATAACGCCATGGAACTCGCGATCCTGTCCGTCAGTTTTCTGATATTCCTCGTGCTCGGCGTGCCCGTGTCGTTCGCGCTCGGCATTGCGTGCGTGCTGACCTACATGGTCGAGGGCCTGCCGATCGCGACCGCGATGCAGGCGATGATCTCTGGGATGAACGCGTTCTCGTTCCTCGCGGTGCCGTTCTTCATCTTCTCCGGCGAGCTGATGCTGCATGGCGGCATCGCGGACCGGATCCTGCGCTTCGCGCAGGCGACCGTCGGCCACTTCCGCGGCGGCCTCGGGATGGCGAACGTCGTCGCGTGCACGCTGTTCGGCGGCGTGTCGGGCTCGCCGACCGCCGATACGTCGGCGATGGGCGGCGTGGTGATTCCGCTGATGAAGCGCGAAGGCTACAGCGCCGCGTATGCCGTGAATGTGACCACGCACGCATCGCTCGCCGGCGCGCTGATGCCGACGTCGACCAACATGATCATCTACGCGTTCGCCGCGCAGGGCATCACCGGGATGCTGCACGGCCAGCCGGTGAGCGGCGTGTCGATCGGCGACCTGCTGTTCTCGGGGCTCCTGCCGGTGTTGTGGGTGATGGGCTTCGTGCTCGCCGCCGCGTACTGGCAGGCCGTGCGTCACGGCTATCCGCGCCGCGAGGACGGCTCGTCCGCGCTGCCGCGGTTTCCCGGCTGGTATGCGGTGCTGCGCAGCTTCGTCGGCGCGGTGCCCGGGCTGATGGTGATCGCGATCATCCTCGTGTGCGTCGCGAAGGGCATCGCCACCGCGACCGAAGCGGCCGCGATCGCCGTCGTGTACTCGCTCGTACTGACCGCGGTGGTCTACCGCACGCTGACGGCCGAGAAGCTGCGCCGCGCGCTGTCGCATGCGGCGCGCACGACGGGTGTCGTGCTGCTGCTGATCGCGGTGTCCAACATGCTGCGCTTCCAGATGTCGTACCTGGAGATTCCCGATGCGATCGAAGGGCTGCTGAAGCAGTCGACCGCGGCGCCGTGGCTGATGCTGCTGTACATCAACATCATCCAGGTGTTCCTCGGCACGTTCGTCGACATGGCCGCGCACATCCTGATCACGACGCCGCTGTTCCTGCCGATCGCGATGGCGTGCGGCGTCGGGCCGGTGCAGTTCGGGATCATGCTGCTGCTGAACTGCTCGCTCGGCCTCGTGCATCCGCCGATCGGGTCGGTGCAGTTCGTCGGCTGCGCGATCGGCAACGTGTCGATCGGCGAGACGACGAAGATGGCGTGGCCGTACTACCTCGCGATCTTCAGTGCGATCAACATCGTCACGTACATGCCGTTCTTCTCGACGTGGCTGCCGAGCCTGATCAGCGGGCACGCGGTGTTCTGACCGGATGTTTCGCCGTTCGCGGCGCCGGACGACCGAGGTGGTCCGGCGCCGCGTTCGCATCCGCGGTTTTATTTCTTCACTTCACGCCCCTCCCATGAAAACGACTTTCCTGCGGCGCGCCGTTGCGGCGGCTGCGTTGACGATGGCCGCGTCGCTCGCGCACGCGGCGACGTATGCGTACGTGTCGAACAGCGACAGCCGCGACATCTCGGTGTTCGGCGTCGATACGTCGAACGGTGCGCTGACCGCGATCGAGACGGTGCCGGTCGGCGGCACCGTGATGCCGATGGCGCTGTCGCCCGATCATCGGCGCCTGTACGCGGCATTGCGCTCGACGCCGTATCGCGTCGTCAGCTTCGCGATCAATCCGCTCGACGGGCGGCTGATCGAGCTGGGCCGCGCGCCGCTCGCGGAGAGCATGGCGTACGTGTCGACCGATGCGTCGGGCCGCTACCTGTTCTCGGCGTCGTACGGCGGCAACCTGCTCGCGGTGAACCGGATCGGCGCGGACGGCGTCGCGGGCGACGTGCAGCAGACGGTGAAGACCGGCCCGATGGCGCACGCGATCCGCCAGTCGCCGGACGGCCGCTATGCGTTCGCGTCGGTGCTCGGCGCCGATGCGTGGCTGCGTTTGCCGTTCGATGCGTCGACGGGAACGCTGACCGACGATACGACGCCCGCGTACCGGCTGCCCGACAAATCGGGCCCGCGCCATTTCGTGTTCTCGTCGAATGGGCGCTTCGCTTACCTGATCGACGAACTCGACGGCAAGCTGCACGTGCTCGCGCTGTCGCGCGGCGGCGCCGACGCGCGGCCGATCCAGACCGTGTCGATCCTGCCGCCGGATTTCCATGGCGACAAGCCGTGGGGCGCTGACTTGCATCTCACGCCCGACGGCAAATTCCTGTATGCATCGGAGCGCACGTCGAGCACGCTCGCCGCGTATCGCGTCGACGCGAAGTCGGGCAGGCTCGCGCGGATCGGCACGTTCGCGACCGAGCGGCAGCCGCGCGGCTTCGCGATCGATCCGTCGGGCAAGTATCTGCTCGCCGCGGGGCAACTGTCGCCGACGCTGGCCGTGTACCGGATCGATCGCGATACCGGGCATCTCGACGCGATCGGCAAGTATCCGGTCGGCAAGGGCGCAAACTGGATCGAGATCGTCACGTACGACGGGACGAACTGATTCGGCGGGCGGCGCAACGGGCGGCGTCGATCGCGTGCCGCTTGTTGCGCGAACCGGATGCACACGCACGCGCGCGCTTGCGCGCGCCGCACGATCGCGCGGCGAAATTCCGGTCAATCGGCTCAAGTTGGCGTAATTGCCGTCGTTAACCGACAAGGGATAACTTCGGGAGTCGATTCGCCATGCGTGATCTGAAAGTGAAAAGCAGTTTGCTCGCCGTACTCGCTGCATTTGCCGCGATGATCGTCGTCGGCGGCATCGTCGGGATCGTCGCGCTCGGCGGCGCGAACACGAACGCGAAGCGCCTGCACGAAATCGCGGCGCAGACGTCGCTCGTCAACGACGCCTACAAGGACAGCACGCGTACGCGCTCGGCGCTCGTCCGCGCGTATTCGGCGCTGAAGGAGCACGACGATCCGGCCCAGCGCGACTCGGCGCTGCAAAGCGCGCAACGCACGTTCGACCTGTCCGCGAAGGAAACGCAGGCGTTCAAGGATGCCGCGCCGGTCGGCAGCCTCGGCGCGGACCTGAAGCAGGCGCTCGTCGAGTCGTCGACGCATCTCGCGAGCGTGCTCGCGCGGGCGGCCGATGCGCTGCGCAACGGCGACACCGCCGCGTATGCGGCGATCAACGACAAGGAAATCACGCTCGCCGGCCAGGTGTATTCGGCGAACGTCGAGAAATTCCAGCGCACCGCCAACCAACTGGCGGAAGACACGATCGACGCCGACAACGCCGCCTATACGCGCATCATCGCGATGGTCGGGATCGGCGTCGCGCTGGCGCTCGCGCTGATCGTCGCGACGCACTTCGCGCTGCGCGCGATCGTGTCGCGGCCGCTCGCGAACGCGGCCGCGCTGCTCGACCGCATCGCGTCGAACGACCTGACCGTGACGGTGCCCGATGCCGGCGGCAACGAAATCGGCCAGTTGTTCGCGGCGATGAAGCGGATGCAGGCGGGGCTCGCGGCGACCGTCACCGGCATGCGCGACAGCAGCGATGCGATTCATACGGCCGCACGCGAGATCGCGGCCGGCAACCTCGACCTGTCGAGCCGTACCGAGCAGCAGTCGGCGTCGCTCGAGGAAACGGCCGCGAGCATGGAGCAACTGACGTCGACGGTGCGCCAGAACGCGGACAATGCGCAGCAGGCGAGCACGCTCGCGGCCAGCGCGGCGGACCTCGCGCAGCACGGCGGCGAACTGGTCGGCCGCGCGGTCGACATGATGGGCGTGATCAACACGAGCTCGCAGAAGATCGCGGAAATCACCGGAATGATCGACGGGATCGCCTTCCAGACCAATATCCTCGCGCTCAACGCGGCGGTCGAATCGGCACGGGCGGGCGAACACGGGCGCGGCTTCGCGGTCGTCGCCGGCGAGGTGCGCACGCTCGCGCAACGCAGCGCGGGCGCCGCGCGCGAGATCCGGCAGCTGATCGGCGCGTCGATCGACGACGTGCGCGACGGCAATGCGCTCGTGACGCAGGCAGGGCACGCGATGGAAGAGATCGTGTCGTCGGTGCGGCGCGTGGCGACGATCATGACCGAGATCACGACGGCCACCGTCGAGCAGAGCGCGGGCATCGACCAGGTCGGGCAGGCCGTTACGCAGATGGACCAGATGACGCAGCAGAACGCCGCGCTGGTCGAACAGGCCAGTGCGGCCGCGACGGCGCTCGAGCAGCAGGCCGGTTCGATGCAGGTCGCGATGTCGGTCTTCCGGGTCGCGCGGGCGGGGTGAGCCGTCGGCCGAAGCTGCCGTGTTCGGCATGCCGCGCGAAGCGTTGCGGTCACCGGAGTCGGCACCGGTAGCCGCCGTCCCACTTGTATCGACATCGACATCGACATCGACTACGACGACCGCGCGCGGCCGTTCGTCACGGCCGCACGGAGCGACGCGAACGCTCACCTAACCCTGCGGTGCATCCCGCTCGGCGTCGCCATCCGATGCGTGATCGCCCGACCGATCGTTGCGCCAGTGCGCAAGCTCGCGCCACAGCGCCGGCCGCGCATGGTCACGCGGCGGCAATTCAATGACATACGCGACGCCGCGCACGTTGACCATCGCACCGGAGTCGGGCAGCGTGGAAATGCCCGCGGACGACGGATCGTCGTCCGGCTCGACGGCGACGGCGGGGCTGGGCGGGCGGGGCGACATCATACGAATTCTCCGTGGGGTGTCGAAGCGGTGCATCAGTAACGGACCCGCCCGACCAGGCCGAGCGGATCGATCGCGTGCTGGACGGCGCCCGCGAGTTGCCGTTGCGCGGCCGGCACGTGCTTGCGGTAGTACGCGATATTGACCGGCCCGACGCCATGCTCCGCGCTGAAGCAGCCGCCTGCCTGCACGACGCGGTCGTACAGCGCGCCGCGCAGCGCCACTTGCTGCAGCGGCCCGTAGCGTTGCGCCGCGGTAGGCGGAATCGACACGACGAGATGGCAGCCGCCGTCGCCGAAATGGCCGAACGCATGACAGCGCAGCGCCGGATGCGCGGCGGCGAGCCACTGCTCGGCATCGGCGACGAATCCGGCCAGCGCGCCGCGCGGAAACGACACGTCGAACGACAGCGGCAGGCCGTCCAGCGCGACCGCGGCCGGCAGCGCGTCGCGAATCCGCCAGAACCGTTCGGCCGGCGCGCACGCCGCGTCGAGTACGACGCGTTCGTTCGCGAGCGCATCGAGCGTCGCGACCGTGCGTTCCTCGAGCAGCGCATCGAGCCCCGGCATGCCGGTCGCGATTTCGACGAGCGCGTAGCATCCGGCTTCACCGGGCTCGAACGGCACGCGCAATGCCGGAAACGCCGCGGCGACGCAGCCGACCGTCGCCGCCGACATGAACTCGAACGCGGACACCATCTCGCCGAATGCGCGTTCGAACGCGAGCAGGCCGGCGAGCGCCGCATCGTACGACGCGAACGCGACGAACGCCGCGCACGACGACCGTTCGAGCGGCGCGAGCGCGAACGACACGGCCGTCACGAGCCCGTTCGCACCGTTCGCGCCGATGAAGCATTGCGCGACGTCGAAGCCCGCGTTGCGCTTGCGCAGCGGCGCGAGCGCGTCGATCACGGTGCCGGCTTCGTCCGCCAGCACGACTTCGACGCCGAGCACGTGACGGCGCACATCGCCGTACTTGACCAGGCGGCTGCCGCCCGCGTTCGCGCCGACGAGGCCGCCGGCCGCCGGATCGCTGCCGAGATCGATCGGCACGCAGAGGCCGGCTTCGCCCGCCACGCGATTGAGGTCGGACAGCCGCACGCCGGCGTCGACCGTGATGCTGCGATTGGCCGGATCGAACGCGCGAACGGCGCGCATCCGCTCGAACGACACCACGCATTGCGTGCCGCTGCGATCGGGCACGGCGGCGCCGACGAGCCCGCTGCGTGCGCCCTGGGCGACGAGCGCGATCCGGTGCGCGACGGCGACGCGGGCGAGCGCGCGCACGTCGGCGGTCGATGCCGGCCGCGCGACGCCGAGCGGCACGCCGCCGTGCTGCATGACGTCGGCCGCATACGGCTCGCAGGCCGTGCCTTCGAGCCAGCCGTCGCCGAGCGCCGCGGCGAGCGCGTGCCGTTGCGCGGCGTGTGCCGCGTGTGCGGGCAACGCGTTCATCGTCAGCGTGCTCGCGCGAGCTGCTTGCGCAGCCGGCCGCGCACGACGACGAGCGCGATCAGCGGCACGACGCCGCCCCACAGCGGGCTGTGGCGCATCGCAATCGACACCGCGAGCGCGACGACGGTAACCGCAAGCAGCACGAGCGACAGCGAACGCGTGCGCGCATGGTCGACGAACGTGCCGTCGACGAAGCCGCCGTCCGACCAAGCGGTATGCACGATGCCGACCACCAGCACGCAGACGAGCATCGCGGCCGGCCCGAGTTCCTCGCCCCACAGACGGCTACCTGTCGGCGACACGAGCGCGAGCACCGCGCCGATCACGAGGAACAGGTCGACGCCGATCGCGATGCTGTTGCGCTCCGCGCGGCGCATCAGCCACGCGCCGTGCACGAGCGCGAGCACGCCGCCGATCAGGAACGCATGGGTCCAGCGCAGGTCCGGCTGCTCGGGGCCGAGCCGGCCGTAGAACAGGAACACGATCGCCGGCAGGAAGTTGCTCGCGTGCAGCAGGTAGTCGGTTATGGGATGGTTCGATTTCATCGGTGTCTCTCCTTCGTCGAAACAGCGTGGCGACGCGTCACGCGTCGTGCCAGCGGAACAGCCGCGCGGCGGCGAACAGGAACAGCGCGGTGCACGCGGCCATGCCGAGCAGTTGCGGCGCGAGCTGCGCATACGGCGCGCCGTCGACCAGCGCGCCGCGCAGCGCGACCGCGAACTGGTTGGTCGGCAGGAACGCGAGCCCGGCCTTCAGCCACGCGGGCGCGTCGTGCATCGGAATCGTCAGGTCGCTGAAGAACAGCAGCGGGTAGTAGGTGACGTTGCACGCGAGTTCGGCGGCTGCGAGCGACCGCGTGCGGCTCGCCAGCAGCACGCCGATGCTCAGCACCATCGCCGCGCCGAGCAGCACGATCGGCAACGCGCGCAGCCCGTCCGGCGTCGCGATCGGCAGCGCGATGCCGAACGCGACGCGCGCGACCGTCAGCAGCACGAGCGCCGACAGCGCCATCATCGCCATCCGCGCGACGATCAGCGCGGCGAGGAACACGCCGCGCGACACCGGGAAGCACACGTAGAGCTTGAACGTATTGCGCTCGCGCAGCGCGGCGATCGCGGTGGTCGTCGAATTGAGGCCGATCGCCATGAACGCCATCACCAGGATGCCGGTCGCGAAGAATGCGCCATAGTCGAACGGGCGGCGCGTGGGGGCGGCGTTCTCGAAGCGCGCCTGCGCGGCCGGCAGCCCGAGCTGCTGCGCGGCGCAGCGCGCGAGCGCGATCTCGACGACGCGCGACGCGGCCTTTACCGCGAGCGAGCCGTTGAAGTCGTAGCGGATCGTCGCCGGCGTGCGTTCGTCCGCGCCGAGCACGACGGTCACGCGGTCGGCCGGCGCGCCGCGCCCGCCGAAGGTCGCCTTCACCGTGTCGCTGTGCGACAGGCTGGCGACGATCTGCGCCTGGCACGCCTGGTTGTACGGTGTCGCGCCGCCGGGCAGGTCGAACGCGAGGTCGGCCGTGCCGAGCGAGCCCGAGCCGCCGAACGCGAACAGCATCACGCTCAGCAGGAACACCGGGAACACGAGCGTCCAGAACAGCGACGAGCGACTGCGCAGATAGCCGAGCAGCTCGTTGCGCACGAGGATCAGGAACACCTTAGTCATGGGTCGGGCCCTCGGTGCACAGGCGCAGCAGGTCGCCCGGCGTGCTCGGCGCGAGCGCGAGATGCTGGATGCCCTGTTCGCCGACGATCCGGTGCACGTTCGGATGCAGCGTCGCATCGCCGAACGCCTCGACCACATGCGCGGCCGATACGCGCACGCCGGTCACGCCGGGCAGCGCCGCGAGCCGCTTGCGCAGCGCGCGCGCGTCGGCTTCGTCGCGGCAATGCAGGACCGCGCGCGCATCGCCGACGAGCCTGGCGCGCAGCGTGTCCTGGTCGCCCTGGTAGCGCACGCCGCCGTCGCGCACCCACACGAGATCGTCGACCACGCTCAGCTCTTCGTCGGAATGGCAGATCATCGCGACGCTCGTGCCGCTCGCGCGATGGCGCAGGAGGTCGATCACGACGCCCGCATAGCGGCGGTCGAGCCCCGTGAACGGCTCGTCGAGCACGGCCAGCTCCGGCCGGTGCGCGAGCGCGACGTACAGGTCCACGCGCTGGCGCTGCCCCTTCGACAGCGCGCGGCACGGCTTGTCGAGCAGTTCGGCGATGCCGAGCGCGTCGGTGATCGCCGCATCGGTGTGCGCGTACATTGCGCGGTGCAGCGCGACGATCTCCGACACACGCAGATGGTCCGGATACTCGACCTTCTGCAATTGCGCGCCGAGCCGCCGCAGCGACCGCGAATCGCGCATGAAGCGTTCGGCCGGCACGTCGAGCACGCGCACGTCGCTGCCGCCGCGCCGGAAGCCGAGCAGCGTCTCGAGCAGCGTGGTCTTGCCCGAGCCGTTCGGCCCCACGATCGCGGTGATCGCGCCGAGCCGGAACCGCACGTGGCGCGCGGACAAGCGGAAGTCGCCGGCCGCGACGTCGATCGCGCGTGCGCCGAGCGCCGCGCCCGGCGCATGCGCGTCGGGCAGCGGCGGCGTGCCCGCGCGCTGCGGCCGGTCGAACGCGGCGGGCGGGCCGAACATCGCGCGCACGGACGCAAGAAACGAAACGCTCATCGTCGGCATCCTCAGTCGAACAGCATGACCTGCGTGTCGCGCGCGCCCCGGTACGGGTTGCGGCCGTGCGCGACCAGCATGTTGTCGACGACGAGCACGTCGCCGGCCTGCCACGGGAACGCGCATTCCTCGTCGTCGAGCGCGTCGTAGATTGCCGCCAGATCGTCGAACGGCATCGGCGCGCCGTCGCCGTAGCGGATCTCGTACGGGAACGCAGCGCGCGCGCCGTAGATGCGCTGCAGGTAGCGATAGCTGAGCTCGCCCATCGAACGCGGGTTCGGGTGCTGCGCGCTCGCCTGGTTGAACCACACCGTCTCGCCGGTGCGCGGATGCGTGCGCAGCGCGCTGCCGACGTGCGACACGGTCACGCTGCCGTCGTCGAGCCAGCGGCAGCCGACGCCGCGTTCCGCACACAGCCGTTCGACCTCGTCGCGCGCCGTCGTGCCGAACGCGTCGTCCCACGGCCGGTGGTACGCGGCGAACGGCAGGTTCGGGTTCGCGGCGAGGCCGTCCGCGCGGTCGCCCGGCGCCGCGAAATTGCGCAGATACATCACGCCGCGCTCGGCGAACCGCGCGCGCAGCGCGGCCGGCACGCGCGCGGTCACGCGCCGCATGTCGCAGATCGGCGTTTCGCCGCCCGCGTCGGCCGGTTGCCGGCAGTAGAACGCGACGAGGCGCGGGAACGCGGGCATGTAGGCCATCTCCTGATGCAGCCCGATCCTGAACGGCGGCGGCATGCGGGTCGATTCATAGACCTGGCCGTCGATCTGCCGGCGCGGGGCGGCGCCTGCCGTATAACCGTTCGCGTGCGCCGGATACAGCGCGCCGAGGCGGCCGAACGCGGCGGTGTCGGGCACCGCGAAGCCGCGCCACAGCAGCGCGCCGCATGCATCGAGCAGCGTGTCGATCGTGTCGAGCCGCGAGCGGTACCACGCGACGAACATCTCCGGCGACGTCGCGAGTTCGGCGCTGCGCGGCGTCACGCACAGCGGCAGCGTCGCGCCGGGCGCGACCGGCGCGCACTGCACGTCGTCGGCGCCGAGCCGCACGGCCGCATGCGCGGCGAGGAAGGCGAGATCGGTCATCGCTCAGGCCAGCGCCGGTTTCTTCAGCAGGATTTCGAAGCCCAGCGCGCCGAGCCCCATGCTCGGGCTGTAGATCGACGCAACGGCAGTCAGGCCGGCTTCGGCCACCAGCGCATGCGCTTCGTCGAGCGTGATCTTTTCCTCGACGTGGGTCGGCGGATAGTCGGCGGCCGCGCGCATCTCGGTGAAGCGGTCGAGCAGGTGCTGCGGCGCGTCGCGGCGCATGTCGTGCACGAGCGCGATGCCGCCCGGCTCCAGCACGCGATACATCTCGGTCAGGCTGAGCGCCTTGTCGGGCAGGTGGTGCAGCGTCGCGCGGCCGACCGCCATCGTCAGCGTGCCGTCGTCGAACGGCAGCGCGAGTGCGTCGCCGACGCGCATCTCGATCGTGTCGGCGAGCCCCAGTTCGCGGATGCGCGGGCGGCCTTCGTCGAGCATCGCCGGATCGAGGTCGATGCCGACGTAGCGCCAGCCGCGCATCGCCGGATCGGTCGCGAGCCGCACCGGCACGACGCCGGTGGCCGTGCCGATATCGGCGATCGTGCCGGCCGTCATCCCGCGCGCGAGCTGGCGGATGCGACTGATGAACAGCAGGTCCCACGGTTCGAGCGTTTCGGTGGCGAAGCGATCGTAGTCGTTCGCCGGGCGCAGGTTCTTGAGCAGCATGACGTTCCTTGTGCGAAAGGGTGAGGGTTCACAGCCAGCCGACCGGCACGGCGGCCAGCAGCCGTCGCGCGGTCGCGCTGTTGACGCCGAACGCCGGGCGGCGGCGCCGTTCCACGGCATGCGCGGCCATCGCCGCGATGCGTGCGCCGAGCCCGACGCCGACGCCCCATGACGGCGCGGCGACGCCGAGTTCGAGCAGCGTCGCGGCGGTCAGGAAATCGATGTTCGGCCGCAGCGCGCGGCGCGCGTCGGCCTGCGCGCAGCACGCGTCGAACAGCGTCATGTATCGGCCGTCGAAGCGTGCTTCCGTCAACCGGCCACGTATGTGCGGCGGACGCGGATCGGCGACGAACAGCGGATGGCCGAAGCCGTACAGCGTACGTTTCGCGTCGACCGCCGCGTCGATCGCCGCGCGCCCGGCCGTATCGAGCGCCGCGGCCCGCGCACCGGCGCCGCCCGGCACCGACTGCGCGAGCGCGGCGAGCCACTGCATCGCTTCGAGCGCCGCGCCGACGTGCGACGGCCCGCTCGCGAGAAAGCCGGATGCGACGGCCTGGGTCAGCGTGACGCCGGTGCCGATCGCGACGCGCGGCGCGAGCACGGTCGGCGTGATGTAGCCGAAGCCCGCGTGCCACGCGACGAGCAGCATGTCCATCGCCGCTTGCGCCGGTGCGTCGCGGCGCGTCGCGCCGGTCAGCACGAGCATGCGTTGCGCTTGTGTCTGCGCTGCGTCGAGCGCCGTGCTGCCAGCGCCCGCGCCTGCCGCGAACGGCCGGCCCTCGATCGCCGCATGCAGTAGAAACGGTGCGGCGGCCGCGCATCGCAGCATCGTGTCGAGATCGGCATCGTCCGGCGCCGCGCCATGTACGCGTGCGGTCACGTCGTCGAGGCCGCGCAGCAGGCCGGACGCGGCCGCGAATACCGGCGCAACGCCGGCCGCGCCGAGCTCGGCCGCGACCGACTGCGCGACCGAGCCGGGCGCCAGTGCGTCGGCGAACGCGGCGAGCCGCGCGCCGATCGTCGCCTCGTGCGCGCGATGGTCGGTGCTGCCGGGCGCGACGTCGAACCACAGATGCGCGAGCGCGCCTTCGAACGTCGTCGCGCCGATCAGCGCGTTCAGGTCGAGATCGCGCACGCGCAGCGCTTCGGGGTCGAGCGTCGCGCCGTCGATGTCGGTGCCGCGATGGCGCGTCGCCGGGCGGCCGAGCAGGTTGCGCGGCGCATCGTCGATCGCGGCGATGGTGGCGGAGGTGCCGGAATCGAGCGTCGTGTCCATGTCATTCCACCGCGGCGAGTTCGTCGCTGCTGACGCTGATCGCCGCGTGCGCCATCGCGGCGATCACGGCCGCGTGCTGGTCGACGACGGGCAGCACGTTCGCGAAGTAGTAGCGCGCGCTTTTCAGCTTGCCGCGATAGAACGCGAGTTCGGCCGGCGCGTCGGCCGTTTCCGGCGCATCGAGCCGGCGCGCGGCGATCGTCGCCGATTCGAGCAGCACCCATGCCGACGTGACCACGCCGAACATCTCCAGAAAGCGCGTGTAGAACTGGCTGCTGCGATGCGTATGGCCGTCCTGCACGTCGCGCGCGATGTCGTCGAGCGCGGCGGCGATGCGGTCGGCGCCCGCGCGCAGCGCATCGAACAGCGGCCGCAATTCCACATGCGTGCCGGGTTGATGCTGCTGCGCGAGGAACGCGTCGAGTTCGTCGCGGTAGTACTGGATCAGCCGCGAATGGCGACCGAAGCCGAGCTTGTCGCGCACGAGATCCTGCGCCTGGATGTAGTTCGTGCCTTCCCAGATCGACAGGATCTTCACGTCGCGCGCGTTCTGCTCGACCGGGCTCGCATCGGTATAGCCGAGCCCGCCGTGCACCTGGATCGCCGTTTCGCAGATCCGCCACGCCTGATCGGAGATGAACGCCTTGCAGATCGGCGTCAGCAGCAGTTGCAGCTTGCGATGACGCTCGATCTCGGCCGGGTCGGCGTCCGGCGTCGCCTCGAGCATCGCCGCGCGCGTCGCGGTCGCCGCGAGCTTGCCGAGCAGGCCGCGGCAGCCGTCGACGCGGCTTTTCATGTCGACCAGCATGCGCTGCACGTCCGCGTGCTCGACGATCGCGACGCGTGCCGCGTTCGTGTTCGACGCGCGCTCGATCGGCCGGCCCTGCAGCCGGCGGCCCGCATACTCGACCGCGTGCAGGTACGCGCTCGACGCGACGCCGACGCCGAACATCCCGGTGCTCATCCGCGCCTGGTTCATCAGCGGCATCAGCTGCAGCAGGCCGACGTTGCGGCGGCCGCCGAGCAGCCAGCCTTTCGTCGTGCCGTTCGAGCCGAACACGAGATGGGTGTTCGCGCAGCCCTTCAGCCCCATCTTGCGCGGCAGGCCGATGCAGTCGACGTGGTTCGGCTGCAGCTCGCCGGTCGTTTCGTCGGGCCAGAAGCGCGGCACGACGAGGCACGACAGCGAGAACGAATCCGGCGATGCGGTGTCGACGCGCCCGAGCACGAAGTACAGCGTGTTTTCCGTCAGCTCGTGCATGCCGGCCGAGATATAGACCTTCTCGCCGTCGATCGCGTAGATGTCGCGTTCGAGCGGCGTCGCGCGCAGCGCGACCGCGGTCAGGTCGGTGCCGGCCTGCGGTTCGGTCGCGCAGAAGCACGCATCCCAGCGGTATGCTTCGAGCGGCGCGATCAGCGCCTTCTGGTGCGGCGTGCCGTGCATCTGCAGCAGCTTGACCGCGGGGCGCGTGAAGCCGCCGTACGTCATGAACGACGGATTCGCGCCCATGAACATCTCGTAGATCATCTGCGTGACGATCGGCGGCAGCCCGTGCGCGGTGCCGAACAGCGTGTTCGACCACTCGTCGCGAAAGCGCGCCCACAACGCGTGGAAATGCGAAGGAATCCGTACCTGGCCGTCGTCGAGCAGCGTGCAGCCCTCGACGTCCGCCTGCTGGTAGCTGCGGCCGAGGTCGAGCGCGAAATCGCGTGCGCGTTCGAGGAGCGCATCGATCGACGCGCGATCGTGCGTGCCGTACAGGCCGTGTTCCGACAGGAACCGCTTGTCGGCCTCGAACAGTTCCCACAGAAAGAAGCGCAGCTCGCGCAGGCTGACCTTGTAGGCGCTCATCATGCGTCTCCTTCGATATCGAGTGCGGCGTCGAGCCCGCCGGCCAGGTCGACGACGGCTGCTGCCGCCGCGCCATGCAGCGCTGCATCCCATACGAGCACCGTGCGGCGTTCGCCTTCGTCGAGCGCGCCCGCGAGCCGGATCAGCGCGGCGGCCGATTCGGCCGACGACAGATGGCCCGACCCGTCGTGCTGGATGCGCGCGGGGACCGGAATCGACGCGGCGTCGGCCACGCGCGCCGCGAAGCCGGGATCGAAGCCGGGCGGCACGCACCAGTCGATCTGGTTCGCACGCAGGTTGGCCTGGTCGAGCGCGCGGCGGATCGCGCGCGCGGCGACCGGCGCGAGCGTGTCGCGCAGCGTGGCCGGCGCATCGGCCCACGGATCGGCGATCGACGGCCCGAATTCGAGCGCGACGGACCGCACGCCGCCCCACGCGGCCGGCTCGGGCGACGGGCCTGCGCGCGACACGAGCAGCGCGGCGGCCGCGTCGCCGTAGCCGACCAGGTCGCCGAACTGGCGGAAGAACGGGTAGAGCCACTTGTCGCTGAGGATCACGAGCGCCTGGTCGCCTTCGTCGCGCAGCAGCCCGTCGAGCAGCATCAGCGCCGAATACCAGCCGAGCGTGCCGTTCTGGCCGAGCGCGAACGGCGTCACGCGCTGCAGCCCGAGTTCGTACTGCATGCGGCCGACGACCGAGTCGCCGATGCCTTCGTTGAGCGCGCAACTGGCGACGATCACATGCGTCGTGCGGGCCAGCGCGCCGGAGCCGAGCTGGTCGCGCAGGTCGAGCGCGGCATCGGCGGCGAGATCGGCGAGGCTGCGCCCGGGCGGCGCGACGCGCAGCGCGGGCCGGCCGCCCGGCGCGAGACGCGTGCCTTCGTCGGGCGTCAGCGCGCCCAGGCCGCGCGGCCGCGCAAAGCGCGCCTGCGGCAGCAGCAGGTGCCGGTAGCCGGGATGGCGCTCCTGCGCCTGGATCGCACTGAACACGACGGCGGGCGGCAGCACCACGACGCCGCCGGACAGCGCGAGCATGCCGGGCGCGGCGACGCGCGGCGCGCCGACACAGGTTTCATCGAGCGTCGACAGGGTCATGCGGCGGTCTCCTCGAGGTTCGGGCGCGCGAACGCGTCGCGATACTGCGCTTTCAGCGCCGGTCGGTCGATCTTGCCGTTCGGGTTGCGCGGCAACGCGGGCAGCGGCTCGACGACGAGCGGGTTCATGTAGGTGGGCAGCGCGTCGCGGCATGCGCGGGCGATGTCGGCGCGGCACGCGTCGGCGTCGAGCGTCGACACGACGCACGCGGCGATCGCCTCGCCGAGCGCCGGGTGCGGGACGCCGAATACGGCAGCCTCGCGGATGTGCGGCAGCGCGAACAGCACGTCCTCGACCTCGGTCGGGCTCACGCGATAGCCGGACGTCTTGATCATGTCGTCGCCGCGCGCGACGAAGTACAGGTAGCCGTCCGCGTCGCGCCGCACGATGTCGCCGGACCACACGGCGACGTCCGGGCGCGGGATTTCGCCGTGGCGGCGCGGCAGCGGCCGAAAGCGCTGCGCGGTCAGCTCCGGCCGGTTCCAGTAGCCGAGCGTGACGAACGCGCCGCGATGCACGAGTTCGCCGGGCTCGTCGGCCGCGCATTCGCTGCCGTCCGCGCGCAGCACGAGGATCTCCGCGTTCGGCACGGCCTTGCCGATCGACGTCGGGCGCAGCGCCGCGTCCGCGGGCGGCAGGTAGGTCGAGCGGAACGCTTCGGTCAGCCCGTACATCAGGTACGGCGACGCCTGCGTGAACAGCGCTTGCAGGCGATGCAGCAGCGGCGTCGCGAGATGGCCGCCGGTGTTCGCGAAGCGGCGGACCCGCGTGCGTGTGCTGTCGCTCCAGCCGGCCGACGTCAGCTGCATCCACAGCGGCGGCACGCCGGTGATCGACGTGACGCCGAACGCTTCGCAATGGCGCGGCACTTCGGCCGGCTGCAGGAAGTCGAGCGGCGTATAGCACGCGCCGGACGCGAGCGCGGTCGTCAGCTGGCTCAGGCCCGCGTCGAAGCTGAGCGGCAGCACGCCGAGCACGACGTCGTCTTCGGCGAGCTGCTGGTACGCGGCGACGCTGAACGCGCCCGATACCAGGTTGCGATGCGACACGACGACGCCTTTCGGCTTGCCGGTCGAGCCCGACGTGTAGAGCAGCGCGGCCGGATCGTCGTCGACCGGGCGGCCGAAGGGGGGCGCTGCCGATGCCGACGCCGGCGCGTCGGTGTCGGCCGCTTCGATCGCATCGGCCAATTCCTCGATCAGCAGCGTGCGTTCGCCGACGAGCGCGGCGAGTGTTGGCAGGCGCTTGAGCCGCTGCGCGCCGGTCACGAACAGCGCGGCGCCGCTGTCGGCGACGATGTGTTCGATCTGCGCTTCCTTCAACTGCGGATTGACCGGCACGAAGATCGCGCCGAGTGCGTTGGCCGCGAGCATCGCGACCACGGTTTCGATGCGCTTCGGCGCGTAGATCGCGACGCGTTCGCCGGGTCGCACGCCGCGCGAGGCGAGCGCGGCGGCGGCGCGCCGAACCGCGCGCGCGAGCTGGTCGTAAGTCAGGGTGCCGCCGCCGTCGGCATACGCCGGACGATGCGGCCAGCGCTCGGCGCCGTGTTCGAGCAGGTCGGCGATGCTGATCAATGCGTTCATGATCGGCTCCTCGGGTTCAGGCCGGCCGCACGTACACGTGCGCGGCTTCGTGGGACAGGAAATGCGCCATCGAGTACGTGCGGTGATACGCGCCGCAGCGTTCGAACACCGCGATGTCGCCGACCTGGGGCGGCGCGCCCGTGTCGTCGCGGCCGATCACGTCCGCGCGGCTGCAGGTGCTGCCGACGTAGAGCGTCGGCACGCCACGGGGCGGCGGCGCGGGCGTGCGGCGCACGAGCGACGGCGCGGCCAGGCGGCGCATCATCGTTTCGGTCTGCGCGAGCAGGAACGCATGCGACAGCCCGCCGTCGCAGACCGCGATCGTGCGGTCCTGCCACGTCTTGACCGCGACGACGCGCGTCGCGAACACGCCCGCATCCGCGAAGATCGCGCGGCCCGATTCGTGGGCGAGCGAATACTGGCCGGCGAGCGGCGCGAGCGCGGCGGCATAGCGTTCGAACGCGGCATCGCCCGGATGATCGTCGGCGAAACCGCCGCCGAGGCTCAGCGACGCGAGCGGCGCACCGTTGGCCGGTGCGAGATCGCGCGCCAGCGCCGCGAGCCGTTCGGGCAACACGAGCGTGTCCGGCTGCGTCGGGTCCTGGCGGATGAACGAATGCGGGCCGGAGAACACATGCAGCCCGGCGACGGGCAAGCCGGCGGCCACGAGCGTGCGCACCGCGTCGTGCGCCTCGTTCGGCGTCATCCCGAAGTGGTCGTGCCACAGCGCCCGTGCGTGTTCACCCGCCAGCGCGCCGGCGTTCACGCGCAGCAGCACGGCGCCCGGCGTGCTGCCGCCGGCCGCCGCTTCGCGGGCGAGCGGCACGAAGCGCGCGACCGCGTCCGGGTTGTCGAGCACGAAATGGCAGCGCGACGCGAGCCCCGCGCGCATGAACATCTCGTCCATCGACGGATTGTTCAGGTAGCGCGGCGTCTTGATCCGGCCGATCACCGCGTCGAGTTCGCCGCGGCTCGCGAGTTCGACGCCGTCCTCGTACGCATGCGCGCAACGCGCGAGCATGTCCTGGTTCGGATTCGCCTTCAGCGACACGATCAGCCGCGTGCCGAGCCGCGCCTTCAGCGACCGGTAGCGGGCGATCGCGATCTCGGGCTCGTACACGTAGCACGGCGTGCGCAGATCGGCGATCCACGCCTGATCGGCGGCGGGAAGCGGGCGCTCAGGCGTCATGGCGGCTCACCGGATGGAGCGTGGCGGCCGCATACGCGCCGCAGTTCGACTGCATCACGCCGAGCACGCGCCGGCCGTGCGCGACCGCATCGAGCCCGACGTCGGCCAGGTTGATCGGGAAATCCGAACAGCACGCGTGGCCGCGCGCATGGATGTTGTCCGCATAGAGCCGCTCGGCCGGCACGCGCATCGCGCGGCACAGCGCGCTCCAGCCGGGCAGGTCGGCGTTGTGCGGCAGCACGAGGTCGTATGCGTCGAGCGCATGCGGTTCGAGCGCGACGGCCGCGTCGATCGCACGACGCGTGTACGGCCACTCCATCATGATCAGGTCGGCCTCGTTCGCGGCGACCGTGTCAGACCCGCGATGCCATTTCGCATGCGTTTCGATCGCAATGCCGCCGAGCCGGTTCTTCGTGCTGTTGCGCGCGATCAGCAT
The DNA here is from genome assembly GCF_905400185.1 of Burkholderia sola. Lineage (NCBI taxonomy): Bacteria > Pseudomonadati > Pseudomonadota > Betaproteobacteria > Burkholderiales > Burkholderiaceae > Burkholderia > Burkholderia sola. The sequence goes on from NZ_FR989677.1 coordinate 311,324, forward strand.
CGCGGCCGCGCCGTCGCACTGCACGCCCGTCATCTGCCGCATCCGGTAATCCTCGCCGTATACGCGGTCGGACGACACGACGAGCGCCGCGTCGATCTGCGGATGGCGGCGCATCAGCGCGCGCACGGTTTCGATGCCGGCCGCGACCGATACGCAGTTCAGTTGCGCGACGGAGCCGAGCCACAGCGGCTCGATGCCGAAGCGCGCGGCCACTTCGTGCGGCAGGCTGCGCGGCGCGGGCGGCACGCTGAACTGCTGCGTGTGCACATGCACGATCGCGCCGACGTCGGACGGAGGCACGCGCGCGGTATCGAGCAGCCGGCCGACCGCCGCGATCGCGAGATCGGTCTCGCTCGTGTCGAGCGCCATGTGGAAATAGCGGCTGCCCGACTGCGCGATCGCGGCCGCCCGCTGGGCTGGATAGTCGCGTTCGGCGGCCCAGGCTTCGATATCGACGGGCGGGCCCGGCAGCTCGTAGGCCACCGCGTCGATGCCGATCCAGAAGCCGGCGTCGCGGGATGCGGGGGAGGAGGGCATCGTCATGTCAGTTGAGCGGCATCGCCGCGTAGTCGAGGACGTCGAGCTTTTCGAAGGTCGCCTGCACGGTCGGCGTGAGCAGGCCCATCTCGCGGATCGTCGGCACCAGGCGCCGGAAGATCGAGCGGCGGATCGAGCTCGATACCGGCGACTCGCGCACCATCGCGCTGCATTCGCGCTTGGACAGTCCCATCGGCTCCCAGATGTCGTCCGCGCACAGATGCTCGTACAGCACGGCCGCGCCTTCGCAGATGAATTCCTCGCGCTCGCGCAGCTCGTGCGAACTCATCTCCGCGTACACGCGGCACAGCGTGATCCGGCCGACCGCGAAGTGACGCGCTTCGTCGCGCTGGATCCGCAGGAACAGGTCCTTGATGAACGGGTCGGTGCTGTACGCGACGACGCTCTGGAAGATCGACAGCGCGATGCCCTCGACCAGCACCTGCATCCCGAGGTTCGTCATGTCGAGCGCGCTGCTCGTGATCGTGTCGTGCAGCAGCCCCTTCAGCGAGCGGCTCATCGGGTAGCTGACGTCGAGCTTCTCGTTGACGAGCTTCGCGTACGCCTCGACGTGGCGCGCTTCGTCCATCATCTGCGCGGCCGCGCACAGCCGCGCGCTCAGGCCGTTCTCGGCCGACGCGAGCTTCGACGCGCAGATCAGCGCAGCCTGCTCGCCGTGCAGGATCTGCGACAGCAGCCAGCCCTGCGCGTGGTGGCGTACCTCGCGCTTGTCGGCGTCGGCCAGCTTGCCCCACAGTTCGGTGCCATAGATCAGCAGCGTCGGGTCGGGCATGCCGAGCGGGTTCGCCGGGTCGAGGTCGTGGCGCCAGTCGACGTCGGTCGCGACGTCCCACTGCGCGGCCTTAGCCTTCTCGTACAGCCGGTTCAGCGCCTCTTCGCGCAGCGCGTAGTCGTTCGACATCAGCGCATCGACGGGCATCGACCAGCGGATATCGGCCGTGTCCTGCATCACGGTAAGCGTGTCGTTCATCAGGGTCTCCCCGGCCGCGCGGCGGCGCCGGAATGATGGGCGGAATCGGTGAATGGGGCGGCGCGCGACGCGCCGGGGTGCGGCTCGAGCCGGATCGCGAACGCCGGCCACGCGCCGCGCAGTTGCGCGTCGAACGCATCGGCGAGCCGCGCGGGCCAGATCGCGCAGCACACGCGGTTGTCGCCGGCGAATTCCGCATCGCGCAGGATGCGGTCGCCGATCCAGACGACCGGCGCGCCGCGCGCGGCATCGCGCAAGGCTTCGTCGTACAGGTGCACGCCGAGCAGCACGTGCGGCGCGAGCAGTTCGGCCGGCAGCGCACCGAAATACGGCGCGCACACTTCGATGAACAGGCGCGCGTCCGGGTGCACCGCGTCGCGAATCCGCGCGGTGATTTCCGCGAGGAATGCGAAATACTGCACGTGGTCGAGCAGCACGCGGCGTTCGCCGTCGGCCGCGTCCGACGTATTGCCAGCGTCGTACGCATCGCCGGCCGCTTCCGCGAGCGCGGCGCGTGCGTAGTCGGTGGGCGTGTCGAGCGGCATCCGGTATGCGCTGGCCGCGACCGCGACCGGCTGGCGCGCATCGCGCTCGATCCGGTAGGTGAAGTGAACGGGTCGCACCATGTCACGCCTCGCCGTCGAGAGAGAACGTCGCGTCCGGCGCGAACGCGACGTCCGCGATCGCGTAATAGCCGTTCAGCGCGAGGGAGCAGACGGCCGCGCGGCGCGGCGTGTCGCCGTCGCGCCGCGCGAGCAGCACCGACAGCCACGGGTCGCTGCCGAACGCATGGCCGAACACGCCGTGGCCGTCCGGCAGCAGCGGCGTCTTGCCGACCGACGCGAGCAGCGCGCGCCGCGACGTCGCCGGAAAGAACGGCAACGCCGCGTGCAGGCCCGGGCGCGCCGCGCAGAACGTGCGGATGTCGCGGCCGAGCCGCACGACCGCACTGGACGGCGGCGCGGCGTCGGCGATCACCGACTGCGCCGGTTCGCGGCCGACGTCGACGAGCAGCGTGCAGACGCCGAAGCCCGAGCGCCCCCATGCGGGATTGCCGTGCCAGTACGTATAGCCGTGCACGTCGATGTCGACGATCTGCAGCAGCAGCGTGCGCGGCCCGGTCTCGGCCGCGGTCGCGAGCGTGCGGCGCAGCACGTAGCCCCACCCCGCGCATTCGTACGAGCAGGTCATCCAGTCGGGCGTGTAGTCGTTCGCGCCGGCCAGCGCCTGCGCGAACACGCGATGCTGCGGCGAATCGTTCATCAGCAGCATCGACAGGATCGTCGAGCTGACCACGTAGTCGTCCGCGCCGACCGCGCCGCACAGCCGCTCGCGCTCGGCGCACGCGAGCGTGCCGATCGCGCGCGCCGTGTCGTCGAGCGGCACCGCCGCGCCGTCGCGCGACGGCGCGACGCGCCGGTACGCGAGCGCCTGCACGGTCAGCGCGGTCGCCGGGGCCGGCTCGATGGCGGCGGTCGCCACGGGGGCAAGGGGCGCGAGCATCGCCGTATCAGGCCGCGTGCTGCTGGCTGCGCAGTTGCGCGTCGAGCTGCTGCAGCGTCGTGTACTGCGTGATGTTCAGCGCTTCCGGATCGATCGAACCGTAAAGCTGTTCGCAGAACACGATCAGCTCGACGATGTTCAGCGAATCGATGCCGAGTTCGCCGATGCCGGCGTCCGTGTCGACGGTTTCGACGTTGAGGATCTTCGCGACTTCGCGGGACAGGATGTCGAGCGCGTCGGCCGGAACGTTCTGGGTCGTCATGAGGGGAGCTCCTGGAGTTGAGTTGAATGGATCGGGATCGATCGGCCTGTCGCGTGGATCAACTGCCGGCTTCGCAGCGCAGGCTCTTGCGAAGCTCGTGATAACAACGGTACGAACTGCCTTCCATCTTCGAAAACGCCAGCAGGTCGCGCTGGTCGTCGAACAGCGGCACCTTGCCGTCGCGCACGAGCGCGCTCAGGAACTCGTTCGACAGCAGCTTGATCGCGAGCACGCGCTGCACCTTGCCGAAGCTGTAGTGCGCGTCGTCGGTCTGGGTGCGCGCGGCGTCCGCGATGAAGCGGTGCACGGCGCGCGCGTCGGCATCGAGTTCGACGCGGCCGGTCCGTTCGAGCCAGCCGACGTGTGCCATCAGCGCGCGGACGAAGTACGGTCGCACCACGGTCAGGTATTTGTTGAAGACGGTCGGCCCGCCGATCCGCAGCCGATCCTCGGCGGCGACGCGCACCTGGCCGCCGACGTTTGCGAGCTGCAGGTTGCCCGCGAGGAACGGCGCGCCGCAGGTCGTGCGTTTCAGTTTTCGATACTCTTCGGGCCACACGAGATAGGCGGCCGGGAACATCACGCCCGGCAGGCGCGCGGCGACGACGGCCATGCAGTCGCGATGCGCCTCGATGCCCCATACCTTGTCGACGGTCAGCGCGAGCCCGTTGTCGTCGCTACGTACGACGGTGCGCCAGGCGGCCAGCGTCGGGCCGCCACCGTCGCTCATCAGGAACGCGAAGTTGTGGCCGGCGTCGATGCACGCGCATGCACGGCGGTTCTGGTCGTCGGAGAAGAACAGCCCGAACATGATGCGGATGAATGCGCGCATGAACGGCTTGAACAGGTGATGAAACCCTTCGCGGTCGATCTGCTCGAGCAGCGCTTCGGTGAGCGGCGCCTCGTCGTGCCGCAGCGGTGTCGACGCGGACGCGTCGGGCAGCACGTCCGGCGTGGCGGCGCGCAGCGCGATCACCATCTCGCTGTCGAGCAGCCGCACGGCGGCGGCTTCGACGAGCCGGGCCGCCGCGCGCGGCGGCGTGCCGATCGCGTCGAGGTGGCGCAGCACCGGATACGCAGCCTGGTCGGCCACGCGCAGCAGCAGCGGCGGTGCGATCGGGGCGGGGGCGGAAAGCGTGGACATGGCAGGGTTCCTGTCAGAAACGCACGCGCACGGCGGCGTCGATGCGGGTGCCGAGGCCGACCATCCGGTACTCGGACTGGCTGTCGGAGAAGGCGTGGGTGAGCGCGACATCGACGCTCACGCGTGTGTTCACGTCGGCGACGACCTGCGCGATCGCGAGCAGGCCCTTGTCCTGCGGCGAATAGACGCCGCGCAGCGAATACTCGACGCGGCCGACCTTCTTGCCGAGCCGCGCGAACAGGTAGTCGCGCAGGCTGCCGTCGACGCTCACGAAGTTGGCCGTGCCGCCGAGGCCGGCCAGCGCGGCGCCGGGCGCGACGGGCAGCAGCGCGTTGTTCGCCTGCACCGCGCCGACCATTCGGCGCCACTGGCTCGCGTCGTAACGCGCTTCGTCGTGCGACCACTCGACGATCAGCGACAGATTGCCGGGCAGCGCGCTCTGCATGCCGACCGCGCTGCGCCACATGTACTGGCGATCGTTGCGGCGATCGACGGCGTCGTACGCGGCGGCCGAATCGAGCGGCGTGCCGTTCGCGATGAACGCGGGCAGCGGCCGCGTCGTGCCGCGCTCGAGCCACGCGCTCGCATAGACGGTGTTCGAGCGCGCGACGTCGAACGACAGCGTCGCGCCCGCGCCGCCGCGGCCCGCGTGACGGCCCGCGAGCAGCGCGGCCGAGCCGCCCGACCCGTTGTACGCGCCGCGCACGAGTTGCGTCGCGCCCTGCACGTCGCGGTTGTCGACGTCGTTGCGCAACGTGCGGTTCTCGCCGGCGATGAACTGCAGCGTGGTCTGTTCGCCGGCCCATTTCGCTTCGATGAGCGGCGTGCCTTCGACGTCGCCGTAGCGATCGTAGATGTCGGCCGTCGCGGCCCGCTTCTGGAAGAAGCCGAGCGGGAAGAACGCCTGCGACGTGTCGAGCGTATCGATCCGCTTGCCGGCCGTCAGCGTGATGCCGTTGTCGAACGCGTAGCGCACGCCCGCTTCGTTGAAGCGGCTCGCCTGCGCGCCGAGCGAATGGTTGCTGGCGACGACGCGCGCGTTCACGAACAGGTTCTCGCCGTCGATGCGTGCGAGCAGGCCGGCTTCCTGCTGGTTGCGCGGCGAGTCGCCGATCAGGCGGCCGAGCAGCGCGCGGCCGTCCATGCTGTCGACGGAGCGCGCGTAGCCGATACCGTTGAGCGTGCCGAGCTGATCCATCAGCGATGCTCCGTGCGCGAGCGTGCAACCGAGCGCGAGCGGGATCGCGAGCGCGACGCCGGGCCAGCCGCAGGACGTGCGGCTTGCGCGGTCGGGCGACGAACGGAGGCGGTCACGATGAGCGTCGGCATCGGCGTCGTACTCACTGGCCATCGGCGAGCGTGTCGGGATTGAACCAGCCCGACGGAATCTTGCGCGGTTGGCCGTCGAGGATGTCGACGACGCTCGCGCGCTGCTTCTCGACCTCGTTGCGATACGTGATCTTGCGGATCACCTTGCGGCCGTTCGCGTCGACCGGAGCCGAAAAGTCGGCGCTGCGAAACAGCAGGCCGCTCGCCAGGAAGAACTGCGCGCGCACCGGCACGTCGGTGTCGGGCGTCACCCACAGCTTGATCGTCGGGTACACGTTGTCGGGATCGGTCGCGCTCAGGTCGAGCTCGGTGGCCGGCTTGCCGGCGATCGGCGTCGTGCCCGGCACGGCCGTCGCGCGATAGCTGTCCGCCCAGTGCGTGCGCGTGATATCGCTGATCACGACTTCCCCTTGCAGCCGCTGCATCCCGTTGATGCGCACCGCGCTGCGCGTGTTCGGCACGTAGAACCAGTGCCCGCGCGTCGTCGCGAGGTATTTCTGGCCGTCGTTCTCGCCGCTGCGCGTCAGCGCGAGCGTGTCGCCGTTGCCGCGCGTGTAGACGAGATAGCGCGTCGCGTCGCCGGCTTGTCCGCCGACCTCGTTGGTGATCCGGATGTTCGTCTGCGTATCGGCGGCCGTGCTGCGGTATGCGTCGGCACGGGCGAGCATGGTCTGGGCCGTCGGCGTGTCGGCCGCGTGCGCGGCGAGCGGCACGCACGCGACGAGCGCGGCGAACGTAAGGCGAATGCGGTTCATGGGGCGAGTCCTTCGAGGATGTTGCGTTTCGCGAGCCCGATCGTCGCGAGCAGCGCCGCGGCCACGCCGAGCACGACGAACGCGGCTTCGACGGCGGCCACGGCGACGGGCGATACGGTGAATTCGAGCAGGATCGGTTTCACGCGGCCGGGCGGTGCGGGCAGGTGGATCTGCGCGTGATTGAGCGCGACCATCGTCAACAGCGCGAGCGCGATGCCGGCGGCCGCGCCGAGCAGGCCGAGCAGCGCGGTTTCCCGGATCAGCACGCCGCGCACCGTCGCGGCCGGCACGCCGAGCGCGCGCAGCGTCGAGATCTCGCGGCGCCGCTCGACGATGCTCATCAAAATCCAGTTGCTCATCGACAGCAGGATCGTCACGCACAGAATCGCGCCGAACACCGAGAACTGGTTCTTGTACAGCGCGACGACCTGGTGATAGAGCGACACGAGCTGGTCCCAGGTCCGCACGTCGAGCGTCGGCAGCGCGGTGCGCAGCGTCGCAGCGGCGGCCGTCGTGCCGGCGGTGTCCTCGAGGAACACCGCGATGCGCGACGCGCGGTCGGTGCGCAGCAGCGCCTGCGCGGCCGTAAACGTCACGTTGACGATCCGTTCGTCGACGTCCTTGTTGCCGGTGCTCATCACGCCGACGATCTGCGCGTCGGTCGCGTTGATGCCGCCGTGCGCGGTCGACGCCATCAGCTGCACGACCGAGCCGACGTGCACGCCGAGCTTGCGTGCGAGTTCGGCGCCGACGACGACTTCGGTCCCCGCGTTCGTCGGCGACAGATAGCGGCCCGACAGTACCGTGTGATAGTCGAAGAAGCCGGGCGGCTCGCGGTTCGGTTCGATTCCTTCGCCGACGAAGCCGTAGCTGAGATCGCCGTTCGATACGAGCCCGTCGAAGTCGATGCCGCGCGCGGTCGTCGCGACGCCGGGCACCTTTGCAATCGCCTGCGTGGCGGCGGCCTGTTCGTCGGCGGTCAGCCCGTATTGCAGCGGCCGTTCGCCGATCAGGTCGAGGTAGCCGTGATGCAGCACCTGCACGTGGCCGACGCCGCTGTCGATCGACCCTTCGCGCACGGCATCGAACGTCGCGATCACGTAGCCGAGCGCGAGGCTCGACGCGAACGCGGCGACGCCGATCATCGCCATCGTCAGCACGGTGCGGCGCCGGTTGCGCCAGAGGTTACGCCACGCAAACGTCGACCAGTTCACGATTCACTCCCGGTACGCCGTCGCGCATCTCGATGCGGCGCGGCAGGTGCGCGCACAGACGATCGTCGTGCGACGCAATCAGAAAGGCGGTGCCCAGCGTGCGATTGGTGTCGAGGATCAGCTCGGCGACCGCCCGCGCATTCGTGCTGTCGAGGCTCGCGGTCGGCTCGTCCGCGATCACGATCGCCGGCTCCTTGGCGAGTGCGCGGGCCAGGGCGACGCGCTGCTGTTCGCCGCCGGACAGCTCGCCGGGGCGATGTCGTTCGCGCGCGGCGAGCCCCACCGCGTCGAGCATCGCGCGCGCGCGTTCGCGCCGCGTGCGCGGCGTGCCCCATGCGAAGCAGCCGAGCTCGACGTTCTCGAGCGCCGACATCACCGGTATCAGGTTGAACTGCTGGAATACGAAGCCGATGCGTTCGCGGCGAATCCGTTCGAGCGTGTCCGGCGCATCGTCGATGCGGCGGCCTTCGAGCCAGCGTTCGCCGCTCGTCGGCACGTCGAGAAAGCCGGCGAGGTTGAGCAGCGTGCTTTTGCCGCTGCCCGACGGACCGACGAGCGCGACGACGTCGCGCCGGGCGATCGAGATCGTCGCGTCGCGCACCGCGACGACGCGGCCCGCGCCTTCGTACGTGCGTGTGACGTCGCGCAGCTCGAGCACCGGGGCCAGGGGCGCGGCCGTCATGCGAATGCTCCCTGGCCCGCTTCGACGGCAACCGGTGCTGCGATGACGGGCAGCGCGCCGTTCGCATAGAGATCGCGACACTTCACGCGCTGCAGCTTGCCGCTCGTCGTGCGCGGCAGCGAGCCGGGCTCGACGAAACACAGATCCTGCGCGGCGAAGCCGATGCGCGACGCGAGCAGCTGCTGGCACTCGGTGCGCGTTTGCGGCGTCGCGTCGACGGGCCGCGCCTCGATCGCGACGACCAGCCGCTCGGTGCCGGTTTCGGGATCGGGCAGCCCGAACGCGATGCACGTGCTCTTGCGCAGCGCGCTGTGCGACGCCAGCGCTTCCTCGATCTCGTGCGGGAAATAGTTGCTGCCGCGAATGATGATGACTTCCTTCTTGCGGCCGAGGATATGCAGCTGGCCGTCCGCGACGTAGCCGATGTCGCCCGTGCGGAACCAGCCGTCGGCCGTCAGCGGCGCGGCGATCGTGCCGTCGTCGGGGTTCAGGTAGCCGAGCATCACCGACGTGCCGCGGATCGCGACTTCGCCGACCGCGCGGTTCGCCAGCGCGTGGTCGCCGTCGTCGAGGATGCGGAACGCCATCCCGTCGATCGGCGTGCCCATCGCGAGCACCGTTTCGGTGTCCGTCTCGCGACCGTCGTTCGCGGCGGCCGGCTGCGCGTCGCGGCGCTCGATCAGCGCGCGCCGGTCGAGCGTGTCGGCGATCACGTACGGCGCGCGGTCGACCGCGCCTTCGTGCCACGCGCGATGCATCGATACCGCGAGCGTCGATTCGGCCATCCCGTAGCACGGTTGCAGCGCCGATGCCGCCAGGCCGTACGGCGCGAACGTCGCGGCGAAATCGCGCAGCGTCGCGTCGTCGACGCGTTCGCCGCCGATGAAGATGTTGCGGCACGCGGACAGATCGACGCCGATCATCGCGGCCGCATTGAAGCGGCGCACGCAGTAGCGCAGCGCGAAGGTCGGCACCGACGTCGTCGTCGCGCGCGCCGACGCGATGCGCTTCAACCAGCCGAGCGGATTCCGGATGAAGCTGTTCGGCTGCATCATCAGCAGCGGCGCGCGGTAATGCAGGTTCGACAGCAGCGTGAGCAGCCCCATGTCGTGATAGAGCGGCAGCCACGACGCGGTGCCGTCGCCGGCCGCGATATCGAAGCGCACCGAGCCGCCGATGCCGAGCACGTTCGCGATCACGTTCTCGTGGCTGAGCACCGCGGCCTTCGGATGCGACGTCGAACCGGACGTGAGCTGCACATGATGCGGATCGCTGCCGCTCTTCGCGCTGATCAGTGCGCGCGCGCCGGCGTCGGCGGCATTCGACAGCGTCGCGAGATCGACCACGCGCGTTGAGGCCGCGGGAAACGCGTCGTCGCGCCACGCGGCGGCCTGCGCATCCGCGGCGACGACGATGCGCGGCCGGTACAGTTCGCACGCGACGTCGATCACCTGCCGTCCGGCCGCCGCGCGCCGTGCGGGAACGGACACGGTGCAGGGCAGCGCACCCGTCATCACGCAGGCCATCATCGCGACCGCATGTTCGACCGACGCGGGCAGCGCCAGCATCACCAGATCGTTCTCGCGCACACCGAGCTCGCGCAGCGCGCCGGCCTGATGAAACACCGCTTCCGCGAAGCGCCGGTACGTGACGCCGGCTTCGTTGCCCGCATCGTCGACGAACGTCATGCGATGCATGGCGCCCGCGACGTCCTCGAGCGATTCGATCAGGCGATGAATGGTCGATGCGTACTTCGTCACGAGGGTTCTCCCGTTGCGGAACACGGCCGCTCGCGCCACGGTGCCGGCGGCGCCGTTCGTCGAGTGAGGTGGATTCTTGCCGGATCGATCGGCCGCGACAAACGGAATCTATGCAGGCTATGCATGAGCGGAGCGCATCCACTCGGGGCAGCGCACATTCGTTATCAGCGTGAACGATGAATACGCGCTAGGTGACTGGTCTGTCTCATTCGACCGGTCGTCTAGTTCACGATGTGGTGCGCTCATGCGCAGGCGTCATGCAATGCGTTCGGAAAATTCGTTTGTCCGAAACATCGACTCACAGAAGAATTGCATCCCGGCAGCGCGCCAGCGCCGCCGCGTCATCGTGCCGGGCGGGGCCCGGCTCAAGGAGAGCGTCTTGTCCGTCACCTCATCGCTGGTCGCCCGAACGAAATCGGTTGCAGACATGAAGAGCCGCCCGAGCGGCGTGGTCTTCTCGCTGAAGCTGGCGGTGTACGTCGCGCTCATCGCGCACGGGATGATGTTCGCGCTGTCGGCGCTCGTGATCCTGAAGATCTTCGGCATCCTGCTGATCGGTGCGATGTATGCGCACGGCGTCGAACTGCAGCACCAGGCGCTGCATTACCAGGGGTTCCGCAGCAAGCGCCTGAACATGGTGTTCGGCGTGCTGCTCGGCATGCCGATGCTCGTGTCGTTCCACGCGTACCAGGACAGCCACCTGCGCCATCACCGGCTGCTCGGCACGCCGGAGAACAAGGAGTTCTTCGACTACGGCGACCAGTACGGCGCGCGCCCGGTCGTCAATGTCGGGCTGTGGGCGTGGCGGCTGTCGATGGCCGCGCACTATATCCAGTTCGCGAAGAGCGTTGCGAAGCTCGTCGTGCCGGGCGCGCGCTTCGGCGACAACGCGCTCGTGTCGCGTGCGATCCGCCGCGACTACCTGCTGATGGCGGCGGCGATCGCGCTGCTGGCCGCGCTGTCGTTCGCGCTGCACTCGTGGTGCGTCGTCTGGGTGTGGGTCGTGCCGCTCGTGTGCGTCGCGGCGCCCGTGCATGCGCTGGTCGAGATGCCCGAGCACTACCGCTGCGACCTGACGAGCACCGACCCGTTCCGCAACACGAGGACGATCGAGAGCAATGCGTTCATGACATGGTTCACGAACGGCAACAACTATCACGTCGAGCATCACATGATGCCGAACCTGCCGATCGAGCGCCTGCACGATCTGCATGGCGCGATCGCGCCGCGCATCCGCTATTACCACCGCACGTACCGGCAGTTCTACTACGCGTTGCTGCGCGGCCGGCTGACGCCTCGCTCGGTGGACGACGATCGGGACGATCGCGAGCCCGATGCCGAAGCGGTTGCGCCGGCGTCCACGCAATCGGCATGACTACCGCTGCCGACTATCTTGGGACGACGATGCTCTATCCGGAACTGTTCAGATCGCTCGAAGCGGTTCGCTGGGACATGGAGAAGGACATTCCGTGGAACCGGTTCGATGCCGCGTTGCTCACCGACGAGCAGGCCGAGACGATCAGGATGAACGCGATCACCGAATGGTCGGCGCTGCCCGCGACGGAAATGTTCCTGCGCGACAACCGGCACGACAGCGACTTCTCCGCGTTCATGAGCGTGTGGTTCTTCGAGGAGCAGAAGCATTCGCTCGTGCTGATGGAATACCTGCGCCGCTTCAAGCCGGAGATGGTGCCGACCGAAGCGGAACTGCACGCGGTGCGCTTCCAGTTCGATCCGGCGCCGCCGCTCGAGACGCTGATGCTGCACTTCTGCGGCGAAATCCGCCTGAACCACTGGTACCGCTGCGCGGCCGATTGGCACACCGAGCCCGTCATCAAGCAGATTTACGAAACGATTTCGCGCGACGAAGCGCGTCACGGCGGCGCGTACCTGCGCTATATGAAGAAAGCGCTGAACAACTGCGGCGACGTCGCCCGCGCCGCATTCGCGAAGATCGGCGTGCTGATGGCGTCGGCGCGCCGCACCGAGAAGCCGCTGCACCCGACCAACCTGCACGTGAACCAGGCGCTGTTCCCGCGCGACACCGTGCAGTCGCGCCTGCCCGATCCGGAATGGCTCGAGCGCTGGCTCGACGAGCAGATCCGTTTCGACGGCGAGTGGGAGAAGAAGGTCGTCGAGCGGATCCTGCACAACCTGTCGATCCTGTTCGAGCGCACGTTCGCGACCGCGCAGGAACTGAACCGCTATCGCCGCGAAGTGACCGCGCGGACGAATGGCGCGTTGGGCCGCCCGTAGCGGATCGATACAGGCAGCCCGTCGCGCGGTGCGGGCCGAAATCCCGCCGACATCCGAACGCCATGCGGCCGAACGGCGCTACCGGCAGGCGAATTAATCATTCCAGACATAATCGGCGCATCAGTTGCTTGAAATTGCATGGCAGCTTTGAAATTCATTCGTTTAGCATATTTATGTAAACACGGAATTCCGGATTTAGATGGCATTTTCGTGTATGTTACCGACCGGTTGTCTTTCGCAGTCCGGGAAAATAAATTTAAAAGTTGGCCGATTGAAATTGAATTGTAGGAATCGGATGATGCATCTGATTGTGCGACGAGATCGACGTGATAGCGTCGAATTCTGGCGGTAATCCTCTGTTTTTTAAGGAGTTTGTCGACTATTTGAAGTGCTGGATTCGTTCTCATATTAATTTACAAAATCACTACCTGGATAATGTTCATGTAAGGATATCATTGCGATCAAAATCGATAGATAAATACAAGTGTCACGATTGAAAATAAGAATGATGTGCATCCATGCTTCAATATAAAATCGTTTCCGAATCCAAATGGGAGAGACGATTCAGGGAGACGAACGGCGACTTATCGGTCGATGGGTGCAACTTTGAGGCGGCGGTATGGCTAATGTGAGATTGGCAAAGCGATTGAGAAGTCTGCCTTCGCTGGATTTCCTGAGAGGCTTCGAATGCGCGGCGCGCCATTTGAGCTTCACGCGGGCGGGGCAGGAACTGAACGTCACGCAATCGGCCGTGAGTCGGCAGGTCAAGGCGCTCGAAGAGCAGCTCCGGATCGAGCTGTTCCATCGGCACATTCGTTCGTTGACGCTGACCGACAAGGGGCGCGAGCTGTACGACGCGATCTCGTTCGCGTTGTCCGACCTGGAATCGGTGGTCGGTAAGCTGTCGTCGAGTGTCGGCCAGCGCGCCATCTCGTTGTCGACCACCGTCTCGTTCGCCGCGCTGTGGCTGATTCCACGCCTCGGTTCGTTTCGCGCCAGCTATCCGGACATCGACGTGCGCGTGTCGGCCACGAGCGAAATCGAAGATCTCAAACGCAAACGTTTGCACCTGGCCGTGCGCTATGCAGGCCCGTATACGTCGACCGACGATACGGACGTGCTGTTTCGCGAGCGTGTCGTCGCGGTGTGCAGCCCGAGCCTGGTGGCGGCGGGCGACGCCGCGTCGATGAAGCCGGCCGACCTCGACAAGCACGTGCTGCTGCATCTCGACGACCCGCGCGGCGAATGGCCGTGGCACGGCTGGAGCCATTTGCTGAAGGCGCTCGGCGTGCCGCGGCTGCGGCCGGTCGGCGCGCTGCACTTCAGCCAGTACGATCAACTGGTCCAGGCCGCGGTCGACGGCCACGGTATCGCGATCGGCAGGCGGCCCCTCGTCGACGGGCTGTTGAAGCAGGGGCGGCTCGTCGAGCTGTTCCCGCACTGCACCGTTGCATCGGGCAGCTACGTGCTCGTGCAGAACCCCGATGCGTGCAACGAATTCGATATCGCGGTGCTGACCAACTGGTTGCTCGAACAAGCGTGTCATTCGCTCGAGGAGGAGCCGGGCATCGCCGGCAGCAACGTGCTGCCGATGTACCGCGTCGGATAGCGCGGCGAATACGTCGTGCGCGGCGTCATGCACGACGCCTGCAACCTGTGCGATGATGCGCCGCTTCGCGTTCGTCGCAGAACGCCGCCGACTGCGGCACCCGTTTCCGGGCCATCGCCGCGTCCTCACATCCGGAGACAGCATGCCCGCACACACTATTCATGGCAGTACCCTGCACTACCTCGATCACGGCGCCGGTTTTCCGGTGCTGCTCGGGCACAGCTATCTGTGGGACGCGACGATGTGGGCGCCGCAAATCGACGCACTGTCGCGCCGGTATCGCGTGATCGTGCCGGATCTGTGGGGGCATGGCGAATCGGGCGCGCTGCCGGACGGCACGCACACGCTCGACGATCTCGCCGCGCACGCCAGCGCGCTGCTCGACGCGCTGGAGATCGAACAGTGCGCGATCGTCGGGCTCAGCGTCGGCGGCATGTGGGGCGCGCGGCTCGCGTTGCGCGAGCCGCAGCGCGTGCGCTCGCTCGTGATCATGGATGCGTCGCTCGAGGCCGAACCCGATGCGACGCGCGCCCGCTACTTCGGGATGCTCGACGCGATCGAGACAGCGGGCCGCATCGCGCCGCCGCTGCTCGACGCGATCGTGCCGCTGTTCTTCCGGCCGGACGTCAATCTCGACGACCCGGTGCCGACGGCGTTTCGCGATGCGCTCGCGAACCTGCCGGCCGACCGGCTGCGGCAATCGATCGCGCCGCTCGGCCGGCTGATTTTCGGCCGGCCCGACACACTCGCGACACTCGCCGACCTCGATGCCGCACGCACGCTGCTGATGTGCGGCGCGGGCGACATGGCGCGCCCGCCGTCGGAAACCGTGAAGATGGCGAGCGTGATCGGTTGCGCGCATGCGCTGGTGCCCGACGCCGGCCATATCTCGAACCTGGAAAATCCGGCGTTCGTCACGCGCACGCTGCTCGACTGGTTCGACGCGCAGTCACTGCCGTCGAACTGACGATCGCGCGAACGGCGACGCCCGCGTGCCCGGCGCCGCGCAGATCGGTTTTTCCGGTGGCGAGCCGCCGCAGCGCAGCGGTCGGACGGGCATGGGCGGCTGCCGGGTTTCTAGCGATCCTGATTGCGTGGGCGTGGGCGTGAGCGCCGCCCTCGGGTCGCGCGGCCGAATGGTTGCGATCGACCACCGATCTTCCGGAATACTACCGATTCGGTTGGACATTGGGGTTGCCTGTCGACACACGAAAATCTGCAGTACGAACGAAAGTTTAAAACGCACCGGGCGGGGTCGCCCGCAACCGTTTCCTCCTTTCCTGACCCGGGCCGGCGGTGCGGGCAGGGCAACGCGCATATCGCACGCGCCGCATTCGACCGACGCGAACGCCCATCAAAACGAGTCGATCCGAATTCGATGAGCGCGCGCCGGACGAACTGCCCTATGACGGATCCATACCGACAAGTCCGACAAACGGCATAGGATCCGGCAGGCGAACGAATCGTCCCGTGTAATTGATCGTAATCGCATGTAATCCTTGGTCATACCGTGTGATCCCGTGTATCGCCCATAGGTTTCGGTCTCTTCAACGACAAACGTTTGCGTGCCGCTATACCGAAAGATTCGACGATGGAGCCGGTATTTCATTACCGATCCGAGGTCACGCACGATCTGAATTTTCCTTAAATGCCTGGCCAAAATCCCGGGATGACGTTTGCGCGAAATCGCCGGTTTCACCCGCCCTGAGCGACATTCGACCATGCTGCCTGAACGGCTCTCACCAGCGCCCACGCGGGGTCGCCGCGATGCGGCCCGTTCGCCCATTGCGGCGGCGGCACTCGAAAAAGACGGCTCATTCGATCGATTTCGGTTTCTCTTCATTACCGGTGATTTCCCCCGCCTGCGTTATCGCGATTTATATTTCCTGGCATTGATGCACGTCAATTTTCAATGAAATGGCGTGATCGTATTTCCACCAAAATTGATGAATTTCAATAAATAGGTCCATATCATTGGCTTGATTGAATCCGACAACAACACGGCGAAAACAGACATTGACAAATCGGCGGGCGAGGAGCGCCCCTTATGATGCGGCGCAGAAAACAACAAATGTAAGAAATTGTTAAAGGGCCGCAGGATGCAAACAGTGCCGAATCATTCATCGACGGGGTCAAGCGTGAATCGGGGAAGAGGCGCCGGCAACGAACATCAACGGGCAAGCGTAATCGTCCTGTTGCTCGAGGGTTTTTCGATTATGCAGATGGGCAAGCTGGCCGCCGTTTTCGAACTGGCGAATCAGCTCGGACGGGTCGATGGCGCATTCGTCGACCGTTACGAATTGCGCCTGTATTCCGTGCATGGCGGCCCGGTTCGTTCGTCGTCGGGCGTCGGCATCTGGACGGAAGCGGCGCGCACACTCGAAGCCAGCAGGGTGCACGCGATGTTCGTGTTGAGCGGTCAAGGCGGGACCGACGAGCTCGACGAACAGTTTATTGCGTGGGTCCGGCATGTCCATCAGCGGGCGCGGGTCGTGCGCGGCAGCCATGGCGGCCGGAGATTGCTGACGCAGATTCGCCTGGGGCAGAAGGAGATAGAGAAGGCAGCGTCGGGAACGGACGGCGGCGCGTCGGACGATGAAGCCGCCGGCGACGAAGACGACGGGCCTTTCTCCGATGCGTTGTCGATCGTCCGGGTGGACATGGGTTACGAAATCGCGCAGGAAATCGTGATGTGCATGGTGTCCGGCGCGAACCGCAAACTGACCGACGTGTTGTTCGGTGCACGCGTCGCCCGTGCGAGCACGCTGATCCGGATGGCTGCGCATCATCTGCGGGTCAATAGCGAGAACCGCATTTCGATCGCCGATGCCGCGCAGGCCGCCGCGATGAGCGAGCGCAATTTCTTGCGGCGCTTCAAGAACGAAATCGGTGTCACGCCTACCGAGTTCGTGCTGAGGATACGCCTCGAAAAGGCATGCCGCATGCTGATCGAGACGGATCTTCCGGCGGACAAGGTCGCGCGGCGCACCGGCCTCGGCAGCGGCGACCGGATGGCAAAACTGTTTCGCCAGCACTTGCAGACATCGCCGACCGAATTTCGGGCGGCTGCACGAAAAGACAGTGACGCATCGACGGACACGCTGTACGCGTCGGATTTGGGCGACTGGATGAGCGGCGCATCGTCCTAGAGCGGGCGATCGCAATTCGCCATCGGACGCCCATCGGCGAAGTCGCTTTACCCGAATTCAAATCCATGCCTGGATATCGATGTTCATTCAGCATGACGGTTTTATGATTTGGAATGCAAATCAGTGGTATCGGTAATTCTGATTTGACGAAGGCGGATTCGGCCACAATCGTGGCGCGGTCGGACATCGATCAACCCGCGCGTATTTCCACTGATTAGGTTATCGACTGGCCTTTCGAGGAGTCGGCACCCCGGTACTCCTCGGAATTTTGCCTGCCGTGTCGTCGTGAGCGCACCGTGCAGGCCTTTTTATTCGTTGGGCGAGCATCGAGCGCCGTCGTTCGGCCGATGCTCGCTCGTAGGCCAGGACGCACCAGGCGATGCATGCGCATGCCCCGTGCGCGCGCATGGCGGCCGCGGCGAATTGCAAATCGACATGAAATTCATGTCGTACATCCGATCCGAATCCGGGCATGAATGGGTGCGAACGCACGTTATTCGTGCATCGCTCGATTCGAGAAATGGATCGAATAATTCGCTCGGGAAATCGGCCTTGATTTGTTCCGCCATCAACAAGGCGGATTCGGACGCAATCGATAAAGGCGCAAGTCGAGGCGAATATGATGCACTGCGGAAACGTTGAAGCAGAGGCGCCGCAACCAGCGTTCCGCGTGATGTGATGCCGCGCTGCGTCGTGAATGGATATTGGGTGATGACTTAGGAGTTCATATCAATGAATTCGTTGATCAATCGAGCGACCGATATCGGAATGATCGTGCTGGGCGCGTTCATCCCCGCGTTGATCGGTGCGACCGGCGGTGCGCGCGGCACCCTGTTCGACGGTGCCCTCGTCGCGTTTGCCGCCGCGCTGGCGTTGTCGGTATTTCCCGCATGCGGCATCTACGAGAAGGTGCGGACGCAATCGGCGCTGCGCCTGCTCGGGCGCACGGTGCTGGCATGGATCGTCGTGCAGGGCATGAGCACCGCGCTGCTTTACGTGCTGCATCGTGCGCATGTGCTGTCGAGCGAGTGGTTCGTGTGCTGGACGCTCGCCAGTGGGATCGGCCTGATCGCATTCCGCGCGCTGACGCTAGCGATCTTTGGTGTGATCGAGCGTGCGGGCGGTCAGGTGCGCGCGGCGGCGATCGCGCACGCGGACCGGCGCGGCCAGTTCGAGATCGGCCACCGGACGGTCGGACGCGTCAAACGGACGGTCAAGCGGAGCTTCGACCTGGTGGGCGCGTCGGTGCTGCTCGTCGTACTCGCGCCGGCATTGCTGGGCATCGCATGGGCCGTGAGGCGCGACGGCGGTCCGGCGATCTTCGGGCATGAGCGTGTCGGCCGAAACGGCCGGCGCTTCAAGTGCCTGAAATTTCGCTCGATGGTGACGAACGCCGATGTGGTGCTCAAGGCGCTGCTGGAGCGCGACGCCGACGCCCGGGCGGAATGGGCGCGCGAATTCAAGCTGAAGAACGATGTCCGCATCACGCCGATCGGCCGCCTGCTCCGCAAGACGAGCCTCGACGAACTGCCGCAGTTGCTGAACGTGCTGAAGGGCGACATGAGCCTGGTCGGGCCGCGCCCGATCGTCGAGGCCGAGCTCGAACGCTACGGCGCCGACGTGCGCTACTACCTGATGGCCAAGCCCGGCATGACCGGCCTTTGGCAGGTCAGCGGCCGCAACGACACCGACTATTCGACGCGCGTGTCGCTCGACGTGTCCTACGTGCGCGACTGGTCGCTGCGCCGCGACATCGGCATTCTGTTCAGGACGATCACCGTGGTGGTGCGCGGCTCGGGCGCGTACTAGTCGCTTCCTCCCGCATGTGAAGGCGGTGCGATCGCGCGTGGCGGAAGGCGGCGCAACGGTACGGTGTGGCAGCAGGCATGTCCGGTCTCGACAGGGGTGCTGTACTCGCGGTCGACACGACGCGAGGCGACCGAAGCAATTTCAGACTAAAAAAGAGCGAGGTTGTAATGCAGAGGTTGCGTCAAATGGAGCCGGCGCGCGCGCCGCGCCGACGATCGCGTGTCGGTCGACTCGTGATGATCCTGCCGCTGTGTGCGTTGCTGGGCGCGTGCGGTATCGCGCCGGGCATGCGCATGCAGCAGCCGGCGTCGATTCCGCTGCAAAGCGGCACGACGCCGGGTGACAACGCCACGCTGCCGGTTCCGGTGACGAATATCGACCTGTCGCTGATCCGGCGCATGCGCGATACGGAACGCAGTGTGCCCGGCGAGCTCCGCGATATCGCCTCGTCGCCGGACGCATACACCATCGGCCGCGGCGACGTGTTGCAGATCACCGTGTGGGATCACCCCGAACTGGCGGCGGCGCTCGGCGCGCCGGCACAGTCCGCGCCGCGTGCCGCGGATGCGCCGCCGGGTTTCGTCGTCGATCAGGACGGTACGCTGCAGTTTCCTTACGCGGGCCGGTTGCCGGTCGCCGGGCTGACGGCCGAGCAGGTACAAACGCAGCTTGCGCGGCGTCTTGACAAGACGTTCAGGAATCCGCAGGTCACGGTGCGGATCGCATCGTTCCGTGCGAAGCAGGTGTATATCGAGGGCGAGGTGCATACGCCGGGCTCGCAGCCGGTGAACGACATCCCGATGACGCTGTATGACGCGATAGGGCGGGCAGGGGGATTCTCGGCGGCGGCCGACCAGAGTCGCATCGTGCTGGTGCGCGACGGCGTCGAGCGCAGGATCGATCTGACCGGGATGGCCGAACAAGGACGCAATCCGTCGAAGATCGTGCTGCGCAACGGCGACCTCGTGCGCGTGCTGGCACGCGACGAGAGCGGCGTATTCGTGATGGGCGAGGTCAACAAGCCCGTCACGGCGTTGCCGATGCGCAATGGCCGGCTGACGTTGAGCGAGGCGATCGCGCAGGCAGGCAGCCTGAACGCGAACACGGCCGACGCCGCGCAGCTCTACGTGGTGCGCGGGATGCAGGACGCGCAACCGCAGGTCTATCACCTCGATGCCCGCTCGCCGGTCGCGATGGTGCTCGCCAACCAATTCCAGTTGAAGCCGAAGGACGTCGTCTACGTCGACGGCAACGGGCTCGTCCGCTTCAGCCGCGTGCTCAGCCTGTTGCTGCCGGCCATCAATGCCGGCCTGACCGCGGCGATCGCGACCAAATGATGGAGTCCATCCTGATCGTCTGCGAAGGCAACATTTGCCGCAGCCCGATGGCCGAAGCGATGCTGCGTCAGTCGATGCCGGGGCGCCGCGTCACGTC
This sequence comes from Burkholderia sola, assembly GCF_905400185.1. Taxonomy (NCBI): domain Bacteria; kingdom Pseudomonadati; phylum Pseudomonadota; class Betaproteobacteria; order Burkholderiales; family Burkholderiaceae; genus Burkholderia; species Burkholderia sola. The sequence goes on from NZ_FR989677.1 coordinate 331,758, forward strand.
CGCCGGCCTGAACGCACTGGTCGGCATGCCGGCCGCGCCGTATGCGCTGGACGTCATGCGCCTGCGCGGGTTCGACGTGTCGCCGCATCGCGCCCGGCAGGTCGACCGCGCGCTGTGTACCGACGCCGACCTGATCCTCGTGATGGACCGTCGACAGCGCACGTCGCTCGAGAACCGGTTTCCGTTCGTGCGGGGACGCGTGTTTCGTCTCGGCGAATACACGGACTTCGACGTGCACGACCCTTACCGGCAGCCCAGGTTCGTATTCGAACGCTGCGCGCGACTGATCGAACTCGGCGTGTCCGAGTGGTCGAAGCGCCTTCGTATCGTCTGAAGCCGCCGTCGGCCGACGCTCCACTGGAACCCATACGCCTCATATCGTTGCCATGACCCAACCCTCCGCCCCGCCGCAGCAAGCCGCCGAAGACGGCAGCGAGACCGATTTCGTTGCGGTGCTCGACATTCTGCTGGAAAGCCGCTGGCTGATCGCGTCCATCACGTGCGTGCTGCTGGCGGCCGGCCTCGCGTACGCGATGCTCGGCAAGCCCGTGTTCGAAGCCAACATCATGGTCCAGGTCGAGGACAGCCCCGACACGTCGGCCGCCAAGTCGTTGCTCGGCGACGTATCGGCGCTGTTCGACGTCAAGTCGTCGGCCGCCGCCGAACAGCAGATCCTCGCGTCGCGCCTCGTCGTCGAACGTGCGGTCGACAAGCTCAACCTGTTTATCGACGCGGAGCCGAAGCGATTTCCGCTGATTGGCGACTGGATCGCGCGCCATCGCGATGGCTTGTCCGAACCCGGCCTCGCCGGCCTGGGCGGCTACGCGTGGGGCCGCGAACGCATCGACGTGCGGCGTTTCGACGTGCCGCGCAAGAACGAAGGCGACGCGTTCACGCTGACGAGCCTCGGGGGCAAGCGCTATCGGCTCGACGGCGGCGATCTCGATGCGCCGGTCGAGGGCACCGTCGGCGCGCTTGAGCGCTTCGACTCGCCGCGCGGCCCGATCGTGCTGCAGGTCGCGTCGATCGCCGCGAAGCCCGGCGCCGCATTCGTGCTGGTTCGCCACTCGCGGCTGAAGACGATCGAGGACATCCGCGACCGCCTCAACGTGCAGGAGCGCGTGAAGCAATCGGACGTCGTCGTCGCCAGTCTTCAGGATACCGATCCGAAATGGGTCAGCGACACGATGAACGAAATCGGCCGTCAGTACGTGCGGCAGAACATCGAGCGGAAATCGGCGGAGGCCGCGCAGTCGCTTGAATTCCTGACCGCGCAATTGCCGCAGCTCAAGCAGCAACTGGCCGATTCCGAAGCACGTCTGACCAAACTGCGAGACGAGCATGGCACGGTCGACCTCACCGAGGAGGCGAAGCTCGCGCTGGCCCAGACCGCGGACGCGAAGACGCGCCTGCTCGAGTTGCAGCAGAAGCGGCAGGAGTTGATGTCCCGTTTCACCGAACGGCACCCGAGCGTGGCCGTGATCGACGAGCAGATCGCCGCGCTGAACGGCTATCGGAACGCCGCCGAGCTGCAGATCAGGCGCCTGCCGGACCTGCAGCAGGAAGCCGTGCGGCTGATGCTCGACGTGAAGGTCAACACCGACCTCTACACGGCATTGCTGAACAACATGCAGCAACTGCAACTCGTGCAGGCCGGCAAGGTCGGCAACGTGCGTCTCGTCGACACGGCTGCGGTGCCGGAAGTGGCGGTGCGGCCGAAGAAGGTGCTCGTCGCGCTGGCGTCGCTGCTGCTCGGGCTGCTCGCCGGCAGCGGCACCGCGATCGTCCGCTCGATGCTGTTCCACGGCATCTCGGATCACAACGAGATCGAGCGCCGCCTCGGCCTCGCGGTGTACGCGACGGTCCCGATCAGCGACCATCAGCGCGACCTGGCCGAAGAAGCCGCGCGCAAGAGCGGCCACAAGTCGATCCTGTCGATCGATTTCCCGAACGAGCCGGCCGTCGAGTGCCTGCGGAGCCTGCGCACCGCCCTGCAGTTCGCGATGCTCGAGGCGAAGAACAACATCGTGCTGATCGCCGGTCCCGCGCCGGGCGTCGGCAAGACCTTCATCTCGTCGAACCTCGCGGTCGTGATGGCCAGCGCCGGGAAGCGTGTGCTGCTGATCGACGGCGACATTCGCAAGGGGCGGATGCATGACTATCTCGGCTTTCCGCGCGGCCGCGGCTTCACGGAGCTGATCGCCGGCAGCGCACGCGTGGAGGACGTGATTCACCGAGAGGTGGTCGAGGGTCTCGACTTCATCTCGACCGGCACGATACCGAAAAATCCCGCGGAACTGCTGTTGAACCGCAATCTCGCGGCGCTGGTCGACGGCCTGTCGTCGGGTTACGACATCGTCGTGATCGACTCGGCGCCGGTGCTCGCCGTGCCCGATACCGGTATTCTCGGTGCATTCGCCGGTACCGCGCTGCTCGTCACGATGGCGGGCAAGACAAAGCTCGGCGAGATCGACGAATCGGCGAAGCGCTTCGCGCAAAACGGCGTTCGCCTGAACGGCGTCATCTTCAACGGCGTCAACCCGCGGCTCGGACAGTACGGCTACGGTTCGAAGTACGGCGGTTATCGCTATGTCGCCTACGAGTACGGAGCGCAGGATGCGTGATACGTCCAGCGCAGCCGGCGTCCCGGCATGCGAATCCGGTCGCGCGCGGCGCACGGAGGCGCGATGATCAATCCGCGGGATTCGATCGTTTCGCTGGCCGGCGTCGTGATGGGACAGATCGCGCTGTTCGTCAGCATCTTCGTGATCGGACGTCGGTTCGGGCCTGAGTCGCTGGGCCACTTCAACTATCTGCTCGCGCTGGCGTCTTTCGTCGGCACGCTGCTCGCATTGCGCTACGAGCTCGCGTGCGTCGACGATTCGCCGCGCGAATCGTTCAATGCGCTGGTCAACGTGACGGCGTTGGGCCTGATGGTCGCCGCCGCGGGCGGGATGCTGATCGCGATCGCCGGCCGGGCGGATCTCTATCCTGTCGCCGTCTATGCGCTGGCATCGTTCATCCAGCTGGCTGCCGGCGCCTACCTGAACAGCCTCAGGCGCTACGGATGGATCGCGCTGTCGCGCATGGTCGTCAACGGTGCGTTCCTGATCGGTCTCGTGCTGTCGCTCGCCTGCTCCGCATGCGGCAAGGTCGACGTATTCGCGTTGTACGCGTGGGTGACCGCCGCAGTGTCGGTCGTGATGGCCGGTGCGATCGTGCTGAGCGGCTATCGCGCAGGGTATGCGTTCAGGTTGTCGCCGGGTTTCTTCGTCAGGAATCGCCGGTTCGCGCTGTACATCCTGCCGTCGACGCTGTGCGCGTCGGTGCTGACCTACGCGCTGGCGATCGCCATTCCGCACTGGTTCGATGCGCAGAGTGCCGGCTACTTCGCCGCGGCTTACCGGCTCGGTTTCTTTCCGGTTTCGCTGATCGCGCAGAGCGTGGGCGGCGTGTTTCGGCGCGACGCAATCGGCGCGATGGCGCGACCGGATGGCGGCTCGGCGGTGCATCGGGTGTATCGCACCTACGCGCGTGCACTCGCGGGCCTCGCCGTCGCGTACATGGCCGGCGGGCTGCTGCTGTTCGCGCCGCTCGTCGATCTGTTCTTCGGCGCAAGCTGGCGCGGCTCGGTCGGCTTCTATTACAGCCTGATGCCGTTGTTCGCGCTGCAGCTGATCTACGTGCCGCTGTCGCAGATCTTCCTGGCCACGCGCGCACAGCGCACCGATTTCCTGTTTCAGTTGACCTGCGGATTGGGCCTCGTCGGCGCGCTGGGCGTCGCGCGGCTGACGAACCTGTCGGCCCCGACGAGCGTCCTGATTTTTTCATTGACCGGCGCGGCGCTGATGGCGGCGGGCATCGCGCTGACGTACCGGGTCCTCGACGCGAACCTGTCCCGGTTGGGGGCGCTGGCGTGAGAACGCCGATACGACGAACGAGTACACCATGATCCTGATAGTCATCGACTCCCTCGAGCGCTACTACTTCGCCACCCGCCTGGTGAACGCGGTCCGGCACGAATACGAGTTCGCATTCCTGACGAGTGAACCGGTCGCGCATCTCGGCCTGCTGCTGGGCGGCTTCCGGTCGGTGTACCTGAACCGGCTGATGCCGATCGACGTGTCAGACGGCGGCGCGGCCGACCGCACGCCGTATCAACTGTCGATCGAAGTGATGAACGGGCAGATGACCGAGGCGCGTGCGAAGCGCGAGTCGGCGGCGATCTTCCATATTGCGTTGGAAGTCCTTCGTGGGCTGCGGATCGAGCAGTGCGTGATGTGGAACGGGCAGCAGCTCGTGTGCCGTGCGGTGCGGCAGGCGTGCACGGTGCAGGGCGTGGCGACCCGCTTCATCGAGATCTCGAATCTGCCGGGCAAGCTGTTCGTCGATTCGCTGGGCGTCAATGCATTGTCGACGATCAGCCGCTACCCCGAGGTCATCGATCGCCTGCCGCTACCCGACGAGGACACGCATGCGCGCTGGCTGTCGACCTATGAACGCGACAAGCGCAAGCCGCTGCCGCAGGCGCGGACGTCGTTCGGACGCAAGGCGACGTCCGCGACGAATTATGTGCTGAAGCTGGTCAGCCGCGGTGTCGGCCGGCGGCGTCTGGCAAGCGTGCGCGCGCGCAACGGCATGCCGGCGCCGCGCCAGGCCACCTATATGTCGCCCGACACGCTGTCGACCTGCCGCTATGTATTCCTGCCGCTTCAGGTGGCCGGCGATACGCAGATCAAGCTGCACTCTGACGTCGGCAATCTCGACGCGATTCGCCATGCGTTCGAGTTCGCGGCGAACGAGAGCGCCGACCTGTTCGTGAAACTCCATCCGGCGGAAACCGATGCGGCCGAGATCGACGCGATCGTGCGCCTGCAGCAGACGTATCACTTCGAGATCGTCACGACGCCGACCACGGAGCTGCTGCGGCATGCGCATGCGGTCGTCACGATCAATTCGACGGTCGGGCTGGAGGCGATGCTGTACGGCAAGCGCGTGGTGTCGCTCGGCCGGTGTTTCTACAAGGAGTTCGACCGCGAGCGCCTGCTGAAGTACATCCATTCGTTTCTGGTCGACGGCATCGACTACTTCGGCACCGCGCGTATCCCGGCCGATGCGGCGCGGCGCGTTTTCGCGGGGCAGCGTTGACATGACCGTCACGTTGAGACAGACCGCCGACGCGATCGCCGAAGATTGCCGCCGCAATGCGTTCGTGAAGACGCGCAGCGTGGTGATCTTCTACCGCATCGTGCACTACCTCGCGTGCCGGAACCGGTTCACGCTGCTGGCCGGCGCGCCGCTGATCCTGCTGTACATCGTGTTGTGCGACTGGCTGATGGGCATCGAGATTCCGGCGAAGACGAAGATCGGCAGGGGGCTCGCGATCTATCACGGCACCGGCCTCGTGATCAACGGATACGCGACGATCGGCGCGTACTGCACGCTGCGGCACGGCGTGACCGTCGGCAACACGATCCGGAAGGACGGCACGCTCGGCGGCGTGCCGACGATCGGCGATCACGTCGAGTTCGGCGCGCACAGCGTCGTGCTCGGCGAGGTTCGCATCGGCGACCGCGCGCGGATTGGCGCCGGGGCGGTCGTGCTGACCGACGTGCCCGACGGCGGCGTCGCGGTCGGTGTGCCGGCGCGCGTTGTCGACAACGGACAGGAATCGAAATGAAAGTGTTCATTCTGCATCCCGGCAAGGCGAACTATCCCGAGATCGCCGCCTACGGCCGTCGGCTGAGAGCGCACGGGTTCGAGGTGTTCGACGGCGATCTCGATGCGTATGTGCGCTTTCCGGACCGGGACGTCTGCATCCTGTGGTGCATCATGGGTTTCTATCGGGCATTGCCGCCCGCGCGGTTCGTGATTCACGACTATCGGTCGCTGTCGGTGGGCCGGCTCGCGGCCGTCAAGGACCGCGTGAAGCGCGTGTTGAACGTACGGCCCGATTTGCGCATCTTCCAGAACGCGCGGATGCGCGACGCGATGGCGTTTGGCGACGGCGTACGCGCGTTGCTGCTGCCGATGGGCGTGCCGGACTGGATCTTCGATCCGGTGGATGCCGGTGCCGGTGCCGACGTCGCGGCCGCGGGTGACGCCGATACCGTGCAAATGCCGTCCGGAAGGTTCTGCTATATCGGCGAGATGAGCCGAGAACGCGGCTTTCACAAGGTGCTCGCCGCCTACCGCGACGCGCGGCGCGACGCAGCGGACACGCTCGTGCTGGTCGGCCATCCGGAGCCCGAAATCCGCGCGGCTTTCGCCGACACGCCGGGCATCCGCTTCGTCGGCCGCGTACCGCAACGCGACGCGCTGCGGATCGTGCGCGACAGCGAATACGCGGTGTGCTTCTTTCCGTATCACCGACCGCATTGCTTCCAGACGCCGACGAAGCTGCTCGAATACGCGTCGCTCGGAAAAAAGATCGTCTGCAACGACGCGCCGTCGAACGTACGCACCGCGAAAGAACTCGGTATCCCGTGTCACGTCACCGGCGCGGCGATCTTCGACGAAGTGTTTCCGTTGTCGCGGATCCGTGTGCGTCGTCCCGATCCGGCTGCGATGAAGTCGCTCGAATGGGGGCGCGTAATCGAAGGGTCCGGCGTGCTCGCGTATATCGATGCGGTCGCGGGGCGCGGCCCGCGTGTTTGACGGTCGTTCGGCGTCGGTGCGCGACGGCTCATTTTTCATGGAACGGACCCGATGAAAATCGTCCACATAGTCGAATCCAGCGCGACGGGCACGTTGTCGATGGTGTGCCTGATTGCCAATCGCTTCGCTCGCGAAGGGCACGACGTGCACGTCGTCTATTCGGTGCGGCCCGATACGCCGCCGGGTCTGGCCGCGATGTTCGACGCGAGGGTGTCGTTGCGCCACCTTCAGATGAAAGGCGCGGGCCTGTTGCAGACCGTGATGCGCCTGCGCGCGACACTCAACGGGATCGGCCCGGACGTCGTGCACATGCATTCGTCGTTTGCCGGTTTTTTAGGGCGGCTGTCGACGCTGTTTGCGTTGCCGAAGGCGGCGTTCTTCTACAGTCCGCACTGCATTTCTTTCATGCGTCGCGACATCTCGCGCGTGAAGCGCCTGGCGTTCGTCGGCCTGGAGAGAATCGCGTGCGTGCGGAAGTGCCTTTACGTCGCGTGCTCGGAGAGTGAAGGTCGGGCGATTCGCACCTGGCTTCGTCAGCCGGTGGTGGTGGTCGAGAATGCGGTGGTCGAGGCTGCGTCGACCGCGCATTCGGGCGACGCCGCGCGGCCCGCGGACGGTCCCGCCTATGTGGTGACGGTCGGCGGCATCCGCGCGCAAAAGAATCCGGGCCTGTTCGCGCAGATCGCGTACGGCATGCGCGCGCGCGGTACGCGTTTCGTCTGGATCGGCGACGGCGACGATGGTGCGAAGGCGGAACTGGCGAAGGCCGGCGTCGAAGTGACCGGATGGCTGTCGCGCGACGAGGTCGAGCGTCGGCTCGGATGCGCGGACGTGTACCTGTCGACCTCGTCGTGGGAAGGGATGCCGGTGTCGGTGATCGAGGCGATGCTGGCCGGCCGACCCGTCGTCGTGTCCGACTGTGCGGGCAACGTCGATGTCGTCCGTCATTTGCAGACCGGCGTGATCTATGCGACGGCAGCCGACGCGGCCGCGTGGCTGCAGCGCCTCGCTGGCGACGTTGCATTGCGGTCAGAACTGGGCCGGCGGGCGAACCGCGAGGCGCGGCAGCGTTTCGGCGAGGAACGCCTGTTCGGCGAGCTTGCGCCGCTCTATGCGACGAGCGGGGAGCGCTGACGTCGGCAAACAGCGGCGGTCGACCTCCGCGTTTCGCGCGGCGGCGGTCGCGGCCGCAGCACGACGCGAACACCATCGTCCTCATTTCGTGGAGATCCATATGAATGTAACCATCACGCCGGACGTCACGGTCGGCAACGACCTGCCGTTCGTCCTCTTCGGCGGCCTCAACGTGCTCGAAAGCCTCGGGCTCACGCTCGACGTCTGCGGCACGTTCGTCGAGGTCACGCGCCGCCTCGGCATTCCGCTGGTGTTCAAGGCGTCCTTCGACAAGGCCAACCGTTCGTCGATCCACTCGTATCGCGGCGTGGGGTTCGACGTGGGGCTGCGGATCCTGGACGAAGTCAGGCACCGGTTCGGTGTGCCCGTGATCACGGACGTGCATGAGGTGTGGCAGGTCGGGCCGGTCTCGCAGGTCGTCGACGTCCTGCAGATACCGGCATTCCTCGCGCGCCAGACCGATCTCGTGGTCGCGATCGCGCAGACCGGCAACGTGGTCAATATCAAGAAGCCGCAGTTCATGAGCCCGACGCAGATCGAGCACGTCGTATCGAAATGCCGCGAGGCCGGCAACGATCGCGTGATCCTGTGCGAGCGCGGTTCCTCGTTCGGCTACGACAATCTCGTCGTCGACATGCTCGGTTTTCGCCAGATGCGCGATGCGACGGGCGACTGCCCGGTGATCTTCGACGTCACACACAGCCTGCAGATGCGCGATCCGCACGGCGCCGCGTCGGGCGGCCGGCGGCGTCAGGTACTCGATCTCGCGCGCGCCGGGATGGCGGTCGGGCTGGCCGGGCTGTTCCTCGAAGCGCATCCGGATCCCGACCACGCGCGTTGCGACGGCCCGAGTGCGCTGCCGCTCGCGTTGCTCGACGCGTTCCTGCAGCAGACGAAGGCGGTGGACGATCTGGTCAAGCGGCTCGCGCCGCTCGATATCCGGTGAGCGGCGCGATGTATCGCGGGCCCGTGCGCCTGGTGCTGTTCGACGTCGACGGCGTGTTGACGGACGGCCTGCTCCACGTGACGGCCGACGGCGAGTTCATGAAGAGCTTTCATGCGCACGACGGCGTCGCGGTCGCACTGCTGCGCGCGCACGGGATTCGCGTCGGCATCCTGTCGGGCAAGCATAGCGGCGCGCTGGCGTGGCGGGCGGCCCAGCTCGGCGTCGACGTGCTGGTGACCGGCTGCGACGACAAGGCCGCCGGTTATGCGGACATCAAGGCGCGGCAACGGATGGGCGACCCCGAAATCGCGTACGTCGGCGACGACGTGAACGATCTCGCGGTCATCGAACGCGTCGGCGTGTCGTATGCGCCGGCCGACGCGCATCCGCTCGTCCGCGCACGCGTCGATCATGTCGTACGCACGGTCGGAGGCCGCGGCGTGGCGCGCGAGGTGGCCGAGCATCTGCTGACCGGCGCCGGGCTGTCGCTCGACGACGCGTACCGGCCGTTGTTCGACGCATGGAGCAGCCATGACGTCATTCAATAACGGGCGGCCGGTGCACGTCGTGATTCCGGCACGATACGGCTCGACGCGACTGCCGGGAAAGCCGCTCGTCGATCTGGACGGCGAACCGATGATCGTCCGCGTGCACGCGCGCGTGAGCCGTGCGCTGCCCGATACCGACATCGTCGTCGCGATCGACGATCCGCGTATCGCCGACGTGCTCGCCGCGCGCGGCATCCGTTTCGCGATGACCGACGCCGGGCATGAGTCCGGCACCGATCGCGCGGCGGAAGTCGCGCGTGCGTTCGGCTGGCGCGACACCGATGCCGTGCTCAACGTACAGGGCGACGAACCGCTCGTGCCCACGGCGCTGCTGCGGGCATTCGCCGGCTTCTGCAGCGCGGCGCCGGACTTCGGTGTCGCGACGGTGGCCTGCCCGGTCGGCGACACCGCGTTGCTCGACGAGCCGGGCATCGTCAAGCTCGTCGTCGACGGCCGCGGCCGTGCGCTGTATTTCTCGCGCGCGGCGATTCCATTCTGCCGCGACGGCCGGCCCGCGCAAACGAGCGGTCCGAACGGCGGCGGTTTTCTGCGGCACATCGGCCTCTACGGCTACGCGAATACGGCGTTGCAGTCGCTGGCGGCCGCGGCGCCGTGCGAGCTCGAACGATTGGAGCGGCTCGAGCAGTTGCGGGTGCTCTGGCTCGGCATGCCGATCGACGTGATGCAATGGCCCGATGCGCCGCCGGCCGGCATCGATACGCCCGACGACGTCGCGCGCGTCGTCTCCCTTCTCAAACGGCAAACTGATGATGCGACAGAACCATATTGAATCCGCCCGGCAGGTCTTCGAGATCGAATCGCGGGCGTTGGCCAGCGTGGCCGCGCGGCTCGACGCGAACTTCGACGGTGCGATCGAGATCATGCTCGGCTCGCGCGGGCGGGTCGTCGTGTGCGGGATGGGCAAGTCCGGGATCGTCGGCAGGAAGATCGCCGCGACGCTGTCGAGCACCGGCACGCCCGGCTTCTTCATGCATCCGGGCGAGGCTTATCACGGCGATCTGGGGATGGTGACGCCGGACGACACGTTTCTCGCGATTTCGAATTCCGGGGAAACGGACGAGGTGATCAAGCTGATCCCGTTCTTGCGCAGCAACGGCAACGACCTGATCGCGCTGACCGGCGATCCTGCGTCGACCCTCGCACGCGCCGCGCGGGTCCATCTCGACGTCGGCGTCGAACGCGAGGCGTGCCCGCTGCAACTCGCGCCGACCGCGTCGACGACGGCCACGCTCGCGATGGGCGATGCGCTGGCGGTCACGCTGATGCGGGCGCGCGGCTTCCAGCCGGAGCACTTCGCACGCTTCCACCCGGGCGGCTCGCTCGGCCGCCGGCTGCTGTCCACGGTCGACGACGAAATGGCGCGCCGAGACCTGCCGATCGTGACGGAAGACATGTCGACGCTCGACGTGCTGGACGCGATGACGCGCGGGCGTCTCGGGCTCGCGATCGTGAAGCGCGACACGGGTTGGGGCATCGTGACCGACGGCGACATCCGCCGCGCGATCGAGCGGTATGGCGACGGCGTATTGCGGCGCACGGCAGCCGACATGATGTCGATCGAGCCCTGTACGGTACGGCCGGGTACGCGGGTCGAGGATGCGCTGCTGCTGATGCAGACGCAGCGCATCGGCGCGTTGCTGGTGGTCGACGGCAGCGACGTCGTCGGCGTGTTCAAGAAATAGACGGGCGGCGGCCTCGGCCGGGGCTACTGCAACTCTTGTGTCAGCGCAGTGGATGCGGCGTTGTCGCGGAACCGGCGTACGCGCAGGAACGTGATGAAATTCGAGTCGTGCTGGCTGGCCGCGCCGCCTTCCGGGTCGTCGAACGCGACGCGGAGCACGGCAACGAGATCGCTGCCGTCGAATTGCCAGTCGACGTACTGGAAGCCGTGCCGCTTCTTGTCCGCGTGTTGCAGCAGGATGCGCCGCGCGGTCCACCGCCGCAGATCGGGGGACGACAGCAGCACCAGCGTGTTGCGCACGCGCTCGAGGTTCATCGGCCCGACGCTCTTCGGCACTGCATTCGTGATCGTCCAGTATTGCTTCGACTGGGGATCGAAGCGGATCGTGAACTTCTTGCCCGCGCCGGGCAGGTCGACGAAATCGCGCGTCGGGTCGAACGACAGCGTTCGGCCGTCGTCGCTCGTCGTCACCAATGCGGCTTTCTCCGGGCCGTTCTCCGTATTCACGCGCAGCATGACGACGGGCGCGGCGCCTTGCCTGCCGACGACATTGCCTTCTTCCCACGACTGGAATGTGCCGTCGAGCCAGCGTTTGTCCGACGGCAGATGCGCGGACATGCGCCAGTTGCGCGCGTCGAGCAGATCGCGGTCGACGGGGGCGGACAGCACCGTCGCGCGCAGGTCGGCGCCGTCGACGCTTTCATACGCGCGCCAGACGCGCCCGCGATCGACGAGCACCGGAACCGGCCCGGTGATGAAACGCCCGGAATACGGCAGCAGACCGGTGGACGCATCGACCGGCGTGGTCCACGACGCACCGCCGTCGTCGGAGCGGCGAATCGACGGTGTGCCCATCGAGCGGTTGGTGCCCATCAGATACAGCGCGCCGTTCAGCACGAACAGCGACGACCAGTACTGGTCCGGCACGTCCGCGAGCCGCGACCAGGTCGCGCCCTTGTCGTGCGACGCGAACACGGACACGCGGTTCTGTGCCGCTGCGGCGCCGAACGTGTCGAAGCTCGCGACATAGTCGCCGTTCGGCAGCAGGGCGAGCGACGGGGAGCCGAGATACACGCGCGTGGCGGCCGGACTGTGCGCGATGACTTCGCCGGGCGGCGCGGGTACGGAGTCGGCGTTCGCTGCCGTCATCGCGCAGGTCATGCACAGCGCCGCGATAAGCAATCGTTTCAACGTGCGAAACGTCGACGCATGTCGGAGTGATGTCATGTCGGATGCGCGACGGGCTCGTCGCCGGACAGGTTGGGAAGCGGGCGGACGACCGCGCGCCGCCGCGGCGCATCCTGGTCGGCCAGCACGACGAACAGCAGAATGGTGAGCCAGAGCATGCCATACAGCACGTGATATTTGAACAGCAGGATCGGCAGCAGATAGAGCAGATACTTGCGTCGACCCTTGCGGCGAAACAGCATGACCAGCGTACCGAAGAACACGATGAAACCGGCGACGCCCGCGGCGAATACGAGGTAGATGTAGAACGAGCTGTCGCGCACCTGATAGCCGCGCAGATGCGTCTTGCCGACGTTGTTGCGCTCGTCCCAGAAGAGGCCGTCGCCGAACGCGCCCGCGACGACGTCGCGCTCGGTCAGCTCGGTCAGCACGAGCGTACGGCTGCCGACCGCATCGTAGTCGACGGACTGGTTCACCCGCTGGTCGTACACGCTGTAAAGCCAGGGCACGCAGGCGAGCGCGACGACGACGACGGCGATCCGGGTCCGCAGCCGACCGCGCCCGATGAGTACGTGCAGCCCGCACAACGCGGCGCACACGGCCATCGACGCGACCGAGAAGCTGAGCAGCGCCGTCGCGAACCCGACCGCGGGCGCGAGCGTCATGCGCCGCTGCGACAGCAGCAGGACCACCGCGCTCGGCACGACCGTCATCGCGTAAAACGACGGCTCGGAATACAGGCCGAGCGCACGAATCGAAATCAGGCTGTCGGTCAGCGCCTTGGTGGCGTAGAGCGCTTCGGAGTCGGCTTCGCGCACGTAGCTGTCGAAATCGATGAAGGTACCGGTGCCGAGGTAATAGACGAGCTGAAACGTGAAGAACGCGGCGTGGACGTAGATGAGCATCCGGCATGCGGTGTCGAGCGTATCCCGCGTGAGCACGCCGCCGGCAAACATCCAGTAGCACAGCGCGATATACGTCTGGATCAGCATGAACTTGACGTAGAAGTTCACGTAGAAGTCGCCAAACGCGGACAGAACGAACGCGATGCTGATGCTGATCAGCCAGTATGCGCAGACCGGAAACAGGTGACGCTGCCGGTTCATCAGCGTCGGCGCGCGAAGAAAGGCGAGCGCGCAGAGCAGGAAATAGGCGGCGAAGGTTGCCCGTACGCTGAATGCGTTGAGGGAGAAGAACAGTACGCTGGCTGAAAAGAGCAAGGTCGACATGCGTGCGCCCGATCGGAGACTCCGGATTCGCCACGCGCCGGCCGTTCCGGCGCCGTACGGCGAGGTGCGTCGCGACGCGGGCAAGGTGCCTGTCGGGCAGGGCTCGCTTGCTCGCCGGTTCGCACGAGGAATACGGGGTCGTCGTTCGGGACGACTCGATTCCGGCGATCAAGCATAGGCGGTCGGACGAGCGGGCGAGCGGCGTTGTCCGATCCGGGCGGCATTCCGTCTTTTTCCGGCGGGGTCGACGAAGCGGTCTGCGCGCGCCGGCGCTGGCGAGGGGCAGCGCCGGCCATCGCACGCCGCGTCGTCCGACCCGCGCCCGTCAGGGCCGCAGCGCGAACCGCCCGCACAAAAACGGCGAATAGTTGTCGATCGCCGCCTGAATCGGCGCGTGTCGACCATAGGCGACGGCCGACACGGCCAATAGCGACCCGGCGACGAGCGCGCGATACCGCGCATCGACACGCGGTGCGCCATGCCGCCGCACGAACGCCAGCGCGACGGCCGAGCCGACGAGCCAGCCGGCGACGACTTCCGCCGGCGTGTGCGCGTCGTCGAACACGCGCGCCACGCCGATCAGCGCGCCGAGCGCGAGCCCGAGCGACAGCGACGTGTTCGCCCGCCATGACGTTCCGCTGCTCAGTGCCAGCACGCATGTCATCGGCCAGACCGCCGATGCGAGCATCGTATGTCCGCTGATCACGCGGAAATCGATCGCGCGGATCTGGACCCCGCAGCCGGCGTACAGCATCTTCGTGGCGCCGACCAGCGCCATGCCGGCCGCGAGCATTAGCGCCCACGACGCCGCGTAACGTCGCCCGGTCGCCGAGCACGTCAACCAGCCGATGCACACGAGCGCAAGCGGCAACGTCATCGCCGCGTCGCCGAGATCGCTGATGGCCGTCCACATGACCGGGTGCGTCGTGTGGCCGGTCAGGCGGCCAGCAGCGTCGACATGCGCGCGGCCAGATAGCTTTCGAAGTCCGCGGCCACCTCCGGGTGCCGCAGCGCGAACTCGACCGTCGCCTTCAGATACCCGAGCTTGCTGCCGCAATCGAAGCGCGTGCCGTCGTAGCGATGGGCGAGCACCTGTTCGTCCGTCAGCAGCGACTGGATCGCGTCCGTCAGTTGCAGTTCGCCGCCGGCCCCCGGCCGCAGCGCGCGCAGATGCTCGAACACCTTCGGCTTCAACACGTAACGCCCCACCACGCCGAAATTCGACGGCGCGTTCGCCGGCGCCGGCTTCTCGACGATGCCGGACACCTTGAACAGGTTGTCCTCCCAGCGCTTGCCGTCGATCACGCCGTACGACGTCGATGCCTCGGGCGCGATTTCCTCCACGCCGATCACCGACGCGTGATAGTGATCGAACACGTCGATCATCTGGCGCAACACGGGCGTCGGACCGTCGAGCAGGTCGTCCGCGAGGATCACGGCGAACGGCTGGTCGCCGACCAGCTTCTCCGCGCACAGCACGGCATGGCCGAGCCCCAGTGCTTCGGCCTGGCGAACGTAGAAGCAGTCCACGTGGTTCGGCTTGATGCTGCGAACCAGCGACAGCAGCTTTTCCTTGCCGCGCGCCTCGAGCTCGGCTTCGATCTCGTAGGATTTGTCGAAGTGGTCTTCGATCGCGCGCTTGCTGCGGCCGGTCACGAAAATCATTTCGGTGATGCCGGCGTCGATCGCTTCCTCGACCGCATATTGAATCAGCGGCTTGTCCACGACCGGCAGCATTTCCTTCGGGCTGGCCTTGGTCGCCGGTAGAAATCGCGTGCCGAGACCGGCGACCGGAAAGACGGCTTTCGTCACTTTCAACATGGTTTTCGGATTCCACTCGTTCGGGTTCAGGCATCGACGATGCCGATAGAGGGCGACGATGCGCGAATGCCATCGTCGTTGGCACGGTACCGTGCGCGCTCGCGCAACCGGCCCCGCGCGCCGTCCGAAAATCGTAGGGGTGTTCCGCTTTCCGGGGGTGACCGAATCTAGGCCGAATCCGACAGCGACGCATGGCGAATCGCGAATCATCGCTTTGCAAGCGGCGATTTCGCGTATGTCGGATCAGACCTGGGAATTGTCCGCATGATGCGCGTCGCCTGACATAGATTCAGGGATTCATTACTGCACGGCCGGTCGCGGCGCCGCGCGCGGCCCCGCAAGACCCGCCGTCGGCTCAGGAGCGGTCATGACCGAACAGGGCGATATCTTCGATGCAATCGCGGAATTCAATCGCGCGTATCTCGTGCTGGCCCAACGCATACTGCGTGTCCACTACGAGCAGGGCAAGCGGCAATTGGGCATCTCGGATGAAAGTGCCGCAACGATCGTCGCGCTGACGGCCGATCAGATCGACGAACTCGCGGTCGGCGGCGAACTTGTCTGCGAATTTCGCGCCGAAAACGCGCCGGGGCGCGCGTGATCCATCGTCCGGTTTTCGCGCATGGGCGTCCGACCCACGTCCGCGAAGCGGAGGCGTCGTGGCAAGCCCGTTGCCCATTCGAACGATCGCGCGAACGGCGACGCCCGCGCAAGCCGCGCGGCGTCGCATCGGCCCGCAGAGGCCCGCGTTACGCGCGCTCGCTGATCGCCGTGAACTTGCGGTCGCGCACCCGCGCTTCGTCGGCGCCGCCGTGCACGAGGCTCAACGCTTCCGCGCGGCTCGCGACGCACGGCCCGGAGCCCGGCAGCGGCTGGCGCGCGGTTTCGCGCAGCGCGAGCACCGACACGATGCCGATGAACGACGCGCCCATCAGGTAGTACGCGGGCATCATCAGGTCGCCGGTGCGATCGACCAGCCACGCGGTGACGAGCGGCGTCGTGCCGCCGAACAGCGACACCGACACGTTGAAACCGATCGCGAGCGCGCCGTAGCGGATCCGCGTCGGGAAGAGGGCAGGCAGCGCCGACGGCATCACGCCCGTGAACGTCGACAGCAGGATCCCGTAGATCAGCATCCCGCCGAAGATCGGCAGCATGCCGCCGGTGCGGATCAGCATCAGCGCCGGCACCGACAGCGCGAGCAGGCCCACGCAGCCGGCCATCATCACCGGCTTGCGGCCGATCTTGTCGGACAGGTGCCCGGCGTACAGCGTCATCGGCATCATCAGCACCATCACGAGCAGCACCATGAAGAGGCCGTGCGATTCGCGCACGTGCAGCGTCGCCGACAGGTAGCTCGGCAGGTACGACAGCGCCATGTAGTCGGTCACGTTGAAGATCAGCACGAGGCCGACGCATTGCAGCAGCGGCTTCCACTGTTCGACGAGCAGCGTCGCGAAGCGCTGCTTCGGCCGCGCGCGCTCGTCCGCTTCGCGTGCTTCGGCCTCCTTCTGGAAGGCCGGCGTTTCCTCGAGCTTGAGCCGCACGTAGAGGCCCACGAGGCCGAGCGGGCCGGCGATGAAGAACGGCACGCGCCAGCCCCATGACAGCAGCGCTTCCTGCGACAGCGTGGCCGTCAGCAGCGCGACCGTGGCCGCGCCGAGCGTATAGCCGATCAGCGTGCCGAACTCGAGGAAGCTGCCCATGAAGCCGCGACGCTTGTCGGTCGAGAACTCGGCGATGAAGGTCGCCGCGCCGCCGTATTCGCCGCCGGTCGAGAAGCCCTGCACGAGGCGGGCGACGAGCAGCAGGATCGGCGCCAGGATGCCGATCGACGCATAACTCGGGATCAGGCCGATCGCGAAGGTGCCGACGGCCATCATGATCATCGTCGCGGCGAGCACGCGCTGGCGGCCGATGCGGTCGCCGAGCGGACCGAACACCATGCCGCCGAGCGGACGCACGAGGAACGCGGCCGCGAACGTGCCGAAGGTCGCGAGCAACTGCGCGGACGGGCTGCTCGACGGGAAGAACACCTTGCCGAGCGTGACGGCGATATAGCTGTAGACGCCGAAGTCGAACCATTCCATCGCATTGCCGAACGCCATCGCGCCGACCGCGCGCTTGAGGACGGCCGGGTCGACGATCGTGATGTCATCCAGCTTGATGGACTGGCGCGAAGACCGGGTTTTCGCGGGGCGCGCTTGCGATGAACTCAATGATCTCTCCTGGAATGGCCTTGGCGGCGCGGCCGGCGGGAATGCAGCGGGGGCGTGCGGGCCGACGGACAGCGAAGGCGGATGTCTCGGGGATGCCTCGATGCCGGTGGCGTGACGCGCGCGGCGGACGACACCGGGCAGGTGTGTTGTGCGAACCAGTTTAGAGAAACGGGCGCGAGCGGCTATCGGTCATGCGCCCGGAACCCGGTGGTAAACGACACGCGGGGAAGAAGCGATGCCGATCGCGCCCCGATGGGCGCAGGCGCGGCGTGGACGGTCATCTCGCCGGGCGCCGGCTCGCGGAGACCAGCAACGCGACGAATGCCGCTTCGTCCGCGCGCAGGCCGCGCGGCGTACGCCGGACCGCGAGCGCGGCGAGCGTGCCCGCCTCGAACGCGTCGAGTACAGCCGGATGGATGTAGCAGCGCCGGCACACGGCCGGCGTGTTGCGCAGCAGGTCGGCCACCGCGCGCACGGTCTCGACGATCTGCTTGCGCGCATGCGTGACGCCGCGATGCTCGATGCGCCGCAGCAATCCGAGCGCGTGCACGCTGCCGGCCCAGGTCCGGTAATCCTTCGCGGTGAAATCGGCGCCGCCGGCCTCGCGCAGGTAGTCGTTCACGTCGGACGACCCGACCGGATGGCGTACGCCGTCGTCGTCCACATACTGGAACAGCTCGTGCCCGGGCAACTCCGCGCAGCGCCGGACGATCCGCGCGACCCGCGCGTCGTCGACCGTCACGTCGTGCTCGATCCCGCTCTTGCCGGCAAAGCGCAGCCGCACCTGGCCGGGCTGGATCTTCAAATGGCGCTTGCGCAGCGTCGTCAGCCCGTACGAGCCGTTTTCGCGCGCATATTCCGCGTTGCCGATCCGCGCGAGCGTCGTATCGAGCAAGCGGACGATCGTCGCGACGACCTTGTCGCGCGGCATACCCGGCAGCGCCAGATCGCGCGCGACGCGGGCGCGGATGCGCGGCAGCGCCCGCGCGAACGCGGCCATCCGCGCGTACTTGTTCGCATCGCGGGTTTCCCGCCATTGCGGGTGATAGCGGTACTGCTTGCGGCCGCGCGCGTCGCGGCCCGTCGCCTGCAAGTGGCCGAGCGGGTCGGCGCAGATCCACACGTCGGTGTACGCGGGCGGGATCGCGAGCGCGTCGATGCGGGCGATTTCCGCGGCATCGCGAATCCGCATGCCGTCCGGCCCGTAGTACGCGAAGCCGTTGCGCAGCCGGCGGCGCGTGTAGCCGGGCTGGCGGTCGTCGACATGGCGCAGCGCCGCGACGGCGCTCGAAGCGGGCCGCTTCATGTCGCGACGCGCCGGCCGGCGGCGGCGGTGCGCGGCGACCCGCGCTCACGGGCAGCGATCATGCTTGTCTCCTTGGGTTCGCGTGAAGGGCGCTCGCCTGGCATGGGGTGCGAACAGCCATTGCGACGGAGCAAGAACCGTGCGCCGCCGCGCCCGGCCTCGCTCGCGTGGTTAGGTGTTTATACGCATGCCGATTCCGACATCGCCCCAATCCAATATTTCATTGGAAGGTTATCGGACTTGTTCCTAAACTGATGCGGGGTCTGTATACCGCGCCGGCACGACACGCCGGCCGGGGCAGCCCGATCCGCGCCAGCGCCACGCAGAAACACAACAGCGCCGCGGCACACAACGACATCATCGGAGACGGACCATGACATTCATCAGGAAGCTCGCGGCCGGCGCGATCGTCGCCGCGGCGACGGTGCTGGCAGGCGGCGCGCACGCGCAGCAAAAGCCGATCACGCTCGGGTTCTCGCAGGTCGGCGCGGAAAGCGCGTGGCGCACCGCGAACACCGTATCGGTGAAGGGCGCGGCGAAGGACGCCGGCATCAACCTGAAGTTTTCCGACGCACAGCAGAAACAGGAGAACCAGATTCGCGCGATCCGCTCGTTCATCGCGCAGAAGGTCGACGTGATCGCGTTCTCGCCGGTCGTCGAATCGGGCTGGGAGCCGGTGCTGACCGAAGCGAAGGCCGCGCATATCCCGGTGATCCTGACCGACCGCGGCGTCGACGTGAAGGACCCGTCGCTGTACGTGACGATGATCGGCTCCGACTTCCTCGAGGAAGGGCGGCGCGCCGGCCACTGGCTCGAAGAGCGCTACAAGAACGATGCGGGCCCGATCAATATCGTCGAGCTGCAGGGCACGGTCGGCTCCGCGCCGGCCAACGACCGCCGCGCGGGCCTGCTCGAAGTGATCAAGAACAATCCGAAATTCAAGGTCATCGCATCGCAGAGCGGCGACTTCACGCTCGCCGGCGGCAAGCAGGTGATGGAAGCGTTCGCGAAGACCTACGGCAAGCAGATCAACGTCGTCTACGCGCACAACGACGACATGGCGCTCGGCGCGATCCAGGCGATGGAAGAGGCCGGCATCAAGCCCGGCAAGGACGTCAGCGTCGTGTCGTTCGACGCGACCAAGGGCGGCTTTCAGGCGATGGTCGCGGGCAAGATCAACGTCGACGTCGAATGCAGCCCGCTGCTCGGCCCGCAACTGATGACCGCGGTGAAGGACGTGGTCGCCGGCAAGCAGTTGCCCAAGCGCATCGTGACCAACGAGACGGTGTTCCCGATGAACGTCGCGGCGCAGGTGCTGCCGACCCGCAAGTACTGACCTGTCCGCCCGGGCGGCGGCCTCGCGGCCGCCGTCCGGCGACGCTTCGAGGGAGGATGCATGCAGAGTCCGCCGGTGGTCGAGATGATCGGCATCGACAAGTCGTTTCCGGGCGTCAGCGCGCTGCAGCGCGTGGACTTCCGGCTGTTTCCGGGCGAGATCCACGCGCTGATGGGCCAGAACGGCGCGGGCAAGTCGACGCTGATCAACGTGCTCACCGGCGTGCATGCGCACGATGCGGGCGAGATTCGCGTCGGCGGCGCGCCGGTGAATTTCACCGCGCCGCGCGAGGCGGAGGCGGCCGGGATCCAGACGCTGTATCAGGAAGTGAACCTCTGCGCGAACCTGTCGGTCGCGGAGAACATCTTCGCGGGCCGGCAGCCGATGCGGCGCGGTGCGATCGACTGGAAGACGATCCACGCACGGGCGCGCGACGCGCTCGCCGAACTCGATCTCGCGCTCGACGTCACGCGTTCGCTCGATTCGTATCCGATCGCGGTGCAGCAGATGGTCGCGATCGCGCGGGCGGTGTCGGTCGACGCGCGCGTGCTGATTCTCGACGAACCGACGTCGAGCCTCGACGACGGCGAGGTCGCGCGGCTGTTCGACGTGCTGCGCCGGCTGAAGGCGTCGGGTATCGCGATCCTGTTCGTCACGCATTTTCTCGAGCAGACCTATGCGGTGTCCGACCGGATCACCGTAATGCGCAACGGCGAGCGCGAAGGCGAGTACCTCGCGCGCGACCTGCCGGTCGACGTGCTGGTCGCGAAGATGACCGGCCGCGAGCGCATGTCCGACACGTTGCAGGCCGGCGCCGCCGCGGTCGAGCGTACCGCCGCGGCCGATGCGCCGTTCCTGTCGATGCAGCAGGTCGGCCGTCGCGGGATGATGAGCGCGCTCGATCTCGACGTGCGCCCCGGCGAGATCGTCGGGCTGGCCGGACTGCTCGGCTCGGGCCGCACCGAGACCGCGCAACTGGCGTTCGCCGCCGCGCGCCCCGATACCGGCGCGATCGAGATCGACGGCGCGCGCAAGCGGCTCGCGTCGCCGCACGACGCGGTGCGCAACGGGATCGCGTACTGCCCGGAGGATCGCAAGAAGGAGGGTATCGTCGCCGCACTGTCGATCCGCGAGAACATCGTGCTCGCGCTGCAGGCGCGGCGCGGCTGGTGGCGGCTGATCGGTCGGGCGCGCCAGCGCGAGATCGCGGACACGTATATCGCGCGGCTCGGCATCAAGGCGCGCGACGCGGAACAGCCGATCGGACTGCTGTCGGGCGGCAACCAGCAGAAGGTGCTGCTCGCGCGCTGGCTCGCGACGGACCCGAAGCTGCTGATTCTCGACGAGCCGACGCGCGGCATCGACGTCGCCGCGAAGTTCGACATCATGGAGCGCGTGCTCGCGCTGTGCGCGCAGGGGCTTGCGATCCTGTTCATCTCGTCGGAGATCGGCGAGGTCGTGCGCGTGAGCCACCGGATCGCGGTGCTGCGCGACCGGCGCAAGGTCGCGGAGCTGAGCGGCGCCGATGCGTCCGAGGAACAGGTTTACCGGTTGATCGCAGGAGGCCAGTCATGACGTGGCTACGCACGCTGTTTCGTCATTCGCTCGCGTGGCCGGTGCTGACGCTCGTGCTGCTGTTCGCGCTGGACGTCGCGCATCGTCCCGGTTTCCTGTCGATCGCGCTGCTCGACGGCCATCTGTTCGGCGCGCCGATCGACATCCTGAATCGCGCGGCGCCGCTCGTGATCGTGTCGCTCGGCATGACGCTCGTGATCGCGACGCGCGGGATCGACATCTCGGTCGGCGCGATCGTCGCGATCGCCGGCGCGGCGGCCGCGACCGTGCTGGAGGCGGACCCGTCGCAAGTCGGCACGGCGCTGGTCGCCGCGCTCGGCGTCGGGCTGCTGGCCGGCGCGTGGAACGGGCTGCTCGTCGCCTTCGTCGGGATGCAGCCGATCATCGCGACGCTGATCCTGATGGTGGCCGGGCGCGGCATCGCGCAACTGCTGACGGGCGGCCAGATCATCCCGATCGGCGCGCCCGGCTACCTCGCACTCGGCGGCGGCTATCTCGCGACCGTGCCGTGCGCGGTGTGGATCGCGCTGGCGACGATCGGCGCGATCGCGCTGCTGGTGAACCGCACGGCGCTCGGGCTGTTCATTCGCGCGATCGGCGTGAATCCGGTCGCGACGCGGCTCGTCGGGCTGCGCTCGGGTGCGATCGTGTTCGGCGTGTATCTGTGCTCGGGCGTGATGTCCGCGCTCGCGGGCATCCTCGCGAGCTCGAACGTGCGCAGCGCCGACGGCAACAACGCGGGGCTGCTGCTCGAACTCGACGCGATCCTCGCGGTCACGCTCGGTGGCACGTCGCTGCTCGGCGGCCGCTTCAGCCTCGCGGGCTCGGTGCTCGGCGCGCTGATCATCCAGACGCTCACCTACACGACCTATTCGATCGGCGTGCCGCCGGAGGCGACGCTCGTCGTCAAGGCGGTCGTCGTGATCGTCGTGACGCTGATCCAGTCGGACGCGGCGCGCGCGCTGCTCGTGCGGCATGCGTCGCGGCTGCTGCCTTCCGCGCGATCGCGCGCCACCACCACCGGAGCGACGCCGCGATGACCCGTTTTCTTGGCCGCCTCGCCGATCCGCGCACGCTGCCGATCGTCGTGACGATCGTGCTGTTCGCCGCGCTGTTCGGCTTCGGGTCCGTGATGTACACGGGCTTTTTCTCGATGCAGGTATTGACCGGCCTGCTCGTCGACAATGCGTTCCTGCTGATCGTCGCGATCGGGATGACGTTCGTGATCGTGTCGGGCGGCATCGACCTGTCGGTCGGCTCGGTCGTTGCGCTGACAACGATCTTCTGCGCGGTCGGCGCCGAACGGCTGCACTGGCCCGTGTGGGTGATCGTGCCGCTGGTGCTCGCGTTCGGCGCGCTGTACGGCGCGGCGATGGGCGCGCTGATCCACTACTTCAAGCTGCAGCCGTTCATCGTCACGCTCGCCGGGATGTTTCTCGCGCGCGGCGCGTGCTTCCTGATCACGACGCAGTCGATCACGATCAATGCGCCGGCGTTCCATGCGATCGCGGGCATCAGCGTGCCGCTCGGCAGCGGCATGCTGAGCGCCGGTGCGCTGATCGCGCTCGCGACGCTCGCCGTCGCGATCTACGTCGCGCATTTCACGCGCTTCGGCCGCAACGTGTATGCGGTCGGCGGCAACGAACGCTCGGCGCTGCTGATGGGCTTGCCGGTCGCGCGCACGAAGGTCGGCGTCTATGCGCTGAGCGGCTTCTGTTCGGCGCTCGGCGGCGTGGTGTTCACGCTCTACGTGCTGTCGGGCTACGGGCTGCAGGCGCAGGGGATGGAGCTTGACGCGATCGCCGCGACCGTGATCGGCGGCACGCTGCTGACGGGCGGCGTGGGCTACGTGATCGGCTCGGTGTTCGGCGTCGGCATCCTCGGCACGATCCAGGTGCTGATCACGTTCGACGGCACGCTGAGTTCGTGGTGGACGCGGATCGTGATCGGCGCGCTGCTGTGCGTGTTCTGCGTGCTGCAGCGGGTCATCGAGCGGCACGCGACGCGGCGCCGCACCGGCGGCACGGGGCTCGGCGCGCGGCGGCCGACGCAGGCTGCCGCGCCCGCGCGGCCGGCGCCGCCCAAGGAGGACATCGGGCTGGTATCGACGATGCGGCGATCGTAGTGCGACCGACTACCCTTGCGCGAGGAGAACACGATGAAGCGCGATGATCTGACGACGGGCATGGCCGATGCGCTGGCCGTCGAGCATGGCCGTCGGCCGCTGCTCGACCTGGGCGACGCGCGCGACTGCCGGATCGTGGCCGACGCGCTGCGGGTGCTGCTGCGCGAGCGCTCGGAAGCGCTGGCGTTCGCGATGCGCGTGGCCGACGAGCATGGCCGGCCGCGCCCGGATGCCGGCGAATTCGGCTTGACCGACATCATTCGGCTGGCCCGCGTGGTCGAGCGGGCCGATCGGCGGCGCGCGGGAATCGCGGTGGAGTGACGCGCGCGGCGGCATGCCGCCTGCGTCCGCGCCGTCACGCCGGCCCGGTCGTGTCCGCCTCGGTGTCGAACGACGTATCCGCGACGCGCGTGCGTTTCAGCGAGCCGGCCAGTCTTTCGATCGCCGGCAAGTCCAGCGCATCGAGGTGCGCGCGCACTTCCTGCGCGAACGGCGCATGGTCCGGCTCGTCCGCATACTGGCCGAGCCATTCCTCGATATCGGTCAGCCGGCCCTCGCCGGCGAGCGCGATCAGCTCGGCGAGCGCGTCGGCGGGCGGGCAGCGCATCGCGGGCGCGGCGCTGGCCGGTTCCGCTTCGACGGCGGGATCGAACCGCCTGACGAGCCCCGACGCCGGCGCGAGCGCATGGCCGAGGGCCGGCGCGACGACCGCGAACGAGAACGTCGTGCCGACGCCCGGCTGGCTCGCGACGGCCAGCTCGCCGCCCATCGCGGCGACGATGCGCTGCGCGATGAACAGGCCGAGCCCGGTGCCGCCGTTCACCGCCTGCACCTGCTGGTACGCGCGGAAGATGTCATCGGTCGCGCCGATGTCGATGCCGATGCCCGTATCGGCGACCTCGAACAGCAGGCGCCATGCATCGCCTTCGCGCGACGCGTGAACCGACAGCGCGACCGTGCCGTCGCGCGTGAATTTCGATGCGTTCGACAGCAGGTTCAGCAATACCTGTTGCAGGCGAATGCCGTCGATCCGCACCGTGCGCGGCAGCGCCGTGACCGGCCGATAGACGAACCGGTTGTGCTGCTGCTCGCACAGCGCGGCCGCGTAGTGGCCGATGTCGTCCAGCAGCCCGGGCAGGTCGGTGCGATCGGGCGCGACGCCGAGCGGCTGGAGTTCGGCCTTCGTGAACGCGAGCAATTCGTCGATCAACGCGAGCTGATAGCGGATGCTGCGGTCGATCGACCGGATCAGCCGCTCCTGCCCGCGCGTCGCGCCTTGCAGCAGCAGCTTCGCGTAACCGTTGATCGTCGACAGCGGCGCGCGCAGGTCGTGGCTGACATAGCCGAGCGTCTCGATCTTCTGCTGCATGTGCGTCTTCGATTGCTGCAACGCTTCGTTGAGCGCCACCGTGCGCCGCGCGACCTCGTCGCGCAGCCGGTCCTGCTCGGTGAGCTGCCAGTGTTCGAGCCGCTTGCGTGCCTCGGTGCGCTGCCGGCCCACGTGGTGGATCCACGCGGCCAGCACCAGCAGGTGCGTCGCCAGCCCGATGATCGCGATGACGGGGTTCGGAAAGACGTCGGAGTGGATCCATGACAGCACGGACGGCAACGCATCCCGGCCGTCGAGTATGCGGATCAGCATGTTGAAGGTCGCGAACCCGACCGCGATCAGCATCACGCGGGCCGTCGGGGTGCGCCGGATCACGAGCATCAGTGCGAGACTGATGTTGACGAGCGCGAGCACGGTGTTCAGCCACAGGCAGAACCGGGCGAAGGTCGCCAGATCGCCGAACGCCGCACCGATTATCCCCGCGCATTCGAGCGCGAGAAACACCATGTACACCGCGCGCATCGGGATGTTCGCCTTCTCGCGATGCGAGACCATCAGGATGAAGGCGATGAAGCACGCAACGGACAGGTACACGAAGATCGTTTCGCCGCGCGTCGACCACTCGCGCGCGCCGGGCAACAGGAGCATCGCGAGATAGCCGCGGTACGCCGCTTCGAACAGCGCGGTGTTCAGGGTGAGCGCGGCCAGCACGTGAAACACGCCGCTGCGCGAGAAGAAGCCGATCAGCAGCGCACACCAGACGAGAGCGAGCAGCCCGCCGAAGAATCCGAAGTTCCACATCGACGCGTGCAATTCCTGCGCGATCCACGCGTCGCGGGTGAACGCGACCGGCGCAAGCCGCATTTCCTTGCGCGACGTGATGCGGATCAGCACGGGGAGTCGTTCGCCCGCGCGCAGCGTGACGTCGAGGGTCGGGTAGCGCGCCGGCGCACCGCTCGCGTCGCCGCGGTCGGTCGGGAAGCTGCGCTCGAGCATCCATTGGCCGTGCCGGTCGACATAGAAGTCGGCGCGATCGACGCGCGCGTCGCGAATCGCGAGCACCAGCGGGCGCGTCTCGCTGTCGCGGTTGACCAGCGTCGCGCGAACCCACCACGCCGAGCGCGAAAACGACACGTTGAACGCGGTCGCGGTTGTCGGGGCCGCGCGTCGCGACGGCTCGGCGAGCTGCGCGGCTACCTCGGCGGCGGACATCGTCGCGCCGGCGTCTTCGAACACCGATACGGCTTCGAGTTGCGCGGGATTCGGCGCCGTTGCGGCACGGGCCGTGGCGTACGTGACGCACGTGGCGGCCAGCGCCGCCAGAAGCAGGAGCGCCGCGCGACAACCCGCCGCCCATGCCGCGCCGCGCCTACGCATCGCCGTGGCGCCCGCCCGGTGCGGCCGGCGCGTCGAGCGCGTGGCGCTGGCGTCGCCAGTCGGACGGCGTGATGCCGAAGCGCTCGCGAAACGCCGTCGCGAAATTGCCGGGCGTGGAGAAGCCGATTTCCTCCGCGATGTCGCCGATCCCCATCGACGTTTCCGACAGGAAGTGCATCGCGGCGCGCAGCCGCGTGTCGCGCAGATACTCGAACACGGTCTGGCCGAGATGATCGCGGAACACGCGCGACAGCCGCTTTTCGTGCGTGCCGACCTGTTTGGCGAGATCCTCCAGCGCCGGCGGATGGCGCAGGTCGCGCAGCAGCACGTCGCTCGCCGCGCGCACGAGGGCCGCGTCGGGACTGTCGGGCAGTTCGGGCAGGTGCGCGAACGGCTGGCTGCGCCGCACGCGCTTCAGGTGATTGCGGATGCGCGCGATGACTTCCGCGGGTTCGAACGGTTTGACGATGTAGTCGAGCGCCCCCGTTTCGAGCCCCGCGATGCGATCGTCGAGATCGCCCGCGGCCGTCAGGATGATCACCGGAATGGACTGCGTCGACGGCGTCGACGCCAGCAGCCGGCTCGCGGCGAAACCGTCCATGCGCGGCATGCGCACGTCCATCAGGATCAGGTCGGGCGCGATGGCCTGTGCGCGATGGTAGGCCTGCAACCCGTCGAACGCGACGCTGATCCGGCATTGCGCGGCGCGCAGGATTTCCGTCAACAGCCGCAGGTCGTTCGGGCGATCGTCGACGATCAGAATATGTGCGCCAGCGAGATCCGGCGTGGTGCGAGGCGGCGCCGGACTGGGCAAGCGGGATGGCATGGTTGCGAACGCGTTGGAAGGGAGGGGGGCCGATCAGATCGTCAACATCGTTATCTGGACGATTGTTGCAAAAAATTATATGCCGACAATAGCGCCGGTGGCGGGATTCCGTGCGGCGCGTGTGGGCTTGTCGCACGGCGTCGCGAGTATGCGGCGGTGTCGTCCGTTTTCCGGGAAAAGGGCAGGGAAAATATGCCGAGTCGACTTCGTTGATTTCGGTCTTTATTTCCGATTATATGATTGTCGAAGTTGAAATGGCCCGAATCATGAATTCGCACTCGCATTATCGAAAATTCGATGGCGATGTGTAATGACGTTCGCTAAATCATGAATCGTTCGATTAATTTCCGGCCGATTCGGGATCGATACTGCGTTGTCGTGAAAATCGGGTTGCCTTCCAATATGTATGAATGTAAATGCAGTCCGCTCTGGAAAAGGGTTTGTCCGCCGCAGAAAAGGTTTTTTTGAGGGAATGTCGGCAAACTAGCCCTGACGCGGCTGGAATCGGTTCTTTCACGGACGTCGGCTGCTGTAAAGATTGCGGTTGTCATCGCCGTCCGGGCATCCAGTATTCAACGTTTCATTGAAGAATGGCATTCCCGCATGATGGGACGAGGCAGCGAAAATAATGGGCACGAGGTAATGAAAACGTCATCATTCGCGCCATCGCTCGATGTGAAAGGCGAGTCGCGAAGCGGTGGGGTTTTCCGGGTGTTTGAGGCATCGGGCAACAAGAAATCGTCAAACAAATTCGATCGATTAATTCGATGCCGGGGTCGTTCGGCGCGTGGCCGGTTGTTCGGGGAAATCCGGAACGGCCGTCGCCGGTCGGACGAAAAAGGGGTGGGCGACTTCGCGTCGGCGGCCGGGCGGTTCGACCGAGCCGGCGGCCACGCGCGGCGCTCTTCGAATCAGGCGGATACGAACAATATGAATACGACAAGCATGGCAGGTCAGCGCACCGGGTCGATCGATCCGGTGCCGGCTGTCAGCGTCAGCGATCCGGCGGCGCATGCTTCAGATCCGGGGACGGCACGGCGCCTTACGCCACCTGAATGAAACACGACGGGCCACCCGCGGCGCGGGTCGGTATCCGTTCGTCCAGCGTCCGAGCGACGCATTTCCAGTGAGAGTCGAAGTCGCCTTCCGTTTGGCGCGACGGTGTACGCACGTGCGGATGCGCGCTGCGTCGTGCGTCATGTCGCCGTCGGGCCGGCGATGTCGATGTCCATCAATCGATAACTGACGATCGTGATCGCGCAGCGCGCCGAACGGGCATGCGCGGCGGTCGATCGTGCAATCGCGACGTGGGTCGCGCGTGTCGGGCACCGCCGTACGTTGTTTTGATTAGTCGTACAAAGTAAGTGGCGGGACGTCGCGATACAGGCGAAAGCGAAGCGGTCAGCACTTCGCCTGGCACCGCGCCCGCTGCTGCGTCATCCAGCACATGTGAACCGAGGGAAAACAAGATGAACAAGTCGTTCAAGTCGATCTGGAACGAAGCACTGGGCGCCTGGGTTGCGGCGTCGGAGCTCGATCGTGCGCGCGGAAAGCGGGTTGCGTCGTCGAGAAGAGCATCCGCGCATGCGGCAGACGCGGGCATCGGGACGAACCCGACGCTTTCGCCCAGACGGCTCGTCGTGATGATGGCGGCCGCGTATCTCGGGCTGTTCCAGGCCAGTGCGCATGCGCAATATTCGGCAGGTGGCGGCTCCGCGACCGGTGGCGCCAGTTCGACGGCGATCGGCAACGGTTCCGTAGCGTCGCAGGTGAATGCTACCTCTTACGGCAATCTGTCGACGGCGGCTGGTCAGTCGTCCACGGCGATCGGCCCGGGCGCGCATGCGATGGCCGACGGCGCGACGGCCATCGGCATCAATTCGCAGGCCACCGGCTTCAACGGTGTGGCGATGGGCGTGCAGTCGATTGGCAGCGGCGCCTTTTCGGTTGCCGTCGGCAACCTGTCGAGTGCGACGCAAAGCGGATCGGTGGCGATGGGTAGCGGTGCGGTCGCGACGGGTGTGTCGGCCATCGGCCTCGGCAACAATGCGCTGGCGTCCGGTCAGTATGCCGCGGCGCTCGGTCTCGGCGCGAGCGCGGTAGGCGCACAAAGCGTCTCGCTCGGCTATGCGTCGAATGCAATCAATACGGGCTCGGTTGCGCTCGGCAATCAGTCGACGAGTTCGGGAGCGGCCGGCGTCGCGGTGGGCAGCGGCTCGCTGGCTGCCGGAAATTCGGGTGTGGCGATGGGCGTCAACAGCGGCGCGAAGGGCACCGCGTCGATCGCGATCGGCTGGGGCGGCACGGCGGGCGTGCCCGGTTCGGGCACGCAGTCGCTCGGCACCAATTCGATCGCGATGGGCTCGAATACGACGGCCAGCGCCAACAACGCGCTTGCGTTCGGTGTGAACACTGTTGGATCGGGCGTCAGTTCGATCGCGATGGGCATTCAATCGAGCGCGACGCAGCAGTTCGGCCTGGCGTTGGGCAATCTCGCGCTCGCCACCGGCGTAGGGAGCACCGCCCTGGGCTCCAGCGCGACGGCATCGCAGACCAACGCGTTCGCGGCCGGCACCTCCAGCACGGCGACCGGCACCAATGCGATCGCCTTGGGCACGCAGGCCACGTCCGCCGCCACGAACACGGTCGCCTTGGGGGCTGCGTCTTCCGCGATCGACGACGGCAGTGTTGCCATCGGCGCTTCGTCGATCGCCGGCAACAACACCGGCACGCCAACCTATCGTGCTACGGCAGTCGGTACCGGCAGCCAGGCGACAGGTCAGTTCTCGTCCGCATTCGGCGCGACCGCGGTCGCGACAGGTACTGCCGCCGTGGCGATCGGCGATGCCGCCAGTGCGTCGGCCGCCAACGCGATTGCCATGGGAAGCAGCGCCACCGCTGATTCCGGCAACGCCGTCGCGATCGGCACAGGCGCCACCGCGACGGGCGGCACGGCGGTTTCCATCGGCGCGGGCAACACTGCCGTCGGCAACGGTGCGGTAGCGATCGGCGATCCGAGCTACGCCAGCGGCACCGGTGCTTTCACGGGTGGTGCGAACAACATTGCCAATAGCGACGGCACCGCATCTGCGACGGTCACCAATCAAGCCAATGGCGCGGTGGCGATCGGCAACAACAACAAGGCGATCGGTCAGGGCAGCGTCGCGTTGGGCAACGGTTCGACGGCGGGCGCGGCGGGGATGGCCGGCAATATCGCGTTGGGTGACGGCGCGACGGCGGCGACCCGTGCCGGCGACGTCGCGCTCGGCTCCGGGTCGGTGACGGCCGCGCCGAATCCGACTGCGACCGGAACGCTCGGCGGCGTCATCTACAACTACAAGGGCACGAATCCGACCAGCGTCGTCAGCGTCGGCGCGCCGAACGCCGAACGTCAGATCACCAACGTCGCGGCCGGGCGTGTCGATGCGTCGAGCACGGACGCGATCAACGGGTCGCAGCTCGCCGCGACGAACACGGCGCTCGATTCGCTGTCGACGTCGACTGCATCGAGCATCACGTCGCTGTCCACCGGCGTGTCGTCGTTGTCGACCGGCCTGAGCTCGACCAATAGCACGGTAACATCGCTGTCCACGTCGACGTCCACGGGCATCAGTTCGCTGTCCACCGGCCTGAGCTCGACCAACAGCAACCTGACGTCGTTGTCCACGTCGACGTCGACCGTCGTCGGCTCGCTGTCGACCGGCCTGAGTTCGACCAATAGCACGATCACGTCGCTGTCGACGTCGACGTCGACCGTCGTCGGCTCGCTGTCCACCGGCCTGAGCTCGACCAACAGCACGATCACGTCGTTGTCCACGTCGACGTCGACCGTCGTCGGCTCGCTGTCCACCGGCTTGAGTTCGACCAACAGCAACCTGACTTCGCTGTCCACCGCCACGTCGACCGGCATCGGTTCGCTGTCGACCAGCCTGAGCTCGATCACGAACAACAACACGAACCTCGGCAACAGCACGGCCGGCGCGATCGGCGGCGGCGCCACCTACGATCCGGCCACCGGCACCATCTCCGCGCCGTCGTACGTGACGTACAACAGCGACGGCTCCACCACGATCAACAACAACGTCGGCTCGGCGATCGACAACATCAACGCGAACGGCATCAAGTACTTCCACGCGAACTCCACCGCGCCGGACAGCCAGGCGCGCGGCCTGGACAGCGTCGCGATCGGCCCGAGCGCGATCTCGCGCGTGGACGGCAGCATCGCGCTCGGCTCAGGTTCGGTGGCCGACCGCGCGACGGCGCCCGCCTCCGGCATCATCCGCAACGGCAGTGCGTCGATCCCGTTCGACACGACCGACCAGACGCTGCTCGGCGCGGTATCGGTCGGCGATGCGACGAACCGGACGTACCGCCAGATCACCAACGTCGCCGACGGCACCGGCCAGCAGGATGCGGTGACGGTGCGCCAGCTGACCGGTGCGCTGCAGTCGTTCGCGGTCACGGGCCAGAAGTATTTCCACGCGAATTCGACGGCCGGCGATTCGCTCGCGGTCGGCGCGGAATCGGTCGCGGTCGGGCCGACGACGGTCGTCAACGGCGACAACGGCGTGGGCATCGGCAACGGCGCGATCGTCGACCAGACCGCGCCGGGCGGCATCGCGATCGGGCAGGCGGCGAGTGCCGCGCAGGCCGATGCGATCGCGCTGGGCAGCGGCGCGACGGCGACCGGCGCGCAGTCGGTCGCACAAGGCGCCAACGCGGTGGCGGTCAGCGTGGGCAGCGTCGCGCTCGGCTCGGGGGCGCGCGGCAGCGCGACCGATGCGCTTGCGCTCGGCGCAGGGGCCTCGGCGACGTTCGCGAACAGCGTCGCGCTCGGCGCCGGTTCGCTGACCACCGTCGGCGCGTTGACGAACTACGTCGCGTACGGGCTGAGCAGCCCGCAGTCGTCGGCCGGCGAAGTGAACGTCGGCAACCGGCAGATCACCGGGCTGGCCGCCGGCAAGAACGGCACGGACGCGGTGAACGTGTCGCAGCTCGATTCGGTCGCGAACCAGCTGACGACGTTGATCGACCAGCGCACGACCAACCTCGGCGGGCAGTACACGACGAACCCGCCCGGCGGCAACGTGCCGCCGGGGGCGAGCGGTTCGAATTCGTCGGCGGGCGGATCGGGGGCGGTCGCGTCGGGCTCGAACAGCACGGCGGTCGGCAACAGCTCGACGGCGTCCGGCAACGGCTCGACCGCGATCGGCGTGGGGTCGACCGCATCGGGCAACAACTCGACGGCGCTCGGCGCTGGCAGCAACGACGGCGGGCGCTCGAACGTGGTCGCGGTCGGCTCGGCGGATTCGGCGCGCCAAGTCGTGAACGTCGCGGCCGGTACGCAGGGCACCGACGCGGTGAACGTGAACCAGCTGAATGCGGTATCGAACCAGTTCACGCAGTCGCTGAACACGGTGAACAACCAGCTCACGCAGATGCAGCAGCAGATCCAGCAGACCGACTCGATGGCCCGCGAGGGGATTGCCGCGACCGCCGCGATGGCGTCGATCCCGCACATGGACCGCGATTCGAACTTCGCGATGGGGGTCGGCACGGCGACGTTCCAGGGCCAGAAGGCGATGGCGGTCGGCGTGCAGGCGCGCGTCACGGAGAACCTGAAGGCGACGCTGAACGGCGGTTTCGCCGGCAGCCAGCGCGTGGTCGGCGCGGGCGTGCTGTATCAGTGGAAGTGATCGCGCGCAGCGGTTCGTTCCGGCACGCGTTGCCGGATCGGGCCGCGCCGAACGCAAACGCAAATGCATGCGCGTGCGGTCGCGTCATCGCGCCGCGCACGCTGCGCCCATCGCATTCTCGGAGTAATCAAGTGAAAAACATCCATCTTGCCCTGCTGACGT
Organism: Burkholderia sola; assembly: GCF_905400185.1. NCBI lineage: Bacteria > Pseudomonadati > Pseudomonadota > Betaproteobacteria > Burkholderiales > Burkholderiaceae > Burkholderia > Burkholderia sola. The sequence goes on from NZ_FR989677.1 coordinate 364,935, forward strand.
CCGTCGTTGCCCTCGCGGGTTGTTCGAGTGCGTCGGGGCCGACGTACAACGCGTACGAACTGCAGTCGCGAAACGGCATCCGGACGTTCCAGGTCGACTGTCACGGCATCCTGTCGACCGCGAAGACCTGCATGAAGGTCGCGACGCGCATGTGCGGCAACGAGCCCGTGCGCCTGGTCGACACCACCACGCCGTACCGCGACGGCGCCGATCCGCATTCGATCGTGTTCCAGTGCGGTGCGGCGCTCGCGCCGGCCGCCGCGGTCGTTGCGCCGGCGCCCGTGTCGGCCGAGAAGGTGAGCCTGACCGGCGATGCGTATTTCGCGACCGACTCGGCCGTGCTGACGCCCGCGGCCACCGCCGCGCTCGACACGCTGCTGAACCGGCAGGGCGACCGGCATTTCTCGCGCGTGGAAGTGGACGGCTATACCGACGCGACCGGTTCGGATGCGCACAACCAGGCGCTGTCGAAGCGCCGGGCGGATGCGGTCGCGGGGTATCTGCGCGAGCACGGGCTGAAAGCGGATGCGTTCGCCGCAACCGGTCACGGCGAAGCCAATCCGGCGGCGTCGAACGATACCGCGGAGGGGCGCGCGCGCAATCGTCGCGTGGAAATTTCGCTGCGGAAGTGAGAGGTCGTCAGCGAATGGCTGCGGGCGTGGCCGTCGAAACCGGACGGCTCGCTTGCGGCAGGCGCCGTCCGGAGACGCAGGCGGGTGAGTCCCGACGCTCTCCAGTTCAGCGACACGTGTTTTCCCCAAGGGAAATGAGTGGTATGAACAGCTCGCGGCTCCCCGACAAACTGGCCGAGCCGCTGAATGACCGGCCCAGGCCGCTGTTCGCCTGTCGAGCCCATACGTTTGATCCGCCGCAAGCGCGCACCCATCGCGGCTCGCATGTTCGCAATGGACGAGTAAACTGAGGATGCCGTAGAAACAGGAGAATGCGATGATCGACGCTGGCCCCCAAAGCACCTTCCGAGGGCTGCCGCTGACCGTGGAGCAAGACGCGGAAGTGAGGCACTACATCAAGGATCGGACCCGGCGTGGGCTGCCATGGGACACGTCGGAGTTGAGCGCGATGCTCGAGGACATGCTGCATCCCCCAGGCGACGGCGACAGCGATGTCGCCTCCGACGCAGGCGAAACCATCGCGGCGGCCGAGCGCGCAACGGCGTCGGTTGACGAAGCGATGGACCCGATCGAGGCGAATGAGGAGTGGAATGCGGCCATGGAGTCGGAGGGCATGAAAGGCCCCAGACGATAGATAAATCGGAGCAACGACGCTCCGGTTCCCGGCAGCGCCGCATACGAGGCGTGCGCGCCGGATGCCGGGCGTTTCAGGAAAGGCGCGTGCGCCGTACACGGTGGGACTGTTGATGCGCAGGGCGACCCCATCGCGAGAATCACGACACGCAATTCGTCCGTTCGCAGGGAATTTCGTACGCAGCCGATCGCGCCACCGATGTCACATGGCGCCAGCGGAGCCGCCAGCCGCATCACGTCGCCGAGCGCCCGGAAGCGGGCGCCATGTCAGTGCCTGAGCACGCAGACGGCGACGATTTCGTATCCGGGATCGGCATGCGCGTGCGCTGCCTTTTCCGCTTCTTCGTACGAAAGAAACGACGTGGCATCTTCAACCGCCGGTGCCATGCCGATATCGCCATCCTCGGCGGTACACAGGAATTGCTCGCCAGTCTTCACGACGTAGACGGACAACATGATTCCCTCCATCGTTTGCAGGGGGAAATTCCAGTCTAGCAGGCCGGAAACGGGGCGCGGGCGGTTTGGAGCGGCCTTTCCGTGAGGTCGTTGCCGAAAGGGCGGCCGCGTCGAATGTCCGTGCGTCAATCCGGCCGGCGCATCCGGATTCACCGAGGCTTGATCCGACGGGCAACCGGCGCCGCCGGCCGGAGGTGATCGATGGCCGTCACGCTGGAACTGCGTCACGATTCGGCCTCCCGTGAAGGGTCGAATCAGGCCTTCGATCGCTCGGCCCCCGACGCGAGCGGAAAGCCGTGCACAATACCCGCATGCAAACCCCAGACCTTGAACAACTCGTCACCGTCACCATGCCCTTTGGAAAATACAAGGGACGGCCGATTGCCGACCTGCCCGGGCCTTACCTGAATTGGCTGGCCCGCGAAGGGTTCCCGCACGGCGAAATCGGCCGGCAGCTTGCGTTGATGCACGAAATCGATCACAACGGCCTGCGGCACCTGTTGGAGCCGTTGCGCAAACGCGGATAGCACCCCTCTCAATCAGCGGCGCATGCCCTGGCATGTCACGCGGGCGCATCGCGCATGCATCGCCGCCGTATGGCCCGCGCGCACCTGGCGCGCCGCCGATGCTGACATAGAATGGAAAGTGCGATTGATTGCAAAAAGGGGTGTCAACATGAGACGCCTTTATTTCCTCGTACCCGATACGCTGACGGCGAAGGCGATCGTCGATGACTTGCTGCGCGCGCGCATCATCTGGCGCCACATCCACGTCCTCGCGAATCACAGCGTCACACTCGATCAGTTGCCCGAAGCATCGTTGCTGCAAAGCAGCGATGTCGTGCATGCGCTCGAGCGCGGCGTCGCGCTCGGCGGTGCGGCCGGTGCGCTGATCGGCCTCGTCGCGCTGGTATTTCCCCCGGCGGAGCTCGTGATCGCGGGCGGCGCAGTCGTCGGGTTGACGTTGGCAGGAGCGGGTTTCGGGGCGTGGACCGCCGCGATGATCGGCATCTCCGAGCCGAATGCGCGACTCCAGCGATTTCGCGACGCCATTCAGGAAGGCCAGATCCTGATCATGGCCGACGTGCCGGCATCGCGAGAGCAGGAAATCGAAGAGATGGTCGCGCGGCATTTTCCGAACGCGGACCTGGAAGGCGCCGAGCCGACGACACCGATCTTTCCCTGACGCGCGACAGCAAGCCGGCCTGCCCGATACGCGGGTGCATCGACGCGTCGCGTCGAACGCACGGCCGCCACCGCGGGCCGCGCGCGGAGCGGGCCGTTCGCACGTTGCGCCGGCAACGCTGCCCGCCATGCCGAATCGCGCAGGGCGCCGGCCCGATGCGCGTGACGCCGTCGGAACCGAAGCGTCGACGTCGAATCGTCGACAAGGAGGTCGTATGGAACTGCACATTCGATCGCACCATTGGGCGCGTCGTACGCCCGACTGGGTCGCCGCTGCCGTGGCGGGTCTCGCGGGCGGTGCGCTGGTGATCGCGCTGGAATTCGTCTGGTCGACGCTCGTGCTCGGCGCAAGCCCCTGGCAACCGACACACAAGATCGCGGCGATGGTGATGGGCCGCAGCGCGCTCAGCCAGATGACGCAATTCAACCTTGAAATCGTGGCGATGGCGCTGCTGCTGCACTACGTGCTCGGCGCGATCATGGGGATGATGCTCGCCGCGGTCATGGCGCCGTTCCGCCTCGATTCGAGCGTGGGCATGGAAGCCGCCATCGGGCTGGCGTTCGGGATCGTCGCGTATGGGTGGAACTTCTACGTCATGACGGCCGTGTTCCCGTGGTTCGTCTCCGAGCGGGGGGCCGGGCCGTTGCTGGCCAACCTGTTGTTCGGCGTGGTTGCGGCCATCACCTACGGCAGGCTGGAACGATTGCGCAAGCGGAACGTGGACGACTGACGCATCGCGTTTCCCGCCGCGCCGACCTTGAACACGCGGCGCCCGCGGGAGACGCGGAACCCGGTGTCGGCGGCTCCGGAGAGCGACACGCAGCGAGGTGGCCCATGACCCTTGCGATTGCCCTGGTCCTGATCGTCATCCTGGCGGTGGGGTTTCACTTTGCCAGTCCGTGGTGGATCACGCCCATCGCGTCGAACTGGGTGCGCATGGACGACATGCTGACGATCACGCTCGTCATCACCGGCGCATTCTTCGTCGCAATCAACCTGTTCATCGTGGTCGCGCTCGTGCGCTATCGCCACCGCAGCGGGCATCGCGCGACCTACGAGCCGCACAACCGGCCACTGGAATGGTGGCTGATCGGCCTGACCGCCGTCGGCGTGGCGGCGTTGCTGGCGCCGGGCCTGTTCGTCTACGCCGACTACATCCGGCCGCCGCGCAACGTGCTGCAGATGGAAGTGCTCGGCCAGCAATGGCAATGGCGCTTCCGCTTCGCCGGCCCCGGCGGCAAGCTGGGCACGACGGACGTGCGCTACATCAGCAACGACAACCCGTTCGGCATGAACCCCGCCGACCCCAACGGCCGCGACAACTACCTGATCGAGACACCCGAGGTGCACCTGCCGCTCAACCGGCCGGTGCAGGTCCTGACACGGTCGCGCGACGTGCTGCACGACTTCTACGTCCCGCCGTTCCGGGCGCGCATGAACATGGTGCCGGGCATGGTGACGACCTTCTGGTTCACGCCGACCAAGGCCGGGCGTTACGACATCCTGTGCGCGCAGCTCTGCGGGATCGGGCATTCGACCATGCGCGGCGTGGTGGTGGTGGAAGACGAAGCCGCGTTCTCGCGCTGGCTGGCGCAGCAGACCACGTTCGCGCAACAGCAGCAGGCCCGCGTGCAGGCCGCCCCCGCCGCGGCCGGCGGCAGCGCGCAGGCGCTTGCCGACCTGGGCAAGACGCTCGCGGCCGCCAAGGGCTGCGTCGCCTGTCACACCGTGGACGGCACGCCGCGCGTCGGCCCGACGTGGAAGGGCCTGTACGGCAAGACCGAAACGATGGCCGACGGCAGCACCGCGAAGGTGGACGAAGCCTACCTGCGCGCGTTTATCCGCGATCCGACGGCCCGGGTCGTGAAGGGCTTCTCGCCGATCATGCCGCGCTTCGACCTGAGCGAGCAGGAACTGACCGCGCTGGTGGCCTATATCAAGGCGCAAGGCGGGCCGGCCCCCGCAAGCAGCGCAGCCCAACCCTGACGGAGCGGATGCCATGCCCCACGCGCACCTCGACCATGTCCCGCACAGCTTCTGGACCCGCTATGTGTGGAGCCAGGACCACAAGGTCATCGCCGTGCAGTACGCGCTGACGGCCATCGCCATCGGCCTGGTGGGCCTCGTGCTGTCGGACCTGATGCGGCTGCAGCTCGGCTTTCCGGGCAAGTTCGCTTTCATCGACGCGAACCACTACTACCAGTTCGTCACCATGCACGGGATGATCATGGTGATCTACCTGCTGACGGCATTGTTTCTCGGCGGCTTCGGCAACTATCTGATCCCGCTGATGCTGGGCGCGCGCGACATGGTGTTCCCGTTTCTCAACATGCTGAGCTACTGGGTTTACCTGCTGGCCGTGCTGGTGCTGGCGGCGAGCTTCTTCGTGCCGGGCGGGCCGACCGGCGCGGGCTGGACGCTGTATCCGCCGCAGGCCATCCTGCCGGGCACGCCGGGCGTCGAATGGGGCATCGTGCTGATGCTCGTGTCGCTGGCGATCTTCATCGTCGCGGCCACGATGGGCGGCCTGAACTACGTGACCACCACGCTGCAGGCGCGCACGCGCGGCATGACGCTGATGCGCATGCCGCTCACGGTGTGGGGCATCTTCATCGCGACCGTCATGGCGCTGCTGGCGTTTCCGGCGCTGTTCGTGTCGGCGGTCATGATGCTGCTCGACAGGACGCTCGGCACCAGTTTCTTCATCCCGGCCGTGGTGTCGATGGGGCAGACGCTCAAGCATGCCGGCGGCAGCCCGCTGCTGTTCCAGCACCTGTTCTGGTTCTTCGGGCATCCGGAGGTCTACATCGTCGCGCTGCCGGCCTTCGGCATCGCGTCGGACCTGATCAGCACGCACGCGCGCAAGAGCATCTTCGGCTACCGGATGATGGTGTGGGCGATCGTCGTCATCGGCGCGCTGAGCTTCGTGGTCTGGGCGCACCACATGTTCGTCGCCGGCATGAATCCGTACTTCGGCTTCTTTTTCGCGACGACCACGCTCGTCATCGCCGTCCCGACCGCCCTCAAGGTCTACAACTGGGTGCTGACGCTGTGGCGCGGCGATATCCACCTGACCGTGCCGATGCTGTTCGCCATCGGCTTCGTCAGCACCTTCGTGCTGGGCGGGCTGACCGGGCTCTACCTCGGCAACGTGAGCGTCGACATCCCGCTGTCGAACACGTACTTCGTGGTCGCGCATTTCCACATGGTGATGGCCGTGTCGCCGATCCTGGTGGTGTTCGGCGGCATTTACCACTGGTACCCGAAGGTGACGGGCCGCATGCTCGACGACAGGCTCGGGCGCGCGCATTTCTGGATCACCTTCGTCGGCACCTATGCGATCTACTTCCCGATGCACTATCTCGGCATCCTTGGCATGCCGCGGCGGTATTACGCCTATCAGGGCTACAGCTTCATTCCGCATTCGGCACAGACGCTCAACACGTTCATCACCGTCGTCGCGCTGATCGTCGCGGCGGCGCAGTTGCTGTTCCTGTTCAATCTCGCGTGGAGCCTCGCGCACGGCCGGCGTGCCGACGGCAATCCGTGGCGCGCCACCACGCTGGAGTGGCAGACGCCGCAGACGCCGCCCGTGCACGGCAACTGGGGCGCTGCGCTGCCGGTCGTCTATCGCTGGGCATACGAATACAGTCCGCCGGGACAAGGGGAAGACTTCGTGCCGCAAAACCAGCCGCCTGCGGAGGTGCCTGAACCGGTCCATCCGACGCTTCACCCCGGCGAGGCACGCGAATGACCACGCTGCCGCGCCCCTTCGTTCCCGACGCGCCGCCCGGCTTGCCGAATGCGGGCCGCACCGGCCTGATCGTCTTCATGGCGGTCGCCACGACGTTGTTTTCGCTGCTGCTGCTCGCCTATGCGATGCGCATGCGCGAACCCGACTGGCAGCCGATCCCGCATCCGGCGCTGCTGTGGTGGAACACCGGTGCGTTGGTGCTCGCAAGCGTCGCGATGCAGCGTGCCCGGCAAACGGCCGTGCACCGCATGGCGTGGCTGGTGGGCGGCGGCGTGCTGGCGGCCGTGTTCGTGATCGGGCAACTGACCGCCTGGCACATGCTGGCGGCGGCCGGGCAGACCGTCACCGTCAATCCGTCCAACAGCTTCCTTTACCTGCTCACGGGCCTGCACGGGTTGCATGTGCTGGGCGGGCTCGTGGCGTGGGCCGTGACGATCGCGCAGCTCCGGCGCGCGGATCCATTCCGGGCCCGGCGCGCCATCGCGCTGTGCGCGCTTTACTGGCATTTCCTGCTTGCGGTCTGGCTCGTGCTGCTGGCGGCGATGTGGTGGCTTACACCCGGGATCGTCGCCGCGATCTGCGGGCCGCTGTATGGAGCCGCGCCATGACCTCGCCCACGGTGCACACCGAATCCGCTGCCGAATCGCCGGCGGCCCGGCCCGCCGACGCCCGGCCCGACGGCTGGCGTGGCATCGTCACCGACTGGTCGGCCGACCGCGAAGCCTTCAAGGTGCCGTGGGGCAAGGCGATGATGTGGATCTTCCTGCTGTCGGACACGTTCGTCTTCAGCAGCTTCCTGATCGGCTACATGTCGGTGCGCATGTCGACCACGGCGCCGTGGCCCGACACGTCCAAGGTGTTCGGGCTCACGGTGGGCGGCCTGGATGTGCCGTTGCTGCTGATTGCCATCATGACGTTCATCCTGATCACCAGCAGCGGCACCATGGCGATGGCGGTCAACTTCGGCTACCGGCGCAACGCCAGGCGCGCCGGCGCGCTGCTGCTCGCGACCGCGCTGCTGGGCGCGAGCTTCGTGTCGATGCAGGCCCTCGAATGGACCAAGCTGATCGTCCACGAAGGTATCCGGCCCTGGGGCAACCCGCTGGGCGCGGCGCAGTTTGGCGCGTGCTTCTTCACGATCACCGGGTTCCACGGCTTTCACGTGACCTGCGGCGTGATCTACCTGCTGCTGATCGCACGCAAGATCCGGCAGCCGGGTTTCGCCGAACACGGCAACTTCCAGATCGTCGAAATCGCCGGCCTGTACTGGCACTTCGTCGACCTGGTGTGGGTGTTCATCTTCGCGCTGTTCTATTTGTGGTGAGGCAGGCCATGGAGCACACCGATCCCGCCGATCGACCCGACGCCGCACACGGCCAGCAGCATCCGATCGGCCTCTACCTGAAGATCTGGGGCCTGCTGTTCGTGCTGAGCACGTTGTCGTACCTGGTCGACTACTTCAACGTGCAGGGCTTGCCGCGCTGGGTGCTGATCGTCGTGCTGATGATCGCGAAGGCCGGGCTGATCGTGTCGATCTTCATGCACATGATGTGGGAGCGGCTGGCACTCGTGTATGCGATCCTGATACCGCCGTTGTGCCTGCTGGTGCTCATGGTGCTGATGGCGGCGGAAGCGCATCACACGTTCGGGATGCGGGCGCTGTTCTTCCACTGATTCATTCGACGGCCGATTCGCGGACATCCGTTCACGCAAACATGGAGGAGGACGCCATGAAGTTTTCACGCCGACGTTTTATCGCAACCACCACCGTTCTGGCATCCGCACTGGCCTTGGGACGCCGCGCGGCGGCGGCGGATGCCGGTGCCGGTGCCGTGAAGGAGTCCGATGCAAATGCCCAGACGCTCGGCTACAAGACGGATGCCAGCCGGGTCGACCATGCGAAGTTCCCGAAACTCCAGGCGGGCGAGACCTGCTCGAACTGCCAGTTCTTCCAGGGCAAGGCCGGCGCCGGGATGGGGCCGTGCGCCATTTTCGGCGGCAAGCAGGTCAATGCTAAAGGCTGGTGCAGCGCCTATTCGAAAAAGGCGTAGCACGGCAGGGACGGCGTGGCGGCCGTGCGGCTGAATCGTCGTGGTCGACGGGGGCGCCGGCGAACATCGTCCCGTCGACGACGATGCCGAGCGACGTGCTGGCCCGGCCGGTGCGTCGCCCATGCGATCGCTGCGGCCTGCCGAGCCCGTACCCATGTCGCACGTCAGGCGTCGATCATCGGCGACGAAGCGGGCTCGCGTGATCGCGGGTCGCGCGCGCGACGACGCCGGCAGTCCCGCTTCGATCGGACGTCAAACCGCCTGATCCTGCACGCTCGCCGCGTCCTTCCTGCGCGCCGCCGCATTCGTGGGCATTACCACCGCCGTGCCTTCCACGACGACGAGGCCGTCGACTTCGCAACGGGTTTCCAGCACGACCCGACGCCGGCTCGCGAGAATCTCCTTGACCGTCACCGTCGCGAGAACCGTTTCGCCCAGCTTGACCGGGCGGCGGAATCGCAGATCCTGCGACAGGTAGATCGAGCCGGGCCCCGGCAGATGCGTCGCGATCGCCGCCGATATCACGGAGGCGGACAACATGCCGTGCGCGATGCGGCCGCCGAAAAACGTTCGCTGCGCATAGGCCTCGTCGAGATGCACGGGGTTCCGGTCGCCAGTCGCGTTCGCGAACAGCTGCACGTCGTGCTCGGAAAGGGTCTTCGAAAAGCACGCGTTCATGCCGGGCATGAGATCCTCGAGATCGTATCCGCCTTCATCGTTCATCGTCGTTTCCTGTGTCGTTCGTGCCGAATGGTATGGGGGAGGCGGAGCGCCTTCGTCTTCAGGCCAGCACGTTGCCGTGCTCGCGCGCCGCGTGCCGATCCGCCGAGGCGAACGACTGGTGCGCCACGGCGAGCGCCCATTGCACGGCCAGCACGCCGGCATGCGGCAGTGCGCCGACGATGGTCTCGACGATCTCGTGCCGCGATGCGCCCGACCGGCGTGCGTCGCCGATGTGCGTGGTAAGCGAGTGGGCATCGGCATTGCGCGCGAGGCAGGTCAGGCACGCGATTGACGTGAGGTGGCGCGCTTTCGCATGCTCGACCGGCTCGTCGCCCGATGCCGCACTGGCCAGCCGGTCGACGCCACGCGCGATGGCGGACGACATGTCCGCGAAGCCGCCTACCGCTGGCGGCGGACACAGGTCGCGTTGCAGCGCATGCTGCTCGGTCGGCGCGTTCGCCTGGATCTCCGCCGAGCCGTCCTGCGCGCCGTTGAGCGCACCGAACGCATCGAACACGTCGAGCACGATGCGGGACACGGGCAGGATGAGCGGCCAGCCGATATAGCCGGTCAGTTGAATCAATACCTCCGTCAGCTCGCTGCGCGTCCAGCCAGCCTGCAAACAGGCGTTCACATGTGCACGAACCGCGTCGTGCCGGTTTTCGCACGCGATGACGATCGCGAGCGCGGTGAGGCGGCGCTCCTTCGGCGTCAGCGCATTGAATGGCCGTGGCCGGCGTTGCAACAGCGTGGCGATCGCCGCTTCGGAATCCTTGAAAAGATCGACATCGAGGCCGATATCGATGTCACGCTCGCGCAACAACGCTACGATGTGGCGCATCGCGGCCATGGCCACCGGCACGCCTGCGTAATGGAGCGTCTCGAACGCCGCGTCGAGCACCGCATGCGGCGCCCAGCCGGTATTCAGCATGCCGCCCGCGTGGTATTTCAGAGCACCATCCGTATTGCCCATCGTCGCGAGCACCGCGACCGTGACGAGTTCCCGGTGCTTCAGCGAGAGGTCGGGGCGCGCGATGATGTCGGCATAAGCGCCCTCGATGAGCAATCGCTTGAAATCGGGGTCGAGACGCTCGAGCGCCGCGCTCAGGTCGACGAAGCCTTCGTCGCCGATCGCGTGAATGACGGACATGCCGAGTTCATGCCGGGTGATCGTATTCGCGCGCATAGGAGGCCGATGAGTTGAACGTGAAGTGTCGTGACGTCAGCGATGATATTCGTCCGTCCGACAATCAAATTTGAACTTTTTTCACTTTTCATCGGCGCAGGGTTTTCGCCGTCTAGAATCCATCCCGTCAAGAACCGACGATTCATTTGCGATTCGATCTGAAAAAGATTGGGGTGGTGATGACGGGGCCTGCATATCAACGCGACTGGAGAATACGATGCTGAAGCTTCATCAAAAGGTTGCCCTCGTGACCGGGGGAAGTTCGGGTATCGGCCGGACCACGGCATTGCTGTTCGCCGGCGAAGGCGCGCGGGTCGCGATCGCGTCGCGCCGCATCGACGAAGGTCTGGCCGTTGTCGAAGAGATCCGCCGCGCGGGCGGCGAGGCGCTGTTCGTGAAGACCGACGTGTCCAGCGCGGAGGATTGCGCGCACATGGTCGCGCAGACCGTACGTGAATTCGGCCGGCTCGATATCGCGTTCAATAGCGCTGGCGTGGAGGCATTCGGCAAAGCCGTGGCCGATACCGACGAGGCGAGCTGGGATTACGTGATGGATATCAATCTGAAAGGGATGTTCCTTTCGATGAAATACGAAATTCCGGAAATGCTGAAAGCGGGCGGCGGCGCGATCGTCAATATGTCGTCCACGTATGGCCTCGTGGCATCGGCATTCGGTGGTTGCAGTTATCACGCGTCGAAGGCCGGCATCCTCGGGCTGACGAAAGCGGCCGCGCTCGAATATGCGAAGCAGAATATCCGTGTCAACGCGATCTGCCCGGCGTTCGTGGCGACGGCGATGGTGGAGAAGTTTCTCGATGAAACCGGCATGACCGACCAGATCAAGGCGTTTCATCCGGTCGGCCGGCTGGGGACCGAGCAGGAAATCGCGGAGGCGGTCGCGTTCCTCGCGAGCGACGCGTCCTCGTTCATGACCGGCACCGCGCTGTCGGTGGACGGCGGGATGGCCGCGACGTGATGCGCACGACCGCGTCACGGGCGGCCTAGCGCGAGTAAAACGCTTATCGGATCAACTCTTTCATGAATATTGTTATGGATACCAAAACGATAGATCTGGTTGTCGAAACGAGAAGGAACGCACCGGAACTGTTCGACATCGGCAGCGCGATTCCGCTGGGCGTCGTGCCGAAGAAAATGCACGCGTGGACGATTCGCCGTGAGAACCACGGGGAGCCGCAGCACGCATTCACGAACGAAATCGTCGACGTGCCGTCGCTCGGCCCGAACGACGTGCTGGTGCTCGTGATGGCGGCCGGCGTCAACTACAACGGCGTGTGGGCGGCGCTCGGCCAGCCGTTCTCGGTGCTGGACCTGCATGACGATCCGTATCACATCACCGGCTCGGATGCGGCGGGCATCGTATGGGCCGTCGGGTCGAACGTGAAGAAGTGGAAGGTGGGCGACGAGGTGGTCGCGCACTGCTCCCAGGTCGATGGCGACGACGAGGAATGCAACGGCGGCGATCCGATGCTGTCCCCGTCGCAACGCATCTGGGGTTACGAAACCTCGCATGGCTCGTTCGCGCAGTTCGCGCGCGTGCAGTCGACGCAGCTGATGCCGCGCCCGAAACACCTCACGTGGGCCGCCAGCGCCTGCTATACGCTCACGCTCGCGACTGCATACCGGATGCTGTTCGGTCACAAGCCGCACGTGCTTTCCGCGGGGCAATCGGTGCTCGTGTGGGGCGCGGCGGGCGGGCTCGGAACGATGGCGATCCAGCTCGCGGCGCTGGCAGGCGCACGCCCCGTCGCCGTGGTCTCCGATGCGTCGAAGGCCGAGTTCGTCAAGCGGCTCGGCGCGGTGGGCGTGATCAACCGTTCGGATTTTTCGTGCTGGGGCGCGCCGCCGCCCGTCGATGCGAAGGCCGAGTACGCGGCCTATGTCGATGAAGTCAAGAAGTTCGGAAAGGCGATCTGGGTTGCACTCGGCGAAAAGCGCGACGTCGACATGGTGTTCGAGCACCCGGGCCGCAATACGTTCGCCCCGTCCTGCTACGTCGTGAAACGTGGCGGCATGGTCGTGTTCTGCGCGGCGACGAGCGGCTACGACCTGACCTGCGATGCGCGCTACGTGTGGATGCGCCAGAAACGCATTCAGGGCAGCCACTTCGCGAACCTCAAGGAAGCGTCGCAGGCCAACCGGCTCGTGATGAGCGGCAAGATCGACCCGTGCCTGTCGGAAGTGTTTCCGTGGAGCCGCCTGCCGGACGCGCACGCGAAGATCCGCGAGAACCGGCACCTGCCCGGCAACATGGCCGTGCTCGTCCAGGCGAGCAGCAGCGACGATCTCGCCGCGGCGAGCGGCCACTAGGCCGGATGAACCCTTCCCGCCGAGAGGACGGTATGAACCAGTCAAACACGCAAGCGCAACGGGTCGCCATCATCGGCATGTCGTGCCGTTTTCCGGGCGGCGCGTCCTGTGCGTCGAGCTATTGGACGCTGCTGAATTCCGGGCGCACGGCGATCCGCGAAACGCCGCGCGAACGCTTCGATGTCGATGCGTTCTATTCGCCGGATACGGACGAGCCCGGCACCACGTATTCGCGCGTGGCCGGCTATGTCGACGATCCGTTCCGCTTCGACCGTAAGTTGTTCCGCACCTCGGCGGCCGAGGCGATGGAGATGGATCCGCAGCAGCGCTGGATGCTCGAACTCGCATGGGCGGCGCTCGAGAACGCGGGCATCGCGCCGGGCCGGCTGCGCGGCAGGAACGTCGGGGTCTTCATGACGATCGGCGAGGCCGACTATGGCCGGCGCACCGTCTGGTCCGGCGATCCATCGCGCATCACCACCTATTCGAAGCTCGGCAACCTGCGCGCGATGGCCCCCGGGCGCGTCGCGCACATACTGGGCTTGAGCGGGCCCGCGATCTTCGTCGATACGACCTGTTCGTCGTCGCTGGTCGCGATCCATCTCGCCGCGCAGAGCCTGCAGGGCGGCGAATGCGACGTCGCGATCGCCGGCGGCGTGAACCTGATCCTCGGGCCGGAGGAAACGATCGGCATCGCGCGGCTCCAGGCGATGTCCATCTCCGGGCAATGTCGTCCGTTCGACGCGAGCGCCGACGGTTATATTCGCGGCGAAGGCGGCGGCGTGATCGTGATGAAGCGGCATGACGACGCGCTCGCGCATGGCGACCGCATCGATGCGGTGCTGATCGGGTCGGCCGTCAACAGCGACGGAGCGAGCAACGGTCTCACCGCGCCGAACGGCGCGGCCCAGGAAGCCGTCATTCGCCGGGCGATGATGCGGGCGGGCGTTCGGCCGGAAGCGGTTGCGTACGTGGAAGCGCATGGTACGGGCACGGCGCTTGGCGATCCGATCGAGCTTTCCGCGCTGCGTAACGTCTATGCGCGTGCCGTCGCACGCGACAAGCCGATCCTCGTCGGCTCCGTGAAGTCGCAGCTCGGGCATCTGGAGGGCGCCGCGGGCATGGCCGGCTTCATCAAGGCGATGCTGATCCTGCGGCACCGGCACGTGCCCGCGCAGGTGAACTTCGAGACGCCGAACCCGCGGTTTCACTGGGAAGGCGCGCAGCTCGCCATTCCGCGCGAAGGCACGCCGCTCGGCGAAGGCGAGACGCTGGTCGGCGTGAGCGGTTTCGGCATCACCGGGACCAACGTCCACCTGATTCTGTCCGCGCCGGCGCTCGTATCGGACGCCGGTGCGCCGATCGAGCGCGAACGCGTATTGACGCTTTCCGGGCGCTCGCCGGACGCGCGGCGGCGTGTCGCGGCGGCATGGCGGGCGTGGCTTGCGGGCACGTCCGTCCCGCTGCGCGATGCGTGTCACACGTCGAACGTGCGGCGCGATCATTTCGATCATCGCGTCGCGCTGGTCGGCACGACGAAAGCGGATTTCATCGCCGCGCTCGACGCCTTCCTCGCGGACGATCCGTCCGGGAACTGGCATGCGGGCGAACCGCCGCGCAAGCCCCGCGTCGCGTTTCTCGTGCCCGGTCAGGGCGCATGGCAGCCGGGCGCCGGCGGGAATCTCTACCACGGCAACGGCCTGTTCCGCAAACACGCGGACGCGTGCCTGCGCCTGCTGGGCGGCGAGACGGCGCGCGACGTGCTCGATGCGATCGTCGGCCGCAGCGCGCAAGCGGTGCGTCATCATCCGGGGCAATTGGCCCACTTCGTCGTGTGCTATGCGCTCGCGCGTACCTGGATGGGACTCGGCGTACAGCCCGACCTGCTGATCGGGCATTCGCTCGGCGAGCACGTGGCCGCCGTGATCGGCGGCGTGATGTCGCTCGCCGACGGCCTCGCCGCCGTGGAGGCACGTGGCCGACTGTTCGACACCGCGACGCCGGCCGGCGCGATGCTCGCGGTGGCTGCCGCGGCCGACGAACTCTCCACGCGCTTCGCGTTCGGGACGGATCTGTTCATCGCCGGCATCAACGGGCCGGGGCAGACCGTCGTGAGCGGTACGCAGGAAGCGGTGGCGCGCGTGCACGACGCGATGGTCGCGGCGGGCAAACGCGTGTCGCTGCTGAAGACCTACGACACGCCGGGCCATTCGCCGATGCTGCGTTCGATGCGCGAAGCGTTCCGGCGTGCGCTCGAACCGCTGACGTTCGCGCCGCCGTCGATTCCGCTCGTCTCCACCCTCACGGGCGCCGTCGCGACCGATGCGATCGCCGGCGTCGAGCACTGGCTCGATCTCGTCGAACAGCCGGTGCGTTTTCATGATGCGTTGCTCGCGGCCTCGGACGGCAAGACGCTCTTCGTCGAAGTGGGACCCGGCGCGGCGCTGTCGAAGCTCGCGCGCGCCGCCGCGGGCGGCGAATGGCAATGCGCGATCGCGTCGCTCGCGGACGGCCCGGAAGGCGATGAGGAAACCGAAGCGACCGGCTTTGCCCATGGCTGCGCACGTCTTTACGGCGAAGGGCAGAAGATCGCATGGCACAAGCTGTACGGCAATGCGCCGCAGCCGGCCGAAGCGCCGGGTTACGCGTTCGACACCGAGCGTTTCGAGCTGCCGTTCCCCGATCTCGCCGAAGCGGGGCGCGGCCCGGTGCGCCAACGAAGCGGCGTCGCATCGAGCGAGGCGGCCCGGCCGCCGCATTCGAGTGCGGCCAATCGCGCCGACGCGGCACCGGCGGGCGCGGCGCAGATGGTCGCGACGCTGCGCACGATCGCGGCAGCGGTCGCCCCGGATACCGTCGTGCTCGACGACGGGCTTTCGCTCGTCGGCCAGGGGCTCGACTCGCTGGCGCTGACGGAGCTGCGGGTCCGCCTGCATCAACGGCTCGGCAAGATGCCGCCGATCGCCATGCTGGCGCGCGGCGCATCGCTCCAGACGCTGGCGGCGTGGTTCGCCGCGACGGACGGTGACGCGCCTGCTCGCGAAGTCCTCGCGACCGATCCGCGACGACCGGCCGGAGCGGGCGGTGACGCCGGCCTCGTCGTGACGCTGCGCGAGGGGGGCGGGCCGCTCGTGGCGCTCGTGCATCCGGTCGGTGGAAACGTGCTGTGTTATCAGGAACTGGCCGCCTCATGGCCGGGGGATCCGACGGTCGTCGCGATCCGTCATCCGTACGCGGACCAGGGCCATGCGCCAGCGTATCTTTCGATCGCGCAACTGGCGTCGCGCTATCGCGCGGCGCTGCTCGCGACGCACGGCAGGCAGCCCGATCTGCTCGGCGGCTGGTCGTTCGGCGGGATCGTCGCGCACGAAATGGCCGCGCAGTGGGAGTCGGAGGGCGAGAGCGCCCCGCCGTTGATGATCGTCGACAGCCCGCTCCACGACGGCGAATTCGCCACGCGGTTGCGCGCACTGGCCGCTGATCTTGCGCCGGACGACGGCGCGCAGGCAGTCGAGCGATGGCTGGCCGACCCGCGTTTCGATGCAATGCTCGACCAGGACTTCTATCTCGCCGACGTGCGCCGCCGGGCCCAGCCCGCGATGTTCGACCACATCGCGCGGCTGCATGCCGTGAGCGCGGTGGCGCTCGCACGCCATCACCCGCAACAGGTGCAAACGCGCATCGGATACGCGCTCGCTGCACGCGACAAGCGCGGGATGTCGAGCACGCTGGCAGAGCAGCAACTGGGCCGTCTCGGGCACGGCGGCGTCACGGTCAGCGTGTTCGATGACGACCACAACTCCATCGTGCGTGAACCTTCGGCGCGGCGCCTGGCGCACCTTTTCGGTGGACGCGATACCGATGAGCCGCATGCCGAGCCAGAACCGCTGATGCGCGCGACGCCCGCATAGACGCTCCCTTGCCGTTTTCCCCGGTGCGGCGTCGCCGCCGCGCCTTCATCGTTCTCAACCCGACTTCAAGGAATCGATGCCATGAGCGATCACATTCAAGCCGCCACCGTCAACGCGCCGACGGTCACCGCCGCAACCATTCTCGCGTGGATCCAGGAGTGGACCGAAGCGAACAATCTGCAGGTGCCGACCGATCTCGAACAGACCTTCGCCGACGCCGGTTTCGATTCGATGCATTCCGTCGAACTCGCGTTCTTCCTCGAAGAGCGGCTCAACATCAAGATCGACGATACCGTCCTTTACGACTATCCGACCTTCAATGCGCTGGCCGAGCATCTCGTCTCGCTGCAACGGCAGGACACGAGCGCTGCCGCCAGGCCGGGCGAAGACGCGAGCGTCGGAAGCTGGTAACGCCACGGCGCCGGTTCGAGATATCGGGCGGCCGGCGCGTCATCGACTTTGATCGGAGTACCGAAGATGGTGGAAATCAATCGCGCGGGCCACTGGACGTCGCGCGTCGTCGGCTGCGGTTCCGCGTTGCCCGAACACCGCATGACGAATCATGACATCGCGCTCAGGGTCGACACCACGGACGAGTGGATCACGCAGCGCACCGGCATCAAGGAGCGCAGGATCGCGGCGCCCGGCGAGAACACGTCCGATCTCGCGATCGGCGCGGCCCGCGCCGCACTGAGTCACGCCGGGATCGCCGCGACGGACGTCGATCTCATCGTGCTCGCGACCTGCACGCCGGACCGCACGATGCCCGCGACGGCCGTGCGTGTTCAGGAGGCGATCGGCATGCCGCGCGGCGCCGCGTTCGATGTGCAGGCCGTCTGTTCCGGTTTCGTTTTCGCGCTTTCGGTCGCCGACAACATGATCCGGCTCGGCCAGGCGCGCACAGCGCTGGTGATCGGCGCGGAAACGATGTCGCGTATCGTCGACTGGCAGGACCGCAACAGCTGCGTGCTGTTCGGCGACGGTGCGGGCGCGCTGGTGTTGCGCGGCGAACGGCGCGAAGGCGACAAGCCGCGCGGCGTGCTCTCCACGCATCTGCATTCGGACGGGCGGTACTGGGACAAGATTCACACGGACGGCGGGGTATCGTCGACGCAGAGCGCCGGCAAGATGCATCTGGAGGGCCGCGACGTATTCCTGCATGCGGTGGTCAATCTCGCCGACGCGTCGCAGGAAGCGCTGGAGGCGAATGGCCTGAGCCGGGACGACGTCGACTGGATCGTTCCGCATCAGGCGAACCAGCGCATCGTGCAAACCGTCGGCACGAAGTTGAATCTGCCGATGGAGAAGGTCGTGCTTACCGTCAGCAAACACGGCAACACGTCGGCGGCGTCGATTCCGCTCGCGCTCAGCGAAGCGGTATCCGACGGGCGCATCAAGGAGAACGACCTCGTCCTGACGCCCGCAATGGGCTCGGGCTTCACGTGGGGCTCGGCGTTGATTCGCTGGTGATTCACGCGCGACGCACCGGCGCGCGCCGGTGCGCGGCCGATCGGCGCCTTTCCCGAAATGTGGGCGCGCTGTGGAAATGCTCGCGAAAGTGACAAAAGTTCACTTTGAGCGCTCGGGCCGCCGTTCTATGCTGGCTGCATGTCGCACACGGCGGCGCGAACAAACAGCCCGATCGGAGCGTAGATGGCCGTCGATGTTCTGGATGAATCCCGGGATGCTGCGGCGTCCGGCATGCCGGCCCGGCGCATGACGCATGCAGCCGCGAGCCTGAAGCACGAATGGCGCCTACCCGTCGCCCATGGCGCGACCGGTGCACGCAGGGCTACGAGGGGATCCGCGCATGGTAATCGGTGATGAACGTCGCGACCGCCGCTTCGTGCAGCGGCTCGCCGAGGTAGAAGCCTTGGCCGTCGACGTCCGGCAGCGTGCCAGCCCACTCGAACTGCTCGGCGGTTTCGATGCCGGTCATCACGATATGCTTGCCATGACCTTGCGCGATCTGCACCAGGGTTTCAACGACCCGCATGGATTCGCTGTTCTGCAGGACATCGCGGATCAGCGAGCGATCGAACTTGACGATATCCACCGGCAACTGCTGCAACAGCGTCAGCGAATTGAAGCCTGCGCCGAAGTCGTCCAGCGCGACGCGCACGCCGATTGCCTGCGTCGCGTGGATGGCCTCCACGAGCCAGTCGAGCCGGGCAGGCGGAACGACATCGGTCAGCTCGATTTCGACGCGAGCCGGTTCGAGCGCGAGCGACGTCAGCAGCGCGGAAAGCTGCGCGGGAAAATCCGGGTGGCCCAGCTCCGACGGAGACAGATTGATCGCGAGCGACAACTCGCCGCGACCGGCTGCCTTCCACTGCGCGAGCAGGTGCGCCGCGCGCCGGGTGAGCAGGTCCGTGAAGCGGGTGGCCAGGCATGAATCCTCGATCAGGCTGATGAACGACGCCGGCTCCAGGATGCCGCGCGCCGGATGATGCCAGCGCATCAGACATTCGAACCCGGCCAGACGAATTCCCCGGAGTGCGAACTTGGGTTGCAGGAGGAAAAAGAACTCGTCCTGACGAAGTCCGCGTTCGGCATCGTCGAGCGGATCGGGGGACGCAAAGGGGGAATTCATGAATGTCCAGGTAAGCCGATTGAAGTGTCGGCCGCATGTCTCTGATTGATCGATTCTATTGAGCGGAACGCAAATTTTCAACTCGCGAAAAACAAACAAATGTAAATTCGTATATTTATTTGTATATCGGTTGTAGATTTATTTTGGAGGTTATTTCATGAAAATCGTATCCAGTTATTGTATTTCCATATTGGAAAATCCAAATCATTAATCATTTCGGTGATGTCGGTCTTGCGCCGCGGGTATGCCAGCCGCTGGAGGGTGCGAATCATCCGAATAAATGACGGAAATGGCATTGAGGCGGTAATTTTTTCTGGTGAGAAAGACGGGCTCGGATTCGAAATGAATGCAAGTGCAATTACAATAGATGCCTTACATTACTCATATAAAAATTGCAGTATAATTTCTACATCTTAAATTCCGGTTCATTGTGGCGGGCCGATCGGCCCGGTACGTCAGCGTGGGTATGCAGGGCGGGCGATCGGCAGGTGAAGGGGGGCCGACGCCTGCGGCGCCCGTCAACGCTGTCTGAAGTAGGTTGCGGTGTTTGATGCAGGCATTGCAGATGCCGATCAATGCGATATCGATGGAGCATCATCTGATCGACATGTTCGGAAGATTTTTGGGGCTGTGGCGGCGCCGTTCATGTGACGAGGGCAGACAGATGGCCGGGAACGTGTCCGCGCATTGTGCGACCGACTGGATACGCCTGACGTTTGCGCTGGTGCTGGTCTGCGCGGTGCTCACGGCGACAGAGGCGTTGCATCGTGTCGACCGCGCGTGGTTCGAGTTCGTTTCGCAGTCGGTTCGCCGCGGGCCCGTCAAGCCGCTGGCGATGATCGTGGTCGACGAACGCACGACCGCGCGTCTGGGCAACTGGCCGTTCAGCATCGAAACACGCGAACGGATGATGGAGCGGCTTGCCGGAAGTGGCGTCGCAGTCGTCAGTATCGACCTGACCGGTTTGCGGGACGCCGCGCGCACGCGCGCCGGGTGCCGGGCAGCCGGCGAGACGGCAAGCCACGGCACTGCACGCATGGAGGCGGGGACCGGCAACGTCGGCAATACCGGCCAAGCCTGCGCGCGCGATGCTGCATTTCGCTGGAATGGGCCTTGCGAGCGCTACTCGTACGTCAATGTGCTGGACGGCGCGGTGCCGTCGAGCCGGCTGAGCGGCCGCGCGGTCCTGATTCGCGCGGCGGTCGACCTCGGGCAGGGCCGGCCCGGCGTGTCGTCGGCCGGCACGCTGCCGAGCGGAGACTGGGCCGCGACAGCGAATGCATCGGCTGGGCTGGCCATGACGGCACCGCTTCACCAGACGGGTTTCGCATGGACGTTGCTGTTCAACGAGATCGTCGTCTGCGTGATCTGCGCGTTGCTCTACCGGTTCGGTCCCCGCGCCGGCCTCGCTGCGTCGTTCGCCGTCACAGGCGCGGTTGCAGCGATCGCGTATGTGATGTTCGCGGTCGGCGGCGAGGCGCTGCCGCCCGCCATCGGCATGCTGATGTGCGTGCTCGCCTGCCTGCTGGTGTTCTGGCGGCGTACCGAAGTGTCGTTGCGCTTCATCGGCCTCCTGGGCGACCGGATGGCGGCCGATCCGTCGCAGCATGCGGAATCGGCGAACACCGCGCCGTACATCGACCCGGTTCGGCGGCAACTGGAGAGGACTGCGAATCTGGATGCGCAGGTACGTCGCTATCGTGCGCTGATCGACGCATGGGTCGACAGTCTTCCGGAAGCGACGTTGATTGCGTCGGCTGCCGGCGTGGTGCTGCTGGCGAACCAGCGGATTGCCGCGTGGTGCGCGGAGCCCGACGAGCATCCTGGGGCTGGGCGGGCACCGGTGGGGCGTCCGGTTTCGGACGTGCTGTTTCAAATCACCGCTTCGCATCGGGCGAATGAATTCGCCGCGCAGGCGTTGACGTCGCTCGATCACTGGTCTGACGGCGACGCGCTGTCGGCCCAGACGAAATCCCAACTCGATCAGGGGATCGAGATCGCCAATGCCCGGTGCGGTCGTTCGCTGCTGATCAAGTGCGCGCCGATCCGCCCGTCCGTCTACGGCGAGCGTGCGCTGGTCTTTCATGTCGCGGACGTCTCGTCCGTCCGGATGGCCGAGCGGCAGCGGGACATGGCGCTGCGATTCCTGTCGCATGACATGCGGTCTCCGCAGGCGTCGATTCTCGCGCTCGTTTCGCAGATTCAGCGGGAGCCGTCGCGGTACACGCCGCAGCGCTTCGCCGAACTGGTATCACAGTATGCGACGCGCGCACTCAGCCTGTCCGACGATTTTCTCTTTCTTGCCCGGGCCGAGAATCTGCCGCCGAAGCTGGCCGCGGTCGATCCCGCGCTGGTGCTCGGCGATGCCGTCGACGATCTGCTGCCGCAGGCGAGTGCGAAATCGACGACCGTCAATCTCACGGCGGAGCCGGGGCTGAGTACGATCGCCGACGTGCAATTGCTGCGGCGGGCGTTCGTCAATCTGATCGGCAACGCGATCAAGTTCGGTCGCGAAGCCTCCACGGTCGACGTGGAACTGTCGGCCACGGACCGGCACGTGAAGATCGCCGTGACCGATTACGGCGCCGGCATATCCGAGCGCGATCAGGAAAAGCTGTTTCGCGAATTCACGCAACTGGACGGCGGCGCGTCGATGTCCGGGCATGGTCTGGGCCTGGCGTTCGTCAAGACGGTCGTCGATTCGCTCGGCGGAAAGCTGCAGGTCCGCTCGAAGCTCGGCGAAGGGACGACCTTCCTCATGTTGCTGTCGAAGCACGATCACGACGCGGCGCTGGGGCACTGATGCGCCGCTGATTCGGCCGCCGCCGACCGATCGCCGGCTATGCAGCGGACACGACCTGGATCCGGCGCGCTTCCGGCGCGCCCGCGTGTTTCGCGGGCGTTGCGAGATCGAATTCGAGGATCGTGCTGCGGGACGGCAGCCGGGCGAGGATCGACGGATCCTGAAAACTGCTGCCGCGAAAGTAGGCAGGGCTGGTCTCGGCTGCCGCAAGCAGCGGCGTATCGGGCAACGCGGCCCAGAACGCGATGAAGCCGTATCCGTCTTCCGGCTCGAACCGGTTGCAGACGCCGCGCACGCGTGAGCCGACCTGGCCCCAGGCTGGCGAGCCGGCGGCCGCATCGCGGACCGGCAGCAGGCCCGGTACCAGATAGCCGCTGATGAACTGGTCGGCCGCATCGCGCAACTCGAGCGGCACGTTGTCGAAACCGAGGACTTCGACCCGGCATCCCTTCTTCTGCAGCGCTCGCACGACTTCGACGAAATCGCCGTCGCTGGTGGCGACGAGCACGGTGTCGAGCCGGTCCGATTCGGATAGCGCGTCGATGGCCATGCCGAGATCCGAATTGGATTTGACGGTTTCGGTGCCGTCCTCGTCGGCGAAGTGCCTGAGCGGCTTGACCGTGACGCGGAATCCCTTGTCGCGCAGCGCCGCCTGATAACCCTTGATCCGCGCATCGTAATCGGCGGAGCGCGCGGCGCGGCGCGCGTCGAAACTCAGATACGCATGCAGCCGCTGAATCGTGGCGCCGGCTCGACCGGCGAGCGCGCGCAGCACGTCGTATCGCATCAGGTGGCCGCCATTCGCGTCCATGCTGCTTCCATCCACGTACACCCCGACCCTTCTCATCGTCGTCATCCGGATTGCTGGTAGCTCGTCGCTCAGGTGTTCGAATCAAGTGCCGTCGTGCCGCGTCGCGTGCTTTTTGCACGGGTACGCGGTGGGCGGGCGCACGACCGTGCCGGTCCGGCGCCGATGTGGCGGGAAACGGAATGCCGCGCGCGATGCCGGGGAGCACGACGCGCGCGTTGCCGGCCGCCGGCGCGCGATGCAGGTTGCCGGTTGGTCAACGGTGGCGCCCGCCACGCGGGTGAAACGTGAATGACGCCGCCCGCGTCGCGGCCCGTCAGTCGCGGCCGCTGACCGCGATCGTGACCCGGCGATCGGGTTGCAGGCACGCGATCACGGCGCGGCTCTGGCCGGGTGGGCAATGCGTGACG
Source organism: Burkholderia sola (assembly GCF_905400185.1). Taxonomy (NCBI): domain Bacteria; kingdom Pseudomonadati; phylum Pseudomonadota; class Betaproteobacteria; order Burkholderiales; family Burkholderiaceae; genus Burkholderia; species Burkholderia sola. The sequence goes on from NZ_FR989677.1 coordinate 388,408, forward strand.
GGCTCGCGCGATCCTACGCCGTCCGCCTCGATGGCGTTGCCGTCCAGGCCATGCGCGATCAGATAACGGCGAACTGTTTGGGCCCGTGCACGCGACAGCGGGTCGTTCACCGCGGGGGTACCGATCCGGTCGGTGTGCCCGACCACGACGATCCGCGTAATCGCCTTGTGGCGCTTGATCCGCTCGACCGCATCGTCGAGCTGCGCCTGGCCGCCGGGCTGCATCGATTCGAGGCTCGATTGGCCGAACGCGAACAGTGCATCGCTCTGCAGCGTGAATTGCTCGATCGGCGCGGCCGGCGGTTCTGCCGCGGCCACCGGTGCGGCGGATGGCGTGCGCACGAAGTCCGCGCACGCGGGGTCGCGCCAGTAGGTGTTGCTCACCTTCATGTGCTCGTCGTAGCGCACCTGGTACTGGCACGAGACGACTTCGTTGCCGCGGCGGAAGTCGAACAGGTAGTTCCACGTGTGGCTGCCGACGAACCACTCGTTGAAGTGAGGAGGGCCGAGCAGATCGAACATCTGGTCCTTGTTCAGGCCGGGCCCGACGTTACGCAGGTTCGCCGCGTTCACGAACGTGCCACCCTTCGGGCTGGCGGATTGCGGATCCGGGAAGCGGGGCGGCCCGTCGGCCGCACAACCTGCCAGGGATGCAACGGAAAGCACACTGACGGACAGCGCAAGTGCCCATTGGATTTTCATGATCAGTCTCTCATCGTATAAGGAGCCGCGTATCAGGCGCTGCGGCAACGATCGATCGTTACGCGCAGCCGCCGCCTATCGCTGCAGTGCAGCCGTTTATTCCGCCATCACCACTGATAACCCGCGCCGATCACGGCGCCGTAGTCGTTGCGCGTGTTGGTCGTGATGGCGGCCTTATAGATCCAGTGATTGTTTTCGGAGATCGTCGAGATGCCGATCGCCTGTCCCGACTGGCTGCGATAGACGCTGCCGGCGATCGCGACCATGCTTTTGCCGGGGCCGGACGGTTGCGGCAGGCCCGCGACGGCCATCGCACTCGCGGTGCCGCCGTCCGCGTCGCGTCGCAGCGACTGGATCTTCGCGTCGGTGTACGCGTTCGCGTTGCCGACCGCGGCATTCAGTTGCTGGACATTGACGCCATCGGTGGGGGCGGTGCCGGCGGCGACGTTCGTGAGCTGCCGCGTCGAAGTCGCCGTGCCGATCGACACGACGTTGTTGCGCCCGCCGTCGTTGCTGCCGGAGCCGATGGCCACGGAGCCGTTGCCGGACGACGTCGAACCCGCGCCGATCGTCGTCGAGCCGGTGCCCGATGCGGTCGAGCCGTTGCCGACCGCCGTGCTGTTCGAACCGGACGCGACCGCGCCGTTGCCGCCTGCCGACGAGTTCGAGCCCGTCGATGCCGGCGGGGTCGACGAACCCGGCGTCGACGGGAAGCCGCCGGTACCGCCGGTATTGCTGAGGTTCTGGATCAACGTCGTCAGGTTCTGGTTGACCGCGTCGAGCTGGCTGACGTTGACCGCGTCGGTCCCGGCCGACCCGGCTGCGAGACCGGTGATCTTGCGGTTGCCGACGTTGATTTCGCCGGCCGACGACTGTGGGCTGCTCAAGCCGTATGCAATGTAGTTGGACTGCGCGCCCACCGTCGTGACGGAGCCGGCGCCGAGCGCGATGCTGTTCGCGAAGCTCGCGCTGGCGCCCGAGCCCAGAGCGATGGCGTCGGCTGCGCTGCTGTTCGCGCCTGAGCCGATCGCGATACCGCCGGACGTGCTGGCAACCGCGTTCGCGCCTTGCGCGATCGATTGCGGCCCGGTCGCGTTCGCGCCGCTGCCCAGCGCGATGGCATCGGCCTGCCCGGCGTTCGCGGCCTGGCCGATGGCCACGCCGCCGGGCGCCGTTTGCTGGACGATCGCACCGTTGCCGATCCCGACGCCGTTGTCTCCGTTGACGACGGTGGTCGGCCCCACCGCGATCGACTCGGCGCCTACCGCGAGCGAATCGGCGGCGGTCGAGTTGGCATGGAAGTACATCGTCGGCGTGACGGCGAACGATTGCAGCGCACCGGTCAACTGCCGGACCGTGACCGCATCGTGCGCGTCGGTCCCGTCGGCGACGTTGATCAGTTGGCGGTACGTGTTGCCCGACGCGCTGCCGAACGACACGGCGCCCAGCAGCGTCGCGTCGGACGTGTTGAATGGGACGGTGTGGCTGCCGGCCGGAATCGTGCCGCTGCCGGCCGCGATGGCGCGATCCGATACGGCGCCCGAGCCGATCGCGACGCCGCCGGCTATCGAAACGGCCGTCTGCGCGCCGAGCGCCACGCCGTTCGCCGCGCTCGACTGCGCGCCGGTGCCGGCTGCCAGGCTGCTGGCTGCGCTCGCGACTGCCTGAGGGCCGACGGCGATGCTGTCCGTCCCGGTCGCCTGACTGTCGGCCAGCGTCGAGTTCGCGTGGAAGTACTTGATGCCTGCGCCATTGTTGATGTTCGATATCGCGGTCGTGTTCGCCGTTACTTGCTGGTTGGTCGCGAACAACTGCGAACCGTTGACCGCGTCGGTGCTGGCGCCGCTCAATTGGCCGGCCGCGACGTTCTGGATCTGGCGCTCCGCGCCCGGCGCGCCGACGCTCACGACACCGGCCGGTGCCGCGCCCGCGAAGTTGTAGGTCACGCCGCCGATGACGGCGCTCGAAGTCGGCGTGGCGGCGACGGTCGACGAATTCGCGCCGAGCGCGACGCTGTTGGCCACGCTCGCGATCGCGCCCGTGCCGATCGCGACGCCGCCGGTTGCGGCGGCCTGGACGTTGGCCGAATCGCCGATCGCGATCGCGCCCGCGACATTGGCCTGCGATGCGTTGCCGAGCGCGACGGAGCCCTGCCCGGTCGCGACGTTCGTATTGCCCAGCGCGATCGCGCCATTGCCGTTCGCGGTGTTGTTGGCGCCTACGGCTACCGCGCCGTTGCCGGTGGCCGTGTTCGGATCGCCGATCGCCACCGCGCCGTTACCGTTCGCGGTCTGCCCTTCGCCGAGTGCGACCGCACCGGTGCCGCCGGTTACCTGCGAGTTGTGACCGCCGGCAATGGAACCCGCGCCTGCGGCCGCGGCCACCGTGCTGGTGTCGCCGAACGCGACGGTAGAACCGGCCAGCGCTTGCGAGCCGGTGCCGATCGCGACGCCGCCGTATGCCGATACCCCGGCATTCACGCCAAGGGCCACCGAGTTGTCGCCGCCTGCGGTCGCGCCGGCGCCCAGCGCGACGCCGGAAATGCCGGAAGCCGTCGCCAGGTTGCCGAGCGCAATGCCGAACAGGGTGGACGCCGTGGCCGTGTTGCCGATCGCGATCGAACTCGTGCCGCTCGCCGTCGCCTGGCTGCCGAACGCCTGTGCGTAGGTGTTGCTCGCGAGCGCGTTGTAGCCGATGGATACGGCCTGGGCGCCCGTCGCCTGCGTGCCGGAACCGGGCACGCCCGCTGTGCCGCCCGGGCCGAGCGCGACCGCGTTGACGCCCGACGCGCCGCTGTTGACGCCGATCGCGACGCCGGACGCGCCGCTGACCGACGCGCCGGAACCCAGCGCGAGGCCGGCGTCGGCGGTGTTGGTGGTGATCGATTCGAAGCCCGCGGCGATCGAGTAGCTACCGGCCGCGGTCGCCAGCGTCCCGAGCGCGGTCGAGTGGTCGCCCGATGCGGTACCGCCGGCGCCGAGCGTCGTCGCGGAATTGTTGGAGGCAACCGACGCGTTGCCGAGGGAAACCGACGACGTGCCGGACGCGGTTGCATTCAGTCCGGCGGCCAAGGCATTGTCGGCGGTCGAACGGGCGCCCGCACCTAACGCCGTGCTGCCGACACCGGACGCCGTCGAGAAATCGCCCAGTGCACTGGCGTTTTCCGCAGTCGCGGCTGACCAGATACCGATCGCGGAAGCGTTGGTGCCGGTCGCCAGCGCCTGTTGTCCCAATGCGCTCGAACCGATGCCGCTCGCCGTGCTATTGCTGCCGATGGCTGTCGAGCTGCTGTTGGTTGCCGTCGCGGCTTGACCGAATGCGCTGGTTCCCGGGCCCGATGCGACCGTGTTGGGGCCGACCGCCGTTGCTGCGGTTCCGGTGGCGCTCGCGCCCGGTCCGGCCTGATACTGCGCAATGGCCTGCTCGGGTAGGGTGGCTGCGCCGAGCAACACTGACATGATTGCTGCTGCGCATCGCGTGCCGCGCAGGTTCGGTCGACCTGGCGCACAGCGCTCGTCAACGGCGCCCGACGACGATCCCGGTTTTCCTTTTCCGCCGCCCGTATCGATTTCCGACACGGCGACGAGTGCCCCGCGCGCCTTGCTCCATATGACCTTGTGCACTCTGTTCATCGTGACAACCCCTATAAAATAAGAAGATCTATCAGGCTTGATTTGGTAGTGGTGCTAAATGTGTTGTGAAAATAAAATTCACGGTATGCGCGTCTGATCCATATTTATTGCGGGAATGAAATGAGCATGTGCGACCACGAGAATGTGTCGGGCCGGGCACGAGTCGGGGCGGGGCGGATCCGGCGCGTCGCCGGGCCGGGCAAGTCGATCGCGTGACGACGACACGCGTCCGCGTCGATCATGGATCGCTTCATGAGATTTTCCATTTCTATATCTCGGCGTGAGAAGTGCTTGCTCGGCGGCAGGCCGCCGTTACTGTAATAGGGGAAGCAGAACAATCTGAGAATTCAATGCTCGATCTCGATTCTTGAAGCGAGAAAATCAGGTTTTTTTAATGGCGTCGCCAGTACGATCCAGCATGGAATTTTTTTAATCGAAGATCATCGATTTATGGGTAACGGGGCGATGATCGGATAAATGATATAAGCGTATTTAATTGCATGATCCTTGTGATGCTAGATATTAGGAGAGGACCTTCGAATCAAAAAGAAAACATTTGTCACGTTTTGAAGGATTGTTAACGTGTGACGACGCTGCCTCATTGCGATGGATTGCATGGGATCGCACGTAGATGGCACGGCCGATCTGCCGCGGACCCGAATCGGTGTAAAAACGTCGAAAGGCGTCGGGGAGCCGGTTGCCAGCCGGTGTTCCGAATGAATAGGAATGCGAAGTGAATGCGGGGCGATTCTTGCGTCGGCGAGCGGCGCACCGGAATCGGTGGCGTCGGTCAGCGGATACCAGGTTCCGGGCGCACGCTACTCGTCGTGGCGCGTGAATGCACGATCAGCATCGGCAATGCCGTTGCGGCGTCGCCACGCGATTGCCAACGCTTCGGAAGCCAGCTCTGTCGCGTAACGAAGCGCCTGCGCATGACGTCGGAGCATGCCGGGAGCCGCGCCTCCTGCCGGAGGCGCCACCCACATGCAACGACACTCACACGCGGCTTTCCAGCAGCATGCCCGCGTCGCGGCGAACGTCGGCGGAAGCTTCGGTGGAAGGCTTGATCTGATCCAGTCGATAACCGAGCGTATAAATTGCGGAAAGGCGCAGGCCATTCTCGATCCCGAGCTTCAGTTTTTGCCGAATCCTGTAGATGTGGGTATCGAGCGAACGCGACTCTGTTCCCAGTTCGCGCCCCCACGCCGTGGTTGCCAGCAACTCGCGCGACATGATCTTGCCGAGATTCTGAAACAGGCACGCGACGAGCTGAAATTCCTTGGTCGTCAATTCGATCTTGGCATCGCGAAGCCGGACCGCGCGCTCCACCGGGTCCAGCACGTACGCGCCCGCCCGGATCGGCTCGTCGCGCTTCACGTTGCGCGCGACGCGGCGCAACAGCGCGTTGACCCGCGCGGCGAGCTCTTCGGCGCGGAACGGTTTGCTCAGATAGTCGTCGGCGCCGGCCTCCAGCGCCCTGACGACATCGAGTTCCTCGACGCGGCTGGTGAGGAACAGCACGCCGTATTCGACATCCGCACGCGTACGGATCCAGTTCAGGACTTCGATGCCGGTCAGGCTGGGCAAGTGCCAATCGAGCACGACGGCGTCGACGGATTCGGATCGCAGGTAGCGCAGCGCCTGCTCTCCATCGACGACGACCTTGATCGTGTGGCAATAAGGGGAAAGTGCGCTTTGCACTTCCTCCGCCTGAACGGGATCGTCCTCCACAACCAATATGCGCATGCGTGCCCCCGGGTATCGTGATCGGCCTGCCCGACTGAAACGACAAACATGGCTGTGCGAGCAGGCAAACGTTTGCTTTTTGATGCGATTGAAACAAACGGTTAAGGAATATAAGTCATCGGTAATGAACAAGATTGTGACATTTTGTGAATTCATCGTATGAATTGCGCGCCCGGTAAAAAGCGACGGAACCCATCTTTTTTGAAGGAATTTTTTACTTGCCCGTGCAACGGGCCGATAGATCGAATCGCGATTTCGGGCCACCGGTACGCAACATGTCGGGGCCACACGGCCGTCGTGCCGATGGCAGCAGCCGTCAATGGAAAACTGTATGAATGTACAGTATAGTATTCGTCGAACTCGATCGGCGCGGGCATCACCCGTGCTGCATCCGCCGCGGCGCGGCGGCACAGTGAATTCCGGCTAACTCATTCAGACGGGCAGGCAAATTGTCATCCAGCACTCTGATCCGCATTCGCGGAGCACGTCAGCACAACCTCAAGAATCTCGATCTCGATCTGCGCACCGGCGAAATGACGGTCGTCACCGGCCCGTCCGGCTCCGGCAAGTCGAGTCTCGTGTTCGACACGCTGTACGCGGAAGGCCAGCGGCGCTACGTCGAAACCTTCAGCGCGTATGCGCGGCAGTTCCTCGACCGGATGGATCGCCCGCAGGTCGAGCGCGTCGACGGCGTGCCGCCCGCGATCGCGATCGACCAGACCAACCCGGTTCGCAGTTCGCGCTCGACCGTCGGCACGATGACCGAGCTGAACGATCACCTGAAGCTGCTGTACGCGCGCGCGGCCGAGCTGTTCGACCGCAAGACCGCGCGGCAGGTGCGGCACGACACGCCTGAAACGATCTACGCGGAACTCGTCGCGCGTACGCAGGCGGACGATCCGCGCGTCGTCGTCACGTTCCCGGTCGAATTGCCGGAAGCGGTGTCCGACGAGGAAATCGCGCAGTGGCTGTCGGCGAGCGGCTACACGCGCGTGCAGGCGCAGCGCGAAGTCGCGTCGCCCACCGGGCCGCGCAAGCTGCTCGACGTGGTGGCCGACCGCTTCCGCGTGCAGCAGGCCGACAAGGTGCGCGTGGTCGAGGCGATCGAGGCGTCGCTGAAGCGCGGCGGTGGCCGCGTGAACGTGTATGTGCTCGCGCCCGAAGCGGAAAACGCAGTGGCGGAGCCGGTGATCTGGCGTTTCTCCACCGGGCTGCACGATCCCGACAGCGACTTGCGCTACGCGGAGCCGCAAGCCGCGCTGTTCTCGTTCAACTCCGCATACGGCGCGTGCGAAACGTGCCGCGGCTTCGGCCGCGTGATCGGCGTCGATCTCGGCCTCGTGATTCCCGACGCGCGCAAGACGCTGCGCGGCGGCGCAGTCAAGCCGATGCAGACGCCTGCGTGGAAAGAGTGCCAGGACGACCTGATGCGCTACGCGGCGAAGGCCGGCATCCGGCGCGACGTCGCGTGGTCCGAGCTGACGGACGCCGAGCGCGACTGGGTCGTCAACGGTTCGCCGGACTGGAACGGCAAGTGGCAGAGCCAGTGGTACGGCGTGAAGCGCTTCTTCGGCTACCTCGAATCGAAGGCGTACAAGATGCACATCCGCGTGCTGCTGTCGAAATACCGCAGCTACACGCCGTGCGACGTGTGCGGCGGCGCGCGCCTGAAGACGGAATCGCTGCAATGGCGGCTCGGCTCGAAAGAGAATGCCGACGGCGTGCTCGCGCCGGCCGATCGCTTCATGCCGCGCGGCGTCGACTGGAGCCGCGCGCAGCTCGAAGCGCTGCCGGGCCTGACCGTGCACGACCTGATGCTGCTGCCGATCGAGCGCATCCGCCGCTTCTTCGACGATATCGTTCTGCCGAGCGCGCTGCTCGACGATGCGCTGAAGCTGCTGCTCGCCGAAGTGCGCACGCGCCTGAAATACCTGTGCGACGTCGGGCTCGGCTACCTGACGCTCGATCGCCAGAGCCGCACGCTGTCGGGCGGCGAGGTGCAGCGGATCAACCTGACGACCGCGCTCGGCACGTCGCTCACGAAAACCCTGTTCGTGCTCGACGAGCCGAGCATCGGGCTGCATCCGCGCGATCTCACGCGGATCGTCGAGGCGATGCAGCGGCTGCGCGACGCGGGCAATACGTTGGTCGTGGTCGAGCACGATCCGTCGGTGATGCTCGCGGCCGATCGATTGATCGACATGGGGCCCGGCCCGGGCGAGCGCGGTGGCACGATCGTGTACGACGGCACGCCGGGCGACATTCGTTCCGCGCACACGCTGACGGGCGAGTATCTCGGCGGCCGCAAGCAGGTCGCGCATGCGTCGAACTGGGCGCGTCGCCCGGTCGACGCGAATACGCCGCGCATCGTGCTCGAAGGCGCGACCGAGCACAACCTGCGCGACGTGACGGTCGAGATTCCGCTGCAGCGGCTCGTGTGCGTGACGGGCGTGTCCGGCTCCGGCAAATCCACGCTGCTGCAGGACGTGCTGTATCCGGCGATGGCGCGGCACCACGGCAAGGCGACCGAATCGCCGGGCGCGTTCCGCAGCCTCACGGGCGCCGACCAGGTCGGCGACGTCGTGTTCGTCGACCAGTCGCCGATCGGCAAGACCACGCGCTCGAACCCGGCGAGCTACGTCGGCGCGTTCGACGAAATCCGCAAGCTGTTCGCGAAGGCGCCGCTCGCGCTGCAGCGCGGCTACGGCGCGGGCACGTTCAGCTTCAACTCGGGCGACGGCCGTTGCCCGACCTGCGGCGGCTCGGGCTTCGAACATATCGAAATGCAGTTCCTGAGCGACGTCTACCTGCGCTGCCCGGATTGCGACGGCAGCCGCTATCGTGCCGAAATCCTCGAAGTGCGCATCGAGCGCGACAGCCGTGCGCTGAACATCGCCGACGTGCTCGATCTCACCGTCAGCGAAGCGGCCGCGTTCTTCGCGACCGATGCCGAGGTGCTGCGCGTGTTGCAGCCGATCGTCGACGTCGGCCTCGAATACGTGAAGCTCGGCCAGCCGGTGCCGACGCTGTCGGGCGGCGAAGCGCAGCGCCTGAAGCTCGCCGGCTTCCTCGCCGAATCGGCGGCGGCGGCCAACGGGCGCCGGGTCGCGACGGAAGAGGCGCGCATCGCACGCGCGAAGCTGTTCATGTTCGACGAGCCGACCACCGGCCTGCACTTCGACGACATCGCGAAGCTGATGCAGGCGTTCGGCAAGCTGCTCGCGGCCGGCCATTCGCTGATCGTGATCGAGCACAACCTCGACGTGATCCGCGCGGCCGACTGGCTGATCGATCTCGGCCCGGAAGGCGGCGACGGCGGCGGCCTCGTGCTGTGCGCGGGCACGCCCGACGACGTGAAGGCGTGCGCCGAATCGCATACCGGCGTGGCGCTGCTGCAGTACGACCGCGAGATGGATGGCGACGCAGTGCGCGCCGACGAAGGTGTACCGCTGCAGGCCGTGCTGAACGCGGCGCGCGCGCGCCGGGCGATCGAAGGCGAGGACGTCGTGCGCATCGTCAACGCGCGCGAGCACAATCTGAAGGCGCTCGACGTCGACATCCCGCACGGCAAGTTCAACGTGATCACCGGCGTGTCGGGTTCCGGCAAGTCGACGCTCGCGTTCGACATCCTGTTCCACGAAGGCCAGCGCCGCTATCTCGAATCGCTGAACGCGTATGCGCGCTCGATCGTGCAGCCGGCCGGCCGCCCCGAGGTCGACGCGGTGTACGGCATTCCGCCGACCGTCGCGATCGAGCAGCGGCTGTCGCGCGGCGGCCGCAAGAGCACGGTCGCGACCACGTCCGAGGTATGGCACTTCCTGCGGCTGCTGTATGTGAAGCTCGGCCTGCAGCACTGCATCCACGACGGCACGCCGGTCACGTCGCAGTCCGTCGAATCGATCGCCGCGCAACTGCTGCGCGATCATCGCGGCGAACACGTGGGGCTGCTCGCGCCGCTCGTCGTCAACCGCAAGGGCGTATATACGGATCTCGCGAAGTGGGCGAAGGCGCGCGGCAGCACGCATCTGCGCGTCGACGGCGAATTCGTCACGGTCGACCCGTGGCCGAAGCTCGACCGCTTCCGCGAGCACACGATCGAATTGCCGGTGGCCGATCTCGTCGTGTCGCCGGACAACGAGGCCGAGTTGCGGCGCAGGCTCGACGAGACGCTCGAGCTCGGCAAGGGCGTGATGCATCTGCTCGCGCCGCTCGACGGGTTGCACCACGCGATGCAGAACGATCATTCGACCGCGCAGGTCGGCGCGGTCAAGGTGCTGTCGGTCAAGCGCGCGTGCTCGGTGTGCGGCACGAGCTATCCGGAGCTCGACCCGCGGATGTTCTCGTACAACAGCAAGCACGGCTGGTGCACGACCTGCGTCGGCACCGGCGTCACGCTCACGCGCGAACAGCGCGCCGCATACGACGACACGGTGCTCGCCGGCGACGATCGCGGCCGCGAGCAAACCTTGCCGTCGGACGAGCAGGAGCCGGAAGGCGTCGGCAACGAGCCCTGTCCGGATTGCCAGGGCACGCGGCTGAACCCGTCCGCGCGCGCGGTCACGTTCGACGCGCATCCGATCGTCGAGGTCGCGCAGTGGACGGTGTCGGACACGCGCCGCTGGATCGACGCGCTCGAACTCACCGGGCGCGACGCGCAGATCGCGCGCGACATCGTCAGCGAGATCGGCAGCCGCCTCGCGTTTCTCGAGGAAGTCGGGCTCGGCTACCTGAGCCTCGACCGCGCGGCGCCGAGCCTGTCGGGCGGCGAAGCGCAGCGGATCCGGCTGGCCGCGCAGCTCGGCAGCAACCTGCAGGGCGTCTGCTACGTACTCGACGAGCCGACGATCGGCCTGCATCCGCGCGACAACCAGATCCTGCTCGACGCATTGCGCAAGCTCGGCGACAAGGGCAATACGCTGGTCGTCGTCGAGCATGACGAGGACACGATCCGCCGTGCCGATCACATCATCGACATCGGCCCGGGCGCAGGCAAGCGCGGCGGCAAGCTGGTCGCCGAAGGCGCGGTGGGCGATCTGGCCGCGCAGCCGGATTCGGTCACGGGGCGCCTGCTCGCGCAGCCGATGCTGCACCCGCTGCAGCCACGCCGTAGCGTGAGCCTGCCGGGCAAGAAGGGCGGTGAAGCCGTGCCGGAAGCGTGGCTGACCGTGCATGGCGCGAGACTGCACAACCTGCGCGACGTCACGGTCGGCATTCCGCTCGCGCGGCTCGTCGCGGTGACGGGCGTCAGCGGCTCGGGCAAGTCGACGCTCGCGCGCGACGTGCTGATGACGAACCTGCTCGACGCGGTCGGCCGGTCGGTACTGTCGTCGCCGGCCACGCGGCGTGCGCGCAAGGCCGCGCAGCAGGACGCGCCGGCCACCAACCGCCGTTCGAGCGTGCTCGCGCGCAGCGCACCGCGGCCGTCGCTGAACGTCACGCATGCGTGGCAGGGCTGCGAGTCGCTGAGCGGCTGGGAGCAGATCGATCGCGTGCTCGAAGTCGACCAGACGCCGATCGGCAAGACGCCGCGTTCGTGCCCGGCCACCTACATCGGGGTGTGGGACACGATCCGCAAGCTGTTCGCGGATACGCTCGAAGCGCGCGCCCGCGGCTATACGGCGTCGCGTTTCTCTTTCAATACCGGCGACGGGCGTTGCCCCGCGTGCGAAGGGCAAGGCGTGCGCACGATCGGCATGAGCTTCCTGCCCGACGTGAAGGTGCCGTGCGACGTGTGCCACGGGCAGCGTTTCAATCCGGAAACGCTCGCCGTTACGTGGCGCGGCCGGAACATCGGCGACGTGCTGACGATGGAGATCGACGAGGCGGTGGAATTTTTCGCGCCGATCTCGAACATCGCGCATCCGTTGCAACTGATGAAGGATGTCGGGCTCGGCTACCTGACGCTCGGCCAGCCGTCGCCGACGCTGTCCGGCGGCGAGGCGCAGCGCATCAAGCTCGTCACCGAACTGACGAAGGTGCGCGACGACATCACGCGGCGCGGCCAGAAGGCGCCGCACACGCTGTACGTGCTCGACGAGCCGACGGTCGGCCTGCACATGGCCGACGTCGCGAAGCTGATTCGCGTGCTGCACCGGCTGGTCGATGCGGGGCATAGCGTCGTCGTGATCGAGCACGACCTCGACGTGATCGCGGAAGCCGACTGGATCATCGATCTCGGCCCGGAGGGCGGCGTGGGCGGCGGCACGATCGTCGCGGCGGCGCCGCCGGAAGCGCTCGCGAAGGTGAGCGCGAGCCATACCGGGCAGGCGCTGAAGCCGGTGCTGGCGCGAACGGCCAGCGAAGGTGCGGAAGCGGCGCAGCAGGGCGCGGCGCGGGTCGGCTGAGCGCGTTGCATCCGGCAAGCGGCCCCGGTGCCGGGTGAGGCATCGGGGCCGCTCTCGTTTCGTCATTCATGTCGACGATGGCGCCGCGCTCAATTCCCGTTGACGCCGATCGCCTCGATGATCGTCTCCAGTTGCGGGCTCATCGGCAGGTTGAGACTCAAGCCCGACGGAAGCGGGCGCAGGAACCAGCGCTTGTACTGCCGCGCGATCTCGCCGTCGGCGGCCAGTTCCTGGAACGTGGTTTTCACGACCTGCGCGAGCTGCGGATCGTCCTTGCGGAACATGATGCCGTACGGGTCGTAGGACAGAAAATCGCCCACCACGTCGTACTGGCCGCCCTTGCTCGCGTTCTCGGCGATCAGGCCGTACAGCAGCACGTCGTCCGTCGCGAACGCGTCGGCGCCGCCGTTCGCGACGAGCGCGAAGCCCTGCGCATGATCGGGCACCACCTGGAGCTGGATCCCGAGCCTGAACCGCTCGTTCAGGTCGCGCAGCGCCTTCTCGTTGGTCGTACCGGCCGTCACCGCGACCTTCTTGCCTGCGAGATCGCGGAACGAGCGGATCGGCGCGCCGCGTTTCACCATCACCTTCGTGCCGGCCACGAAGAAGATCGGCGAGAACGCCACGCGCTTCTGGCGCTCGAGGTTGCTGGTCGTGGAGCCGCATTCCAGATCGACCTTGCCGCTGACCACCGCGTCGATGCGGTTGTCGGACGTGACCGGCACCCAGCGGATCGTCAGGCTCTTGTTGATCGCATCCTCGATCGACGACACGAGCGCCTTGCACAGCTCGATCGAATAGCCGATCGGCTGGTTGCGCGCGTTCAGGTACGAGAACGGGATCGACGCGTCGCGATAGCCGAGCGCGATCGTGCCGCTGCCGCGCACCTTCGCGAGCGTGCCGGTCAGTTGGGCCGGCGCGAACGGTTCGACGCGCGGCAGCGTCGACGGTGCATCTTCCGCGTGCGTGGTCGCGCCCGCGGCAAGCAGGCCCGCGAGCGCGAGCGCACGCCAGAATCGCTGCATCTTCATCGCCGGGCCTCCGTCAGACTTCGGTCGGATGTGCGATCGTCGCTTCCTGTTCCGCTTCGATGCGCGCCGCGTTGGCTTCGGCTTCCGCTTCCGACAGCAGCTGGCCTTCCCATTTCGCGACCACCGCGCTCGCGATCGAGTTGCCGACCGCGTTCGTGGCCGAGCGGCCCATGTCGAGGAACGTGTCGACGCCGAGAATCAGCAGCAGGCCGGCCTCCGGCAGCCCGAACTGGTGCAGCGTGGCCGCGATCACGACGAGCGACGCGCGCGGCACGCCGGCCATCCCCTTCGACGTGAGCATCAGCACCAGCAGCATCGTGATCTGCGTGCCGAGCGACAGGTGGATGTTGTACGCCTGTGCGATGAACAGCGACGCGAACGTGCAGTACATCATCGAGCCGTCGAGATTGAACGAGTACCCCATCGGCATCACGAAGCTCGAAATCTTGCGCTTCACGCCGAAGCGGTCGAGCGCGTCGAGGATCTTCGGATACGCGGCTTCGGAGCTGGCCGTCGCGAACGACAGCATGAATGCTTCCTTGATCAGCAGCAGCAGCTTGAACACGCGACGGCCGAGGAACAACAGCCCGGCACACACGAGCAATGCCCAGAGCAGGAACAGGCTGACGTAGAAGTCGCCCATGAACACCGCGAACTTCAGCAGTACCGACAGCCCGTTGACCGCGACGGTCGCGGCCATCGCGGCCATCACCGCGAGCGGCGCGAGCTTCATCACGTAGCCGGTGATCTTGAGCATCACGTGCGACAACTGGTCGATCGCGGCGATGAGGATCTTCCCGCGCTCGCCGAGCGCGGCGAGCGCGACGCCGAAGAACATCGAGAACACGACGATCTGCAGGATTTCGTTGTTCGCCATCGCCTCGGCGAACGACTTCGGCACCATGTGGCCGACGAAATCCTTCAACGTGAACTTGGACGTCGCGAGGTTCGCCGATGCGCCGATGTCCGGCAGCGGCAAGCCGAGATTGTCGCCGGGCCGCAGCAGGTTCGCCATCAGCAGCCCGAGCAGCAGCGAGACCAGCGACGCGGTGACGAACCAGCCGAACGCTTTCGCGAACACGCGTCCGACCGAGGCCGCGTCGCCCATGTGCGCGATGCCGACCACCAGCGTGGAGAAGACGAGCGGGCCGATCACCATCTTGATCAGCCGCAGGAACACGTCGGAGACGAGCGAGATGTACCCGGCGATTTCAGCGGCGGCCTTCTTGTCCGGAAAGCTCGTGAAGACCATGTAGCCGATCGCGATGCCTGCCACCATCGCGATCAGGATCCAGACGGCTGCAGCATTCTTTTTTCGCATCGTAAGCCTCCCATGCAGCGGTTTCGCAATCGGGGATGGGAGGACGATACAGGACCAGAATGGCGATGAACAGTGCAACCGGGTTCGGGTTTGCGCTAGCGCCGGGTCGCGGCCGATCGGGCGACGGCGGCTGCGCCGGTGGCGCTGCGTACCAGACGCCGGCGCAACCCGCTGCCGGTTTGTGCGGAGCAGCACGTCGCCTGTTCGGCGGTCGCCGGATCGGGACGATCTGCGCCGCTGCGCCATTTGCGCCTGTCCTGTGCCTATAGGCGGGCGATGCTGCGTTGCCGCGACGTTGCACTCGTCATGCGCGCGAGGATCGGGCAGGCGCGTGCTGAAATCGCACGCCTGCGCCGCGAACCGGACGATCCCGGCGGCCAGCGCGACGGCACGCGATTTTCGATCAGGCCGCCGGCGCGACCGATGCGCCCGTGATGCGGTGCCGGCGCAGCGAATCGGCGACGAAGCCCGACGCCTTCATTTCCTCGACGAAGGCGCTCAGCGCCGCGGCGGCGGCGTCGCCACGGCTCTTCGGCACGCCCATCGCCTGCCGGATCACCATGAAGCGTTCGTCGAGCAGGCGCAGGCCGGGCGTTTTCGCGGCGTCGGTTTCGAGCTGCTGCTTCACGCCGGCCGCCACTTCCAGTTGCTGCTCGACGAACGTCGCCACGACGGCCTGCGACGTCGGTGCGCGCATGATCGTCGCGGCCTTCAGTTCGCGGGTGAGGAACAGGTCGTACGCGCTGCCCTTGCCGACGGCCACGCGGTTGTGCGGCTGGTCGACGTCCGCGTTGGTGCGGATCGGCGATGCGTCCGGCACGAGATAGAAGCCTTCGATCAGCACGTACGGCGCGGTGAACGCGATCGTTTCGCCGCGCAACGGATCGACCGCGAAGAAGCCGAAATCGGCGCGCTCGTCAGTCAGCGCCTGCACCGATTTGCCGGCGGCGTCGAACACCACGAGTTCGAGGTCGACCGACAGGCGCTCGGCGAATGCACGGGCGAGGTCGATCGATACGCCGAACGGTTCGCCCGTTGCCGGGTCGCGGTTCGCGAGGATCGGGTTGCCGAGGTTGATCGAGGCGCGGAGCTTGCCGGTGGGGGTGAAGGCGGAGACGACAGCTGGAGCGATGGGCATGGGCGGACTCGCGGGAGGCGTAGGGTCGGTCGGGTGGCGGGATGCGCGACGGCGCGTCGACGTCGAGCTTATCACCGGACGTCGCGCATCGCGTGTCGCGGGCGTGCCTGCGTGGAGACGATGAGGTCGAGTCGGCCCGCGGCCTTCATGGTCGGTCGCTGCATCCTGTCACGGGGCTGCACACGTCCGCGCAGTCGCAGCTAGACGCCGGACGACGAGCAACACGCGATCAACCCGCGCCGCAGCATGATCGGCAACGACGACGAGGCACTTTTCAACAGCGTGCTAGTACATTTTTCGGGGCGGCAACAGGCGCTTCGCCTGCAAGCGCTGTCGGGCAACGGCGCTGGCTTTTTTCCGCTTGCGCTCCGTCGTCGGCTTCTCGTAGCTCGTGCGACTGCGCAGCTCGCGAATCAGTCCGGTTTTCTCGATGTCGCGCCGGAATCGCCGCAGCGTGACATCGATCGGTTCGTTCAGCTTCGGCGTGATTGTCGTCATGTAGATTCTGTCTGGAAAGAGGTGGGAACGGAAAGCTAGCCGAGCCGCGTCATGACGGCGCTGGCTATCTCGTCGGATTCGAATTCCGAATAGCCTGCGCCGATCGATAGCGCACGTACCGCCATGAACATGTGCAGCTCGGGTTGATGGCACATCGCCGAATCGGCGAGGCCGGCAGGCACGGCGGTGTCGATCCGGGTGACTTCACGCCGGCTGATCAAGCCGAGCAGTTCGTCGATGATCATTTCGACCTCCAAAATACCAACACACTATGTGGCGTTGACGAGCGCGTCAGCACGCGCTGGCGAAGAATCCCTGTTTGCCACGATTGTCGTCGATGATGTTCTCGGCATAGCGCACCGACGCTCGACGTGCGTCACCGGCGTTATCGAACGGGGACGTGTCGCGCAATCTGAAGGTCTGGCTCTGCGTCAGCGTATCGGTGGTGCCGCGCAGGCAAATCTTGACGGCCGCGTCGAACCCGGCATCGTAGTTATGCGGGCTGCCGTTCAGCGCGGCAACGTGAGGATAAATGAGTGGATAAATCTCGAATCCACGATAGACGTGCATGCTCATGACGAACTCCTGGCGTTCGGCCACGACGAGTCGCATGGGCGAACACATCCGGCCGGTATTCCCGTTATGGGGCGGGCCGATGGGTGAAGGGGACAACGTTGCAGCGCGAAGGAGGGGCGATGCAGCAAGCGGGCGGGTGGAGGGGCGAACGGTCAAAGGACGGCTGATCGCGCGGATGAACTCATCATACGCGCATCGTTTGCCGAGCGGTCGATTTATTCCGGGGTTGGCGCACGCACGGGCACGCCCGGCGGCGACGTCAGAGCGTCGTCAGCAACTGCAACTGACGTTCGGTCTCGTTTCCCGCGACCAGCGAAAAGAACCCGGTCTCGCGACGTTCGACGACCGTGAACCCCTCGCTGTCGGAGAAGACGTTCCACGCGCTGTCGTCGACATGGGCGATCGCGCCGCGCGTGCGCGCGAATGCCAGCAATAGCGGACTCGCCTGGCGGCGCAGCACTTGACGATCCGCATTCAACACATACGGTGGCCAGCCGGCCCGAAGGACGAGATAGTAAGGAATGGAGCCGGGATCGATTGTCATTGGGGCCGTTTCATGTGTGGGCCTGCGTTTGCCGTCCGGCTGCATTCGGAGCGGTGTCGGCGAAAGCGTGCGATGGAGCGAGGGGCGTTCGCCGTGGCGTGCTTTCAGTTTATGCGTTGAACCGCTCGATTCGCAGGATATCGTCACGATGTCCCGCGGCGTCGGTCCGGCGACGACGCGATCCGGCCGTCAGGCCGAGCGCTCGCTCCGCGCGTCGAGCGGAACTGCCTGCCACCGAAGCGTTGTAGCGATATCTACTGAATTGCAGTGCTCGTGACGGCCCATTATGCTGCCGTCATGAATCCTGCCCCGACGTCGTGGCTCCTGCTGATCGTCAGTCTGCCGACTTCCGGCGCGACTGCGCGCATGCGCATCTGGCGTACCGTCAAGGCGCTCGGCTGCGGCGCGTTGCGCGACGGTGCCTACCTGTTGCCCGCGCATGCCGAGCAGGCGGCGCAGTTGCGCGAGCTGGCCGACGACGCGCGTAACGGCGACGGCCACGCGTGGCTGCTGGACGTCCATGCGGACGATCCCGCGGACGAACAAGCATACAAGTCGCTGTTCGATCGCGCGGGCGATTACGCAGACTGGCTTGCCGAGCTTTCGGAGGCGCGCAAGGCGTTGTCCGATCTGGCGGCAGCCGATCTCAATCGCCTGCAACGCCGCCACGCGCGCACGTACGATGCCATTCGAAGCATCGATTTCTTTCCCGGCGAAACGTCGCTGCGCGCGCAGGCGCAATGGCGGGATTTCACCGCCGCGATCGAAGCGCGGCGCTCGCCCGGCGAGCCGCATGCCGCCCAACGCGGCATTCCCCGTCGCGACCCCGCGCAGTATCAGGGCAGGGTGTGGGCGACGCGCCGTCACCTGTGGGTCGATCGCGTCGCCAGCGCGTGGCTGATTCGGCGTTTCATCGATCCGCATGCGCGCTTCGTGTGGCTGGACAACCTTGCCGATTGTCCGGCTGACGCGCTCGGCTTCGATTTCGACGGCGCGCCGTTCACGCATGTGGGCGATCGCGTGTCGTTCGAGGTCCTGGTCGCGAGCTTCGGGCTTGGCGACAACGACGGACTCGTCCGGCTGGGGGCCATGGTGCATGCGCTGGACGTGGGCGGCGCCACCGTGCCGGAAGCCGCCGGATTCGAGGCCATTCTCGCGGGCGCCCGCAAGCGTCTGGCCGACGACGATGCGTTGCTGATGGAGATCGGCGCGGTACTCGATTCGTTGTACGTGCATTTGCGCGGCAACCGCAAACCCTGACCTCGCTGCCCGCCTCGACATGAATACACATCGCGACCGTCCGGCCTATACGCTGGGGCAACTGATCCTGTACTTCGCGTGGCTCGGCGCGACGGGTTTCGGCGGGCCGGTCGCGCTGGCCGGCTACATGCATCGGGACCTCGTGGACACGCGCCGCTGGATCGCGGACGCGGACTTCAAGGAAGGCCTGGCGCTCGCGCAGTTGGCTCCCGGCCCGCTTGCCGCGCAACTGGCGATCTATCTCGGCTACGTGCACTACCGGATCGTCGGCGCCACGATGGTCGGGATCGCGTTCGTGCTGCCGTCGTTTCTGATGGTGGTGCTGCTCGGCTACGCGTACACGCGCTTCGGCGGCCTGACGTGGATGCAGTCGGTGTTCTACGGCGTCGGCGCGGCGGTGATCGGCATCATCGCGATCAGCGCGCGCAAGCTGACCGCGAAAAGCATCGGTCGCGACAAGCTCCTTTGGGCGATCTATCTCGCGCTGGTCGCCGTGACGGTAATCACGGAATCCGAAGTGGCGTGGCTGTTTCTCGCGGCCGGCGTGCTCGTCTGGTTCACGCGCGCGCCGCCGAGGTGGTTGCGCCAGCGGCGCGTCAATGCGGCCGTGGCGTTGCCCGTGTCCGCCACCGGCGCATGGCTCGGTATCGTCGACTGGCCGCAGCTCGCGCAACTCGCCGTCTTCTTCGCGAAGGCGGGCGCGTTCGTGTTCGGCTCGGGGCTCGCGATCGTGCCGTTCCTCTATGGCGGCGTGGTCACCGAGCACCATTGGCTCAACGAGAAGCAGTTCGTCGACGCCGTGGCGGTCGCGATGATCACGCCGGGCCCGGTCGTCATCACGGTCGGCTTCATCGGCTATCTGGTGGCGGGGCTGCCGGGCGCGTGCGTGGCGGCGGCCGGCACGTTCCTGCCGTGCTATCTGTTCACGGTGTTGCCGGCGCCGTACTTCAAGAAGTACGGCAGGCTGCCGGCGATCCTGGCATTCGTCGACGGCGTGACGGCCGCGGCGGTCGGCGCGATCACGGGATCGGTGATCGTGCTCGCCCGGCGTTCGATCGTCGACGTGCCCACCGCGTTGATGGCGCTCGCGACGATCGTGCTGCTGGTCAGGTTCAGGAAGCTGTCGGAGCCTATGGTCGTAGGCGGGGCCGCCGCGATCGGCCTGATCGTGTACCCGCTGTTGCATCACTGATCGTGGAGGCCGCCATGCAATGGATTACGCGACAACGTCCGAAAATCGACCGGGTGGCGTGCCCCTGGCTCATTGCCCGTTTTATCGACGAGACGCCCGAATTTCTGTACGTCCCGCCGGGCGACGTGCTGCGGATCGCCGACGAGACCGGGGCGATTCCGTACGACATTCCGGGCGTGGAGTTGACGCACGTCGGCGAGCAATGCAGCTTCGACGCGTTTCTCGACAAGTATGGTCTGACCGACGATCGGGCATTGCAGCACATGGCCCGCATCATTCGCGGCGCGGATACGTCGCGGCTCGACCTGACGCCGCAGTCGAGCGGCCTTTATGCGATTTCGCTCGGACTGTCGGACATGTTTGCCGACGATCACGCCATGTTGGAGCACGGTCTCGTCATGTACGACGCGCTGTATGCGTGGTGCAGGCATTGTCAGGCCGAAGCCCATGCATGGCCGCCGAAGATGGCGGAGTGACGACGCGGGGAATGGCGGATTCGACGGATGAAAAAATGCCCGCGATGCGCGGGCATTTCGTCAACAGTTGCCTTTCTTGGCCTGTCCCGGCGGACAGAATCCATTCCCCGGCCCGCCTTGCGGCGCGACCACGACCGGTGGGCCCGGAACATAGGCGACGCACCCGCTGAGCGCGCCCACCATGCTCGCCGCTGCGAGCACTGCGATCACCCCTTTTTTCACTTCGTTCTCCCGTTGGTAGGAAAGGGCCGTTCGGCCCTTTCGATGATGCGGTCAGCGCGTCAGAAACTGAAGTTGACGTTGGACTGACTGGTCGTTGCGTTCACGTTGGCCGACTGGGTCGCGCCCGATGCCGCGTCGGCCTCGATCGTGTATTGGCCTGCGGCGGCCGGCGCCGCGGCCAGCGTGACCGGCAGCGAGCCCGAGTAGGTGCCGACGATCGGTGCAGCCACGGGCACGGACAGCGCATAGGCGCCGGTGTCCATGTTCGCGTTGATCGACGTGATCTCGTACGCGTTCGCGTCGATCGTCTGCAGCGCGCGCACGAAGGCGTTCGCGCTTGCGGTGACCGTACCGCTGACGGTGCTCATCGTCGAGGCCGGCAGCGTGATCGGTGCGGCGGACGCCGATACCGCCGTGGTCGTGTTCACGACCACCGGAACCGAGCGGACGATGCCCGACGCGAAGTTGTTCTGCACGATCACGACATCGTAGTTGCCCTGCGTCGAGCTCTGGATCAGCGGCGACAGCACGAACTTCCCGGAGCTGTCGGCCACCGTGCCGCGGACGACCTTGCCGCCTTGTTCGGCATAGACGGTCGCGCCGGCTTCGGCGGAGGCGACGTAACCGGAGATCGCGCCGCTCACGACGGTCGGGATCGCGGTGACGACGGGTTTCAGTGCGTACGAGCCGTTGCCGCGCTGGACGATCGACTTGCATGCGTTGAAGTCGAGCACGAGATCGACGAGGGTGTTGGGCTGGACCGTGAACGGCTGGATGATCTTGTAACCGCTTTGCGTCGCGCTCGGCGTGGCGAGCGCCTGTTCGGTGCCGCCCGTCGGGACGACGGAGTTGGCGAGGGTGTTGCCTTGGTTCTGCGCGAGCACGAGCCTGACTTGCTGATACTGGCCTGCAGGCAGTGCGGTCTGGCCGAGATCGGCGAGCACGCCGTTGGTCAGCGACAGCAGGTCGATCTTCTGCGGCGTCGCGAGGGAAACGGTCGACCAGCCGGCGTCGTTGTCATTGGCGTTCGCGTTGGCGTTGACGCGGACTTGCGAGACGGTGACGTACACGTGGTCGAAGCCGCACGATGGCGCATCCGTCATCGCGACGTGCAGCGTACCGGTTTGCGTGCCGCCACCGTCGTCGCCGCCGCCGCAACCGGCGAGAATGAATGGTACGAAGGCAGCGCACAGGGCGCTCTTGATCATGTTGTTCATATGTCACCCCCAGTGGGATCGTTATTGTGGGTGACGGAAGAATAGCCGGGCCGTAGCTCACTATCTGGGTAACTTTGAAACGAACGGTAACTATTTGTTAGGTCGGTCAGTTTTTTCCGGGATTGATGTCGCAGCGGCGCGCGCCGGGGGTGGCGAGGGGCGATTGCTTCCTGCGGAGGCGGGAGCCGGCTCTTTTGTCAGACGTTAGCAGCGCCGAGTTGGGCGCGGGATTCCATGAAGCTGACCATGACGGCAGCCGCAGTGGCATGTGCCATCGACGTCGCGTCCAGCGCGGAGTCGGGCGGCTCGGCTGGATCGCCCGTTCCCCGCTATGGGCGAGGCATTAACCCGGACCATCGCTCGCGGCCGCGAGAAGCGGCACGACCAGATCGCTGATCGGCGTCGGAATGCCGTGCGTGCGTCCGTATCGCTGCACGACGCCATTCCGGCAGTCCCATTCGAGCGGACGGTTGCCTTGCCGGTCGGCAAGAATCGACGTTCCCAAATCGGGCGGAAAGCCGTGGAATCCATCGACGATCTCCTGCGGCACTTCATCGCCGAGCTTCGCCCCCTCCGCACGCGCGACCTCGAGACATTCCCGCAAGTACGCGAGCGACAGGTCGGTGATGTCGCTTCGCGCGAACATGCCGGCGCGGCGACCGGTCAGTACCATCAGCCCCGCCACCGCGTTCTGCAACAGCTTGCGCCACGCGAGCGAGATGAAATCGTCCGCCACCTCGGGCGAGCATCGCGTGCCGCGCAAAGCCGAAACCACCACGTCGCTCGCGGGCGTATCGGGCAGCGTGAGCCGAGGCTTGCCGCGCAGCCACACCGACGTGCCCGATTCGCGTTGCGCGGGAAACCAGACGATCGACGGCACGATCGTGGCGCCGGCCGCATACGGCGCGAAGGCGGCTTTCTGCTCGACGCCGTTTTGCAGCACGCAGACGACGGTATTCGTATCGCATAGCGCGGAGACCCACGGTGCCGCACTCGGTATCTGCGTCGACTTGACCGCGACGAACACGAGATCGAACCGTTGGTCGACCGCTTGCGGATCGGTCAGCACGGGCCCGGGCACGACGATCTCGCCGCCGTCGAAGCGCAACGTCAACTGCGCGTGCGCCGAGCGGCCGCAGATCACCGGCGTGCGGCCGGCTTCGTGAAGGGCCGCGGCGACGGTCGTTCCGATTGCACCGGGACCGACGAGAGCGACGCGCGGATAGTCAGGCTTCGTCATGGCGTTCATCCTGTGAGTGGTCTGTCAGATGCGGGCGCAGTGCGAGAGCGAGCGGAAAAATCGCCAGCGCGGTCAACGCGGTCGCATACGTGGCGCCGTGCACACCGATCCGGTCGCCGAGGAAACCGTAGAGGACGGGCGATAACGCGCCCGATGCGATCGTCCCGGTATAGAAAATCGCGAATGCGCGCTCGGTGCGCTCGGGCGCGGACATCTCCGGGACGGTTCCGTACAGCACCGACGACGTGCCGTTGAGCATCATGCCCAGAATCGGCAGCAGCACCATGGTAAGCGTCAACGGAAGATAGATCACCGCGACGATGCACGCGGCCGTACCGCCCTCGGTGAGCAGCACCGTCCTCACCGTCCCCATCCGCGCGCCGAGCCAGCCGCACATGAATTTGCCGGCCGCACCGCCAATGAAAACGAGTGCAAGCGCCGTTCCCAGCAGTTGCGGCGAAACGCCCTTTGCCTTCAGCAGGAAAGGCAGGAAGGTAAGCAGTCCCATGCGTACGGCCGTATCGAGCACGCCGATGGAAAACAGCGCGGAGAATCCGCCTCTCCCTGTGCCACTGCGTCGAGCGTGCGCTTGCTCTTTTGCCGTCGTCTGCGCGGCGGCGCGCGGCACGGCGGGAAACCAGAGCGCGATGCCGGCGGCCACGACGCAGCCCAGCCCGGCGACGATCCATAGCGCATGACGCCACGGCATCATGGTGACGAGCAGCGAAATGGCGGCCGGCAGCGCGGATTTCCCCAGATCGCCGGAAAAGTTGTAGATGCTCAGCGGACCTCTCGCGTCGCGCCCATAGACGCGGGAGACGGCGCCCGACGCGATCGGATGCTGCGTGCTGGAGCCGACGCCCGAGATCGCGAGCGCGACGCCCAGCCCGAGCAGGCCGCCGGACATGCCCGCGATCGCATAGCCGAGCGCGGCGAGCAGCGTACCGATTGCGAGCGTCGCGCCGCTGCCCAGACGTTGCGCGACACGCCCCGCGGACAACTGCAGCGTTGCCATCGTGCCCGCATAGACGCCGCGCAGGATAGCCAGGGCCGCGAAGTCGAGCCCGAATTCCGACTGCCACACGGGTAGCAGCGCGTAGATCATGTCCGTATAGCCGTCGTGTATGGCGTGCGCAACGCAGGAGAGCCACAGCACGCGCGGCCTCGACGGTGCAGTCTCTCGCGCGACGGGCGGGGAAAAAACGGGCAAGCGCATTGTCATTCTCTCCGTACGAGCGATGCATGGAAGGCGCTCGCGGTGTGGTTTTCAGGCTCGACGTGGCAATTTTATGACCGGGATGTCAGGCATTTCAATTGAGCTAAAATCCCGTCAACAGAGAGAAAAAGTCACGTCATGGACGAAAGCCGAGGTGCTTCGACGCACCGGGACGAACTCCCCCCGCTCAATGCGCTGCGCGCTTTCGATGCGGTTGCGCGGCACGGCAGCTTCGCCGGCGCCGCGGCGGAACTGCACGTCACCCATTGGGCTGTCGGAAAACAGATCCGGTTGCTGGAGGACTGGTTCGGCCTGCCGTTGTTCGATCGTCGTCCGCGTGGCGTCGTGCTCACCGACGAAGGGGCCGCGTTGCTGAGCGACGTCAGCCACGCGTTCGAGCGCCTCGGCACCGCGGTGGTGCGGCTGCGCCACAATCCGTTCGCGCACCGGATATCAGGCGTCGTGCGGGTGAACGTGCCGATGAGCTTTGCGCTGTGCTGGCTGCTGCCGCGGCTCGCCGATTTCCATGCGCGGTACCCCGACATCGACGTCAGGGTGTCGACGACGTCGCGCAAGCTGCGCTATGTCGCCGATGCGTTCGATATCGGCGTTCGCTCCGGTCCCGAGCAAGGCGCGGGCGTCGTCTCGCGTTCGTTGATGCCCGACCCGCGTGTGCCGGCTTGCAATCCCGCCTTGCTGCGCCAGCATCCGATACAGAGCGTGACCGACCTGCGTCATCACACGCTGCTGCATTCGGCCACGACGCGTTCCGCGTGGTCGCACTGGTTGAAGGAAGCGGGTGCGCCCGATCTGCGCGCCGCGCGCCACGTCGAATTCGATCACGTGAATCTTCAGCTGGGCGCGGCGATCGAGGGACTCGGCGTGGCGTTGGCATCGCTGCCGCTGATCGGGCGCGATCTTGCCGAAGGGCGCCTCGTGTGTCCCATCGCATCGCCCGTCTGGCGTGCCGACGACTACATGCTGGTGACGAACGCCGATCGCGCCGACGATGCGGCCGTGTCCGCGTTCGAGGCGTGGATGGAAGGCATGGCGAGTCAGGAGGGCGGCTAGGTTCGCCGATCAGGCCGGGCGAGGTACGACACCGGAGCCATGCCGCCACTGCTCCGGTGTCGCGAGTCGGCGATCAGAAGCCGTGGAACATGCCGATGTTGACCTGAACCTGGTTGCCGCCCGACGACGTGTTGCCGAAGTCGGCAGCGGAAGCCTGCGCACCCTTCGCATGCACGTAGGCGCCCATCGCATACAGCGCGGTACTCTTCGACAGCGAGTACGTCGCACCCAGCGACACCTGGTTGATCGAGGCCATCGTGCGACCCTCGGCCGCTTGCGTGGGCGTGGCTGCGGAACCGTAGACATACGTGTAGCCGGTCGCCAGCGACAGCGCCGGCGTGACGCGGTACTGCAGCAGCGCACCGAGCACGTTGAAGTGGATTGACGGCTGGCCATCGTTGCCCTTGTACTGGGCGTTCGAGTAGCGCAGCCCGGCCGTGTACGGACCGACCTCGTATTGCGCGGCGACTTGCGCGATGCCCGCGCTCTTGAACGCATTGCCGCCGTTGTAGCCCGAACTCGGATAGCCGAGCGCGCCGCCGAAACTCGGTTGGGCGGTTGCGTTCACCCATCCGTTCTCGCCCTGGTTGGCCGCACGGAAGTAGCCGCCGGCGACCGTCAGGCCACCTTGAGCGTAGGTCGCGGCCGCCGACCACGATTGCCCCGAACCCGTTGCACCGGCCACGCCGCCGAACGAGTACGCGGCTTCGGCCTGGAAGCCGTGGATGATCGGCGAAATGTACTTCACCGCGTTGTTCTGGTTCGTCGTGTTGTCGTTGTTGTCGACGTCGCCCGGCGTCGAGAAGGTCGAAGCCGAAATGGCGTCGCCCGTCAGGACCTGAACCATTTCCGTCACGGCGTCGAGCTGGCGCCCCATGCGCAACGCGCCGTACTGATTGGACGCGAGGCCCACGTACGCCTGGCGGTTGAACAGCGAACGCGTGTTACCGATCGGCCCCTGGCCGCCGATGCCGCCCGTCCCGATGTTGAAACCATTCTCGATCTTGAATACCGCCTGCAGGCCGCCGCCGAGATCCTCCTGGCCCCTGAGGCCCCACTTGTTCGAACCCGAGGCGCCGCCATCGAGGCCGTACCGACTGTGGCCATTGATGTTCGACGTGTAACCGATACCTGCATCGAGCATGCCGTACAGGGTGATCGACGACTGTGCCATTGCTGCCGACGATGCTGCGAAGGCGGCAACAGCGATAACGCTGATGTTGATTTTTTTGTTTTTCATCTGCATTTCACTGTCAGGAGTAGTTTCGGGATGGGGTGAAACGGCTTTCGTCGTATCCGGATGCAGCGGGCGGCGCATGGCCTGCGCGTCGTTTCGGTCGCGACGGCCTGCGTCATGTTCGCCACATCGGCATGCCGGATCGGCTCACTTCGTGATCCTTACAATTTCCCTTGCTCGGTTGTCGCATCGGTCGTCCTTGCGGACTGGCCAGGCGTCCGGTTCAGCCGCCGGCGACGGGCGCCGATACGGCCTGGCCGCACTTTGCAAGTGGAAGGACCATATCAGGAACATAAATGCCGGTCAAAATTTGTTTGATATAAGTTAATCTCGTCTGATCGTCGGGCGCCTTACGGGATTTCCCCTATAAGAACCGGCACGAAGGCGACGGGTTATCGCGATCCGCGCCATCACGCTGACGATCTCGACCACGGCAAGCGAATTCAGGTGGGGGGGAGGGAATAATCGGCTTAAAGGGCTGGCACGACGGGCAACGCTCATGCAGTCCCGGTTGTAATCGTTCTATTTATTCCCGGGTTGCAATAATCGAAACAGAGAAGGTGATTGTTGAATGTCGGTGCGATTGGCAGCAAGCGGGTTTTCCGCGTGTCGCTGAGCGGCGGATAGTTTTACGCGGGCGAACCGGCTCATGCGGACGCCGGACGAACCGGTTTTCCGGGTCGGCAGCCAGCGCCTGACCTCGGCGTCCGATTCCAATCGAACGTCAATCTCGGACGAAACTCAGCATTCGATCCGGCGTTGCATTAAATAGAATTTCATGTCGTCGCGGCCATGCATTGAAATCGGTATCGGGTCCCGCTCAAAGCCGAGCATTTCGTAGAACGGGTATGCCGATTCGCGCGCCGTGCACCAGAGCAGCACGCCACGCTGTTCGCGCACATGGCGAATGGACAGATTGACCAGCAGGCGTCCGAATCCCAGGCCGCGTACCGACGGATCGACGGCCATGCCGCGAAGGCGCCACATTTCAGTGTTCAAAGCGCCGGATTGTGCTTCTTTACACACCGATGCCACCGCAACGATCCTGTCGTTGTCACGAACGGCAAAGTGCATCGTCGTTGGGGCGTGATCTCCGTGTAGCGCGCTTCCCTCTTCATCTCCCGCCATCAGGATGGCGGCCCTGAGGGGATAGGTTTCTTCCGCACGGACGGCACAGATGGTAAAGCGCACATCTTGTGAAATCATATAATTATCGGCTCTCTTCGTAACGCGGATTTTCTTCCAATTCTCTTTCGACATACCCACTCGCAAAATTAGCAGTTGCCGGGCATGGCGAGTAAGGGTAATTTCCTACCTGTTTTGTTTTTTGAATCATACGCTAACTGCGATCACAGATGACGTTGAAAGTATCGACAGATGCAGAACTGGCCTACGACGAGATCCGATCGCGAATCTTTGACGGCCGTCTTGCGCCTGGGCAGAAAGTATCTCACCGAGGCCTGTCGGACGAACTGGGTTTCGGCCAGATGCCGGTGCGCAGCGCATTGCATTTGCTCGAATCCGAAGGGCTGGTCGTCGTGATCGAAAAGAGCGGCACCTATGTCGCGTCGCCGACGACCAGCGATCTTCGCGAAATTTTTGAAATGCGGCTGGCCCTCGAGAGTACCGCAGCGTTTCTCGCAGCGAAGTCCGGCGTAACGGCAGGCCTTCGCGAGGCCGCGGCAAAAATGCGGGAACTGATCGACCGGGACGTCGCGGACATCATGCTCGAGCAACGTATCGGTTGGGTGTTTCATCAAGAGTTGTTTGCTGCCGCACGGAACGTCCGGATCTCGTCGGCGTATGGTTTATTGCGGGCCCAGACCCTGGCCCTGAACGAACTCCCGCGTGGCGACGCGGAAACCGTTCGGCGCGGCACGATCGAGCACCTGCACATCTTTCACGCAATCGAAGCGAACGACGGCGAGCTCGCGCGTCAGCATATGTGGAATCACATCGTTGACGGCACGCCGGCACGGATAAAACTGCTAAAGGCACGGCATGAACACGAAAAATAAAGGGCTTTCCCTTCCGATGCAAATGTTTGGCGGACTTGTGCTGGGCGTCGCTTGCGGCGTGTTTGCGCCGGGCTTCGCCGCGAAGCTGGGCTTTCTCAGCACGCTGTTCGGCCATGCGATCAAGATGGTCGTCATGCCGTTGATCTTCCTGTCGGTCACGGTCGGGGTCTTCCGTGCGGGCCGGCTTCGCGAGCGGCTTGGCAAGGTCGCCCTGTCCAGTATCGCCTTCTTCATTTTGATGACGGGCCTGGCTGCATCGTGCGGCCTGCTGCTCAACTTTGCATTTCGACCGGGTCTCGGCGCGAGCCTGACTCACTCCGGATCGATGCCCGCCGCGCTTGCTTCCAGCATCGACTGGACGAAATTCCTCGTCGATTTGATCCCCGCCAACATCGTCGCTGCGCTTGCTGCGGGGAATTCGCTCCCGGTGCTCGTTTTCGGCGTCATTTTCGGCGCCGCATTGTCGGCCGCCCCGGAGCGGGCCGAGCCTGCGATTGCCGTTTTCGAGGCGCTGCTGTCGGGGCTGTTCAAGATGATCCAGTGGGTGATCGCATGGTCGCCGCTCGCGATCTTCGCCGCGATCGCGCAGTTGTTGGCAGCCAAGGGCTTTACGGGCGCGCACTCGCTCATCGAGCTGCTGGGCGTGGCCTATCTCGGCATGGCGATTCTGGCGGTCGTGCTGACCATCGTCATTCGCGTCGCCGGTCAGTCGCCGCTCGCCGTGCTCAGGAAGGTGAAGGAGCCGCTGATCCTGGGGTTCACGACGCGTTCGTCCGAAATTACCTATCCGTTGCACCTGAAGAAGCTGGTTGAACTGGGCGTGCCCTATGGCGTGGCGTCCACGATCTTGCC
Source organism: Burkholderia sola (assembly GCF_905400185.1). NCBI lineage: Bacteria > Pseudomonadati > Pseudomonadota > Betaproteobacteria > Burkholderiales > Burkholderiaceae > Burkholderia > Burkholderia sola. The sequence goes on from NZ_FR989677.1 coordinate 417,940, forward strand.
GCTCGCCTATATTTTCAATCGCGACGGCGCGGTGCTCTACACGGCCCTCGCGGTCGGGTATCTGGCCGACGCCTATCACCTCGTCTGGTCCTGGCCGCTGGTGATCACGATTCTGATCTTGACGATCGTCACCATCGACGGAGCAGCCAACGTGCCGTCCGGCGCGATCGTCGCGATCACCATCGTTCTCACGTCGATCGGGTTGCCGGCCGATGCGGTGCTGCTGCTGTTGGGCGTCGACGCGTTTTTCGACATGGGAAGAACCGCGCTCAACGTCTACGGGAGCACGGCGGCCGCGGCCGTGGCGGTGAAGCTTTCCGGTTCGGAGAGTACGGCCGCGGAAACCGTGGCGGGCCGGGCAAGCGTGTAGGGGCTCCGGAAGCGACGGGCGGTGCGCGTTTCCATGTTGCGCCCGCCTGTTGCAACGCGCTGGCGTACCGCCACTCGCGCATCCAGGCACGGCGAGGAGAGGGCATTGGATGAGCGCGTGTCTTTATCGAGTTACAGTTAGTAGGACGGCGTATCGTTGCAGGAGAAACATGATGATTGGTTCAGAATCCGCAGATTTTTTCATGCTGCGTTTGGGCACGCCGCATCCGTCGTGGACATTCACCGATGACAGCAACATGATCGGCATTGTCGATTGCGACGGGGTGGTGAGCGCCATGTTCGAGCTGGATCGCAACCAGGTCGCACAGATCAGAGGGCTGGGCCAATCGGTGGAGAGAATCCGGTGTACTTGCGAGCGCGCTGGCCGGGAGCTGCACTTTTATCTCCATGGCAGACAGGTGTCTCAAGGACTGTGGGCCGGCGTCGCGTCGGCCGATCCCGACTATCTGCCGACCGATGCGATGATCGCGACATGGGAAGGGCCGAATTCCGACGATGCGTTCGAGCTTGCGGGCGTGAACGCTCGCTTGGCAGCATCCGTGAGCTTGGCCTAAACTGCGATCACAGATTGTTGCGCGGGGTCGGGCCGGGCGTCCCGATCTTTGGGGCAGGTCGTTTGCCGTCTCCGTCCGTTTGTACACGTACGCCGGTCAATGTATGCGGTTCTGGCACACTCAACCTCGGATCGCCAGAACCTTTTGCTGGCCAGCTTACTGGCCAGCGTTTTTTATTCCTTGAGCCGATCGCATCGGCTCGCTCGCTCGCTCGCTTGCTTCGCGCTCGCCGATCGACGAGAGGTGTGCCGCCGAAGTCCGTGTTGAGCGAAGATGTCCGGAGTCAGTTCATGCAAGCGCAAGGCATCGAGGCGCGCTGAAGCGATCACGCGTCCTCGATGCCCGGTGGCCCGTGCCCGCGCATCAGCGCAAAGGCATCGGCGCCGCCGTGCTGCGCGCGATCCTGGCCGACGCCGACGCACAGCGAATGCCCGTTCGCGTCGGCGCTTTGCGCGGCAGCGATTCGAACCGCTTCTACGAACGGCACGGCTTCGTGCGAACCGACGAAGCGGAATGGGACATCACCTACCGCCGCGAACCGGGCGCGGCAACGACGTAGCACTCGCGTGATGCATTCCGGTTGAAATCGACACGCACGCATTAGCGTTTTCACCAATGTGGAAAACGCGGCACCGGCCGATGTTGCAGAGAGGGCGTAAATAATGGATCCGAGGCCGATTATGACGACATCTGCAACAAACGGCGTGAATGCCGTGCCGCCCGAAACGTCCGACACCGCCGCGGCATCCGGCGACGCGGCGCGCGTACCGTCGATCCTGCTGGTCGACGACGAACCGAACGTGCTGTCCGCGCTCAGGCGCGTGTTCCGGCCCACCGGCTACGACATCGTGACCGCCGACAGCGGCGAGGCCGCGCTCGGGATTTTGGCGTCGACGGAAATCGACCTGATCGTGTCCGACATGCGGATGCCGCACATGAGCGGCGCGGAATTCCTGGCGCGCGCGCGGGCGCTGTACCCGGACACGATGCGCATTCTGCTCACCGGCTATGCGGAGATCGCGTCGGTCATGCAGGCCGTCAACGAAGGCGGCGTGTATCGCTACCTGAACAAGCCGTGGGACGATCACGACCTGCTGCTGACGATCGAGCACGCGCTGGAGCAGCGCCGTTTGCGCGGCGAAGCGGCCCGGCTGGCGGCGCTGACGGAAGCGCAGAACGAAGCGCTGCGCCGTTTCAACACGGATCTCGAAACGCAGGTTCGCGCGCGCACCGAGGAGCTCGGCCAGACGGTGATGTTCCTCGAAGCGGCGCAGCGCGACCTGAAAAGCAGCTTCACGGCGATGGTTCAGGTGTGCGCAAGCATGATCGAGCTGCGCTGCGGGGCCGCGAGCGGGCATGCGATGCGCGTCGGCGAGATCGCGCGCCGGCTCGCGCTGGCGTCGGAGATGAGCGAACTGCATGCGCAGGACGTCTATTTCGCGGGGCTGTTGCACGGCATCGGCAAGCTGTCGCTGCCGGACGAATTGCTGCACAAGCCGCTCACGCGGATGACGACGGACGAGCACCGCGTGTTCCAGGAGCATCCGCTGCGCGCGCAGATGGTGCTGACGCCGGTCGCCCAGCTGCACAAGGTCGCGTCGATCGTGCTGCACCAGTACGAGCGCTTCAACGGCCGCGGCACGCCGGATGGGCTGGTCGGCGACGCGATCCCGATCGGGTCGCGGATCGTCGCGATCGCGCGCGATTTCGAAGGGCTGCGCCACGGCGAAATCGGGGCGCCGCATTCGATCGAGCAGGCGATCGACGTGTTGCACTCGCAAGCAGGCGTGCGTTACGACCCGCAACTGGTCGCACGCTTCGTCGAGTTGATGCGGGATCCTGAGAGTCTCGGCATCGCGGCGTCCGTCGCGGAAATCCGGTCGGCTCAACTGCGCGAAGGGATGGAGCTCGCCGACGATCTGCGCACGCATCGCGGCGTGTTGTTGATGACGAAGGGCAGCGTGATGTCCGCGCACCAGATCGAACTTGTGCGCCGCTTCGAAACGCGAGAGGGCACGCCGTTCGACATTCTCGTGCTGGCCCGTCCGGCGGGGCACGCGCACGCCCCCCACGCAGGCGCGCCGCCGGCCTGACGTCGAACGGCGGCCTGATGGCCGCGGTGCGCGCGAGCGCCCGCACCGCGGCGATGCAATCAACCCGTTACGGGCGTCCGATCATGCATGGCATCTACAACGTTCCGCTCGTCCTGCTGTCGCTCGCGATCGCGACGCTGGCCTCCTATACGACGCTCGACCTCGCCGCGTTCATTTCGCTGCTCGACAATCCGAAGCTCAAGCGCGCGTGGCTGGGCGGTGGCGCGGCGGCGATGGGCACCGGCATCTGGTCGATGCATTTCGTCGGCATGCTCGCGTTTTCGTTGCCGGTGCCGCTCGGCTATGCATGGCAGGAAACCGGCGCCTCGCTGGCGATCGCGGTGCTCGTGTCGTATTTCGCGCTGAACGTCGTCACGCGCGCACGGCTGGGCTGGCGGCGGCTGTGCGCGGGCGGCGTGCTGATGGGCGGCGGGATCGCCGGCATGCACTACACGGGGATGGCCGCGATGCATATGGAGCCCGGCATTCGCTACGATGCGTTGCTGTTCGCCGCGTCGATCGGCATCGCGGTGATCGCGTCGACGGCCGCGCTGTGGATCGCGCAGGCGTTGCGCATGCAGCAGGCACGCTACGCGACCGTGCAGCGCATCGGTGCGGCCGTCATCATGGGCATCGCGATTACCGGCATGCACTACACGGCGATGGCGGCCGCGCATTTCGCGCCGGATGCGCGGTGCGGCGCCGCGAACGACGTCGACGCACCGTGGCTCGCGACGACGGTCGCGTTGTTCACGATGGCGACGCTGGTCGTCACGCTGCTGGTGTGCCGTTTCGATGCGCGCACAACGTTCCTGCGCGGGATGACCGACACGCTGGAGCGACTCGTGCGGTTGCGAACCGGCGAACTTGAACGCGCACTGCATCGCTACGAGCAGACGACGCAGATGCTGCAACGTACGCGCGAGAACATGGCGACCGAGATCGACGAACGCAAGGCCGCGCACGCGCTGCTCGAACAGGAGAAGGACGAACAGCGGCGCCTGCTGCATGCGCTCGAGGAAACGCACGAGCAATTGCTGCAGTCGGAAAAGCTCGCGTCGATCGGGCAGCTCGCGGCCGGTGTCGCGCACGAGATCAACAATCCGATCGGCTTCGTCAGCGCGAACCTCAATACGTTGAAGACGTGGGTGCGCAGCCTGCTCGACGTGGTCGCGGCGCATGAGGCCACGCTGCCGCAGCTCGATCCGGCCATCCGTGACGCGCTGACGGCCGTGCACCGTGCCGCGGATCTCGACTACGTCCGCGACGAGATCGCGATGCTGATCGACGAATCGATCGACGGCGCACTGCGCGTGCGGCGCATCGTGCAGGATTTGCGCGATTTCTCGCGCCCGGCCAGCGACGAATGGAGCGTGGTCGATCTGCATGCGGGCCTCGAGAGCACGCTCAACGTCGTCCACAACGAGCTCAAGTACAAGGCCGACATCGTGCGCGATTACGGCGACGTCCCGCACGTCGAATGCTTGCCGTCGCAGTTGAACCAGGTCTTCATGAACCTGCTGGTCAACGCGGCGCAGGCGATTCCGGAGCGCGGCGTGATCACGATCCGCACGTCGAGCGACGGCGATCAGGTATCGATCGCGATCAGCGACACCGGCGCCGGCATGACGCCCGACGTCGTCCGGCGGATCTTCGATCCGTTCTTCACCACGAAACCGGTCGGGCAGGGCACGGGGCTCGGGCTGTCGGTATCGCACGGCATCGTCGAGCGTCATCGCGGCACCATCGACGTGACCAGCGAGCCGGGACGCGGCACGACCTTCCGGATACGGTTGCCGGTTCGGCGTGCCGGCGATCGTGCGAACGCGGCGGCGTTGGAGCAACGGGCATGACGACGCGATGGCGACGGGCGCGAGCGTCGCGCGTCACGCCAGTCGCTTGCGGCGCTGACGACGAAAGAAATGCCAGAGCATCGCGGTCGCGTCCGGGCCGGTGGCGGAATGGAACGGCTCGCCCGGATCGCCGCCGCTCCATGCATGCGGCAGCCCGCGGACGATGCACACCCTGACGACCAGCCGTCCACCCTTCAGATAGTCGACGTAGTCCGCATCGTCGTGCGCGTAGCTGCGTTGTTCGCCGACGCGAATTGCACCGTGTTCGTCGACGAGCCGGTTGAGCCGCGCGAACGCGATGCCGAGCTGCGTCGCGTTCCGGTCGGTCACGACCGTATCGAGCCGACCATGGATGACCAAGGCCGGCATGCCGGGATAGGCCGCGACGTCGGCGCACGCGTCGAGCGCGTGGATCGGATCGTCGCGGAGGCCGCGACGCATCAGGCTCATCGCGGCCATCGTCGACGACGGCGGCGCGATGGCCGGGCCGGAGTGCAGGCCGACGGCCGCGAAGCGGTCGGGATACCGGAGCGCCAGCGCCGCGGCGAGCCCGGCGCCGGCGGATAGGCCGGCCACGTAGATCCGGTCGCGATCGAAGCCGTGGCGCTGGACGATGGCGTCGACCAGCGACGCGACGGCCGCGGCTTCGGACGGAGTCGCGTCGTCATGCCAGTGCCAGCAGCGGTGCGCATGGGCCGTCTTGGCCTGCTCGGGGAACAGCACGGCGAACCCCGAGCGCTCCGCGAGGCGGCAGATGCGCGTGCCCGCGGCGAACGATTCGGCGGTTTGCTTGCAGCCATGCAGCATGACGACGGCCGGCATGCCCGCGGTTGCAGCCGGTGCGGCGGGAAGATACAGCGCGTAAGCGAGATGGTTCACGAGCCGGCCGGCGCTCGGGCCGGCCGAATGAAACGACCGGAGCCAGGTGCCGGGCGGCCGGGCCGACGGCGCGCGTGCGGTACCCGTCCGTTTGGCGGCGCGGGCGGGGGCGGCCGGCTTGGCGGGCCGTTGAGCGAGCCTGGTGGCGGTTTTTTGGGCGGCCGGCCGCGCCTTGCCGGCGCGCTTCTTCGGACGTGCACCGGCCGCCGCGGAAAACAGTTCAAGATGTCGCAACCAGAGGCTGGATTTTTTCCTGGGCATGTGCAATCTCGTGCCGGCGGCCGGCCGTGACAGGAAGCGGCGGCCGATCCCACCGTCGGATGGAGGTCGAACGGGCGCGAAGCAAGGTTCGTGCTGCCGGTGTCGCGGCAATTGAAAGGTGGCGCCCTGCGGAACTGGAATGACGCGGATCGATTATCGACGATAGTGGCCGCCCGACGTGACGGGCGTGCGAATCGAAGCCCGCTGCGGGCCTCGCCGTCATTCACGTGATATCTTGCGGTTCGACAGAAGCGTCCACCGTTCATTCCGTTGTGAGGGGCGACATGCGTCTTTCCGATTTCATCGTACGGAACATGGAACCGATCCTGGTGCAGTGGGAAGCGTTTGCTGCCACGCTGTTACCGGCCGCGAGGCACATGACCTCGCACGGACTACGCGACCACGCGCGCGAGATTCTGATCGCCGTCGCCAAGGACATCGCGACCCCGCAGACGAGGGAAGCGCAACACGAAAAATCGCTGGGGCGCGCACCCGAGCCGGCGAACGCCAGCGAGACGGCCGCGCAGACGCATGCCGTTTTGCGCGCCCAGCGGGGTTTCAACATCAACCAGTTGGCGGCCGAGTATCGGGCGCTGCGTGCCAGCGTGCTGCGCCTGTGGATCGACGCGTGTCAGCCGGGCCCGGTCGACATGGACGACATGATTCGCTTCAACGAAGCGATCGATCAGGCGCTGGCGGAATCCGTCTCGTTTTTTACCGAACAGGTCGAACAGGCTCGTAACTTGTTTCTCGGCATGCTGAGCCATGACATGCGCACGCCGCTGCAGACGATCCAGCTCACGGCGTCGTATCTTGCCGCGCTCAATGCGGGTGAGGAGGTATCGGAGGCCGCCGCTCGGCTGATCAGAAGCGGTGGTCGCATGCAGGGCCTTCTCGATGATCTCTGCGATTTCAATCGAACCCAGCTCGGGCTGGGCATCAACGTCGTTCCCCGTCCTATCGACCTCGCGCATGTGCTCGTCAATGTGGTGGACGAGCTGCGGGCAGGTCATCCGGATCGCGAAATCACCGTCGATATGCGTGGGGATCTCCGGGGCGAGTGGGACGACCAGCGCATGCAGCAGTTGCTGAGCAATCTGGTGAGCAATGCCGTCAAGTACGGTGCGCGCGATAGACCGGTGCGGGTGGTGGCCGCGACGACGGGCGCCGACGTGGTCGTCGAGGTCGGCAACAGCGGGCCGGCGATCGATCCGCGCACGCTCGACCGTATTTTCGATCCGCTCGAGCGCGGGGAGGCTGATCGTTCGCGACGGACGGGGGATGATGCCGGTCTAGGGCTCGGGTTGTTTATCGCCAACGAAATCGCCAAGGCGCATCGCGGCCGGATTGATGCGCGGTCGGATCAGACGGAAACCGTTTTTACGGTGCGGTTGCCGAGGGGCATATGAGGCGGGGAGCGCGGGCAGGGGAATGATTCGCCGGGCTTGCGGTTGGCGGTGTGGCGAGAGGCCGCTATCGGCGAGGAAGCGCCATTCTTCGCGTAAGGGGATCTGACATTCGGGTGTCGGCTTTTCAAGGACTTACCGGCCGCTCGCGTACCAATGATGCGCGTCGTGCGGTCGCCCAAAGCGGATTAACTCGTCTCCGCCAAAAATCGACCAGGTCGCATGTCCGCTTCACTAGAGCGCCATCGGCTGAATTGCTTCCGGGCTGACATTGGTGCGGAACATCGGCCCGACGCCGATATGCTGCTTTGGACACTTACTCGCCGTCAGGCCAACCGGTGGCAGCGGCGATGCTGATCGCGCCAACCTGGCCGGGAAGTTCAGTCATGCGGCGGCTTCCGGGCGCCAGTCTGGCGATGCAATATCCTCCTGGTACCGTTTTTGGGGTCAAACACCAGACCTGACCGTCGGTTCCGACACAGACGCGGATGACCATGCCGGCGCGAGGCGATTTCAGGCAGTTGCGGCAGTTTGCCGATTGACGGCACTCGGCGAAGTGACCGGGGCCGTCCGGGTGAAGTCGCCAAAGGTCTCCTCGCGAGTTGACCGTCCACGCGCATCCGTCCGGTGCGCAAGCAATTTGTGTCGCCGCGATGGGTTCTGGCATCTCGTGCCAACACGTCGCCCCTGCGCCTCGTCTCCGAATCGGCTTTCCCCCCAAGCGTGCAAGGCCCCCCAACAACCACAGCGACTCATCGGGACCTTCACAGACGCCAACCGCGTCGAATTCGAGACCATTGGATTGCAGAATACGACCGTCGTCGCCAATCAAGTCCAGCCGGTGTCCTGCCAGCACCCATACGCCTGACCTTGCTGCAGCAATCGCAGCATGCTGTTCCAACTCGATCACCAGCTTCCAGGAAGCCCCGCCAGCAACGCGCAGCCAGACTCCCCATCTCGCGTGACATTCGTTTCGTGCCATGACCCAGGTCCTACCCTGCGCGGCAACCGTGACCTCCTCGGCATGCCATCCCTTCGGAAGGGACGACTCGGTGATTTTTCCCGTCGCCGTGACATGGAAGACTTCGCCAGAGCAACGAACGGCCCAGAGGAGGGGGTGGGAGGGCGTCCCGGTGAATCGATGTAACTCGTTTGGGGTCTGGCCAGGTGAGACGGATTTCATCGAACGCACTCCTGTCGACGCAAGTCGCAGGGTCGCGGTGCCATGCATCACCTGCTCAGGTCGGAGTTGATGGTGCATCTAATAGTAGACAACGCAACGCTACATGGATACGCTCTTTGCGTGTTTCTATCGAGTAGCCACCACACTTATCGCATAAGGGGGCAACGATGGCGGCAGTCCGAATCCGGGGAACGTGGTATCTGTCATTGTCGGTTCACACCGACGACATCAAATCAACGCCGCTACGGGTCGGCGACGCACAATTAGTGGTGCAAACGGCTAATCGGACCGGCATTGGCGGCGAGCTGCACATCGGGGGCGAAAGCCTGGCGGTTGCTGGCAAGATCAAGCCCGGCAGTCCGGCTGTCGTCAGCATTACCGAAGCCGGCGCTGACGGGTTGCTTGTCCAGGACGGCGTGGAAGCCATCCTTTATATCCCGCCATGGTGGCCGAGCGTCAAATACCAGCACGATCTCATTACAGGAACGATGGTCGTGGGGGCGTCGTCGTCGCTCAGAAGCCCACGGCTCGCCCACAAAATCATTCTTGTTTCGGGCGTTCAGCCGTTCGAATGATCGCCTCGATTGCCAGGTACGAGATTCGACTCGCTCACTGGTTGGCGGCTTCGGTTGGCGCCCCGTACAAGTTCGGCGGCCGCGGGCCGACCGGCATCGATTGTTCGAGTCTGTTGATGCGTGCCATTCGCAAGAGCCTGCGGCTCACGGTTGCGCAGCTTCCATGGATGACTGCGGATCAAATGGCGAGAGGCCGTCAAGGCGTTACTGTACAAGCCACGGAGATGGTATCGGCGCAGCGCTGCCTGTTGGCTTTTTTCGACTGGGACGAAGACGGAATCCACGAACATGCCGCGGCGTGCCTGCCGGACGGATCGTGGATCTGGGCGTCTACGTCGGCAGGCAAGGTCATCCGGGTCGATCCTCGATCGACTTCGATTTGGGACCGTCAATGGCGTGAAATTGAGGGGGCGCTGGACGGGCGGCGAAGCACCCTGCGCATGGTCGACTGGCGTGCCTTGGGGGCAATCCGATAATGGAACGAGGATCCGTTCCCCTATGGATCTGGATGGATCTGTCCGCGGCATGCAATCTGGCGTGCCGCGACTGCTATACCAAGCATGTCCATACATCGCGCCTGCTCTCGACGGATCACTTCGCGCTCGTGCTCGAAAAATTGAATGCCGCCGGCGTCACGATCGAGAAACTCCATCTGAACTGGCGCGGTGAACCGCTGACAAACAAGCGATTTGGCGAATTTCTTCGCATCCGCAATACGACCGCTCCTGGCGTTCCACTCGAGTTCCACACTAACGGGCTCCTGCTTTCGCACGACACGTGTGCCGAGATTGTTCGGCAAACACGCGAAGGAGATCTCGCATACGTGTCCATAGACGGGGGTGGACGAGTCCTGCACGAAGCCAACCGGGGGCCCGGCACGTGGTTACCAACGCTGCGCGGCTTGGAAAGGCTGCTGGATGCGCGAGATGCCGCAGGCGAGCCGCATTTGAGCGTCGGAATCTACGAGATCACCTATCTGCGCGGCGCGATCTACGATCGTGAGCTTGTCGTCCTGTCCCGCAGGTGCGACGCATGGACCAGAGTCTGCCCTATTGACAGAGAAGGACGGGAAATACCCTTTGCGGCCGACGTCCTTCCTCAAGGAGCCTGTTTCTGGGCAGGCAACGCGATGTGCATCACGGTAACCGGCGATGTGCATGTCTGCATGCTCTCGTTCGATCGGAGTGGCGTCATTGGAAACATTTTCAGCGAAGAGGTCGACGACATCCTGCGCCGAGGTCAGGCGTTCCGGTCCAGTCTCGTCTCGTCAGGGCGCCGGGTCGTGCCGCACTGCCGCAACTGCTACAAGACCGAGGGCGCGATAGACGACTAATGGCGATGGTGAGCGAGGACGAAAGATGGGCCGAGAACAACTGCTGGCGCTCCATGGCGCGAAGAACGATCGACTGATCGGCATCGACGGGCGTGTCTACTACGACCTGACTTCCGGTTGGAACGTCACCAATGCCGGCTGGAACAACGAAGCGATCTTCACGGACTGGATCGAGGCCGCCAGAGCCCTCCCTTTCAGACCCTCATGGTGCACGGATCCGAACCAGGAGCGGTTCAAGGAACAGCTCGGCAGCATCTTTCCCGGATACATTCCGATCCTGTCATGCAGCGGCAGTGAGGCGATCGACAACGCGCTCAAGGTCGCCCGCGTCACAACCGGCAGAGGGGGAGTCGCGTGCGTCGGCGACGCCTATCACGGAAGCACGCTCGGCGCGGCGCTCGCCGCGGGATATCCTGTCGACCACATTGATGCGCTGGGGCTCGATAATCGACGTTTCGCGCTGCCCGCTCCTGTTTCGGACGCGGACCTTGCAACGATCGAAGCGTTACTCACGCGAGAAGACAGCATAGGAGCGGTCGTGTTCGAAACCGTCCTCACCAACGCCGGGTGCCGTGTCGTACCGGACGCATTCCTGAATCTGCTTCAGCGCCTTTCGGACGAATTTGGCTTTCTGTTGGTCTGTGATGAAATCGGGACGGGTATGAACAGAACGGGGCATCCATGGTCATTCCAAGGCCGCCCCATTCGCCCGCACGTCATTACTTGCGGAAAGGCACTCACAAACGGGCTCTACCCGTTATCTCTCGCGCTCGTGGCAAACGATTTGCGATCCTTTTTGGACGAAGCTTCTTTCGCTTCCACTTACGGTGGGTCGCCGGCGGGCTGTGCAGCGGCGTTGTCGACCCTTGCATTCCACCAGGCCGCCGACCTGGGTAGCCGTGCGCTCGAACTGGCGAGTGCCGTGACCGCGATATTCGAATCCAACGGCCGAAAATTGGGGGGCCACTTCGACATCCATGGCGTAGGGCTATCGATGGCGGTCAACATCGGGGGAGGCGATCCCGAATTTGCGCACGCGTCCCGACCAAAAAAAATCATCCAGTCACTGCTCGAGCGAGGTATCTTCGCTGTGCTTTCACCCGATGGACAGCAACTGATGATTACCCCGGCGTTGACGGCAGAACTGGAGCCGTTGATGGATACGCTGGATGTGGTCGCGGAAACGATCGTCGCGTCCCGCAGCGTTCGCTAGGTCCGTCACGGAAATCGATGCAATCCAGAGGCGGGATCATTCGATGACGATGTCTGCGTCTTTCGGATGCGCGCGCAGGCTCCACAGATGTCCCGGACCTGCTAGGAGATTGGCATACGTCGCCTGCCAGAGTTTCCCGGGATCGGCCTCTCGATATTTCAGAAATCTGGCGCGCCTTGCCTGCGGGGTCATGCCGCCCTTGTGCAGAATGCGAATGATGGTCCGGTGCATGTGCTCCCGGGAGATGTCGTCTGGAATCGGCTGGAAGTGCAGGCGCGCCGCAGGCAAACGCTGTCCGGCCCGGAAGCCGAACATTCGATACACCCAAAGTCGGTGCTGGTCGAAATGAGCCAAGTCCCCGATCATTCTGAGAACCTCGAACGCATAAGCGTGCCCCGGATTTGCGATTTCGGAGATCAGCGTTCGCAGAAGAGGCAGGTCGGGTTCCGCGATGAGTTCATCGGCGTCGAGCCAGACGATCCAGTCGGGTGCGTGGACGGCGCTAGCGTCTAGCAACCTTTGACGGTTCTCTGCGTCGTTCCATCCTGCACAAGACCATCGTCGCGGATTGCGCAGCACCTGAAGAACAAGTGCCTCCCGGCGCAGCAGGTCGAGCGTCTGGTCCGTACTTCCATCGTCCAGCGCGACGATGCCGGACGCGAAGCGCCGCACGTTATCGAAGTATGCCTGCAGGTGCTCCGCGCCGTTGCGAACGGGTAGTAGGCACAAGATGCGGGTAATCATGTGCGGTGAACCTGCCACGTCGATGCCGATCCCGGAAATCCCTTCTGTCGCCCGGATTGCCGCGTCAGGAGGGGGGGGCCGTTGATGCCGCATCCGCCTGGCGCGTCTCGCGCATCGATGCGATCATGCCTGCGATGTAAGTCGCGCAAACTACCGCCGACAGCGCCAGCGACAGCATCGCCGATACCACGATACCGATCTTCGCATGGCCCGTGATCGCCGCAAGCAGCACGAGATTCTCGTCGAGCGGCATCGCCGCGAAGAGAATGCGCGACAACTTGCGCAGCAGCGCAAACGGGCCGTCGCCTGGCACCCAGCTCGCGAGTTGCAGGTACAGGTAGTAGAACGTGCACCAGCCGGCCAAGGCAAACATTCCCCACGTCGCCATCGACGGGTTGCCGGACTGCACGGAGGCGCCGAGTGCCAGCCCGATCTGCAGTGCGACGAGCGTCACCCAATTCGAAAGCTGATCGAGCTGTCCGCCGAACGCGGACGCCCGGCCGCCGGCTCGCGCAACCTCACCATCCATGCAGTCGAACAGATACGCGACCGCGATAAGCGCCGCTGCCGCCATCATCGCGCCACGCTGCCCGTACGACATCAGGGTCGCGGCGGCGAGCGCCGCGAGCGCCCCGAGAAACGTCAGCAGGTTGGGGTGGACGTTCGCTTTCGCGAGGCGCCACGACAGGCGCGTCGACAGCCTGCGAATCGGCTTGTAGACGGGCGCCTGCTCCCGTTCGATCTGCTGACGCAAGAACGCCTGAAAAGTGCCCGAATCGGAGGTCATGATGAGCGTGCTCTCACAAGTGCGGCCTAGTTTCAACCAGGCCGCATCTTTCACTTGATCTCGCTTGCCTTGATCAACAAATTGCTTTGCGACTGCACACGCTCACGCAAACGGCCTACGTTGTTCGCGAACGAATCGGCACGCGACACGTGGGAGATCGACGTCGCCAATGACGCCGCGAGTGACGCCAGTGTGTTCGCGAGCGAGGCCTCGAGCACCTGCTTGAGTACTGCCTGATTGGGCGCGGGCCCCCTGCCGACGCGCGCGATCGCCTCCGAGAACGATCCGATCAGGGTCGACGCCTCCTTCTGGAACAAATCGAAATTCGCATGTACCACTTCGGGTTGCTTGCTCATCACTTGCTCTCCATGCCCCCGTAAAGTGGTCCGCTGATCAACGCGTCGGGGGCAAATGCCGCGTTGCGGGCCGATTATCTGGATTGAAATCGATCAGCGGTCCGTACTTACAACGCATCGAGCAAATGTTGCAGATCGAGGCGTACCGGATGATTGGCGAGCCGTTCGAGATTCACCTCCGCAACGAGTTCCGCGTATGCCGAGCGCGGGACGCCGGCCTCTGCGAGCGTCGCGGGCAGCGCCCATTCACGCAACTGCGCCTCCCATCGCTGCCGTGGCGTGCGTGCATTCGGCAACGCGAGGCGTGCCAGGATCGTCTCCTGATATTCGGCAATGCCCTTGCCGCGATGAACCGCACGCGCGTGTTCGGCGAGCACCGGCCCCATGAACAGGCCGACCGCATGACCGTGGGGGATACCGAACCGCGCCGTCAGAGCGTACGACAACGCATGTGCCGCGGTTGTGCGGGTGATCGCGATCGCGCGGCCGGACAGATGCGCAGCGTACATGACGGCGGCACGTGCGTTGGCGTCTCCCTTGCGAATCGCGTCGCCTAGATGCCTGCCACAGAGCGTCAGCGCATCGCTCGCATACGTGATGCTTTCCGCCGTCGCCGCGTTCGACCACATCGACTCGATGCCGTGGCAGATTGCGTCGACACCGGAGCAGGCCGTCTGGCGTGCGTCGAGGCTTCCCGTCAATCGCGCATCGACCACGGCGCGGTCCGGCATGGCGTCCTGATGGTCGACCGAATGCTTGATGCCTCCGACATAGAACGTCGCGAATGGCGTGACTTCGCTTCCCGTCCCGGCCGTGGTTGGCACCGCGATGCAAGCAGGAAGCCGTCGGGTAGACCCGCCGCGCATACGTAGCGCATCGGCGGCGCACAAGTGCGGACATGCGGCGATCCGTCTGACACCTTTCGCCGTATCGATGACAGCCCCGCCGCCTATCGCAAGAATCGCGTCCGCGCCGCTCGCCGCAAAGAACGCGCCGGCCATCTCGATCGATTCCAGCGTGGGGGAAGCGTCGGCGACGACGTAGTCGACGCGATCGCACGTCATGGCCCCGAGATGCAGCAATGCCTGCGCATCGCTCAGATCGAACGAGCGAGGGCCGCGAAGCACCGCGATCCGCCGTGCGACAAGTTCGCGAACAAGCTGCGGAACGTGCGCGGCGGCGCCCGGGAATACGAGCGACAGGTGTACGGACATGTCGTTCCACCTCTTTACACGGTTTCGCCGGTTCTTGGCGTCGCATCGGCCCGCGCGCCGGCATCGGCCACATTGCCGGCCACCACGGACAAAATGTCGTGCAGGCTCGCGCCCGCACGCGCGCATTCGTGCGCGCGTCCATGGCGCAATATGGACTCGGCGGCGGCCGTCATTGCTGGATACGCAGCGCGCAGCAGGTGATTGGCGTAAATCACGCCGTTTACGCCGGCAACCTCGAGGTCGTGCTCGCTGACGATGTCATAAGTTGACGGGATCGCAAAGATCGGCGTCCGCGCATCGGCGAGCCGGAACGCACGACAGAAGTCCAGTACCTCGACGGGTTGGTGGTTGCGGCTGTGGATCAATACCGCGTCGGCGCCCGCCTGCGCATACGCATGCGCGCGTTGAAGTGCATCATCAATCCCCGCGCCCAGGATGAAGCTTTCGATCCGTGCCACGATCATGAACGCGTCGTCAACCTGCGCATCCTTGCCGGCGGCAATCTTCTCGCAAAATTCCGCGATGTCGCTCTGGCTCTGGGCGGATACGCCGGACGACAAGGAATTGCGCTTGAGGCCAACCTTGTCTTCGATCACGACGGCCGACACGCCGACACGCTCGAGCGCACGCACCGTGAACACGAAATGCTCGGGCAGACCTCCGCTGTCCGCATCATAAACGAGTGGCTTCGTCGTCACGTCAAACATTTCGTTGATCGTTTGCAACCGCATCGACAGATCCACGACTTCGATGTCCGGCTTGCCGCGCACTGTCGAGTCCGTCAGGCTACTCGACCAGATCGCGTCGAATTCGCGAACGCCTCCACCGTCTCGAACCTGCGCGCGCTCGACGATCAGCGCAGCGAGCGGACTATGGGCCTCGAGCACGCGAATCAACGGGCGTACGCGCAGTGCGTGGCGCAAACGCGCTTGCCGCGCGCTCGGTGCAATACCGTTTCGGCGGATGCGTTGCTGGGCATAGGTCGACGATACGCCGTGCGTATAGGGTATTTCGATCAGTGTGCCGCTCCACTCACGCAACACCTCGACAACTTGTGCACGCGTATCGCGCTGTGCGCCTTCTCGCCAGTCATCGCCATGTACAACGAATTCGGGCCGAAGCTCGCGTAGATTGGGGCGGAAGTCGAGTGTCGTCTGCGGCACGACATCCTTGACCCAGACACTGCTCGCGACGACCGCACGCCGCTGCTCGAACGAGAAGAGCGGCATCCGCTTGTAGCTCGCAATTGCCTCGTCGGTCATCAATCCCACGATCACGTCGCCGTAAGTCGACGCATGATGCAGCACGTTCACGTGACCATCATGGAACACGTCCGCGCACATCGCGACATAGACGACCGGCCGCGGCCGCGTACCTTCGCCATTACATTCAGTATTGCTGCTCGCTCCAGAATCGGCGTCCATGCTTGACACTCCCTCTGTTGAACAACGTGTTGAATTCGTGTGCGAGTGCGGCGATCTCGGTGCCGGTCCAAAGTCCGGGAACTTCGATCAACCCCTGCTTGTACGACATTCTATAAAGCGGTGTGTCCGGGGCAACGAATCCTTGGCGCAAGCATTCCGTCAGCAGTTCCGAACCGACTATCGGCGTTGCCGTGAAAAACGATGCGCTGGTGAAGCCCGCGTTGCATGCGAAGCGATAGGTTTCGCGCATTTCGTCGATCGTTTCGCCATCGCAACCGAACATCGGCGGCATGCCGATGATGAAGAAGCCATGTACGTCGAGCCCGATATCTCGTGCGTATCTCACGAGATGACGCGTGCGCGCGAGATCGAGCGGCTTACGGATCAGCTCGGTCAGCACGCGCTGCACGCCGCTTTCGATCGCGAACGTGATTTGGTAACATCCCGCGTCGCGCATCAGATCGAGCAGGCCTTCATCCATGCGCCAAAGCGCGGTTCCTTGCGGCGTGCACCACGGAAGCTTGATGTCGGCCAGCGCACGAAACAACATGCGCGCATGCTCTTTGTCGTTCGTGATGTTGTCGTCCTGTATGTGATATTCGTCAATTCCGTAGTGCTCGACGAGCGAACGGATTTCATTCGTCACGTTCTCCGGACTGCGACGGCGCAGCTTGCCGCCCCAGAAGTTGGTCGTCGTGCAGAACGAGCATTTCGCGGTACATCCTCGGCTAGTGTAGAGCTGAGCCACACGCGATCCGACCGTATAGGGCGACTGATAGGCGCCGATTTCGAAGTAACGCTCCATGTTGTATAGGTGCCAGGCCGGATAGGGAATGACGTCGAGGTCGGCGATCGGGTCGGTCGAACATGCTCGCGCAACCTTGATGAGCGGCATCGACTTGTTCGAGAAGATCCGGTTGACGCTGCGCTGCCGCACGACGATGCCTTGCAGGCTCTCGAGTGGTCGTGCGCCGTTCGCCCAGTCGAGGAATTCCACGATCGTGTTTTCCGATTCGCCGAGAAAAACCGCGTCGGCGTCAAGCGACTCGAGATACTGCTCCGGAAAATACCGTGCGTGGGCACCCCCCGTGATCAGAAGCGCGTCGGGAACCGTATCGCGCGCGATACGGAAGATTTCCTCGATGATGTCGGACTGGTTCGAGAAAATGCTGGACACGCCGATCACGTCCGGCTCCCACCGGCGCAACGCGTCGCGGATCGACCGGGCACCGAGACCGTAGCGAACGAACTCGCCCGCGTTGTCGACGGGTTCAATCTGATCGTAGCCCTCAACCAGGCAGTCTAGCAGCCGTACGTCATAGCCATTGCGCTCGAGCATCGCGCCGAGATAGCCCAGTCCCAATGGATAGGTGCAGCGAGGCAGGTCGCCACGGTACAGGATCGCCCCGGGGGACACCAGCATCACACGCTGAAAACGTCGGGAATCCTTCGCCGACAGCGCGGTTTCGAGGCCCCGGTAGACAACGTCCGACCGTTGCGCGGGGTCAAGAAACTCGACCCTGATGTTGCCGACGAAGCGTGTCATCGCATGGCTCCTTCGGGACCGAAATCGAACAGTCGGAACGCGTAGCCGTCGCCGTGCGATGCCATGCCCGCGATCTTTTCCGCGTAATAGCGGTCGCGAAAATCGCCCTCGTCGGCGCAATTGAACGTGAGAAAAAGATGTGGGACAACATGTCCCGTTCGGTTTGCATATGTCCGATGCGCCGCATAGCCGTCAAATAGCAGTCCGTCGCCTGCGTCTACATCGAGTGATTGCGGGCAAAGCGACGCGAAGAATGCGTCGTCGAGTTGACCGTTCAGATTCGGATAAAGAAAGCCGGGCGACGCCCCGGTCGCGAATTCAAAGCCACCGCTGTCAGGCTGCGACGCCTCAATCAGCACAGCAACGGTCGCGTAGTGCGACGCATAGCGATTCCAGCCCGCGGCGGCGTCCTGATGCGCCCTAAAGCCTGGCGAGGCCGGGTAGCGGAAATTGATCTTGTCCTTGAATAGCAGGCAGGGACGCTCGAACAGCGCTCGCGCGAGCGCATTGCAGCGCGCATGCAGATCGATCCCGGTCCGCTCGGCGAAATCTTCCACAAAGCGCTCGATACGTACGAGACGCCGGCCTTGGGCACTATCCTCCCGATACGCGATCAGCGGCAGGCGATGCACGGGCGCGTCGAGCAGAGACTGGCAATATGCACGCGCGGCGCCGAGCTCTCGATCACCAACGAGAATGTGTTTCACCAACGTCCACGGCTGACCAGGCGTATTCATTTTTCTTCGCCGACATCAGTAGGCCACGCTTCGTTGACTATGCGTTTGCGAACGACTCAAACGCCCCCGTCCTTTCAATGCACATCGTGTCGCTTCACTCGATACGCACATTGAATGCGCATCCCGAGCAATTCGCAATCTACTTCGGATAATTGATCGAAGTCTTCGGTTCACACGACTCAGTTGGCCAATCGACAATCTGAGTCTTTATCGAATCAGCGATCACGAGCGTGCCGCGCTCGATTCATATTAGGTAGACAAACAGGATTGTCAACCGATGAATCGGGAGTTTTTAAGTGACTGTTTCGCTAAAAGCGAATGGTCGAAAAGCATCGATGACTCGCCTACCCGCTTGATGGTGCGGACGGCAGTTTCATCGTGAAAGCAGTCGTTGCACTAGCGGCAATGCGAAAGTCCGCTTCGGGTTGCGGATTCAACCGGGCACATGGCGGAACGTCACTCCTGTACGAAGCATGCGGCCGACGCGCGTTGCCCACCGACGTGACGCGGTACATCGCCGCGCCGGCGGGCATGCTGCCGTCAATGCACGTCAATAAACCGCGAATCGATATACGCATCGACGTCCTGCGACTGCTTGTACACGGCGTTACGCACGTTGAATGCATTCGCATTTCGCGTCGAGCCGTAGATCGAATCGAGCCCGTCTCCCTTGCGGAACGCACGCTTCGCGGCCGCTTCGTCGAGCAGGTGCGTGCCCTTCAGCAACGGAAGGTATTGCGCCGGTGCGAGCCCGACGCGCGCCGACATGATCTTGACCGCATCGGCTTGCGTCTTCGGATCGTTGATGTACGCGACGCAGCGATACCAGACCTTGACCACCTTCGCCCAATCGGCGCGGCGCGCGGCGAGGCTCGCCGGCGCGACCGTGATCGCATCGTAGATCAGCCCCGGCGCATCCGCCGACGTGAAGATCGCGCGTGCGCCCGGCGCGCGCTTCAACGCCTCGCCGGCATTCGGTTGCCACGCCGCTACCGCCGCGATGTCGGCCGACGAACCGAGCACCTGCGGCAGCTCGTTGGTTTTCGCATTCACGAGCGTGACGTCGCTGTCCTTGAGCCCATGCTTCTGCAGTGCGGTTTCGAGCAGCAGGTGGTCGACGAGGCCGAGCTCGACGCCGACCTTCTTGCCTTTCAGCGCCTCGACGGTGCGCAGCGGCGGCTTCGCGACGATCATGTCGTTGCCGGCCGAATAGTCGGTCAGCAGGATCATCACGTTCTTCGCGCCGGATGCGCCCGTCACGAGCGCATCGCCGTTGGTCGCCGCGACCGCGTCCAGCTTGCCTGCGGAAAACGCGTCGAGCGACGCCGAATAATCGAACCACTCGAAATCGACGTCGACGCCGGCCTCCTTGAACCAGCCCTTGTCGAGCGCGACCTGGAACGCGACCCAGCCGGGCCAGTCGCTGTAGCCGATCTTCAGCGGTGCGGCAGCGTGAGCGGTAGGCGCCACCCATAGCGCGGCGGCCGCGGCGGCGGCGCCCAATGCATGACGGAGGAAACGGAAGGACGGCAGGCGGCGGAACGCCGGGGCGGGACGGGTCATCGTTGTTCTCCAGGAGACCGGGATCGGGATCGTCGATACGGACCGTGCGCGTACACACGTTCCGGCTACGTGACCGGTTCCTGCGGATGCGGAACGAACGAAGCGGCCACGGAGAGGCGCGACGGCCGTTGCCATCGCCGATCTCCCGGGCTTTTGTCCCGCCGTGTAGCACGCGTTCATCCGGTCTCGCGATCGGATGAACCCGCGCCGGGCTGCTCTCGGACCAGACGTTCGATGAACCGGAACCCTAGCACCCCTAAGATGCGACGCCGCCGCACCTCTCGGCGTCATGCCGAGCGAGAAGCGTGCCAACGGCGCGCGGCAATGCGATTCAACGGCGGCGCAGGGTGCGCTGAAGTTCGATGAAGCGGGCGGCGAACAGCACGTGCAGCGCGCGTCGGAGCAGGTCGAGCTTGTTCATGAAGGAGCGGGGATGAGGTGGCGGTGCGTGAGTTCAGCAATGCCCATGCCATCGCGGATCGTTCGGTGCGAGAGCACGCGACGCGCACTGCACCGGTGCGCGGTTGCGTGCGCATGGTGCGCCGCACGCCCGCCGCGAGGGCAAGCTCATGCGTGCGCCATTCGCTTGCCGCGCGCCATCGCGCCGCCGGGCCGCGTCGTACGGCCGACGGGCTGCGGCTGGCATGCAACTCGCTTATTCGATACCCGAGAGGTGCGAAGCAATTTGCATCATCTTCAGGATCGCTAGGGTTCCGGTCGTGCGGCGTGCGCCGCGCGATGCCTGGTCCGAGAGCAATCCGGTCTTGCCTTCGCCTCGATGAGAGGAAACGGCGAGGCTCCACGGAGGGATAAAAGCCCGGGAGGTCGCGATGTCGTTCGGTCGCCCTCTCACGCCTTTTGTCCAACCGACCCCGGAGCCGCCATGTCGCCGAGCCCCCAAGCCGTCCTTGCCCCGCCGCCACACGTCGCGTGGGAAACGCTGATTCCCGCCGGAACCCACTGGTCCGGCATCCTGCGCCGCGGTCTCGCGCTGCGCATCGTCGATATCGACGGCGGCGCGAACCTGTCCGCCGTGTTTCATCGTCAGGAAGACCCGCTCGAACGCTACAACATGGCCGATACGCTGAAGGCGCAGCACACCGCGCATCTCACGCGCGGCCATGCGCTGTATACGGACATGGGGCGCGTGATCGCATCGATCACGGCCGACACGCTCGGCTGGCACGACCCGCTCGGCGGCGTCGGCGATGCGCGGCTGTTCGCGCACAAGTACGGCGCGTCGTCGTATCAGATCGATCGCAACGCGATGATCCGCAACGGCCGCGACAGCCTCGTGCTCGAGCTCGCGAAATACGGCCTGTCGGCGCGCGACCTCGCCGCGAACGTCAACTTCTTCAGCAAGCTGGACACGCGCGACGACGGCGCGCTCGATTTCGTCGCCGGCCATTCGCCGGCCGGCAGCGCGTTCGACCTGCGCTTCGAGATGAATACGCTCGCGGCGTTCTCGACCGCGCCGCATCCGCTCGATCCGCGCCCGGACTACGCGCCGAAGGCCGTGAAGCTGATCGCGTACCGCGCGTATCCGGTTGATGGCGCGGCGCCCGAGGATGACCCTTGCCGGCGCGCATGCGCGGAGAACACGCGCGGCTTCGCCAACACCGACCGTCTGTTCGCATGAGGAGCGAGACCATGCCGATCATCGAAAGCCGACTCGACCCGCGCGACGCGATCCACGACACCACGCTGAACGCGGGGGACCCGTGGCTGCACGACCTGAAGCGCGGGCAGACCTTCCGCATTCTCGATCTCGAAGGCAACCAGGCCGTCGACACGCTGTTCTATAGCACCGACGATCCCGAGGAACGCTACAGCGCGCAGGACACGATCCGCGCGCAGCGCAACCTGTACCTGAGCGCGGGCAGCGTGCTCGTGTCGAGCCGTGGCAACCCGATGGCGACGATCGTCGCGGACACGTGCGGCCGTCACGATACGCTCGGCGGCGCGTGCGCGGCCGAGAGCAACACGGTGCGCTATGCGCTCGACAAGCGTTACATGCACAACTGCCGCGACAGCTTCCTCAACGCGATCGCGCACTGCACGTGCGGCGCCGGCGCGCGGCTGACCAAGCGCGACCTGGTCGGCAACGTCAACTTCTTCATGAACGTTCCGGTCACGCCGCTCGGCGGCCTCACGTTCGAGGACGGCATCTCCGCGCCTGGCAAGTACGTCGAGATGCGCGCGGAGATGGACGTCACGGTGCTGATCTCGAACTGCCCGCAACTCAACAATCCGTGCAACGGTTACAACCCGACGCCCGTGCGCCTCATGATCTGGGAGGCGCAATGAACTGCCCCCACGCTCACTTGCTTTGCATGGGGCCGGAGTACGCGCTGAAGCGCTACTCCGGGCCGACACGTTCGCTGCCCCCCAAGAGGGCGGTTGCCGTCCACGGCCGGCTTTGCAAAGCCGGCCGGCTGCGCGGGCGCGGAGCGACGCTCCGCGAATTCCCCGCTACGCCCCTTGGGGCGGCCCGGCAGGAGGCGGAATGAACTACCCCCACGCTCACTATCGTTCGCTGCCCCCCAAGGGGGCGGTTGCCTCCTTTGGGGCGGCCCGGCAGGAGGCAACATGAGATTCGCCAAAGTCCTCGTCGCGAACCGCGGCGAAATTGCGTGCCGCGTGATCCGCACGCTGAAGCGCCTCGGCATCACATCGGTCGCGATCTATTCGGATGCCGATCGCGACGCGCGCCACGTGGCGCTTGCCGACGAAGCCGTGCGTGTCGGGCCTGCACCGGCGGCCGACAGCTATCTGAATGTCGCGGCGATCCTCGACGCCGCACGCGAGACCGGCGCGCAGGCCGTGCACCCCGGCTACGGCTTCCTGTCCGAGCACGCGGGCTTTGCCGATGCCTGCGAAGCGGCGGGCCTGCGCTTCATCGGGCCGCGCGGCGATCACATGCGCGCGTTCGGCCTCAAGCACACCGCGCGCGAACTCGCGGCGGCGCACGGCGTCGCGCTGCTGCCCGGCACCGGATTGCTTGGCGATGTAACGACAGCGCTCGCCGAAGCCGACGCGATCGGCTATCCGGTGATGCTGAAAAGCACCGCGGGCGGCGGCGGCATCGGCATGTCGCTGTGCCGCGATGCCGGGCAGCTCGGCGCGGCGTTCGAATCGGTCGTGCGGCTCGGCGCCGCGAACTTCGCGCATGCGGGCGTCTATCTCGAGAAGTTCGTCGAACACGCGCGGCACATCGAAGTGCAGATCTTCGGCGACGGCCGCGGCGGTGCGATCGCGCTCGGCGAACGCGATTGCTCGGTGCAGCGGCGCAACCAGAAGGTGATCGAGGAAACGCCCGCGCCCGACCTGACCGACGCCGAGCGCGACGCGCTGCACGCGAGCGCGGTGCGGCTCGCGCGCGCGGTGGGCTACGCATCGGCCGGCACGGTCGAATTCGTGTTCGACGCGAGCACGCGGCAGTTCTATTTCCTCGAGGTGAACACGCGGCTGCAGGTCGAACATTGCGTGACCGAGGCCGTGACGGGTGTCGATCTCGTCGAATGGATGATCCTGCAGGCCGAAGGCGACCTGCCGCCGCTCGATACGCTCGCCGTCGCGCCGCGCGGCGCGAGCATCCAGGTGCGGCTCTATGCGGAGGATCCGAACAAGCAGTTTCAGCCGAGCGCCGGGCTGCTCACGTACGTCGCGTTTCCCGACGACGTGCGGGTCGACGGCTGGATCGACGCAGGCACGGAGATCAGCGCGCATTACGATCCGCTGCTCGCGAAGCTGATCGTGCATGGCGACACGCGGCGCGACGCGCTGGCCGCGCTGCGCGCCGCGCTCGACCGGACCGAGTTGTACGGGATCGAGACCAACCTCGACTACCTGCGCGCCGTCGTCGGGTCCGACACGTTCGCGCGCGGCGCGCCGACGACCGCCTTCCTGTCGCGCTTCGCGTTCGCGCCGCACACGATCGACGTGCTCGACGGCGGCGTGCAGACCACCGTGCAGCAGGCGCCCGGGCGGGTCGGCTACTGGAGCATCGGCGTGCCGCCGTCGGGGCCGATGGACGATCGCGCGTTCGACCTCGCGAACGCGCTGCTCGGCAACGCGCGCGACGCGGCCGGGCTGGAATTCACGATGGTCGGCGCGACGCTGCGCTTCAATACTGCGACGCTGTTCGTGCTCGGCGGCGCG
This sequence comes from Burkholderia sola, assembly GCF_905400185.1. Lineage (NCBI taxonomy): Bacteria > Pseudomonadati > Pseudomonadota > Betaproteobacteria > Burkholderiales > Burkholderiaceae > Burkholderia > Burkholderia sola. The sequence goes on from NZ_FR989677.1 coordinate 442,212, forward strand.
CCGTTCGCGGCCACGCTCGACGGCGAAGCGGTGCCGTTCTGGCAGGTCGTGCGCGCACGACCGGGTGCGGTGCTCAAGCTCGGCGGCGTGACCGGCGCGGGCGTGCGCGCGTGTCTCGCCGTCAAGGGCGGGCTGCAGGTGCCCGACTATCTCGGCAGCAAGGCGACCTTCACGCTCGGCCAGTTCGGCGGCCATGCGGGCCGCGCGCTGCGCAAGGGCGACGTGCTGCATCTGCACGCGGACGCCGGGCGCGGTGACGCCGGTGCGACGCTGGCCGCGGCCGATATTCCCGCGCTGACGCATGCGTGGACGCTCGGCGTGCTCGACGGTCCGCATGGCGCGCCGGATTTCTTCACGCCGGACGACATCGCGATGCTCTACGGCACGCAGTGGACCGTCCATTACAACTCCAGCCGCACCGGCGTGCGGCTGATCGGCCCGAAGCCGCAATGGGCGCGCGCGGACGGTGGCGAGGCGGGGCTGCATCCGTCGAATATTCACGACAACGCGTATGCGATCGGCGCCGTCGATTTCACCGGCGACATGCCGGTGATTCTCGGCCCGGACGGGCCGAGCCTCGGCGGCTTCGTGTGTCCGGTGACGGTCGTGCGCGACGAGCTGTGGAAGCTCGGGCAGTTGCGGCCGGGCGATACCGTGCAGTTCGTGCGGGCGAACGTGTCGGTCGGGATATCGGCTGCGGCGATCGTGAATGCGACGGATGACGTTGCTGCTGTTGCTGCTGCATCCGCCTCATCCGACGATTGCGTGCTGCACCGCGACCCGTCGGCCGGCGGCGGTATCGGCGTCGTCTACCGGCGCTCGGGCGACCGCAACGTGCTGGTCGAATACGGGCCGCCCGTGCTCGACCTGAACCTGCGCTTTCGCGTGCACGCGCTGATGGGCTGGCTCGACGCGCACCGGCTGCCCGGCATGCTCGACCTGACGCCGGGTATCCGCTCGCTCCAGGTGCAGTTCGATTCACGGACGCTGCCGCTGGACGCGCTGCTCGCGCATCTGCAGGCCGCCGAGCGCGAACTGGCCGACGTGGCCGACCTGCGCGTGCCGAACCGCATCGTGCATCTGCCGCTGTCGTGGGACGACCCGTCGACGCGCGTCGCGATCGAGCGCTACATGCAGTCGGTGCGGCCCGACGCGCCGTGGTGCCCGAGCAATATCGAGTTCATCCGGCGCATCAACGGCCTGGCGAGCATCGACGACGTGAAGCGGATCGTGTTCGACGCGCGCTATCTGGTGATGGGCCTCGGCGACGTCTACCTCGGTGCGCCCGTCGCGACGCCACTCGATCCGCGGCACCGGCTCGTGACGACGAAGTACAACCCCGCGCGCACCTGGACGCCGGAGAACGCGGTCGGCATCGGCGGCGCGTATCTGTGCGTGTACGGGATGGAAGGGCCGGGCGGCTATCAGTTCGTCGGCCGCACCGTGCAGATGTGGAATCGCCACCGCACCACGCGCGAATTCGAAGCCGGCAAGCCGTGGCTGCTGCGCTTCTTCGACGAGATCCGCTTCTACGAAGTCAGCGAGGCCGAACTGGCTGCGCTGCGCGCGGATTTCATCGCGGGCCGCGCGACGCTGAAGATCGAGGAATCCGTGTTCGATCTGCGCGCCTACAACCGTTTCCTGCACGACGAGGCGGAGTCGATCGCCGCGTTCAAGGCGACGCAGCAGGCCGCGTTCGACGCGGAGCGCGAGCGGTGGCGCGCGGCGGGCCACGCGGAATACGTCGGCGACGGGGAACTGGGCGATGCGCAAGCGGACCGCGTAGCGGGCGCGCTCGACGACACGCAGCGCGCGATCGCCGCGGACGTATCGGGCAGCGTGTGGAAAGTGCTGGTCGAAGCCGGCGAGCGCGTGACCGAAGGGCAGGTCGTCGCGATCGTCGAGTCGATGAAGATGGAGGTGGCGGTGACGGCAACGGAAGACGGCACGATCGAGACGATCGATTGCGCGCCTGGCGCGGCAGTGGTGGCCGGCCAGCGGCTGATGGTGATGAAGACGGGCGCCGCCGAGGAGGTCGCATGAGCACGACGGAACGCCCGGTTCTGCCCGGGCTGCACTCGATTGCCGCGCTGCGCGCGCGCTACGCGGCGGGCGGCCTGACGCCGCATGCGCTCGTCGACGCGATCGCCGCGCACTTCGACGCGGGCGACCCGCACCATGCGTGGATCCGGCCGCTGACGCGCGACGAGATGATGTCGTACGCCGACGCGCTGGCGGGGCGCGACATCGCGTCGTTGCCGTTGTACGGCGTGCCGTTCGCGATCAAGGACAACATCGACCTCGCCGGCATACCGACGACAGCCGGTTGCCCGGCCTATGCGTACACGCCGGCACGCAGCGCGCCGGTGGTCGAGCGATTGATCGCGGCCGGTGCGATTCCCGTCGGCAAAACCAATCTCGACCAGTTCGCGACCGGGCTCTCCGGGCAGCGCTCGCCTTACGGCGCGTGCCGCAATGCGCTCGATCCGCGCTATGCGTCGGGCGGCTCGAGTTCCGGGTCGGCGGTGGCGGTCGCGCTCGGCGTCGCGACGTTCTCGCTCGGCACCGATACGGCCGGCTCCGGGCGCGTGCCGGCCGCCTTCCACGGGCTCGTCGGGCTCAAGCCGACACGGGGCGTGCTGAGCACGCTCGGCGTGGTGCCGGCCTGCCGGTCGCTCGATTGCGTGTCGGTGTTCGCGCGTTCGGCGGACGACGCGCGCACCGTGTTCGCCGCCGCGCACGGCGTGACGGAAGGCGACCCGTACGGGCGCGCATGGCAGCCGCTGTTGGGCGCGGACGGATTGCGCGCGGACCCGGCGCGGCCGCTCGCACAATTGCGGTTCGGCACGCCGCGCGCCGATCAGCTCGAATTCTTCGGCGATGCATCGTATCGCGCGGCGTGGGGCGCGGCGCTCGACCGGCTGCGCGCGAGCGGCGCGTGGATCGTCGAGATCGACTTCGCACCGTTCCTGGCCGCCGCGCGGCTGCTGTACGACGGCCCGTGGGTCGCCGAGCGGCTCGCCGCGATCGGCGCGTTCGCCGCGCGCGAGCCCGACGCGCTGCATCCGGTGATCCGCGAAATCGTTGGCGGCGCGGCGCGCTTCAGCGCCGCCGATGCGTTCGCCGCCTTCGACCGGCTCGCGGCGCTGCGCGTCGATGCGGCCCGCGCGTGGGACGGCCTCGACGCGATCGTGATGCCGACCTCGGCGACGACCGCGACCGTCGACGCGCTCGAAGCCGATCCGATCGCGATCAATTCGCGCTTCGGCTACTACACGAACTTCGTGAACCTGCTCGACCTGTCGGCGATCGCGGTGCCGGCGGGCACGTGCGCGACCGGGCCGCATGCGGGCTTGCCGTTCGGGATCACGTTCGTCGGCCGTGCGCACGACGACGCGCGGCTGCTCGATCTCGCGCACGCGTGGGGCGATGGCGCTGCCGCCGTCGACGACGTTCGGCCGCCTGCGGCCGCGATGTCGGCGCGTGCCGCAGCCGCGGGTGTCGTGCGGGTGGCCGTCGTCGGCGCGCATCTTCGCGGCGAACCGTTGAACGGGCAGCTCACGCAGCGTGGCGCGCGCTTCGTCGCCGCGACCACGACCGCGCCGGCCTATCGCCTCTATGCGCTGTCCGCCGATGCAAGCGGCGGTGTCGCCAAACCGGGCCTCGTGCGCGTGCCGGACGGCGGCGCGCCGATCGCGGTCGAGGTCTGGGAGATGCCGGTCGACGCGTACGGCAGTTTCGTCGCCGGCATCGCGGCGCCGCTCGGCATCGGCACGCTGACACTCGCCGACGGTGCGCGCGTGCAGGGCTTCCTGTGCGAAAGCGCAGCGCTCGACGATGCGCAGGACATCACGCGCTTCGGCGGCTGGCGCGCTTACCGCGCGCAGGCGGCGCGCGGCGCACCGCAATGAACGCACGGTCGCGCGATGCCGCGGCATCCGCGCGACCGGCACCCGAAACGAGACGGAGATTCCGATGACAACGACCCGCAACACGACCGGCTGGCTCGCGGTGCGCCGCGAGCTCACCACGCGCGGCAAATGGACGCTCGGGCTGGCGTCCTTCCTGCTGCCGTTCGCCGTCTGGTGCCTGATCAGCTATGTCCCGTTCGTCTGGCATCCGCAGATGCGCATCACGAACCCGGGCAGCGTCGATTATTTCCAGACCGGCATGCAGATCGACCGCGACGTGTTCGACGACGAGCTCGCGCATGCACGCGCGACGCACGCGGCGGTGCCCGAAGGCGTGCGCGCGAATCCGGTCTACCTGCCGGCGCCGCACCAGGTCTTGCGCGCGTTCTATACGGCGTTCACGACGCCGCCCGCGTCGCGCGACGGCGTGTGGCTGCACGAAAGCCTGTGGCACAGCATCCGCATCATCTTCTGGGGCTTCGTGATTTCGTCCGCGATCGGCGTGCCGCTCGGCATCGTCTGCGGCACCTTCAGCGCGCTCGCGCGGCTGCAGGAGCCGTTCCTGGAGTTCTTCCGCTATCTGCCGGCGCCCGCGTTCGGCGCGCTGATGGTCGCGATTCTCGGCATCTACGACGCACCGAAGATCGCGATCATCGTGATCGGCACGCTATTCCAGCAGGTGCTGATCGTCGCGAACACCACGCGCAAGCTCGAATACGGGCTGTTCGAGGCCGCGATGACGCTCGGCACGAAGAAGCTGAAGCTGCTCACGCACGTCGTGATTCCGGGCGTGCTGCCGGACCTGTATCGCGATCAGCGGATCCTGCTCGGCTGGGCATGGACTTACCTGATCGTCGCCGAGCTGGTCGGCACGAGTTCGGGCATCACGTGGTACATCAGCCAGCAGGCGCGCTACCAGCATTTCGACAACGTGTATGCGGCGATCCTGATGATCGGGATCATCGGCCTCGGCACCGACATCGTGCTCGGGTTGCTCGGCCGCCGGCTCTTTCCGTGGGACCGCACGCTGAAAGCGTGAGCGCTGCCCGCCCGTACCCATCGACCGATTTCCGCAGAGGGCATCATGCAGAATCCGCAAGCCGTTCCCGATTACCTGGTCCAATCCGACGCGGTGCGCGAGCGCTTCGCGCGGCTGAAGGCCCGCGACGTGATACTCGACGTACGACACGTCGGCAAGCGTTTCGCGACGCCGCAGGGCGACTGCGTCGCGCTCGACGACATCAGTTTCCGTACGCACCGGCGCGAGTTCGTGTGCGTGATTGGTCCGTCCGGCTGCGGCAAGTCGACGTTGATCCGTATCCTCGCCGGGCTCGACGCGCAGACGAGCGGCGAGGTGCTGCTGGACGGCAAACCGGTCGACGGGCCGGGCGCCGATCGCGGGATGGTGTTCCAGGGATACACGCTGTTTCCGTGGCTCACGGTGAAGAAGAACGTGATGTTCGGTCTGCGAATGAACGGCAGCAGCAGCGGCGTGGCCGAGCGCGAGGCGCTGCAGTGGCTCGATCTCGTCGGGCTGACGCGTTTCGCCGACGTGTATCCGCACCAGCTGTCGGGCGGCATGAAGCAGCGCGTGGCGATTGCGCGCGCGCTCGCGAACCGTCCGCGCATCCTGCTGATGGACGAACCGTTCGGCGCGCTGGACGCGCAGACGCGTGCGAGGATGCAGACGCACCTGCTCGACATCTGGCGCAACATCGACGTGACGATCCTGTTCATCACGCACGACCTCGACGAGGCGATTTTTCTGGCTGACCGGATCCTGGTGCTGAAGGCGAATCCGGGCGGGGTGCAGGAGCTGATCGAGGTGCCGGTGCCGCGGCCGCGCGATTATTCGCAGGTCAATACGCCCGCGTTCATCGCGACGAAGGCGCGGCTCGAAGCGCTGATTCATCCGAAGGAAGCCGCGACGGCGGAAGACGACGGCATCAAGCCGCACATGATCCGGATGACGGATGTTGCGGATAACGTCGAATAGCGCGGAGCCAATTCATGCCGTCACGCGTCGATCCATGTCTCGTGCCGGATATCGGGGCTCAAATTGACGACTTCACTGACGCTTGCACCCAAATGATGACGTCGACTGGCTTACACCCGGATTAATTTTGTCCACGCTTAGTGAACGTCGACTTCCCACGGTAAGCTGATGAATTCCTGATCGATTCTTCGGCTTGCGAGAGAAAGCGATGAAGGTGAGCATTGCGTACATCGAAGAACCGCCATTCGGCTGGACCGAAGCGGAGGGCACCGCTACCGGCGCCGATCTCGAACTCGCGGCGATGATCCTCCGGCAGATTGGCGTCACCCGGATCGAGTATTGCGCGACGACGTTCAGCGAATTGCTGCCCGGCGTCGCATCAGGTCACTGGGACATGAACGTGCCGCTCTTCGTGACGCCGCAGCGGGCCGATACCGTTGCGTTCAGCGCACCGGTGTGGGGCATCGAAGACGGTTTTCTGGTTCGGCCCGGCAACCCGAAGGCGCTCACGAGTTATGCGTCGATCGCCCAACGTCCCGATGCGCGCCTCGGCATCATTGCCGGGCAGGTCCAGCACGATTCCGCGATGGCGTCGGGCGTGAGCCGGCGGCAAATCGTCGTCTTCGAGCAGCAGGCCGACGCGATCGCGGCCGTGCTCTCCGGCGTGATCGACGCCTATGCGAGCACCGCGTTGGGGAATCGAATCGTGGCGGGCCGGATAGGCAGCGCGCTGATCGAGGCCGTCGCGCACGAGCCGGATGTCGACGGCAGACAGCGGACACCGCCGCTCGGCGCGTTTTCGTTCAGCCGGGAAAACCGCGGTCTTCTCGACGCGTTTGATCGGCAACTTCGTCGCTATCTCGGCTCGCCCGACCATCGCGCTCGCATGGCGAGGTTCGGGCTGACGGCGCGCGAGATCGATCCGGCCGTCTCGCAGGCAGGATAGGTCGGCGCCCGGCCGCGAGGGGGCATGCCCGCGCGTTGCCGTTCGGGCGTCGGACGTGCCCGGCATCAGGTGACAGGGTAGTGATGGGGCAGCGGTGCTCGACTCGACCACCCACCAGCACGTCACTTTGGCCATCGCCACACGGGATTGCCGAGATGTTCGGCGAAGTAGTCGGACAATGCCGTCACCTTGGCCGGTCGCGCCCGTGCCGACGGCGTAACGAAATAAAGACCGCCCTTCGTCAGCGACCAGTCGGTGAGGATCGCTTCGAGACGGCCATCGGCCAGATATTCGTACGCAATGAACTCCGGCAACTCGGCGATAGCAAGACCATCGAGCAGCGTCGGCAACAGCGCATCGGCGTTGGTCACGCGTAGCGGGCCCGTCGGCATCACCGATTCCTCGTCGCCCGCGTCGTTCGTGAAGCGCCATACGGCACTGCGCGCGCGATACGCGTACGACAGGCACGGGCGATCCGCCAGCTCGCTCGGATGCGTGGGTCGCCCTTCGCGCCGCAAATATTCCGGCGACGCCACCACGAATTGGGTGACCGCGCACAGCCGACGCGCGACCAGCGACGAATCCGGCAGCGCGGCGATGCGCAACGCGGCGTCGAATCCATCGGCAATCAGATCGACCGACGCATCCGATAAATGCAGGTCGATCGATACCGCCGGATACGCGCGAAAGAAGCCCGGCAGCAGCGGCGCGACCCAGCGCAGCCCGAACGACATCGGCACGGCCAGACGCACCAGTCCGCGCGGCTGCACCGACATTTCGCGCGCCGAGCTTTCCGCCTCCTCCGCCTGGCGGTAGATCTCGCCGGCTTGCTCGCTGATCGTCCGGCCGAACTCGGTCAGCGACAGCTGGCGCGACGTGCGGTTGAACAGCCGCGCACCGAGCCGGTCCTCCAGACGCGCCACACCGCGCGAGACAGTGGCGACCGACACGCCGGTCGCGCGCGCCGCGGCGGCGAACGATCCGTGCTCCGCCACCTTCGCGAACATCGCGAGCCCTTCGAAATCAGGTAGCTGCGCCATTTCTCCTCATCTTTGCATTTATGCAACGTTTGTTTGCGATTGATTCTATTTCGAAAAGATTGGGCCGTCGATATTCTCTTCACATCGCAGCACGTCACACCCAACCGAAACACATTGATCGAACGAAAGGAGCAATACCATGGCACGCAAACTCGACAACAAGATCGCACTCGTCACCGGCGCAACCAGCGGCATCGGCCTGGCCACCGCCCAACGCTTCGCGGCTGACGGTGCGCACGTCTATCTCACGGGCCGCCGGCAGGCCGAACTCGATGCCGCCGTGGAAGGGATTCGCGCAGCCGGCGGCAACGCGACCGGCGTGCGTTCGGATTCCACGAAGCTCGATGAACTCGACGCGCTGTATGCGCAAATCAAGGAAGAACAGGGGCGCCTGGACGTGCTGTTCGTGAACGCCGGCGGCGGTTCGATGCTGCCGCTGGGCAGCATCACCGAAGCGCACTACGACGAAACCTTCGATCGCAACGTGAAGGCCGTGCTGTTCACCGTGCAGAAGGCGCTGCCGCTGCTCGCCGATGGCGCATCGGTGATTCTGACCGGCTCGACGGCGGGTAGTGCGGGCACCGCTGCGTTCAGCGTGTACTCGGCGTCGAAGGCGGCCGTGCGTGCGTTCGCGCGCAGCTGGATTCTCGACCTCAAGGACCGCCGCATCCGCGTGAACACGATCAGCCCGGGCGCGACCCGCACGCCCGGCCTGCTGGATCTCGCCGGTGACGATGCGGCTCAGCGGCAGGGGCTTGCCGATTATCTGGCGGCGCAGATTCCGATGGGGCGACTCGGCGAGCCGGGCGAGATCGCCAGCGCGGCGCTGTTCCTGGCGTCGGACGACGCGAGCTTCGTGAACGGCATCGAATTGTTCGTCGATGGCGGCCAGCAGCAGATTTGAGTGGGACTGATCGACGCGACGGGGTGCAGGCGGTCGCGTCGATCGTCTTTATCGAGGTAAGCAATCACGATATCGACGCCCCCGTCGCATTCAATTGCCGGATACCTGCCCGGCATCCTGTCGAAGCTCGCTAACGGGTTCCGCCGGAACAGCACTAACGGGCGCCGACGCCGCCGTGAATGCCCGTCAGTTCGACCATGAAATCCAGGAACGCGCGAGTCTTCGCCGGCACGTGATGCCGGGATGGGTAGTACGCGTATAACGGGTACCGCTCGTCGGCCCATTCGGGAAAAAGATTGATCAACCGGCCGTCGGCGATCAGCGGCTCGGCGCCGAGCAGCAACATCTGCGCAATGCCGGAACCGGCGAGGCATGCGTTGAGCAGCGCGCCGGGATCGTTGACCGTCAGGCGTCCGCGGGTGTCGACCACGATGCGTTTGCGCTGGCGATGGAATTCCCACGCGAACGGCCTGCCTGTCTCCGGATTGCGGAATTCCAGGCAGCGGTGGCTGCGGTTTTCGAGGTCCTGGGGTTTGGCCGGTCGTCCCCGGCGTGCGATGTACGAGGGCGCCGCGACCGTCACGACGCCGGTATCGAGCAGCTTTCTCGCGATCAGGCTGGATGGCCGCGGTTCGCCGAATCGCACGGCGAGGTCGAAGCCGTCCATGACGAGGTCGCCCAGGCTGTCGCGCGCGATGAGCTCGATTTCGAGCTCGGGATGCGCGTCCATGAACGCATCGAGCCGTGGCCCGAGAATGGCCCGGTAGACGACCGGATCCAGATTGATTCGCAGCCTTCCGCGCACCGCGGAGACGCTGCCCGCCGCTGCTGCCGCGGCTTCCTCCAGCCCGGCGAGATGGGGCATGACCTGTTCGTAAAAGCGGCGGCCCTCTTCGGTCAGCGACACCGACCGCGTCGTTCGGTTGAACAGCCGGATGTTCAGCCTTCTCTCCAGCCGCGCAATCGCTCGACTGACGCCCGGCGGCGTCATGCCGATGACGTCGGCGGCGGCCGAAAACGTCCCCGCATCGACCACGGCAGCGAACACGCTGATGCTGCCGGACAGTTTCTCGCTACTGGATCTCATGGTTGTTCGACTGAGTACGGTTGGCCGATCGCGCGCGACCCACTGAAGGCCGACACGCCAACGCCGCACAGCGTAGCCATGCCGGGCGTCGGTGTCGATCATGCCGAATTGATGACCTGTTGTCACTTATCTGATGCCATCCATGTCATTTTGTTTTGGTCGGCGTTTGTCCAGAATGCGACCCACGTATTCGCACATGGAGAACGAGCAATGTATGCAATCACTGGAATCACCGGTCAGGTCGGTGGCGCACTGGCGCGCGAACTGCTGGCCTCGGGCGACGCGGTGCGCGCGGTCGTACGCGACACGACGCGGGCAGCGGCATGGGCGGCGCGCGGGTGCGAGGTCGCGACCGCGTTCATGGAAGACCCTTCGTCGCTCGCCGCCGCATTCACCGGCGCGAGGGGCGTGTTCATCCTGCTGCCGCCGGTGTTCGATCCGGCGCCCGGGTTTCCCGAAGCGCGGAAGGTGATCGAAGCCGTATCCGCCGCGCTGCTGAAGGCGCGCCCCGAAAAGGTCGTTTGCCTGTCGACGATCGGCGCGCAGGCCGACGAGACCAATCTGCTCACGCAACTCACGCTGATGGAGCAGGCGCTGCGCGAGATGCCGATGCCGGTGACGTTCCTGCGGCCCGGCTGGTTCATCGAGAACGCCGCGTGGGACGTTGCCTCCGCGCGCGACGGGGGCGTCGTCGCCAGTTATCTGCAGCCGCTCGACAAGCCCGTGCCGATGGTCGCCACCGCGGACGTGGGCCGCGTCGCGGCGGAATTGCTTCGGCAGACGTGGAGCGGGGTGCGTGTCGTCGAGCTCGAAGGCTCGCGCCGGGTGAGCCCCAACGATCTCGCGCTGGCCTTCGCTCGCGTTCTGGGCCGGGACGTGCGAGCGGAAGCCGTCGACAGGCGAACGTGGGACGCGTTGTTTCGCGCGCAGGGCATGAAGCATCCGCGCCCGCGCACGCGCATGCTGGACGGCTTCAACGAAGGCTGGATCGATTTCGAAAGCGGTCCTGACGAAATCTTGCGAGGCCATGTCGCGCTGGACACGGTGCTGGGCGAGTTGGTGTCGCGTGCGGTCTGATTGAGTGCGGTGGCGGGGCGTGGCGTGCTTGCGCTACGCCCGCCCATGCATCGGATTTCCGGTCAGGCAGATAGTGGCTTCCATGCCGAAGGGGGGGGGGTAAATGTCGCTATTGACGTCATTGATGACTATGGCGAACGGCCTCGTCCGGAGTCTGGACTGCGCAGCATTTCGGGCATCCGCCGGTGTCTCCTGCGGCTCAGCCCGATGGAGGCCAATCGGATGACATTTTCGCCGGAACTTCACCTGCTGGATAGATCGGAAAATGCAGCGCTTTCGCACCCCAAGAAAGATCCGCGTCGGGACAGGTCCCGACGCGAGCCGGCACTTGGATTTCGCCGCTGTGTTTGCACAAGCCACGGCCTCGATCCGTTTATCGACGCTGGTAGACAACGCCCTGAATCAAGACCTGATCCGGCTCCGGCTCCTCGTCAAAACGTTTATGCGCTTCGGCAATGGCGACTTGATTCTCGTTCGCCCAGTTGACCAACGCCATGACAGGCTTCAACAGCGTTCTTCCCATGTCAGTGAGTTGGTAATCGACGCGAGGAGGAATCGTTGGATACATCGTTCGCGTTACCAGTCCGTCGCGTTCCAGTCCGCGCAAGGTCAGTGTCAGCATCCGCTGCGAAATGCCGTCGATGCCGCGCTTCAATTCGTTGAAGCGCCGCGAGCCATTGGCCAGCATGGCGACAATGTAGAGGCTCCACTTGTCGCCGATGCGATCCAGGATTTCACGAGTTGCCAGGCAGCCGCCAGCGTCAGGTGCAGGCATATCGGCAGGTAGTTCGGAGTGACTAAGTGACATGCGTGTGCCTTCTTGTGGGAAAACGGCAGGAACCATACCATCCTTTGTATGAATTGGTAAGTAAGGATCGATATCTTACTTAGTTCTCTTTTTATACCTTGGAGCCGCCGTGAGCCACACCCTACTTGTCACGTCCAGCCCGCGCGGGGCTGACAGCCTTTCCACCCGATTTGCCACCGAAATCGCAGAGGGCATCCAGGCGCGCGCGGGCGGCCCGCTGACCGTGCGTGACCTTGCCGCGAATCCTCCGCCCCATATCGCACCGGCCTACATCCAGGGCCGGATCACGTCGCCCGAAGATCGCACGCCGGAACAGGTCGAGGCGGTGAAGGTCGCGCAAGAGTTGGTCGATGAGTTGAAGGTCGCCGATGTGATCGTGCTCGGTTCGGGCATGATCAACTTCAGTCTGTCCTCGCAGCTAAAGGCGTGGTTCGATCACGTCACCTGGCCGGGCGTCACCTTCAGTTACGGCGATACTGGGCCGAAGGGACTGCTGACTGGCAAGAAAGTCTATCTCCTTGCCGCTGCCGGTGGCGTGTTCTCGGAAGGTGCCTGGGCGCCGTTCGACTTCCAGACCAGCTATTTGCTGCATCTGCTCGGTTTCATCGGCCTGACCGACGTTGAAGTGGTGCGTGTCGAAGGCACGGTTTTCGGCCCCGATGCGGCGAAGGCCGCAATCGCCCACACCGAAACGGCTATCAAAGCCTTGTTGGCGAAGGCTGCGTGACGCTGGCTGACATTGCCGCCGACTACGGTTTTAACCGCGATCAGGCGCGTGCCATCGCTCTTGATCCTGAACGGCACCATCGCGTCGAAGCGGAAGCGTTCAAGTCGGCCAATGCCGGTGTGCGTTCGGTTCCTCATTTTGTCTTTGGGGAAAGCATTGCCATCAATGAGGGGCGCAGCGAAGACGAGATTGCTGGCAATACAAGCAGCTTCCGGCGCGATCGCTCTCTGACGCGGCTTCCTCAAATCCAATGACTCGGAAGTCGGCGTACGCCCGATAAGGTTCTGCGGAGGTGTCGACCGTGTTGGCCGATGCCCGACCAAAAGACCGGCCGTCGGATGACCGAAGTACTTCAAGAAGCGACGAAGGGACCGTGATCTTACGACCGATCGCAATGGGTCGACAGCTGACGACGCGCTGAAAACCCATACCGCCTTCTCCCACCGATTTCCCGCCGCAACTCACCGACCATTCCCCGCCCGCGCGGGAACGACTGCCACCCCCAAATTCGCGCCACCCATTCTCGGCAACCACGCAAACGCAATCGTAACCAGCGTGACGCCCACGCCAAGCATCGGCACCACCATCGGCCACGCGCCGGACGGATAGCGCGGATCGGTGAAAGCCGCCGCCGTCTGCCCCACGCTGAAAGCGAAGAACATCATGATGAAGCCGGACCACGAGACCGCGCGGCCGGCAAGATGAGGCAGCCCGCTGACCGCGCCTGCCTGCCCGCACGGCTGATGGATCCCGTGGCCGAGGCAATACACGCCATGCCCGACGAGCAGCGGCCAGATGCTGCCGGGAAGCAGCGCGCACCCCAATGCCTGGATCACGGCACCGGAGAGGCTCAACGTCGCCCCTTGGCGTACCGTTCGCAGCATGCTTTGACGTCGCAGCAACTGCCGGCAGCCAAAGGTACTCAGCACATAGACGAGCGTCCCGCTCGCGGGGATCCAGCCGTATCGCTGCGGCGAGATGCCGAACTGCCGGATGTAGATCGTCGGAGAAAGCAGCAGAAAACAGAACATGCCGGTGTACGTCGACGCGGCCAGCAGCGTCCATACCCTGAACGGGGCATTGCCGAATATCTCGCGCACGTCCCCGGTCGAGTTCCTACGCGGCGCGATTCTGGCGGCGCTTTCCTCGAAGCCGTACCAGCACATGACGAGCAAGCCGAACGCATACAGGCTCATCCCCGCGAGTACCCATCGCCAGCCGGCGTGCTGCGTGACATACGCACCGACAAGCGGGGCGAGGAACGCCATCATTCCCATTCCCATGAAACCGCGCGCCATCACGTACGGGCCGTCGCCCGCCGAATACCGGTCGCGCACCGTCGCACGGGCGCATACCAGGATCGCGGCCATGGCAAAGCCCTGCATCGCACGCGCGGCCACCAGCATCGCGGCGGTCGACGCGATCGCCGCCGCCAATGCACTCAGCGCATAGAGCGCAAGGCCGGTCAGCAAGACGGGACGACGGCCGAATCGGTCGGAAAGACTGCCCATCGGCAACTGTCCGATACCGAATATCAGTGCGAAAACCGTGAGGCTGACGCTGGCGGAGCCCAGCGTCGCGGCGATTTCGGGCAGTGCCGGCAGGTAACTGTCGGTCGCCACCGGCTGGGCCGCCAGCAGCAGCGGCAACATGAGCGCGAAGTTCAGGCGAGCGGGGCGCGTGGTGTCCGGCATGACGGTGTTCGGCACGGTCTCGGGCGTGGGAGGAGGGCCGCGGCAAGGCAGCGTTGCTCGGTGCAGCGCGTTCGTATGGACGCGCCGAGTCTACCCGATCGCGCCTGCCGCCTCTGTCGCGATCGATGGCATCGCGCATCGGGATCGCCTGCATGCCGATCCCCATCGCGTGTTCAGTCGAACGGCACGGCCAGCCGATCGATCACCGAACTGGTCGCGGGGCGCACACCGCGCCACCATGCGAACGCCTCGGCCGCCTGCTCGACCAGCATGCCGACGCCATCCGCGATCCCGTGCACGCCGGCATTTTTCGCGAGCCGGAGAAACGGCGTGAGTCGCTTGCCATAGGCGAGCTCGTAAGCAGTTCCCTTCGGACTGAACACGCTCGGCGGGACAGGCGGCAGGTCGCCGGTCAAACTGGCCGACGTCGCGTTGACGACCAGGTCGAAACGTCCCATCCGCGCGAGGTCCGCGTAGCTGCCGGCCACGAGCGGGCCGCGCCCGGCGACCTGCGCGGCCAGTGCGCGCGCCTTGTCGACGTCGCGATTCGCGATCACGAGTTCCGCCGGGCCGGCTTCGAGGAACGGCAACAGCGCGCCGCGTGCCGCGCCGCCCGCACCGAGCACCAGCACACGCTTGCCGGCCATCGGCAGATGGAGGTTCGCCTCGATATCGCGAACCAGCCCGATGCCGTCGAAGTTGTCCGCCAGGATGCGGCCGCCGTCGAACTTGAGTGCGTTGGCCGCGCCCGCGAGTTGCGCACGCTCGCTGCGTTCATCCGACATCGCGAACGCGTCGAGCTTGAACGGCGCGGTGACGTTGATGCCCTTGCCGCCGCCATCGAAAAACGCGCGCACCGCGGCAGCGAAAGCGCCTGCCGGCTCGAGCGGGCCCTCGATCGCCGTATAGCGGAGGTCCTGCTTCGTCTCTTGCGCGAAGAGGCCGTGAATCAGCGGGGATTTCGTATGTCCGATCGGATTGCCGATCACCGCGTATTGATCAGTCATCGTTGGCTCGCTTTCGAGTAGAGGACACCGTCGGCCTGCATCGCATCGATTTCGGCCGAATCGAACCCGAGAGAACGGGCGACTTCCGCGTTGTGCTGCCCGAGATCGGGCGCGACGTCGCGAATCGTCGTATCGCAATCGGAGAACCGGAACGGCAGGTTGGGCAGGCGCAGCGTGCCGTAGCGCGGATGCTGCTGCTCGACGACCATGCCTCTGGCCTGGATCTGCGGATCGTTCAACACTTCGTCGATGCGCTGCACCTTCGCGCACGGAACGTCGATGCCGTCCAGCAGGTCCAGTACCGACGCGACGGAACGCGCGGCCACCCACGGCTCGACCACCGACAGAATCTCCGTACGGTGCGCGTTGCGTCCGGTGCTGTCGTGAAACCGCGTGTCGGCGCCGAAACCCGCCGGGCCACCGTGTGCCGCGATCAGCGCGGCGAAGCGCTTCCACGCGTCGTCCACCTGCGCGGCGATCACAAGATCGCCGTCCGCGGCGCGGAACACGCCATAGAGCGTCGACGTCGGCATGTCGTGCCCGGTCTGCTCGGGCAGCACGCCCTTCAGCGTGTAGCACTGCACCGCGTATTCGTGCATCGATACCAGCGTGTCGTACAGCGCCATGTCGACGTGCTGCCCGCGACCGCTCTTCACGCGTCCCAGCAGCGCGGCGTTGATCGCCGCGACCGCATGAATGCCCGTGTACATGTCGCCGAGCGAAATGCGCAGCAGCGGCGGGCGCTCGCCCGGCGTGCCGACCATCTGCATGATCCCGCTCTTCGCTTCGGCGATCAGCCCGAAACCTGCGCGATGCGCATCGGGGCCGGTGTGACCGTACGCCGAAATCGAGCAATAGACGAGGCCCGGATTGCGCGCCGACAGTGCTTCATAGCCGAGCCCGAGCTTGTCCAGTGCGCCCGGCCGATAGTTCTCGATGAAGACGTCGGCGGAGTCGCACAGCCGCTGCATGAACGCCTTGCCGCGCGGGTCCTTCATGTTGACGCTCACGCCGCGCTTGCCCATGTTGAGCTGCAGGAAATAGCCGCTTTGCTGGTCGTCGAGCACGGTCGCGTGCTGGCGTCCGGCGTCGCCGGCGCCGGGACGCTCGACCTTGATGACTTCGGCGCCGAGCGCCGCGAGACAGCGCCCGACATACGGGCCGGCGAGGAAATGGCTGTAGTCGACGACGCGAATGCCTTCGAGGGGACGAGCCTGCATCACAGTGCCTCCGGACGGCGCGGCACCATCAGTCGATGTTCGCCGCGTTGAACGACCTGCCCGTCCTGATTGATCAGTTCCGACGGCAGCACGACGATGCCCCAGTCCGGACGGCTCTTGCTGGCCCGCATCGACCCGACGCGGAACGTCACGTGCAGCACGTCGCCGACCTTGATCGGCAGCAGGAAATCCCAGGTCCAGCCGAGCGACATGCCCGGCAGGAAGCGATAGTCGCTCTGCGTCTTCAGGCCGTCGGCCACGGACAGGCCGAACAGCCCGTGCGCGACGAGGCAGCCGAAATGGCTGGCGTTCGCGTATGCCTCGTCCACGTGAACGGGCGTGTGGTCGCCGGTGAGGTCGGCATACGCGAGAATGCGCTCCTTGGTCACGACGTAGGTCGGGCTCATGCAGGTGTCGCCTTCGCGGGCGTCGTCCCAGTATTTCTCGACGATGGTCATGGTCATGCCTCCGCGCGCGGGTTGATCGCCAGCGCCTGCGCAACGCAGGAAGCCGGCCGCGCCTGAATCAGTTCGACGGCGAGCCCGTCGGGCAGGCGAATCCAGTTGCGCCCCTGCGGCATCTCGGTCACGTCGAATCGCTGCGCCGCGGCCAGCGCGGCCTCCAGGTCCTCGCACATCACGCCGAGATGGGCGAGCCGGCCTTCCGGGCCGTCATGTTCCGGCGCGTGGATGAACTGCAGGCCGCCGAGCGTCCAGTACTGCCGCGGTGCGTCGAGCGTGCCGTCCACTTCGCGCAGCGTCATGCCGAGCACGTCCTCGAAGAAACGGATGTGCCAGTGGATGTCCTTCACCCAGATCGCAACGTGTTCGAGATAGGCTTTCGTGGCGCTCATGCGGCTGCCTCCTCGCGTTGGCGATCGGCCATCGCGCGCTCCAATCCCTTGATGCAGGCGACGAGCGTGGCATTGACCGGCGTCGGCACGCCGTGGCGCTGCCCGGCACGCACGACCGAACCGTTGATGAAGTCGATCTCGGTGATCGAGCCTTTCTCCAGGCTTTGCAGCATCGACGTCTTGAAAGCGGCCGGCAGGCCCTCGGCGGCGAGCGTCCATGCCTGTTCGGGATCGGTCATCGACAGTTTCACGCCGGCCGCCTGCGCCGCCGCGATTGCCTCGGCGACCGCCGCGAGCGACGTCGCCTTCAGCAGCGGCTCGTCGTAGAGCTGCCCGTAGGTGAGGCCGGTCAGGCCCGTCAGCGCGCCCGTCGCGACATTCACCAGCAGCTTGTCCCACATCGTGCCGACGATGTTGTCGCTGATCGTCGTCGCGAGGCCGGCGGCATCGAACGCGGCGGCGATCGCCTGCACGCGCGGCGTGATGCGTCCGTCGAGTTCGCCGATGTACGTGTATTTGCCGATCACGCCGGATTCGATATGACCGGGCCCGCGCAGCACGCCGCCGACGTAGGTCTTGCCCGCGAGCACGCGCTCGCGGCCGACGGCGTCGCTCAGAATGTCCTCGTGGCCGAGGCCGTTCTGCAGTGACAGCACGACGCTATCGGGCCCGACCAGCGACAGGGCGCCGCGGATCGCCGCGTCGGTGTGGAACGACTTGACCAGCACCACGACCATGTCGGCCGTGCCGACTTCGGCAGCCTGTGTCGTCGCGTGCACGCGTACCTGCCGGGTGCCGCGCGCGTCGTCGACCCGCAGGCCGTCACGGCGCATCGCATCGACGTGCGCGGGCGAGCGGTCGATCAACCAGGTCTCGTGACCGCCTTCGGTGAGGGTGGCGCCGATCGCACAGCCCAGTGCGCCGGCTCCCAGAATCGCAATTTTCAATGCTGTCTCCTTGACGTATGGCCTCACGATAGGAGCCGTCGCTCATGTCGACAATGCAATGTATACAATGGCGTCATTGCCATGGACAATAATGAAACGATGCCCGCCGATCTGCCGGACCTGAAGCTGCTTCAGCTATTCGATCTCCTGTACGACGTGCGCAGCGTCACGCGCGTCGCCGAGCAACTCGGCCAGAGCCAGCCGACGGTCAGCATCTGGCTCGGGCACTTGCGGGAACATTTGCACGATCCACTCTTCATCCGCACGCCCGGCGGCATGGCGCCGACTCCTCAGGCCGACGCACTGATCGGGCCATGCCGGGAAATCCTCGAATCGCTGCGGCGCTTCACGGCGTGGGAGATCGCGTTCGACCCGGCGACCGCCCAGCGACGCTTTCGCATCTGCATGACCGACGCGAGCCACGTCACGCTGTTGCCGCGGCTGCTGGCCCATGTCCGCGCGCAGGCGCCGGGCGTCCGGCTCGAAGCCGCGCGGATCGACGGCAATACGGAGCGGGCGCTCGAATCCGGCGAAGCCGATCTCGCGATCGGCTACGTGCCGTGGCTGGGCGGTGGCATTTACCAGCAGAAGCTGTATGACCAGGACTGGATTTGTCTGGTGAATCGGCATCACCCGCGGATTCGCGGCCGGCTCGGGGTCAGGCAGTATCGGGCGGAAGGACATGTCGCCATCACGGCGGGAACCGGGGCGCAACTGCTCGAACAGGCGCTGCGGCAGGCGCGCATCGAGCGGGACGTGGTGCTGGAATTGCCGGGGTTTCTCGGGTTGGGGGCGATCGTCCAGACGACCGACCTGATCACGACGCTACCTCGTCATATCGGCGAGACGCTGGCGCAGGCCAACGATCTCGCGGTTCATGCCTGCCCGATTCCGGTCGACGGCTTCGCGGTGCGGCAGCATTGGCACGCGCGCTATCACCACGAGGCCGGCAACCGGTGGCTGCGCGGCGTCGTGATTCGATTATTCGGTCATTCGCATTGATCTGCGGTTTCGGCGTTCGCGATGGAGGCTGGAACGCACGCGGCTTTCGGGCGGTGCGGTACACGACAACGGGCAATGTCCCCGTGATGGGCGGAAGGCATGGCTCGTCACGACAACATCGGTGCGGATCACACTTCGGCAGCACCCCACCCTTGGCCGCTGACGTCTGCCAGCGCGTCGAATACAGCCGGCGAGCGTTCCAGACGCGCGATCGTGCGGGCGCCCTCCAGCGCGGCGACCAACGCGGCCGCGGCTGACGATGCGCGCGCGGCAGCAAAACCGCATCCCCTGAAATGCGCCGCAATCACCTCGGTCGAATCGGCAAACCCGCGCGCGACCCGCTCGGTCAGCTCGGCGTCGAGCGCGGGCAGTTCGTTGGCCAGGTTTTGCATGAGACACCCGTACTGGAAATCGGCGGCGACCATTTCGGCCGCAAACGTGCTGAAGAGCCGACGCACGAACTCCAGCGCATGACCGGTCGTTTCGGCCGAGATGTTCTGCAAGACGGCAATGCGATTCGTGACGTACTGATCGATTGCTTCTTCCGCAAGTTGGGCCTTGCCGCGTGGAAAGTGAAAGTAGAACGATCCCTTGGGCGCGCCGCTTTCTTCGAGGATCTGGGTCAGTCCGGTCGCGGTGTAGCCCTGGATGCGAAACAGCCGTTCGGCCGTGGCAATCGCGCGAGCGCGAGCGTCAGTCTTGCGTGTCATGCCGGAAAAGTACCACGTTCGGCTTGACCCGGCTATGTCGATCGCCATACTATGGTGATCACCATATTCCGGAGCGCCGCGATGCCCGTCGACAAGAGCAAGCCATCTGCGTCGAGACGAACCGTCCTGGCGATGGGCGCGGCCGGCCTGATTGCGGCTTTGTTTCGACCTGCCCGCGCAAACCCGACAGCAGAAGGGGATCCGACCATGCCGACCTACGCCGCAGGAACGCTTCCCGAAGGGGTGCGCTCGCGCATGATCCACGGGGTGAACGGCCTCGACGTCCATGTTCTCGAGGCCGGTCATGAAAGCGCCGGCCGGCCGCTCGCGTTGCTTTTGCACGGCTTTCCGGATCTGGCCTACGGCTGGCGACATCTGATGCCCATCCTGGCTGACGCGGGATACCACGTCGTGGCGCCCGACCAGCGGGGGTTTGGGCGCACCACCGGCTGGGTGAACGACTATGACGCCCCGCTCGCGCCGTTCAGCTTGTTGAATATGACGCGCGACGCGCTCGGATTGGTTTCTGCGTTGGGGTATCGGCAGACGTCAATGCTGGTAGGACACGACCTCGGCTCGCCCGTGGCGGCGTATTGTGCGCTGGCGCGACCTGACGTCTTTCCGTCGGTGGTGTTGATGAGCGCACCGTTCCCCGGCCCGCCGGCGCTTCCGTTCGACACGGCGCGAAGCGAGACATCGTCGGCTCAACCGAGCAGTGACGGTCGGAAACTGGCGGCGGCGCTTGCCGCGCTCGATCCGCCGAGACAGTATTACCAGCAATACCTGTGCACCCGGAACGCCAACCGGGACATGTGGCGCCCGCCCCAAGGTTTATCCGCGTTTCTTCGCGCATTCTTCCATGTCAAGAGTGCCGACTGGCCCGGAAACAAGCCGCATCCGCTCAAGGCGCTCACGGCCGCGGAGCTGGCGCAAATGCCCACGTACTACGTGATGGATCTCGGCAAGACGATGTCCGAAACCGTCGCGCCATTCCAGCCGTCCCCCGCCGAAACCCTTGCCTGCAAGTGGCTGACCGACGCGGAACTTGGCGTGTACACGACGGAGTACGGCCGCACCGGGTTTCAAGGCGCGCTTCAGGCTTATCGTGTGTTGTCCGATCCTGATCTGAACGCCGAGTTGCGCCTGTTTTCGGGCAAGACGATCGACGTCCCGTCGCTCTTCATTGGCGGCACGAGCGATTGGGGCACCTATTCGGCGCCGGGCGCGCTCGATCTGATGAGAACGAAGGCGACGACGAGCATGCGTGGCATCGAACTGATCGACGGCGCAGGCCACTGGATCCAGCAGGAGCAACCGGCCAGACTGGGCGAACGCTTGCTCGCTTTCGCGAAGGCGTGAAGGAGGGGCGCGGTGGCATAGGGCTTTTTCGCGACCGGCGGCGGTAGCCGCATCAGGTCCGGGAGGCCGTTTCGGCGCCGAACCGGTCGACCACGAATTCCGTAAAGCTGCGAAGCTTCGATGATTTCTGCTTCTGTTGCGGATAAAGCAGATTCATCGACCGCTCGGGGGCGGCGAAGTCCGGCATGATCTCGACGAGGCGCGCCTCGCGAATGTCCTCGTGGATCAGCATCGACGGCAGCATCGCGATACCCAGCCCGCTCAACGTCGCGCGGTGCAACGCTTCCGCGCTGTCGATTTTCAGTCGACCGTCCACGCAGATGCTCATCGGCCCGTCCGGGCCTTCCAGCATCCAGCGGGATTGTGCCGCGTGCCATTCCGATCGGGGCGGATACGCATACGTCAGGCAGTGATGCTCGCGCAGCGCATGCGGCGTAGTCGGCGCGCCATGTTCGTGAACGTAAGCGGGCGACGCACACATCACCAGCCGATAGGGCGCTAGCGGACGCGCCACCACATCCGGATTGGCGAGCGCGCCGATGCGAATGGCGGCCTCGAAACCCTCGTCGAACAGATCGGCGAGCGAGTCGGTTGCAACGATATCGAGCCTGATCTCGGGGTAGCGCCGGTAATAGTCCGCGAGCGCGGGAATCAGGCACTCGTTCGTGAACACGACAGGCGCCGTCACGCGCAGACGCCCGCGTGGATGCTCGAGGTGATCGAGCGCAAGCTGTTCCGTGTCGTCGACCAGACCGAGGACTTCGACGCATCGTTCGTAGTAAGCCTGGCCGAACGCGCTGACTTTCTGCTTACGCGTCGTGCGGTGAACGAGGACCGCGCCCAGCCGACTTTCCAGCGCCTGAAGGTAGTTCCCGACCATGGTCGGCGACAGATCGGACGCTTGCGCGGCGGCCGTCAGGCTGCCCGTTTCCACGATGCGGACGAATACGGCCATCGCCTTGAAGAGATCCATTGCGCAATGCTACTGGATTCTGTTTCAAGGTGCGGCGCGTTTATCAGCCACCGCTTTGGAAATACAGTGCAATGGAAATACATTGCGACAGGCGAGCGAAAGGAGGGCAGACATGCTGTATGAACTCACGACGTTGTCGTGTCCGCTGCTGGACCAGAATATCGTGTCCCGCCGTGCGCATCGCTGGGTATCGGATGCCGACGCGCAAGGGCGGCTGCTCGGCGCATGGCGCACGGAAATTGGCGAGCTATCGCGGGTTGTCGTGCTGCGTGGCTTCGAGACGATGGATGAATTGCAGCATGAACGCAATCGGGCATGGAGCGCCGAGCAACCTTTCGGGATCGAAAGCGCGTTCGTTCGATTGAGCATGGAAAGTTACGCACTTTTTCCTTTTCTACCCGATATCGAACCGGCGGTATTGGGCGAATTCTATGAGATTCGTTGCTACTGGCTGAAGGCCGGCGGTGTGGCGCCGACCATTTCCGCGTGGGAACGTGCGGTGGGTCCGGCCAAAGCCTATACGTCGCATCTCGTTTGCAACATGTACGCACTCGACGGACCGCCGCGCATCACGCACATCTGGGGGTTCTCGAGTCTGGAAGAACGCATGGCGTTGAGAAAGCGGCACTACGCGGAGGGTCTGTGGCCGCCGGCAGGCGGGCCGGAACAGATCGAACGGGCGACGTCGACGATCGGCTTGCCGGAGGCGTGGTCGCCGTTGCATTGAATGCGCCGCCGGCGCAGGCAAACCGCGCTCCCCCGAAGTCAGGCTGACTCGGTAGTTGATTTCAATTCACCGCACTCAGCCGCCAAACCCACGTCGTGCGCTGAACCGTGCACCGCCGGCAACGCTACCCGCACATAAAGAAACGCACGCCGTTCACGATCGGGCAGCACCTGTGGCCCATAGCTGATCCTGACCGCGCCGTCGTCGATCTCGCCGCCTTGCGCGAAACGCCACGCACGGGGATCGCTGTCGAGCAGGAATTCGGCGCGCGCATACGCGTGCGGCTCGAACAGCTCGGGGATCGTTACCGCGCGCCCATCGAGCTTGTCGAGCAACGCGTCGACCACGTTGAAGCCGTAGCCGTCGCGCACGATGTCGCAGATGAAGCTGCCCGCGATGCGCGGATTCAGTTCGATCACGTGCGGCACGCGGTCGTGCACGATGCAGTCGAGATGCACGGGCCCCCACGTGAGCCCGGCGGCGGCCGTCGCGCGCGTGCCGACGTCGATCAGCGCACGCAGCGTGTCGGCGTCGAGATCGAGCTCGGACGTATACCCGCGTTCGAGAAAACCCGCGCCATGCCGCTTCAGCTTGCGCAGCGCGCCGACGTAGCGGCCGTCGAAATACTCGACGCAGTATTCGCTGCCGTCCAGGAATTCCTCGATGACGATGCGTTCGGTCGCAAGCGACGGTGCATCGGCCTGTGCGGCAGCGAGCGCGTCGAGCTGCGCGCGCACGGCCGCGATGTCCTCGCAGCGGCGCACGCCGTCGCTCGCGGAGCCTTCCGACGGCTTGACGACGACCGGAAAGCGCAACGGCGCCGCGGCGGCCGCGAGCGCCGCCGGCGCGGCGAGCGTGCCCGCGACGAACTGGGCGGCCGGGATTCCGTGCGCGGCGAGCAGCGCCTTCTGGTTCGACTTCGACACCGCATGCGCGACGTGCCGCGCATCGGGGCCGGGTAGGCCGAGCGCATCGGCGACCCACGCGGCGGTGCGCGCATAGCTGTCGTGCGCGGTCGTCACGCGCAGCGTGTCGAGTTCGTCCGGAAAGCGGGCGCGCAGCCAGTCGACGAGCTGGCCGGCGTCGGGCGCGAGGTTGACCGTCTCGACGCCGTCGGGAAACACGCCATCGAGACGATGGCCGGGTGCGGTGATGACGGTCACGGTCACCTGGCGTGCGATGGCGGCGCGCACCAGTGCGACGCTGCTGCCGGTGGCGCGTGCGCCGATCAAGATGAGTCGCTTCATGATGAATCCTGGATCGAGGGCGGAAGAGGGATGCCGGCTAGCGTGCGCGCCGGCGCAGTCGCTGCGCTTCGAGGCGCGGCAGCAGATGCTGAACGACGCGCGGCAGCGTATAGATCGGCAGCTGCGCGCACGCGAACACGAGCGCCATGGTCGGCGTCGCGGCGAGCCCGAGCGCGGCCCACATCAGCCCGACGTTGCGATTCGCGACGATCAGCGCGACGTTCAGGCGCGTGCGGACGTCGCCGGGCGTGAGCCCGTACGCGACGATCTGGAAGCCCGCGTTGACGGCGAATGCGAGTGCGATCGCCGTCAACGCGCGGTGCGGTGCGTCGATGATCGACTGCTGCATGCCGGCCATCGTGCCGAGCGCGAATATCAGCAGCGCGACGACGATGGTTGCATCGATCGGCGTCGCATGGCGCGCGAGTCGCGCGCCGGCAAAGCGCCGCACGAGCAGCGCGACGCCCTCGGCGCTGCCGATCAGCAGCGCGAGCCGCAGCGCGAGGCTCGACGGCGAAATCGACACCACCGCGTCGTGGCTGAACCACGCGGTCAGCAGCGGCGCGGTCAGCGGCACGAACACCATCGACGCGAGGGTCGCGACGAGCGCGACACTGGCGTCGAGCGACAGCATTCGCGCGATCGTCGACGTGCCGCTCGACGGCGGCGCGCAGTATGCGATCACCAGCGCGACGACCCAGTCGTACGGCAAACCCGCGAGCCGCGCGGCGATGCCGAGCGCGACCGGGCACGCGATCATCGTCACGGCGGGCAGCAGCAGCGACACGGCGGGCCGCCGTGCGACCGCGCGCACGGCGCTCGGCTCGACGCGCAGCAACGTGCCGAGCACGAACAGGAACACGGTAACGGGCATCAGCGGCCGTGCGAGATCCGCGAGCGGCGGCGCCAGCAACCCGAGGCCGACGCCGCACGCGAGCACGGTCGGGCCGCGCCGCACCAGCGCGGCGATCACTGCGCGCACGGACGAACCTCGGGCCGGCGGCGGACGGGAGTGAAGCCGAAGCAGGCAGCGGATGGCATGCGGATTCCTTGGAGAGGCGGCCGGCAGGGAATACCCGCTAGGCTAATCCCGATGATGAGCGAAGTAAAATGATATAAGATCAATTAGTAACAAGAGAAACTGATATGAACATCCCTCTGCTCGAAACTTTCCGGGCCGTCGTGCAGGAAGGCAGCGCGTTGCGTGCGGCCGAACGGCTCGGCTGTACGCAGTCGAACGTCACCGCGCGGCTGCGCCAGCTCGAAGAGTCGCTCGACGCGCTGCTGTTCGACCGGCACGGCAAGCGGCTGGTACTGAACGATGCCGGACGCCGGCTGATGCCGTATTGCGACCGCATCCTGCGCCTCGTCGACGAAGCGACGCAGGTGGTGCGCGAAACGCCGGTTGCCCGCAGTTTCCGGCTCGGCTCGATGGAAAGCACGGCCGCCACGCGGCTGCCGGCGCTGGCCGCCGCACTGAAGGAGCGCGATCCGGCGCTCGGCCTCGCGGTGCAGATCGGCAGCGAGCCGGATCTGGCCGACGCGCTGCTGCGCGGCCGGCTCGACGCGGCGCTGACCGCACGCGCGGTGGTCCGGCCCGGGCTGCATTACGAGCCCGCGTTCGCGGAAGACATGGTGCTGGTGAGCGCGGCGACCGTCACGCGCCGTCAGCTGCTGGCCGACAACACGGTGCGCTTGCTCGCGTTTCACGACGGCTGTCCGTATCGCGCGGTCGCGGAGCACTGGTTGAAGGCGCGCGGCGTCGCGATCGAATCGGTGTCGTCGTTCGGCACGTTCGGCGCGATCCTCGGCTGCGTCGCGGCCGGGATGGGCGTCGCGATCCTGCCGAAACGGATCACGACCGAACATGTGGCGCGCAAGGAGCTGCGCACGCACGCATTCGACGATCTCGACAGCGTGACGACCTACCTCGTCACGCCCGACGAAGCGCCTGCGTTGCCCGAACTCGACGCGTTGCGCGCGGTGCTCGGCCGCCGGGCGGGTGCGCTGCTCGCGCGCTGACACACGCACGCCGCAGCCCTAGGCCGGCACGACCGCGCACTCATCCGCGAAGAAATCGGCCTCGATTTCGCGAATGCGCGCGCAGTCCTCGAGCAGTCGCTCGAACGTCGGGCTGTAGAGGCCGACCGTGCCGAGCGCCGTCTGCAGGTCGGTGGTCACGCGCAGCGTGTCGCCGACCTTGATCCACTGCTTGAGCCCGACGAACGACGGTAGCGCCTGGATCGCCTGCCACGTGAAATCCTGCCGCAGCACGCCGTTGCGCGACGAAAGCAGCAGCACGTGCCCGCAGTACCCGTGAAAATCCGTCGGCGTGGCGACGTCGCCGAACAGCCGCTCCGGATGCAGCACGGCTTCGACGGTGGCCGACACGTGATTCTCGCCGCTGACCGCGCTCGTCAGCCGCGGGTCGAGGCTGCCGTGCAGCCGTGCGTTCAGCTCGACGATCGTCGGGCCGTCGGCCGTATCGAACAGCTCCAGATGAGTCGGCCCGAAGCGCACGTCGAGCGCGTCGAGCACGTCGGCCGCGTAGTCGAGCAGCGGCGCGTAGCGCGGGTCGGCGTGGTTCAGCACCAGCATCTTGTCGAGCCGCGGCGCGTGCGTGCGGTCGCGATGCACTTCCCACAGGCTGACCACGCGATGGCGGCCCTCGAACGACACCGAATCGACGATGTATTCCTGCCCTTCGGAGTAGCTCTGGATCACGATGTCGTCATTCGGCTGGTTGTACAGCGAACGGGTGGCGAGCACGTCGCGCGCGGCGGCCTCGACCTGCGCGAGCGTCCGGCAGATCTTCACGCCGGCCACGCCCGCGCTGCGCGCCGGCTTCACGACGAGCGGCAAGGTACCGTGCGCGCGCGCCCAATCGAGCGCTTCGTCGACCGACGTGCTGTGGAAATGCGCGGGCGCGCGCAGCCCGGCCTGGCGAATGCGCTCGTTCATCGCGAACTTGTCGCGTCGCGCGGCGGAGGTCGCGAGCGGGTTGCGTGACGGCACGTCGAGCCGCTCGGCCAGCGTGTCGGCCAGCTCGAGCGCCGCGTCGAGACCGTGCAGCACCGCGCCGATCCGCAGGTCGCCCAGTTGCGCGAGCGTCGCGTCGATGTCGCCGCGATGCTGAACCTGCCTGATGTAGTCGGACGGCACGAACTGGTTTCGATAGATTGCCGGCAGATCGGGGTCGCTGATCACGTGCACGCAACGGATGCCGTAGGCGCGAAACGCGGGGGCCAGGTACGCGGCGGTCGACGCGCCGTCGACGATCAGGACGGTATCGATGAAGCGATGCTGCATGGATTCCTCGCTCGGATGGGGGATCGGTTGAAGGATGTCGTGCGGCAAGGTGCTCAGGCCCGCGTGCCGGCGTCGCGGGCGTCGCCGGGCCAGCGCACGGCGAGCACGACACAGACCGCGACGAGCGCGGCCGCGATGGCGAACGCGCGCGCCGCGCCGGCGACGATTGCCGCGCCCTGGCCGGCAACCAGCGCGCCGAGCGCGGCGACGCCGATCGCGGCGCCGACCTGGCGCGCGGTGTTGAGAATCGCGGACGCGGTGGCCGAGCGGCCGGCCTCGACGCTGCCGAGCATCGTCGACGTCAGCGCGGGAATCGCGATGCCGCCGCCGATCGCCATCGCCGCGAGCCCCGGCGCCAGCAGCGCGTACGGCGTGTGCGCGGCGAGCGTTTGCCACAGCCACACGTAGCCGGCGAGCGATACGGCGAGGCCGACGATGACGGTCGCGCGAAACCCGTAGCGGACCGCGAGCCGTGCGCTCGTGATGTTGGCGAGCATGATGATCGTGAGCGGCGCGAGCGCGAGCCCCGATTCGGTCGCCGTGAAGCCGCGCGCGTTCTGGAAATAGAGGCTCAGCGAGAAGATCAGCCCGTAGAACGCCGCATTCGTGACCGCGCCGATCGCGAGCACGCCCGGCACGCGGGCGATCCGGAAGAACGCGAGCTGCAGCATCGGCGCGGCCACGCGTCGCTCGATCGCGACGAACCATGCGCCGAGCACGGCCGACGCGATCAGCGCGGCGGCCGCATACGGATCGCCGATGCCGTGCGCACCGGCCCGGATGATCCCGCCGGTCAGCAGCCCGAGCACGAGCACCGCGACGATCTGGCCGGCCGGATCGAACAGCCGCGTGCGCGCGGCGGCCGAATCCTGCACGTGACGCAGCGTGAGCCATAGCCCGAGCGCGCAGATCGGCAGGTTGATGAAGAAGATCGCGCGCCAGCCGAGCGAATCGATCAGCAGGCCGCCGAGTGTCGGCCCGGCCGCGCTGATCGCGCCGCCCGTCGCGCTCCACCACGCGACGGCTTTGACGCGCGCGGCGGCATCGTCGGCGCACGCATGCGTGATCAGCGCGAGCGACGTGGGCAGGATCATCGCGGCGCCGACGCCTTGCGCGACGCGTGCGGCGACCAGCGCGGCCAGCGACGGCGCGAGCGCGCAGCCGAGCGACGCGAGCAGGAACAGCGCGAGACCGTGTGCGAACAGCCGGCGGCTGCCGAAGCGGTCGGCCAGCGTGCCGGACGTCAGCAGCAGCGCGGCGAACGACAGCGTGTACGCATCGACGATCCACTGCAGCCCGTGGACGCTCGATCCGAATGCGTGGCCGAGGCTCGGAATCGCGACGTTGACGACGGTCACGTCGAGCTGGACGATCGCGAAGCCGAGGCTCGCGGCCGCGACGGTCGGGAAGATCGCGCGTAGCGACGTGCGGGGCGGAGTCGCGGCGGCGGTCGGCGCGCGCTCGACGCGGTCGACGTGCTCGAGTGCCGGGGCATGGTCGCTCATCGCGGCTCCCACGGCAGATGGGGCGTGCGGGACATAGGGCACAACAGGCGGTATCGAGTCATCTGGCGGGTTCCCGTAGGGAGATGAACGGAGCCGGCTTCTCGTCGGGAGCCGGCCGCATCGTCGAATCCGACAGAAAACTAGCATCAACCCGTTAGCGAATACAAATAATAAGCAACGATTTTTTAACAAGTATTCGTGTTAAAGGACGGCGCATACGACGTGAACCGGTTCTGTCCGCATTGCTGAACTTATATCGATAATTTTTGTTTGCAATCGCATTAATATCATTTCGCAATGCAATGACGGTCTCCTAGTCTTGTCGAGCGCTTCGCACCGAGGACGGCGGGGCGCGGCGGCGATGCCACGCCGCTCTTCGAACCAGATCTTTATACGAGAGACTTATGACCTATCTCGCAGATGAACGTATTGCTTTGACCGCGGCGGAATCCGCTCACATCCGCAAGACGCTCGGCGCGCTGGATTACGACCCGGCCGGCGGCGCGGGCTATATCAGCGCAGTTCGCAAGCTGGCCTACAACGCGTTTCCCGACCGGATCGTCGACGCATTCGATCGGGCGAAGGCGCCGACCGCGGACGCGCACGGCTCGATCGAGATCGACAACCTGCCGATCGACGACGGCGTGACGGGCAGCCCGCGGTTCGAGGAAACCGGCCGCTCGTTCAAGGCCGGCGTGCTGAGCGAGAACGTGCTGGTCGCGTTGAGCACGCTGGCCGGCGAGCCGTACTCGATCGCGCACGAAGGCCGCGAGCTGGTGAACAACCTGACGCCGCACAAGGCGACCGCGCGCGACTACACGGGCCTCGGCTCGGAGGTCGAGCTGGACTTCCATATCGAGAACGCCGCGCAGGCGCACATGCCGGAAGGCGACACGTCGCCGTTCGCGCTGCTGCTGCTCGGCGTGCGCAGCGAGGCCGGCGGCGGCCCGTACACGCGGCTCGCCGATGCGCGTCGCGCGCTGCAACTGCTGTCGCCGGACGATATCGCGCAACTCTACGGCGAGCACTACATCATTCGCGTGCCGTACCGGTGGCGCGGCGCCGCGCCTACGCCGCGCGACAACACCGACCTGAGCGCCGTGCTGTCGGGGCCGCTCGAGGCGCCGCGCGTGACGGTCGCGTTCTATCCGGACATGGTGCTGGCGGTCAACGCGCGCGCGCAGGAAGCGCTCGCCAACCTGTATCGCGCGGTGCGCGAGGTGTCGTTCGGCGTGCAGGTGTCGCCGGGCAAGCTGGTGCTGATCAACAACCACTTCACGCTGCATTCGCGCGACCGCTTCGACCCGCAGTACGACGAGAACGACCGCGCGTTCCGCTGGGTGCAGCGCGTGTTCGTCGCGCGCAGCCTGTGGAACTTCCGCGCGTTCACGTCGCTGCAAGCGCGTGTGTTCGATCCGAAGGCGGTGTATGCGGGCGAGTCGGCGCACGCGAGGCGTCCGTCGTCCGTCGTGCAACCGGCGACGCAGCGTGCGGCCTCGGTCGAACTCGAAGCGACGCCTGCGTGATCGACCCGGCGGGGCAGCGACTGGCGCCGAACGTTGCCAGCCCGCTGCCCGCGCTCGCTCCCAGCATCCTCGAATAAAAACAGGAATCCACAAGAAATGAGAAGAACCGCCTTTCCCGTTGGGCGCATCGCCCGCGTGCTGGCCGTCGCGCTGATCGCCGCGAGCGCCGGAAGCGCCGTCACCGCGCGCGCTGCATCGTTCGACCTGAGCCCCGAGCAGCCGGCCCGGCAGCGCGGCGCCGTGAACCCGGCGGTCGAGCAGGCGCTGCCGGCCGGCTTCCGGTTTGCCGAAGCGAACACGCTGACGATCGGCATCGCGCCGAACCTGCCGCCGCTCAGCACCTATGCGACCGACGCGCGCACGGTGGTCGGCTTCGATCCCGATCTCGCGCAGCTGATCGCGGACAGCGTCGGCCGCAAGCTGAAAATCGTGCCGCTCGCATGGGCCGACTGGCCGCTCGCGCTGCAGTCCGGCAAGGTCGACGCGGTGATCTCGAACGTGACGGTGACCGAGCAGCGCAAGGAGAAGTTCGACTTCTCGACCTACCGGAAGGACCAGCTCGGCTTCTACGTGAAGACCAACAGCAAGCTTGCCGCGATCCGCGAGCCGAAGGACGTCGCCGGGCTGCGCGTCGTGACCGATTCGGGCACGAACCAGGAAAAGATCCTGCTCGAATGGAACCGGCAGAACGTCGCGCGCGGCCTCGCGCCGATCGAGATCCAGTATTACGCGGATGCGGCCGAGCGTTGGGTCGCGCTGCAGTCGGGCCGCGTCGACACGATCTTCAGCGTGAATTCGATGCTCGCGTACCAGGCGTCGCTGCGCGGCGATGCGAAACTGATCGGCACCGTCAGCGGCGGCTGGCCGCGCACCGCCGATATCGCGATCACGACCCGCAAGGGCAGCGGCCTCGCCGATCCGCTGACGCTCGCGATCAATGCGCTGATCGCGAACGGCAGCTACCGGAAGGCGCTCGATCACTGGTGGCTGGACGCCGAAGCGATCGACCGGTCGCAGACCAATCCGCCGGGGCTGCCGCGCACCTGAGTACCGCACGCGGCGGGGCGCACGTGAGCGTCGTCGTAGTCGTCCTCCGCCCCGGCCGCGTTGAAACCGCCAGTCGGCGGCTGCTTGAAATAGCCGTCGCGATCCGGTTACGGCTTGGCGCCGGGCGGTTTCGCGTCCGGCTGGCTGGCGGCGATCTCGATCGTCGTTTCCCAGCGGAAATAGCCCGACACGGCGCCGTCGCGATCGAGCACCGCGAAATCGGCCGTGCACGAGGTGTCGCCCGCGGCCAGCACCTCGCTGCGCCAGAAATGGTCTTTCATCGGCCGGCACGACGGATGCAGCAGATCGTCGCCGTCCGGCACCGGCACGGCGGCGTCGCGGATTTCCGCTTCGATCGGCGCGACGATGCCGGCGTCCTTCAACGCGAACCGGACGAACAGCACGGTCGCCTCCGCACGCAGCGCGAGCGCGGTTTCGCGCAGATGAAGCTGGTCGCCCGGCAACAGGCCGGCGAAGAGCCGGTTGTCGTTGCGGCCGACCTGCCCGGTGTCGCCGGGGCTCAACACGTAGATGTGCCGGCCGTCGATCGCGGTCGGCGCGTCGGCGTCCCGGCTCGCATCGGGATAGGCCGACAGCAGCGTGACGGCGTCGACGATCGCCAGGACATCGTAACGAACACCAGACATGAGCACGCCCTCCGCAGCAAGGGAGCGGCACGGACGGCCGTCGTGCGCCGCCCGCGTGCCGCGATCAGTTATGGATCGAGATGAACGGATCCCACGAGAAGCAGCCCTGGCTCTGGCAATTGCGATCGATGATCTGGAACTGGAAGTGGTAGGTCACGCGGCCGACCTTCAGGCATTCGGAAGACCAGTAGTAGTTCGCGACCTTCTGGCACGTCGGCACTTCCGGTTTGCTCGTGTTCGGCACCGGGATCGACGCTTCCGCGACGCGCGGCGTCGGCGTCGAGATCAGGTCGTTGCCGGCGTTGCCGACGAACTTGTAGAACACCACCTGGTTTTCGAAGCCCAGCGACAGGCTCGTTTCGCGCCAGCGGATCAGGTCGCCGACCTGCGCCTTCAGATCGAGCTCGCCGCCCGCCTGCCCGGAGATGACGTTGTCCTGATTTGTCACCATATACACGTAATGCCAGTCGATCAGCGTCGGCGCGGCCGGATTCTTGCTGGGATTCGGATATTTTTTGAGAATGGTTTCGGTATCGAACGAGACGAGCACATCGGTAACGCGTGACATAGAAGCTCCCGTTTCAAGTAATGGAACTTATCGTTTC
The DNA here is from genome assembly GCF_905400185.1 of Burkholderia sola. Classification (NCBI taxonomy): domain Bacteria; kingdom Pseudomonadati; phylum Pseudomonadota; class Betaproteobacteria; order Burkholderiales; family Burkholderiaceae; genus Burkholderia; species Burkholderia sola. The sequence goes on from NZ_FR989677.1 coordinate 475,086, forward strand.
GAGAATTGCTTCATGCGGCCGCCATCGCGTTGTGCTGCAAGGGTTTTCGCCGGATTCGACGCATGCAGAAGCGACGGCGAATGCAGATTATCCCGTTTGGTTAATCGTGGAAGCTGTAAAAGTAAACAGGTCGGAAAATGATTTATCGGGTTAATTTTGAAATCGTAATCAATCGAATCGATGCGTGACATAAATATCACGACATTGAATCTGTTAATTGATTGACCGATTATTGGCGGGAGCGGGAAGCGGGCCGCTTACCGGTACGTCCAGAGCCGGTGCAGCACGAACGTCGTCGGCGGAATCAGCAGCGCGATCGCGACGACGCTCATCGCGCGCGACGCATCCAGCGCCTCGGCGGCGCGTGCAAGCAGCATCGTTTCGACGAACCCGACGAGCGTGACCGCGAGAAAGCGCGTCGCGTTGCGGGTGCGCACCGTCGACGAGAAGCTCCACAGCGTATTCGCCAGATACGAGAACCCGGTCGCGCAGAGGAACGCGACCGCATTCGCGGTCACCGGCGTCGCATCGAACAGCGCGAACAGGGCTGCCGCGACCAGCGAGTGGATCGCGGTCGAGCCGAGCCCGGACACGCCGAAGCGCACGAGCCGCGTGCGCTCGGCCTGCAGCAGCGCGATCATGGCGCCTGCGCGTCAGCGCGCGCCGATGCGCGCCCGGACCGGCTGCGCGCGCCGGCGTGCGGGCTGGCGGCGTGCGTCGCGCGCGACCGGCAGTTCGATCACCTTGCCGTGCGTCTGGTAGCGGCGGCGGATCAGGTACACGGGCCGTTGCTTCGATTCGTCGTAGATCCGCCCGACGTATTCGCCGACGACGCCGATCCCGATCAGCTCGATGCCGCCGATGAACAGCGTGACCGAGATCAGCGACGCGTAGCCGAGCACCGGATTGCCGAACAGCACCGTGCGCAGGATGATGAACGTGCCGTACACGAATGCGAGCGCCGCGATGCCGATGCCGATGTAGGTCCAGCTGCGCAGCGGCACGGTGCTGAAGCTGGTGATGCCTTCCAGTGCGAAATTCCACAGCTTCCACCCGGAGAATTTCGAGTGCCCGGCGCTGCGCGGATCGCGCTGGTATTCGACGATCACGGTCTTGTAGCCGACCCACGCGAACAGGCCCTTCATGAAGCGGTGCCGCTCGGGCAGGTTGCGCAGCGCGTTCACGACCTTGCGATCCATCAACCGGAAATCGCCGACGTTCTCCGGCAGCTTCACGTCCGACAGCAGGTTGTGCACGCGATAGTAGATCGCGGCGGCGGTGCGCTTGGCGAACGAATCGCATGCGCGGTTGCTGCGCTTGGCCGCGACGACCTCCGCGCCGTCGCGCCAGTGCTCGATCAGCACCGGAATCAGGCTCGGCGGGTCCTGCAGGTCGGCGTCGAGCGGGATCACCGCATCGCCGGCGGCTTCGTCGAGGCCGGCCGTCAGCGCGGCCTCCTTGCCGAAATTGCGGGTGAGATCGATGACGCGCACGCGCCGCTCGGCGGCGCCGATCCGGACCAGACGTTCCAGCGTGTCGTCGCGGCTGCCGTCGTTCACGCAGACGATCTCGAAGCGGATCGCATCGATCGCGCTCATCAGCGGAATCACGACATCGAAGAAGCGCTCGACGGCTTCGCCTTCGTTGTAGAACGGCACGACCAGCGAGACGAGCGGCGTGTAGATGGATTCCCGCATGATGATTCCCCTTGTGATGTCGTTTTACCGGTGGGCGCCGAGCGTCAGGCGGCCGGTGCGGCGCATGCCGTGCGCCGGGCGGTGGTGCGGTCGGACCGGGTGCGCGAATTCGGTCTCGGTCGAGATGTCGCGCGCGTCGGGCATCGACGGCACGTCGCGTCTTTCCTGGGCGATCCGGCTGACGAGCAGCGCGAGCGACGCGAGCGTCACGAGCGGCATGAACTGGAACGACAGATGCGGCACGATCGCGAGGCTCGCGAGCGGCATCGGCCACAGCAGCATCAGCCATTCGCGATCGAAGCGCCGCCAGCCGTGCGTCCACGCATAGCGTGCGTACCACGCGATCACGATGCCGTACCACGTCAGGTCGTAGTCGTACAGATAGGGGCTGACGAGCAGGCATGCGCATGCGAGGGTCGCGGCGCGCAGCGCGTACGAACACGCGCCGCGCCACGCATAGACGACCGCGATCGCCGCGCCCGCCGCCGACAGCAGTTGAAGGCCGCGCGCGACGAGCGCGGGCCAGCCGGCCATCGTCGCCAGCGCGAACATGGTCGGCATGCGCGCGAGCTTCGCGTGGCCGGTGCCGACGATCGTATAGACGTGGGCGATCAACTGGATGAACGCGATCCATGGGCCGACGCCGAACGCGAGCGTCGCGAGCAGCGCGCCGACGGCGATCGTCGCGGCCCATGCGCCCAGCGCGCGCCATTGGCCGGCACACAGCAGCGCGAGCGGGAACAGCACCGCGAGCTGCGGCTTCATCGTCAGCAACCCGAAACAGATGCCGGCGCAGACGGGGCGGCGGTTCAGCGCGAGCAGGCCGAACGCGGCGAGCGTCGCGGTGAAGAGGCTCGTCTGCCCGACGATCACCGTGAGGAACGCGCCGGGGAACGCAAGCGCGCACAGCCACGCGGCGTCGCGCTGCACGGTCGCGCGCATCGCCCCGGCGAACAGCGCATACGTGATCGCGAGCCACAGCACGAGCGCCAGCGTGTACGGCAGCCAGCCGAGCGGCAGCACGAGCAGCAGCATCGTCGGCGGATAGAGCCACGGCAGCGTGCCGTCCGCGAGGGTCATCGTCGGGATGGCGAGTTGTTGCACCGCGAACAGCGTGGAGTAATGCCACGCGTCGGCGCCACGTCCGTGCGCGGCGAGCCATGCGGCGCTCCAGACCGGCGAGAAATCCTGCGACAGCGGCTCCAGCGCGCCGTCGTGCGACAGGTGCATGCGGATCAGGTAAATGCCGATGAACAGCAGCTCCGTCAACAGCACGCCGGCGGCATAGAGCCGTACGCGATCGCGGTTGAGCCAGTGCGGATGGCGGCGCGGGCCGGCGATCGGGAGTTCCGGATGCAGGTCGGCGGCCGAGTGCGCGTGGCGGGCGAACGATGGCGTTTTCATCGTGCGCTCCGCGAGGCAAGCGCCGTGCGGCGCACCACCACGAACAGCACCGCGAGCAGCACGACCGGCCCGATCTGCGGCAGCTTCATCAGCCGGTTCAGCATTTCGAAGATGGGCAGCAGCCACGCCAGCACGAGGATGCCCTGGTCGCCGGGCAGCCAGCCTTCGTCGAGACCGTGCGCGATCAGGCAGAAGACCGCGATGCCGAGCCACGTCAGTTCGTAGTTCCACAGGTACGGCGTCGTCAGCAGCGTGGCGACCGCCAGCACCGCGCCGCGCAGTCGCATGTCGCGCGTGCGGCGCCATACGTCGACGGCCGCGGCGAGTGCGACGAGCGCGACCGCCGCCTGCGCGGCCAGCGCGGCCGCCACCGGCGCGCCCGCCAGCCGCAGCGCGGCGAACGGCGTCGGCGACGCGAGCCAGTACGACGCGAGCATGAAGTGCTGCTCGCGCACCGTCGACATCGCATGACTCAACCCGTGCAGCGCGGCGGGGCCGGCCAGTGCGACGCCGGCGGCCGCGAACAGCGTCGCGCTGAGCCCGGCCGCCGCGAAGGTGCGCCATGCGCGCGTCGCGATCAGCACGAACGGGAACACGACCGCGAGTTGCGGCTTGATCGCGAGCAGCCCGATCAGCACGCCCGCCACGACCGGACGCTTGCCGAGCAGATGCAGCGCGAGCGCGGCGAGGCCGGCGGTCAGGATGCTGTTCTGGCCGAACAGCGCGGACATGCACACGGCCGAATACGCGACGACGACGAGCGCCGCGGCGCGCGGCACGGGAAGATGCGCGCGCAGCCCCGACAACCGCGAGACGGCGAACGCGTAGCATAAAAGACTGCCCGCGAAAAAGAGGAAGTAAGCGGGCAGGAAAGGCACGAGGGCAACCGGAGCGATGAACAGCAGCATCGTCGGCGGATAGAGCCAGGGAAGCGGCCGGTTTTGCAGATACGCACCGAAGTGCGCGAACTCGGCCTGCAGGAATGACGACGTGTCGTAGGCCGCCGCGGCGTGGCCTTGCAACACGAGATGCGATGCGGTCCAGAAGACCGAGAAGTCGGTGCCGGGGCGGGCGGTGGCGTTCGACGTGAAGCCGTCGGTCACGACACCCCAGACGATCAGCAGCGCAACGAAGAGCGCCAGCATGATGCAGCTGTACGGAATGATCCGGTCGGCCGTCAGCCATTGAGCACAGCGTATTGCGCGATCGCGCGTTCCACGATTGGCTGTGTACATGATGCCCCGTCTGTGGTGTGGCCGCGTGGTCTGTCGCGGCCGTTCGATGTTGTCGTGCCTGCGGATCGATCGCTCTGAAATGGCGTTGTCCGTGAATTCATTGTTGAAGAAAAAAACGCGTGATGCAAACCAGGCACGGCCGGACGGCATTGAATGTGTTCAGCGATTCGGGCGAAAACCGCCATTTCTGGTATGAGAAAACGCCGCCGCCGGAATTTGTGTTTCTGGCCTGAAACATTCCGTGATTTTTACCGACCGGGCATGCCGCCGAACCCGCGACGCTCGGGCAACGCGCGGCGTTCGGGAAAATCCCGAGAAAATTTTTTAGGCCCTTTGTGCAGCGCGATGACGGGGTTTCATGCCGGCTGCATGCGCCCGACCCGCATATATCAAAGTTGAAACATTTCGGCAGCCGGGCGTTTGACGGGCTGGCGTGCGGATCGCCGAAACCCTTGGTACGCCTCGATTCCGCCCGGGATGGTCCGCTCTTTGCGTAAGCGTTGGCACGGCAGTCGACGACGTGGCGAGCGGGCGGTTCAGGCAACAGGCAGCGGAACCGGCTCGCGAATCGCCTGCGGCAAGGATGGTCCGGAGCGCGTCGGGGAACAGCGGCTCCAGATCCATCAACCGCGGGAACCGTCGTCGAACGACCCACCAGACCTGGCAGCTTCCGGGCAATAAGAAATCGGCATGGCAGTACATGGGGAATAAAAATGAACGACCACAGCACATCGCGGATCGCAAGCCGCGTTAAAGACACATTGCAGCTTTGCCGGGAGTTCCTCTCCCGTTCAACCGGATTCCATGCGTCGAATGGCCGTCGTGCCGTTCCGGTCGCTCGACCTGCCCGATTCATCCGGCCGGTCGGACCGTACACGCGTCTCTCATGCTCCGTCTCGCCGATACCCGTTCGTACGAACCGCGGTAGTCCGCCCCGTTTCCGCGACTGATTGTCGGCTTCCGATTTCTAGCGTAGTGCCGGTGGTGCCCACCCCCGACGTCTTGACCGACGAAGGGTATTTCATAGCAGTCCGAAAGGAGAGTGCTCATGTCAAGAATCATCGAAAAGATCGCGTGGTTCGTCCAGGATCAGGACGGCGTGACGGCCATTGAATACGGCCTGATCGCCGCGCTGATCGCAATCGGCATCGTCGCCGCGCTGGCGACGGTCGGTACGGATCTGAAGACCGTGTTCAGCACGATCGCCGCGGATCTGGACTCGGCGGTAGCAGGCCTCTGATGGACGGTACGACGAACGGTTTGTCCGATCGTTCGAATCGTTCGTCGGCGCCACACGGCATCAACGATATTCCTCGACGTATCGATGCACGGTCGTCCGACCAGCCGGTGCGCGAGGGTTTTGAAAGTCACCACGCAAGGAGAACACCATGTCCAAGTTCATTCAACAAGCCGGCCGTTTCATTCGCGACGAAGACGGCGTGACCGCCATCGAATACGGCCTGATCGCCGCGCTGATCGCCATCGGCATCATCGCCGCGCTGTCGACCATCGGGAAGGACCTCAAGACCGTGTTCAGCACGATCGCGGCCGACCTCGATTCGGCGGTTGCAGGCATCTGATGCACCGCGCCGCGGGCGGCTCGGCTGGTGCAGCATTCGAGCCGTCCCCGGCCATCCCGATCAACCGGAAACCGGAGACCATCATGCAAGCCTTCGCGCGTGTCGCCCGTCGCTGGATCGCCGACGAACGGGGTGTGACGTCGATCGAATATGCATTGCTCGCGTCGATGTTCGCCGTCGCGGTACTGGGCAGCGTCGTCACGCTGAAGGGCTCGCTCGTCGATACGTACGAGATGATCGCCGCGGCCGTGAGCGCCGCCTTGACCACCGCGTTGTCCATGGTTTCCTGATCCACCGATTCGATACGCGAGGTTCGCCATGTTTCCCGTTGCGCCGCCTTACCCGGTTCCGTTGTGCGTGACGCTGCTCGCGATCGCCGCGGCCAGTACGGACATCGCCAGCCGTCGCATTCCGAACCGCCTCGTGTTGCTCGGCCTGGCCGGCGCGCTGGTTGCGCAGTGCCTGCTGCACGGCGTGCTGGCCGGCGCGCTCGGATGGCTCGCCGGAGCCGCGACCGGCTTCGGCCTGCTGCTGCCGTTCTACCTGTTGCGCGGGATGGCGGCGGGCGACGTGAAGCTGATGCTCGCGATCGGCGCATGGGTCGGCGCGGAAATGACGTTTTACATCGTGCTGGCCACGTTCGTGGCCGGCGGGGTCGGCGCCATCGCCTACGCGCTGCTGCGCGGGCGGATGCGCCAGATGTGGGCGAACGTGCGCACGCTGATCGTGCGGCGCTCGCGAGCGGCGCGCGCCGAGGCCGACGACGGCCCCGTCGAGATCGCGTCGGTCGGCACGCTGCCGTACGGCGTGGCGATCGCGGTCGGCACGCTGGGCATGCTGTTCGCGTCGTGCGCATAGCGCGGCGGATCCGCAACGAGGACGCAACGAGGACGGAGCGACCATGAACACGAACCACACCGAACCGAGACGCGACGCGCAGGTGGCACGCCTGCCCGATCCGCCGCCGTCGCGGGAGATCCATACGAAGCTGGGCGCGCAGCTGCCCGCGGCGCCGCGCACGCTCGCGGAAACCGGCCTGAGCACGACGTTCGTCGCCGGCCTCGTGCTGAAGTCGACGCTGATGCTCGGCCGCCCGTCGTACGGCGACCTGGTCGAGCGGCACTGCCTGCCGCTCGCGGTGCTCGACGACGTCTTTGCGTTCCTGGTGCGCGAGCATCTCGTCGAGCTGACCCATCGCGGCGCGACCGATCTCGACGTCACGTTTCGCCTGACCGACGCGGGCCGCGTGCTCGCGCTCGAGGAACGGGAACGCAGCGGCTACAGCGGTCCCGCGCCGGTCACGCTCGACGCGTATCTCGCGAACGTGGCCGCGCATTCGGTGCGCAAGCTGCACATCGGCCAGAGCGACGTGTGGGCGGCGTTCGAAGGCGTCGTGATCGACACGTCGATCCTCGACTCCGCCGCTGCCGCGCTGAACGCCGGCCGGCCGCTGCTGATCTACGGCCCTGCCGGCAGCGGCAAGACCTTCCTCGCCGAACGGCTCGGCACGCTGATGCATGGTCGCGTACCGATCCCGTACGCGATCTGCGCGGCCGGCGAAGTGATCCAGGTCTACGACCCGCTCCTGCATGTCGACGCAGCGTCGCAGGCCCGCGGCCAGTCGGTCGACCGTCGCTGGCGCCTGTGCGAACGGCCGGTCGTGATGTCCGGCGGCGAACTGACGCTCGGCGAGCTCGATCTTCGCCGCGACGAAGCAGCCGGCTTCTATCAGGCGCCGCCGCACATGAAGGCGAACATGGGCATGTACGTCGTCGACGATCTCGGCCGCCAGCGCGTCGAGCCGCGCGACCTGCTCAACCGCTGGCTACGTCCGCTCGATCGCGGCGTCGATTTCATGACGCTCGAATCCGGCAACCGCTTCGTGATGCCGTTCGACGTATGGCCGGTGTTCTCGAGCAACCTGGCGCCGGAGCAGTTCTGCGACGACGCGTTCATGCGCCGCCTCGGCTCGAAGCTGCACGTCGGCGCGATGTCGATCGATCACTACCGCGCCGTGTACGACGCGGCCTGCACGTCGCTCGGGCTCGTATCGGCGAGCGATGCTTTCGACTTCCTGCTGCACCGGCTGCATTTTCCGACCGGCAAGGCGTTTCTTGCCTGTTTCCCCGTGGATCTGCTGCGCCTGGTGGCCGCCGGTGCGCGGTATCGCGGCGATCCGCCCGAAGTGACGCACGACGCGCTTTACGACGCGTGGGCGAGCTATTTCGGCTCGGCGCCCGAACGTGACGACGGTCGTCCGCCGCCCGTCGAGCGCGGAGGCCGCACGTTCATCACCGGTTGAGCCGTTTCTTTCACGATTCGTCGAGGAGCATTGCCATGAAAAACAGTCGAGCGCTCATGATGCTGGTCGTCGCGATGATCGCGGGTCTCGCCGCGGTCGTGTTCGCGTCCCGCTGGCTGGTACAGACATCCACGAGCTCGGTCACGTCCGTCGCGGTGGCCACCACCGACCTGAACCTGGGCGAGCCGCTCGGGCCGAACCAGATCCACATGGTGAGCTGGCCGTCGGGCAGCGTGCCGACCGGCGCGTTCACCGATACGAAAACGCTCGAAGGGCGCGTCGTGCGCACCAGCCTCGCGCGCGGCGAGCCGGTGATCGAGTCGAAGCTCGCGCCGGTCGGCACGAAGGGCGGGCTGTCCGCGGTGATCGCCGACGGCAGCCGCGCGATCACGGTGCGCGTGAACGACGTGGTCGGCGTCGCGGGCTTCGCGCTGCCGGGCAACTACGTCGACGTGATCGTCAACACGCAGGAACAGCAGGGCAAGACCGACGGGCAGAGCATCTCGAAGATCGTGCTCGAGCACATCCTCGTGCTCGCCGTCGCGCAGCAGGTCAGCCGCGACGACACGGCGCCGAAGGTGGTCAACGCGGTGACGCTCGAAGTCACGCCCGACCAGGCCGAACGGCTCGACCTCGCGCGCAGCGTCGGCACGCTGTCGCTCGTGCTGCGCAACCAGGTCGACCAGAAGACGCTGACCACCGGCGGCGCGACCAAGCTGACGCTGCTCGGCAAGGAGCCCGCACCGGCAGCGGCGCCGGCGCCCGTCCAGGTGCGGCCGGTCCGTGTGCACGTCGCGTCGCATGCGGCGCCGGAAGTGCGGCGCGACTGCGTCGGCGTGCTGACGGGCGTGAAGGGCAGCGTCGAGTGTTTCTGAAGCCAAACCAACCAGCCAGATAAACAAACCGGCCGCCGGCAACGCGCGGCGGCCTTGGAAGTCGATAACCGGCACGGCGCCGGTCTCTCGGGGGATCAGACGAAATGAAGATCAAACCGCAACGCACAGGTACCGGCCCACTGCGCACACGCGTCGCACGGGGCACGATGATGGCCGCGATCCTCTGTTCGGGATGGCTGACCGTATATGGCGCACTCGCCCAGGAAGGCATCGAATCGGCGGTGCTGACCAAGGGCGGCGCCAGCGCGCCCGCCGCGGCCGGCAAGGGGCCGATGCAGATGACGATCAGCATGACGCCGGCGCCGGCCGCCGCGCCCGCCGCGTCGGCGGGGCCGCTGCGCGGGCCGAACTGCGTCGGCGCCGTGCGCGAATCGACCAGTGTCGCGGTGCCGCTCGGCAAGTCGCTGCTGGTGCCGATGCCGGAGCCGGTCCGCAACCGGACGATCGGCAATCCGGCCGTCGCGCAGGCGACGATGGTGTCGCCGCAGACGCTGTACATCCTCGGGCTCGCGGTCGGCACGACCAACATGATCGTGCAGGGCAGGAGCGGCGCATGCCGCGTGATCGACGTCGCGGTCGGCGCGGACGCCGGCGGGCTGCAGGCGTCGCTGCTGCAACTGATGCCGAACGAGCGCGACATCCATGTGTCGACCGCGGCCGGCACGATCGTGCTGGCCGGCACCGTGTCGAGCTCGCAGGCCGCGCAGCAGGCCGTGCAGATCGCCCATGCGTACGGCGACAGCGCGGGCGAAGGCGCGGGCGGCGGCAAGCAGGGCGGCGGCGTGCTCAACATGCTGAACGTCACGTCGCCGCAGCAGGTGATGCTCGAGGTGAAGGTGGCCGAGGTGTCGAAGACGCTGATCAACCAGATGGGCAGCGCGTTCAACATCCAGGGCGGCTTCGGTTCGTGGAGCGGCGCGCTGGTCAGCAACCTGCTTGCCGGTGTCGCGAGCGGCGCCATCTTCAACAAGGCGAACAACAAGCCGTTCAGCATCGCGGCCGACGCGCAGAACACCGACAACCTCGTGAAGATCCTCGCGGAGCCGAACCTCGTGACGATCAGCGGCCAGGAAGCGACGTTCCTCGCGGGCGGCAAGATCTTCATCCCGATCCCGCAGAGCGGCAGCAACGGCGTCTCGTCGATCACGCTGCAGGAAGAGGAGTTCGGCGTCGCGCTGAAGTTCACGCCGACGGTGCTGGCCAACGGCCGGATCAGCCTGAAGGTCGCGCCGGAAGTGTCGGAACTGTCGCAGACGGGCGTCACGCTGAGCGCGTCAAACATCGGCGGCACGTCGATCCTGCCGCTGATCACCACGCGGCGCGCATCGACGACGGTGCAGATGAGCGACGGCGAATCGTTCGCGATCGGCGGGCTGATCAAGGACAACGCAAGCGGTGCGCTGAAGGCGATCCCCGGTGTCGGCGAAGTGCCGGTGCTCGGCGCGCTGTTCCGCAGCACGTCGTTCCAGCAGGACCGCACCGAGCTGATCTTCCTGATCACGCCGCACCTGGTGAAGCCGCTGCAGACGGCGGACGTCGCGCTGCCGACCGACAGCTTCTCGAAGCCGAGCGAAATCGACGTGTATGCGACCGGCAACATGGAAGGCCGCCGCGGCGTGCGCAAGGCAGGCGCCCAGCCGATGCAGCCCGCGAACGGTGCGGCCGCCGCGCCGCAGACACCGGCCCAGGCGCCGGCACCCGCTCCGGCGCCGAAATCGGAAGCACCGGTCGTGCCGGCCGCGCTGCCCGCGCCGCGCGCGCCGCAAGCCGACGTGCAGCAACCGGTGCCGGCCGAGCCGCCGAAGGCGCCCGCGCCGGTCGCGGCCGCCGCGCCGCAGCCCGATGCGGCCACCGCGGCGCGCGTCGCACGCATCGAAGCCGCCGCCGCGCGTCTTGCGGCCGCCGGCGCCGAACCGTCGGACCAGCCGTCGGCGCGCACCAAGCACCGGACCGCGGCGGCGCCCAACGCGCAGATCGCGCGTACGGGTGCGGAACCTCAGTCCACCGATCGTTGAAGCCATCCAAGGGGAAGCTCATGAAATCCGCCTACCTCGTATTCGTGCGCCGCGCGGCGCTCGCCGTCCCGCTCGCGTTCGCGCTTGCCGGCTGCATGTCGTCGACCCCGGTGTGGGACAGCCGCTTCGGCGATTCGGTCCGCACCGTGATGCACGCCCAGATCATCGACCCGCATGCCGGCGAACATCCGGCGTCGGCGCCGGGGGTCGACGGCAGCGCCGCCGCGGCCGCGCTCGACAACTACGACAAGTCGTTCAAGCAGACCGTGCCGCCTGCCAATGCGTTCGTGATCGGCATCGGCAAGGCTACCCAATAACGACGGCATGCTCAGGGAGAACGCCATGAACCGCGCAGCCCGCTATCCGAAAGTCACGCGTCGCAGCCTGCATCGCCAGCGCGGTGCCGTCGCGATCATCGTCGGCCTCTCGCTGGCGGTGATGATCGGGTTCGTCGGGCTCGCGCTGGATCTTGGCAAGCTGTACGTCACGCGCAGCGAACTGCAGAACAGCGCCGATGCCTGCGCGCTGTCGGCCGCGCGCGACCTGACCTCGGCCATCAGCCTGTCGGTGGCCGAGGCCGACGGCATCGCCGCCGGTCACCTGAATTTCGTGTTTTTCCAGAAGACGTCGGTGCAGATGTCGACGAACGCGAACGTCACGTTCAGCGATTCGCTGACCAACCCGTTCCTGGCGAAGAACGCGGTCACGAACCCGGCGAGCGTCAAGTACGTGCAGTGCACCGCGACGCTGAGCAACATCGCGCACTGGTTCATCGAGGTGCTGAACGTGCTGCCGGGCACGAAGCTCGCGAATGCGGCGGAAGTGTCGGCGAGCGCGATCGCGACCGTCGGCGGCGGGCAGACGACCTGCGCGATTCCGGTGTTCGTGTGCCGTGGTCCGTCCGATCCGGCCTACAAGGTCGGCGACTGGATCACGTCGCCGTCCGGATCGTCGTCGACCTACGGGCCCGGCAACTTCGGCTGGGCGGCGCTCGACGGCTCGACGAACGAGACGACGCTCGCGAGCGAGCTGTCGGGCAATACCTGCAACATCACGAGCCCGCCGGACCTGGCCACCACGGGCCTGAAGTCGGCGTCGCTGCGGGCCTGGAACACGCGCTTCGGCATCTATACGAACGGCGCGAATGGTTCGAGCGGCCAGCCCGACTTCACCGGCTACGCGTATGTCGGCCCGAACTACGGGCCGCCGGGAACGCCGGGCATCAAGGGCGACGCGTACACGCAGTTCGTGGCCGACCGCGCGAGCTTCAAGCCTTACCAGGGCGACGGCGCACCGCCGTCGGGCAGCGGCATCGCCACCAACGGCACGGCGACGGCGAGCAACTACGCGACCTACGGCAGCGACCGGCGCCTCGCGCTCGCGCCGGAGGGCGACTGTTCGACGCTGAAGGGCACCAGCGGCAAGGTGCACGTCACGCAGTGGGATTGCGTGCTGATGCTCGATCCGCTCCCGTTCAGCGCCGGCAGCGGCGCCATCGTCGCGCATCTGGAATACCTCGGCTCGTCGGTGTCCGGCAACAACCCGTGCGCGACGCACGGCTTGCCCGGCAGCGGCAGCGCGTCCGGAACCCAGGTTCCGATGCTCGTTCAATAGCGGAGAGACGATCATGAAGAAGCCGTCGATTCGTCGTTCGCGCACCCGCGGCGCCGTCGCCGTCGAGTTCGCGCTCGTGCTGATGCCGATGATCATGCTGGCGACCGGCGTGGCCGAGTTCGGCCGGGCGATCTACCAGTACGAGACGCTGACCAAGGCGACCCGCGACGCGGCGCGCTACCTGTCGGTCTGGTTGCCGACCGACAGCGCGTATCCGGTGGCGCAGGCGCAGTGCCTGGTCGTCTACGGCAGCACGACGTGCGGCACGTCGGGCACCGAGCTGGTGCCCGGGCTCACGACGTCGATGGTCACGATCTGCGACGCGCAGCACACGACCGGCTGCAGCGATGCGTCCGATCCGTCGCAGTTCGCGAACCTGCCGACCTACGATTCGAACAACAACGCGGCAAGCGGCACGGCCACGGGCGCGATCAACGTCGTCGAAGTGAAGATCAGCGGCTACAAGTACCAGCCGATTCCCGCGTACCCGGGGCTGCCGTCGATCACCTTCGGCAACATCGTCACCGTGATGAGGCAAGTGTCATGAACGCGCGCCATTTTCCGCTGTCCCGCCGGCGCGCGCAGCGCGGCGCGGCGATCGTCGAATTCGCGCTGATCGCGACGGTGCTGATCATGCTGCTGATCGGCATCTTCGAGTTCGGCCGCGTGCTGTTCTACTGGAACACGGCGAGCGAGGCCGTGCGCCTCGGCGCACGCACGGCGGTGGTCTGCGACGTGAACGCCGCGGGCGTCGTGAAGCGCGTGCGATCGCTGATGCCGCTGCTGTCGAGCGCGAACGTGTCGGTCAACTACACGCCGTCGAGTTGCGACGTCAACACGTGCTCGTTCGTGACGGTGAGCGTCACGAACGTCACCGTCAAGACCATGATCCCGTTCATGAACGTCACGCTGAAAATGCCGCCGTTCACGACGACGCTGCCGCGCGAAAGCCTGAATTCCGCGACGGGCGGCTCCGCCTGCAACTAATCGACAAGACGAGGCACACGACATGATCAATATCCTCGTAGCTTCCGACGATACCGCGCGGCTTTCGCAGATCGCGCGTCTCGTGGCCGACTGCGGACGCTATCGCACGACGCGCGCCACCGGCCGCCCGTCGCAGATCGAACATCGCACCGACGGGCTCGACGCGTTCGACATCCTGCTGGTCGACGGCGCGTCGCTCGAGCCGTTCGAGCTGTCGGCGATCGAGCGCATCTGCCGCGCGCATGCGGGCCTGACCTGCATCCTCGTGACGGCCGACGCATCGCCGCACGTGCTGCTCGATGCGATGCGTGCGGGCGCCCGCGACGTGCTGCAGTGGCCGCTCGATCCGCAGGCGCTCGGCCACGCGCTCGGGCGGGCCGCCGCGCAGAGCACGCGGCGCGATACCGACGACACGCGCATCGTGTCGTTCATGTCGTGCAAGGGCGGCGCCGGCACGAGCTTCGCGGCCAGCAACGTCGCGTTCGAGATCGCCGAGGGCTTCAAGCGCCGCGTGCTGCTGATCGACCTGAACCAGCAGTTCGCCGACGCGGCGTTCCTCGTCAGCGACGAAACCCCGCCGTCGACGCTGCCGCAGCTATGCGCGCAGATCGAACGGCTCGACAGCGCGTTTCTCGACGCGAGCGTCGCGCACGTGACGGAAAACTTCCACGTGCTGGCCGGCGCCGGCGACCCGGTCAAGGCCGCCGAGATGCGCGAGGACGCGCTCGAATGGATTCTCGGCGTCGCCGCGCCGCGCTACGACTTCGTGATCTTCGACGTCGGCGTCGGCATCAACCCGCTGTCGATGGTCGCGCTCGATCGCAGCGACCAGATCCAGCTCGTGCTGCAGCCCGCGATGCCGCACGTGCGCGCCGGCCGCCGGCTGCTGGAGATCCTCGTGTCGCTCGGCTACTCGACCGACCAGTTGCGGCTGATCGTGAACCGCGCGACGCGCGCGAGCGAGCGGACCCGCACCGCGCTCGAGGAAGTGCTCGGGCTGCAGGCGGCCTGCACGATTCCCGACGACGCCGACACCGTGCTCGAAGCGATCAACCAGGGCCATCCGGTGTCGCGGCTCGCGCGCGGCTCGGCGGTCGCACGGGCGTTGCAGGGCCATGCGAAACAACTCGTCGACGGCGAGGTGCGCGCGGGACGCAGCGCGACGCACAGCGAGCCGTTGATGTCCCGGCTGTTCGGCCGCAAGGCCACGCCGAAGCTCAAGTCGATGTAATTCTTACGGGGAACCATCATGTCATTGCGCGAACAGATGTCCTTGCATCGGGCCCAGCCGGCGGCGGCGGGCGGCGAACCGGTCGGCCCGGCGCATTCGTCGGTGCGCGACGCATACCAGAAGCTGCGCCGCGAAATTCACCTGGCCGTGCTCGAGCGCGTCGAGCTCGAGCGCCTGTCGCGACTGCATCAGGACCAGGTCCGCATGGAGATCGGCTCGCTGATCGCACGCATCCTCGACGAGGAAAGGATGCCGGCGAACGACATCGAGCGGCGCCAGCTCGCGATCGACGTGTACGACGAGATGTTCGGCTTCGGCCCGCTCGAAGCGCTGCTGCGCGACCCCGGCATTTCCGACATCCTCGTGAACACGTACCGGCAGGTCTACGTCGAGCGCTGCGGGCAGCTCGAACTGACCGACGTGACGTTCTACGACGATGCGCACCTGATGAAGGTGATCGAGAAGATCGTGTCGCGCGTCGGGCGCCGCATCGACGAATCGAGCCCGATGGTCGACGCGCGGCTGCCGGACGGTTCGCGCGTGAACGCGATCATCCCGCCGTCCGCGATCGACGGGCCGCTGATGTCGATCCGGCGTTTCGCGGTCAACCCGCTGAAGATGGACGACCTCGTGCGCTACCACAGCCTGACGCCGCCGATGGCCGAGCTGCTCGACGCGCTGTCGCGCGCGAAGGTGAACGTGCTGGTGTCGGGCGGCACCGGCAGCGGCAAGACGACGCTGCTCAACATCCTGTCCGGCTTCATTCCGCGCAACGAGCGGATCGTGACGATCGAGGACGCGGCCGAACTGCAACTGCAGCAGCCGCACGTGCTGCGGCTCGAAACGCGCCCGCCGAACATCGAGGGCAAGGGCGAGATCACGCAGCGCACGCTGGTGCGCAACGCGCTGCGGATGCGCCCGGACCGGATCATCCTCGGCGAAGTGCGCGGCGCCGAAGCGCTCGACATGCTCAACGCGATGAACACCGGCCACGAAGGCTCGCTCGCGACGATCCACGCGAACACGCCGCGCGACGCGCTGACGCGGCTCGAGAACATGGTCAGCGTGTCCGGCCTGACGCTGCCGCCGAAGACGATGCGCCAGCAGATCGCGTCGGCGATCTCGGTGGTCGTGCAGGCGGCGCGGCTCACGGACGGCAAGCGCAAGATCATCAGCATCCAGGAACTGACCGGGATGGAAGGCGACATCATCAACATGCAGGAGATCTTCACGTTCAAGCGCACGGGCGTGGACCGCGACGGCGCGGTGCGCGGCCACTTCTGCGCGACCGGCGTGCGGCCGAAGTTCGTCGAGCGGCTGCAGGCGTTCGGCATCAACCTGCCGGATTCGCTGTACGACCCGTCCATGCGGTACGAGGCGGACTGACGCCAGGGCGTCCTGTGCTGCCGGGGAGAGGCTCATGAATGCGATCTTTTACGGTTTTGTGATTCTTACCTTCGTCGCGGTCGTGCTGTCGATCGAAGGCATTTATCAATGGTGGAACGCGCGGCACGGCGCCGCCGCGCGCCGGATCGAATCGCGCATTCGCGCGATGTCGGCCGGCGGCAACGTGCAGCAGGAGCGGCTGTCGATCCTGAAAAAGCGCATGCTCGACGAGTCGAAGCCGTTCGACCGGCTGCTGCTGCGCCTGCCGCGCGTGCATGCGCTCGATCTCGTGATCCAGCAGTCGGGCCTCGACTGGACGCTGCCGAAGCTGATCACGCTCAGCGCGACGTTCGCGGCGCTCACGTGGTTCGCGGCGAGTTTCGCGCGAGCGCCGCAGCTCGCCGCGGTGCCGCTCGCGCTGTTCGCCGGGTGGTGGCCGATGATGTACGTGTTGCGCCGCCGCGCCCGGCGGATGCGCAAGCTCGAACGGCAGTTGCCGGAGATCTGCGACATGATCGCGCGCGCGCTGCGCTCCGGTCATTCGTTCACGAGCACGCTCGGGATGGTCGGTGACGAGTTTTCCGAGCCGATGGGCGGCGAATTCCGCGTCACGTTCGACGAGGTCAACTACGGCGTGTCGCTGCACGACGCGCTGATGAACCTCGCGACGCGCGTGCCGGTGCAGGACCTGCGCTACTTCGTGATCGCGGTGCTGATCCAGCGCGAGACGGGCGGCAACCTGGCCGAGTTGCTCGACAGCATCGCCGCGCTGATCCGCGAGCGCTTCAAGCTGTTCGACAAGGTGCGCGTGCTGTCGGCGGAAGGGCGGCTGTCGGCGTGGATTCTCGGGCTCTTGCCGTTCGGCACCGCGGCGGTGATGGCGCTGCTGAACCGCGAATTCCTGTCGGTGCTCTGGGAGGATCCGGCCGGGATCCGGATGGTCGGCACGATGCTGGTGTCGATGCTGTTCGGCCTGTTCTGGATCCGCCGAATCGTGCGCATTCGCGTCTGACGCGCGAGCCGAATAACGAACCGTTGCGAGGTTGTCATGCAAAACCTGAGCGTGGTCCAGGCCGTGATGCTGGGCGGCTTGTTCATCTTCGTGGCCGGCGGCGTGCTCGTCGCGATGCTGCTGTTCGCGCCGCGCGGCATCCAGCGCCGGCTCCAGCAGGCCGGCGGAACCGGGGCGGGCGGCGTCGCCGGCCCGGGCGACGGCGACGACATGGCGTCGCGCTGGGTCGCGAAGCTGGTCGAGCTGTCCACGCCGATCTCGAAGCTGTCGGTGCCGAAGGAGGGCTGGGAGAATTCGCCGCTGCGCATCCGGCTGATGAATGCCGGCTGGCGCAACCAGAGCGCGGCCGCGCTGTATTTCACCGCGAAGACGATACTCGCGCTCGGCCTGCCGTGCGCGGCGCTGCTGGCGCTGATCACGACGTCGCTCGGCGACGAGCGCGCGGTGCTGTCGCTGATTCTCGTGGCGCTCGCCGGCATCGGCTACTACATCCCGAACATCGTACTGTCGCAGCGGGTCAAGGTGCGCCAGCAGAAGATCTTCGAGGATTTCCCGGACGCGCTCGACCTGCTGACGGTGTGCGTCGAGGCGGGGCTCGGGCTCGACGCGGCGCTGATGAAGGTGAGCGAGGAGCTGCGGTTTCGCAGCGAGGTGGTCGCGAGCGAACTCGATCTGCTGCTGCTCGAGATGCGCTCCGGCTTCACGAAGGAGACGGCGCTGCGCAATCTCGCGCTGCGCACCGGCGTCGAGGACATCGAATCGTTCTGCGCGATGCTGATCCAGGCGGACCGGTTCGGCACGAGCATCGGCGAATCGCTGCGCGTGCTGTCGGACATGCTGCGTACGCGGCGCCGGATGCGCGCGGAGGAACGCGCGGCGAAGATCGCGCTGAAGCTGCTGTTTCCGCTGATCTTCTGCATCTTCCCCGCGCTGATGATGGTGCTGCTCGGGCCGGCGATGATCCACGTCTATCGCGTGCTGCTGCCCACGTTCGTCGGCGTCGCGCCGTAAGCGGCGCGCGGATGCGGCTTCACGCGCATCGATCCAGGCTCGACGTGCCGGCCCCGGGGCGATTCGGCGGCCGGCGCGGCAACAGGCTTCATGGAGGCTCCCTCCCCAGGCGGCGCCGCGAGACAGGTCGACCATAGCGGCGTCGATGCATCCTGGACCCATGGTCGATCATGGAACGAGCCGTAGTCCACCGCCTTCACGGCTGCCCCCTGCGGCTAACCGCCGAGCCGGCGTGCTGCGTATCGGGACGGCCGACGCCCGGTGTATCACTGAAAGTGATGCACGTAGCGCAGCACCATCCGCGTCCCCTGCGGCCGGTTGCGCGCATAGGTCTCGAAGTACGCGTTGAACAGCAGGTGATCGTGCGGCGAGAAGCTATACATGGCGCCCGGCCCGATCGCGAACACGGCTTCCCGCGTGCCCGGCACGTCCTGCCCGTTGGCCTTCATGTCGGTGGTCTGACGTAGCCAGTAGCCGTTGAGCCCCAGCCGCAGGCCGGGCCGCACTTCGTACTCGGTCGCGAAGTTCACGTGGATCGCCTGGCCCGCTTGCGTCGACGTCACGTCCGGGCCGAGTGCCGTCGCCGGTTGATGGTTGGTCGCGTTCCACAGATAGTGCAGCCGCCACGATACGGTCCATTTCGGCGTGAGCCACAGCGTCGCGGCCCAGTACGGATCGAACGACCAGAAATGGCTGCCCGGATTGATCGCGCGCGCCGGATCGTACGCGCCGGTCGGCACGACGAACTGGAATTCGACGCGCTGCGCGAAGCGTGGGCCCTGCGCGCCCATCACCGGGTCGAACTGGACGAACGGGCCGATCAGCAGATCGCCGAAGCCGGCGCGCGCATTCAGCGCGACGTTGCCGATGCCGTCGTCGGTCCGCGCGGACGCGATCCACGGCAGGATCACGTCGAGGCCCGGATGCATGCCGGCAAACGTCAGCGGGGACTGATAGACGAGCTGACTCAAGCCCGCGAACAGGTCGATGTCCTGCTTCGGCAGCCCGACCTTGTTGCCTGCATTGTCGTTGACGCGGCCGGCCGTGTAGTACTGCAGGTACTGCGTGCCGTACCAGCCGGCGCCGGCCGGCGGCATGCCGTCGAGGAAACTGGTCATGCCGAGGTTGACCGCCGGCAGGTCGGCCGCATGGGCCGGCGTATGACCGGCGAGGCCGCCGAGGCCGGCGAGTGCGAAGCCTGCGGCGACGAGCAGGCGAGAGCCGATTTTCATGTTCACCACCTCTTGGCTATTTGATTGTATGTACTAATTAAATGGAGCGTGAAAGATCGGGATGATCGGCGATCGCGCGATACTGGCCCGCATGGAACACGAGCGGCGCCTTGCCGAAGGCGTCGAACTGCTCGATCTCGCCGATGAACAGCAGGTGGTCGCCGCCTTCGTAGTGGCCGACGTTGCGGCACACGAAGCGCGCGCTCGCGCCGTCGAGGCACGGCACGCTGCCGTTCTCCGAATCCGCGTGCGGCACGCCGTCGAACTTGTCGGCGCTGGGCGTCGCGAAGCGGCGCGACAGGTCGATCTGGTCGTGCGCGAGGATGTTGATCGCGAAGTGGGTCGCCGCGACGAAATCCGGGCGGCTCGGCGCGAGCTTGCGCAGGCTCCACAACACGAGCGGCGGATCGAGCGACAGCGACGAGAACGAATTCGCGGTGAGGCCGACCTTGCGCCCGTCGGCCGCGCACGTGGTGATCACGGTGACGCCGGTCGGGAACTGCCCGAACGCGGCGCGCAACTGCATCGGGTCGAGGGCCGGACGGTCGGTAACGGTCGTGTCCATGGCGCTCACTCCGCACGCACGCTGTGTTCGCGGATCAGCGCCGCGCACGCCGACGGTTCGAACCACCACGGCGCGAACCGGCGCGGATCGTCGAAACCGTCGACGATCGTTTTCGCGAGCGACGGCAACTGGCCGGCCGCACCGAGCAGTTCGAGGATGTGCGGCGGCGGCGGGGTGAGCAGCGAGTTGGTCCAGCGCACGACGTGCCGCGCATACGCCCAGTAGCCTTCGAACGTCTGGTGCATCCAGTCTTCGCCGAACGGTGCGGCACCGCGCGCGACGATCGCGTCGAAATACGCGTTCGCGCATTTCGCGGCGTTGTTCGAGCCCTGGCCGGTGATCGGATCGTTGACCACCACCGCATCGGCCATCCCGAACACGGTGCGGCCCGACGGCAGCCGGAAGAACGGCTTGCGCACGGTCGGCGCGAAGCGCCCGGCCAGCGTGCCGTTCGGATCGGTGAGCGCGACGTCGCGGCAGCGCTCGTATTCCCACGGTACGTACTGCTGCAGGAACGACAGGCTGCGGTCCAGATGCTGCTCGGGCGTCTTTACGTCGGCCCAGCAGTCGAGCGGGCCGCCCGGGATGCCTTCGAACACCATGATTTCGCACGGGCCGGTGGTGGTCAGCGCGGGAAACACGAAGTACTCGCCGATGCCCGGCAGCAGGTTGAAGCGCACGCGCGAATACGGCTCGCTCGGCGTCATCCCTGTCACGTAGGTCAGCGCCAGCGCGCGCTGCGGACGATCGAACGGGCTGCGCGCATCGTCGCGGCCGAGCAGGTTCACGATGTCGCCCTTGCCGGCCGCGAGCAGCACGAGATCGTGGCTGCGGGCCAGTTCCTCGAGTTCGGGCACGCCGATGTCGGCGATGCGCACGTCCGCGCCGCGGCGGCGGACGCCGTCGAGCCAGTCGGCCATCTTCACGCGCTGGTCGACCGACTGCGCGTAGCGGGTCAGCCGCGACGACCAGTCGATCGCCTTGCGGCCGTGGCCGTCCGGGTGCGGCACCGCGATGCCGATGCCTTCGACGGACGGGCATGCTTCCTCCCACGTATTCAGGCCGAGATCGCGCTCGATCTGCAACGACGTGTGAAACATGCATTGGCTCGACATGACCTTGCCGGAGCGGATCTGCTCCGCGTCGCGGTTGGTCGCGAGCGTGACGTGGTAGCCCTGGTTGAGCAGGGCGAAGGCGAGTTGCAGGCCGGACTGGCCGGCGCCGACGATAGCGATGCGTCTCATGGGAAATTCCTTGGTTGGTCGTGTAGCGGCCGTACTGATCGAGGGAAGCAGCGGCGACGCGCGGTCACTCCGCGAGCCGCGGAATCGCCGGCACCGCCTGTTCGGGGCCCATCGCGGCATAGCCGCCGTCCACCGCGTAGTCGGCGCCCGTCACGAAGCTCGCCGCGTCGCTGCACAGGAACGTGACGACCTGCGCGACTTCCGACGGATCGCCGACGCGGCCGAGCAGGTGGAACGGCGCGGCGACGCGATCGGTCTTCGCACGGTCGCCGTGCGTGAGCTCGTCCATCACGCGCGACCAGGTCCACCCGGGCGACACCGAGTTGACGCGAATCCGGTCGGGCGCGAGATCCATCGCCATGCTGCGCGTGAGCTGGCGGATTGCGGCCTTGGAGGTCGGATACAGCCAGCGGCCGGTTTGCGCGCACTGCGCGGAGATCGAGCTGAAATTCACGATCGCGCCGCCGCCGCGCCGCGCCATGTGCGGATGCACGGCCTTCGCGAGCATCGCCGCCGACACGACGTTGACGTCCATCGCCGCGAGCCAGTCGTTGCGGGTCGCGTGGATGCCGTTGTCGACATAGCTGCACGCGAGGTTGACGAGCACGTCGATCGCGCCGAATCGTTCGACGATCGTCGCGATCGCGCGCTCGATCGCACGGTCGTCCGTGATGTCGAGCGCGATGAACAGCGCCCGTTCGCCGAGCGATGCGGCCACGCGTGCGCCGTTGTCCGCATCGAGATCGAGGATCGCGACGCACGCACCGGCGCGGCTCAGGTCCTGTGCAACCGCGGCGCCGATCAGCGTGGCGCCGCCGGTGACGAGCGCGACTTTGCCAGCAAGGGCATTCATGGGGTGTCTCCGGGAATCATGGGGGTGAGGGTGGGGCCGCGTCAGTGCGCACCGGTGGACGGCGCACTGTCGCGCCAGCGGCGCATCAGGCCGTTCGACGGCACGGTGACGTCGAGCAGCTTGCGGGCCGTGTCGACGCCCGCGACCGGCAGGCCTGACGGGTCGAGCAGGCCGATCTGCACGAGCACGCTCGCCTGATCCCAGTAGATGTGCTCGTGATAGAGCTTGTCGCCGCGAAACTTGACGATTGCGACGAGCGGAATCTCGACGCGCTTGCCGGTCGGCGCGACGCCCGGCAGCATCCAGTCGATCTCGGTGGTGTGCGTGAAGCAGAACAGCAGCTCGTCGACGATCTGGCTCGCGCCGATCGTGCGCGAGATCGGCGTGATCGTCGTGTCGGGCGGGTTCGCATGCACGAAGTGATGCGTGTAGAAGCGCTTGAGCTCGTCATGGCCGACGCCGCCCGTCAGCGTCGGAACATGGTTGACGTACGGCTCGGCGACCATCGTGGCCATCGTCGCGTCGACGTTGCGCGTGTCGAACTCGTGCTGCAGATGCGTTTCCCACAGCGCGGACAGGTCGTAGTGCGGGCCGAGCGCGGCGCGGAACGCGGCGATCGCGCGCTGGTGGGCCATGACCGCGGCGGCCTGGTCGTAATGATCGCCGCCGGCGCGGGCGAACGCGTGGTCGACGCCGGGGTAGACGTAGACTTCGACGCCGTCGCGGCCGGCCAGCGCAGCCGCGATGCGCTGCTGCGCGTCGGGCGGGCAGAAACGGTCCTGCGCGGCGATCTGCAGCACGAGCCGCCCGTGCAGGTGCGCCGCTTCGTCCAGCGCATGCTCGATGCCCACGCCGTAGTAGCTGACCGCCGCCGCCACGCCCGGCAGCCGGCATGCGGCGAGATACGCGAGCTTGCCGCCGAGGCAGTAGCCGAGCACGCCGGCCTCGCCCGTGCATTCCGGCCGCTGGCGGAGCGCGTCCAGCGCGGCGCCGACGTCGTCGACACCGTTGTTTTCGTCGAATTCGCGATAAAGGGCCATTGCGCGCTCGACATCGGCGGCCGCATACCCGAGCTCGATGCCGGGCGACTGGCGCCAGAACAGGTCCGGCACGAGCACCGTGTAGCCTTCCTCGGCGTAGTAGTCGGCCACGTCCCGCATCGTCGCGTTCGCGCCGAAGATCTCGTGACAGAGCACGATGCCCGGCCCCGTGCCGCCGGCCGGCGTGCTCAGGTACGCGCGAAACGCGCCGCCGTCCGGCGATGGAATCTCGATGTGACGTCCGTTCATCTGTCCCTCCGTGCTGTTGGTTTCGGTGATGGGCCCAGTATTGGCGGCCGAAATGGGCGTTTCTATCCGCTTTCTTCGGCCGGTATCCGCGAATTCCGGAAACCTGCGGCAGCGGCCGCCGCGAGCCGGCGGGCCGTGGGCGACTGCGGGTATGTGCGGATGCGGACAGCCCGCACAGTTTTCTACGATGCGCGAACGGTCCGCTTCTTGCGTGGCTTGCGCGGGACTTGCGTGTTTCGTGGGACGGATTGTCCGGATGCTCCGGGCGCTGTCCGGATCGTGCGACGCATTCCCCGAGATCGGGAATGCATGCACGGCGCGAGTGCGATCGAGCACGACGGGAGAACTTCGATGGCGCAATTTTCCGAAACCGGCTGGCTGGGTGAAGCCGCCTGTTTCAATCACGGCACGCTGCTGCTGGAGTCGAACGACGTCGACGAGGTGCGTGCGCGCGTGGCGGACGTCTTCAAGCCGCATCGACTCACGCCCACCGGCGAATCGCGCGTGCTGCACAGCTGCATGCACCATGCGCGCTGGGGCAACCTGTCGCTGAACCTGCTCGATTACGGTGGCGAGGTGTCGATCGAACCGGGGCCGCTCGAGCATTTCTATCTGTTGCAGATTCCGCTGCGCGGCGACGCCCAGATCGAATGCGGCGCGACGCGCTTCGTGTCGTCGCCCGACACGGCGTCGCTGCTGTCGCCCACGCTGCCGCTCCGGATGCGATGGGGCGAAGCGTGTCCGCAAGTCATCCTGCGTATCGAGCGCGACGTGATGGAGCGCCACGCGCAGCGGCATTTCGGCGACGACCGGCGCGCGAGCGTCGAATTCGAACCGGCGTTCGACCTGTCGTCGCCGCAGGGCGTCTGTCTCGCGCAGGTGCTGCCGGTGCTCGCCGGCGCGATCGCGACGGACGCGCATCCGCTGCGTCATCCGCTCGCGTTCGAGCAGCTCGAATCGACGCTGCTGAACCTGCTGCTGTACGGCCACCCGAACACCGCGCGCAACGGCACCCGTTCCGCGCCGGCGCCGCTCGCGCCGTTCTACGTGCGGCGCGTCGAGGAATACATCCGCGCGCATCTCGACGAGCCGCTGACGATCGAACGGCTCGCCGAACTCGCCGGCGTCAGCCCGAGCACGCTGTTCGCCGGCTTCCGCAATCGCCACGGGATCACGCCGATGGGCTTCGTCCGACAGTTGCGGCTGCAACATGTGCGCGACGAACTGCTGGCCGACGACACGCCGGGGCTCGCGTCGGTTACCGACGTCGCGCTGAAATGGGGCTTCGCGCACCTCGGGCGGTTCGCGATCGAGTATAAGCGGGCGTTCGGCGAATCGCCGTCGGCGACGCTCAGGATGCGGCGCGGACGGGGGTGAGGGCGGCGCGATGGGTCGGCCCGCTCGATCGCGCGGCCACGAAGGTCGTTCGACAGCGTTGCACGGATCGTCCACAATCCGTCGTGCACATCGCGCCCGTCGGCGCGATGCCTCCGGGAGCGTCCTCAATGACTGGCCTATCCATCCGGTCCGCCACGATCGGCGATGCGCAGGCGATCGCCGATTTTCATGTCAAGGTCTGGCGGCAGACCTATCGGGATCTCGCGCCGGCCGACGCGCACGCCGTTCTCGACGAACACTATCGCCGCAGACAATGGAATGAAAAGCTGTCGTCGAACGACGGGAACCCGCTCGTGCTGGTGGCGGAGATCGACGGCAGCATCGTCGGCATCGGGGCCGCCGGCGCGCCGTCCGATCCGGTATTCAACGGCCGTGGCGAGATCAAGTTTCTGTATGTCGATCCCCGATTCCAGCGTCGCGGCATCGGCCGCCAGCTGCTCGCGCGGCTCGCGACGCATTTGGGCCGGTTGCGGTATCCGGGCGCGGCGTTGAGCGTCGTCGACGGCAACGACGCGGCGATCGCGTTTTATGCGGCGCTGCATGGCCGGCCTGCCGGCGAATACATCGATCCGGGGCCGGTCTGGCGATCGCGCAACATCGTGATGGTGTGGGACGACCTCGCGAGCCTTGGTGCGTGAGCACACCGCGCGCGGCGACGCGTATCACGCGAGGCGTGCCCGCAGCCACGACGTGAACGCGGCCACGAGCGGCGACTCGGCCAGTTCATGACGCGTGACGAGATAGTACGCGTGGCGTGACGGCACCGTGGCGCTGAACGGCCGCACGAGCGTGCCGTCGATCAGGTCGTCGCGCACCGACAGGCTGTCGCCGAGTGCGACGCCCTGGCCGTGCACCGCGGCTTCGACGCCGATGTGCGCGTTGCCGATTTCGAGAATGCGGATGCCCGGCAGCTTGTCGGCGTTCGCTTGCGCGAGCCACCGCGTCCACGAGCCCGCATGCTCGCAGAACAGCGTCCGCCCCGCGAGATCCTGCACCTTGCGGATCGCATCGGGCCCGTTCATCAACGCCGGGCTCACGACCGGGAACAGCGCCGGATGCGCGAGCAGCTCGACGCGCCGGTTGCGCCAGTTGCCTTCCCCGTAGCGAATGCAGACGTCGACGTCCGCCGAATAGGTTTCGCGATCGTCGTTCGACGGAATCACTTTCAGATGGATACCCGGATAACGCTCCAGAAAATCGCCGATGTGCCGGGCGAGCCAGCGCGACGTCAGCGACAGCGGCGTCGACACGACGAGATCGCCGGCGGCGGCCGGCGAATCGAGCCTGACGGTGGCGTTCGCGATCATGTCGAACGCGGTACCGACCGGTTCGAGCAGCGCCTCACCTTCGGGCGTGAGCTTCACGCGGGCCTTTGATCGGACGAATAGCGCGATGCCGAGCGTGTTCTCGAGAATGCGGATCTGGTGGCTGACCGCGCTGGCGGTCACGTGCAGTTCATCGGCGGCGGCCGACACGCTGCCGCACCGGGCGGCGGCTTCGAATGCGCGAAGCGGGTTCAGCGGAGGCAGGCGGTTGCGCATCGGCGGGGCACGTCGCGGGCGACGATACTGAGAAAAATTTCATTAAAACGGATTCAATTTCTCGCTACAACAAAAAAAATTGAATGCCTACAGTGGGAGCAATCCAACCGAGTCGAGGTCGACCGCAATGAGCCTTACCGAACCGATCGAACGCCTGTGGGGCGGCCGCTTCCAGTCGGCGCCGTCCGACGCGCTGCAGAACCTGTCCCGCTCCGATCCGAGTTTCTTCCGTCTCGTGCCGTACGATCTGGCGGGCTCCCGGGCCCATGCGCGCGAACTGAACCGCGCGGGTATCCTGAACGACGACGACCTCGCGCAACTGCTGGACGCGATGGACGGCATCGCGCGCGACTATGCCGCCGGCGCGATCGCGCCATCGCTCGCCGACGAGGACGTGCACACGTTCCTCGAGCGCGTGCTCACGCAGCGGCTGCCGGCGCTCGGCGGCAAGCTGCGCGCCGGGCGCTCGCGCAACGACCAGGCGGCGAACGACCTGCGCCTGTATCTGCGCGACAAGGCGCGCCGGCTCGTGCGCGGCGTGCTCGACCTGCAGGATGCGCTGATCGGCCAGGCGAGCCGGCATGTCGACACGGTGACGGCCGGATTCACCCACCTGCAGCCCGCGCAGCCGATCGTGTTCGGCCATCAATTGCTCGCCCACGCGCAGTCGCTGTATCGCGACGCCGATCGCCTGGTCGACTGGGACCGTCGCACCGCGCGTTCGCCGCTCGGCGCGGCCGCGCTCGCGGGCTCGGCGATCTGCGTGCGGCCCGAGCTGTCGGCGCGGGAGCTGGGTTACGACGCGCCGTGCGAGAACTCGATCGACGCGGTGGCCGCGCGCGACCACGTCGCCGAATTCGTGTTCGTCACCAGCATGCTCGCCGTGAACCTGTCTCGCCTGTCGGAAGAAGTGATCCTGTGGACGTCGCGACAATTCCGCT
This sequence comes from Burkholderia sola, assembly GCF_905400185.1. Taxonomy (NCBI): domain Bacteria; kingdom Pseudomonadati; phylum Pseudomonadota; class Betaproteobacteria; order Burkholderiales; family Burkholderiaceae; genus Burkholderia; species Burkholderia sola. The sequence goes on from NZ_FR989677.1 coordinate 502,519, forward strand.
GGGTGGAACTCGACGACGGCTACGCGACCGGCAGCTCGATCATGCCGCAGAAGAAGAACCCGGACATCGCGGAGCTCACGCGCGGGAAGGCGGGGCGCCTGATCGGCAACCTGACGGGGCTGCTCGCGACGCTGAAGTCGCTGCCGCTCGCGTACAACCGCGATCTCGCGGAAGACAAGATCGCCGCGTTCGATTCGATCGACACGCTCGAACTCGTGCTGCCGGCGATGGCGGGGATGATCCGCACGATGCGCGTGAACGTCGACGAGATGCGTCGCCAGGCGCCGCTCGGCTTCACGCTCGCCACCGAGGTCGCCGACTGGCTCGCGCTGACGGGCGTGCCGTTCAGCGAGGCGCACGAGATCACCGGCACGCTCGTGCGCGCGTGCGAGCGGGGCGGCATCGAGCTGGCCGACGCGAGCGCCGAACAGTTGCAGGCCGTCGACACGCGCCTCGCACCGGCGGTGCGCGCGCATCTGACGCTCGACGCGGCCGTCGCCGCACGCGGCGGGGCGGGCGGCACGTCGCCCGCACGCGTGCGCGAACAGATCGACCGCCTGAGCGAGGCAATCGAGCGCCAGGCCGCGTGGGCGGCCGATTACCGGGGGCCGTCATGCTGAGCGCATCCGATTCCCGCCGTCTCGACGGCGCACCGGCGGCGGCCGATGCGGTCGCGGACGACACGGCCGTCCTCGTGCGCGTGCGCCGGCGCTACTGGGGCCGCTACGTCGCATCGGTCGCGATCGTTGCCGCGCTTGCCTATATCGCCGCCGCGTTCGCGCGCGGACAGATCGAATGGCGTGTCGTCGGCCAGTTCCTGACCGCGCGCTCGATCCTGACGGGGCTCGCCAACACGATCGTGATGACCGTCCTCGCGATGACGGTCGGTGTCGTGCTCGGGGTCGTCACCGCGGTGATGCGGCTGTCGTCGAACCCGGTGCTCGGGGCGATCGCGCAGGGCTATATCTGGCTGTTCCGCGGCACGCCGGTGATTCTGCAGTTGCTGCTGTGGTTCAACCTGGCGCTGGTGTTTCCGACGCTCGGCATCCCGGGCATCGCCGAATACCGGACCGTCGACGTGATGACGCCGTTCCTCGCGGCCGTGCTCGGACTCGGCATCAACCAGGGCGCGTATACGTCGGAAGTCGTGCGGGCCGGGCTGCTATCGGTCGATACAGGCCAGTACGAGGCCGCGAAATCGATCGGCATGCCGCGCCTGCAGGCGCTGCGCCGGATCATCCTGCCGCAGGCGATGCGCGTGATCGTGCCGCCGATCGGCAACGAACTGATCGGCATGGTCAAGCTGACGTCGCTCGCGAGCGTCGTGCAGTACGCGGAGATGCTGCACAACGCGCAGAACATCTACTACGCGAATGCCCGCGTGATCGAACTGCTGATCGTCGCCGGCATCTGGTATCTCGCGGTCGTCACCGTGCTGTCGCTCGCGCAGGCCCGCGTCGAACGGCGCTTCGCACGCGGTGCGGGGCGCGCGGCGGGCCGAAAATGAACGACACGATCCACAACTATCGGGAGAACGTCATGACGAATGCAGTCGTTCGCGCGGTCGACGTGCGCAAGTCGTACGGCGATTTCCAGGCGCTGCACGGCATCACGCTCGACGTTGAACAGGGCGAAGTGCTGTGCATCATCGGCCCGTCGGGCTCGGGCAAGAGCACGTTCCTGCGCTGCATCAATCAACTCGAGACGATCAGCGCGGGCGCGCTGTGGGTCAACGGCGAACTGGCCGGTTACCGGCGCACGGGCAACCGGCTCCACGCGCTGTCCGAGCGCCAGGTCGCGCGCCAGCGGCTGGCGACGAGCATGGTGTTCCAGCGCTTCAACCTGTTTCCGCACAAGACGGCGCTCGAGAACGTGATCGAGGGCCCCGTGCAGGTGCTCAAGCGCCGCCGTGCGCAAGCGGAGGAGGAGGCGCGCGCGCTGCTCGCCCGCGTCGGGCTCGCCCACAAATGCGACGCGTTTCCGGTCGAGCTGTCGGGCGGCCAGCAGCAGCGCGTCGCAATCGCGCGGGCGCTCGCGATGCATCCGCAGCTGATCCTGTTCGACGAACCGACGTCGGCGCTCGATCCCGAACTCGTCGGCGAAGTGCTGGCCGTGATGCGCGATCTCGCGAAGAGCGGGATGACGATGATCGTCGTCACGCACGAGCTCGGCTTCGCGCGCGAGGTGGCCGACCGCGTCGTGTTCATGGACGGCGGCCGGATCGTCGAAAGCGGGCCGCCGGACCAGGTGCTGTCCGCGCCGACCCATGCGCGCACGCGCGACTTCATTTCGGCGGTGATTGCTTGAGCGGGTCGGGCGCCCCGTGCAGAAGCGCCCGAACGATTCCTCCGTCAACGATACAAGCCCACAACGACAAGGCGACACCCCCATGAAAGCATCCGTCCTGACCCGCACGCTGGCTGCCGCCGCATTCGGCGCGCTCGCGCTTCATGCGACGTTCTCGGTCGCGCAATCCGCCCCCGCGGCCGCGAAACGCACGCTGAACGTCGCGATCGTGCCGAACTATCCGCCGTTCGAATACAAGGATCCGGCGACCGACAAGCTCGCGGGTTTCGACGTCGATCTCGGCGAGGCGCTGGCCGCGAAGATGGGCGCGAAACTCAACTGGGTCGAGACGAGCTTCGACCAGATGATGAGCGCGGTCGCGACGCAACGCGTCGACATGATCCTGTCCGGGATGACCGACCTGCCGACGCGCCGCGATGCGGTGACGTTCGTCGACTACATCGAGACGGGCCCGCAGTTCTACGTGCTGAAGGCACGCGCCGGCGAGTTCGCGCAGATGAGCGCGCTGTGCGGCAAGCGCGTGGGGTCGAGCCGGCGCACGTCGTTCCCGGACAATACGACCGCATGGAGCGCGGAGAACTGCGTGAAGGCCGGCAAGCCGCCGATCGTGGTGGTGGGCACCGACGGCTCGTCGGATGCGCGGATGCAGCTGCGCCAGAACCGCATCGACGCGGCGGTGCAGGGCGGCGAGACGCTGCCGTACCAGAACAGCCTCGAGCTGAACGCGTATGCGCCGGTCGGCAAGCCGTTCCTGTCGCAATACACGGGCATTGGCGTCGCGAAGAGCAACACGGCGCTGAGCAGCGCGCTGACGGCGGCGCTCGACCAGCTGATCGCGGACGGCTCGTACCGGAAGCTGCTCGCGAAATGGGGGCTGCAGGAACACGCGGTGGCGAAGGCGATGATCAACGGCACCCACTGAGCGCGCGATGACGGACCTGGCGCCCCGCTGGCCCGACGCGAAGCGCGCATGCGTCGCGCTCGCGTTCGATCTCGACGGCCCGACCGGCGACGCGATGCTGAACGGGTCGATCTGGCGCAACCCCGCGTATTTCACGCTCGGCAGCTACGGGCCGTGGCGCGCGCTCGGCCGGCTGCTCGACCTGCTCGCCTCTTTCGCGTTGCCCGCGACGTTCTTCGTGCCCGCCTGGGTCGCGCGAACGTGGCCCGCGCAATGCGCGGCGATCGTCGAGCGCGGCCACGAGATCGGCTATCACGGCTACCGGCACGAAGCGTTCTGGACGCTCGAACCCGATCGGCAGCGCGAGATCATGGCGCAATCGGCCGATATCTTCGCGCGCACGCTCGGCGTGCGGCCGGTCGGGTTCCGCACGCCGTCCGGCGACTGGAGCGCCGCGACCGTGGCCGTGCTGCGCGAAGCGGGCGTGCGCTATTCGAGCTCGATGCGCGGCGACGACCGGCCGTACCTGCTGCACGGCGAGGACGGCGAGCCGCCGCTCGTCGAGATTCCCGGCCGCTGGGAGACCGACGACTACGCGTCGCTCGCGTATCACCGCAATCCCGACTACCCGGCCGGGCTCGACCGGATCGCGGGCTACGGCGCGACGCTCGACAACTGGACGCGCGAATTCGACGGCGTATACCGTGAAGGGCTGTGCCTGACGACGCTTCTTCATCCCAAGGTGTGCGGCAAGCCGGGACGCATCGCGCTGCTGGAGGCCTGGCTCGACCACATGCGCGCGCAGGACGGCGTATGGTTCGCACGCTGCCGCGATGTCGCCGACTGGTGGCTCGGGCAGGCCGCGCGGGAGGCGGCGCCCACGCAACGGAGCGGCACGTGACCCACCTTCCTGCATGGCCGGGCGGCGCGCGATACGCGGTCGCGATCACGGTCGACTTCAACGACATTCATGGCATCCAGACGCGCGAACCGCGTATCGTCGGCCGCGAGAAATCGCTGTCGGTCTGGCGTTACGGCGCGACGCGCGGTGTCGACCGGCTGCTTGCGGCGTTCGATGCGTTCGGCGTGCCGACGAGCTGGTTCGTGCCCGGCGCCGTCGCCGAAACGCATCGGGGCACGGTATGCGAGATTGCCGCAGCCGGCCACGAACTCGGCGTGAGCGGCTATCGCTGCGAGGATTTCGATGCATTGCCGCTCGCTGCCCAGATCGACGCGTGCCGCGCGGGGCGTGCGGCGCTCGCGGACGCGACCGGTCGCGACGCACACGGCTTTCGCTCGTTCACCGGCAACTGGGCCGACGGCTTCGCCGAATTTCTCGTCGCGGAAGGTTTCACGTGGTCGTCGTCCTGGCGCGGCGACGATCTGCCTTACGTGCATCCGCGTAGCGGCGGCGACGTGAAGGGCGCACGGCTCGTCGAACTGCCGCTGCACTACGAGCTCGAGGACGAACCGTATTTCGAGTTCAACCTGTCGCCGCCCGTGCCGGCAGGCCAGCCGCGCATCGCCGCGTACCGCGACGTGCTCGACAACTGGCGGCGCGACGTCGACGGGTTCAGGCGTTTCGGGCTGTGCTGCGTGTTGCGCCTGCATCCCGAGATCATCGGCACGGCCGGCCGGATCGCTTTGCTGCACGCGTTGCTCGCGCACTTGCGCGGCACCGGCGATGCGTGGTTCGCGACGGGGCACGACATCGCGCGCTGGTGGCATGCACAGGCACCCGTCAACGACCCGGGCCATCCGGTCGACGTGTTCGCACGCTGCGTGGCAGACGAGGCGGCACGATGACGACGGACACGCAAGCGCGCGCGACGCGGCTCGCGGCATTCGTCGCACGGACTTCCGCCGATGCATTGCCGGACGACGTCGTCGCGAAAGCCACGCGTCATGTTCTCGACACGTTCGGCGCCGCGCTGGCGGGCACGTCGGCCGTCGAGACGCGCAGCGCCCGTGCGCTGACCGGCGCCGTTGGCCGCGGCGGCGCGTCGCTATGGGGCACGCGACGGCGTGCGAGTGCGCGCGACGCGGCGTTCGTCAACGGCATTGCCGCGCACGCACTCGAGCTCGACGATTCGGGCGGCTGCGATCATTCGGGCGCGGTCGTGCTGCCAGCCGTGCTGGCAGCGCTGTCGTGCGCCAGCCAACCGGTCGCGGGCCGAGAATGCGTGATGGCGATCGTGCTCGGATACGACGTCGGTCGGCGCGTGCTCGAGGCGGCGGGCGGCTACTCGGCCCACAACGGCGCGGGCTGGCATTCGACGCTCAGTTGCGGCGTGTTCGGCGCGGCCGCCGCGAGCGCGCGCGTGCTCGGACTCGACGCCGTGCGCACGCGTGACGCATTGGGCCATGCGGCGAGCTTCGCCGGCGGCCTGTGGAGCTTCATTCACGACGGATCGCAGACCAAGCGGCTGCACGCCGGGCGTGCGGCGGAAGGCGGCGTGCTGGCGGCGTTGCTTGCCCGGGAGGGCGTGAGCGGTCCCGCCCGCGTGTTCGACGACGTGTGGGGCGGCTTCTTCAACACGTTCGCCGCGCCGTCGCATGCGCCCGACGCGTTGACCGACGGTCTTGGCGCGCACTGGAAGCTGATGCGCTGCTCGATCAAGCCGCACGCGTCGTGCCGCAGCGCGCATGCGGCGGTCGACGCGGCGCTGCAACTCGCGGACGGCCGCACGTTCGCGGCGGGCGAGATCGAACGGGTGACGGTGCGGGCGAGCGCGTTCGTTGCGCGGATGTGCGGCGGCCGCGACCTGTCGACGCTGGCGTCCGCGCAGATGAGCCTGCCGTACGCGGTTGCGGCGGCGCTCGTGTTCGGCGACACCGGGATCGACGCTTATCGTGCGGACCGGCGCACCGACCCGAGCGTGACTGCGCTGCTCGCGCGCATTACGGTCGATGTCGATCCGGCGCTCGGCGATCTCGACGAGCCGACGGTGAGCCTGCAACGCGCGGACGGGACGCGGGAATCGCGGCACGTGCCGATCGCCCTCGGCGATCCGCGCAATCCGCTACCGGATGCGGCGCTGCTGGCCAAATATCGTGCGCTGGCAAGCACGGCGTTCGACGGTGCGCGCGTCGACGCGTTGAGCGACATGTGCCTGTCGCTGGACCGGCAGGCCGACGCGCGCGTGCTGAACGAGCGGCTCGCAGGCGATTCGGAACACCTCGATTGACCGTGTCGAGGGGCTTCATGCGGCAGTTGCAGCTGCAACGTGTGCGCGAGAAGCGGCCGGCCGGCGCTGACAAGGGGCTCCCATGAGCCTATGCGCGGCCGACAGTCCTGTCAGCGCGATCGCGGCATCCGCGTCGCGCTACGACCGATCGCGATTCCGCGCGCGCGTCGCGCCGGTAATGACCGCGATGCCGAACAGGATGACGGCCACGATCTCGATGATGTGCTGCGAGACGTGCAGCGTCATCAAGCCCCAGGCGACGCCGCCGATGAAAATGATCCATCCGACGAGGTAGATAAGCAGGGTCATCGCTTTTTCTCCTTGCAGTATTGGCCCAGGCGGGCACCGGTTGCCGGCCGTGCAAAATTTACCGGCCGCGCGATGGGCGCGATGAGGGGCACTACCCGGAAGTGCAGGAGCATATTCCGAGCCCGGCCTTGCGATGCCGGATGGCGTTCCCGATGGTCGCCGCTTCCCGGGCGTCTTCATTCCGGCGCCCCATCGTGCGCCTGCAGCCCGAGCCGCGCCATGAGCCGCCCGGCATCGAACGGCGCCTGCGTTTTCGTGTCGTTGTCGAAATAGCAGTACACGTCGCGCGTCGCCGCACGCGGCGGTTTCAGCGCCGGTGCGGCGAGACGCGCATCGTCGGGCTGCGCGCCCCGGCTCCACGCTTCGATTCTGCGCGCCCATCGTTCGAGCGCCGCATCGGCGTATTCGCCCGAATACTTCGTTTCGGTGCCGTGCAGCCGGATATAGACGAACCGCGCGCTCAGATCCTCGAACTGCGGCCACGCCTCGGTCGAATCCGACACGACGAGCGCGACCTTGTGGCGGCGCAGCAGCTTCACGAACGCTGGATCCACGAAGCTGTCGTGCCGTACTTCCACCGCATGACGCAACGCGCGCTTGCGGTCGATCTGCAGATAGGGCTCGCGCACGCGCGCATCGTGCCGTCGGGCCAGCGCGAGCGCGGCTTCCGTGTCGTGCGGCAGCAGGCTCAGGAAGCGTTCCATGTGCACCGGATCGAACCGCAGCGACGGCGGGAATTGCCACAGCAGCGGCCCGAGCTTGTCCTTCAGCGCGAACAGCCCCTGCGCGAAAAAATTCGCGCATGCGATCGTGGCCGTTTCGTCGCGAAAGCGCAGCATGTGCGTCAGGTAGCGCGACCCTTTCACGCTGAACACGAACCCGGGCGGCGTGTCGGCGTACCAGCGCCGCCAGCTGTCAGGTGCTTGCAAGCTGTAGTGCGTGCCGTTGATTTCGATCGTCTGCATGTGGCCCGAGGCATACCGCAGCTCCTTGGCCTGCTTCAGGTCGGGCGGGTAGAAGGTTCCCCGCCAGCCGGGGTAGCGCCAGCCCGAAATGCCGATGTGAATCCTGCCGGATGTGCGTGTCACGTCGATGCCCGGCTGCGCCGGGTTCCTGATGCGGTTCGGGCGACGAGCAATCCGCGTGCCGCCGCCGTCGCCGATTTGATTTTTTAAAGACCGCGCCACGTTCGGCCGGTATCATCGCTGCGCTCGCGAACGGCGCGATCGGCCGGTACATCCCGGCGATCCGTGCGTCACAGCCTTCGCCGGCACGGCAAACACGACACCACCGGATGGACCGCGGCGACACGCGGTCCGCCGATCCGGCCGAACGGGCCAACCCAGCACGACGGAGTATCGACACGATGTGGACGGAGACAGGGGCGGGGCGGCGCGCGACAGCGATCGCGGCCGGCGGAGCGTTGTGCGTGGCCGCCGCGGGCGGCGCGTACGCGCAGGCATCGGTGCCGGCGGCGACAGCGGCCGTGCTGCCGGCCATCGACGTGCGGGGGCCGGCCGACGCATCGTCGATCGGGCTCGTCGGGCGGCGCACCGCTACCGGCACCAAGACCGACACGCCGATCGACGAGATTCCGCAAACGGTCAACCTCGTGACCGCGCAACAGATCGACATGACCGGCGCGACCGACCTGAACCAGGCGTTGCGCTACGTGCCCGGTTTCGCGACGTTCGGCGCCGACAGCCGCACCGACTGGTATGCGGCGCTGCGCGGCTTCACGCCGACGCTCTACGTCGACGGCCTGCCGGCGCCGGATACGGCCGTGATCGCGAACTGGCGCGTCGATCCGTACACGATCGATTCGATCGCGGTGCTGCGCGGGCCGACGTCGGTGCTGTACGGCGCGGGCGAGCCGGGCGCGATCGTCGACGCGCACACGAAGCTGGCCGACGGCGAGCGCGTGCGCGAAGCCGGCGTGCAGATCGGCAACGATGCGCGCAAGCAGGCGATGCTCGACGTCGGCGACAGGCTCGATCCCGATGGTAGGACTGCGTACCGCTTCGTCGGCGTCGCGCGTGACGGCAATGCGGTGACCGGCCCGAACGGCGACCGGCGCGTCGCGCTCGCGCCGTCGTTCCGCTGGCGGCCGAACGCGGACACGTCGCTGACGGTTTCCGCGACGTTCCTGCAGGACAGCGGCGACATCTCGTCGAACTTCCTGCCCGCATCTGGCACGGTGCTGCCGAACCCGAACGGCCGCCTGTCGCAGGACCGCTACATGGGCGACCCGTCGTTCAACGACTACCGCAAGAAGCAATGGTCGCTCGGCTATGCGCTGGAACACCGCGTGAACGCGATCTGGACGCTGCATCAGGACGTGCGCTGGTCGCACCTGTCGCTCGACGATGCGACGGTGTTCGGCAACGGCCTCGCGCCGCGCAGCACGACGAACATGATGCGTTTCGCGGGGCTGTTCCAGCTCAACTACAGCCGGCTCGACATCGACAACCACGCGCAGGCGCGCTTCGGCACGGGGCCGCTCGAACACACGCTGCTGTTCGGCGTGCAGTTCGACCGGCAGACGACGACCAACAGCGTGTACCTCGCGCTCGCGCCGTCGCTCGACCTGTACCACCCCGTCTATCGGCCGGTGACGGCCGCGATCTTCTCCGGCCCGACGTCGCTCGGCCACGTCGATCAGTACACGGCGATGAACGGGGTCGGCGTGTACGCGCAGGACCAGATCCGCTGGCAGCGCTGGACGCTGACGCTCGGCGGCCGCGAGGATGTCGTGAATGCGCGGTTCGACGACCGCGCCGCCGGCACGCACGCGCAGCAGGACGTCAGTGCGTTCTCCGGGCGCGTCGGGCTCACCTATCGCGGCGACGCAGGGCTGTCGCCGTACGTCGGCTATTCGACGTCGTTCGATCCGGTCATCGGCGTGCGGATGTTCGGCGGCGGCCTGCCGAAACCGACTCGCGGCGTGCAGACGGAGGCCGGGCTGCGCTGGGAGCCGCCCGGCCGGAACCTGATGCTGAACGCGGCCGTGTATCGGATCGACCAGACCAACGTCGTGACGCCGACACCGGTCAATCTCGACCCGACCGGCACGACGTCGGTGCAGACCGGCAAGGTGCGCTCGCGCGGCATCGAGTTGAGCGCGGTCGGCAAGCTGACGCGCGAGCTGTCGATCGTCGCGTCGTATGCGTATCAGGACGTCAAGAACGTGCAGGCGAACGACGCGTCGCTGAACCACTGGCCGGTGTCCGTGCCGCTGCCGCGGCAGATCGCGTCGATGTGGGCCGACTGGACCTGGCATACGGGCGCGCTGGCGGGCCTCGGCGTCGGCGGCGGCGTGCGCTACCAGAGCGCATCGGCGGGCGCGCCGGACAACTCGCTGACGGTGCCGAGCGCGACGCTTTACGACCTCGCGATCCATTACGAACTGCCGCGCTGGCGTTTCGCGGTGAACGTCGCGAACCTGTTCGACCGGCGCTACGTGAGCGGCTGCCAGTCGTACGCGGTGTGCGTGTTCGGCAACGAGCGGACCGTGCTGGCCAGCGCGAAATACAACTGGTAGGCGCGAGCGCGTCGCATGCGGCCTACGCGCGGCGTTGCGGCTCCCGCGCGGCGGTGCGCGCGCCCGCATGGCCCTGGCGCCGCCATTCGGTCGGCGTGATGCCGAACCGTTCGCGAAAGGCGGTCGCGAAATTGGCCGGCGTGGAAAAGCCGATTTCCTTCGCGATGCTGGCGATGCTGAGCGACGTGGAATCCAGCAGATCCTGCGCGATCCGCAGCCGTTCGTAGCGCAGATACTCGAACACGGTCTGGCCGAGATTGTCGCGAAACGCGCGCGACAGGCGCTTTTCGTGCGTGCCGACCGCGCGCGCCAGTTCCTCCACCGTCGGCGGATCGTTCAGCGTGCGCGACAGGTGGCGGATGGCCGCGCGCACGATGATGTCGTCTTCCTTGCCGCCCGCGGGCGGGCGTTCCGCGGGCTCCGTCACGGCGGGCCGTTCGCGCTTCGTCCGCGACAGCTGCACGCGAATCCGCGCGATCACCTCCGCCGGCTCGAATGGCTTCACTACATAGTCGACGCCGCCGATCTCGAGCCCCTCGAGCCGTTCGTGCAACGCGTCGGCCACGGTCAGGAAGATGACCGGGATCGCGCTCGTCAGCGGATCGGCGGCCAGCAGGCGGCATGCGGTGAAGCCGTCCATGTGCGGCATGCGCACGTCCATCAGGATCAGGTCGGGCATCAGCGCCTGCGCGCGCTGGCACGCTTGCGTGCCGTCGAATGCGATGCTGATCCGGCATCCCGTGCTGCGCAGGATCTCGATCAGCAAACGGAGCTGGTCGGGTTGATCGTCGACGATCAGGATATGCGCGTCGCTCAACGCGGAGATCGGTGAAGACATCGTGCACCTGTGGTGAAAAGGCGGTTGGCTGCGTTTCCGCGGGTGGCCTGCCCGGTGCGGTGGAAACGTCGGAAGCCGCTCTGTGGCGACGCATCGCACGGCGTTCGTCGTTTTAATCACGGAGCCGGTCGACACGCGACGGATTGCCGTGAGCGCGTGGAGAACGATCACGACTGCCGGAATCGATGCGAGCGGAATTGTAGGAGCATATTTCGAATCCGGCCAGCCATGACGACTCTATTCGCACCATTCAATCTTCTCGATTATCGAAAATGGCGGTTTGCGACAGGAATGTAAGGCGTCGACGTGCGTCAATATTCATGGTTTACGCGTATATCCAGTGAGAAATCGCACAGCCGGGCAGTTTCGCGATTGTCTTTTTGAAGAAAGATGTTATTGGAATCCGCTTTGGCAAAGTATTTATCCGCTCGGTAAAAGATTTTTAATAACGGCGTCGGCGCGAAATCGTTTGCGCAATGGATATGTTTTGCCTAAGCCGTTGAATATTTTGAATTTTACAATCTATAAAGAATGCCGTCTTTAATAACTCAGGCTCGTGTCTCATAATTCGTCCGAACTTTGAGCGACGGGTGGAGCAGGGCAGCGGAGGCGCCGCAAGCGGTGACGGACGTTGCCTGACCCGGGACCGGCGCATCAATTGATGACTGTCCAGGGCCGTGCTCGCTGCACGGAAATGAAACCCGGTTGCCGGGGATGAAATAAAAGAAGCGTGGTGGGTCGCGGTCGGCGCGACGACAAATCGGGGATGTACATGACGACGGGTTGAATCTCCGGATTCAGTCGGGGGAAACTCGTCCATGAGAATCAATACGTATTCCTAATGCAATTGTCGAATTAACGGAGCGGGACGTCGGGGCGACGACATGCCCGCGGCTTTCGAACGCCCTGCCGAAACGGGTGCTCGATGCGTGTCGTGTCGATATGGTGGCCCGGTAGCGGAATCCGCTTCCGAAACGAAGTCGCAATCGAAGTCGAAGCTGTCAATAAAAATAAGTAGTCCGTATTCAAACCAGACGCTACACAACGGAGCAGAAGACCATGAAGAGGAAGCAGATTTCGGCGCTCGCCGCCGCGATGTTCACCGGCGCGGGTGTGCTGATCGCCGGCGCCGCCCACGCGGACAATTTCGTCGACCGCGGCAACCCGGACAATGCATTGAACGGCCAGTGCATCGACGGCACCAACCCGCTGTGCGTGGCGACCAAGAACGGCAGCTACGTGGCAGTCAGCACCACCAACGTGACGCAAGGAACCAATGCGAAGGCCGGCGCCAGCGGCATCGCGATCGGCGACCAGTCGAATGCGAGCAGCAAGGGCGGTAGCGGCAGCGGCGGCGCGATTGCGATCGGGGTCGGCTCGCAGGCGTTGGCGAACTCGGCCACCGCGATCGGCACGGTCGCGGTCGCACAGGGCAACACGGCGCTGGCGATCGGCCGCCAGTCGGCGGCGGTCGGCGATTTCTCGATGGCGCTCGGCAACGTCGCGGACGCGCACGGCACGAGCTCGATCGCGCTCGGACACTCGGCGCTCGCCAGCGGCGACCGCTCGGTCGCGATCGGCGGCGCGAACCCGACGTCGAGCGACGGCGTATCGGCCGGCGCATCGTACGACGCGGTCACGCAGACGCGTGCCGCCGGCACCCAGTCGGTGGCGATCGGCGCCGGCGCGCAGACGAACGACAACAACCAGGTGGCGATCGGCTCGGGCAGCGTCGGCGCGAACAACGGCGGTACGCCGGTATTCGGCGGCACGGCCGCACCGGTCGGCGGCGCGGTATCGTTCGGCGCGCTCGGCAGCGAACGCCAGCTCAAGAACGTCGCGGCGGGCGCGGCCGATACCGATGCGGTCAACGTCCAGCAGCTGAAGAACGTGAACAACACGCTGAGCACGGGCATCGGCAATGTCGACGCACGCGTGACGTCGGTGGGCAATTCGCTGTCGACCACGATCTCGAACGTCGACCAGCGCGTGACCAGCGTCGGCAACAGCTTGAGCACGAGCATCGTCACGGCGACGCAGAACGTCGTCAAATACACCGACGACTCGCATGCGGCGATCGCGCTCGACGGCGCGACCGGCACGACGATCGGCGGCGTGGCTGCGGGCGTCGCCGATACCGATGCGGTCAACGTCGGCCAGTTGAAGGGCAGCGTCGCGCCGTTGCAGACGTCCCTGTCGACGGCGGCGTCGAACATCACGAACCTGCAGAACAGCGTGACCGGCATCAACGGATCGTTGAGCACCGCGGCGTCGAACATCGTCAACCTGCAGGCGGCCGATACGCGCAACGTCAAGTACGACGGCGCGAGCGGCTTCGACTCGGTGACGTTCGCCGGCCCCAACGGCACGACGCTGCACAACGTCGCGGACGGCAAGGATACGCACGACGCCGTGAACGTCGGCCAATTGACGGGCGGCCTTGCATCGCTGAGCACGAGCGTGACGAACAACCTCAGCACGACGCTCGGCAACCTGAGCACGTCGATCACGAGCCAGATCGGCAACGCGACGAAGAACGCGGTGCAGTACGACGACGATGCGCACGGCGGCGTTACGCTGGGCGGCACGGGTGCAACGGCGCCGGTCGGCCTGCACAACGTCGCGGACGGCGTGGCCGCGAACGACGCGGTGAACGTCGGCCAGCTCGGCAAGGCGACCGACACGCTGAACCAGTCGATCACGGCCGTCGGCAACCAGGTGACGACGAACACCGGCAACATCGCGGCGCTTCAGCAGGACGCGCTGCAGTGGAACCCGGGCCTCGGTGCATACGATGCAAGCCACGGCGGCCACGGCCCGCAGCTGATCAGCAACGTCGCGGCCGGCAAGAGCGGAACGGACGCGGTCAACGTCGATCAGCTGACCGCGGCGATTCACGACGGGACGAGCCAGCTCGACGCGCTCGCCGTCAAATACGACGATGCGAGCAAGCAGCAGGTGTCGCTCGGCGCAGGCAACGGCGGGAATCCGGTGCGCGTGACCAACGTCGCGGAAGGCAACGTGGCGGCCGGCAGCACCGATGCGGTGAACGGCGCGCAACTGCGTCGCGCGACCGACGGCGCCGCGACCGCGCTCGGCGGCGGCGCGACGGCGAACCCGGACGGCTCGATCGGCGCACCGAACTACAAGATCGGCGGCAGCGCGTATAACAACGTCGGCGACGCATTGACGAACCTCGACGGCCGCGTCGGCAGCAACACGACGACGCTCGCGAATCACGAAACGCGCCTCGGCAACGCCGAAACCAATATCACGAACAACACGGCCGCGATTGCCGGGCTGCAGCAGGATGCGCTGCAATTCGACCCGACGCTCGGCGCGTTCAACGCCGCGCGCGGCGGTGCGCCGACGAAGCTGACGAACGTGGCCGACGGCAACCTCGCCGCGGGCAGCACGGACGCGGTCAACGGCGGCCAGTTGTCGGGCGTGAAGACCGCGCTCGAACAGCAGATCACGAACGTGTCGAACCAGGCCGGCGAAGCGGTGAAGAACGTCGTCAAGTACGACGTCGACCCGAGCGGCAACCGGCTGAATTCGGTGTCGCTCGTCGGCGGCGACGCCACGTCGGCCGTCGTGCTGAAGAACGTCGCGGCCGGCACCAGCGATACCGACGCGGTGAACGTGAAGCAGCTGAAGGACGTGCAGTCGAACCTGAACCAGCTCGGCGCGCTCGCGGTGCAGTACGACGACAGCTCGAAGAGCACGATCACGCTCGGCGGCGCGGGCGGCACGCGCATCACCAACGTGCAGGCCGGCACGCTCGGCGCGACCAGCACCGACGCGGTGAACGGCTCGCAGCTCTACGCGACCAATCAGCAGGTGTCGAAGAACACCACCGACATCTCGAGCCTGCAAGGGAGCGTGACCAACATCGCGAACGGCAAGGCCGGCCTCGTGCAGCAGCAGGACCCGAACGGCGCGATCACGGTCGGCAAGGCGTCTGCCGGTACGAGCGTGAACTTCTCCGGCACGGCGGGCGATCGCGTGCTGACCGGCGTGGCGGCGGGCGTGAACGCCAACGACGCGGTCAACATGGGCCAGTTCAACGCCGCGCTGCAGAATGTCGCGGTCAACGACCGGATCCGTGCGACCGCGACCGATGCGAACACCACGTGGATCGCGCGCGCCGATGCGGGTGCGATCGGGTCGACGGCGACCGCAACCGGCAAGAACGCGGTGGCGGTCGGCCAGGGTTCGGTCGCCGATCGCGACAATTCGTTCTCGGTCGGCGCGAAGGGCAGCGAGCGCCAGGTCACGAACGTCGCGGCCGGCACGGCGCCGACCGACGCGGTGAACGTGCAGCAGCTGAACGACAACCTCGCGACCGCGTCGACGCAGGCGAAGGGCTATACCGACCAGCGCATCGGGCAGGTGTACAACTCGTTCAACGACCTGAAGAAGGACATGTACGGCGGCGTCGCGTCGGCGATGGCGGTGGCGGGCTTGCCGCAGCCGACCGGCGCGGGGCGTTCGATGGTGTCGGCGGCGACGTCGAACTATCACGGCCAGCAGGGCTTCGCGGCCGGCTACTCGTACGTGACGGAGAGCAACCGCTGGGTCGTCAAGGCATCGGTGACGGGCAACACGCGGTCGGACTTCGGTGCGGTGGTCGGCGCGGGTTATCAGTTCTGATGCAGGCCGCGTCGCGTTGAGCGACGCGCGGTGCCGGGCAATGGATACTCAGCCCGGCACCATCCGCTGTCGATCGAGGGCCCGGGGTTCGTTCGCGAATCCCGGGCCGTCGTCGTTTGATGTCGCCAGTCGATCGGGCACCGCGCATCGACGATGCCGTCGCGAATGCGAGTCACACTATCCGCCGCGATCGTCGCCATCCCGCAACCGACGGCGCGGCAAGGGTTCCACGCGCATCCGGCGGAACGTCCAATGCGAGTTGTGGAATGCGAGCCCGCGCTCGTATTCTGAAGTCCTCGGGCGGCATGGCATGGAGCCTTCGCCCTTCACCGCATCAGAGCGCGCGACCATGACCGACACGACCCACACGATGAAACTCAACCACCTGAGCTTCCCCTCTGCCGACACGCTGGCGACGGCCCGATTCTTCGAGCGATACCTCGGCTTCACGATCGCGGGAAGCTGGGACAAATCGTGGATTCTCAAACGCCCGGGCTTCGACGTCGTGATCGATCACGTCGGCGACGGCGTGCCCGCGTGGCCGACCCATTTCCACGTCGGCTTCGAACTGCCGAGCCTCGAGGCCGTGCAAGCGTTGTTCGCGCGCTTCAAGGAGGAGGGCGTCGCGATGGAGACGGACGTCTTCAACAACGGGCGCGGCTCGCGCTTCTTTTGCCGCGCGCCGGGTGGCGTGATGTTCGAACTGAACACGCGCGCGGACGCCGCGCCGGAATATCAGGGCACCTTCGACGATTGACGTCGGAACAAACGGATCGGGGAAATCCACCCCACGGGCATAAGAATAGAGCCGCGTAGCGTGCCCGATGCGCGACGGCCGCCACGCGGCCGTCGTCGCCTGTCGCGATGCGCCGCGCCGTCAGCGCGGCTGAAAGCGGATCCATGGCGTCGCATTGTTGGTCGGATAGACGACCCACCAGTGCGCGTACACGTCGACTTGCAGCTCGTTGGCCAGCGCCTGCGCGAAACTGAAGCGGCCGGCCATCCCGGCGAAGCAGGTGACGAGCTTGATCGGCCTGCCCGACGCGGCGGGAAAGTTCGTATCGGCCGCGCCATAGCCCTGCGCGCGCAGGAACCGCGCCAGCGTGGACGCGGAGGTCGGCCGGTTGATCGGCACGCCGTTCTTGGCCGTCCACTCGACCATCGCGCTGCGCGAAATACCGTGCGTCGCGACGACGTCGACGTCGAGGTTGCCGACCCGCGTGAGATTCTCCGCGAACTGCTGCCGCTGCAGATCGGTGGTGAACGCGTCCCACCGGGCTTTCACGCTGGCCGTGACCGGATCGTTCGGCATCAGGATCCGCACCTTGCCGACCAGGCCGCTCTGGCCGGGTTCGCTCGGCAAGCCGGGCGCGTTCGGCGGCGGATAGTTCGGGATTTCGCCGGCGTTCTCCAGGGGCGTCGGGTTCACGCCGACCGACGCCTTGCCGGTGAAGAAGGTGAGGTGCGCGCCCGCCGCCATCAGCCCGGCGCCGCCGCCCGCCACCGCGCCGATCGCGATGTTCAGCGCGGTCGCGCGGCTGAAGAACGGCTGCCCGGTCATGCCGGCCGTCACGCCGGCCCCGGCCGCGCCGCCGGCCACGCCGCCCGCGATGCCGGAGACGAGCGACACCGACAGCGTGGTGGCTACCTTGCCCGCGCTCAGGCCGAGCGCCGCGCGCGCGGTCAGTGCGCCGGCGCCGCCGCCCGCGAGCGCGCCGGCCGCGCCGGCCGCCGCACCGGCCAGCGCATCGATGCCGAACTGTTTCCAGCTGATCTGGTCGCCGGTGGCCATGCTCATGAGGTCGCCGGCCATCGACCCGACCGCGCCGGCCACGACGCCCACCAGGATCGCCGCGCCGATGCCGGTGCCGAGCAGCAGCACGCCGGCCACACCCACCGCCAGCGTGACCAGCGCGCCGACGATGATGCCCCACACGTTCATGCCGCTCGGATCGGTGAAGACGAGCGGGTTGTTGCCGACATAGACGTACGGCGACGGCGTTTCCAGCATCGGATCGACGCTGAGGTAGCGGCCGTAGCCCGGGTGGTAGAAGCGCGCGTTGCAGTCGTAGAAACCGGAATCCGCGTCGTAGTTGTGGCCGGTGAACAGGCGCGGCCACGCGAACGGCGCGGCCACCAGCACGGTGGGCTGGCCGTACACGTCGTACTGCCACGCGCCGACGGTCTCGCCGCTCGCGTCGAGCAGCACGCGCACGCTGCCGAGATGGTCGAGCAGCGCGAAGTAGAAGCGCCCGTCGTGCCATGCCACCTGGACGTCGAGCGCGGCGATGAAGCGGGTCGGCGCGCTCGCGCCATTCGCCGCGTCGACCATGAGTTCGCCGTCGGGCATCGACGTCTGGAAGCGCTGCGACGTCGCGCCGCCGCTCGTCCGGGTCAGCGCCGCGCGATTGCCGTCCGCGTCGCGCAGGATCGATAGCGACGCACCGGGGCCGGCGTAGCTGACGGGCCGCCCGGTACCGGCGTCATAGCCGATCTGCCAGCACGTCGCACCCGCGCCGTCGCTCGCGCCGACGATGCCGCCCGCATGGTCGTACGCGAACGTGGTGGTGTCCTGCGCGGCCGTGTAGCCGGTCAGGCGGTTGGTGCCGGCCGCATACGTGTAGCCGGCCGAATCGGCGCCGCGCGTGTGCCGCTCGAAGTTGCCGTTCAGGTCGATCTCCCAGCGTTGCGCGTCGGCGCCGGAACCGAACGCGGTCAGCTGGCCGAGCGAATCCATCGTGGTGCAGGCCGGCCCGACCGACCCGCCGGGCACGTCCGACGTGACGGTCTGTCGTGCGATTTCGCCGTTGTAATAGCCGCCGCCCTCACAGGCGCCGGTGTCGTAGGCGAGCGTTTCCCTGAGCACGCCCCCGGCATCGCTGACTGTGGGCCAGCCGGGCGGCGTGTACGCGAAGCGTCGGGACAGCATCGACGCGCCTTTGCCGTCGGGCAACAGGCGGGTGAGCGCCGGTTTGCCGTTCGGCTCGTACTCGTGCGCGATCAGCACCGTCGTCGTGCCGCCGGTGTCGGCCGCGACCTCGAGCACGCGGCCGAGCGCGTCGTAACGGCGCAGGCTGACGAGCCCCGTGGTCGAATCCGTGCTCGACAGCAGATTGCCGCCGGCCGACCACGTATTCGCGATGACGCAGTCGCCCGCGGGCGTCCCGGCGAATTGCCGGCGCCGCGCGAGCACGCGCCCGGCCCGGTCGTACGCGACCGTCTCGGTCAAGCCGGCCTGCCCGGCGTCGCCCTGGTTGACCTCCACCTTCCAGAGCCGGCCGGCGAGATGGTCGTCCTGGGTCGCATCCGATCCGTCGCCGTCGTAGTGGCGGCGCACGCTCCAGGTGGGCGACGACGGCGGCCACTCCGGGTCGTCGGCATGCTGCTGAAGCTGCGCGCGGTCCCACGCGACGGCACAGGTGCCTTCCTCGATCACGCGGCTCAGCGTGTCGTATTTCCGGTAGGCGATGTAGCCGCCGTTCAATGCATTGCCGTCGGCGAGGAAGCGCATCAGCCCGGCGCTGCTGTAGACGATCTGCGTGGTGCCGCTGTCGGGATCGGTCGAGCTGAGCCGGTGCCCGGCGAAGTCGTAGTCGGCGGTGCTGCTGCCGGCCGGCACGGCTTTCGTGCCGGCGCCGCCTGCCGCGTACGACGCGGGCGGCACCGACGCGATGGTGCGGCCCTGCGCGTCGTAAATCTGGCTCATGCGCCAGTCGAGGCTGTCGTCGGTGAGCGCGTTCTGCACGACGCGGCCGATCAGGTGCTCGGCCGTGTCCGACCAGCTTTGCGTGACCGCGCCGTTGGGATCGACGTCCGTGGTCAGGTGATACTCGCCGATCGGCAGCGGATAGGCGAAGCGCCCCGCGTCGGCGTTGACGCCGTAGCCGCGCGTCGCGTAATGCGTGCTGCCGGGCCGGATCGCATAGTCGTAGCCGGGCTGACCGAACGCCACCGGCCGGCCGAGCGGGGCGTTTTCGTAGACCGTGCGCGCGAACGGATAGCCGCCGGCGTCGGGATGCCACGCGGCGAGCGCGCCCTCGAGCGGCGCGCCTTGCCAGAGGCTGCCGTCGGCGCCGCCGTTGGTCACCAGCCCGTCCTGATAGACGAACAACGCCTGTGCGCCGGACACCGTGACACGGCTCGTGAGTGCCCGGATCGCGGTGTTGCCGCGATCGTCGTACACGCCGGTGTCGAGCACCGCGCTATCGGCCGATTCGAGCTTCAGCGTCTGCAGGCTGCGCGCGAGGCCATCCCGATACTCGACGCTCAGGCCGACGTCCTCGGCCACGGCCAGCGCCGAGAAGCTGCCGGGCTGCGTCATGCCGAGCTGGACGCCGAACGGGGCGGCGACCGCGGCGTCCGCATATTCGAACACCTTGAGCCCGTCGGCGAAGAACAGCACGCGGCCCGCCACGGCCACCAGCAGCCATTCCCGTGCGGCCGGCGCGCCGCTGTCGGATTGCAGCAGCACGGGGTTCGCGCCGTCGAGCCGCCACAGACGCCAGCCCTGCGCCGGGCTGAAGCCGACGAACCAGGTGCCGGTGCCGAGCACCGCGTCGCCGAGGCTGGCGCGGTCGACCAGTACGCGCGCGGCGATGCTCGCCGCCGCGAAACCGGTGCGTTCGAGCCGCGCGCCGAGCGGCCCGGCCGCTTCGCCGTGATAGCTGAGCAGCCCGCCGCCCGTGCTCCAGTCGGCCGCATTGCCCGACGCGGCCGTGTAGAACGCCAGCGCGCCGTTGCAGAAACCGTCGTATATGCCGATCCCCTGGCCGTTGACGTTGATCGCCGCGTTCGGCGTGGCGCGCGGAAACGGCGCGGCCGGTCCGATCGTCGTGTCCTGCGCGGCGAACCAGGTCATGCTGATCAGGCTCGGATTGTCCCAGGGGCCGACCGTCACGGACGGCTCGGCGAACGGGTTGTAGAGCGTGCGCGAGCGCACGCCGTTCGGCGCGGTGGTGCCGAGCGTGCGCAGCCGTGCGCCGTCGTAGGCGATCGACTGGAACTGGCAGTCGAGCGGCGTGAAGAACACGTCGTCGAGCCGCAGCCACGCCGCGCCGCCCGCCGGCAGTTCGGCCCGAATGCCGAGCGTGACGGTGGCGTTCGCGCCGAGGCCGAGCGACGACGGATCGACGGTCCATTGCTGCGGTTGCCACTGGCCGGCGGTGGGCGCGAGGCGCCGGCTCAACTGCGCGCCGCCCGGCGCGGTGAGCGTCAACGTCACGGTGAAGTCGCTCGCGGTCGCGCCGGGCGGGCTCTTGAACCAGAGGCCGAACAACTGCCGCGCGCGGCCGTCGGTCAGCGTCACGGCACGGGTGAGCGTCGCCGACGCGGTGATCTGCAGGCAGGCGGTGCCGCTGGCCGCGTCGTCGCGATAGACGGCGGCGCCGGCCGGCAGGCTCCAGGTCGGCCGCTGGTAATCCTCGAAACTGTCGTACGCATTGCCGCCCGCCGAATTGACGAAGCCGGCGATGCGAAAGCGTGCTGCATCGTCGAACAGCGAAGCCATCGGCCGGCCGGTGACGTCGTGCGAGAGCAGCACGTTGCCCTCGCCGTCGCGCGTGTCGATACGCTCCTCCAGCAGCCAGCCCGCGCCGGGCTGACCGCCGTTCCACGCGGCGAACGGCGGCGCGTTCTCGTCGACCGCGACCCAGCTGTCGGCTTCCGCGAGATAGGTGGTGCCGTCGTCGTGCGCCCAGTTGCGGAAGGTCTGCGCCTTCGCGGCCTGCAACAGCCAGCCGCCGTTCGCCTGCACCCGCGTCGATGCGCTGGCCACCGGCGCGAGGATGTGCGCGCTCCACATCGCCGGGTAGACCTCGAAACCGAACAGCGACGTGCGCTGCGTGACGTTGAGCTCGCCCCGGCTGTCGTAATAGGCAGTCTGGACCGTAGTCGGATAGCCCGACGCCGCGTTGTACGCATAGGTCATGGTGCGCGCGACGCCCTGCAGGCTCTCGACCGACGTCGCGATCTGCGGCACGGCGTCGTAGAGATTGCGCAGCGTGGCGCCGTTCGCGTCGCTCGCGACCTGGTCGGTGTAGGTCCAGTCGCTGGTGGTGGACGACAGCAGCGTGCCGTCGCGGTCGTACACCGAACTCGACAGCAGCAGGCCGGCCGCCAGCGAGTACGCGTCGTCGACGGGCGCGGCCGTCCCGCGTACGCCGGCGCGGATGCGGCAATCGTCCGGCAACTGCAGCGTCCGCGCGGGCAGGCCGTTGTAGAAATGGCTCGTGGTCCAGCCGTAGCGCTGCGCCTGAGGCGTCTCGCACGCCTGGTATTCGGACACCGTCGAGAATTGCACGATGCTGCCCGACGGATCGGTGTTGGCCGACACGTCCGCGTACGCGTAGCAGCGCAGCATCGTGTCGTAGCCGCTGTCCATCGCGAGCGCGGTCACGACGAAGGCCGCGAGCGGCGCATGCAGCGAGTGATTCGCATAGCGGTGCAGCGTGATGTGGGTCGATGCGTCGATCTCGTTGCCCGACGGGAAGGTCACGAACCCCGACGGAATCGCCGGCAGCTTGCCCGAAATGGCCGTCTCGTAGTGCAGCGTGCTGTTGAGCAGGCGGAACATCTGCTGCCCGGGAAAACGCTCGACCACCGGCTCGCCTTGCGCGTCGCGCAGCAGCCCGCCGTTGCAGAAGAAGCGCACCTGCGTGTCGAGCGGCGCACCGTCGGCGTCGAGCGTCATGAACGCGAGGAAGTCCGGCGCCTGGTTGATGACGGTCGTGCTGTCGAAGCGATCGACGGTGATCTCGCCCAGCCGGAAGCCGGCGAGCGGGTTCCACGCGGGCCAGACCGACCGGCCGTAGAGGTCGCGGTTCTGCGACAGGAACGTGCCGGCCAGCGTCGGGAAGCCCTGCGTCTCGCGGTCCGCGGGCGCCGGGTCCTGGTCCTGCAGCACCTGGGTGACCCACGGCGTGTCGGCGTCGGGATCGAAACTGTCGAGCGCGGCGTAGAGCGCCGACGTCGTGTTCTCCGTCTTCAGCACGCCGAGCTGATCCCACGCGTACCAGTAGAACTGGCGGTTCGCGTCGCTGCCGGGCGCGTACTGGATGCCGGCGAAGTGGTAGGACCAGCTCACGCCGTCGAACACCAGCACGTTCGGGCCCGAGCCGATCAGGCTGTTGCCGGTGATCACCGGGCCGAGCGTCTGCATGAAGGCCGGCGACAGGTTCGTGAAGCCCGGGCCGTCGAATACGTCGGGCAGCGGGCGCAACGCGAGGTTGCCGTAGTCGTCGTCCCACGCGAGCACGGCCAGGCGGTAGTCGAAAGCCTGCACCACGCCGCCCGACGACGCATAGCGGTCGATCCACGCGGCGGCCGCGAAGCCCTGGCCCATCGACAGCTGGAAATACGACGTGGCGCCGACCGCCGGAATCGTGATCGCGTCGGTGTCCAGCGTGCTGCCGAGCCGCCACGCCAGCGTCGCCGCATCGCGGACCATCAGGCTGAAGCGGCCGCGCGCCGTGTCCTCGTCATAGCAGAACACCAGATAGTGATTGGTGGTCGCCGCCACGTACGATTGCGTATTGACGCTGCCGGACGGGCAGCACGTGCCGCTCGCGAGCGCGGGCGCGACGTCCCAGTCGCGCGTCTGCCAGTTCAGCGCGTAGCGGTCGACGCGGCGATCGTCGTCGTCGATCACGACGAAGAAGTCGGCGCCGTTGGCGATCCGCAGTTGCGTGCTGTCGTAGCGGTACGGCGTGGGCGAGCCGGGCTCGCCCGCGAAATGCCAGTCCGCGTTCGCGACCGGCCGGCGCGACGCGAGATAGAGCGTCGATTGCGTGTCGTCGAGGTTGGCCAGCAGCAGCATGAAGCTGTCGGCGCTGGTCGTGGCTACCGTCCGATCGAGATCGAGCGCGCCGTCGAAGCGCTGCCAGTCCGTCCAGGCCGAAATCCAGCGGCCCAGCCACGTGTAGACGTTCACCAGCAGCGCGTTCTCGCTGGCCTCGTACCAGGCGACGACCACGTAGTCGGCGCCGTACCAGATGCGCGGCGCGCCCG
This sequence comes from Burkholderia sola, assembly GCF_905400185.1. NCBI lineage: Bacteria > Pseudomonadati > Pseudomonadota > Betaproteobacteria > Burkholderiales > Burkholderiaceae > Burkholderia > Burkholderia sola. Next base: position 526,260 of record NZ_FR989677.1, read on the forward strand.
GCCGGCTGGCGCCGAACGGATTGTCGACGGTGAGGTTGCGCGAGCCCGGATCGACGTTCTCGTCCGCGCCCACGTCGATCTCGGCGTACGTGTAGCGCAGCACGCCGCCGGTGGGCAGCGTCATCGACGTCATCGCGCCCGGGTTCGGCGCGCCGTCGGCATCGAAGTTGTAGTCGAATGCGATGCCGGGGCGGGCCGCGCCGCCGCTGAAGGTATCGGTCACCCCTTTCAGATAGCGTTTGTAGCAGGCGCCGGTGGCGAGCGGATTGGCTGCGTCGCGCGGCGCGAGCAGGGTCAGGTCGTACCAGTCGAAATCGAGCCGGGTCTGCTGCGCGCCCGAGCCGTCGATCACGTCGACGTGGTCGAGATAGCGCGTCTCGTAACGGTCCTGCCATGCGTTCGGCTGGTCGCCCGGCGCCTGGGCAGGGTCGCCGTGCGCGGCCAGGTATTCCTTCGGCGCGTCGAGCGAGCGGGTGTCGTAGGTCATCGGCTGCCACGCGAACCGGCACGACCAGCCGAGATCGTTTTCCATGCTCGCGATCTGGCATTCGCGCGTGTAAGTCAACGTGCCGTCGCCGACCGCCTGCTCGATCGTGCTGTACGAAAATTCGATCCAGTGCCCGAGCGTATTGCGCAACTGCGCGAGATTCCACGCGAGCGCGTAGCGCTGCTGGTTTTCCGCGCGGCGGCTCGGGCCGACCCAGTTGCCCCAGCGGATGCCCCACTGGATCAGGTTGCGCGCGGCGGCGGCCGCATCCGAGCCGCCGTAAGTGGCGACCGTGCCGTCCGGGCGGACGACTTCCCAGCTGTCCCAAGCCGGGTAGTGCGTGATCTGCCAGAACTGGTAGGGCGCCGTTTCATAGGACTGGCCGTCGGTGGTCACGGTGATCGTGCCGTCCGGTTGCCGGCGCAACAGGTGCGAGCGGCGCAGCGGCGCATCGTCGAGACGCCACTCGTCGGGGCGGCCGGTGGACGCGATCCGCGCGTCGCCGGACGGGCGCCAGCCGTGTCGTTCCAGCGCGGACGCGAGCGGCGCCGGCACGCGGTCGCTCGCGAACAGCGCCGCGGTCGCGGCGTCGTCGAACGCGTCGGCGGGCAGCGTGCCGCGGCTCCACGCCGTCGGGATCGGCACGAGCTGCATCGCCTGGCCCTGGCTCATCAGGTAATACTGGACGTCGAGCGGGCTGCCCGTACCCTGCGTTTCCGCGACGATGCGTTCGAGCGGCATGCTCCAGCCCACGCCGAGCGCGCCGCTCGGGTTCGTGAGGTTCCATTGCGAGACCTGGTCCGCGACGTTGCTCTGGTACAGCAGGGTCAGGTCGAACGCCAGCCCGCCACGTGCCGGCAGCGTCAGCAGCTTGAGCGGAAAGGCGAGATTGCCGCGGAACAGGTTCACGGCGGAACCGAAGCTGCCGGCGTCGAACTGGAGCACGCCCAGGGCGGGGATGTCGGCTTGCTGGCTGGCGCTGGTGGACATGGCGACTCCTCGAGAAAATGGTCCTCGGCCCGAACGGCGGGCGGAGGACCATGAAAGGCACGACTGCAAACCGGACAATGGAACGACGCCGCGCATCGTGGCGATGCGGCGGCGAACGTCGCTTATTGCGCCCAGGCAATGACCGACGCGGTCAACGAGCAACTGCTCGGGTTGAGTTCGTTATTGCTGTTGTCGATCAGTTGGAGCGAGCCCGTGATGGTCACCGTCGGCGAATTGTTCTGCGTCTGGACCTGCACGCTCGCGCCTACCGTGCGCAGGTGGTGGTCGGTGCTGCCGAACGAGGCCGAGTAACTGGCCACCGACGCGCCGGCCGCAATCACGTTGGTCGGGAAGCTGTAGGTGGTCTGGGCCGTGATGACGCCCGAGTCGGACGGCGTGGCGGTGCTCACGGGAATCGAGATGTTCTGCACGTAGATGGACGGCATGAAAGACTCCTGTCGATCGGTAGGGTGGGGAAACACGCTGCGCGCGGGATGACGCGCACGGGCCGTACGGCGACTGCACGCTGCCGCGACGCGGCGACCCGTCCCGCGCGCGGAATACGGTTCAGGGCAGCGTCACGCCGTGAGAATCGTTCTCGCCGGTCACGCCCGACTGCCATTCGCTGTTGCGGGTCCAGAAGATGTACAGGTACTTGCGCTCGCCCGGCGCCGGATCGCCCCATTGATTGCTGGCGGTGAATACGCGCTGGCCGTTCTTGTAGGCCGCCGCCACCTGGGTCGTGACATCGATGGTCGAGTTGTAGACCCCGTAACCGGCATTTTCGATCGTCGTGGTACTCATTTTCATTCCTTCATCAATATGTGAAATATCGAGGCACATCTTTTTTAAAGAAATCCCGAATTTATATTGCGCGACCGGTGAAATTCGGGACTCACCGGATTTTTGAAATGAGTATTCCGCGAACATGCCGTCTCGCATTGAAACCCGACGCATGCGCGACGCGATGCGGGCGGACGACGCACGTGACGATGCCGCCCCGGTTCTATCGAAAAACCGTCGGCGGACCTGCGTGGTCGGATGGCTGAATGACGGGAATCAACCGCCAGGCGGCGGTTTGCTGGTAGCGGACATGGATGTGGCCCCCGTTCGGATCACGTCTGTTTTACTTCTTCGTCTTGCATTTCGCCGACGCGCATTTCTTGCATGCCGATGCAAATGCAACTCTCAGTCCTGTTGTTTTTTCGTGCTGCGATTGCGTATTGCGTCGAGTGCAATGGGAGTAAATACCACGCGATTCGGCATGTCAAGGATGCGCTTATAAAAAGCGTTTGTAATCGACCGTCATTGAATAGGCGCGTTTTTTGTGGTGGTGCGGCGGCCGCGTATCCTCGCGCGATCTCGGTGTGGGGGGGCCGACGGGTGAGGCGGCGCCCGAGCCGGGCTGGCGAACCGCGCGTCAATCGAGCGGCGGCACCGCGCCATCGCGCAACATCTTGACGAGCCGCGCGCGCCGCTTTTCGAGATCGGCGATCTGGCGGTCGATCGCTTCGAGGCGTGCGCGCTGGACGTCGGTGATCTGGTCGCACGACCGCGCGCCGTCGATCAGCAGCATGCAGTCCGGAAAGCCGCGAATGTCGTCGAGGGTGAAGCCGGTCGCGATCATGCGCTGAATCTGCTTGACCTGCGTCGCCGCGTTGTCGGCGAACAGGCGATAGCCGTTGGCCGCGCGCACCGACGCGAGCAGGCCGTGCTCGTCGTAGTGCCGGATCGAGCGCACGCTCGCGCCGGTGAGCTGCGCGAGTTTGCCGATGGTCAGCAGGGGCTGGGTAGGCGGGTTTTTCATGGAAAGCAGGTTAGCACGATCCGCTTGACTCTCACACCAGTGTGAGGGTTGAGACTGGGCGTCCGTTCATGCCTGGAGGAAAAATCGTGACGACCCGAGTGCTGATCCGCTGGCTGATGGCCGTGATCTGGTGGGCGACGCCGTTCGCCCTGGCGTACGACGCGGCCGCCGCGCCGCTGAGCTATACCGTGACGTCTGCGGATGGCGTGAAGCTGGCCGTGCAGGAAAGCGGCGACCCCGACGGCGTGCCGGTCATCCTGATCCACGGCCTGCTCGGCAGCCGGCTGAACTGGGACGCGCAGGTCCGGAGCCCCGACCTGCGCGGATTCCGGATCATCACGTACGACCTGCGCGGCCACGGGCTGTCGGACAAGCCGCTCGGCGCGCAACCGTATCGCGACGGAACCCGCTGGGGCGACGATCTCGCCGCTGTCATCGACGGCGCGCATGCGCGCAAACCCGTCGTGGTCGGCTGGTCGCTCGGCGGCGTGGTGATCTCGAACTACCTCGCCAAATACGGCGATCGCGCGATCGCGGGCGCCGTGTATGTCGATGGCGTGGTCGAGCTTGCGCCGGGCCAGATCGTCGATCATCCGGACGTGTACCGGGACATGAATGCGCCGGACCTGAAAACGCATCTCGATGGCGAGCGTACGTTCGTCGGTCTGTGCTTCAACCGTCGGCCGGATGCCGTGACGTTCGAGCGCTTGCTCGCGAACGCAGCGATGGCGTCGTGGGACATGCAAAAGACGATTCCGACGATGTCGGTGTTCGCCGCCGCGGGGCTCGGCAATGCGCGTGTGCCGCTGCTCTTCATCTACGGCGGCCGCGACGCGCTGGTCGATACGCACGCGACGCTGGCTCGCGCGGCCGAGTTGAATCCGCGCATTGCCAGCAAGGTGTACGCGGAGTCGGGGCACGCGCCGTTCATCGAGGAAGCCGAGCGGTTCAATCGCGATCTGGCCGCGTTCGTGCGGTCGGCGTCTGCGCAATGAAGTCGTGTGCCGCGCGGGCCGGCGAGGCGGGGCCGGCGTGACCGGCTAATGTAACGAAGCGCGGGACGATCCGTTAGCGAAGGCATTCGCGATTGCACATGCGTGCCGCTGCCAAGCGCCGCCCGCGCAACTTTATGACGCACGCCGATTAATTTATCGGTTTATATCGCTTGGGATTGCCGGACCGGAGGAACAGAATTTCCGCTGCCGGAACCCGGCGACAGCGGCGCCGCGTTCGTTCGACGCCGCGATGGTCGCGCAGGCACTTGCCCGGTTCCCGGCTTCACGACGACCTTGCCATGCATTCGGCATCAAACTAAGGAATCCGATGAGTTCGATCGATCTGAGCCCGGTCACGCCGGTTTCTTCTCCCATCCGCTCGGCCAGCGACGTCGCGCGCCTGATCAATACGGTGGACAGTTCGGTCAGCCACGCACGGATGATCGTGCTGCTGGCGCTCGGCGGCGTGTTTCTCGACGCGTACGACCTGACGACGCTGTCGTACGGCATCGACGACGTCGCGCGCGAATTCGGGCTGACGCCCGCGCTGACCGGGCTGGTCGGTTCGGCGATCATGATCGGCACGATCTTCGGCAGCCTGATCGGCGGCTGGCTGACCGACCGGATCGGCCGCTACCAGGTGTTCATGGCCGACATGCTGTTCTTCGTGGTCGCGGCGATCGCGGCCGGGCTCGCGCCGAATGTCTGGGTGCTGATCGCCGCGCGCTTCGTGATGGGGCTCGGCGTCGGCATCGACCTGCCCGTCGCGATGGCGTTTCTTGCCGAATTCTCGAAGTTCAACGGCCGCGGCAACAAGGCGTCGCGGCTCGCTGCGTGGTGCCCGATGTGGTACGTCGCGTCGTCGGTGTGCTTCCTGTTGATCTTCGGCCTGTATTTCCTGCTGCCGGCCGAGCATGCGGGCTGGCTGTGGCGCGCATCGCTGATTTTCGGCGCGGTGCCGGCGCTCGTCATCATCCTGTTCCGCAACCGCTTCATGAACGAGTCGCCGCTGTGGGCCGCGAATCAGGGCGACCTGGCCAATGCCGCGCGCATCCTGCGCGAGTCGTACGGCATCCACGCGCATGAAGCGGACGATGCGCGACGCGAGCCGAGCCCGCCGCCCGTGCGGATTCGCGTGCTGTTCCAGCGTCCGTATCTGGGGCGCACGATCGTCGCCAGCGTGATGAACCTGTGCATCCCGTTCGAATACACGGCGATCGCGTTCTTCCTGCCGTCGATCCTGTCGCAATTCCTCGGTGCGGGCGTGTTCGAGACGATCGCGGCATCGCTCGCATTGAACGTGCTGTTCGCGTTCACCGGCGGCTTGCTCGGCATGCGTCTCGCATATCGGTATGCGTCGCGTCATGTCGCGATCGCGGGGTTCGCGCTGCAAACGGTCGCGCTCGTCGCGCTGGCGCTCGCAGGCCATCCGCACGGGGCGATCGCGGTCGGCGTCGTGTTGCTGATGCTCGGTACGTGGTTGTTCGCCGAAGGCTTCGGCCCCGGCGCACAGATGATGATCTATCCGACGCTGTCGTATCCGGCCGCGATTCGCGGCACCGGCGTCGGCTTCGGGCGGTCGTTGTGCGGCATCGGCCAGGCGCTGGCGCTGTTCGTGCTGCCGATCCTGCAGGCCCGTCTCGGCACCGACATGTTCTGGGTCGTCGCGATCAGTGCGGTCACGCCGATCGTGTTTCTGCTGATCGTGCGGTACGAACCGACGGCGCATGACGTCGACGACGAAAGCGTGGCGTAAGCGCCGAGGGGGCGTTTACCGCCCCCTCGGAAAACACGAACGGCTTCGTCGAATCGCACGAAGCCGTTTGTACTGAAGCCGGTCGCCGCGCGAATGCGGACAGACCGGCTTCGATATATGACGCGTCAAGCGCTGACCGCTTCCCGCTCGGCCGCGCGCTTGACCTGTTCGATATCGCGAAACTGCGCGGCCGGATGTTCGTCCGGCAACCGCGCCGAGCCGCCGAACAGTTTTTCGCGCAGCGTGCCCGGCGCATACGCGGTCGGATACGCGCCACGGCGCTGCAGTTCGGGCACGAGATAGCGCACGACGTCCTCGAAGGTTTCATGCGCGACCGCATACGCGAGATTGAAGCCGTCCACGTCGGTCGCGGCGACCCATTCCTGCAGGATGTCCGCGACGGTCGCCGCCGACCCGACGAACACCGGGCCCATCCCGCCGATGCCGCCCCACGCCGCCAGCGCCTCGATCGTCCACGCGGTGTCGCCGCCCGACAGGTGTTCGACCGCGGACACGATTGCATTCGTTTCGACGCGCCTGACGGGATCGGTCGGCGCGTACTGGCCGAAGTCGATGCCGGTCCAGCCCGACATGAACACCAGCGAGCCGTCGTACGACACATAGCGGCGATACTCGTCGAACTTGGCCTGCGCCTTCTCGTCGGTCTCGTCGACGATCACCGTGACGAGGTTGTAGATCAGCACCTTCGCCGGATCGCGCCCGGCTGCCGCGGCCTGTGCACGCACGTCGGCCACGTAGCGCGCGAGCTGGTCGCGGGTCGGCGCGGCGACGAACACGCATTCGGCGTGCTGCGCGGCGAACGCCTTGCCGGGGCCCGACGCGCCGGCCTGGAACAGCACCGGCGTGCGCTGCGGCGACGGCTCGCACAGGTGATAGCCGGGCACGTCGAAGAAGCGGCCCTTGTGGCCGATCTCGTGCACTTTCTCCGGATGCGTGAACACACGGCCGTCGCGATCGCGCACCACCGCGCCATCTTCCCAGCTGCCCTCGAACAGCTTGTACAGCACCTCGACGTATTCGGCCGCGACCGCATAGCGGTCGTCGTGCGTGCGCAGCCCGTGATCGCCGACGTTCTTCGCGCCGCTCTCCAGGTACGACGTGACGATATTCCACGCGAGCCGGCCCTTCGTGTGATGGTCGGCGGTCGACAGCCGGCGCGCGAACGTGTATGGGTGCTCGAACGTCGTCGACGCGGTGATGCCGATGCCGAGATGCTCGGTCGCCATCGCGATCGGCGCGGCCAGTTGCAGCGGATCGTTGACCGGGATCTGCGCGGCCTGGTGCAGCGCGTGATAGTTGCTGCCCTTGTACACGTCGTAATAGCCGATCACGTCCGCGATGAAGATCGCATCGAAGATCCCGCGTTCGAGCACGCGCGCGAGGTCGGTCCAGTAGTCGAGATCCTTGTACTGCCACGAGCGGTCGCGCGGATGCGCCCACAGGCCGGGAGATTGATGGCCCACGCAATTCATCTCGAATGCGTTGAAGCGAATGGTCTTGCTCATTGCGCGACCCTCGTTTCCGCTGCGGCGTCGGTATTGGCGCCCGCACCGCTGCCCACGCGCCAGACGAACGGCGGCGTACGGCCGTTGATGATCCAGTCGCCGACGATGCGCGCCTTGTACACGAGCGGGTTGTGCGACGACACCGTGCGCGCGTTGCGCCAGTGGCGATCGAGCGCGGTCGTGCTGCGGGTCGCGGATGCGCCGAGCGCGTCGAACAGGCGCGTCGCCGCGCGCAGCACGAGTTCGGACACGACGAGCTGGCTCTGCGCGGATTCGATTTCGGCCGCGACGTTCGCGGCCTGCTCGGCCGCTTCGTCGACGCCGAAGCGCGCTTCGTACGCGTGCTGAAGCGGCTGCGCGGCGCGCAGCGCGAGCGCGTCGGCCGCGTATGCCCATGACGCGATCTCGCCGATCACCTGCTGCAGCTGGGCGTCGTCGCCGGCACGCTGCGCATTGCCGTGGCTGTAGACGCGCGTGCGGTTGCGCACGAGCTCGCCCGCATCGTGCACGATCGCGTGGCCGATACCGGCCAGCGTCGCGACGTGGAACAACTGGTAGAACGCGGTCTGGTATTTGAAGCGGCGTGCGAAATCGATCACGTTGTCCGCGTCGACCGCCGCATTCTCGAAACGCGTCGTGCCGCTGCCGGTGGTGGTCTGGCCGAAGCCGTCCCAGTCGTCGTCGCGGATCACGCCGGGCTGCGCGGTCGCGACGGCGACGATCACGTCGCTGCCGTCGTGCGCGCGCTGCGCGAACACGTCGATCCAGTCGGCGAACAGGCTGCCGGTGCTGTAGAACTTCCGGCCGTTCAGCACGAGCCGGCCGTTCTGCTCCGACACCTTCGTGACGGTCTGGCCGAGCGGTACGTCGCCGGCTTCCGACCACGCATTGCCGACGAGCTGGCCGCTCGCGAAGCGGTCGAACCAGGTCGTGCGCTGCGGCCCGGGCGTCGCGTTCAGCCAGTCCTCGACGAACGCGAAATGCCCGCGTAACGCCTGCGGCAAATTGGAATCGGCGGCGGCGAGCTCGGTCAGCAGCCGGAACAACTGCGGCAGCGATGCGCCTGCGCCGCCGGCGCTTGCCGGCAGCCGGATCGCGCCAAAGCCTGCCGACTTCAGCCAGCCGATCGCCTCGTGGGGTAGTTCGCGGTTGCGTTCGCGCTCGGCGGCGCCGGCGGCGATACGCTCGAAGATCGGCCGGAACCGGCTCGCGAGCGCGTCGTAATCGGTACCGGTGGAAAGGTCGGGAGCTGCGTGCGACGAAGTCATGCGGATTTCCTCGAAGGGCGGGGCCGTGTGCGCCGGGAGCCCAGTATAGGAAGCGCGATGCAAGCGTTCCAATAACGGATTCTCGGATCGTTATCGTCGCTGCGTATTACCGAGACCCGCGCGGGGACGTATCGACGTTCTCGCGTCCATTGCGACGTCGAAGCGCCGATTCACCTGCATCCATTGCGACGTCGTTTGTTCTCCAAAGGAATATCGTTTCGAGAATCGCTCGGTTTTCCGGTCCGCGCGGCGCTGCTAGATTGACTGCTTTCGCCATTCGACAGGAGAACCCGATGTCAGACACGAGCGCGACGATTCAGGATCGGCCGGCCGAAGCACAACCACAGCTGGCCCGTGTGATTGCGGATGATGCGGAAGCGATCGCGGTCGCGCATGCGCTGGCGCAACGTCTCGCGCAAGGGGCCGCCGAGCGCGATCGAGAACGCCGGCTGCCGCGTGAGGAAATCGAATGGTTCTCGCAGTCGGGGCTGTGGGCGATCACGGTGCCGAAGGCGTACGGCGGCGCAGGCGTGTCGCACGTGACGCTCACCGAGGTGATCAAGATCGTCGCCGCGGCCGATGCGTCGCTCGGGCAGCTTCCGCAGAATCATTTCGGGCTGATCGACGTGATCACGCTCGTCGGCACCGACGCGCAGAAGCGTCATTTCTTCGCCGAAGTGCTGAGCGGCAAGCGGTTCGGCAACGGATTCTCGGAGAAGGGCACGAAGCACGTGCTCGACCTGAAGACGCGCGTGCGGCGCGACGGCGACGACTATGTGGTCGACGGCACGAAGTTCTATTCGACCGGCGCGCTGTTCGCGCACTACGTGCCGGTGCTCGGGCTCGACGACGCGCAGCAGGCCTGGCTCGCGTACGTGCCGCAACCGACGCCGGGGCTGACCGTGATCGACGACTGGTCGGGATTCGGGCAGCGCACGACCGCGAGCGGCACGGTCGTGCTCGACGCGGTGCGCATCCCCGCGTCGCACGTGCTGCCCGCGCAGCGCGTGTCGGACGTGCCGACGCTCAACGGCCCGCTGTCGCAGATCATCCAGGCGGCGATCGACGCGGGCATCGCGAAGGCGGCGATCGACGATACGCTCGCGTTCGTGCGGACCCGCACGCGGCCGTGGGTCGACAGTGGCGTCGAGCGGGCGGTGGACGATCCGCTGACGATCCGCGAAATCGGCCGGCTGCATATCCAGCTGCATGCGGCCGACGCGTTGCTCGAACGCGCGGCGCGCACGCTCGACGAGATCGCGGCAAAGGGTGACGTGACCGAAGACGACGTCGCGCGGGCGTCCGTCGCGGTCGGCGAAGCGAAGGTGCTGACGACCGAGGTCGCGTTGCTCGCCGGCGAGAAGCTGTTCGAGCTGGCCGGCACGCAGTCGACGCTCGCCGAGCACAACCTCGACCGGCATTGGCGCAATGCGCGCACGCATACGCTGCACGACCCGGTGCGCTGGAAATATCACCTCGTCGGCAATTACTACCTGAACGGCGCGCGCCCGGCGCGGCATGCGTGGAATTGAACAGTCCGCGGCAAGCGAGGCGGGCGCCGAGGATCGGTGACGCGCCCATGCCACGGGCTGCGCCGCGCCGCTCAAGCCAGCGGATCGTCAAAAGTATGTTCTCGTGGCGACGAAGGCGACGTCCGCGATGTGCACCGCACGACGGCGATTGACGCAGGTCAACCGCATTCGCGCCGCCGGCAATACAGTGGACTCCGGCGCTTGCATGACGCGGCGCCCGATGGCGCGCGCAAGTCGCCGCGTGATGAGGCATGGGCAATGAAACATCCGACGTGGGCGATCGGGGCTGCGCTCGCGCTGGGCGCTTGCGCCGGTATGAGCCAGGAGGCGGCGTTCCGGTCGACCGAGACGCAATTGCTGGCGGCACGAGAGGCTGCAGCGCTGCACTGTTCGACGGCACCCGAATGCGACCGTGCATGGCAGCTCGCACGGCGCTACGTCGACGCACGTTCGTCGACCCGTATCACGCGATTCAGTGAGGACCGGATCGAAACCGCGCAACCGCATTTCGCCGGAGAAGTCTATCTGTGGGCATCGCGCACGGCATCGGGCGACGGCGGCGCGGTGATTCGGCTCAAGGCGATGTGCAAGGGCATGTACGGCACCGACGGCGGCCCCGGCTGGCAATACGATGCATGCGTGTCGAAGATTCTTGAAATCGAGCGGGGCTTCGCGGCGTACGAGCGCCCGCCGGACACGCCGGCGCTGCCGGTCGACCCTCGCTAATCGGCGCCGTCCGCGCCGGCGCATACCGCTTCGAACCGTTGACTTCGGTCAACGCAGGTTTCCGGCGAGCGCTGATGATGAAACAACGCCGAACGTCACCGGCGCGTCCAGTCATCCAGCGAGGTAGGTATGTACACGAACATCATGGTCGCCGTGGACGGCAGTCCTTCGTCGAGTCAGGCGCTTGAAGAGGGCCTGAAGGTTGCCCGGTCCTGCGGCGCGCGCGTGTTCGCCGTTTTCGTCGTCGACCAATCGCTTCTGATCACGTACGCCGGACGCATGAACCCGGATGCGCTGCTCGACGAAGTCCGGCGCGATGGCGCGGCGGTGCTGCGAAGCGCGGAACGGGCCATCTCGCATGCGGCCGTCAACGGCGATACCGAAATCGTCGAGACCGAACCCGGCCAGGATATCGCTGAACGGCTGCAACGCTATGTCGTCGAACGGTCGATCGATCTCGCGGTGGTCGGCACGCACGGCCGGCGCGGCGTCCGTCGGCTGGTCCTCGGCAGCGTAGCCGAACGCTTTCTGCGCGGATCGCGTTGCCCGGTCCTGCTCGTACGCGGCGACGATGCCGCGCCTGCTGCCGTCGCGGCAGCCTAGGGTCGCCGCGCCCGATACCGGGTCGGCCCGCCATCTGCCCAAGGGATCGTCATGCCGATAACTTTTCCTTCCGAACCGCCGACGTATTGCGGCCAGGACCCGGCGCTGGCCTTTCCGGCCGTGGTCGAAGGCCGCCGCGTGCGCTGCGTGATCACCGCGGAAGCGCTGGAAGACCACTTCCGGGCGGCATCGTCGCGCGAACAGGATCTCGTCGATGCATTCGCACGCCATCGCCCCGCGATCGAACGCGCGGCGCGCTGCCTGCTCGAGGAGATGGACGGCAGGCCGATCCTGCTTCACAGCGGATTTTTCCGGTTCTGTACCTGATCGCGCCGGGTCGTCGACGCGTATCAAGCGCGTGACGGTGCGAGCGGATACGCCGATTTCTGAAGCGTCCTTCGTCCTTCGTCCGTTGTGCGACACGCGATGTCGCGCGAGTCCGATCCGCATCGGGGCGCCGCGCTGGCGGGACGAAAGCGCGGGCCGCGTGCCCGCCATTCGACGAAGTGCGAACCCGGCGGCGACTGCAACGCATCCGTTGACCTGCATCAGCAACGGGCGGCCGCGTGTGTGCAAATCTGGTCGTGTATGGCGGACAAGCGCGCCGCGGCTCTCGGGAGTACAGATGATGAAAACCGACAAGCAGTTGAAGCAGGACGTTCAGGACGAACTGGAATCCGACCCGGCAATCGATGCGACACGAATCGGTGTCGAGGTCTCCGACCGGATCGTGACGCTTTCGGGTCACCCGCCGAGCTATGCGGAGAAACTCGCGATCGAGCGCGCGGCGAACCGCGTGGCCGGTGTCAAGGCGCTCGTCGTCGACATGACCGTGCATCTGCCGAACGACGACATCCGTACCGACGAGGACATCGCGAATGCCGTGCGCTCGGTGCTGCACTGGACGGTCGGGCTGCATGACGACGCGGTCAAGGTGCAGGTCGAACACGGCTGGATCACGCTGTCCGGCAAGGTCGAATGGGCCTACCAGAGCCATCTGGCCGTGCGCGCGATCTCGCAGATGCGCAGCGTGACCGGCGTGACCGACCACATCGTCGTGCAGGGGGCGGTCGGCTCGGCCGACATCGGCGGCAACATCAAGCGCGCGATCATGCGCCACGCGGAGCGCGAGGCGAAACACATCGCGGTCGAGGTGCGCGACGGCACCGTTCGGTTGTCCGGCAAGGTCGGCTCGTTCTCCGAACGCAAGGCCGTGCGCGGCGCGGCGTGGTCGGCGCGTGGCGTGCGCGCCGTCGTCGACGACCTGGTCGTCGAGTAAGGCCGGCGGACTGAAGTCGGCCGCTCCTCCCGGCCGGATGCGATACGCGCGGCGGCCGCCCGTCTTCAAGCGTCTAGCCGCCCTTCCTTTTCCGCGCGGGCGGCGATGACGCCGGGCGCATGCGGTGTTCGCCCGCGCCCGCGTGCTCGCCTTTCCGCTGGACGTGATGCGCCACGGCATCGGTCACGGTCGGAAAGAAGCTGGCCGCACCGAACACATCGAACAGCCCGTAGGCGCGCAGGCGATCCTTCACCGGCCCCTTCATTTCCGCGAAGTTCAACGCGATGCGTTGCTCGCGGAGTTCTTCGCACAGCGCGACGAGCCGGTCTGCCGCGCTGACGTCGATATCGGTGACGGGCTCCGCGGCGACGACGATACGCGCGACCGGGCATGCCGAGCGCGCGATTGCCGCGTGCAGATGCTCGCAGAAGATCTCGACGTTCGCATAGAAGAGCGGTGCGTCCCAGCGGAACAGCACGAGGCCCGGGATTTGCACGGCGTCCGGATGGCGTGTGATGTCGTGATAGCCGCGCACGCCTGACAGCCGACCAAGCACGGCATCGTACGGGTGCCAGGCACGCCACACGAACGACAGCAGCGACAGCGCGCTGGCGAGCAGGATGCCGGGAACGACACCCACGCTGATCACGCCGGCAAGGCACAGGACCGAAATCAGGCATTCGCCGCGGCGCATCCGGTACAGCCGGACGACGCTGCGGACGTCGGCGATGCCGAACGCCGCGTAGATCACGACTCCGGCCAGCGCCGCGCGCGGGACGACCGTCAGCAGCGTCGGCGCGGCAATGAGCAGTATCGCGATGCATGCGGCCGCGACGAGATGGGCGACCTGGCTCTGCGCGCCGGCGGCGATCGCCACCGGCGTGCGGGACGCGCTGCTGCTGACCGCGCAGCCCTGCGTCACGCCCGCCAGCAGATTCGCCGCGCCCAATGCGATCAGTTCCTGGTTGCGGTCCGGCGTGTCGCCCGCACGCACGGAAAGCGCACGCGACAGCATGCTGATGTCGGCGAACGACACCAGCGCCACGGCGATCGCACCGGACGCGAGCGCGCTCAGGTCGGCGAGCGAGACAGCCGGAAGGTGCGGGGTGGGCGCACCGGCCGGCAAGGCGCCGACCGTGGCGATGCCGTGCAACGGCAACACGCGTGCGGCCAGGGTCGCCGCGAGCACGGCGATCAATACGCCGGGCCAGCGAGGTATCACGCGCTTCATCAGGAAAATGGCCGCCAGAACACCGACACCGAGCAGGCAGGCAGTGGGTGAAAACCGGCGGTCGACGAGGGCATGCACGATGTACGGGACGCTGGCGAACACGTCGCCGCCCGATGCGGTCATGCCGAACAGCTCGGGCAGGCGGCCGATGGCGAGCGTGATCGCAATGCCGTTCAGATACCCGTACTGGATCGGGCGCGACAGCAGGTCGGTGACGAAGCCGAGGCCGAGCGTACCGAGCAGGACGCAGATCGTACCGGCCGCCAGCGCCAGTGCGCCGGCAAGCGCGATGGCCCGCTGCGGATCATGGCCGGCGAGCGGCGCGATCGCGCCGGCGATCAGCGCGGCCAATGCCGAATCGGGGCCCAGGACGAGGATGCGGCTCGGGCCGAGTACCGCATAGGCGAGCAATGCCGCGATCGACGCATACAGTCCGGTGACGGCCGGCAGGCCGGCCGCCTGCGCGTAGCTCATGCCGACCGGAACCAGCACGGCGGAAAGCGCGATGCCCGCATAGAGATCGCGCGGTAACCATGCACGCCGGTAGTTCGCGAGCAGCGCCACACCCGGGAACATGCGTGCGATGCGTCCGGAACGGGGCAGGTTCATCGCCGCTTCATCCAGCGGATATCCGGTAAAAAGGAACTGATCGATCCGACAGGTGCAGGTTCATCGGCATGGGTGCAGCGCGCGGCACGGAAACGACCGCGCCCGGCTTCATGCAGCCTTGAGCGCCGAAAGTTGGAGCGCCTGCGCGAAACGGGCCAGCGTGGCGATCGATCCCGTCACGCTTTCGTACCGCTCCCGTCCGATCTGGCCGTCGAGGATCACGAGCATGCCGGCGTCGCGGGCGAGGGCGACCAATGCCAGCGTGTCGAGCGCGGCTGCATCGGACCGACCGGACGGATTGCCTGAATCGGCAAGCTGGGTAGCGTGTGACATGACGTCTCTCCTGATGGCCCGCGATCGGTGTGCCGGGAGCCGTGATCCGTGATTTCAGTATCGTCGGCGCGCATGCGCGATTCAATCGGCGTGTCCCGAAGTTGTAGTAGGAATCGAGCGGCGGCCGTCGGCGGATTCCTACACGGCGGACGGCTTCGGTGAAGGGCTTCGTCGGGCCGGCCGCTTGGCGCGGCACCGTGCGTACCACGATCCGATCGCATGCCAGATGTCGGCGGCCGATTCGCAGTAGGTGAACAGTTCGAGGTCGCGGCGGTCGATCATCCCTTCGTCCGCGAGAAACGCCAGATCGACGGCGCGCCGCCAGTACGCTTCGCCGACCAGGACGACCGGCAGCGGCGCGATCTTGCGTGTCTGCAGCAGCGTCAGTACTTCGAACAGTTCGTCGAACGTGCCGTATCCGCCGGGGAAAAACACGGCGGCCTTGGCGCGCTCGAGCAGGTGAAGCTTGCGAATCGCGAAGTAGTGGAACCGGAAGCACAGATCCGGCGTGATGTACGGATTCGGCGCCTGTTCGCGCGGCAGCTCGATATTGAAGCCGATGCTCGGCGCGCCGCGCTCATAGGCGCCGCGATTGGCGGCCTCCATGATGCCGGGGCCGCCGCCCGTGACGATCGCGAGGCGCGCGGTACGCGTGCGCCGGTCGGCATGGCCGACGATACGGCCGAATTCGCGTGCGACCCGGTAGTACGCGCTGTGCTCGACAAGACGGCTGGCGACCGCGACGGCCCGACGCCGGCCCGGGTCACGCGGGCGCAGCGCGAGCAGGCGGTTCGCTTCGTCGAGCCGAGCGTTCGCGACAGCGGGGGCGACGATGCGCGTGCTGCCGTAGATCACGACGGCATGGCCGATTCGCTCATGTTGCAGGCGCGCCTCGGCTTTCCAGTAGTCGAGTTGCAGCCGGATCCCGCGCATGGTCGCGCGTTGCAGCAACGTCGTGTCCGCGTCGCCGGGCGTGCAGTTCGGATGGCTGGCGAGATGCCGCGCCCGACGAGACGGCCGCGGGATGTCGTCGAGGCTGGCGGTCGCTTCGGGCCGGACGCGTATCCGCTTGCCGTGCGCGCCGCCGCGCGCGGTGCCGGCGGGAACGCGTTTGACTATCGTGGGCATGAGCGGGAAGGCAGTGGCACGGTCACTGACTCAGCACCCATTGGACGAGCTGATGGGCGTCGTCGGCAGAGAGCGGCCCGCCGCGATCGATGGCGGACGGCATCGGCGTGTCGCCCCAATGCGTGGGGCCGCCGACGCGCAACTTGCGCTCCAGCTCGGCGGCCGCGTGCGGATCGCCGCGGTAGCGCGTGGCGATATCGTGGAACGACGGCCCGAGGAACGTCATGTCGGGCGTGTGGCAGAACATGCAGTGCTGCGCGTTGACGAGCTCGGTCGGTTCGGGCACGGTCGTTTGCGCGGCCGCCGTGCCGGCAATGGCCGCGATCAGAAGGAAAGCGAAGCAACGCGTGATGTTCATGGTTTTTCTCGTCCGGATCGGCAGGCGCGCAGCGCGCCGCCGGTTGCGCTCAGGCGATCACTCACGAGATCACTTCGCCGAGCGGGCGACGGGGCGAATGCGGCGTGTGCGGGCCGCGGCCGACTCGCAGCAGCAACTGCGGCTCGCCGCGCAGCCCGAGCGTCCGGCCGAGGTCGGCACGCAGCGCGGCCGTCTCGATCGGCTGGTTCAGGTACGACGCCGTATAGCCCGCGCGCGCCGCGACGAGCAGGATTCGCTCCAGCGCCTGGCCCGCGGCCAGCCACGCTTCGCGATCGTCGCGCACGGTCGACAGGCAGACGATCAACGGCGACGCGCCGA
Source organism: Burkholderia sola (assembly GCF_905400185.1). Classification (NCBI taxonomy): domain Bacteria; kingdom Pseudomonadati; phylum Pseudomonadota; class Betaproteobacteria; order Burkholderiales; family Burkholderiaceae; genus Burkholderia; species Burkholderia sola. The sequence continues at coordinate 543,227 of NZ_FR989677.1, forward strand.
CGAGCTGGTGATGGAGCGCGGCCAGCCCGTTGCCGAGATCGAACGTCCGCACCGCCATCGTCACGACAGGCGCCGCGAAGTCCAGCAGCGTCGGTACGCCGGCCGCGAATGCCGGCATGCCGTCGACGCGCCGGCGCGGATCGATCCAGCTCGCCAGTTCGCGCCGGAAGCGCGGATCGGCGAACTGCTGCTGGTCGGCCTGCGCAACCAGTTCGGCGACCCGTGCGCGATGCGCGATCGAGTCGATGCACGCGACCTCGGCGCCTTCCGCGACGCCGGCCGCGATCAGCTCGCGCTGAATCTCGTCGGGCACCGCGGTGGATTCGAACGGCGCGCGCGTCGTGACGCGCGCCTGGATTGCGTCGAACAGCCCGCCGAGAGACCGATCGGAATAGCCGTCGTCGCAGACCCGGACCAGCGCAAGGAGATCGGGGTCGACCTCGGACGGAAACGTGCTGATCGTGTGGGCGAGGCCGGCGTGATCGAGCGCGACGCGCAGATTGAGCAATGCCGCGCCGCAACTGATGATCAGTTCGCGGTCGAACGGATCGACCACGGGCAATGCGCGGACCCGGTCCGCGCAGACGGCGATCGTGGCGCCGTTGACGATGAACCGCCACGGCTGGGAATTGTGGCTGGACGGGGCCAGCACCGCGTACGCCAACAGCGACTTCAATTGATCGTCGACATGGGCGCTTGCGGCAAGCGGGGGAACGGACATCATTGATCATCTCCTGGCACGCCGCGCGGGCGACGTCATGCCATCTCATCGTGTCAGCAACCGTCCGGCAGCCGTTGACCCACATCAAGCGCCCGTCACCGGGCCATGCACGCGCGATGCGCCGGGGTTAGTCTTGGACAGCGAAGCACGAAGACGATCGGCCGGGAGGTGAGCATGCTTGCGATGATGTTTGACGGCACGACACCGCATTTGCGCGAGGCGCGCGTGCCGGATCCGCGGCCGGCGCCGGGCCAGTTGTTGATCGACGTGCATGCATGCGGTGTCTGTCGAACCGATCTGCACGTCGTCGACGGCGAGCTCGCGCACCCGAAGCTGCCGCTGGTGCCGGGGCACGAAATCGTCGGAACGGTGCGCGTGCTCGGCGATGGCGTGACGGGGTTCTCCGTCGGCGACCGGGTGGGGGTTCCCTGGCTCGGTTCGACATGCGGGCATTGCGCGTATTGCACGTCGGGCCGCGAGAACCTGTGCGACAGCCCGGGTTTCACGGGCTATACGATCGACGGCGGCTACGCCGAGTGCGCGGTCGCCGACCACCGGTATTGCGTGCACCTGCCGCAACGCTATTCAGATCTCGAGGCCGCGCCGCTGCTGTGCGCCGGCCTGATCGGCTATCGAACCTTGCGCATGGCCGGCGATGCGCGTCGCATCGGCATCTACGGTTTCGGCGCGGCCGCTCATCTCGTCGCGCAGGTCGCGCGTTTCGAGGGGCGCAAGGTGTTCGCGCTGACGAAGCCCGGCGATACCGCGGCCCAGCAGCTCGCGCTGTCGCTCGGCGCCGCGTGGGCCGGCGGCAGCGACGAAACGCCGCCGGAAACACTCGACGCCGCGCTCATTTTTGCGCCCGCGGGCGCGCTGGTGCCGGCCGCGCTGCGCGCCGTGGGCAAAGGCGGGATCGTCGTATGCGGCGGCATTCACATGAGCGATATCCCGAGCTTTCCGTACGCGTGGCTGTGGGGCGAGCGCCGGATCGCGTCGGTCGCCAACCTGACGCGTGCGGATGCGGCCGAATTCATGCGGATCGCCGCTGCGATGCCGCTGCGGGTCGAAGCCGTGCGCTACGCGCTGACCGATGCGAATCGCGCACTCGACGATCTGCGCAGCGGGCGCGTGTCCGGCGCCGCCGTGCTCGGCATGCGCGATTGATCCCGCCCGGTATCCGCGCGTTCTGCTCAGATGCGCCCGAGGCCTTCCGGATCCACGATGCGGATCTGCTTGCCTTGCGCGGCGACGAGCCCGTTGCGTTGGAACTTCGACAGCATCCGGCTGACCGTTTCGAGCTTCATCCCGAGATATTCGCCGATCTCGTCGCGCGTCATCCGCAGCACGAATTCGGCGGCCGAGTAACCGCGCGCCTTGAAGCGGGTGGAAAGGTTCAGCAGGAAGGCGGCCACGCGCTGCTCGGCGGTCATCGTGCCGAGCAGCACCATCTGCGCCGATTCGCGGACGATTTCGCCGCTCATCATCTGATAGACGTGATGCTGCATCGGCCGCACTTCGCGACACATCTGCTCGAGCTGGCCGAACGGGATGATGCAGACCGTGCTGTCCTCGAGCGCGATCGCGTCGCCGTTGTGCCGCCCGGTGTGCACGCCGTCGAGCCCGAGCGCTTCGCCGACGATCTGGAAGCCGGTGATCTGCTCGTCGCCGTCGCGATGCATCATCACGGTCTTGAACGACCCGGTTCTGACCGCATAGATGCTGTGGAACGCGTCGTCCGCGCGAAACAGCGTTTCACCGCGTTTGACGTGGCGCGTCGTGCAGATCATCGCGTCCACCCGGGCGAACTCGTCGGGCGTCATTTCCCGCGGCATGCAAACGGTGCGCAGCGTGCAGGACGAGCAGCGCGACGACGTGCGCTTCGGCTGGTCCGTCCGCGTGACGGGATGCAGCGGAATGAACGGGCGCGACGGCGCCGTCGTCGGGATGTCGGCATGGCTCTGCATGATCTGCTCCGGTTGGGGCGGCAGCGGGTCGCACCGTCGCGGTTGCGCTGGCCGTCGTACAGGCGGACACGAACGTCGCCGCCTGGTTGGTCGAATCGGCGCCCATCGGATCGGCGGGCCGGCAGCCGTCGCGACGGGACGGCAAGGCCGGGCAGCTCCGGAAGGCACGCCGGTGTGTTGTTGTTGATCGGAGTATGGACAGCCGAGCGCTTGATTGAAATCAGCGGAAATTGAAGATGCGGTAGGTGTTAGGGAAGGTTTGTAGGACGATTCCTACAAGGGTGCGGCAGGTTGTCGCGGTCAGAGTTCGTCCGGGTCGTCGAACAGCCGGTGGCGCATCGCGTACCGGACGAGCGCCGTATCGTTGGCCATCTGCATCTTCTCGAGGATTCGCGTCTTGTAGGTGCTCACGGTCTTGACGCTGACGCACAACGCCTGCGCGATCTCGGAAATGGACTCGCCGGACGTCACGCGTCGGAACACGTCGAACTCGCGGTCGGACAAGCGTTGATGCGGCAACAGGTCGGTCGGCTCGTTGAGGCTTTGCGCGAATTGCTCCGCCATCGACAGGCTGACGTACACGCCGCCGCCGGCAATTTTCGTCAGCGCGGCCACCAGCTCCGCGCTCGCGCTTTCCTTGGTCATGTAGCCCGATGCGCCGGCGCGGAACGCGCGCACCGCATATTGCTGCTCGGCGTGCATCGTCAACACCAGGATGTGCAGGGCCGGTTTCTCGTCCTTGATCTGCTTGATGAGTTCGATGCCGTTGCGGCCGGGCATCGACAGGTCGAGCACCAGCACCTCGGCCTCGGTGCCGCGCGTCAGCGCGATCGTCGATGCACTGTCGCTTGCTTCTCCCGCCACGACGAAATCGTGGGCGTTCTGCAGGATGTGCCGCAGGCCGTCCCTGACGAGCGTGTGATCGTCAGCAATGAGTACCCGGATCATGGCGTGCATCCTTTGCCGGTTTGCGCGGGGCACGCGCCCGCCGGCGTTCGTCGATCCGGCTCCGACCGGAATGTTGCAATCGCCCGATTCTGAACGGTGGACATGATGACTGCCGTCGATGAACGGACGATGTCTCTTCAAAGGGTCGCATCAAAAGCGTCTCCGATGCGCCGCAATTGTGCGCGTTTCGCCGGTATTCGCCAATCGGGCCGGATGCGGACGCGTGCTGCATCGCAGGCTTGACTGGCGTCGGCCGGACGATATGCGTCGGGCCTACGGGCAGAACGCTGATGCGGCCGTCTCGTGACGAGGCGGGCAGCCGTAACCAGGCAGCCCGAACCTCGCCGGTTCAGTGAGACAGCAGCACCGGCACCGTCATCGTCTCGAGGATCGTGCGCGTCGCGCCGCCCAGCACGCGCTCGTGGGCGCGGGTATGGCTGTACAGGCCCATGACGAGCAGGTCCGCATGCACGTCGGTCACCCGGTTCAGCAGCGTCCCGCCCACGCCGACCGACCGCTCGCGCGGCGTCGTCGAGAACGACGCGCGAACGCCGTGTCGTTCGAGATACGCGGCGACGTCGACGCCGGCCGGCGTCCGGTCCGGATCGGGTTGCCCGCGGACGACCGTCTCGACGTTGACGAAGCGTGCGCGGGCGAGCAGCGGCAGCGCGTCGGCCATCGCGCGCGCGGCCTCGCGCCCGCCGTCCCAGCCGATCAGCACGTTCTCGCCGAACGTGCGCACGTCGCCGGCATACGGCACGACGATCGCCGGACGGCCGCTGCCGATCACGACATCCTCGACGAAATGGCGCGCCACGTAGGTCATGCGGTCGTCGGGATCCTCCTGGCCGAGCACCAGCAGATCGGCGTGACGGGCGTGCAGGATCGCGGCATCGATCGCATTGCCGGCCGGCGCCTGCCATTCGACGCTGCGTCCGGCGCGTTCGGCGGCCGTCAGGAAGCGTTCTTCCGCCTCCTTGCGCCGCTGCTCGCACAGGCGCTCGTAGACGGCCAGCTTCAGCGGTTCGTCGGGCCGGCGCAATGGTTCGAGGAGATCCTGGCAGACCAGGTAGAGGCCGATCAAATGCGCGTTCCAGCGTCCCGCGAGCTGGAGCGCGAGGTCGACGCGCGTCGCGCAGCGATCGCTGTCGTCGAGATGAACAAGCAGGGTCTTGTAGCTCATCAGTTGCTCCGAGAAACCCCGTCCTTCAGGACGGGGAGGAAAGGATTGCTGTTGACAGGCAGCTTTTCCCAGGGGTTAGGATCACCTGCATGATCCTTGTCTACCGCTACCGGGTGAAATCGCTCAACGGACTGCTCAACAAGCAGAGCCGCGCGGTGAACTACGTCTGGAATTTCTGCAACGACACGCAGAAGCACGCGCTCAAGTGGGGCAAGAAGTGGCCGACAGGATTCGACCTGAACGTATTGACGACCGGCAGCAGCAAGAAACTCGGTATTCACTCCGGCACGGTCAACGCGACGTGCGAGCAATACGCGAAGTCGCGCAGTCAGCACCGTCGGCCTTACGTGCGCTATCGCGGCAGGAAATCGCTCGGCTGGGTGCCGCTGAAGGGCCGTGACCTGAAGCGCGAGGGTGACGCGTTCCGTTTCGCCGGCAACATGTTTCGCGTGTTCAACAGCCGGCCGCTTCCCGAAGGCAAGATCAAGGATGGGACCAACTTTGCGCAGGATGCACGCGGCAACTGGTTTCTCAACATTGTGATCGAGATGCCGGATGTTCCGGCCCGACCTATCCGTTCCGGTGTGGGCATCGATCTCGGCCTGAAAGACTTCGCCGCACTTTCGACCGGCGAGAAGCTGCCCAATGACCCGTTCGGTCGACGCGCGGCGGAAAAGCTCGCGAAAGCGCAACGAGCGCGAAAGCACAAGCGGCATATCGCGAAGCTGCACGCGAAGATCGCCAATGCCCGTGCCGACTTCCAGCACAAGCTCGCGCTCGATCTGGTGCGGCGTTTCGATTACATCGCGGTCGGCAACGTGTCGGCCGCGAAGCTCGCCAGGACCAGGATGGCGAAGAGCGTCTACGATGCATCCTGGTCGTCCTTCCGGGACAAGCTTCGTTACAAAGCGATCGCGCACGGGGCCACGCTCGAGGAAGTCGACGAAAGCGGTTCTACCCAGTCCTGTTCGGCGTGCGGGTCGCAAGCCAGCACGACGCGGCCGAAAGGTATCGCGGGACTGCGAATAAGAGAATGGGCCTGCAGTGACTGTGGTGCCGAGCATGATCGAGATACCAACGCTGCGTTGAACATTCTCCGATGCGGACGTGCATCGCCAGGTGTGGGAATCCTCTCCCTTTAGGGAGAAGAGGACGTCAAGATGGCTCCTTTTCGGTGGAAGCGGCCGTGACGTCGGCGGATGCCTTCGCCGCGCAGCTCGCCGGAATCATCAGGACCGGGCATCTGGCCAGGCGCAGCACGCGTTCGGCCACGCTGCCGAGGAACAGGCGCCGAAAGCCGCGCCGGCCATGCGTGCCCATCACGATCAGATCGGCGTCGATCTCGCCCGCGACGCCGACGATCCGGTGCGGGATGTCTTCGCCTGCCGGCGCGACGTTGGAAATCTGCGGCGTGCCGGCCACGTCGCGCGCCTGCATGCGCCGCGCGGCGTCCTCGGTCACGCGCAATCCTTCTTCACGGAACGAATCGACCAGGATCGACGGATCGTATCCGACCATGTCGTAGGCCGGCGCCAGGAAATCGACGACGTAGACGGGTGTCAGCCGCGCACCCGTTTCCGCCGCGAGCGCCAGCGCGGCGTCGAGTGCACGGGACGACGTGTCGCTGCCGTCGAGTGCCACCAGAATGTTCGAGTACATGGCATTTCCCTTGAACGGATGTGGATGAAACCATCATCGGCGCGTGCACGCCGATGGCGCTGATCTGGATCAAGCGTCCCGGTTGCCGCGCAGCCCGCCCGCCGCGGTGCGATTCACGCGTCGTTGGTCGATGCGCGTCGGGCGGCTCAGTGCGACATCAGCACCGGCAGCGTCATCGACGCGAGCACCGTGCGCGTGGCCCCGCCCATCAACAGCTCGCGCCAGCGCGGATGGCCGTACGCGCCCATGACGAGCAGGTCGGAACCCGTGTCATACGTGCGCGACAGCAGCGTGTCGCCGACGGACGAGCCGGCGCCGGCGTCGATGTCGAGCACGTTCACGTCGTGCGCATGGCGCGCCAGCATCAGCGCGGCATCGGCGGCTGGAATCCGCGTGGCCGCGGCCTCCGAATGGCCGTCGACCACGGCGACGACCGTCGTGCGTTTCGCGTGTTCGAGAAAGGGCAGCGCGTCGTGCGCGGCGCGGGACGCTTCGCGGCTGCCGTCCCATGCGACGAAGACCCGTTCGCCGACCGACGGGAATTCTCCGGTGTACGGCCAGAACAGCACCGGGCGGCCGGCGGTCAACACGAGATTTTCCGGAAACTGGTCGTCGATATAGGTCTCGGGATCGTTCGGGTCGCTCTGGCCGGCAATCACCAGATCGGCGAGACGGGCGGCGCGCGGGACGGCCACGTTCGCGCGCTCGTCGGTGCGAATCCAGGTTGCCGGCACCTTGGCGCGCGCCGTTTCCGCATGGAACAGACGTTCCAGCGCGGCCATCCGCTCGTCGCGCCGTTCGCGGTGCGCGCGGAAATAGTCGGCGGAACCGGCCATCACGTAGAACGAATGCGGCTCGGGCGTGTAGATCGCGAACAGCCCGGTGAGATGCGCACCGAAGCGCCGGGCGAGACGCAACGCGAACTCGAGACGCGAATGCGCGCGGGTGCTCGTATCGAGGTGCACGACCATGCTTTTGTAGCTCATCGGAATCGCTCCATCGACGGGTGATCCGCCAGTGCAATCCAGTCTACGAAGCAGGGTTTCCACGCGGTTGACTCAGATCAACGGGGGCCGTGCGCGATACCCGCACAGTGAAGCGGTCGAGACGCCGAGGCCGGGCAGGCGGCGCGACGCGGATGCGAACCCATTGATCCGATCGAAAGGGGAAGCCGATGAGTAGCGATGCTTTGACGACACCGAACGGCGCTTGGCGCGCGAGCTGCGATCTCGCGTTGCGCATGGTCGCGCTGAACCGCGACTGGCAACACGAATGGCATGCGCTGGCAGGGCGGCGCATCGAGCGCGACCGCACCGCGGTGCGCCGCCTGCAGCAGGCGCTGGCGGAAACGAACGAGTGGACGGCCTTCGCCGAGGCCGGCCGGCAGGTGACGAGCGACTACGCGATCGCGAGCGTCGAGATCTGGCAGGACGCCGCCGAGCTGTGCATGCGTGCGCAATTCGAGCATGCCAGTGCGTGGCGTACCTGGTTGCGCGAATACGGCTCGGGCGCGCTGACGCGTTATCAGACCGACTGGTTGCCTGACCTCGAGCGACTCGCGGTGGTCAACGAAGCCAGCATGCCGTGGGCCGACTGGATGGCCGCGCTGGAGCGCGGGATCGAGGAAGCGGGCGGCGCGACGAACGGGGCGCTCGCGGCGCGCCGCCTGAACGGCATCGCAGGCGAACGGGAGCACGATCATGTCCGCTAAGCGCGTCGCGTTCGTCACCGGCGGGATGGGCGGGCTCGGCGCCGCGATCGGCCGTCGCCTGCACGACGCCGGCATGACGGTGGCGGTGTCGTACACGGAACACAACGACCACGTCGCGACGTGGCTCGCGCACGAGCGCGACGCGGGCCGCACGTTTCATGCGTTCGAAGTGGACGTGGCCGACTACGATTCGTGCCAGCACTGCGCGGCACGCGTGCTCGCCGAATTCGGGCGCGTCGATGTGCTCGTGAACAACGCCGGCATCACGCACGACGCCACCTTCGTGAAGATGACGAAGAGCATGTGGGACGCGGTGCTGCGCACTAATCTCGACAGCATGTTCAACATGACGAAGCCGTTCGTGCCGGGCATGATCGACGCCGGTTTCGGGCGGATCGTGAACATCGGCTCCGTCAACGGTTCGAGAGGCGCGTACGGGCAAGCCAACTACGCGGCCGCGAAGGCCGGCATCCACGGCTTCACGAAAACGCTCGCGCTCGAACTCGCGCGGCATGGCGTGACGGTCAACACGGTGTCGCCCGGCTATCTGGCGACCGCGATGCTCGAGTCGGTGCCGAAGGCGGTGCTCGACGCGAAGATCCTGCCGCAGATTCCGGCCGGGCGGCTCGGCGACCCCGACGAGATCGCCGCGTTCGTCGCGCTCCTGTGCTCCGACGCCGGTGCGTTCGCCACCGGCGCGGAATTCGACGTCAACGGCGGAATGTACCTGCGATGAACGCGTCCGTGCTGCGCGCGGCGCTCGCGCCGGCATCGCTGCCGACGCCGGGCGACGACGGGCATGCGCCGGCGGCGACGCGATGCGCGCCTTCCCCGATGAGCGCTGCCGAACAGTGGAACCGTGCCGCGCACGCGAACGTGGCCGCGCTGACGTTCGGGCTGTCGCCGGTGTCGCTGGCGCTGGCGATGCTCGACTGGGGCGCGCATCTGGCGGTGGCGCCGGGCAAAGGCTTCGAGCTCGCCGCACAGGCGTGGTTGGGCGCCGTGGCGCCGACGGCAAGCGGGCGCGACGGCGAGGCCGACGATGCGGAGTCGAGCGGCCTGGCCGTGCACGCCGGGGGCGCCGATCCGCGCTTCGCCGCGCCCGCATGGGGCGGCTGGCCGTTTCGCGCGTATCGAGACGGCTTCCTGTCGATCCAGCGCTGGTGGCGCGACGCGACCCGCGGTGTGCCGGGCGTCGAACGCCATCATGAGGAACTGGTCGGATTCGCCGCCCGCCAGTGGCTCGACGCCTGTTCGCCGGGCAATTTCCTGGCGACCAATCCGGTCGTGCTCGACGCGACGATGCGCAGCGGCGGCGCGAACCTCGCGGCGGGCTTGCGGCATTGGCTGGACGACGCGAACGCGTTCGTCGAGCGGGCGAGCGGCACGCAGGCCCACGATGCGCGCACCTACCTGCCGGGTCGCGACGTGGCGATCACGCCGGGTCGCGTCGTCTGGCGCAACGCGCTGTGCGAGCTACTGCAATACGCGCCGACGACGGCCCGCGTGGCGCGCGAGCCGATCCTGATCGTGCCGTCGTGGATCATGAAGTACTACATCCTCGATCTGCAGCCGCACAATTCGCTGATCCGCTTCCTGGTCGATGCGGGCTATACGGTGTTCGCGGTGTCGTGGCGCAACCCCGGCGCGGAATCGCGCGACCTCGGGCTCGACGACTATCTGCGCGACGGCTGCATCGCGGCGCTCGACGCCGCCCGGTCGATCGGCGGCGAAGCGGTCCACGCGGTCGGCTATTGTCTGGGCGGCACGCTGCTGGCGATCGCCGCGGCGGCGCTGGCGCGCGACGGCAAGCAGTACGACGCGCTGCGCTCGGTCACGTTGCTCGCGGCCCAGACCGATTTCAGCGAACCCGGCGAACTCGGCCTGTTCATCGATGCGAGCGAGCTGTCCGCGCTCGACGCGCTGATGTGGCGGCAAGGCTACCTGGACGGTGCGCAAATGTCCGCCGCGTTCGAACTGCTGAACGCGCGCGACCTGATCTGGTCGCGGATGATGAGCGAATACCTGCTCGGCACGCGCACGAAGCCCAACGACCTGATGTCGTGGAATGCGGATACCACGCGCATGCCGTACCGCATGCATTCGGAATACCTGACGCGACTTTTTCTCGACAACGATCTGGCGGCCGGCCGCTACTGCGTCGACGGGCGGCCTGTCGCGCTGTCGGATATCGACGTGCCGACGTTCGTGGTCGGCACCGAGCGCGATCACGTGTCGCCCTGGCGGTCCGTCTACAAGCTCCATCTGCTCACGCACCATGCGCTGACCTTTGTGCTGACGTCGGGCGGGCACAACGCGGGCATCGTGTCCGAACCGGGCCATCCGGGACGCCACTATCGGTGCGCGACGCGCGAACCCGGGGTGGCTTACCGCAGCCCGCACGACTTCGTGCGCGATACGCCGGCGGTCGACGGATCGTGGTGGACAGGCTGGCGCGACTGGTTGCACGCGCGCTCGTCGGGCGACGTGCCGGCCCGTACGCCGCCCGACGGCTTCGCGGCGGCGCCCGGCGCCTACGTACTCGAAACATGAATGGAGAAACCACAATGAAAGCACTCGTCTACCACGGGCCGGGGCGCAAGGCGCTCGAGGAACGGCCCAGGCCGGAACTGCAGTCGCCCACCGACGCGATCGTCCGCGTGACGCGCACGACGATCTGCGGCACCGATCTGCATATCCTCAAGGGCGACGTACCGACCTGCGAACCGGGCCGCATTCTCGGCCACGAGGGCGTCGGCGTCGTCGAGCAGGTCGGCGCCGCGGTCGATTCGCTGAAGCCGGGCGATCGCGTGCTCATTTCGTGCATCTCGTCGTGCGGCCGCTGCGAATACTGCCGCCGCGGCCTGTATTCGCATTGCACGACCGGCGGCTGGATTCTCGGCAACCGGATCGACGGCACGCAGGCCGAGTACGTGCGTATCCCGCATGCGGCGACCAGCCTGTACCGGATTCCGGGCGGCGCCGACGAGGACGCGCTCGTGATGCTGTCTGATATCCTGCCGACCGGGTTCGAATGCGGGGTATTGAACGGCAAGGTGCAGCCCGGGTGCTCGGTCGCGAACGTCGGCGTGCATGGCGTGAAGGCCGACCTGCACCTCGAGAAGCTGTGGGATCGCAACATCTCGATCACGACGCGGCTCGTCGACACGGTCAGCACGCCGATGCTGCTGAAGACCGTGCGCGCCGGGCGTCTCGATCCGACACGCCTGATCACGCACCGGTTTTCGCTCGACGACGTCGAGCGTGCGTACGACACGTTCGGTCGCGCGGCGCAGACCCATGCGCTGAAGGTCATCATCGAAGTCGGCTGACGGGCCGGTGGCGCGTGACGGAGGCCGGTACGCAACGTCGCCCGGTTCTTGCCGCGCCCGACCGGTGTCTACCGGCGTTTCGCCGGCGCCGTAGTCAGGACGAAACGCCGGCCGGCTCGCGCGCATCGTCCGATTCGACTGCGTCGAGATCGACGGTCTTCGCGTAGGTCGGGACTTCGCACGGCCAGTGCAATCGCTCCGAAATGCGCCGCCGCAGTGCGTCCGCCGATGCAGGTTCGCCGTGCGTGATGAAGGTCCGTGCGGGCGCGGGCTGCATCGTGCCGAGCCACCGGAGAATCTCCTCGTAGTCGGCATGCGCGGACAGCGCGGCGATCGACTCGACCTGCGCGCGCACGCGCACGTATTCGCCGTGAATCTTGACCGTCGGTTCGTGCGCGGCCAGCGCCGCGCCGCGTGTACCGGCCGCCTGATAGCCGACCAGCGCGATCGTGTTGCGCGCGTCGGGCGCGTAGCGGCTCAGGTGATGGAGCACGCGGCCACCCGTGGCCATGCCGCTGCCGGCGATGATGACCATCGGGCCGTGGTGTTCCGCAATCGCCTTCGACTGCTCGACCGACCGGATCATCGTCGCCGCGTGGCCGAGCGCGTTTGCTTCGGAAAGCGTCAGCCGGTGTTCGAGGATGTGGTGGCGATAGATGTCGGTCACGTCGGTCGCCATCGGGCTGTCGACGAACACGGGCACGCGCGCCATGCGGCCGGACGCCTTCAGCCGCGCGATGTAGTGCAGGATCTCCTGCGCGCGGCCGACGGTGAAGCAGGGCATCACGACCACTCCGCCGCGCGCGAACGTCGTGTCGAACAACGTGGCCAACTCGTTCTCGGGATCCGAATCCGGATGCAGCCGGTCGCCGTAGGTCGATTCGACGACGAGATAGTCGGCATGCGCCGGCGGCCGCGGCGGCTGCATGATCGGGTCGTGATAGCGGCCGAGGTCGCCCGAGAACGCGAGCACCTTGTGATCCCAGTGCATCACGACGCTCGCCGCGCCGAGGATGTGCCCGGCCGGCAGCAGGCGGAACGCGAGGCCATCGCCGAGCGCCGTGCATTCGTCGAAGGCGACGGGCTTCAGCAGCCGCAGCGCGCGCTGCGCATCGTCGAGCGTATAGAGCGGTTGCGCCGGATGATGCTTCGAGTAGCCGTGCCGGTTCGCGAAGTCGGCTTCTTCCTCCTGCAGCCGTGCGCTGTCGCGCAGCATGATGTCGCAGAGTTCGGCCGTGGCCGCCGTGCAGTACACCGGGCCGCGATAGCCTTCGCGCGCCAGCACCGGCAGATAGCCGGTATGGTCGAGATGCGCATGCGTGAGCACGACCGCGTCGAGCGAGTCGGGTGCGAGCGGCAGCGGGCTCCAGTTGCGCAAGCGCAGGTTTTTCGTGCCCTGGAACAGGCCGCAATCGATCAGCACGCGCCGGCCGCCGTGCTCGACCAGATACTTCGAGCCGGTCACGGTTTCGGTCGCACCGAGAAAAGTCAGTTTCATCGCTCGTCTCACTGGAAGTCGAGGGGTTCGGTGCGTCGATTACATCGCGAAGCGGCGCGCGGCGATTGACGGAAATCAGCGATTCCCGCATCAAGCATGATGTCGAATGCGGCGCGTCCGGCGGTTTCGCTAGCGCTCGCTCGGCGCGGGATCGAGCTGCGCGACGAACGCGACGCCGCCCGACACCAGCGCGACGATCGCGTACGGCAGCACGTGCGCGTCGACCAGCATCGCGTGCACGACGCCCAGTAGCGACGCGAGCGCGACGAACACGCCCAGCGTGGCGAGCGTGGTCCGGTACGAATGGCGAATCATGACGTTCTCCCGTGGAGCGGCCGGTGTTCGTCCGCGTTGGCACGCAGCGGCAGTTTGCGATTTCGCAAGCTATGGCGTCATGATCGCGTACCGGCTTCCGGCGCGGTTGATCTGTATCAACCGGCGAATCCCGGCCTCGCGCGCAATCGGGCAATCAGGCAGTGGGGCGATCAAGTCATCTGACCAATGGTCTTGCGGAACCGCATCAGCGACAGCAGGAACAGCGCGCCCCCGATCGCGAACAGCGCCGCGAACTGCGGCCACACCGCATCGAAGCCGGCGCCCCGGTACAGGATGCGTTGCGCGAGTTCGACGAAATGGGTGGTCGGCGCGGCGAGCATGATGTCCCGCACGGCCGGCGGCATGCTTTCGCGCGGCGTCAGTCCGCCCGACAGCAGTTGCAGCGGCAGCAGCACGAGCACGAGCAACATGCCGAACTGCGGCATGCTGCGCACGAGCGTCGCGAGAAAGATCCCCATCGACGTCGTGGCGAACAGGTGCAACGCCATCCCGGCCACGAACAGCGGGATGGAGCCGGGAATCGGCACGTGCAGCGCGCCGCCAACGACGCACGTCAGCGACGCGACGGCCGCCACCGTGACGACGAGCCCCATCGACCAGACCTTCGCGAGCATGATCTCCGCTGCGGTCACCGGCATCACGAGCAGATGCTCGATCGTGCCGTGTTCGCGCTCGCGAATCAGCGCGGCGCCGGTGAGGATCATCGACAGCATCGTCACGTTGTTGATCAGTTCCATCAGCGCGCCGAACCAGACTTCGTCGAGATTCGGGTTGAAGCGCATCCGCAGCGCGAGATCGACCGGCGGTGGCGGCGTGCCGCGATAGCGCCGCACGAACGCGTCGATCTCGCCCGACACGATCTGCTGGATGTAGGTGCTGCCGGTGAAGGCTTGCGTCATGCGTGTCGCATCGACGTTGAGCTGGATCGTCGCATGACGGCCGGCCAGCACGTCGCGCTGGAAGTTCGGCGGAATGTCGAGCGAGAACGTGTAGTCGCCGTTGTCGAGCCCGCGATCGGCCGCGCCGGCGTCGACGACCGGGGGCGGCGCGAACTGCGGCGGAAAGAACGCCGCCGCGATCCGTGCCGACAGCGGCGACGCGTCTTCGTCGACGAGCGCGATCGGCACCTTGTGCAGCGTTTCGGGGCGTGCGGTCGCGGCGACGTAGATCGACGCGCTGAACGTATACACGATGAGCGCGAGCAGGATCGGGTCGCGGGCGAGGCTCCACAGTTCCTTGATCCCGAGCCGGTAGATGGCGAGCACGCGCGACATGGTCAGCGCTCCTGTTTGCGCAGCAGGACGCCGGTCGTCACCATGATGACCGGCACGGCGGCGAGCAGCGGCCAGAACTGGGACGACAGGTCGGCGAGCCCGAGCGCCTTGTTGTAGACGCCGCGGCTGATCGCGAGCATGTAGGTGGCCGGATAGATCGTACCGATCCACTTGCCGCTGCCTTCGAGCGACGACAGCGGCGTGAGCAGGCCCGAGAACTGCACGACGGGGATCAGCGTGCCGACGATCGTCATGAAGATCGCGGCGATCTGGCTGCGCGTGAACGTCGACGCAAACAACCCGATGCCGGTGGCGACGACATTGAAGATCAGCACCGCGGCGGCCAGCGTCGCGAAGCTGCCCTTGATCCGCACGCCGAACACGACGTCGGCTAGCACGACCATCAGCAGGAAATTCAGCATGGCCAGCATCACGTACGGCGCCTGCTTGCCGAGCAGGAATTCGGCGCGGGTCACGGGCGTCACGTACAGGTTGACGATCGATCCGAGCTCGCGTTCCCGGACGACGGCGAGCGCCGTCAGCATCGCGGGCAGCATCAGCAGCAGCATCGGCATGATCGCGGGAATCATCGCGGGCAGGCTCTTGACGTCCGGGTTGTACCGATAGCGGATCGCGACGTCGACTGCCGGGACGAGCGACACGCCGAGCCGGCGCTTCGCCTGATCGCGCAGCCAGTTCTCGTGCATGCCGGCCACGTAGCCGCGAATCGTTTCCGCGCGCATCGGCATCGCGCCGTCGACCCACGCGCCGATCTCCACGTGCCGGCCGCGGGCGACGTCGCGTGCGAAGCCGGGCGGGATCTCGATCGCGAGCGACAGCTGGCCGTTGCGCATGCGGCGATCGATATCGCGGTCATCGGCAAGCTGGGCGCGCGGCACGAAGTAGCGGGAGCCCGCGAGATGCTGCGCGTAGTCCTGGCTCAGCATCGATTGATCGCGATCGAGCACGGCGAACGTCAGGTTGTCCACATCCAGACTGATGCCGATGCTGATCACGCACATCAACACGAGCGAACCGAACAGCGCCAGCGTCGCGCGCAGCGGGTCGCGGCGCAGCTCCAGCACTTCGCGCCACAGGTAGCTGCCGGCGCGCGCCGGGCTGAACCAGGCGGCGCCGCGGCCGGCGTCGCTCGCGTCGAGCGACGCGGCGAGCCAGCCGGCGCCAGGTGACGTGTCCGTCGGTGCGCTGTCGCCGCGTTGCGCGTCGGTCAGGTAGCCGATGAACGCGTCCTCGAGCGTGGCGGCGCCGCGCAGGCGAACCAGTTCGTCCGGCGCGGCGCTCGCCAGCACGCGGCCCGCATGCATCAGCGAGATGCGGTCGCAGCGGGCGGCCTCGTTCATGAAGTGCGTCGAAATGAAAATCGTGACGCGGTCGTTGCGCGCGAGCTCGATCATCAATCGCCAGAAGTCGTCGCGCGCAACCGGGTCCACGCCCGACGTCGGTTCGTCGAGGATCAGCAGTTCGGGCTTGTGCACCATCGCGACGGCAAGGGACAGCCGCTGCCGCATGCCGAGCGGCAGGCGTTCGGGCAGCGCATCGAGTACGTCCGCGAGACCGAAGCGCCCGACCATTTCGTCGATGCGCGCGGGCAGGTCTGGTTCCGGCACGCCGAACAGGCGCGCATGCAGCACGAGGTTCTGCCGGACGGTCAGTTCGCCGTACAGCGAAAACCCTTGCGACATGTAGCCGACGCGCCTGCGCGTATCGATGTCGTTCGCGGCGACCGGCCGGCCGAACAGCGTCGCCGTGCCTTCGGACGCGGCGAGCAGGCCCGTGAGCATCTTCATGGTCGTCGATTTGCCGCAGCCGTTGGAGCCGAGAAAGCCGAAGATTTCGCCGCGGCGGATCTTCAGGCTCACATGGTCGACCGCGACGAAATCGCCGAACCGCATCGTCAGGCCGTCGGCCTCGATCGCGTAGCCGTCGGTCGCGTCGGGCTGGAACGGCGTGATCCGGATCGGCTGGTGCCCGTGCCGGCGCGCTTCCGGCAGCAACGCGATGAACGCGGCTTCCAGCGTGTCGCAGCCGGTGCGGGCGAGCAGGTCGCCGGGGCTGCCCGTCGCGAGCACGCGGCCGGCGTCCATCGCGATCAGCCAGTCGAAACGCCGGGCCTCGTCCATGTACGCGGTCGCAACGAGCACGCTCATCGCCGGACGCGCGGTGCGAATACGGTCGATCAGTTCCCAGAACTGGGCGCGCGACAGCGGATCCACGCCGGTCGTCGGTTCGTCCAGGATCAGCAGGTCGGGATCGTGGATCAATGCGCAGCACAGGCCGAGTTTCTGCTTCATCCCGCCGGACAGTTTGCCGGCGGGGCGGTCGAGAAACGCATGCAGCCCGGTGCTGTGCGTGAGCGCGTCGATGCGGCGGCGTCGCTCGGCCGCATCGTGGCCGAACAGTCGGGCGAAGAACTGCAGGTTTTCCTCGACCGACAGCGTCGCGTACAGGTTCCGACCCAACCCTTGCGGCATGTAGGCGATGCGCCGGCATACGCGTGCGCGGTGGCCGCGCGACGACAGGTCGCCATCGAGCGCCCATACGCGGCCCAGCTGGATCGCCCGTGCGCCGGACACGAGCGCGAGCAGGCTCGACTTGCCGACGCCGTCCGGTCCGATCAGCCCGACCATGCGGCCGGCCGGGATATCGAGCGTCACGTCGTCGAGCGCGCAGGTATCGCCGTAGCGCAACGAGACGCCCGACAGCCGGGCGACCACGCCCGATTCAACGGATGCGGGCGGACCTTCGCCCGCACCGGCACCGCTAGCGACGGGCAACGTCGCGTTCATTGCGGCACCTTGATCGCGAGGCGCGCCGGCCAGCCCGCGTTCGGATCGGTCTTCAGCCACGCGACACCCGGCAGGCCGGTCTTGACGAGCTTCAGATGGCGCTGCAGCAGATCGCGGTCGATGCGCGCCTTGACCCGAAACATCAGTTTCTGCCGTTCGGTGGCCGTCTCGACCGTTTTCGGCGTGAATTGCGCCGTGCTCGACACGTAGGACACGCGTGCCGGAATCACGTATTCCGGCGCCGCATCGAGCACGATCCGCACGTCGGCGCCGAGCGGGACTCTGCCGACAACCGTTTCGGGCAGGAAGAACGTCATGTAGACGTCGGACAGATCGACGACATTGAGCACCTTGCCGCCTGCCGGCAGGACTTCGCCCGATTCGGCGATGCGATACTGGACCCGCCCGTCGCGCGGCGACGTCAGCTCGCTGTCCGAGATATCGGCCTGCACGCGCGCGACGGTCGCTTGCGCGGCCGTCACCGCCGAGCGGGCGGCGACGAGCTGGGCCCGGGTGGCGTCGATTCCGGCCTGCGCGGCTTCGACCTGGGCGCGCGCGGCGTTCACGGTCGCCCGCAGGCTGCCGGCGCGCGCGCGGTCGTCGTCGAGTTCCTGCAGCGACGACGCGCCGTCCCGCGACAGCGTTTCGGAGCGCGCCAGCCGGCGCGTGGCCGCGTCGAGCTCGCTTTCCCGCTGCACGACGAGCGCGGCCGCCGCGGCCTTGTCGCTGCGACGCTGGGCCACCTGCGCGTCGATGCTCGCCGCGGTGTTCACCGCCTGTTGTTCCCGGGCCTGCGCCTCGTCGAGCTGCGCCCGCAGGACGACGACGTCCATGCGGGCGAGCGGCTGACCGGCACTCACGAAATCGCCTTCGTCGACGAGCATGGCGGTGACGCGCCCCGGCAGCTTGGTCGCGACGTCGATCTCGGTCGCCTCGATGCGGCCGTTGCCGCTGACGAGCCCGGCGTCCGTCTGTGCGTCACGCCAGCGCGTCCAGCCGTAGTAAAGGAGGCCGATCGCGAGCACGGCCGCACCGGCACCGATCAGAAGAGGGCGCTTGATGGTCTTCATGGTCTGGAACCCGAATCGATGGAAAGGTGGTTCGATGCCGCGGCGGCGCTGTCGGTATCGGTGGTCCCGCCGCCGAGCGCGCCGTACAGCGCGACGCGGCTCGATAGCAGCGCACGACGCGTCATCACCCATTGCTGCTCGGCGTTCATCAGGTCCCGTTGCGCATCGAGTACTTCCAGGAAGCGGGTGGCGCCGCTGTCGTAGCGCAGTTTCGCCAGACGTGCGCGCTCGGCCTGGGACGCGAGCGTCGCTCGTTCGATCGCGACCTGGTCGGCGAGCCAGTAGCGTGCGGCGAGTGCATCGGACACGTCGCGAAACGCGCGCTGCATGGTCTTCTCGTACTGGGCGAGCGCCTCGTCGCGCTGGGCGTGCGCGAGGGCGAGATTCGACCGATTGCGGCCGCCGTCGACGAGCGGCAGCGTGACGTTCGGAATCACCGACCACACGCCCGTTCCGGACGACAGCAGGTCGCGCAGTGCGGTGCTCCCCGAACCGATCGCGCTCGTCAATGCGATACGCGGGAAAAACGCCGCGCGCGCCGCGCCGATGTTCGCGCGCGTGGCCTGCAGTTCGTGCTCGGCCGCGATTACGTCCGGACGCCGCGCGAGCGGCGACGACGGTAGGCCCGGCGCGAGCGACGGCATCACGGCGCCGTCGTCGAGCGTCAGCGGCGCGTCGGCCAGCGCCGGCGTCGCACCGACGAGCAATGCCAGCGCATCGGCCGCCGATGCACGCGCCTGCTGCAACTGGATGCCAAGCGACTCGGCCTGCTGCAGCAGAATCTCCGATTGCGTCAGGTCCAGCCGCGAGATCGCGCCGGCCGCGTGACGCAGCCGGAAAATCCGCAGCGATTCGCGTCGCGTGTCGATCGTCGCGCGCGTCAGCGCGATCCGTTCATCGATCTCGCACAGGGTCAGATAGGCGTCCGCCACGCCGGTGATCACGCTCAGCGTCACCGCTTGCCGGGCCGCATCGCTCGCGAGATAGCGCTGCAGCGCCGACGCTTTCAGGTTGCGCACGCGGCCCCAGAAATCGATCTCCCATTGCGTCTCCGCCAGCTGGACCTGGTAGACCTGGCCGATGACCGGCGTCGGCGTCAGGAAGCCGCCCGGTGTGCGAAACCGCGCGTAGGCCGCGCCGGCGCCGATCGTCGGCCACTGATCCGCGCTGCGGATGCCATAGACGGCGCGCGCCTGTTCGACGCGTGCAACCGCTGCGCGCAGATCCCGGTTGTTGGCGAGCGCCTGCTCGATCAACGCACGCAGACGTCCGTCGACGAAGTAGTCTTGCCAGGCGGGCGGCGCCTGCGCAATGGCGGCGCTGCGGGCGGCAGGATCGGGGAACGCGGCGGGGATCGGCGCGGCGGGACGTTCGTCGGGTGGCGCGAGCGACAGGCATCCCGACAGCAGGCCCGCACAGGCTGCCAGCGCAACGAGACGAACGCGCCGCGCGGCGGCAGGCTGAAACAGCGGCGGAAGCGCGACGGCGCGCATGGGGTTCCTCATCGGCTACACGAACACGGGATGGCGCCGCGCTCGTGGCGACGCCGCTTCGGGTTCACTTATATCCGACGATTGCCGCGCGCCCCCTTGATCTGAATCACTGCGGCGGGAATGCGGGTCGAGGGCGGCCTCGGTTGACAGGCAGCGGTAATTCGCGTCAGCCGATGTTCCGCTTACGGTCGACGCCGGCGCGGCTCGCGTGCCGGCGATGCCTCACGCCCGCACGCTATGCGTGAACCGCGACCCGATACCGCGTGGTTTGCCGATAGACGTCGCCCGGACGAACGATCACGTCGTCGCGCAGGCCGTCCATGTTGACCTGGTCCGGAAACCCGCCCGCCTCGACGCACAGCGCCGCGTGCTGCACGCAGCGCGTGCCGCCGCTTACGCGCAGGCCGTCGAGATAGTTGCCCGTATAGAGCTGCAGCCCGCGCTGATCGGTCGACACGATCAACTCGCGGCCGCTTTCCGGATCGTAGATCCGCGCGACGGGCCGGACCTCGCGCGCGCCGTTGCCGACGACGTAGCAGTGATCGAAACCGCGCGCCCGCGCCAGTTGCGCATGCGGCCAGTCGAGGCGCGCGCCGATCGGCGCGCTGTGCCGGAAATCGAACGCCGTGCCCGTCACGTCGGCCGTGCCGGTCGGGATCAGCGCGTCGTCCACTTCGAGGAATGCGTCAGCGTCGATGTGCAGCAGATGGCCGCGCACGTCGCTGCCCGCGCGCCCGTTCAGGTTGAAGTAGCTGTGGTTCGTCAGGTTCAGCGGCGTCGGCGCATCGGTCCACCCCGAATAGTAGATCGTCAGCGTGCCGTCGTCGTCGAGCGTGTAGCGCACCTGCACGCTCACGTTGCCGGGGAATCCCGCATCGCCTTCCGGCGAATCGAGCCGCAGCGTCAGCCCGCCGCTGTCGTCGACCACGTCCCACCGTGCGCGATGAAAGCCGTTCGCGCCGCCGTGCAGCAGGTTGCCGTTCTCGTTGCGGTCGAGCAGGTAGTCGACGCCGTCGAGCGTGAAGCGCGCGCCGGCGATCCGGTTCGCCCAGCGGCCGACCGTCGCGCCGAGATAGGCGCCGGATTCGAGGTACTCGGCCGGCGTGTCGTGCGCGAGCACGATATCGGCCAGGCGCCCCGTGCGGTCGGGCGCGAGCCACGACACGACGGTCGCGCCGAGATCGCTGACGACGACGCGCATCCCGTGCGCGTTGCGCAGCGTATAGCGCCGCACGGGCTCGCCGTCGGGCAACGCGCCCCACGGCTCGGCCAGCACGCGTGCCACGCCGGGTGTCAGAGGTGAGGAATCGGTATCGATGTGCATGAGTGGATGTCGAATGGGCGGCGGGCGTCAGTTCGTGGCGGCCGCGCGTTCCTGATATTCGCGCGGCGTGCAGCCGAGTTCGCGCCGGAACACCGCGTACATGTATTGAAGCGACGTGAACCCGCAACGGATCGCGACTTCGGCGCTCGACGCCTGCCGGCTGGCGAGCAGCGCCTGCGCGGCCTCGAGTTTGTGACGCAGGATCTCCTGGTGCACGGTGCGCTGTAGTTCGCGCCGGAAGTGCTCCTCGAGCAGCGAGCGCGACACGCCGACATAGTCGGCGACCTGTTCGGTCTTGATCCCCTGGCACGCGTACTGGCGGATGAAATGCCGGGCGCGCATCACGTGCGGGCTCGCCAGCGGCTGGTGGCGCGTCGATTCGAGCACGTTGATGCCGACCGGCGGCACGAGAATGCGCTGCCCGGGAAAGCGCGCGCCGCGCAGCATCCGGTGCAGCAGGTGCGCGGCGGTGCGGCCCATTTCCTCGGTGCCCTGGATCACCGACGACAGCGGAATGCGCGTCAGCGTGCGCGTGAGCGGATCGTTGTCGATGCCGATGATCGCGACCTGTTCCGGCACCGCGATGCCGGCGATCAGGCACGCCTGCAGCAGATGCCGCGCGCGCGCATCGGTCACCGCGATCACGCCGACCGGCTTCGGCAGCGCATGCAGCCAGTCGATCAATTGCTCGATCGCGTGATTCCAGCCCGACGCGCTGGTCGACAGCCCACGATAGATCGGCGCGTCGAGCCCGTCCGCGCGCGCGAGCCGGTCGAACGCCAGCTCGCGCTGCTGCGCCCAGCGGTTTTCCTGCGCGACCGGCAGGCTGTACATCGCGAAATGCGCGAGGCCGGCCCCGATCAGGTGCGTATAGGCGAGCGACACGAGCTTCGGGTTGTCCGTCGCAATATATGGGACATCGTCCGGGTACTGCGCCGGGTCCTCGTACGACGATCCGATCGCGACGATCGGCAGCGGCGAACCGGCGAGCGCGTCGGCGACGGCCGGGTCGTCGAAGTCCGCGATGATGCCGTCGCCGTCGAAACGCTCGATTCCGGTGAGCCGGCAGCGGAAATCGTCTTCGAGGAACAGGTCCCACACGACGCGCGTCGTGTGCAGGTACTGGCCGATGCCGCTGATGATCTCGCGGTCGTAGACCTTGTTCGCGTTGAACAGCAGCGCGATGCGGTGCGGTGTCTGGGCGGATGGGGCGCGTGTCATCTCGGTGTCGGGTGAGCGCGTCGGGGCGCCGTGCCGTTGTCTCCGGGGCGCGCTCGACGGCGGCGCGCGGTTGTCTGGTGTACGGCGATTGTAGGACGGAACGCAGGCCGCACGCGTACGACTGGCAAGAAACATCAAGCGCGCTGCGCAATTTCGCAATTGCCGGCCGGCAGGCGCGGGGGCACGATCCAGCCAACCGAATTCGGCCGCGTGCGTCGCCGCGACGCGCGTTGCGCTGCAACAAGAACCTGCACGGAGACGCCATGTCGTATTTCGAACACATTCCCGCCATTCGCTACGAAGGCCCGCAGTCGGACAATCCGCTTGCGTATCACCATTACGACCCCGAGAAGCGCGTGCTCGGCAAGACGCTTGCCGAGCATCTGCGGATCGCGGTCTGCTATTGGCACACGTTCGTGTGGCCGGGCAACGACATCTTCGGGCAGGCCGCATTCCAGCGGCCGTGGCACCAGCCCGGCGACGCGCTCGAACGCGCGCGAATGAAGGCCGATGCCGCATTCGAATTCTTCACGAAGCTCGGCACGCCGTTCTACACGTTCCATGACACCGACGTCGCACCGGAAGGCGACAGCCTGCGCGAATACGCGGGCAATTTCGCGCGGATGGTCGACTATCTCGGCGAGCGCCAGCAGGCGAGCGGCGTGCGGCTCCTGTGGGGTACCGCGAACCTGTTCTCGCACCCGCGCTTCGCGGCCGGCGCCGCGACGAACCCGAACCCCGACGTGTTCGCCTGGGCCGCGACCCAGGTGTGCCATGCGCTCGACGCGACCCACCGGCTCGGCGGCGAAAACTACGTGCTGTGGGGCGGACGCGAAGGCTACGAGACGCTGCTCAATACCGACCTGAAGCGCGAGCGCGACCAGTTCGCCCGCTTCCTGTCGATGGTCGTCGAGCACAAGCACCGGATCGGCTTCAAGGGCGCGCTGCTGATCGAGCCGAAGCCGCAGGAGCCGACCAAGCACCAGTACGACTACGACGTCGCGACCGTGCACGGCTTTCTCGTGCAGTACGGGCTGCAGGACGAGATCCGCGTGAACATCGAGGCGAACCACGCGACGCTCGCCGGCCATTCGTTCCATCACGAGATCGCGAACGCGTTCGCGCTCGGCGTGTTCGGCAGCGTCGACGCGAACCGCGGCGATCCGCAGAACGGCTGGGACACCGACCAGTTCCCGAACAGCGTCGAGGAGCTGACGCTCGCGTTCTACGAGATCCTGCGCCACGGCGGCTTCACGACCGGCGGGATGAACTTCGACGCGAAGGTGCGTCGCCAGAGCATCGATCCGGAAGACCTGTTCTACGGCCACGTCGGCGCGATCGACGTGCTCGCGCTCGCGCTCGAACGCGCGGCGGTGCTGGTCGAGAACGACCGGCTCGACGCGCTGCGCCGGCAGCGTTATGCGCAGTGGGACGATGAATTCGGCCGCAAGATCCTGTCGGGTGGCTACACGCTGGAGTCGCTGGCGGCCGATGCGCTCGCGCGCGGTGTGGACCCGCGGCATGCGAGCGGCGCGCAGGAGCGGCTGGAGAACATCGTGAACCAGGCGATCTACGGGCTGCGCTGACGCCATGTACATCGGACTCGATCTCGGCACGTCGGGCATGAAGGCGGTGCTGCTCGACCGTGACGGCGCGGTGCGCGCGAGCGCGAGCCGTCCGCTCACCGTGAGCCGGCCGCAGCCGCGCTGGTCCGAGCAGGCGCCGCGCGACTGGTGGGAGGCCGCCTGCGACGCGCTCGCCGCACTCGTGGCGGAGGCGCGTACGGCCGGCATCGATCCGCGCGACATCGACGCGCTCGGGTTGACCGGCCAGATGCACGGCGCGACGCTGCTCGATGCGCACGGCGACGTGCTGCGCCCCGCGATTTTGTGGAACGACGGCCGGGCCGACGCGGAGTGCGACGAACTCGAACGGCTCGCGCCCGCGCTGCGCACGGTGGCCGGCAACATCGCGATGCCGGGCTTCACCGCGCCGAAGCTGCTGTGGGTGCGGCGTCACGAGCCCGACGTGTTCGCGCGCATCGCCTACGTGCTGCTGCCGAAGGATTATCTGCGCTACCGGCTGACCGGCGCGTTCGCGACCGATTCGTCGGATGCCGCCGGCACGCTGTGGCTCGACGTCGCGAAGCGCGATTACGACGACACGCTGCTCGCCGCCTGCGGGCTGTCGCGCACGCAGATGCCGGCCGTCTTCGAGGGCAACCAAATCACCGGCACGCTGCTGCCGGCCGTCGCACGGGCGCTGGGCCTGCGCGAGATTCCGGTGGTGGCGGGCGGCGGCGACAACGCGGCCGGCGCGGTGGGCGTCGGGATCGTGCGGCCCGGCGATGCGCTGCTGTCGCTCGGCACGTCGGGCGTGTATTTCGCGGTGTCGGACGGGTTTCGCGCGAATCCGGAATCGGCGGTGCACAGCTTCTGTCATGCGCTGCCCGATACGTGGCACCTGATGTCCGTGATGCTGAACGCGGCCGGCTGCGTCGACTTCACCGCGCAACTGGCCGGCTACGACGGCGTCGCGGCGCTGCTCGACGATGCCGAGACGAACGCCCGCGCGAGCCGCCCGTGGTTCCTGCCGTACCTGAGCGGCGAGCGTACGCCGCACAACGACGTGAACGCGAAGGGCGTGTTCTACGGGCTCACGCCCGACACGCGCCGTACCGATCTCGCGAACGCGACGCTCGAAGGCGTCGGCTTCGCGCTGCTCGACGGCATCGACGCGCTGCATGCGGCCGGGCTCGCCCCCGACAGCATCACCGTGATCGGCGGCGGCTCGCGCAGCGCGTACTGGACGCAGATGCTCGCCGACCTGAGCGGCCGCGCGCTGACGCTGCGCGAAGGCGGCGAAGTGGGGCCGGCGCTCGGCGCCGCGCGCCTCGCGCACCTCGCGGTCGAACCGCGTGCGCGGCTCGACGACGTGTGCCCGCAACCGCCCGTCGTCGCGGTGCGCGAGCCCGATCCCGAGCGGCACGCGTGGTATCGCGACGTGCGCCGGCCGACGTTTCGCGCGCTGTATCGGGCGCTCGAACCGGTGTTTGCGACGGGCGCTTGACACGCACGTTGCAGTGAATCGATGCGGGCGGTGCAATCCGGCGGCCGCCCGCGGTTCGTGAGTGGTTCCATAACAAGGAGTGGAGACATGAAATCCGTGACGCGTCGTACCGTATTGAGTTCGCTTGCCGGCGCCGCCGCGCTGGCGATCCTCGCACTGGGCTCGCCGCTCGCCCATGCGAGCAAGGACAAGCCCGAGATCGGTTTCTGCATCGACGACCTGCGCGTCGAGCGCTGGTCGCGCGATCGCGACTATTTCGTTGCAGCCGCAACCAAACTCGGCGCGAAGGTGTCGGTGCAGTCGGCCGACGCAAGCGAGGCGCGGCAGATTTCGCAGATCGAGAACCTGATCTCGCGCGGCGTCGACGTGATCGTCATCGTGCCGTTCAACTCGAAGACGCTCGGCAACGTCGTCGCCGAAGCGCGCAAGGCCGGCATCAAGGTCGTGTCGTACGACCGCCTGATTCTCGACGCGGACGTCGACGCGTATATCTCGTTCGACAACGAGAAGGTCGGCGAGCTGCAGGCGCAGGGCGTGTTCGACGCGAAGCCGAAGGGCAACTACTTCCTGTTGGGCGGCGCGCCGACCGACAACAACGCGAAGATGCTGCGCGAAGGACAACTGAAGGTGCTGAAGCCCGCGATCGACCGCGGCGACATCAAGGTCGTCGGCCAGCAGTGGGTGCCCGAATGGAGCGCGTCGACCGCGCTGCGGATCGTCGAGGACGCGCTGACCGCGAACAATAACAAGATCGACGCGATCGTCGCGTCGAACGACGGCACGGCCGGCGGCGCGATTCAGGCGCTCGCCGCGCAGCATCTGGCCGGCAAGGTGCCGGTGTCCGGGCAGGATGCGGATCTGGCCGCGGTCAAGCGGGTGATCGCCGGCACGCAGACGATGACCGTCTACAAGCCGCTGAAGCTGATCGCGAGCGAAGCCGCGAAGCTGGCGGTCGATCTCGCGAAGGGCACGAAGCCCGCGTTCAACGCGCAGTACGACAACGGCAAGAAGAAGGTCGACACGGTGCTGCTGCAGCCGACGCTGCTGACCAAGCGCAACGTCGACGTCGTCGTGAAGGACGGCTTCTATACCCAGGCCCAGCTGGCGAGCCAGTAAGCGTACGACGGACGCGACGCGCGGCCGCCGCGACGGCGGCCGCTTACTGCGAGGCAATGAACGAATGACGGAACCCTTGCTGACGATGCGTGGCATCGTCAAGGCATTCGACGGCGTGAAGGCGCTCGACGGTATCGACCTGACCGTGCGCCCCGGCGAATGCGTCGGGCTGTGCGGCGAGAACGGCGCCGGCAAGTCGACGCTGATGAAGGTGCTGTCGGGCGTGTACCCGCACGGCACGTGGGACGGCGAGATCCGCTGGGAAGGCGCGCCGCTCGTGGCGTCCGGCGTGCGCGACACCGAGCGCGCGGGCATCGCGATCATCCATCAGGAACTGATGCTCGTGCCCGAACTGTCGGTGGCCGAGAACATCTTCCTCGGCAACGAGATCACGCTGCCGGGCGGGCGCATGCACTTCGCGGCGATGGTCCAGCGCGCGGAGGAACTGCTGCAGGAATTACGGATCGACTCGATCAACGTCGCGCAGCCGGTGATGAACTACGGCGGCGGCCACCAGCAGCTGATCGAGATCGCGAAGGCGCTGAACAAGCGCGCGAAGCTGCTGATCCTCGACGAACCGTCGTCGTCGCTGAGCGCGTCGGAAACGCGGATCCTGCTCGACATCGTGCGCGACCTGAAGCGGCGCGGCGTGGCGTGCGTGTACATCTCGCACAAGCTCGACGAGGTGGCGGCCGTGTGCGACACGGTCACCGTGATCCGCGACGGCCGCCATGTCGCGACCGAACCGATGGCCGCGCTGACCACCGACCGGATCATCGCGATGATGGTCGGCCGCGAGATCCGCGACCTGTATCCGCGCGAGCCGCACGAGATCGGCGACGTCGTGCTCGACGTACGCCACGTGACGTGCCGCGACGTGACGAACGCGCGCCGCAAGCGCGTCGACGACGTGTCGTTCAGCGTGCGGCGCGGCGAGATCGTCGGCGTGGCCGGGCTCGTCGGCGCTGGGCGCACCGAGTTGATGCAGGCGATCTTCGGCGCGTATCCGGGCGCGTGCACGGCGACGGTGACGATGAACGGCCGGCCGCTGTCGATCCGCTCGCCGGCCGACGCGATCCGCGCCGGCATCGCGATGGTGCCCGAGGACCGCAAGCGCCACGGCATCGTGCCGCAGCTCGGCGTCGGCCACAACATCACGCTCGCGGTGCTGCAGCGCTTCGCGGCGCGCGGGCGGATCGACGCGGCCGCCGAGCTCGACGCGATCCGCACCGAGATGCAGCGGCTGTCGGTGCGCGCCGCCCACCCGTTCCTGTCGATCGCGAGCCTGTCGGGCGGCAACCAGCAGAAGGCGGTGCTCGCGAAGATGCTGCTGACCGAGCCGCAGGTGCTGATCCTCGACGAACCGACGCGCGGCGTCGACGTGGGCGCGAAGGCCGAGATCTACCGGCTGATCTTTGCGCTCGCAAAGCGCGGCGTCGCGCTGATCGTCGTGTCGTCGGAACTGCCGGAAGTGCTCGGCCTCGCCGATCGCGTGCTGGTGATCGGCGAAGGCGAATTGCGCGGCGATTTCGTCAACCAGGGCCTCACGCAGGAACAGATTCTCGGCGCCGCGCTGAAGCCCGCGCGGCTGCCGGCCGAACCCACCGCAGCGAGTGCGACATGAATTCCGAACTTTCTTCCTCGACCCCGGCGACGCCGGATGCAGGCGCCGGCCGCGCGCCGCGGCTGCCATTGCGCCACGTCTTCACGCGCTACAAGGTGCTCGCGCTGCTGTTCGCGGTCGTCGCGATCTGGGCGTTCTTCTCGGTGCTGACGGACGGCGCGTTCGTCACGCCGCGCAACGTATCGAACCTGCTGCGGCAGATGTCGATCACCGGCATGCTCGCGTGCGGGATGGTGTTCGTCATCATCGCGGGCGAGATCGACCTGTCGGTCGGCTCGCTGCTCGGGCTGCTCGGCGGCGTCGCCGCGATCCTCGACGTCAACCGCCACTGGCCGGTTGCGGCGACGGTCCCGGCCGTGCTCGCGCTCGGCGTGCTGATCGGACTCTTCAACGGCTGGTGGTCGACCTATCGGCGCGTGCCGTCGTTCATCGTCGGGCTCGGCGGGATGCTCGCGTTTCGCGGCATCCTGCTCGGCGTGACGGGCGGCTCGACGATCGCGCCCGTGTCGGACGGCTTCGTGTTCATCGGGCAGGGTTATCTACCGCGTCTCGCCGGGGACGGCCTCGCGGTGCTGCTGTTCGTGGTCGCGACGCTGCTGGTGGTGCGGCAGCGCGGCACGCGGCGGCGCTACCGGCTTTCGGTCGCGCCGTTGTGGCAGGACGTCGCGAAGATCGTCGGCGCGGGCGCCGTGCTGTTCGCGTTCGTCGCGACGCTCGACCGTTACGGCGGCATTCCGGTGCCCGTGCTGCTGCTGCTCGTGCTGCTCGGCGTGTTCTCGTGGATCGCGACGCAGACCGTGTTCGGCCGGCGCATCTATGCGGTGGGGTCGAACCTGGAGGCGACGCGGCTGTCGGGCGTGGACACCGATCGCGTGAAGCTCGTGATCTTCGCGCTGATGGGGCTGATGTGCGCGTTCGCCGGCCTCGTCAACACGGCGCGGCTCGCGGCCGGGTCGCCGTCGGCCGGCTCGATGGGCGAACTCGATGCGATCGCTGCGTGCTTCATCGGCGGCACGTCGATGCGCGGCGGGTCGGGCACCGTCTACGGCGCGCTGATCGGCGCGCTCGTGATGGCGAGCCTCGACAACGGGATGTCGATGCTCGACGTCGACGCGTACTGGCAGATGATCGTCAAGGGCGCGGTGCTGGTGCTGGCGGTGTGGATCGACGTGGTGTCGCGGTCGAACCGGCGCTGACGTGCGGGTCGGCGCCGGTCGGTCGCGAGTCGACGAAGAGGACGACGATGGAACGAAACACGATGCGCGCGGCGGATGTTTCCGTGCGGGTGGCCGGACCGTTCGCGATGCCGGATGCCGGTTCCGTGCTGGACCTGGATGACCCGCGCGACCGGCAGGTGATCGCGGATGCACTGCGCGCGCTGCTGCGCGAGCGTTCCGAGGCGCTCGCGTTCGCGATGCGCATGGCTGACCAGCGCGGCCGGCCCCGGCCCGATGCGGCCGATTTCGCGCTGACCGACATCATTCGGCTGGCGCGCATCGTCGAGCGAGTCGAGCGGGACGGTGCGTCGCAGCGCGCTGCCGTTGCCGCGGACGCGCGTTGAAAGGCGAGGCGGCTCCGACGCGCGGGCCGCGGACCGAATGCGCCGCGCATGCCGCGCGGTCGACGCTCAACGCGGCGAATCGAATCGCACGCCGATCAGCGGACGACGATTCCCCGAATCGTGGGCTGACGCGGCCGTTTCCTTACAACGCGTAATTGACCCGCCCGATCCCGACGCGCACCATGCGCGGTTGCCGCCGCTTCCCGCCACTGTCATCGTTTGCGTTCAGGATCGCATGACGTGTGGCGGCCGGAGCCGGTGCAGGCGAAGCGGGGCGCTTCCGCAGATGCCTGACCAACCGCCGTCTGCTTCACCGTGCCGGGATTTCCGGCGACAGCGGCACACTTTCGACGAAGTTCGAACCCAGGGCCGCGCGCGGGCGCGGCCGCAACGACCAAGGGAGACGCATGAGCGGCAAGGACTGGACGAAGGACAACGCGATGCGCGAAGCGGTCGCGCATCGCACGGGCGACGCTTCGCAACCCGAATGGATGTCGGACGACGCGATGTCGCGGCGCACGTTTCTCCACAGTCTGGGCGCATGGGCGATGCTCGCCTGCGGCGGGACGTTCGGCGGTGCGAGCGCCGCATTCGCCGCGGTATCGCAGGGCTCGACGGCGGCCTTCGTCCATCCGGGCCTGCTGCATACGCAGGCGGATTTCGATCGCGTCGCGCAAAAGGTGATGACGCACGCGCAGCCGTGGTTCGACGGCTGGTCGGTGCTGATCGCGAACGGCCACGCGAGCCAGTCGTGGCAGCCGCGGCCGCAGGTCGAGATCGATCGCGGCGGCAGCGGGCCGCAGAACTACGGAATCCTGTACAACGACGTCGCCGCCGCCTATGCGTGCGCGCTGCGCTGGAAGGTGACCGGCGACAAGCTGTATGCGGACACGGCCGTGCGGATCATGAACGCATGGGCGGCGACGCTGAAGCGCCTGGGCGGCGATTCGAACGTCGACCTCGCGGCCGGCCTGTACGGCTACGAGTTCGCGAATGCCGGCGAGATCATGCGCGGCTATCCGGGCTGGGCGGCCGCGGATTTCGCCGCGTTCCAGCGGATGATGCGCACCGTGTTCTACCCGATCAACACCGATTTCCTGCATCGTCACAACAATACCGAGATCACGCACTACTGGGCGAACTGGGACCTGTGCAATATCGCGTCGATCCTCGCGATCGGCGTGCTGTGCGACGACCGCGCGCTGTTCGACGAGGCGATCGACTATTTCCGCGCGGGGCCCGGCAACGGCGCGATACCGCAGGCGGTGTATTACCTGCATCCGGGCCATCTCGGCCAGTGGCAGGAGAGCGGCCGCGACCAGGGGCACAACACGCTCGGCATCGCGCTGGCCGGCGCGATCTGCGAGATGGCGTGGAATCAGGGCGTCGATCTGTACGGGTACGACAACAACCGTTTTCTTGCCGGCGCCGAATACGTCGCGAAAGCCAATTTGCGCCAATCGCCCGACGGCCCGTTCTTCGACGTGCCGTACGTCACCTACTCGAACGTGAACGTCACGCAAACGCAGTTCGCGACCGGCGGCCAGGGCGGGGTCCGGCCGTGCTGGGCGCTCGTGTACAACCACTACGTGAACCGCAAGGGGCTCGCGGCGCCGTGGTCGAAGCGCTTCGCGCTCGCCGCACAGCCCGAGGGTGGCGGCGGCAACTACGGGCCGAACAGCGGCGGCTACGATCAGCTCGGCTACGGCACGCTGATGTATACGCGCGATCCGGCCGGCCCGGCGCCCGCACCGAGCGGGCTCACCGCGCACGCGAGCGCCGGGCGCGCGGTGCTGTCGTGGTGGGGTGTCGCGAACGGCACGCACTATACGGTGAAGCGCGGCGCGGCGTCGGGCGGCCCGTACGCGACCGTCGCGACCGGCATCGTCGATCCGCTGACGTGGACGGACAGCCCGGCCGCGGGCACCTGGTATTACGTTGTGAGCGCAACCACGCCGACCGGCGAAACGCAGCATTCCGCGGAGGCGCGCGTGGTGACCGGCCAGCAGCTGCAGATCTGGCTGCCGTTCGACGAATCGCGCGGCGTCACCGCCGCCGATCGCAGCGGCAACGGGCACCCCGGTACGCTGGTCGGCGGGGCGGCGTTCGCGCCGGGGCGCAGCGGCAATGCGCTGTCGCTCGACGGTGCGGGCAGCTACGTCGCGCTTGCGGCGGGCGTGCTCGCCGACGTGTCGGATTTCACGGTCGCGGCATGGGTGTGTGCGCGCACCGTGCGGAAGTGGTCGCGGGTGTTCGACTTCGGCTCCGGTGTCGGGCGCTACATGATGCTCACGCCGCTCGCCGACACCGGCGCGCTGCGCTTCGCGATCACGGTCAACGGGGCGCACGGCGAGCGGCGTATCGATGCGAAAGCGCCGCTGCGAGCCGCGCAGTGGACGCACGTGGCCGTCACGCTGGCGGGGACGACGGCCACGCTCTACGTCGACGGCGCAGCAGTCGGTAGCGCGGCCGACGCGTTTCTCGCGCCGTGGCGGCTCGCTCCGACCGCGAACAACTGGATCGGGCGGTCGCAGTTCGCGGCCGATCCGGCCTTCGACGGCTTGGTGAGCGATTTCCGCGTGTACCACGGTGCGCTGACGGCGGGGCAAGTCGCCGCGCTTGCGCGGTAGGGGCGCGCCGCACGCCAAGAGGGGTCGAGACGCCCGACGCCGGATTTCCGGCGGCGGGCGTTTTCGATTCCCGTTCGATTTTCCGGGCAGGTACCTTCAAGCCTGAGTACGGTCGGCGCAACGGCGCGGGCTCGGCGAAGGCGGTGATTGCGGACACGTATGTCGATGGCGGCAAGGCGGCCCAGGCGCGTGCGATCGGCGGGATTTGTCGCCGATACCGAAATGCAAGTGGCGAGCGTGACGGCACTGGCGCGCGCCGTTGCCGTTCCGATCCGATCGGGCCAGCAGTCGGCGCAATGCATGCCGGTCGTGACCGCTTCGCATGACATGCAATACGCTATTCTGTCGTCCTCAACCGCCAGCCCGATCCGATGAAGCGTCCGTCGTTTTCCACCCAACTCGTCATGCTCTGGGCACTCGTCGCGGCGCTGTGCGCGACGCTGGTCGCGGTCGTCTGGGTTACGGCGACTTCCGCCGAGAGTCAGCAGGTGGCCAGCGCGAAGGCCGCCGGCGCGTCGGCCTGCGAAGCGGTCGCGTCGCGTTACGGCGCGTCTTCCGCGTCGGCGGGCGCCGGGCCCGCCCCGGACCTGATGCACGCGATCCTCGACATCGTGCTGTCCCGCGCGCCGGACATGGAGGGCGGGTTCTGGATGCCCGACGCCGCCCCGGCGGCGAGCGGCTTTCTCGCGTATTCCTTTCCGACTTATCAGGGCAGCGGCGTCAAACACGACGTTCCGGAAGCGGAAACGCCGCTGATCCTCCGCACGCTGCGCGCCGCGGCCGCGACGCATGCCGCGACGGCGAACGTCGTCGAAGGCGCGCAGGATGCGGTGATCGCGGCGGCCTGTCCGGTACGCGGCGGATCGGGGCTGTACGTGTGGATGCTGACGCGTGCGCGCCCGCCGCTGGGCCGGCACGGGGAATTGCTGGCCACGGGCCTCGCGGCCGTGCTCGCGGTGATTCTGGCGATCGCGGCGGCGCTGGCCGTGGCGCTGCGCCGATGGAAGCGCAATCTCGCGCGGATCGAGAGCGGGCTCGGGCCCGACGGTCGCGAGCATCAGCTGCCGTACGTCGGCGAACCCGATCTCGACCGCGTCATCGATGCGTTCAACGAGCGGGCGCGGCGCGCCGACCTGCTGCAACAGCAGGCCGACGAACTGCGCACGCGCCTCGCGCAGGCCGAGCGCTTCGGCATGCTGGGGAAGCTTGCCGCACAGGTCGCGCACGAGATTCGCAATCCGATGGGCGCGATGCGGCTGAAGGCGGAAAACGCACTGGCGGGCGACGGCCGACGGCAGCAGGACGCGTTGCGCGTGATCCTCGCGCAGATCGAGCGCATCGATGCGCAATTGTCGAGCCTGCTCGCGCTGACGCAGCCGGTGCGCCCGCATGCGACACGGGTCGACGTCGACGCGTGGCTCGCGCAGGTCGTCGATGCGCACCGCGAGCTCGCGCAGCGGCAAGCGATCGACCTGACGCTGTCGCTCGCGGGGCAGGGCGAGCGGCTCGCGTGGCCGTCGGATTTTCCCGCCTTCGATCCCGACCAGATGCGGCGGGCGCTCGACAATCTGCTGCTCAACGCGCTGCACCACGCGGGCGACGGCGGCGCGGTCACGCTCGCCGCCGAGCGGCGCGCGTTCGCCGGGCGCGACTGGCTGTGCATCACCGTGTCGGACAGCGGCCCCGGCGTGCCGGCCGCGCAGCGCGAGCGGATTTTCGAGCCGTTCGTGACGGGCCGCGCGGATGGCACGGGCCTCGGCCTCGCCGTCGTCCGCGAAGTGGCGGCGGCGCATGGCGGGCACGCGCGCCTCGACGGGGGCACCGCATTCGTGATTGAAATTCCATGGCAAACATCCTCATAGTCGACGACGACGCGGCCTTCCGCGACAGCCTCGCCGAAACGCTCGCCGATCTCGGTCATCGGGCCGTCGAGGCCGCAACCGGTCGCGCCGCGCTCAGCGCGTTGCGCGACGGCGGCGGCATCGAATGCATCTTTCTGGATTTCCGCCTGCCCGATCTGGACGGGCTGGCCGTGCTCACGCAACTGCGCGACGATCCTGCGCTGGCCGCGATTCCGGTCGTCATGCTGACGGCCCATGCGACCAGCGACAACACGATCGAAGCGATGCGGCTCGGCGCATTCGATCACCTGACGAAGCCGATCGGGCGTCGCGACATCGCGCAACTGCTCGAACGCATCGTGTCGGCGAATCAGCCGCCCGCGCTCGCGCCGCCTGACAGCGGTTTCGCGGGCGAACCGTCGGCGGACCGACCGCAACTGCTGGGCGTGAGCGCCGCGATGCGCGACGTGCAAAAGCAGGTCGGCCGCGCCGCGATGAGCGACGCGACCGTGCTCGTGACCGGCGAGACGGGCACGGGCAAGGAGGTGGCGGCCCGCGTGCTGCATGCCGCATCGGCCCGACATGCGGGGCCGTTCGTCGCCGTGAACTGCGCGGCCATCCCGGCCGATCTGCTCGAAAGCGAGTTGTTCGGGCATCGTCGCGGCGCGTTCACGGGGGCGCACGCCGATCGTGCGGGGCGGCTCGTCGAGGCCGACGGCGGGACGCTTTTTCTCGACGAGATCGGCGACATGCCCGCCGCGATGCAGGCGAAGCTGCTGCGCGCGTTGCAGGAGCGCCAGGTGATGCCGCTCGGCGCGGATCGCCCGACCGCGATCAACATTCGCGTCGTGGCCGCGACGCACCGCGACCTCGCCGCGGCCGTCGCGAACGGCACGTTCCGCGAAGACCTGTTCTATCGGCTGAACGTCATTCCGCTGCACCTGCCGCCGCTCGCGGAGCGCGTCGCCGACATCCTGCCGCTCGCCGCGCATTTCCTCGGCAGCGCGGCAGGCATGCGCGCGCTGCATCTGACGAACGACGCGCAGCGCGCGCTGCTCGATCACCGCTGGCCGGGCAACGTGCGCGAACTGCGCAACGTGATGGAGCGGGCGGCCGCGCTCGCCCCCGGGCCGGCCGCCGGCGCGGCCGACCTCGGCCTGGCCGCCGTGCCGGCGCGCGCGTCGGGCGCCGAGGCGGTGCCGGCGCACCTGCTCGACATGCCGCTGCCCGATGCGCTGGCGACGGTCGAGCGCGCGGCGATCCTGCACGCGCTCGAGCGCGCGAACGGCAATCGCGCGGAGGCCGCGAGGCAGCTCGGGATCGGCCGCCAGTCGCTCTATGCGCGCATGGCGAATCTCGGGATCGAGCGGGACGACTAGTCGCGCCGTTTCGACCGTCGGGAATGCCGACATCCGGTGAAGCGACGTGTCGGGAAATCCGACACGTCAGACGTGCTTCGCGATTCGGCGCACGGCCACACGGTGCTTCTCAGGTTGGCACGGGTATTGCGGATATCGATGCATCGCAACCCGTCGCCGGAGCCCGTCATGAAGTCGTACCAGCCTGTCGTTCGATCGCGGTCGCGGCGCCGTGCCGCCGTTCACCGGTCGTATCGCATGCTCTGCGCTGCCGCACTCGTTGCCGTCGCAACCGTCAGCGTGGCGCAGGTGCCGCCGGCGCCGCGTGCGGAAGACCCGGCCGGCGCCATGCCGCCGCCTGCTCCTCCTCGGCCTCGTGCGCTTGTGCCTGCCGCGCCCGGAAACGACGCCGCGTCGGATGCGCTGGTTTCCGGCACGCTGTCGCGGCTGACGATCAATCCGGAAGGCGCCGTCGACGGCTTCGTGCTGACCGACGGCACGCTCGTCCGCCTGCCGCCGCATCTCGGTTCGCAATTGACGGCGCTCGTGCGGTCGGGCCAGCGTGTCACGATAGCCGGCGAACGACACGTCGACGATGAAATCCGCGCACGCGTCGTCCGCAACGACGGCACCGGCGCGTCGCTGTCCGATCAGCCGCCCGCGCCCGTCGCACCCGTGCCGCCGATGCTGCGCGGCGTCAATCTCGCCCGCCTGAGCGTGTCCGGCGTCGTGCGCCGCGTGACGCACGCGCCGCGCGGCGAGCCGGACGGCGTGATGCTCGACAGCGGGACGATCGTCAAGCTGACCGTTCCGGCCGCGCAGCAATTCGGCGCGCTGCTCGTTCCCGGCGAGCGCGTGGCCGCGGTCGGTTACGGCACGCGCAATGCGTACGGCGAAGCGTTGCAGGCGACGGCGTTCGGCGCGCCGGGCCATGTCGTGAACCTCTACGACGATGTCGCGCGCTGATCGCGCGACGCTATTCCCCCATCCATCGAAAGGAGTCCTGTCATGCACTGGATCGATCCCGCGTGCCTGCCCGAAACGCGCGGCCGCGTCACGCAGTTCCTGCTCAATCCGCACGGAGAAATCGACGGCCTGATCCTGAACGGCGACCTCCAGGTGCACGTACCACCGCATCTGGGCCGCGAACTGGTGCGTCATGTCGCGGTCGGCGACCGCATCCGCGTGCGGGGCGTCAAGCCGCGTCGCGCGGCGATGATCGCGGCCGTGCAACTGACCGGTCGCGGCGGCATCGACATCATCGACGCCGGGCCGGAGCACGCCGTCCCGAAGCCGCCGCGACCGCCTCGACAGCCGATGGAATCGAGCGGCGAAGTCGCGTTCGGGCTGCATGGCCCGAAAGGCGAGTTGAACGGTGCGTTGCTGACGAGCGGCGTCGCGCTGCGGGTGCCGCCGCATGCGGCTGAAGCCCTGCGCGACTATCTGCTTCCCGGCGTCCATGTGCAGGCGTGGGGCCACGGCGTCGTCACGCCGCACGGCACGACGCTCGACGTGAGCGAGATCGCCGAGCTCGTCGATGCGGATGCCGAATGATCGTGTGACGGTGAGACGCCCATGAGACCGGCACGCGCGCTCGAGGCGCTCAACTTCTTCCTGGCCGACGTGCAGGCCGGCATCGGCCCGTTCATCGGCGTCATCCTGCTGTCGCGCGGCTGGGGCGCCGATGCGATCGGCTCGGTGATGACGCTGGCCGGGCTCGCCGCGATGGCCGCGACGCCGTTGGCCGGCGCGCTCGTCGATGCGGTGCGCGCGAAGCGGGCGCTGATCGTCGTGGCGACCGCGGCGACGGCGCTTGCGTCGCTGGCGATGCTGTTCGTCCACAGCTATCCGGCGGTGGCGGCGTCGCAGATCCTCGCGGCGGTCAGCGGCGCGGTGCTGGCGCCGGCCGCCGCGGGCGTGACGCTCGGCATCGTGCGCCGGCAGGGTTTCGACCGGCAGTTCGGGCGCAACCAGATGGCGAACCACGCCGGCAACGTCGCCGGGGCGGCGCTCGCCGGGTGGCTCGGCTGGCATGTCGGGTTCGATGCGGTGTTCGCGCTCGTCGGCGTGTTTACGGTCCTCGCGATCGTGAGCACGTTGGCGATTCCCAGGTACGCGATCGATCATGCGTCCGCACGTGGCCTCGATCCTGCCGGTGCTGCGCCGGCAACGGACGCGACGCATCCCGATGCGTTCGACGCGGCGTCGACGTCGCGCGTCGGCGGCCTGCGCACGCTCGCCGAGAACCGGCCGCTGGTGCTGCTCGGCGCGTCGCTCGCGCTGTTTCATCTCGGCAACGCCGCGATGCTGCCGCTCTACGGGATGGGCGTCGTCGTCACGCATCGCAGCAACGCGAGCGCGTTCACCGCGCAGACGATCGTCATCGCGCAGTGCGTGATGATTGCGGCGGCGTGGCTCGCGCCCCGGCTGATCCGCGCGCACGGTTACTGGCGGGTGCTGCTGTGCTCGTATCTCGTGCTGCCGGTGCGCGGGCTGGTCGCCGCGACGTGGATGAGCGAAGCGGGCGTGTGGCCGGTGCAGGTGCTCGACGGTATCGGCGCCGGTCTGCAAAGCGTGGTCGTGCCCGCGCTCGTGGTGCGCCTGCTGCATGGCTCCGGCCGCGTGAACGCCGGGCAGGGCGCCGTCGCGACCGCGCAGGGCATCGGCGCGGCGCTCAGCCCGGTGCTGGGCGGCATGCTCGCGCAGCACTTCGGCTATCCGGCCGCGTTCGTCGTGCTGGGCGCCGTGTCGACGGGCTCGCTCGCGCTGTGGCTCGGCCATGCGCGATCGCTGAGCAGCGCGTGCGGCAAGCCCGCCGATTTATCGGCGACATCGTCGTGACAGCGATGTCGATTCCCCTGCCTCCGTCCACTTGCCCATGAATCCTGTTTCGCTTGCCTGGCTGATTTCCGCGCTCGCCACCGCGGGCGTCATCACGCGCCCGTTCGGCTGGCCCGAGGCCACGTGGGCCGTGAGCGGCGCGCTGCTGCTGGTCGGGTTGAACCTGTTGCCCGTCGCGCAGGCGCTGGACGCCGTCGCGAAAGGCGGCGACGTGTACCTGTTCTTGACGGGCATGATGCTGCTGTCCGAGGCGGCCCGTCGCGAGGGGCTGTTCGACTGGGTCGCGACGCACGTCGTCAATCTCGCACAGGGATCGCCGCGGCGGTTGTTCGCGCTGATCTACGCGGTCGGTGTCGTCACCACGGTGTTCCTGTCGAACGATGCGACCGCCGTCGTGCTGACGCCCGCGGTCCTGGCCGCCGCGCGCCGCGCGAAGGCCGATCCGATGCCGCTGCTGTACAGCTGTGCGCTCGTCGCCAATGCCGCGAGTTTCGTGTTGCCGATTTCGAATCCCGCGAACCTGGTGCTGTACGGCGCGCACATGCCGGCCCTCGGCGTCTGGCTCGCGCACTTCGCGGCGCCGTCCGTCGCGTCGATCGCGTGCACGTTCGTCATGCTGCGGATCGTGCAGCGACGTGCGCTTTCCGGCCGTTGTGAGTCCGCGCTGCCGGTGCCGCCGCTGACCAGCGGCGGCCGCATCGCGCTGGCAGGCATCGCCGCAACGGCCGTCGCGCTGATGGCGGTATCGATCGCCGATCGCCCGCTCGGGTTGCCGACCGCGCTGGCGGGTGTCGTCACGGTCGCGTGCGTGGTGATGCGGGATCGCGCGGCGGGCGTGCCGATCGTTCGCGCGATTTCATGGAGCGTGTTGCCGCTCGTCGCGGGGCTGTTCGTCGTCGTCGAGACGCTCGACCGGACCGGCGCGGTGCGCGCGCTGGCGGGGCTGCTACACGCGCTCATGCAAAGCGGCGAGCACGTTGCGGCGGCCGTAGCCGGCGTCGCGGTCGCGCTGGTGTCGAACGGGGTCAACAATCTGCCAGCCGGGCTGATCGCGAGTTCGACGATCCACGTCGCGCACAGCCCGCGAACGGTGGTCGATGCAATGCTGATCGGCGTGGATCTCGGCCCGAACCTGTCGATCACCGGATCGCTCGCGACGATTCTGTGGCTGACGGCGATCCGGCGCGAAGGGCTGCAGGTCGGTTTCCGCGCATTCCTCGCGGTCGGCGCGTGCGTGATGCCGCCGGCGTTGCTGCTCGCGCTGGGCGCGCGGTTCGTGGTCGGCGGCTGACGCGCGATGCGCGTCGCGTCAACCGTCCGGGCCGGCTTAGAACGAGTAAGCGAGCGACGCGAACAGGCTGCGCGGCGCGCCCGGCGCGACCCACAGGCTGTTGTACGAGCTGACGTAGGTGGTGCGATTGAACAGGTTGTTCAGCACGACCGACGCGCGCAGGTGCTTGTTGACCTGAACGTAGCCGTTGAGCTGCACGGTCGCGTAGGCCGGCAGCTCGAAGCCGTCCTGCGTGTTGGCCGTGTTGCCGGCGCGGCGCCCGACGTAGATCACGCCGGCGCCGGCGCCGGCCTTGTCCGCGAACGGCAGGGTCGTCTCGTACATCAGCAGCGCGCTGCCGCTCAGACGCGGCACGTCGACGAGGCGTGAGCCGGGCGCCAGCACGGTGTCGCGCGTGACCTCGGCGTCGACGTACGCGAAATTGGCGATGCCGCGCAGGCCGTGGCCGAGATCGCCGCTCCATTCGAATTCGACGCCGCGGCTGCGTACTTCGCCGGCCGCGCGCGAGAAGCCGGCGTTCGCCGGATCGGCGGTGAGCACGTTGCGCTTGGTCACGTAGAACGCGGAGACGGTCGTGAGCGAGCGCGCGCCCGCCCATTTCGCGCCGGCTTCGTAGCCGTGGCCCTTTTCGGGATCGAACGCGTTACCGCCGACGTCGGCGCCGTTGTTCGGCCGGAACGAATACGCGGTGTTCGCATAGAACGACCACGCGGGGCTCATTTCATACACGACGCCGATACGCGGGCTCACCGCGGTCTGCAACTGGCTCGTCGTCACGCCCTTCAGGCGGTTGTCGATCGACTGGTGGAAGCGATCCCAGCGCAGCCCGGCCAGGATCTTCCAGTGCGGCCCGAACGCGAGCGTGTCCTGCGCGTAGACGCCTTGTCCGTTATCGCGTTCGAGCAGGTTGGTCGCGGTGCGCGGCGTCGGCGCGGGCTGGCCGTACACCGGATCGAAGATGTCGATCGCATACGGCGCCGCGGCGCTCGGGGTGGAGCGCGCGACGAACTGGTCGTAGTTGAAGCGATACGCATCGACACCCATCACGAGCGTATGGCCGATACCGCCCGTGCGGAACGAGCCGGTGGTTTCGACGCGGCCCTGCAGGTCGTTCGAATGAAACGCGACTTGCCGGTAGCGGCGCCACAGCGTGCGGCCGTCCGGCTGCAATGCGAATGCCTCGGACGAGCGCCCCGACAGGTCGGTGTTGCGTTGCGCGACGCCCGCATTGACCGACCAGCTGGAATCGATGCGATGCTCGAGCGTGAACTGGTGGCCCGTGTTGCGCACGTCGTAGTCGCCGTCGCGCGGCTCGCCGAGAAAGCGCGACGCGGGGATCACGCCGAGCTGGCCGTTGACCGCCAGCACGCCGCGATCGAGCGGCGCGCGCTGACGCGCGCTCTCGAATTCGTAGTGCAGCGTCGTGTCCGCGCCGATGTCCCACGTGAACGACGGCGAGAACAGGTAGCGTTTGCTCGACACCGTGTCGCGAAAGCTGCCGTTGTTTTCGTTCATCGCGACGAAGCGGTACGCGAGCGATTTCGTGACGGGGCCGGTCGAATCGAGGGTCTGGCGCAGTGCGCCGTAGCTGCCGGCCGATACGCCGATGGTGTTCGCGCGTGCAAACTGCGGCTGCTTCGTCGTATAGCTGATGATCCCGCCCGGATCGCCGCGGCCATACAGCGCGGATGCCGGCCCCTTGAGCACTTCCATGCGCTCGAGGTTGACGGTGTCGCGCGGCACGCTCATCCCGCGATTCCACGAAAAGCCGTTGACCAGGTAGTCGGTGCCGGACGTGTTGCCGTCGCCGGCGAAGCCGCGCACCGCGTAGTTGTCCCACAGGCCGCCGAAGTTGTTCTGGCGCGAGACGCCCGCGACCCAGTCGTAAAGATCGTCGCCGCGCGTGGCGGCCACGGTCTGGATCAGCTTCGTGTCGACGCTGCTGACCGCGAACGGAATCTCCATCACGTCGGCCTCGCTGCGCGTCGCGCTCGTCGATTCGCGCGTGCGGAACGGCGCCGTCGCGCGTTGCGCGGAGATTTCGATGGTGGGCAGCGACGTTTCCTGCGCGTCGGCGGCGCCCATGCCGGTCGTGCCGACGACGATGGCCATCGGCGCGGCCGCCCAGTTCCTCCTGCTCATACCTCTCCTTTTCGTGTCGTTCGCGTTCGGGCACGGCGGGCGGCCTTGCGCCGACATCTGTGTTCCAAACAGTACATTTGCGCGGCAATTTAATGCAAATGAGAGGCATTTGCAATCGTAATTTTGAGAATGGATGCGAGAAGGGAAACGGTGCGCGTCGCGGACGCGGTCGATCGGGCGTAGCGGTTTCGTGAAATTCCGAATGGTGGGAAATGTGTCGTGTCGTGGTGGCGATCGTATATCGCCTCAACATCTGCAATATGGGAAATTGGCAAGAAATATCGGGTAAACGTGGACCTTGGTGAAGTCATGGAATGTGAATTGGGTTGTTTGACAAATCCCGTAATTCGGGATTAAAGTAAAAACACTTCAGCCAAACCCGTCGAGCAGCAGCATGAACATCCCACAGTTGGACAGCGATACCGAAGCAAGAAGCGGGGCGAGCGTCGTGCTCGCCACTGCGCGAGACGCGGGCGTCGACGTCTGTTTCGCCAATCCCGGCACGACCGAGATGCCGTTCGTCGGTGCGCTCGACACCGTGGCCGGCGTGCGGTCGATCCTCGGGCTGTTCGAGGGCGTGTGCACGGGCGCGGCCGACGGCTATGGCCGCATGACCGGCAAGCCCGCGATGACGCTGCTGCATCTCGGGCCCGGCCACGCGAACGGCATTGCCAACCTGCACAACGCGCGCCGCGCCCGCACGCCGATCCTGAACATCGTCGGCGATCACGCGCGCGCGCATCTGAAGTACGACGCACCGCTCACGTCCGACATCGAATCGCTCGCCCGTCCGGTGTCGGTGTGGTATCGCAGTGTGGCGCGCGACACGGATCTCGCGACGGATACGGCCGATGCGATTTCGGCCGCGATGGGCACGCCGCGCGGCGTCGCGACCCTCGTGCTGCCCGTCGATCTCCAGTCGGCCAGCGTGCGCGGCGCGGCGTGGCCCGCCGTCGTACGCCCGGCCGCGGTGTCGTTCGACGCCGCGCGGGTCGAACAGGTGGCCGATCTGCTGCTCGGCGGTCATCGCGCCGTCCTGCTGATGGGCGCCCGCGCGCTGTCGGCGCGCGGGCAGCGGGCGGCGGCACGCATCGCGACGGCCACCGGCGCGACCTGCTTCAGCGAAACCTTTCCTGCGCGGGCGGAGCGCGGCGGCGGCCTGCCGGACATCGACCGCCTGCCTTATTTCCCCGAGCCGGCGCTCGCGGCGCTGGCCGGCCGGCGCGTGGTGCTGGCCGGCGCGCTCGCGCCCGTCACCTACTTCGGCTACGACGGCATTCCGGGCGAACTTGCGCGGCCCGAGGACATCGTGACGCTGGCAACACCGGGCGATGCGGCGGACGACGCGCTGGAGGCGCTGGCCGATCGCATCGGTGCGGCGGCGAATGACGATGGCGTGCACGTCGAGCGCTGGCGCGTGGAGGACGGCCCGCTCACGCCGCAGGCCGTCGGCCGCGTGCTCGCGAATGCGCTGCCCGACGACGCGATCGTGTCGATCGAAGGCGGTACGTGCGGCTACCCGTTCGTGACCGCATCGGCGCGCGCACGTCGTCACACCATTTTGACGAACACCGGCGGCGCGATCGGCCAGGGCCTGCCGGTGGCGCTCGGCGCCGCCGTCGCGTGCCCGGACCGCCGCGTGTTCGCGCTGCAGTCCGACGGCAGCGCGCAATACACGATCCAGTCGCTGTGGACGATGGCGCGCGAGCGTTTGCCGATCGTGATGCTGATCGCATCGAACCGGCGCTACGGCATCCTGCAGACCGAACTCGCGCGCAGCGGCCTGCCGGCCGACACGCCGCACGCGAGCCGCCTGACGCAACTGGACGATCCGCCGATCGACTGGATCGCGCTGTCGCGCGGCTACGGCGTGCCGGCCGAACGCGTGGGCACGACGGAAGCGCTGGTGCAAGCGCTCGACAACGCGCTCGCGCATACCGACGGGCCGACGCTCATCGAAATGCAGTTGTCCTGATCGCACAACGCGCTTCTTTCCTTAATCCCGACTCTCACCTTTCATCGACATGGATCTGCAACTGCACGGAAAAGCCGCGTTCATCACCGGCGGCAGCATGGGCATCGGCAAGGCGGTCGCGCTCGAACTGGCGCGCGAAGGCGTCAACGTCGCGACCGCCGCGCGACGCATCGAACACCTCGAAGCGGCGGCCGCCGAGATTCGCACGACGCTCGCGCCGCTCGGCGACGCGGCCGGCGCGATCCTGCCCGTCACGGTGGACACAACGGACATGGCGTCGATCGAAGCGGCGATGGCCGCGTGCGTCGAGCGCTTCGGCCGGCTCGACATCCTGCTGAACGGCGCCGCGCATCCGGGCGGGCTCGTGCGCGCCGAACTCGAACACGCTGACCCGGAGGGACTGCTGCAGGATATCGACATCAAGGTGGTCGGCTACCTGCGCTGCGCGAAGGCGGCCGCAC
The DNA here is from genome assembly GCF_905400185.1 of Burkholderia sola. NCBI lineage: Bacteria > Pseudomonadati > Pseudomonadota > Betaproteobacteria > Burkholderiales > Burkholderiaceae > Burkholderia > Burkholderia sola. Next base: position 587,677 of record NZ_FR989677.1, read on the forward strand.
CGTACATGCGGGCCAACGGCTTCGGCCGGATCGTCAACATCGGCGGCCTGACGGGCCGCGGCAGCAAGCAGCTGTCCGGCATGCGCAACGTGGCGATCGTGCACCTGACCAAGACGCTGTCCGACCAGCTCGGCCCGTTCGGCATCACGGTCAACACGATTCATCCGGGCGTCGTCGAGACGCCGCACATCCATGAGCTCTACGAGAAGGAAGCGCAGAAGCAGGGGCTCACGGCCGCGGAAGTCGAGGCCAACTACGTGAAGGTCACGCCGATCCGCCGCGTGCTGCAGCCGGAAGAAATGGGGTGGATCGTCGCGTTTCTCGCGTCGCCGAAGTCCGGCTCGATCACCGGCGAGTCGATCGGCTGCGACGGCGGGCTCACGCGCGGCATTTTTCTCTGACACAAGGAGCACTTCATGACCGCAACCGTACTGGTCGCCACCGCCGGGCAAGGCATCCTGCGCTCGAACGACGACGGCGAGACCTGGCATCGCCTCGGGCTTGCCGAGCCGATCGAGTTCGACGGCATCGTGCGCGCGCTCGCGGTGTGCCCGGCGATGCCGTCGCGCGTCTATGCCGGCGCCGATTCGGGGCTGTGCATCAGCGACGATGGCGGCGCGCACTGGTTCCGGCCCGAGAACCTGCTGAACGGGCAGACGGTCTGGTCGATCGCGATCGATCCGGCCAACCCGGCCGTGCTCTATGCGGGCACCGGCGCGCCGTCGCGCGCCGCGCTTTACAAGTCGAGCGACGCGGGCGCAACTTGGGCGCGAACGGCGCCCGAGTTTCCGGAGTTTTGCGCGGGCGTCAATCGTCCGCGGCTGCTGACGATCTGCGTGGACCCGGAAGACAGCCGCAACGTCTGGTACGGCGTGGAGGAGGGCGGCGCGTGGCGCAGCCGCGATGCCGGTGCGAGCTGGACGCGCGTGGACGGCCCCGGCACCGCGATCCGCAACAGCGACATTCATGCGATCGCCGTCGTGCCCGCCGCGCAAGGCCGGCCGAAGACCACGATGCTGCTGACGGTCAACGCGGTGTACGTGAGCGAGGACGACGGCGTGACGTGGGACGGCAAGCTGTCGCGCGACCGCTTCGACGGGCTGTACTACACGCGCACCGTCGTGCAACTGCCGGAGCCCGAAGGCGACCTGCTGATGGCGATCGGCGACGGCACGCCGGGCAGCCGCAGCCGCATCTACCGCTCGACCGATCGCGGCCACGCGTGGCACGAGACGGATCTGCACACGCCGCCGAACTCCACGTTCTGGGCGTTCGGCGTGCATGCGGCCCGGCCGGCGCTCGTGTATGCGGGCACCAAGTACGGGCACCTGTTCCGCTCGCGCGACGGCGGCCGGAACTGGACCAAGGAATGGCGCGATTTCAGCGAGATCACGGCGGTGGCATGGACGCCGTTCGAGGCGCCGCTGGCCGCCCACGCGCAGTCGACCCACTGAGCGGAGCGAACGATGACACCCTCCGATATCCGCCAACGCGCCGAGCGTGCGAACGCGAGCGGCCTGCCGCTGCCGACGCCGCGCGTGCAACGCACCCACCTGTCGCTGTTCGTGCGCGATCCCGTTCGCTCGAGCACCTGGTATGCCGAGGTGCTCGGCATGACGGAAACCGCGCGCGGCGAGCAGTGGGTGTTCATGTCGTTCGGCCAGAAGCACCACGACATCGCGCTGATTCGCGCGGCATCCGATGCGGAACTCGGCACGATCGGCCTGCAGCATTACGGCCTCGAAATCGCGGGCGGGCTGACCGAATTGCGCCGTCTGTACGGGATGCTGATTCGCCGCGACGTGCCGATCGTCAAGATCACCGATCACAAGGTCGGGATCGGCGTGTATTTCACGGACCCGGACGGCAACCGGCTCGAATTCTTCTGCGAAATGGTCACGGACGACGAAGAGGGCAAGCGCGTGCTGCATCGATACAACGCGCCGAGCGATCCCGTCCAGCTCGAACCGCTGTTCGACTGACGCACCGCCTTTCCATCCGCATCATCGACGTTTTATATAGGAATGCAAATGAGCAAGATCGCCAATTTCGAAGGCTTTCATATCCGCAAGTGGTACACGCAGATCGAGGATTCGCTCGCGAACGAAACCGGCCAGCTCGCGGACGGCGAGCCGTTGCGCAAGATCGTGATCGCCGCGGCCGTTCACAACCCGTACGCAGGGCGATTCAGCGAAAACCTCGACGATCTCGTGCGTCCGTCGCCCGCGCTCGGCAAGGAGTTTGCGCGACGCATCGAGTCGCTCGCCGACGGCCGCGCGATCGAGAGCTACGGCAAGGCGTGCCTGGTCGGTTCGGCCGGCGAATACGAACACGGCAACGCGTTCCTCACGTCGATCTTCGCGGAGCCGATCCGCGCGGCGCTGGGCGGCGGCAAATCGTGGGTGCCGTCGAGCGGCAAGCGCGGCCCGATCAATACGGTGATCGACGTGCCGCTCGCGCACAAGGATGCGCTCTACGTGCGCTCGCACTACGACACGGTGACGTGCCTGTTTCCCGATGCGCCGAACGACGACGAAGTGCTGGTGATCTTCGCGTTCGCGACACGCGGCCGGCTGCATGCGCGGCTCGGTGGGCTGAAGGCGAGCGAGATCGTCGGTCGCGACGGTCTGGTCTGAGCGCGCATGTCGGGCGAGGAGCAGATGATGAACACGGCGTCCGTCAACGATGGATGGATAGACAACGATGGACTGCGGCTGCACTACGTGAGCTGGGGGCGCGACGATGCGCCGACCGTGGTGATGCTGCACGGCCTGCGCAGTTACGCGCATACCTGGGCGCCCGTCGCCGCTGCGCTGGCCGACCGCTACCGGGTCGTCGCGCTCGATCAGCGCGGGCGCGGGCTCAGCGATTGGGATCCGCGGCGCGACTACTACGCGGCGGCCTACGTGCGCGATCTCGACGCATTGGTGCGCGCGCTCGGCCTGCGACGATTCGTGCTGGTCGGGCACTCGATGGGCGGCGCCAATGCATTCGTCTACGCGGCGGCGCAGCCGGAACGGCACGCCGAAAGGCACGCCGAACGGCACGCCGAACGGCTCGCGGGCCTCGTGATCGAGGACATGGGCCCCGGCGCGTCGGCCGGCTCGCCGGGTTCCGAGCGCATCAAGCGCGAGCTGCAGGAAACGCCGGACGCGTTCGCGTCGTGGGACGACGCACGCGCGTTCTGGCGGCGCCAGCGGCCGAACATCGCGGAATCCGCGCTCGATTCGCGCATCGCGCATTCGCTGAAAGAAGGCGAGCCGGGCCGGATCGTCTGGCGGCACGACGCGCAAGGAATTGCGGCCGCACGGCTGGCGGCGACGCCGGAGCAGCTCGTCCATCTGTGGCCGTTGATCCTCAACCTGCACGTGCCCACGTTGCTGGTGCGCGGCGGCGACTCGGATTTCCTGTCCGCGGACGTGGCGGCCGAAATGGCGGCCGCCAATGCGGAAATCGAGCGGATCGACATTCCCGGCGCGACGCATTACGTGCACGACGATCAACCCGATGCGTTCAATCGCGCGTTGCGGTCGTGGCTCGATCGTCTCGAGGATCCTGCATGGCGCAGCGGAGGCGTGGGCGAATGAAAGCGAACAACCGGAACCGGACGTCGGTCGCGATCGTCGGCGCGGGGCCGAACGGCGTCGCGATGGCGAATCTGCTGGGCCTTTACGGCGTCGCGACGGTGATTATCGAGAAGGCGGCGGACGTCGTCGATTTTCCGCGCGCGGTCGGCATCGACGACGAAGCATTGCGGATGTTCCAGACCGCGAGGCTCGCCGACGAATTGAGCCGCGACATCATCCAGAACGTGCCGTTGCGCATGTTCAAGGCGAACGGCGAATGCTTTGCCGACATCCGCCCGTCGATACGCGAATTCGGCTGGTGGCGGCGCAACATCTTCATGCAGCAACTGGCCGAACACACGCTGCGCGCGGGGCTGGCGCGCTATCCGCACGTAGCGCTGCGGACCGGCGAGGAAGTGGTCGGCGTCGAACAGGACGACCGATGCGTCACGTTGCAGGTGCGCGCCGCCGACGGCAGGCAGTATGCGCTCGACGCCGACTACGTGGTGGCGGCCGACGGCGGACGCAGCCCGATGCGCGACTGGCTCGGCATCAAGCTGGCCGGCACGACGCATCCGATCAAATGGGTCGTGGTCGACGTGAAGAATGCCGGGCTCGACCAGCCGTGCACGGCGCTGAACTGCGACCCGCGCCGCCCGAACGTGTGCATCTATCTGCCGTTCAATTTCCGGCGCTGGGAGTTTCTCGTATTCCCGCACGAGGACGCAGAGGCGATCGCGCGGCCGGAATCGATCCGTGCGCTGATCGCGCCGTACGTCGACGACGTCGATCGTATCGAGATCGTGCGCGCGCGGACCTATACGCACCATTCTCGCGTGGCCGAGCGTTTCGTGGCGGGCCGCGTGGCGCTCGTCGGCGATGCTGCCCACCTGAGCCCGCCGTGGATCGGCCAGGGCCTGAACGCCGGCCTGCGCGACGTCGGCAATCTCGCGTGGAAACTCGCAGGCGTCGTGAACGGCACGCTGGATCCCGGCGTGATCGCTACCTACGAATCGGAACGCCGCGACCACGCGAAGGCGATGATCGATCTCGCGGACACGTTCGGTGCGATGCTGATGCCGACCAACCGGGTCGTCGCGTTTCTGCGCGACCGGTTCCTCGGGCTCGCGCGGTATGCGCCGGGCCTGAAGGACTACGTGCTGCAGATGCGTTTCAAGCCGATGCCGAGCTATACGCGCGGCGTCGTGCTGCCGGGCGCGCCGGGCGACGCGGCGGGCAGGATGATCGCGCAGCCCGACGTCGAAACGGCCGACGGCGTGCGCCGCAAGCTCGACGACGTGCTCGGCCCATGGTTTTCGATCGTCGGCTGGCAATGCGATCCGCAGGCGTGCCTGAGCGACGACGATCGCGCGTACTGGACGGCGCTGGGCGCGACCTTCGTTCAGGTCAACCGCTCGCGCAGCGGGACGGGCCGCGCGCGGCGCGTGACGAGCGCCCACGGCAGCGTGTGCGTCGAGGACGTCGACAACGCGCTGGCGGCATGGTTCGACCGGCATCGCGGCCCGCTCGTGGTCGTGCGCCCCGACCGCTACGTGGCCGCGCAGACGGACGCCGCCGGCATCGCAGGCGTGACCGCGGCGTTCCAGGCGTTTGCGCCGCGACAACGGGAGACCGCGGATGTTTGTTGAGCAACGCACGTACACGCTGGTGCCGGGCGGCGTCGCCGAGTATCTGCGGCTCTATGCGGAGTGCGGCCGCGCGCCGCAGGAGCACGCGCTCGGCACGATGGTCGGCTGTTTCGCGACGGAAGTCGGACCGCTGAATCAGCTCGTCTATCTGTGGGCGTTCGATTCGCTGGACGATCGGGCGCGGCGTCGTGCCGTGCTGATGGCCGATCCCGACTTCAGGACGTTTCGCGGCAAGGTCCGGCATCTGCTCGTCCGGCAGGAAAACCAGATTCTCCGACAGGAAATCGGCGGTCTGCTGCGTGCACCGCCATCGGCCGCGTGATGCGCGTTCGTTGCATGTCCGGCCCATCGTACAGTCTCTACCGAGGTATCCGTCTTGATCCCGTTTACGCCGCTGACTTCCCGCATGACGCCTGATGCGCAACGCGATTACGCGTCGCTCCATCTGTATATCGACGGCCGGTTCCTTCAGGCCGATGGCCGGCGCACGCAGCCCGTTCTCGATCCGGGAACCGGCAGCGTGCTCGGCGACTTGCCGCATGCGACGCCGGACGATATCGACGCCGCGGTGCGCGCCGCGCATCGTGCGTTCGCGACGTGGCGCCGCGAGTCGCCGCTCGCGCGCTCGGACATCCTGCGCCGCGCAGCTGCGCTGGTGCGCGAGCGGGCACCGGCGATCGGCCGCCACATCACGATGGACCAGGGCAAGCCGCTTCGCGAGGCGATTGCCGAGGTCGTGTCGTCGGCCGAGCAGCTCGAATGGCATGCGGAGGAGGGGCGTCGCACCTATGGCCGCGTCGTGCCGTCGCGCTCGCCGGACGTCGCGCAGACGGTGCTGCGCGAACCGATCGGCGTGTGCGCGGCGTTCTCGCCGTGGAATTTTCCGTTCAGCCAGGCGATGCACAAGATCGCGGCCGCGCTTGCGTCGGGCTGCACGCTGGTGCTGAAAGGGCCGGAGGAATCGCCGAGCGCGATCGTCGCGCTCGCGCGGATCTTTCACGACGCCGGCTTGCCCGCGGGCTGCCTGAACATCGTGTGGGGCGTGCCGGCCGACGTGTCGAGGCAGCTGATCGAGTCGCCGCTCGTGCGCAAGATCTCGTTCACGGGTTCGGTGCCGGTCGGCAAGCAACTGGCGGCGCTCGCCGCGTCGCACATGAAGCGCATGACCATGGAGCTGGGCGGGCATGCGCCGGTGCTGGTCTGTGCGGACGCCGATATCGACCGCGCCGCGACGATGCTGGCCGCGTACAAGTTTCGCAATGCCGGGCAGGTTTGCGTGTCGCCGACGCGGTTCTTCGTGCAGCGTGCGGTGTTCGACCGGTTCGTCGGCGCGTATCTGGAAGCGGTCGGCAAGATTCGCGTCGGCTACGGGCTGGAAGAGGCGACCACGATGGGGCCGCTTGCGCATGCGCGACGCGTATCCGAGATCGACGCGTTCGTTGCCGACGCAAAGACGAAAGGGGCGAAGATCGCATGCGGCGGGACGCGCGTGGCCGGACCAGGGCACTACTTCGCGCCGACGGTCGTACTGGGACCGGCGCGCGACACGCGGCTGATGAACGAAGAGCCGTTCGGCCCGATCGTCGGGATCGTGCCGTTCGACGCGCTCGACGATGCGCTCGACGAAGCGAACCGCTTGCCGTTCGGCCTTGCGTCGTACGCGTTCACGACGTCGGCGCGCGATGCGCACCGGATCGGCCGCGCGCTCGAAGCCGGCATGGTCAACATCAATCACTTCGGGATGGGGCCGGCGGAGATTCCGTTCGGCGGCGTGAAGGACAGCGGTTTCGGCAGCGAGGGCGGAATGGAGACGTTCGACGGTTATCTGGTCACCAAATTCATCACGCAGATGAACTGACCGGATGTCGGTCGACCGTCGCGCGCGACGACGGTCGCATGCTCAGGTCGCGTCGCCGATCTGTGCGGTGGCGTCGATCAGCAGCTTGCCGAGCACGTGCTCGTCGAACAGCGCGAAGTGTTCGGCGCGAAAGACCAGCGACAGGCTGCTGTTGACCTCGCCGCTGCTGGCCGTGCGAATCGGCGCGGCGATGCCGACGAACCCTTCATCGAGTTCGCCGCGCGAGATCCAGTAGCCCGCGTCGACGATCTGCTGGCACGCGCGCCAGAACTGCGTCCAGTCGCTCGCGAACTCGCCGAGCTCGGCGTTGTGGCGTTCGTGCAGGCGCTTCAGCCGCGCGCGCGACATCGCGGCGACGATCACTTTCGACGACGCGCCCTGGAACAGCGGCATGATGCGGCCGCGGCCGAAACCGAGTTGCAGGTTCTCGGCGCCGGTTTCGTGCATCACGTTGATGATCTGTTCGTCGAACAGCGTCGACACGAGCGCATCGCCGCCGGTGACCTGAACCAGCTTCTGGATCACGGGCTTCGCGGCGGTGAGCGTCGGGTCCGACTGCCGCATGTTGTAGTCGAGATGGATGATGCGCGGGCCCAGCGTATAGCGGCCGTTGGTGCCGACGAGCAGGCCGACGGATGCCAGTTCCTTCACGTAGCGATAGCACGTGGTGCGCGAAAAGCCCATGTGTTCGGCGATTTCCTCGGCGGTCATCGACGTCGCCGACGAAGAGAAGACGTCGAGGATGGACAGCATTTTGGTGAGGCTCGACATGACGTAATCCGGGATCAGACGGCTTGCGGCTAGGGAACGTGAAGGGCGAGTGCGGTTTCGGGTTGCCGCGCTGCGGCACGAAATGCAGCGCGGCGGGCGACAGGCCGTAGTCTAACTTAAGTCGTGCGGGCGGCAACCGGAACCGCGTCGACGCATGCGTGGAAGCGAGCCAATCGTATCGAGTTGGATCGTTTTTCAGAAGATTGATATGGATTCCTATTTTAGACAATGAAATCGCACTGGATCGATGTTGCTGCCGCGCCGGCCGGTTCACGCGTGCATCGTCCGGGAAAATTCGATGAGGAGAAGCAGATGAAACGGTGGTTCCGGATGGTGGCATGGTGCGGCTGCGGTGCCGTCGCACCGGCGTTCGCGCAATCGAGCGTGACGCTCTACGGTTCGCTGGACACGGGCGTGACCTATACGAACGACGTGGCGTCCGCCCCGCGCGGCGGACGTCAGATCGCGTTGCAGGCCGGCGTGTCGCGCAACGACGTGTGGGGCGTGACGGGCAGGGAGGATCTCGGCGGCGCCGACTATGCGGTCTTCCGGCTCGAAAGCCAGTTCCAGACGTCCGACGGTGCGCTGACCGTACCCGGCTCCGCATTCAGTTCGCAAGCATACGTCGGGCTCGGCGGCGACTGGGGGACCGTGACGCTCGGGCGCCAGTTCGATTTCGTCGGCGATCTCATGCCGGCTTTTGCAACCGGTGCGAACACGCCGGCCGGCCTGCTCGCGTGGGGCTTGCCCGCGAACGCGTCGGCGGGCGGCGCGCTCGACAACCGCGTATGGGGCGTCCAGGTGAACAATGCGGTGAAGTACGTGAGCCCGACATTCGGCGGATTGTCGTTCGGCGGCCTATGGGGATTCGGCAACGTGCCCGGCACGGTCGCGCGCAGCAGCGTGCAAAGCGCGATGCTGTCGTACACGCAAGGTGCGTTCAGCGCCGCGCTCGCTTATTTCGGCCAGCATGACGTCACTGCCGGTGGCAATCTGCGCAATGTCTCGGGCGGCGCAGGCTACAACGTCGGGCCGTTTCGTGTCTTCGGCATGGTGTCGGACGTGCGGATCAGCGCTGCCGCGCCGCTGCGGGCCACCACCTATGACGCCGGGCTGACCTATGCGGTCACGCCGGCGTTGCAACTGGGCGGCGGCTTCCAGTACCAGCAGCGCGGCGGCGACATCGGCTCGGCCAACCAGATCACGTTGAGCGCCGACTATTCGCTGTCGAAGCGGTCCGGCCTTTACGCGGTATTCGCACACGGGCACGACAGTGCGTATGGCGCGCAGGTCGAGGCGGCGCTCGGCGGGGCGGCGTCCGGTTCGACGCAGACCGCGGTTCGGCTCGGCCTGCGGCATCAGTTCTGACGATGCGCGAGAAACACGGGCTGCCGCGTCCGTCGCGCGAGAGCCCGTGTTTCCTCACCCGGTTCAGAACCGATGCATCATCCCGACGCGCAACGCCAGCTGGTTGCGGCCCGACGACTGTCCGGCCGTGCCCAGCACGTGCGCGTAGTCGAAGTCGGTGCCGGTATGGCCGGTTGCATGCTGGTACGCGCCCTGGATGTAAGTCGAGGTCCGCTTGCTCAGATCGTAGTCGAGCATCATCGACATCTGATGCCAGCTCGGCGACGCATCGCCTGCCGTCGTCGCGACATGCGCATGCGTGTAGGCATAGGCGGCGCCGAGCCAGAGATCCGGCCGGAAGAAATACTGGCCGTTGACCTCGAAGTTGTCGAACTTCCACGCGTGCTGCGAGCCTGCGGCCGGCTGGTTCGCGAAGTACAGATTCGACTCGGGGTTGGTCACGTCGACGTGCGAATACGCGGCGGACAGCGTCAGCGTGTCGCTGAACTTGTACGACATGCCGGCATCGATGTTCTGCTGCGAGCGGCCGCTGAAAACCGTGTCGTCGCTCGACAACGCCCCGCCCGCGGTTGCGCCGCCGTTGTTGGCCTTCAGGTACGCGACGGCGGCGGAGAACGCGCCGGCCTGGTACTGCACGGCGGCGCTATAGACGCGATTGCGGGCGAAGCCGCCCGCCTGATTCGCGAGCCCGTAGAGTACTTCGCCCTTGAAGCCGGCGTAGGAGGGCGACACGTACTTGACGCTGTTCTGGATGCGGTAGTCCCAGTCGGCGTTGTCGTTGTCGTACGGGTGCGCGCCGAAGTCGCCGAGCCAGTTGCCGGTGGCCGTGAACGGGCTCCACATGTCGAGCGTGGGATCGTACTGGCGGCCGAACGTGAGCGTGCCGAACCGGTCGGAATCGAGCCCGACGTAGGCTTGCCGGCCGAACATCCGCGACGTCACGCCGAGCGCGCCGGTGCTCGCGTTGAAGCCGTTCTCGAGCTGGAACAGCGCTCTGAGCCCGCCGCCGAGATCCTCGGTGCCTTTCAGCCCCCAGTTGCTGCCGACGGTATCGCCGCTGACCATCTGGTAAGCGTTGCTGCCGCCCGCGTTGCTCGTGAAATTGACGCCTTCGTCGATCAGGCCGTACAGCGTCACGGTGCTTTGCGCATGGGCCGTCAGGCCGAATCCCATCGCGCTCGCGGCCGATACGGCCGCCATCATCTTCTTCATCGTCGATCTCCAGGTGTGGACGGCCCACGCGGCGCGGTGCGGTTTCCGACGGCATACGTCAGCACCGGACGCGTGTAGCGGGTCCGCTTGTCGTTAGTAAAACGAAATATTAAATTTGAAGAAAAGAGACACGCCGCGATCGGGCGGACCGAATACGGAACCTCGCCGGGCGCGCGGTTCCGCGTGGCGGCGGCGTTACAGCATCCGCCGCAGCACGTCGTTTTCCGGGTTGCGGTCGAAGAACCGGTGTTTCAGCGCGCCAAGCACATGCAGTACGATGAGCGCGAGCAACGTATAGGCGAGCGTTTTGTGCAGCCATTGAAACGCCTCGAACCAATGGTCGTTCTTCGGCAGCAGCTCGGGTACGCGGAAAAAGAAGAACGGTACGCCGTCGCTCTGCGTATACGTGCTGGACATCGAATAGCCCATCAGCGGCACGATGATCGCGAGCCCATACAGCAGGTAATGGCCGATCTTCGCGAGCGTGCGATCGAGCGTCGGCAGCGTGGAAGGCAGCGGCGGCAACGGCTTCATCGAGCGAATCGCCAGTTGCGTGACGACCACCAGCAGCGTGAGCACGCCGAACTCCTTGTGCGTCGGGTAATACCAGTCGAACTTGGCCGGCAGGTTGTCGTCGAGCCGGACCATCGTCCAGCCGGTCCACAGCTGCGCGCCGATCAGGATTGCCCTGACCCAGTGCAGCAGCCGAAGCGCGAGCGGGTATTTCTCCGCGGGGAATGCGATGGCCTGGTTTTCCATTTGATTTGTCTTCCTTTTAAACGAAACGGGGCACGCGGGATGCCGATCATCGACTTCGGCGCCCCGCGGCGATCTTCGTCGAACCGAGGCCGGATGGCGATGCGCACGAGCCTTCGACGAAAGGCCCGTGCGCCGGGCCGGTTCGCGCGCTCAGGCGATCGCGCGCGAATCCGCGCAGCACTCCTGCAACGCCTCGCGCAGCGTCACGGCCATGAAGTCGGCTTCGCCTGGCTGCAGCGTCAGCGGCGGCGACATCACCACCTTGTTCGCGATCGCCCGCACCAGCACGCCGCGCCGGCGCGCGGCATCGGCCACGCGGGCGGCGAACCCCTTGCCCGGATCGAGCGGCGTGCGGCTGGCCTTGTCGGTCACCAGGTCGAGCGCCAGCATCAGTCCCTTGCCGCGGACGTCGCCGACGGTCTCGAAGTCGGCCTTCAGCGGCAGCAATTGCTCGAGCAGGCGCTGGCCGACCCGCGCCGCATTGCCGGGCAGATCCTCGGCCTCGACGATGTCGAGCACCGCGAGCGACGCGGCGCACGCGAGCGGATGCCCGCTGTACGTATAGCCGTGCATGACCACGTGCGAGAAGCCCGCGCCATGTTCGATCGCGTCGGCGATGCGCCCGTTGTACAGCGTCGCGCCGAGCGGCACGTAGCCGGCGGAAATGCCCTTGGCGACGCACAGGATGTCGGCGGCGACGCCCCAGCCGCGGCTGCCGAGCAGGCTGCCGGTGCGGCCGAAGCCGGTGACCACCTCGTCCGCGATCAGCAGGATGCCGTTACGGTCGCACACGGCCCGCACGCGCGCCCAGTAATCGGCCGGCGGGACGATCAGGCCGCCGGCGCCCTGCACCGGTTCGGCGACGAACGCGGCGATGGTCTGCGGGCCGTGGAACGCGATCGTTTCCTCGAGCTGCCGGATGCAGTGCTCGACGAGTTGTTGCGGATCGTCGCAATTCCACGGATTGCGATAGAGCCAGGGCGTGTCGAGCAGCACGCAGCCGGGCAGCAGCGGGCCATGATTGTAATGGTAGACGCCGTTGCCGCCGATCGACGTGCCGCCCATGTGCACGCCGTGATAGCCGTTGCGCAGCGACAGGAATTTCGTGCGCGACGGCTCGCCCGCGGCGACCCAGTACTGGCGCGCCATCTTGAGCGCGGTCTCGATCGCGTCGGAGCCGCCGCTGCCGAACATCACCCGCTGCATGTCTTCCTGCGCGAACATCGCGCACAGGCGGTCGACCAGATCGTAGACGCGCGGATGGGCGACGCCGTCGAAGGTCTGGTAGTACGACAGCGCGTCCATCTGCCGCGCGATCGCGCTTTTCACTTCCGGCCGGTTGTGGCCGACGTTGACGTTCCACAGTCCGCCGACGCCGTCGAGCATGCGGTGGCCGTCGACGTCGTACACGTAGTTGCCGTCGCCGCGCTCGATGATCACGGTGGGAGTCGTATGCCCGGCGGCCGCCGAGCTCATCGGGTGCCAGAATCGTTTTTGACGCTTTTGATAGTCCATGGTGTCTCTCGTCTCTCTTGCGAAGTACTTGAACAGGGTTGGGGCGCGGTGTGCGCCGTCGGGTCACAGGGCTGCGGTGACGATCTTTTCCTCGAGATACGAATCGAGCGCGGCCTTCGACAGGTCGCGCCCGATCCCGCTTTGCTTGGTGCCGCCCCACGGCAGGCGCGCGTCGATCGGGCTCCACGCATTGATCGCGACCGCGCCGACGTCGAGCCGCTCGGCGACGCGGTGCGCGGTGCCGACGTCCTGCGTCCACACCGAAGCGGAGAGACCGAACGGCGTGTCGTTGGCGATGCGGACGGCGTCGTCCTCGGTCTCGAACGGCATCACCATGCCGACCGGGCCGAACACCTCGTCGCGGGCGATCCGCATGCCCGGATGAACGCCGCCCAGAATCGTCGGGCGCATGAAGCAGCCGCGCGGCGGCACCTGTTCGTCGCCGGCGAGCATCACCGCGCCTTCGGCGAGCGCGCCGTCGACGAGCGCGCGTACCCGCGCGAGGTGGCGCGGGTTGATCAGCGCACCCATCTGTACGCCGGGCTCCGACGGCGGACCGACGCGCATCGCGCGAGCTGCGTCGGCAAGCCGTTCTTCGAGCGCCTGCGCGATCGAGCGATGTGCGAGCACGCGCGAGCCGGCCGCGCACGTCTGCCCCTGGTTCGCGAACATGCCGGCCATCAGCGACGGAATCGCCCGGTCGAGATCGGCATCCGCAAACACGATCTGCGCGGCCTTGCCGCCGAGTTCGAGCGTGACGCGCTTGAAGGTCTTCGCTGCCACGCCCGCGATCGTGCGGCCGACTTCGGTGCTGCCGGTGAAACTGATCTTGTTCACGAGCGGGTGCGCGACCAGCGCGGCGCCGACTTCCGCGCCGACGCCGTGGACGATGTTGACGACCCCGGCGGGCAGGCCGGCTTCGCAGACGAGTTCGCCGAGCCGGGCGACGGCCAGCGGCGTGTCCTCCGACGGCTTGATGACCACCGGACAGCCGGCCGCGAGCGCCGGCGCGAGCTTCCACACCGCGATCATCAACGGCGCGTTCCACGGGATGATCTGACCGGCGACGCCCACCGGCGCGCGCCGCGTGTAGCTGAGCGTCGGGCGGCCCATGAAGCCGTCGGTCGGAATCGTGCGGCCCTCGAGCTTGTCGGCCCAGCCGGCGAAATAGCGCAGCGTGTCGATGCACATCGGCAGGTCCATCATCCGCATCTCGGCAAGCGGGCGCCCTTGTTCGACGGCCAGGCATTCCGCCAGTGCGTCACGGTCGCGCTCGACCAGGTCCGCGAGCCGAAGCAGCCAGCGCGCGCGGGCCGAGCCGCCCGCGCGGGCCCACGCGTCGCCGTGCAGCGCGGCGTGCGCGGCACGCACCGCGCGATCGACGTCTTCGGCGGTCGATGCGGGCACGGCGGCCACGTAGTCGCCGGTCGCCGGCGCCAGCTTTTCGAAGGTACGGCCGGCCGCTGCGTCGCAATGCCTGCCGTCGATCAGATTCTGAATTTTCATCATGGTGTTCCGTGTTTCCCAGGGGCGAATCGTCGGGCCGAACGGGTGAGGGCGATGACAACGGCCACCGTCAGGCTTCGACGTCGCATTCACTGTATGTCGATGAAAACGCGCGCCTTGTCCGCTATCGGCAATCGTTGCGGCGCGATCGGGATAGGGAATACCCGTGCCGGCGCGACGCATCGCGCGTCACGTTGGCAGCGGGGAATGCTCGGGGAGTGAACAACGAGACGACGGTGCGGCGCGGCACCGTCCGGTCGGCGGCTACTGGGCGGCGCGCCCGAGTTCGCGATACAGGTCCGGGTCGCTGCGCTTCAACCGCAGCGCGGCGCGGATGCCGAGCGCACCGACGGCGACGAGGAAATACGGAAACATCGCGACGAAGGTCGAATCCGATCCGCTCAGCACGGACAGGTTGCGCACGACGAGCACGAGGCACGCACCGAGCGCGATCACGCTGACGAGCGGCGCGATCAGGCGGTGCACGACGCCGGCGTCGCGGTGATCGCGCGCGAAGAACGCGATCACCGACGCCGCCACCAGGATCTGCACCGCGATGATGCCGATCGTGGCCAGCGCGCTCATCCACGAGAACACGACCGCGAACGGATCGAGGCGGAACGCGGCCGACCCGGCGATGGCCGCGAGCGCGATCAGCGTCTGCACCTTGCCGGCGACGTCCGGGCAACGATGCACCGGGCACGTATGGCCGAGCTTGCGCCACAGCACGCGTTCGCGGCCCATCGCGTAGAAATAGCGCGTGATCGTGTTGTGGAACGACAGGATGGCCGCGAACAGGCTCGTGACGAGCAGCACGTTCATCGCGTCCGTCGCGATACTGCCGAGCAGCCGGCCGCTGACGGCAAACCACAGATTGGCCGGATCGCGCGCGGCCTGCGCGGCGATCGCGCGCTCGCCCCACGCCTCGACGATCGCCCACGACGACAGCGCGTAGAACGCCATGATGAGGATCACGGCGAGGTAGGTGGCGCGCGGAATCGTGCGCTTCGGGTCGCGCGCCTCCTCGGAGAAGATCGCGGTCGCCTCGAAGCCCATGTACGAGCCGAGCACGAACACGAGCGCGGTGCCGAGCCCGGGCGCGAACACCATCGCGGGGCTGAACGGTTTCGCGCTGAAGCCGCCGGCACTCGCGCCGTGCACGACGATCGCGAGATCGAGCAGCATCACGATCGCGATTTCGCCGATCATCAGCATGCCGAGCAGCCGGCCGCTGAACTCGATGCGCCGCGCGCCGCAGAAGTGGACCGCGACGACGCACGCGAGCGCGAACGCCCACCACGGCACGTCGACGCCGTAGTGCCGCTGGATGCTGTCGTTCAGAAAGAAGCCGAACATGCAGTAGATCGCGATCTGCACCGCGTTGTACGCGACGATCGCGACGAACGCGCCGCCCACGCCGGCGGGGCGTCCGAGCCCGTTCGCGATGTACGCGTAGAACGCGCCCGCATTGGAGATGTGCCGGCTCATCGCCGCATAGCCGATGCTGAAGATCAGGTACATGACGCCGGCCAGCACGAATACGCCGGGCACGCCGGGGCCGTTGCCGAGCGAGAATGCCGCGGGCGTCGCGCCGACCATCGCGGTGAGCGGCGCGGCCGCGGCGACGACGAAGAAGACGATGTGGGAGAGTCCGACGGCGTTCTTGCTGAGCCCCGCTTCGGACCGGGGTGACGATTCGTTCATGATGGGTCCCGCTGGCCGGCTCGTCCGTCAGGAGTCGACACCGGCATGCCTGATCGATATCCCCGTGCCGCGCGCCGATCCTGACGTGCCGGCAATCGATGCCGACCTCCGCCGACGACACAGGTATGCGCTTGGACGGCCGCTCGATGCGGTGCAGCGCATCGAGCAGGGCCGACGACAAAATTTACGGTGCCGAAAAAACGGGCGTTGTCCGTAATCGGCAATCCGCATGGGCGGGGGCGGCAGGGGATTACCCGGATGCGACGCCGCCATGCGTCTGTCGCGGGCTCAGCTCAGGCGCGGCGTGTGCGACGGCAGTTCGTGGAAATGCTGCTGGTAGTACGCGGAGAAGCGTCCGAAGTGGCAAAAGCCGAATTGCGCCGCCGCGTCGCCGATCCGCATCGTGTCGGGCGTCGTCATCAGGAAGCGGCGCACGGCGTTCAGCCGGATCGAGCGGAGATAGGCGGTCGGCGTGGTGCCGACCACGTTCTGAAAGCTGTATTGCAGCGTGCGGCGGCTGATCCGCAGGTGATGACAGAGATCGATGACCGTCGGTACGTCGTCGGATTCCAGCGCGATTTCCTGGCTGCGCCGCACGATGTAGCTTTGCGTCGAGGCCGACGGCAGCGCACCGGCATCCGGGTCGTCGGGCTGCACGAGGTCGAGCAGGATGCCGACCAGACTGTGCGCGAGCACGCGTTCGTCGAACGCATCGCGCGCGGTGAGCGAACCGCTGTCGAGCGCCTGGCCGAGCACGCGTTCGAGGCCGTCCAGCGCGTTGCGGTAGCGCGCGGGCGAGATCGGCAGCACCGGCTGCTTCAGGAAACGTGCGGGCAGGTTCGCGAGTTCGTCCACCTCGCGATCGGCCGCGAGCGTGCGGTCGATCGTGAACGCGAGCACCTCGGTGTCGCACGGCAGGTGGGCGACGAATTCCTCGCCGCCGCGCAGCGTCAGCAGGCTCGGCCGCTCGACGGTGCGCCCCTGGACCACGGGCGCGACCGCACTGGCGATCGGCAGCGCGAAGCAGAGCCGGTCGCGCGGCGCGAGGCCGTGCTGCATCACGCGCTGGTTGATGCGTTCGCGAAAGACGTGAAAACGCTGGCCGGCGACCTGGCGCAGCGTGGTCGTCGCGGTGCCCGGACTGATCTGGTCGTAGTGCTGCGACCAGTTCACGATCGCCTGGGAATGGAGGAACACATCCGAGAAGCACAGTGTTTCAGCGCGCAGGTTCATGGCGTGGCGAATGCATCCCGTTTCAAATTCGATGCCGGCCGAAGCCGGCTCATGCTGCCGGCGCGGGCAGCGCGATCGCGCCATGCGCGCGCCGCCCGGATGGCTTTCCGAACGCGCGGTGCGACGCGGTCAGTCCCGCCGACGATCATATCCAGAAAAAAACACCGCGTGACGCGATCGAAAAGTCCGGTGGCGTTTGTCGAGCGAGCGGCCCGCGGAAGGCGGCGGCGCATAGCCAAACCGAAAGAAATTCGGGGGTGCCGGACGATATCGACTGACGAATGTCATTGGCAACTCCATTTTTCAAAATCTCATTATAGGGGATTAAATTTATTTTTTCGGTGGGGTTTGCACATGGCGTCATGCGCTGCCGAGTAACGGGGGCTTCATGGTCAACACGATCGCGCACCATCGGTATTTTCTTACAAAACTGTCGGATGTCGATTCACGTCATGGCCCAGGGCACGCACGACGCCTCCTCTCGTGTTAACTACCAATAAATCCCGAAATACGGGATTTGTATAATTACCCCGCAACGCCTCGCCTGTTCGTGACGCCTGTCCACATACCGGGAGCGGTCCATGTCCGAGTCACCCCCTGCCTTGTTGTATCGCCGGATCGCGCTGCGCGTGATTCCGTTTCTGTTCGTCTGCTACGTCGTCAACTTCATCGATCGCGTCAACATCGGGTTCGCCAAGCTGCAGTTCCTGCAGGACCTCGGCTTGAGCGAAGCCGTATTCGGCTCCGCGACGGCCATCTTCTTCATCAGTTACGCCGCGTTCGAGGTGCCGAGCAACCTGCTGCTGGCGCGCATCGGCGCGAGCCGCACGCTGATGCGGATCATGGCGCTGTGGGGCCTGTGCACGGTCGCGCAGATGTTCGTGACCGGCAGCGTGTCGCTGTACGTGGTGCGGTTTCTGCTCGGCGCCGCCGAGGCCGGCTTCTTTCCGGGCCTGATCCTGTACCTGTCGTACTGGTTTCCGGATAGGGTGCGCGCCCGCGTCAACAGCGTGCTGCTGCTCGCCGTTCCGGTCGCGGGGATGATCGGCGGACCGCTGTCCGGCTGGATCATGGCGCACCTGCAGGACACGATGGGGTTGCGCGGATGGCAGTGGCTGTTCCTGATCGAGGGATTGCCGGCCATTGCGCTCGGGCTGGTTGCGCCGCTGATGCTGAGCGACCGGCCGGAACGGGCGGCATGGCTGTCGCCTGCGGACCGGCAGGCGCTGTTGCGCGATCTGGACGCGGAGCGGGCGTCGGCCGTGGTCGGCCATGACCGAACGGGCGTGCTCGACATCGTTCGCCACGCGCGCGTGCTGGGGCTGGCGGCGATCTATTTCTGCGTCTACGTCGGGATGGGGACGGTGACGTTCTGGTCGCCCACGGTGCTGAAGGCGGCCGGGGTCGCGAGCGTTACCGGAATCGGTTGGTTGTCCGGATTGATTTCCGTGTTCACGATGATCGGCAACGTGGCGATCGCATGGAGTTCCGACCGATACGGCGAGCGCCGCTGGCATACGGTGGCTTGCATGCTCGTCACCGCGTGCAGTCTGCTGCTCCTGCGCTTCTCGGTCGGCCATGTAGGAGTCACCGTCGCGTTGCTGGCGATCGCGCAGCTGTGCGCGTTCACCGTGCCGATCGTGTTCTGGACGATTCCGGCTGCCCAGCTGACCGGCCGCGCGGCGGCAGCCGGCATCGCGGTGATCAGCATGCTGGGTTCGCTCGGCGGCGCGTTCAGTTCGTGGCTGGTCGGCATCCTGTTCGCACGTACCGGCGCGCCGTATGCCGGGTTCGCGGTGGTCGCGGGGCTGCTGGTGGTCGGCGCGGTGCTGGTGACGAGCCTGGTGCCGCGCACGCTGCCGTCGCGCCGCACGACGAGCGAACGGGCCGCGTGGCAGGGCGTCGAATAGCGCGTTGCCGCGCCCTCGCCGACGCGCGCCGGCGCCCGCTCAATCCGGATCGGCTTTCAGCCCACCCTCGATCCACCGCGCTTCCGACGCGCGAAGGTGCGCGCGAATGGCCGTCTGGGCCGCGATCGGATCGCCGGCCTGCAACGCGACGAGCACGTCCTCGTGCTCGCGCACGGCGGCCGTCCACGTCTGCGGATTCTCCGCATGGCCGCGCATCGCGGTCGCGATCGGGTCGTGGCGGCTGTCGAACAGCTCGCCGACGAAGCGGGTGAGCACCGAATTGCCGGCGGCTTCCGCGATCAGCATGTGGAACTGCCGGTCGGCTTCGACCGGGGATTTGCCGGCCTCCGCGAGCCGCTTCATGCGCTGCACCGTGCGGCGCAGGCGCTCGAGCATCGCGGCCGTCATCCGCGCGGCGGCCAGCGCGGCGACGCTGCCCTCGACGGCCGCGCGCGCCTGCATCAATTCCGACGGACTGTCGCCGAGCGTGGCCATCGGGCCGACCGCGTCGGCCGCCGTGTCGCGCACATACACGCCGGAGCCCATCCGGATCTCGATCTGCCCGCCGATTTCCAGCGCGATCAGCGCTTCGCGCAGCGACGGGCGCGATACGCCGAGCGTCAGCGCCAGCTCCCGCTCCGGCGGCAGCCGCTCGCCGATCGCGAATTCGCCCTGGCGAATCAACGCGACGATCTGGGCCGCGACCGATTGGTAAAGCCGCTTGGGTTCTGTCGATTTCATACGAGTGATAGGGATCAATGCGCTTTCGGCGCAAGCGCGTGTCGCGGAGTCTATCACGCCTGCCGCTTTGCCCCGTCTGGCAGCGGGTTCATCCGGATGTCGGGGTTTTCACTATTGGTAAGATCGGATGAGGATAGATAAATTGGCTTGACCAAATTCGGTTTGATTGCTGTAATTCATCCAAATTGGACTGACCAGATAGTGCCGCGGTCGATCCACCCCAAGGAGACGCAATGGCAATGCCTCGCAATCTGCCCGGTCAGGCCGCGCACGACGAAGCGGACCGGGAGATCCTGCGCCTGGACGGGATTCGCAAGCGCTTCCCGGGCGTCCTCGCGCTCGACGGGATTCGCCTCGACCTGCGCCGCGGCGAGGTGCATGCGGTGTGCGGCGAGAACGGCGCGGGCAAATCCACGCTGATGAAGATCATCAGCGGCCAGTACCTGCCCGACGACGGCGTCGTTCACTATCGCGGCGCGCCGGTGCGATTTCGTTCGGCTTCCGAAGCGCAGGCGGCCGGCATCTCGATCATTCACCAGGAACTCAATCTCGTCCCGCACCTGAGCGTGGCGGAGAACCTGTTCCTCGCACGCGAGCCGCGGCGCGGGCCGTTCGTCGATACGAAACGGATGAACGCGGATGCGACGCGCTGCATCGCGCGCATCGGGCTGAACGTGGCCCCGACGACGAAGGTCGGCGTGCTGTCCATCGCGCAGCAGCAGATGGTCGAGATCGCGAAGGCGCTGTCGCACGATGCGCGCGTGCTGATCATGGACGAGCCCACGTCGTCGCTGACGGAAGCGGAGACGGTGCAGCTGTTTCGGATCATCGAGGAACTGCGCGCCGACGGCGTGGCGATTCTGTATATCTCGCACCGGCTCGACGAAATGGCGCAGATCGTCGATCGCGTGACGGTGCTGCGCGACGGGCGTCACATCTCGACGGACGATTTCGCCGACGTGAGCATCGACGACATCGTCGCGCGCATGGTCGGACGTACGCTCGACGACGCGTATCCGTCGCGGCAATCGGTGCCGACGGACGACGTGCTGCTCGACGTGCGCGACCTGCGCCGCGACGGCGTGTTCGGGCCGGTGTCGTTCGCGCTGCGCCGCGGCGAGATCCTCGGTTTCGCGGGATTGATGGGCGCCGGGCGCACCGAGATCGCCCGCGCGATCTTCGGCGCGGATCGCATTGACGGCGGCACGATCGCGCTGCACGGCCGGCCCGTGACGATCCGCTCGCCGCGCGAGGCGATCCGGCACGGCATCGCGTATCTGTCGGAGGACCGCAAGAAGGAGGGGCTCGCGCTGCCGATGCCCGTCGCGGCGAACCTCACGCTCGCGAACGTGCGCGGCATCACGTCACGCTTCGGATTCCTGCGCTTCGACGACGAGCTCGACGTCGCGCGCCGCTACGTGCAGGACCTCGCGATTCGCACGCCGTCGGTGCACCAGCGCGTGCGCAACCT
Organism: Burkholderia sola; assembly: GCF_905400185.1. Classification (NCBI taxonomy): domain Bacteria; kingdom Pseudomonadati; phylum Pseudomonadota; class Betaproteobacteria; order Burkholderiales; family Burkholderiaceae; genus Burkholderia; species Burkholderia sola. Next base: position 608,940 of record NZ_FR989677.1, read on the forward strand.
GTCCGGCGGCAACCAGCAGAAGGTCGTCATCGGCAAATGGCTGTACCGCGGCTCGAAGATCCTGTTCTTCGACGAGCCGACGCGCGGCATCGACGTCGGCGCGAAATTCGCGATCTACGGGTTGATGGACCGGCTCGCCGCCGACGGCGTCGGCGTGGTGCTGATCAGTTCGGAATTGCCCGAACTGCTCGGCATGACCGACCGGATCGCCGTGTTTCACGAAGGTCGATTGACCGCGTTGCTCGACACTCAACACACCAGTCAGGAGGAGATCATGCACTACGCGTCGGGGCGTTCCCATGCTTGAAATGACATCCGATCGAAGCCAGGCCGACGAACGGGCGGCGCGACAGCGGCGGCGCGACCTGATCCAGAAGTTCGCGGCGCTGGGCAGTCTCGTCGTGCTCGTGTTCGCGTTCTCGATATCGAGCGCGGCGTTCTTCTCGGTCGACAACCTGATGACGGTCGGCCTGCAGGTCACGTCGATCGCCTATCTGGGCGTGGCCGCCACCTGCGTGATCATCACCGGCGGCATCGACCTGTCGGTCGGCTCGGTGCTCGCGCTGGCCGGCGTGTGCGCGGCGCTGCTGGTCAAGGCCGGCGTGCCGGTGCCCGCCGCGATGGCGGCCGGCATCCTGGTCGGCGCGCTGTGCGGGCTCGTCAACGGCATCTGCGTGACGCAGATGGGCCTGCCGCCGTTCATCGCGACGCTCGGCATGATGCTCGTCGCGCGCGGCATCGCGCTGCAGATCACCGGCGCGCGGCCGGTCTCGGATCTCGGCGACGCGTTCGGCGCGCTCGGCAACGGCGCGCTGCTGCGGATCTCGCACATCGGCGCGGACGGGTTCCCCGACACGACCTTTCCCGGCATCCCGTATCCGGTCGTGATCATGGTCGTGCTGTTCGTCGTGGTGTCCGTGCTGCTGTCGAGAACGTCGCTCGGCCGGCATATCTACGCGGTCGGGTCGAACGCGGAAGCCGCGCGGCTGTCGGGCGTGAACGTGCAGGGCGTGAAGCTGTTCACCTACGTGCTGTCCGGCGCACTCGCGGGCGTGACCGGCTGCGTGCTGATGTCGCGGCTCGTCACCGGGCAGCCGAACGAAGGCGTGATGTACGAGCTCGACGCGATCGCCAGTTCGGTCATCGGCGGCACGTCGCTGATGGGCGGCGTCGGCACGATTTCCGGCACGGCGATCGGCGCGTTCGTGATCGGCGTGCTGCGCAACGGCCTGAACATGAACGGCGTGTCGAGCTTCATCCAGCAGATCATCATCGGCGTCGTGATCCTCGGCACGGTGTGGATCGACCAGTTGCGCAATCGCCGGCCCTGACCGGCAGCAAGCAGTCCCTACCAACGAGAAGCGGAGCGAGACATGAACAAATCCATCCTGCTGGCGGCATCGGCGTGCGTATTCGCGGTATGCAGCAGCGGCGCGCATGCGGCGGGCGGCGAGATCGCGGTGATCGTCAAGACGGTCAATTCGAACTACTGGCAGAACGTGCAGAAGGGCGCGAAGGCGGCGCTCGACGGCGCCAAGGGCTACACGATGACGTTCCAGGGCCCGGCGGCCGAGTCCGATATCAGCGGGCAGGTCAACATGGTCGACAACGCGGTCACGCGTCACGTGGCGGGCATCGTGCTCGCGCCGTCCGATCCCGATGCGCTCGTGCCCGCGATCAAGAAGGCGTGGGAAGCGCACATTCCCGTCGTGCTGATCGACTCGGCGATCGCGGACGCCGGCAAGCCGTACTACCAGGCGTTCCTGTCGACCGACAACGAAAAGGCGGGCGCGCTGTGCGCGAAGGCGCTGATCGACCGCATCGGGCAGTCCGGCAAGATCGCGATCATGTCGTACGTGCCGGGCGCGGGGTCCGAGGTCAGCCGCGTCGGCGGGTTCCGCAAGTACCTCGAGAGCCATTCGAAGCTGCAGGTCGTAGGCCCCTACTACTCGCAATCGCAAATGGCGACCGCGCTGAACCAGACGACCGACGTGCTGTCGGCGAACCCGGACCTGAAGGGCATCTTCGGCGCGAACGAGCCGACCGCGGTCGGCATGGGCCGGGCGCTGAAGCAGTCCGGCAAGGCGGGCAAGGTGGTGGCGATCGGCTTCGACGGCAACGAGGACTTGCAGGGCTTCGTGCGCGACGGCACCGTGCAGGCGATCGCCGTGCAGGGCTCGTGGCAGATGGGGAACCAGGGCGTGCGTACCGCGCTCGACGTGATCGAGCGCAAGCCCGCGCCGAAGCTGATCGATACCGGCGTCGTGATGGTCGACAAGCAGAATCTCGATTCGCAAGCCGCGAAGAACGTCCTGTACTGATCCCTTTACCCCGCATCCAGTCACGCCTCATGAACGCAAACGATACGCGCACCTTGCCGCGCAGCGGGCTGACGGTGTCCGCGCTCGGCCTCGGCTGCTCGCAGCTCGGCGGCCTTTATCGGCCAATGTCGGCCGCCGATGCCGCCGCGCTCGTCGACGCCGCGTGGGCGGCCGGCCTGCGCTATTTCGACACCGCGCCGTATTACGGCTACACGCTGTCCGAGCGGCGCGTGGGGGCCGGCCTCGCCCCGCGCGAGCGCCGCGCGTTCACGCTCAGCACGAAGGTCGGGCGGCTGATGCGCGCCGACGCCAGCGTGCAGCCGGGCGACGACGGCTGGGCCGAGCCGCTGCCGTTCCGGCCGGTCTACGACTACAGCTACGACGGGATCATGCGCTCGCACGACGACAGCCGGCAGCGGCTCGGGCTCGCGCGCGTCGACATGCTGTACGTGCACGACATCGGCGCGATGACGCACGGCGATCGTCACGCGCACTACTGGGAACAGTTGACGCGTGGCGGCGGGTTTCGCGCGCTCGACGCGCTGCGCGCGGGCGGCGAGATCGGCGCGTTCGGTCTCGGCGTGAACGAATGGGAAGTCGCGGCCGACGCGCGGAACGAAGCGGAACTCGATGCGGTGCTGCTGGCCGGCCGCTATACGCTGCTCGAACAGACGGCGCTCGAACCGCTGCTCGACGCGTGCGCGCGTGACGGGACGGCGATCGTGATCGGCGGCGTGTTCAATTCCGGCCTGCTCGCCGGCAACGGCAAGTTCAACTATGCGGACGCGAGCGCCGACGTGATCGACAAGGCCACGCGGCTCGGCGCGCTGTGCAACCGCTTCGACGTGCCGCTTCCCGCCGCTGCGTTGCAATTTCCGTTCGGCCATCCGGCCGTCGTGTCGTGCGTGGTCGGCGCGCGCAGCGTGGCCCAGTTGAAGCAGAACATCGACTGGTTCGAGCGCCCCGCGCCGGCCGAGCTGTGGGATGCGCTGCGCGACGAAGGTCTGATCGATGCGCACGCGCCGGTGCCGGGAGCACGCGCATGACCGCACGGATCGACGCCCATCAGCATTACTGGCGCATCGGTGCGCGAGCCGGTTGCTGGCCGCCGGCCGAACTCGATGCGATTCACCGGGACTTCGGCCCGGCCGATCTCGCGCCGCTGCTCGACGCGGCGCGCATCGATACCACCGTCCTCGTGCAGTCGCTGCCGAGCGAAGCCGATACGCGCTTTCTGCTCGATCTCGCGGCTGAAACGCCGCGCGTCGGCGCGGTGGTCGGCTGGGTCGACCTGAAGGCCGACGACGCACCGGCGCGAATCGCGGCGTTTGCATCCGCGCCGAAGGCGCGCGGCTTGCGACCGATGCTGCAGGATCTGCCGGACGACGCGTGGATCGACGATCCGCGGCTGGATCGCGCGGTCGCCGCGATGCGCAAGCATGCGCTGGGTTTCGATGCGCTGGTGATGCCGCGTCATCTCGATGCGCTGCATGCGTTCGCGCGACGCCATCCGGATCTGCCGATCGTGATCGACCACGGCGCGAAGCCGTTCATCGAGCGCGGCGAATTGCAGCCGTGGCTGTCGGCGATGAGCCGGCTCGCGCGCCTGCCGAACCTTCACTGCAAGCTGTCCGGCCTCTGGACCGAAGCGGGGCCGTCGGCCGGCCCGGATGCGGTGCGCGCGCGCACGCGGCCGTATGTCGATGCGCTGGCCGATCTGTTCGGGCCGACGCGCCTGATGTGGGGCAGCGACTGGCCGGTGCTGCGGCTCGCGTCGGCATGCGGCGGATACGGCGAATGGCTGGCCGCGTGCGAGGACGATTGCGCGCGGTTGCTCGGCGCCACGGCGCTGGACGGCCTCTTCGGCGGCAACGCGCGCCGCTTCTACCGGATCGACACCGCACGCCACGACGAATGAACCAGAACGAAAGGAACCCGACATGCTCAGCGTGATTTGCGAATCCCCCGGCGTGCTGCGCGTGCAGCATCGCGAACCGCCCGTGCGCGGCAGCGGCGAAGTGTTGTTGCGCGTGCAACGGGTCGGCATCTGCGGCACCGACCTGCACATCTTTACCGGCAACCAGCCGTACCTCGACTATCCGCGCGTGATGGGCCACGAGCTTTCGGCGGTCGTCGTCGACGCGGAGCCGGCGTCGGGGCTTGGCGCCGGCGATGCGGTATACGTGATGCCGTATCTGTCGTGCGGACACTGCGTCGCATGCCGTCACAGCAACACGAACTGTTGCGTGAACATCAAGGTGCTCGGCGTGCATCGCGACGGGGCGTTGGCCGAATACCTGAGCGTGCCCGCGCAGTTCGTCCACAAGGCCGACGGCATTTCGCTCGACCAGGCGGCGATGCTGGAATTTCTCGCGATCGGCGCGCATGCGGTGCGGCGCGCGGACGTCCGTGCCGGGCAGCGCGCGCTGGTCGTCGGCGCCGGGCCGATCGGCATGGCCGCGATGATCTTCGCGAAGCTGCGCGGCGCCGACGTCACGTGCCTCGACACGCGGGCCGACCGGCTCGCGTTTTGCCGCCAGCATCTGGCGGTCGATGCGGCGGTTGAGGTGGGGGAAGGCGACGCGGCGCGTCTCGCCGCGCTGACGAACGGCGAGTATTTCGATGCGGTGTTCGACGCGACCGGCAACCTCGATGCGATGAATCGCGGTTTCGAATTCGTCGCGCATGGCGGCAAATACACGTTGATCTCGATCGTGCGCGGGCACGTCGCGTTTTCGGATCCCGAATTCCACAAACGGGAAACGACGCTGCTCGCGAGCCGCAACGCGACGGCCGAGGATTTCGCGACGGTGCTCGACGCGATGCGGGCAGGGAGGATTCCCGACCGCGCGCTGAACACGCACCGGATGCGGCTCGACGAGGTGCCGGACGCGCTGCCGCGTCTGCTGGATGCAGGGCAGACCGTCGTGAAGGCGCTCGTCGAATGCTGATCCAGCGAATCCGGCACGCGGAGCGCACGCGATGACGCCGCCGATCCTGCAATTCGGCACGAGCCGCTTCCTGCTCGCGCACGTCGACCTATTCGTCTCGCAGGCGCTGGACGATGCCCACGCGATGGGCGGCATCGGTGTCGTGCAGACGACCGGCAATCCGGCCAGCCGCGCCCGCATCGACGCGCTGCGCGCCACCGGCCGCTATCCGGTGCGGATTCGCGGGCGCGAGCGCGGCGGCGTGGTCGACGAAGTCGTCGAGTGCCGCGCCGTGCATCGCGCGTGGGACGCCGAGCGCGACTGGGCGGAGATACGCGGCGCCGCGATCGAGACGGTGCGCGCCATCGTGTCGAACACCGGCGACGCAGGCTATCGTGCCGATCCGCGCGACACCGTGGACCTGCTGGCCCAACCCGGGCAAGCGCCGCACGGCTTTCCGGCGAAGCTGCTCGCGCTGCTGCATGCGCGCTGGCAGGTGCGGCCCGATGACGGCGTGTCCATCCTGCCTTGCGAACTGGTGACGAACAACGGCGACACGCTGCGCGACATCGTGCTGGGCCTCGCACGCCGGTGGCGGCTGCCCGGCGCGTTCGCCGACTATTTGGGCAACCGCTGCGTGTGGGTCAACTCGCTCGTCGACCGCATCGTGTCCGAGCCGCTTCATCCGGTCGGCGCGATCGCGGAGCCGTATGCGCTATGGGCGATCGAACGACGTGCGGGCATGGCGCTGCCGTGCCGGCATGCACAGATCGTCGTCACCGACGATTTGCGCAGCCACGAGCGGCTGAAGCTGTTCTTCCTCAATCTCGGGCACAGCTGGCTCGCGGAACAGTGGCTCGCGGCCGGGCGCGACGCATCGGAAACGGTGCTGAACGCGATGAACGATGCGCGGCTGCGCGACGGTCTCGAAGCCGTGTGGCGGGATGAAGTCGCGCCGGTGTTCGTCGCGCTCGGCCTGCGCGAAACGGCCGAACGCTACGTCGACAGCGTGCGCGAGCGCTTTCTGAATCCGTTTCTCGCGCATCGCATCGCCGATATCGCGGTCAACCATCGCGAGAAGGTGGCGCGGCGGATCGAGCCGCTGCTCGCGCTCGCCGATTCGCTGGCGCTGCCGGCCGACCAACCGCGCTTGCGGCAACTCGTCGCCCGCTATGAGCCGGCCGGCATCGCAACCACTGGGAGAAATACATCGTGAAGCAACCGGCAGTCGTGATCCTTCACGGCAACGACAACGTCGCCGTCGCACTCGACGTGCTGGCGCCGGACGTGCCGATCGACGTGCACGGCGCACCGTTGCGGCTGGCGGACGCGGTACCGGCCGGCCACAAGGTCGCCACCGCGCCGATCGCGCGCGGCAGCGCGATCGTCAAATGCGGGCAGCCGATCGGCGTCGCGCTGCGCGACATCGCCGCGGGCGAGCACGTGCACGTGCACAACGTCGGGATGCCCGAGCGGCATGCGCACGACGACGGGCTCGTCGGCGACGCGCACGACGTGGCGACGGATCGCCGCGATACCTTCGACGGATTCGTGCGGCCCGACGGCAGCGTGGGGACCCGCAACTACGTCGGCGTGATCGCGAGCGTCAATTGTTCGGCGAGCGTCTGTCATGCGATCGCCGATGCTTACCGGCACGGCGCGCTCGATGCGTTCGGTCACGTCGACGGCGTCGTCGCGATCACCCATCAGAGCGGCTGCGGAATGTCCGCGACCGGGGACGGCATCGAACTGCTGCGGCGCACGCTCGTCGGCTATGCACGGAACCCGAATTTTGCGGGCGTGCTGCTCGTCGGCCTTGGTTGCGAAGTCAACCAGGTCGGCGCGCTCGCGCAACGGCTCGACGCGGCCGCGCCCGGCACCGTGCGCACGCTGGTGATCCAGGACGAGGGCGGCGTGCGCGACACCGTGGCCAAAGGCGTGTCGATCGTGCGCGAACTGGTGGAGGCGGCCGACGGTGCGCGTCGCAGCGCCGTGCCGGCCTCGCGGCTGACGGTCGGCCTGCAATGCGGCGGCTCCGACGGCTACTCGGGCATCACCGCGAATCCGGCGCTCGGCGCGGCCGTCGACTTGCTGGTCCGCAACGGCGGCACCGCGATTCTGTCCGAGACGCCCGAGATCTACGGCGCCGAGCATCTGCTGATCGCGCGCGCGGCGTCGCGCGACGTGGCCGAGCGTCTGCTCGGCCGGTTGCAGTGGTGGGAGCGCTACGTCGCCGACGACGGCGGCGAAATGAACAACAACCCGTCGCCCGGCAACCTCGCCGGCGGCATCACGACGATTCTCGAGAAGTCGCTCGGCGCGGTGTCGAAGGGCGGCCGCTCGCCGCTGCGCGCGGTCTACGACTATGCGGAGCCGGTGCGGCAGGCCGGGCTCGTGTTCATGGATACGCCCGGTTACGACCCGGTGTCGGCCACCGGGCAGATCGCCGGCGGCGCGAATCTCGTGTGCTTCACGACGGGCCGCGGTTCGGTGTTCGGCTCGAAGCCGGTGCCGACGATCAAGATCGCGACGACGACCGGCCTGTTCGAGCGGATGCAATCGGATATGGATTTCGACAGCGGCGGGATCGTCGCCGGTTCGCTGACGGTCGATGAAGCGGGCGAACGGCTGTTCCGGCTGATGCTCGACGTCGCGTCCGGACGCAGATCCCGCAGCGAGGACAACGGCATTGGCGAACGCGAATTCGTGCCGTGGCTGCGCGGCGCGGTCATGTGATGCGCGACGCGACGTGCGACCGCGCGCAATCGGACAGCGAAGGAGAAGCCGCGATGGAAACCCGCATGCGCGAGCCGACGATCGGCGAAATCGATCAGGACGGCTCGCTATCGGAACTCGAGAAGGGCTTGCTCGGCGAGGCGCTGAGGTTGCTCGCCGAGACGCGCGCGCGTGCGCTGGAACTCAGTGTCGAGGTTAGCCGGCGGCAGGGCGGCGCCGCGCCGGACGTCCACGATTTCAACCTGCCGACGATCATCGAACTGCAACGGCGCTTCGGTACGCGGCTTTGCCCGTGAGCGGCGCCGTTGCAGGATCGAGCTTCGCTGCCGGTTACGCCGCCGACAGCGTGATCGACACGCCCGTCGCGGTGTAGACCGGCGTGGCCTTGAACCCGTCGACCGTCACCGTCGCGAACTTCGCGGCCGCCGCCGCGCCGTCGATCAGCGCGATCGTGTCGCCGGCCTTCGGTGCGTAGCCGTTCACGAATGTCACGTGCAGCGTGCCGCCCGTGACGGTGAGCGGCCCGCCCACGCGCAGACGCCCACCGCCGTTGCCGTCGATATCGAGTTCGAGCGTCGTGTTGTCGAGCTGCGTGTAGCGGGTCGCGATCGTCACCGGCGCGGCGGCCGCGATCCGCACGCTGCCGCCCGGGCCGACGTACACGTCGCCTTTGCCGAACGCCGTCGCCGACGCGGCCGCCAGCGTGCCGCCGCTCACCTGCGTGCCGCCCGTGTACGCGTTGTTGCCCGCCAGCGTCAGCGTGCCGCTGCCTTGCAGCGTCAGCTTGCCGGCGCCCGCGACGTCGTTGCGCCACAGGTCGGCAGCACTGAGCCCGCCTTGCGATGCGTCCATCGACACGATCACGTTGCCGTTGAACGCGCCGTAGCCGTCGGCCGCCGCGAACAGGTTCAGGCGGCCCCAGCCTTCCGCGTCGTCCATCACCGGATAGCCGGACGGCAGCTCGGTCGTCTTCAGCACGACGCGCCGCTGGTCGGCGCTCAGGTACGGAAAGCGCGTCTGCAGCAGGATCTCCGCGCCCTTCGGCACGACCGGCGGCGCGTTCGTCGATTCGATCGCGCCGAAGCCGAACGTCATGCGGCGCAGGAATGCGGTCTTGTTCGTCGTGTAGTCGGCGAACCGGTCGGTGGCCGTCGTGCCGGAGCGCGCGAATGCGGAGAAGGTCGTCGCGCTCGTGCCCGTCAGTTGTTGCAGCGTCTGATGGGCTTGCGTGTACGCGGCTTGTGCGTCGCCGGCGTATGCGGTCAGGTTCGCCGCGCTGACGGCCAGCGCGAGCATGCGTCCGCCGATCACGTCGAGCGGCGAATGCATGCCGGCGAGGATCCGGTTCTCGCCGAGTTCGAGGCCGCGGCTGACCATTTCCTGGAAGCGTTCCGGCACGAGCCACGCCATCGTCGTCGCATCGCGCATCGCCTCGGCCGTGTGGCCGCTGATGAAGCCGCCGTCGGTCGCGGGCGTCGTGCTCTCGGCCGGCACGAGCGTCGGCGCGACGACCACGCTGCTGCTCCAGCGGTACGGGCGCGCATATTTGAAGAAGCGCTTCGACGGTTCGGTCGACGCGTTGTTGCCCATTTCGTTGAGCAGGTCGACGACCTTCCCGAAGCTGGCGTTGCCGCCGCTGCTGCCGACACCGACGTTGTTGCCGGAATCGTTGTACAGCACGGTCGTCGCATCGGCGGGCACGCTGGTGATGCTGGTGGTCTGCTGGGCCGCGGTGCGCCATGCGGCGGTGAGCGGGCCCATGCCGTCGGTCACGCTGTAGCCCTTGCCGCGCCGGTCGTCGTAGTACGCGGCATCGGCCTGCTGCGGCGTGCGGGCGGTCGTCGCGTTGACCACGTACTGCACGTTGGCCGACAGCACCGCATCGTTCAGGATCGTACCGCACGGCACGCCGCTGTTCGGCAGCCCGGAGCAGGTCGACGGCGAGATGGCCGGGAACGCGCCGTTCGCCGGCGCGGTCACGCCCGCGTCGACCAGCATCGTCGCCGGTTGCCAAAGGTCGAGAAAACGGCTCAACACGCGCACCGCGGCGTTGGTCGACAGCGTCGCATAGCGCGCATCGCCGCGCTGGTTGGTCGCGACGTTGTCGACGAAAGCGGGCGCGCTCGGGATCGGCGCGCTGTCGACGAAGCCGGGGTCGGCGGGCGGCGCCGGAACGGCCGCGGCGATCGTGGCGGTCGACGCGACGTCGTCGCCGCCGCCGCACGCAGCCAGTACGATCGCACTCGACAATGCCGCGACGTGCAGCGGGAAACGGCTTCGTGACGCAAACATGCAAGACTCCATCCTGAGGGTAGAAGACGGAGGATTGTGGTCAGCGATCGTTACGCGGTCGTTACGGAATTGTTTCGCGTCGCATGCGGCGGGCGAAAATTCCCACTATCTGGTTAATTTCCGATGCTGAACATGACGGACGGCGGAATTCATGCGCCGTCCGTCATCGATAGAGGGCGCCGGCCTACGCGCCCACCGCGCGCGTGTCCAGCCGGAACAGCGAGACGGCCTCGGCAAGCCGGTTTCCCTGTTCCTCGAGCGACTTCGAGGCGGCGGCCGCCTGCTCGACGAGCGCCGCATTCTGCTGGGTGACCTCGTCCATTTGCGTGATGGCCAGATTGACCTGCTCGATGCCGCGGCTCTGCTCGCTCGACGCCGCGGCGATCTCGCCCATGATGTCGGTCACGCGCGAAATCGCGTGCGTGACCTCGCTCATCGTATCGCCCGCGTTGTTCGCGATATGCGAGCCGTCCTGGATTTTCCGGACCGATTGCGAGATCAGCTCGCGAATTTCCTTCGCGGCGCTCGACGAACGCTGCGCAAGACTTCTGACTTCGCTCGCCACCACCGCGAAGCCGCGGCCCTGTTCGCCGGCGCGGGCGGCCTCCACGGCCGCGTTGAGCGCGAGAATGTTGGTCTGGAACGCGATCCCTTCGATGATCGCGGTGATCTCGGCGATCTTGGCGGAACTCGCGCTGATGTCCGTCATCGTGTCGACCATCAGGCCGACGGCCGAGCTGCCGCGCTGCGCGACCTCCGATGCGTTGTTGGCGAGGCCGCTTGCCTGCTGCGCATTGTCGGCGTTCAGGCGCACGGTGGACGTCAATTGCTCCATGCTCGACGCGGTTTCCTGCAGCGACGCGGCCTGCTGTTCGGTGCGGGACGACAGGTCCTGGTTGCCGGACGCGATTTCGCCGGCGCCGGTCGCGACGTTGCCCGATGCGGTACGAACCTCCGAGATCAGGCGGATGAGGTTTGCCTGCATGTCGCGCATCGAAGCCAGCACGCTGCCGGCCGGCGCGGCGCCGGTCGCGGCTTCGGCGCCGAGATTGCCGGCGGCGATATGGCCGGCGATATCGCTGAGCACGGCAGGCTCCGTGCCCAGCGCGCGCAGCAGGCCGCGGGTGATGAAGAGGCCCGAGATCGCGGCCGCGGCGGCGGCGGCGATGCAGATCGCGATCAGCATCAGTCGTCGCGACGTATAACGGTCGTCCGATTCCTTCACCAGTTGGTCGGCCCGCGAGCGCGAGTACTTCGCATACGTGTCGGTGGCCGCGACAAGCTGCGCCAGCAGCGGTCGACACTGTTCATTGATCATCGTGATCGCCTGATCGCGCCGGTTGTTCGCCGCCGCGTCGACGATGGCGCGCGCCACGGGGCCGTACTGCGCCTCGATCGCCGCGATTTGCCGAACCAGTTCGCGAGACTTGTCGGACGCGCCGCTCCCCTCGCGGACCGCATTCGTCAGTTCGCCCATCAGCGCGCCGACTTCGCGGTCGGCCTGCAGCGCCGCTTCCTTCTCGATGTCCGCATCGCGCGGGCTGGCCGCGAGGACCTGGTTGCGGGCGGCGATCGCGCGCCGGTCGACGGCGGCGAGCACCTTGTCCGCCAGGGTCGCGCGGGCGTTGATGCCGTTGACATAATGGTCGAATGCCGCGTTCGCGTTGCCGAGCGAGACGATGCCGACGACGGAGACGAGCACGACCGTGCACGTAAGAAGTCCGAAAGCCATGATCAGCTTCGTGCGAACCGTTAATCGTCGATCATTCATAGGAGGAATCCAGTTGTGGGTATTAAATAGATTTCCTGATTAACGGAACGGAGAGTGAACAGTTTAGGACCGTCGCCCGAGGCAATCGTTTGCGGGTTGCCTGTCGTCAAAAAAATCCGGCAGCGCTCCGCATTCGTCACGCCGAACGGACGAACGGCTCCGTTTTCGCGTACCACAACCGGTTTCTGCCTCGGCGTACCCGTGCCGGTCGCCGTCCGTCCGGCATCGCTCAACTTCCCGCCGACGGTGCCGTTAAACGGATCAGGGTCGCCCTGTTCAGCGATCCAGTTCAATCACGCGGTAACGGAGACCGAAGTCATCATGCTGTCATCAATTCGCGCACGGATCCTGGCGACGTGTGTCGCCATCGTCGTGACGGCGCTGGCCGTCACCGGCGGGCTCGTCTATTACGTCGTCAAGACCCACAACGACGAGGCCATCGACCAGAATCACAAATCGATCCTCGCCGGCCACGCGCTGGCGATCGACGAATGGGTGGCCAGCCGGTCGCGCGAAACCCAGGCGCTCGCGGATACGATCGCGATCGGCGACGGAGACCCGGTGCCGGCGTTGAAGCTGCTCGGCAAGTCGGGCGGCTTCGAGGTGCTGACGCTCGGCCTGCCGGACAAGACCGCCTTCTCGAACGTGCCGCTCGCCCCCGGCTACGATCCGACCGCGCGGCCCTGGTACAAGCAGGCCGTCGGCGCGGGCCATCTGGTCGTGACGGCGCTCTACCGCGATGCGACGAGCGGCAAGCCGGCCGTCGCGTTCGCGGTGCCCGTGGTGCGCGACGGCGCGGTGAAGGGCGTGCTGGCCGCCAGCCTGTTCATGGAGAACGTGAGCTCGATCGTGACATCCGTTCACCCGACGCCGGCGAGCTTCGCGTTCCTGGTGGACAAGGGCGCGCGCGTGATCGCGTCGGCCAAGACCGACCTGATCATGAAGCCGGCCACCGGCCTGTCGCCGGAACTCGATGCCGATCACCTCGGCGCGCTGCAGACGGCGTCGGCGCCCGTCGCGGTCGACATCGACGGCGCCGCCAAGCTGATGCGCGCACAACCGATCGTCGGCACCGACTGGTCGCTGGTGCTCGCGCTCGACAAGGGCGACGTGACGGCCGGCATGCGCGCGGTCGCGACGACCACGCTGCTGGCGATCGTGATCGTCGCCATCATCGCGGCCGCGCTCGTCGGCGCGATGACGAACGCGGCCTTCAAGCGCATCCTGATGGTGCGCGACGCGCTCACGGACGTCTCGAGCGGCAGCGGCGACCTGACGAAGCGCCTGCCGGCCGACGGCGCGGACGAAGCCGCGCAGATCGCGCGCGCGTTCAACGCGTTCGCCGAGAAGATCAGTGCGATCCTGCTGCAGATCCGCGCGTTCAGCACGTCCGTCAACCTCGCGAGCGCCGAGATCGCGCAGGGCAACCAGGATCTGTCGGCCCGCACCGAACACGCGGCGTCGAGCCTGCAGGAAACGGCCGCGGCGTTGGAGGAGATCGCCGGCACGGCGCGCAACTCGGCCGATGCGGCGAGCCAGGTGAACCGTCTGGCGGAATCGGCGTCGGATGTCGCGCTGCGGGGCGGCACGGTCGTGCGCGAAGTCGTGTCGACGATGAACGACATCACGCAGGCGTCGGCAGAGATCGCCAACATCGTGGGCGTGATCGACGGCATCGCGTTCCAGACCAACATTCTCGCGCTGAACGCCGCCGTCGAGGCGGCGCGCGCGAACGAGCACGGCCGCGGCTTCGCGGTCGTCGCCGGCGAGGTGCGTGCGCTCGCGCAGCGCAGCGCGCAGGCCGCGCGGGAAATCAAGCAGTTGATCCACTCGTCGGTCGAGAAGATCGAGGGCGGCTCCGGGCTCGTCCAGACGGCCGGGGCGACGATGGACGAGATCGTCGACGGCGTGCGCAACATCACGAGCGTGATCGCCGAGATCAGCGTCGCCGCGAAGGAGCAGAGCACGGGGCTCGAGCAGGTGAATCAGGCGGTGTCGCAACTCGACGACACGACGCAGCAGAACGCGGCGCTCGTCGAGCAATCGGCGGCAGCCGCGACGTCGCTGCGCGAGCAGGCGGCCCGGCTCGCGCAGACGGTGGGCGAGTTCAAGCTGGCGGAGCGCGCGGTGGCGGTGTGAGGGTTTGATTGACGGGGCCAGCGGGCCCCTGTTTCATGCGGCGCGGCTAAGTCGGTCCGGCTGGCGTACCCGCCGACGACGGGCGGGATTTCGTTCGTATCCTGCGCCGGTCCGCTGGTGCGTCGCCCACGCCGTGGCTGACTGCGATCGATCGCAAGCGGGGAGGCGGTATCGCCTTCGTTCCGTTCAGGCAAGCAGCCCGCGTGCGGCCAGATTCGCATACAGCGCGCGCACGCCGAAGGTCCACGGCGCGATCTCCGTGCAAAGCCGCACGGTGTTGACGAGCGCGCCGAGCGCGGGCGTCGAGATCGTCACGCGGTCGCCGAGGTGATGCGTGAATCCGCCGCCGGGCGCGTCGCGATCCTGGATCGGCGAGAACATCGTGCCGAGGAACAGCATGAAGCCGTCCGGATACTGGTGATGCGCGCCGCAGGTCTGCGCGACGAGGGCGGCCGGGTCGCGGCTGATCTCGCGCATGTGGCTGATGCCGTCGAGGACGAAGCCGTCGTCCGCGCCTTCGACGCGCAGCGACACGCTGCATTCCCGCACGCCATCGAGCGTGAAGCCATCGTCGAACAGCCGCACGAACGGGCCGATCGCGCACGAGCCGTTGTTGTCCTTGCATTTGCCGAGCAGCAGCGCCGAGCGGCCTTCGACGTCGCGCAGGTTCACGTCGTTGCCGAGCGTCGCGCCGACCGGCCTGCCGTCGCTGGCGACCGCCAGCACGATCTCCGGCTCGGGGTTGTTCCACACCGATATGGGCAGCAGCCCCACGTCCGCGCCGAAGCCGACCGCGGACATCGGCTGCGCCTTGGAGAACACCTCGGCGTCCGGGCCGATGCCGACTTCCATGTATTGCGACCACGCGCCGCGGCGCTCGAGCTCCGCCTTCAGGCGCAGCGCGGCTTCCGAGCCCGGCACGATCTTCGACAGGTCGGTGCCGATGGTCGCGGCGATGGTGTCGCGTACTTCCCGCGCCTTGGCCGGATCGCCGCCGGCCTGTTCCTCGATCACGCGTTCGATCAGGCTGACCGCAAAGGTCACACCGCACGCCTTGATCGCCTGCACGTCACACGGCGCGAGCAGGTGCGTCGCGCCCGGCGTGCCGTCCAGCGCCGCCTGCAACAACGGCTCGACGCGGCCGAGCGATTCGCCGGGGGCCGTGCGCGCGACCGCGACGGCATCGGGACGGTCGAACAGGTCGGCAGTGGTTGGCGCGGTGCGCGTGATGTCGAACACTTCGCCGCCACGTACGGCGACGACGCTCGGGCCCGCGTGGGCGCCGTCGTGCCGCCAGACGCGGCCGATCAGCAGCGCGTGGGCAAGGTCGTGCGGCAGGCAGTCGGAAACGGAAGGAGTACGCATGGTCAGCTCGGCAAGAGTCGGGGGCGGCGGGGTCAGTGCGAATGGCGCGGGTTGCCGCGCTGCTCGATCACCTTCAGATACAGCGTGGCCGGTTCGAGGCAGCCGCCGGTGGACAGCTGTCCGACGAACCGGCGATAGAGTTCCTGCCACGGCGTTTGCGCCTGCGGCACGGTGAAGCTGGCGGTTTCGCGGCGGCGCGCGAGTTCGTCCTCGTCGACGAGCACGTCGACACTGCGGCGGTTCAGGTCCACGCGCACGCGGTCGTTCGTGCGCAGCAGCGCGAGACCGCCGCCGACCGCGGCTTCCGGCGACATGTTCAGGATCGACGGGCTGGCCGACGTGCCGCTCTGGCGTCCGTCGCCCATGCACGGCAGCGACGTCACGCCGCGCTTCACCAGCTCGGCCGGCGGCGCCATGTTCACGACTTCGGAGCTGCCCGGATAGCCGACCGTGCCGCAGCCGCGGATCACGAGGATGCAGCGCTCGTCGATGTTCAGCGCGGGATCGTTGATGCGCGCGTGGTAATCCTCGGGGCCGTCGAACACGATCGCGCGCGCCTCGAACGTATTCTCCGCGCCCGGCTCGGAAAGGTAAGTCTGGCGGAACGCGTCGCCCACCACCGACATCTTCATGATCGCGCTGTCGAAGAAGTTGCCCGACAGCACCATGAAGCCGGCGCCATGCTTGAGCGGCGCGTCGGGCGTGCGGATCACGTCGCGGTCGGCGTCCTGCGCGGTGTCGGCGATCTCGCCGATCGCGCGGCCCGATACGGTCAGGCAGTCGCGCCGCAGCAGGCCGGCCGCATCGAGCTGGCGCAGCACCGCGGGCACGCCGCCGGCGCGGTGGAAGCTCTCGCCGAGGTATTCGCCGGCCGGCATGCAGTTCACGAGCAGCGGCACGGCTTCACCCAGGCGCTGCCAGTCGTCCAGGCTCAGTTCGACGCCCATGTGGCGCGCAATCGCGATCAGGTGAGGCGGGCAATTCGTCGATGCACCCAGCGCGGAGGCCACGACGATCGCATTCTCGAACGCCGCGCGCGTCATGATTGTCGACGGGCGCAGGTCTTCGCGAACGAGCTCGACCGCGCGCTTGCCGGTCGCGTAAGCCATCTGGCCGCGCTCGCGATAGGCGGCGGGAATGCTCGCGCACCCGGGCAGCGACATGCCCAGCGCCTCGGCGAGGCTGTTCATCGACAGCGCGGTGCCCATGGTGTTGCAGTGGCCGATCGACGGCGACGACGCCGTGGTCAGCTGCATGAAGCCTTCGTAATCGATCTCGCCGGCCGCGAGCAGGTTGCGCGCATGCCAGATCACCGTGCCCGAGCCGACCCGCTTGCCGTCGTGCCAGCCGTCGAGCATCGGGCCGCCCGACAGCACGATCGCGGGCAGGTCGACGGTGGCCGCGGCCATCAGGCACGCGGGCGTGGTCTTGTCGCAGCCGGTCGTCAGCACCACGCCGTCCAGCGGAAAGCCGTGCAGCACTTCCACCAGCCCGAGGTAGGCGAGATTGCGGTCGAGCGCGGCGGTGGGCCGGCGGCTCTGCTCGGCCAGCGGATGCACGGGGAACTCCATCGGAATGCCGCCCGCGTCGCGGATACCGGCCTTGGTGCGTTCGGCCAACTCGATGTGGTGGCGGTTGCACGGCGCGAGGTCGCTGCCCGTCTGTGCGATGCCGATGACAGGACGGCCCGACTGCAGTTCCTCGCGCGTCAACCCGTAGTTCATGAAGCGCTCGACATAGAGCGCGGTCATGTCTGCGTGCGCGGGGTCGTCGAACCATTCCTGGCTGCGCAGACGGCGAGGGGTGTGTGACATGGCAGGCTGTCTCCTGAGGGGCCTTCTTCATTTTGCGTGCCGGATGGTACCGGTAACATCGATTGGATGTTAGCACGGCTTTTTTGCGTAGCGGAAGGGATTTCGTGCGCGCGTGGCGAAGGAATGGGGCAGGGGGCCGGTGCGAAGCCGCGCGCATCGCGTCTTGGGACGCGCGCGGCCGTCGGCTTGTCACGCGCTTTCCCGCGCGATGATCGTGTAGTCGATACGGATGCTTTTCGAGTCGGTCGGCTCGCCGCCGTCGCGCGCTTGCAGCGCCGCCAGCAACGCTTCGCCGGTGCGCAGCCCGATGCCGTACGCATCGACCGACACGGTGGTGATGGTCGGGTGGCAGCACTCGGCGACTTCGAAGTTCCCGAAGCCGGCCACGGCGATGTCGGCGGGCACGGTGAGGCCGCGCCGGTGGCATTCCATGATCGCGCCGAATGCCGACATGTCGCTCACGCACATCACCGCGTCGGTATCCGGCCAGCGCTCCAGCAGCGCGGCCATCGCGGGCCCGCCGTGGCTCATCGTGATCGGCGATTCGCCCAGCCGCACGACGCGCGGTTCGCCCAGGCCCAGCGCCTTGATCTCCGCCTGGTAGCCCTTGAGCCGGTCCAGGCCGCGGCGATCCAGTTCGCTCGCGCCGACCAGAAAGCCGATGCGCCGGTAACCGCGCTCGGCCAGGTGGCGCACCATCGCACGGGCGGCGCGCACGTTCGAGAAGCCGACGGCGGTGTCGATCGGGCGCGTGGGCAGGTCCCACATCTCGACCACCGGAATCGCCGAGCGCTCCAGCACCTTGCGCGTCGCTTCGGTGTGCTGCGACCCCGTCAGCGCGATGCAGCGCGGCTGGTGTCGCAGCATCGAGCGGACGAGCCGTTCTTCCCGTTCCAGGTCGTAATCGGTATCGCCGAGCAGCAATTGCAGACCATGCGGCTCGAGCGCATCGGTCAGGCCGCGCACGGTGTCCGAGAAGTTGGAGCTCGACAGCGACGGCACCAGCACCGCGACGAATTCCGAGCGTCCCGACGACAGCGCACCGGCGGCGGCATCCGCCACGTAGCCGAGCTGGTCGATGGCCTCGCAGACCCGTGCGCGCGTCTCGGCGGCCACGCTGTGGCCGGCGAGCACGCGCGACACCGTCATCTTCGATACGCCGGCGAGGCGCGCTACGTCGGACATGCGGGGCGGCCCGGCGGGCCGGACGGCGGTGGGACTGGGCATCGGAATCGCGATCGGGAGAAAGCCGGAAAGGCTACATCATACCGGTGCGGCATACCGCGCAGGCGGGTCGCGCCGTACCCGTCGCGGTAAGCTCCGTACTAGGGAAACCACGCGTTCGGCGGCACTTGTATGCGCGTATCGCAGCATGCTACCTTCAACGTTGTTACCGGTATCAGCGTGCCGATCGCTCCCGTCGCCTCGTCGGCTTTTTTTTGCCACCGGATGTTATCGGTAACATCGATGCGCGAAGCGCACGCGACGGTACGAAGAAGATCGATACAACCAGGAGACAGACCGATGCCATCCCTAACGCAGGCCGCTGCCGCACCGGCCGCGGCCGACTCGTCCGAAGACGCCCTTTACCGCAAGGTCATGCGGCGCATCCTGCCGTTGCTGCTGCTGTGCTACGTCGTGGCCTACCTGGACCGCGTCAACGTGGGCTTCGCGAAGCTGCAGATGCTCGACGACCTGAACCTGAGCGACGGCGTCTATGCGCTCGGCGCCAGCATCTTCTTCTGGGGCTATTTCCTGTTCGAGATGCCCAGCAACCTGCTGCTGCACCGCTACGGCGCACGCTTCTGGATCGCACGAATCATGATCACGTGGGGAATCGTGTCGTCGTCGATGGCGTTCATCGTGCCGCTCGCGCAGTTCTTCCACGTGCAGACGACCACGATGTTCTACACGCTGCGCTTCCTGCTGGGGCTGTGCGAAGCGGGTTTTTTCCCGGGCGTCATCCTGTACATGAACTACTGGTTCCCGGCGCGCCGCCAGAGCGTGGCGATGTCGGGCTTTTTGGTCGCGATCCCGCTGAGCCTGACGCTGGGCAGCGTGGTGTCCGGCTGGCTGATGGAGCAGACGCACGGCCTGTCGGGCATGAGCGGCTGGCAATGGATGCTGCTGCTCGAAGGGCTGCCGTCGATCGTGGTGGCGTTCATCGTGCTGGCCTGCCTCGGCGACGGCCCGCAGTCGGCGAAATGGCTGTCCGCCGACGAGAAAGCGGTGCTGTCGCGCAATCTCGAATCCGAGGCCGCGCACAAGTCGCACAGCATCGGCGCCGCGCTGCGCAGCCCGCGCGTCTGGCTGCTCACCTTCATCCTGCTGACGTTCAATACCGGCTTCTACGGGCTGGCCTTCTGGCTGCCGTCGATCATCCGCGCGTCGGGCGTGCACAGCCCGCTGCACATCGGCGTGCTGACGGCCATTCCGTACCTGACGGCGATCTTCGCGATGGTTTGGAACGCGTCGCACTCGCGCAAAACCGGCGAACGCCGCCTGCACGCGGCGATTCCCGCGCTGATCGGCGGCGTTTTCCTGATCCTGAGCGCGGCGTTCGCGCAGAACGTGGCGATGTCGATCGTATTCCTGACTATCGCCACCTGCGGCATCCTCGCACTGATGCCGATCTACTGGACCTTTCCGGGGCAGATCCTGTCCGGCACGGCCGCGGCCGCCGGCATCGCGCTGATCAACTCGGTGGGCAACCTGTCCGGCTTCACGGGCTCGATGATCACCGGCGTCGCCAAGCAAATGACCGGCAACATCAACAACGGCACCTATGCGCTCGGTGCTTGCCTGTTGGTCAGCTGCGTGCTGATCGCGTCGATTCCACGCGATATTTTGCGGCCGCCGGTGGGGCGGTAGGGCGTTCGTTCAACGTTACGTCCGCTGGGGGCCGCGATATCGCGTCGTCCCCGGCGCCGGATGCATCAGGTCATGTGGATTGATCTCGTGTGAGTTCGCTCGACGATCACACGCGGAATTCCGGATCTCTCCAACCAGCGACGCCCTGCTCGCTGCTCGCTTTTCTCGTGAGCGGCCGTCATGCGTCCTCCAGTGCGAAGCGCACCTTGTCCCCGAGCGTGCGCAACCGTTCAACCGGTTCGTTCGAGAACACGAAACGGACGTACTGCTCGCCGTGTGCGACACCCCATCCGGTCATGGCCGTCGCACATACGCCGCGGCGCAGCAACCGCTCCGACATCTGCGATCCGGTCAGGCCGAAGTCGGACACGCGCAGCAGCATCGACCAGCCGCCCGCCGGCATGCCGAACGGGAGCCCGGATAGTTCGGCGGCGACCGTGTCCCGCCGTCTCTCGAGTTCGCTCACATAGCCAGGCAGATCGGATGCGGAGTGTTCTAGCGCAACCGCCGCAGCCTCCTGGGCAATGCCGACCGGCACCACGACATTGGCGAGCGACACGGCCACAAGATCGGGAATCAACCATTCCGGCGCGACGATCCAGCCGACCCGCCAGCCGATCATGCGCAGTTCCTTCGACGCCGCACCGATCGTCACCGTACGCTCGGCCATGCCGGGCAGGCCGGCGGGATGGATGACCGTGCGTCCATCGAAGAGCAGCCGTTCCATCGCGCTGTCGAGGATCAGCAGCAGATCGTTCTGCACACAGAGGCTCGCGATCAGTTGCCAGTCGGACGCGTCGAAGAACCCGCCCGAAGGCATCGACGGAGACATCAGCAGCATGGCTCGCGTTTTCGGACCGATTGCGGCCCGCAGCGCGGCCTGGTCCAGCTTCCATTCGCCGCCCAGCGTGAAGGCGAACGGGACTTGCCGCGGCACGCCGCCCGCCAGGCGGACGCGGTTCAGCAGACCTGCGTACGTCGGATCGGTGACGATGACTTCATCGCCGGTCTCGACGGTAGCGAGCAACGTATTCAGAATGCCGGAGAGTCCGCCCGCCGACACCACCACCTGGTCGGCCGTGAAGCGCTGCCCGGAAAGCGCCGACACGTGGGCGGCCGCGCTCGCGCGTAGCCGATCCTGACCGACGAATGGCAGATAGGAGTTGGCCGAATCTCGCTGGATGGCCGCCCGGGTGAAGGCGAGCGCTTCCGCGGTAGGCGGGATGTCGGTATCGAGATTTTCGAGTCGCAAAAGGTCGACGTCGGCATGATCGGCGATCGAACCCATGCGATCGACACCGATACCGGCGATGTGCTGCAGACGGACAGGGCGGTGGTGGCGCATCGAGCCTCCGGGTTTGTTACAATTTAATAGATAATCTATGCATGGTGGTCGGGATGAATTTGGAAGTCAAGGAGGATCGCTCGCTGGCCGATCGGATCGCTGGCGCATTGGCGGACCGCATCATCTCGGGCGCCATCGCGCCGGGGGAATGGCTGCGTCAGGACCATATCGCGGCAGAGTTCGGTGCGAGTCATGTGCCGGTACGCGAGGCGTTCAGACGGCTGGAAGCGCAGGGATTGGCCGCGGTGGAGCCGCGACGAGGCGTGCGGGCGGCGCCGCTCGAGCCGGCGGACGTGCTTGAAATGGCGAAGATGCGTGCTGCTTTCGAGGCGCTGGCGCTGCGGGAGGCGATTCCCGTTCTCGATGCACATGCGCTGGAGGAGCTCGATGCGATCCTCGATCAGGAAGCGGTGGCGCGTGGCATAGCCGTGCTTGGCACGCTGAACCTGAGGTTTCATCGCGCATTGACAGTGCGGTGCGGGATGCCGCGGCTCGTCGCTGCGATTGGCGACATGCATCGGGCCAGTGCGCGGCATTTGTATGCGACGTGGCAGCAGCTCGACTGGCAGGATCGCTCGAATGATGAGCATCGGAACATCGTTCGGGCGATACGCGAGGGTGATGTGGACGCAGCGTGTGCGGCCTTGTCAGCGCATATTCTGGCTGCGGGGGATGCGCTGGCTCAGGCGTTGCGGAGGCGGTAGGAATGCGGGCCGAGCCGCAGTTATCAAGCGGTTCATAGGACCGGCTTTGGGAACGGCTGGTGTCTTCTAAACGCGTCGGGCGGCATCCGGCCATCGACAGTCGTAGGCAATCGCTCTCAAGCAGCCATTCGAACGTCGGCTGTACCTTGCCCAGGGACACACGCGTGCCAATCGTATCCGTCGCGGCACGCCACGCCCTGTACGCGAAGGCGCGAATGTGGGCGCGTCCGATCGTCTTGGAACACGCGCACCGGACACCGACCGATGCCGTGGCGCTTGACCCGGAATGCGACTCGGTCGCCGCTACCGATAAACAGCCCGTGGCTGCACCGGCGGGGCGACGACTAAATTGACGCGAGCAGACAAGCGGCAGCGTGTACCTTAGACTCCTGCCGCAATGACCATTGAGTGGCCGGAGGCTTCGTCAACGAGAGCATCCGGGAGATGCATCCGGTTCAGGGACGACATCGCCTTTGTCCATCTGATCAGCATCCGAGCGAGTCCCGAAAGGTTTGGGCAACCGCATGGAAGCGTTGCTGCGGCAAAGCCGCTCGGCCGTCGCGGTGAATCCTGTGAACGATAGAAGTATCTGCTATATGGCGACCAAGCTGTCATTCGAAGTTCTCGAAGTGTTGGATGCAATTGACCGGACCGGTACATTCGCCGAGGCGGCCGAGTTGTTGCATAGAGTTCCGTCGACGCTCACTTACCTTGTGCAAAAGCTGGAAAGTGACATGGATGTCGAGCTGTTCGACCGCAGCGGCAGACGGACGAGACTCACGGAAGCGGGTCGTGCTGTTGTGGAAGATGGGCGTCGACTTTTAGACGCGGCTCGACACCTGGAGGCCAAAGCAAAAGGTATTCGAGACAGTTGGGAATCGGAGCTTCGACTATGCGTCGATGCAATCTTGCCAATCCAGTCCTTATGGCCGTATGTCCATGCCTTCTACGACCTGGAGATGAATACCCAGCTAAGTCTTTCCACCGAGGTGCTTGGGGGCGTGTGGGATGCCCTGGTTACGCGGCGTGCCGATCTCGCGATAGGGGCGTTCGGCGAGCCGCCGCATGCCGCCAATATTGCGGCCCGGCCAATCGGAACCCTCCGGCACGTTTTTGTCGTGGCACCGGACCATCCACTCGCCCGCATGCCCGAGCCGTTGGAGAGCGAAACGATCGCAAGATATCGAGGTGTTGTCATCAGTGACACTTCCCGCGAACTGCAACCGCAATCTGTGGCCACCCGTGACGGACAGCCGCTGATCATCGTGCCGACGCTCGCAGCCAAACTGCAAGCACTGTGCGAAGGTATTGCTGTCGGGATGCTGCCCGATTTCGTAGCGAAAGAACCGATACACGAAGGCAGGCTGGTCGCGCGTCGCATTGTGGGTGTGCGCGAGTTCACGAATGGCTACCTCGCTTGGCGCGAGGACAAGGTAGGGAACGCTTTGAACTGGTGGATTGCGCAACTAGACAGCGCCGATCTGCTTGAACGGCTCCTGACGCCGCGTCAAGAGAGTAAAGGGCAGCCCGGGGCGCCCGCTTGCGCAGTCCGTTACCAAAGCGCGGAGTAACAGGCCATCAGTGCTACTGTCCGAGCACCTTCGCCGGTGCATGCAGTTGGACATTCGAAGGTCAGCTTGGCACCGAACCTTGCCGTTGAGTTGCCGAGGCACCCAATGGCTGCGACGGGTCGTTCAGCGTCGGTCGCGCGTTGCAGGGCAGCGGCCGGCCGCGTTCGGCCAACTACGGTCAGTCGACGGTGGTCCCAAGATCGTCGACAATGCGGCTGCGGAGGACGTGGAGAGCAGATATGAACAAGACTCGAGAATTCTTGCTACCGTTCGGAATCGACCTCAGGGTTGAAGGCGGAATCGCAAGTATCGAATCCGACTTGCCGGAAGCGCTCCCGAGATTCAGTGATCCCGTCGAAAACGGACGCATCGTAGGGGTTGTTGAAGGCGTCGAGCAATTGTTGCTTTCGCTTGCGCGTGTCGGTATCGATTTATCCAATCCGCAGTTCGCACAGGCAATCAACGATTGCGTAGCCAACCTTCAATCAAGCTGATCGGCGAATTTCCATGTACGGCCACAAGCGGTCGGTCGACTTCAACGTCCAGATCGTTGACTATTGCGTATGGGTCTTTGGCCACTCTCAGTCACGAAACCGTATGAGGTGCCTAGTCATACATGAACTACCCTCCACTTGAACTTGGTGCTGTTTTCCAAACGGACTGGACAGAGCATCCTATTCGCGTGATCGCGTTTGATGCAGATGTGGTCATGTATGACGCTTGGTGGCCACACAAGCAAGCCTGGGGCATGGAGAACCTGTCCGGCACCTTTAGCTACTACCGCGTGCGACGCACCTTGTTTTTGTCACGAGCGCACTATCTGCGAACCGATGAATACACTGAGCTCGAGGCTAGCATTCACAGGCCAGATCTTCCCTTGGCCTACGCGCAGTTCGAATCGTTGAACTGGTATGACCAAAGGCCCGAATCTCTATCGCAACTGGCTCAACAGATCGCCCAAGCACGAGGCCATCAAAACCCGAGCGATGATGCTTCGCTTCTAAAAACATCAGCCATCTACCTCGCGCCTTTCGGTCCAAAGGGCAGCCAGAAGCCGCCGACGGTATGCTATGCGCAGGACGGCTATGCGTTCAACGAATCAGAAGTTCTATGGAACGCGTGGCAATTCCAGGCCCCGCACCTAGGTGATCGCCATCTCACGAGCGGCATCGGCATCTATCGTTTGGGGGTTCGGCGGCGCACCCCGACTTTCTATATCTGGGGTTCTTTGAGCCAGCTGAATGGAGGAACGAGCAGCTCGTAAGAAAGGGGAGCCACGATTGCTCCTGTCGCTGCTCTGCGTCCCGCGAACGGCTGCTTCCGGGATAGCCCGACGGCTGCTCCGGGTCGTTCAGCGCCATTCGCGACCGCGTGCAGGTCTTCATTCCGACCGACGGCTCACGACACCCTGCGCCGCATCCCCCGCACCTGCAGCCAAATGGCGGATATCAGGAAATAAAGCGCCCCCACTCCCGCATAGCCCGCGATCTTGACGATCGCCGGCGGCATCGGCGCGTGGCTTTGCAAAATGAAGAACAACCCGGCCAGTGCCGATTGCGCGCCGCTCAGCACCATCACCCACTGCGCACCGGCATGCTTCCACCGCCGCACGGCAGTGCCGAGCTGCAGCGCGCCAGACAGAATCGCCCAGACGCCGAACACCGTGAGCACCGCCGGCAGGCCCGCACTCAACGCCGGAAATACCGCCAGTGTCGTGACGGCGCTGATCGCGACGTTGACCGCCTGCGTGCGGTTTGCCGCCATCCCGCCGCTGCGGGCGAGGTCGACGAAATTGGCGAGCGCGTCCCACGCCGGATAAACGACCAGCAGGACCGCCGCGCCGGCCGCGCTCTGCCGGCCGACGGAAAACGCCAGCGCGACCCAGATCAGCGAGAATATCGCCCGGGAAAGGTAGTACCGTTTCAGCCAGTGTTCGTCGGCAGGGGCGTGGAATTCGGGGTAGCGATCAGTCATTTGCACTCCTTGTTACATTGAATCGTCGTTCCGGCCCGCATGCACGATTCCCACCACGCGAATGCGGCCTCGACCGGATCTCCAGTGCGCCGAGTATCGCAATCGTCCGCGCCTGCCGCCATCGGTCAGATATCCGATGGCGAAGTTCACCGGCTGCTCGCACCGATACCAGTGAACATCGCACCGGATTGGCCCCGGCGCGCCGCCAACGCGCATGCCCCTGCACGCCGCGACGCCGTCGCGTATGATCGTTTTCCCATCCTCGCGAATGTCTCCGCCCACCCGATGCCCGACGCCGAAGCCCGTCACGCCCCGCTGCGCATAGTCGACGCCGTCCGCGCGCTGGCCTTCATCGGCGATCTCAGCATGGGCCAGCCGACGGACCATTCGCCACGCACCAGTTGGTTGGCGGCGCAGCTCGCGCACGCGGCACGATTCGATGCATCGGTCTGCGACACGGCCCGCGAGGTGGCGCTGTTGCGCTGGTCGGGCTGCACGGCGAACGCGGCGGGCTTCGCGCAGATATTCGGCGACGACGTCGCGATTCGCGCCGCAATGCTTGCGAGCCAGCCCGGCATGGCCGAAGCGATCGGCGGCGCGGGTGCCGCGCTGATCCCGCTCGCGCAAATCCATTGCGAAGTCTCGGGCGAAGTTGCGCGAATACTCGGCCTGTCCCGCGCGACGGAAACCGCGCTGCGGCACATTTTCGAAACCTGGGACGGCAACGGGCTGCCTGCGCGGCTCGTGCGCGAACAGGTGCCGCCCGCCGTGTCGATCGTCGCGCTGGCAGGCGATCTCGACGTGTTCAGCCGCACGTACGGCATCGAACGGGCCCTCGAATTGATCGGCCAACGCGCGGGGTCGCGCTATCCGGCCGTGCTCGTCGAGACGGCTGCGCGCGACGCACCGCGCTGGCTGGCGGCGCTCGAACACATGGCGCCCGCCGACCTGGACGCCGCACTGGCCACGCCGGACATGTGGGGCGCGACGTCCGCCGAATTGATTGCGGACGTCATCGATCTGAAATTGCCGTGGATGACGGGTTTTTCGCGTTCGGTCGCCGCGACGGCCGCCGCGTGTTACGGCCGTCTGTCGCCGGACGAGGCCGCGCGCGAACGCGTGTACCGCGCCGGACTGATTCACGGCATCGGCAGGGCCGCGGTGCCGAACGACGTGTGGAATCTGCCGACGCGGCTGCCTGCGAGCGCGTGGGAAAAGGTGCGACTCGTGCCGTACTGGACCGAGCGCGCCGGCAGGCAGACCGGCGCGCTCGGCGAAGCCGCCGTGCTTGCGTCGTATGCGTACGAGCGGCAGGACGGCTCGGGCTATTTCCGCGGCGTGCGCGATACGGCGCTGACGCTGGAAGCGCGTGTGCTGGCGGCGTCGCTGGCGTGGGTCGCGTTGCGCTCGGCGCGTCCGTGGCGAACGGCCCTGAGCGATGCGGCCGCCGCCGGCCAGTTGCAGGAAGAAGTGGCCGGCGGCCGGCTGTGCGGCGAAGTGGTGGCGGCGCTCGTGACGGGCGGGCCGCCCGTGGTCCGGCGCATCGCGACGGGCGCGTCGGCCGCTGGCCCGCGCCTGTCCGCGCGGGAAATCGACGTGCTGCGGGCGATTTCCCGCGGTGCGAGCAACAAGCAGGTCGCGCAGGCGCTCGCGATGAGTCCGAGCACGGTGCGCACCCATGTCGAGAAGGCGTTCCGCAAGCTCGAATGTTCGACACGCGCCGCGGCGACCCTCAAGGCATCGGCGCTCGGGCTGCTCTGATGCGCTCCGCGACGCGGATTCGCTTTCGTGTGTACGCCGACGCTCACGGCCGTTCGCGTTCCGGGCCGAAGCCCGGACGGACGGCAGCACGCATCGACGTGCGCGCGGCGGGCGCGCGTGCAAGCGAGATGCCCAGCGCGGCGCCGACAGCGAGGAACACCGAGATCGACAGGAGTGCGACGATGAACGCGTGCGCGATGGCCGCCGGATCCTGGCGCGTACCGAGCGTCGTATAGAAAATGCCGCCGATGATCGCGACGCTCAGCGACGTGCTGACCTGCAGCGTCGAGCTGGCGATGCCGGCGATCATGCCCGACAGCGCCGGTGCGACGCGCCCCGTCACCATGCGCATCAGCGTCGGCAGCGCGAGCCCTTGTCCGAAACCGATGACGAAGAGCACGACCGCGAGCGGCACGGCAGCGAGCGGCATCCCGAGCGGCGTGGCGTCGATCAACCACGCGAGGCCGACGAGCCCGACGATCTCGAGGCTCATCCCGAACGGATTGACGTAAGCGCCGATGACACGCGAGCAGAAGGGCGTCGACAACGGGCCGAGCAGGAACCCGACGCCGAACGGCAAGAACACGAGGCCCGCGCTCAGCGCGTCGACGTGCAACGCATTCTGCAGATACACCGAGAACAGCAGGAAGAACGCGCCGATCGAGTACAGCAACAGCGCGATCAGCAACGCGCGGCCCAGCCCCGGTGCGCGCAGCGCGGCCGGATCGAGCAGCGGGGCGCCGCCGCGGCGGCCGAGCCGGCGCTCGTAGCGCCAGAAGAAGCCGGCGAGGGCCGGCACCGCGAGCAGCGACGCCCAGGCCCAGACGGGCCAGCCTGCTTCGCGCCCCTCGATCAGCGGCACGATCAGCGCGCCCAGCGTCAGCATCGACAGCGCGGTGCCGCCGAGGTCGAGCTTGCGCGCATGCTGTGCACGCGTTTCGTTCAACAGCGGAATCCCGAACAGGACGACCAGAATCGCGAGCGGCAGGTTGACGAGGAAGATCGTGCGCCAACCCAGATTCAACAGGTTCAGCGAGATCAGGATCCCGCCCAGCGCCTGCCCGACCACGGCGGCGAGGCCGAATACCGCGCCGTACAAGCTGAGCGCGAGCGGCTTTTCCGCTTCGGGAAAGATTGCCTGGATCGAAGCGAGCGCCTGCGGCGCCATGATCGCGGCCGTCACGCCCTGCAACGCGCGGCCGACGATGAGCGTCCACGGCGAACTCGCGAGACCGCACAGCGTCGAGGCGATCGCAAAGCCGATCAACCCGAGGAAAAACACGCGGCCGCGGCCGAACAGGTCGCCCAATCGCCCGCCGGTGATCAGCGTCACCGCGTACAGGCCCGCATACGATGAAATGACGAGTTGCTCGGCGGATGACGACGCGCCCAGTTCCGCGCGGATCGACGGCAGCGCGACATTGACGATGAAGAAATCCAGCGGCGGCAGAAACGCGCCGACGAGCAGGACCGCAAACATCGCCCAGCGGCGCGGGTCGGGTGAGACGGGGTCATTTCGTGACATGGACGGCTCTCCATACGGAACCATTCGGTTCCAAATTGGGTAAAAAAATATCAGTCGAGGATGCGCATCGTGCGGTCGACCAGCGCGAGCATGTCGTGCTCGGACACACCGGTTTTCCCCAGCACGCGCATCCCTTCGATCTGGCAGACAAGCAAACGCGCCAGCACCTGTTCGTCCTGCTCCGCGATCTCGCCGCTTGCCTGGCCACGGACGATCGCACCGGCATAGAGCTGTTGCAGGCGTCGGAACAGGCGCCCGGTGCGTTCCGCGACATCGGCGTCGCGCGCGGCCAGTTCGGTGGTCATCGCGACCGCGAGACATCCGCGCCGGCCCGCGTCGCCGACGGACAGGCGCGCATAGCGCAGCAGCGAATCGCGAATCGCATCCTTCACGGCGCCGGGTTGCGACAGGATGTCCGCGGTCGCCTTGAGCCCATCGGCCATGTACAGGTCGAGCGCCGCCAGCAGCAGCGCCTTCTTGTCGCCGAACGCCTTGTACAGGCTGCCGCGCGACAGGCCGGTGCCGGCCATCAGGTCGGGCAGGGACGCGCCCTCGTATCCGCGGTCCCAGAAAACGTCCATCGCGTCGCGCGCGGCATCGCCAAGTTCGAATTCGCGCGGACGGCCCACGCCAGCCGGATTTGCCATGATCGGTTTCGCAAACGATGCGGTGCCTGAAGTTGGAGTGATTATATGGACCGATCGGTTCCGATGTCAACGTGTGTGTCGACCGGGCGCGGCGATGGTCGCCCCCGGGTGCCGCGCACCCGTCGCTGGCCACCGGACCGTTCACGCGCCCGACAGCCCGACGCACACCGGCGGCGCACGATCGCCCCACGGCGCGGCGCGTTCGAGCTGGGCGGCGAGCGAGAACAGCAGCGACTCCGCGCCGAATGCCGCCGCGAACTGGCTGCCGATCGGCAAACCTTGTTCGTCCCGGTAAAGCGGCACCGACATCGCGGGCTGGCCGGTCGCGTTGAACCAAGCGGTGAACGGCGAAAACCGATGCGACCGATCGATGACGTCGCTCAACGATTGCGCGTCGTCCACCGTCGCGAGTGCGGCCGGTGCGAGCGGCGGCATCGCGAGCGTCGGCGTCAGCAAAACGTCGTAGCGCTCCATCAACCGGCCGAACGTCCTGCCCAACGCATGGATCCAGTCGACCGCGCCCGCGTACTCGGCGCCGCTCACGTTGCCCTTTTCGCGCACGATGATGCGGGTGCGCGCCTCGATTTCGTCGTCGCGTAGCGGCGCGTGTCGCTGAGCGCCGATCGTGTCGAGCAGTGCGCGCGTTTGCGCGCCGATGATCGTGAACACGTGGCCATAGAAAGCGGCCGAATCGACGGGACTGTCGAGCGGCTCGACGTCATGTCCGAGCGAGCGCAGCAACGCGACGGTATGGTCCAGTGCGGCTCGGCATGCCGGATGAAGCGGCCAGGGCGGCGCGTGCTCGATCACGGCGATTCTCAGCGGCCGCGGATCGCGCTGCGTGGCCGCGAGAAACGTGTCGGCCTGGTGCGGCGACGCATAGGGCGCGCCGATATCGGCGCCGGCGGTCAGGTCCAGCAACGCGGCGCTGTCGCGCACCGAGCGCGTGATCGCGTGGTTGATGCCCATGCCGGCCCATCCCTCGCCGATCATCGGGCCATTCGGCGTTCGGCCGCGCGTCGGCTTCAACCCGAATACGCCGCAACAGGAAGCGGGCACCCGCAACGAGCCGCCGCCGTCGTTGCCGTGCGCGAACGGCAGCACGCGGGCGGCGACGAGCGCCGCCGCGGCGCCGCTCGAACCGCCGGCGCTCACGTGCGGATGCCACGGATTGCGCGTGACGCCGAAACGCGCGGACGACGTGCAATAAGACGTGCCCAGTTCCGGCGACAACGAGGTCCCCGCGATCGGTATGCCGGCCCGCCGCAGCCGCGCCACGAGTTCGCCGTCGAAGTCCGGCCGGTAGTCGCCGAACAAAAACGATCCGTTCGACATCCGCGCGCCGCGCACCGGCATGAACAGGTCCTTGATCAGCGTCGGGACGCCGGCGAGTATGCTTTCGCGCCCGGTGACGGACGACGCGGCCTGTCTCGCCGAGTCGTCGAGTCGTTCCGCCACGGCATTCAGCGCGGGGTTGAGCGTATCGAGACTGGCGAGCACGGCGTCCAGCAATTCGGTCGGCCGTACTTCTTTTGCACGGACGAGCGCTGCGAGCGCGATGCCGTCGTGCGTGGCGATGAGCGTCTGAAAATCTTTCATGGGTCTAGGGTTCGGGAACGGGAAAACGTGAATGGGTTATGCGTCGTCGCGACGGCGAAGCGCCGGCAACAACCACGACAACGCGGCGACGGCCGTGCCCGCCGCAATCGCGAACACCGCCGCGCGCAATCCGCCGAATGCCTGCGCACAGCCGAGCACGACGAGCGGGCTGACGAACTGGCCCAGATAGAGCGCGGCCGTGAAACCGCCGAGGCCGCGGCCGCGCATCGCGAGCGACAGCGTGCGCATTAGCGGCAGGATCGCATTGGGCACCAGCATGCCGCCGCCGAAGCCGTGAATCACGACCGCCACGACGATGGCCGGCACCGTATGCGCGCGGGCCAGCAAGAACAGGCCCGCCGCGAGCAGCGCCAGGAGCACGACGTTGACGAAGCGGCGGCCGAGCGCGTCGCGCAACCATGGCCACGCGATCGAACCGGCCAGCGTCGACAGCAGGCCGACGCCCGCGACCGCACCGATCATCGTCGACGAGCGCTGGCCGATGTCGACCATCAGCTGCGGCATCTGCACCGGCACCACGAACGAACTGACCATGCCGATGCAGATCAACCCGTAGCCGACCGCGAGCGTCGGCGCGAGCCGGTTGCCGGCCGGCGGCGTGCCGTTGTCGGCCGGCCCGGCGGGCTGACCGTCGCGCAGCGGTTCCCACAGCACGGTCGCAATCGCCGGCACGAGCAGGATCGGCAACAGGTACAGATAGAACGGGTAGCGCCACGCGTGCTCGCCGGCCGCGCCGCCGAGCACGAAAAACACCGTGCCGACGATACCGATCGTGACGACCTGCCGGTTCACGTAGCGCACCCGCTGTTCGCCATGCCAGTAATCGCCGATCAGCGTCGTGCAGCAGGTCATCACGCACGCTTCCGCCGCGCCGAGCGCGAGCCGGCACACGAGGATCGCGGCGAGGCTGTCGAGCCACGCCGGCGCCGCGCCGACGAGCCCGTACACGAGCGTCGCGAGCAACAGCAACATCTTGCGTCCGACGCGATCGGCCAGCCAGCCGGCGAGCGGCGCGCACAGCGCGATCGCGAGCGCGGGGCCCGTCGCGATGAGCGGCACGAGCGCGGCCATGCGCGGGTCGGCCGGCACGAATTCGGCCGCGAGTTTCGGCAGGATCGGCGCGATCATGACCGCGCCCATCACGGTGAGACTGCTGCCGAGCAGCAGTACGGCGCCCTGGCGGGTACCGGCCTGCCGGGCGGCACGCGGGTAGGCGGGCGCGGATTGCGTTGAGGAAAGCGGATTCATCGACGGCTCCCGAATCGGAACATCAGAACGACAGCGCGGCACGCAGCGCGATCTGGTAACCCTGCGCGCGGTTCCGCGCGCCGAATTCCTTGTACGCATGCAGCCAGACCGCGGGCTTGCCCGGCTCGACGTAACTGATCGCCGGGCCCAGCGCATTCACGCGCGCGCGGTTGCCGTCGATGGTCGGGCCGTGGTCGTTGCTCAACTGCCGCTCGATGTAGCCGCCCAGGCCCGCCGTGAAAGGGCCGATGTGCTGGCCGAGCGCGAATTCCTGGCGGAACCCGGTGCCGCTGCGATAGTTCGTCGCGCGGTTGGTCGTGTTCTGATCGATCTCGATGCTGGTCGAGATTTCGAATCCGCTAGCGGTGATGTACGTCGCGCCGATGATCGGCGAGAAGGTCCAGTGGTTGACGCCCGGATTGAAGAGCCGTGTGGCGCGATACGCACCGGTCGGCGCCTGCACCTGCAGCGCGACGTTGACGAACAGGTTCGGCGAGGTCCATGCGAGGATCAGCGGCTGGAAGTCCGCATCGCCGATGTTGGTCGGATCGGCCGACATCGCGAGCGTGCCGGCCGGCGTCGGCACGTTCACGTGGCCGTTCAGGTTCAGGAACGGCACGACCGCGCCGAAGCCGACGTTCGCGCCGAACAGTTTCGCGTTCGTCATCCGGATGTACGCGAGGCTCCAGGACGCGACCGTCAGCGAGAAGTCGGTGTTGCCGCCGTTGCGGATCGTGCGGGTCGAGTAGTACGCGAAGCGCGTGGCGAGCGTGCCGTTCGGCGTGGGCGGCGGCGTGATGCCCGCGCCGAAATCGAATACGCCGAACGGCGTGATCGGACCGTCGTTTTCGAGCGCGTGGGCGTGCTGGCAGGCGAGCGTGGCCGCCAACGTGCCGATCGCGACGGCGGTGGTGCGTGTGCGGCAGCGCCGCACGCCGTGCGGACGTCTGAGGATTTCCATCGTGCCGTTCCCCGTACAGTTGAAATGTGTACGGAGTCTAGGAACGTCAAAATCCGGCGCGTTATCCGCTTTTGGTAATTATCGCGGCGGGCGTTTGAGCGTGTCGGACGGCAGTTCGCCGAACAGTTCCCGGTAGTGCGACGCGAACCGGCTCAGGTGCCAGAAGCCCCAGCGGCACGCGACGTCGCTGACCGACGTGCTCGCCGGGGAATGTTCGCGCAGTTCGCGGCGCACCGCGTTCAGCCGCAGCACGCGCAGGTACCACGCGGGGTGCGTGCCGAGGATTTCCTCGAAGCAATACTGCAATTTGCGCCGGCTCGCGCCGACTTCGCGGCATACGTCGAGCACCGTCAACGGCACATCGGGCCGTGCCGCGACGAGTTCGCGCACGCGATCGACGACGCGGTGCCGCGCGGATGGATCGAGCCGCACGGGGCGGCCGGCGGCTTCCATCGCGTGCACGAGTTCGACCAGGATGGCGTCGCGCAGCGACTTGCGCGTGTGCGGCCGGGCGAGCGGGCGCTCCGGTGTATCGCACGCCCCGAAGCCGGCCACCAGCAACGAGGTCAGTGCGTGATGGCGTGCGGCGGGCACCCGCAGGATGCGGGTTTCGTTCGACGATACGCGGTCGCCGTCTTCGTCCTGATCGCCGAGCCACGCCAGTTGGTGCAGCGTGTCGTTGGGCACCGTCAACAGCACGACGTCCTGATGGTCGGGCGTGCGCAGTTCCGGCAGCGAGGTGCCGCCGGAGACGAGCAAGGCCTTGTCGCGCAGCAGCGCGCCGCCGCAGAAGCCGGCGCCGGCGGTTTCCAGCGGGATGCTGAACGACGTGCTGCCGGCGCACTGGTCGCCGCGCTTGAGCAGCGCGCGGTTCACGCGTTCGCGCAGCAACTGCATGCCGTCGAAGCGGATTTCATGCAGCGTGCCATGGAACGGCCCGGGCGACAGCTGATCGAGCCGGATCGACCAGCCGTGCGTGCATTCCGCGTGGGTATCGACATCCTCGCTGGCGAAGCGCCGGATCAACGGCAGCGCGTCAGGCGCGGTGTCGGCAAGGCTTGCGGCGGACGACAGCGGAGCGGAATGCATGGCGAGTGGGGCGGTGGACGAGGCGTCCGCCGACAATGCGCACACAAATTCCGGTTGGCAATGCGTTTTTACCCGGGGCCGCGGGTGCGGTGCCGCCGCGGATGACGGGACGCCGCGTCGGGCATGCATGATTCGGTATGGCGCCCGCACCCGCAAGGACCCGCCAGCGGGCGCGGAACGCGCAACGGGAAATCGAACGCGCGGCGACGCCGGTTCAGTCGAGCCCGCCCTGGCACAGATACTTGATCGACAGATAGTCGTCGAGGCCATAACGCGAGCCTTCGCGACCATAGCCCGATTCCTTCACGCCGCCGAACGGCGCGGCCTCGCTCGCGAGCGCGCCTTCGTTGATCCCGACGATGCCGGTTTCGAGCCGCGCCGACACGCGCGCTATGCGCCGCACGTT
Source organism: Burkholderia sola (assembly GCF_905400185.1). Taxonomy (NCBI): domain Bacteria; kingdom Pseudomonadati; phylum Pseudomonadota; class Betaproteobacteria; order Burkholderiales; family Burkholderiaceae; genus Burkholderia; species Burkholderia sola. The sequence goes on from NZ_FR989677.1 coordinate 644,030, forward strand.
CTGCGTGTAGAAATACGCGGCGAGCCCGAACGGCGTGTCGTTCGCGGCGTCGACCGCTTCGTCCTCCGTATCGAACCGGAACAGCGCGGCGACCGGGCCGAAGGTTTCCTCGCAGGTCAGCTGCATGTCGGCGGTGGCGTCGGCGAGCACGGTCGGCGCGTAATAGTTCGCACCGAGCTCGGTCAGGCGCTTGCCGCCCGTCAGCACGCGCGCGCCGCGTTCGACGGCATCGCCGACGTGCCGCGCGATCTTGTCGACCGCGCGCGCGTTGATCATCGGGCCGATCTGCGCGGCCGGGTCCGTCGCCGGCGCAACCTTCAGCGCGGCGACGCGCGCGGCGAGCTTCGCGGCGAATGCATCGTAGACGCCGGCCTGCACGTACACGCGATTCGGCGACACGCACGTCTGCCCGCCGTTGCGGAACTTGGCGGCCATCAGCCCGTCGACCGCGGCATCGAGCTCCGCATCGTCGAACACGATGAACGGTGCATTGCCGCCCAACTCCAGCGACAGCTTCTTCAACGTCGCCGCCGAGTCGCGCGCGAGCAGCTTGCCGACGGCCGTCGAGCCGGTGAACGTGATCTTGCGCACGCGGCCGTCGGCGAGCCAGTCGGCCGCGGCTTCCACGCCGCGTTCGCGCGACGCGGTAATCAGGTTCAGCACGCCGGCCGGCACGCCGGCTTCCTGCGCGAGAAACGCGAGCGCGAGCGCGGTCAGCGGCGTGTCCTCCGCCGGCTTCGCGACGACCGTGCAGCCGGCCGCGAGCGCGGGTGCGATCTTGCGCGCGATCATCGCGAGCGGGAAATTCCACGGCGTGATCGCCGCGACGACGCCGATCGGCTCCTTCACCGCGCTGAGCCGCTTGCCGCGCTGCTGCTGCGGGATCAGGTCGCCGTACGTGCGCGTCGCTTCCTCGGCGAACCACAGCACGTACGACGCACCGTACGCGACTTCGCCGCGCGCTTCGGCAAGCGGCTTGCCCTGTTCGCGCGACATCAGCTTCGCGAGATCGTCGGTGTGCGCGACGATCGCCGCATGCCAGGCACGCAGGATCGCGGCGCGTTCGCGCGCGGGCGTCGCGCGCCACGCGGGCAGCGCGCGGGCCGCCGCGTCGGTCGCCGCGCGGGCGTCGGCGGCGCCGCTGTCGGGTGCGTGGGCAACGGTATCGAGCGTGGCCGGATCGGTGACGGCGAAGCGGCGGCCGTCGAGCGCATCGCGCCAGGCGCCGTCGATCAGGTTGGCGGTGCGGACGAGTTCGGTTCGGGACAGCGTAAGCGGCATGACAGTTCCTTGAATGAAGCGGTTCGGCGGCAACGACAACGACAGCGACAACGACGGCGGAGCGGGCGCGCGACGACCCCACGCGGACAGCGGGCTGCCGCGTTCAGGGGGGGCGCGCGTACGTCAGTGACGTTCGCCGAACAGCGATTCGAGCGGGTAGTGCCGTTTGACGAACGGCGATTTGATGATCACGTAACTGAAATACTTCTCGATGCCGATGTTCTGCTCGAGCAGCCCTTCGACGATCGTCTGGTAATGGCTCACGCTGCGCGTGATGAACTTCAGCAGATAGTCGTAGCCGCCGCTCGCGAGGTGGCATTCGACGATCTCGTCGACGTTGCGGATCGCCGCGACGAAGCGGTCGAAATCCTCGCGCCGGTGGTCGGCCAGCGTGACCTCGGTAAACACGACCTGCACGTCGCCGAGTTTCTCGAGCTGGATGTGCGCGCCGTAGCCGCCGATGTAGCCGGCCTTCTCGAGCCGCTTCACGCGGATCAGGCATGGACTGGGCGACAGCCCGACCGCATCGGCCAGCTCGACGTTGGTCATGCGGCCGCGCTTCTGCAACTGGGAGAGGATGCGCAGGTCGATGCGATCCAGCTTGCTGTCCGTCATGTTCACGTGAGAAGGCAAAAATGGAATGTCCGGTTACTTTAGAGTCGAACGATGGCGGCCACAAGCCCGGCTTTCCCTTGTCCGGTCAGGCCGGCTGCGCGTGCGCGGCGTCGAGCGCGCGCTGCACGCCCGCATCGGCCAGCACGTCGTCGAGCGTCTTGCGCACGCGTTCGAACAGCAGGTCGAACTCGCCCGCGGTGAAGCTCAGCGCCGGCGCGAAGCCGAGCACGCCGTCGCCGAACGCGCGGAACACCACGCCGTTCGCGTACGCGGCGGCCGCGATCTTGTCGGGCACGTTCAGCGCCGGGTCGAAGCGCGTCTTGTGCACCTTGTCGGCCACCAGTTCGAGCGCGCCGAGCAGGCCGACCGAACGGGCGTCGCCGACGAGCGGATGCGCGCGCAGCGCGTCGAGCCCCGCGGCGAAGCGCGGCGCCAGCGCCTGGCCGTTCGCGAGCAGCCCGCCTTCGTGATAGAGCTTCAGCACCTCGAGGCCGATCGCCGCGCTCACCGGGTGCGCGGAATACGTATGGCCGTGGCCGACCACCGGCGCATCGGCGCGGTCGCCCGCGATCCCCTCGTAGATTTCGTCGGACATCAGCACCGCGCCCATCGGCGCATAGCCGGCGGTCAGGCCCTTCGCGACCGTCATCAGGTCCGGATCGACCTGCTCGGCCTCGCAGGCGAACAGCGGGCCGGTGCGGCCGAAGCCGGTGATCACCTCGTCGGCGACGAACAGGATGCCGAGACGCCGGCACGCGTTGCGCATCGCCTTCAGCCAGCCGGCCGGCGGCACGATCACGCCGCCGGAACCCTGCACCGGCTCGCAGAAGAACGCGGCGACGTTGTCCGCGCCGAGTTCGGCGACCTTCGCTTCGAGTGCGGCGACCGACGCGGCGATCAGCGCCTGCGGATCGTCGCCGAGCGGATGGCGGTACGGGTAGGGCGACGGAATATGGTGCTGGTCCGCGCGCGGCAGGTCGAAATGACGGTGGAACGCGGGCAGTGCGGTGAGGCCGGCGCCGACCGACGACGAACCGTGATAGCCGCGTTCCAGCGCGATCATCTGCTTCTTCGACGGGCGGCCGGTCGCGTTGAAATAATGCGTGATGAAACGGATCGCGGAATCGACCGCGTCCGAACCGCCGAGCGTGAAGTACACGCGGTTCAGCGACGGCGGCGCGAGCGCGGCGAGCCGTTCGGCGAGTTCGATCGCCGGCTGCGAGCCGAAGTGGAAATAACCGGTCGCGTAGGGCAGCTTCGCCATCTGGTCGGCGGCGGCCTTCACGATGCTGTCGCGGCCGTAGCCGACGTTCACGCACCACAGGCCCGAGAACGCGTCGAGCAGCGTGTGGCCCGCGGCGTCGCGCAGGAACACGCCGTCCGCGGATTCCAGCACGGTGACGCCGCGCGCCTCGTGCGCACGGTAGTTGACGACGGGGTGGATCAGATGTTGACGATCGGCTTCGATCAGCGCGGCTTGGTTCATGGGAAGGCGGGACTCTCGTCAGGTGTCAGCGGTGAGTTCATGCTAACGCGCGAGAATTCCGCGTGCGTCTTCAATTTGCGGCCTGAAACGTATGCGCGCGGCGTTTGTGCGGGGCGCTTCGGCATTTTCTGCTGCGCGCCCGGCGGGCCGGGCGCGCAGCAGGTCAGTAGCCGCGCGTACGATCGACGACGCCGATCATCGGCTGCCCCGCGCGATGGCGCGCGAGGTTCGCGAGCACCGCGTCGACCGCGGTGTCGGGCCGCGTCGCGCTGGCGATGTGCGGCGTGATGCGAATGCGCGGATGCGTCCAGAACGGATGGCCGGCCGGCAGCGGTTCGGGGTCCGTCACGTCGAGGATCGCGCTGTCGACGCGGCCGCTCGCGAGCGCCGCGAGCAGCGCGGCTTCATCGAGTTGCGGGCCGCGCCCGACCTGCACGAGCGACGCGCCGGCCGGTAGCGCGTCGAACACGCGTGCGCCGAGCAGCCCGCGCGTGCTGTCGGTGAGCGGCAGCAGGCAGATCAGGATGTCGGTGCGGGCGAGGAACGCGTCGAGCGCCGCATCGCCCGCGTAGCAGTCGATGCCGTCGAGCGTGCGCGGCGTGCGGCTCCAGCCGGCGCACGGGAAACCGAAGCGCCGCAGCGTGTCGAGCACGGCCTGGCCGAGCGTGCCGAGCCCGAGCACGCCGACGCGCCGCGACGCGGCCGCGCGTACGGGATGCTCGCGCCACACCTGGTCGCGCTGCTGCGTCGCATAGTCGAACAGGTCGCGATGGATCGTCAGCACGGCCTGCGTCACGTATTCGACCATCCCTTCGACGATGCCCGGCTCGATCATCCGCACGACGGGGATGTGCGAAGGCACGCGCGACAGGTCGAACTGGTCGATGCCGGCGCCGACCGAGAACACGACTTCGAGATTCGGCAGCAGCCCGACCGGATCGTCCGGCGGCTGCCAGGCGGCGAGATAGCGGACGGCCGCGGCGTCGCCGAGGTCCGGCCAGATCCGGAACGGCAGGTCGGGCGCCTGTTGCGCGAAGCGTGCCGCCCACTGCGCGCCGCGCACCGGGTCGGCCTTGTACAGGAAGCTCATCGTCGGTGTCCTTCAGCCGAGTGCCTGGCTCACGATCGCGAACGCACGCAGCGCCGGGTCGCGCGCCGGCGTCGTGCCGCGCGCCATCGCGACGACGGTATCGACGCGCGGCAGCCCGAGCCCTTCCAGCCAGTCGGACAGCCCGCTGTCGCTGGGCAAGTCGAGCCGCACGAACATCCCCTCGTTCAACGCGAGCCAGTGGCTGATCAGCGCCTGCGCGCGCAGCGCATCCGGCGCGATCACCGGGCCGATCACGTGGCCCGGGCCGAAACGGCGGAACAGCGCGAAGCCGAGCAACTCGCCGTCGCGATCGAGCGCGATGCCGTTCGCGACGTCGAGCAGCGCATCGGTCACCGCGCCGCGTTCGTAGCCGGCCGCACGCGACGCGAGCGCGGCGAGGCGCGGCCCGTCGTTGGTGCCGAGCGGGCGCAGGCGCTCGCCGGGCGGCAGCGAGATCAGCGGCGGCCGGAACGCCGCGCCCTGATGCTGGTCGATCGTATCGATCGGCTCGAAGCCGAACGCGGCGTACAGCGGCTCGCGCCCCAGCATCGCATGCAGAAAGACGGTTCGTGTGCCGAAGCCGTCGAGCGCGCGGGCCAGGAGCTCGCGCTCGATGCCGCCGCCCGCCCGCTCGGGCGACACGATCACCATGCCGAGCGCCGCGTGCGATTCGCCGAGGCGCCAGCCGAGTGCGGTCCCCACGACGCCGGTCTCGTCTTCGGCCACGATGCCGCTGCCGAGCTGGAACGCGAAGCGCCAGTCGTCGAGCCGGTGCGGCCACTTGACCGCCTCCGACAGCCGATGGGCGGCGGGCAGGTCGGTTTCGGCGAACGGGCGATAGGTGAGCGTGCGGGAAGAATTGAGGTCGGACACGCCGGACTCCGGATGGGTAGAAATGACCTATCGACTCTGCCAGCGACCCACGGGCGCGGATAGGACGATTCGCCTGTTTTCCGGCGGTGACGGACGCGCCCGCGAGATCGACGCAAACCCGTTCGATCGATGCGGACGAACGCGCTGATCGTGCCGGCGCGGCCGGTCAATCCCACCACTCCTGCTGTGGGAACGCCGCTACGATGAATGCGCGGCCGCGCTGCCGCCTGCCCGGAGGGCTGCGCCGGCAGGCGAGCCCGCTGCGGCAGCACGCCGCCCACCGGCCGGCCGCGCCGCGCCCGATCGCGCCGCAGATCGTGCTGCATGTGCCGGGCAACACGCGGCGATTCTGCGTTTTGAGCGACGCCGAACGATGCGCGAACGACTTTTTGCCCTGATTCAATTTCGTTAAACCCAGCCCACCCCCGGCCCTGCCGGGGCTTCACACCGACAGGACGTCACCATGATCCAGTTTGAACCGAAGTACATCACCTTCGACTGCTACGGCACGCTGACCCATTTCCGGATGGCCGAGACGGCGCGCGAAATCTATGCGGACCGGCTGTCGCCGGCCGCGATGGAGGCCTTCGTGCGCGCGTTCGCCGCCTATCGGCTCGACGAGGTGCTCGGTGCGTGGAAGCCGTACCGCGACGTCGTCGTCAACTCGGTCCGCCGCACCTGCGCGCGGCTCGGCGTGAAGTTCGACGAAGCCGAGGCCGAGCTTTTCTATCATGCGGTGCCGACGTGGGGCCCGCACCCGGACGTGCCGGCCGGGCTGTCGCGGCTGGCGTCGAAGTACAAGCTGGTGATCCTGTCGAATGCGATGGACGAGCAGATCATGAGCAACGTCGACAAGCTCGGCGCGCCGTTCCACGCGGTGTTCACCGCGCAGCAGGCGCAATCGTACAAGCCGCGGATGCAGGGCTTCGAATACATGTTCGACAAGCTCGGCTGCAAGCCGGAGGACGTGCTGCACGTGTCGTCGAGCCTGCGCTACGACCTGATGACGGCCGAGGATCTCGGGATCAAGCACAAGGCGTTCGTGAACCGCGGCCACGAGCCGGGCACGCCGTTCTACAACTATTACGAAGTGTCGGACATCGGCCAGCTCGCGACGCAGCTCGGGCTGTAAGCCGGCTGCGCCGGCAGATCCATCGAACGCGCGACGGGACGCAGCCGTGATGCCGGCGCGTCCCGTCACGCGTTCGATCAGCGTACGAAACGAGGGTAATTACCGATATCGAGTCGTTCAAGGCGGGGCCGCCCGGGCCGATATATGTACCGAACGGTTAATATTTCGAGGCCCCCGCATGAAGTTGTCCACCAAACTGCTGATGCTCGTCGCCGCGGCGCTGCTCGGCGTCGTCCTGCTCGCCGCGTTGTCGCTGCACACGCTGCGCGACGCGCTGATCGACAGCCGCCGCGAAGAGATCGTCATTCTGCTGACCAAGGCCGAGCATCTGGTCGATTCGTATCGCGCGCTGCAGACGAGCGGCACGCTCACGCAGGAGCAGGCGCAGCAGCAGGCCAAGGCCGCGCTGGCGGCGCTCAACGCGAATTCGAAGAGCTACTTCTGGGTCACGACGTCCGACGGCGTCAACCTCGTGCACCCGAACGCGAAGTTCATCGGCACGCGCGCGAAAGGCAACCGCACGACCAGCGGCATGACCGACAGCGAGGCGTACCGCGCGGGGATGGCGCAGGCGCATTTCGCGCTCGTCGACGTGCTGATCAAGCGCAGCCCCGACGCGGACCTGGAGCCGAAGCTGCAGGGCGTGGTCGCGATTCCGGACTGGAACTGGTGGATCGGCACCGGATTTTTCTACGACGACATCAACGCGGCGTTTGCCCGACTCGCGATGGTGCTCGGCGCCGTCGCGCTCGTCATCGCCGCGGCGCTCGCGGCCATCGCATGGGGCGTGCTGCGCAGCGTCAGGCGCACGCTCGGCGGCGAGCCCGCGCATGCGACGCAGATCGCCGCCCGCATCGCCGCCGGCGAACTGGACGTGCAGTTCGATACGGCGCACGCCGCGCCCGGCAGCCTGCTCGTCGCGCTGGGCGACATGAAGGCGCGGCTGACCGACACCATCGCCGAGATCCAGACCACGACCCACTCGATCGCCACCGGCACCGGCGAGATCGCGCAAGGCAACCTGGATCTGTCGCAGCGCACCGAGCAGCAGGCCGCGTCGTTGCAGGAAACGGCGGCGAGCATGGAGCAGATCACGTCCACGGTCAAACAGAACGCCGACAACGCACGTCAGGCGAATGCGCTCGTGGCCCAGGCGAAGGATGCGACCGAACTCGGCGGCGCCGCTGTGCAGGCCGTCGTCGAAACGATGCGGCAGATTTCGGATGGATCGGTGCGGATCGCGGACATTACCGTCGTCATCGAAAGCATCGCATTCCAGACCAACATTCTCGCGCTCAACGCCGCGGTGGAAGCCGCGCGGGCCGGCGAGGAGGGGCGCGGGTTCGCCGTCGTCGCGTCGGAAGTGCGTTCGCTCGCGCAACGCAGCGCCGCGGCCGCGAAGGACATCAAGGGATTGATCGACGCGTCGGTCGAGCGGGCCGGCAGCGGCAGCCGGCTCGTCGAGACGGCCGGCGAGCGGATGACGGAGATCGTCCGGTCGATCGACCGGGTGGCCGACATCATGGGCGAGATTTCGGCGGCATCGGCCGAGCAAAGCACCGGCATCGAACAGATCGGGCTGGCGGTCGCGCAAATGGACGAAGTCACCCAGCAGAACGCCGCGCTCGTCGAGCAGGCGGCTGCGGCCGCCTCGTCGCTGGACGAGCAGGCGGCGCGCCTGCGGGCCGCCGTATCGGTATTCCGGCTCGCTGCGTGACGGCTTCGCGCCGTCCGTTCGCGGCCGGCGCATCCTCTGCTTCTCGGGCGCCGCGCTGGCGGCCGCCCGGCGTGCGCGTCGACATGCCGGTGACGCACGCGTCGCCTGACGGCTGCACGGTCCCGGTTTCCCGGTAGTCCCGTGATCTTCCCGTCTTCCCGCCAAGCCGCTCCGATCGAGCGGTATTCCTCTGAACTTTCCTGTGCGACGTCCCGTCGCGATCCCCACCGTCGACGCCCGTGCATGCGGCGATCTGCCGCAATGCGCCGCTCATTTCGGCCGTCGTCGGCATGCGCACACGCATTCGACACAAACGTGCGGTTTGCGTGAGCCAAACGCGCGCCGGATGCCGAACGGGCAATTTTGTCGGCGCAATCTGCGGCGGCTGCGGCCTTACGATTTCCTGCATCGACACCGATTCGGCAACCACCGCGACACGCCACCGGGCCAACGGCGACACGTGCGCGCACGCAGCAATTCATGCTGCGCGGGCGGCCTAAAACGGTCGATTCGTATCGTGCGGGGCGCCCGAATCGCGACAAACCGCATTTTGGCGATGCTTAAATGAATTGCATGTGTACGACGTCGCGCCCGCCACCAGCAAGCGGGCGCGGCGCGATTGAACAACCACGCTGGACCCTTGGACCCACTTCCCACAGTCAGGAGCAGTTCGGATGAGCGACGATATCGACAACGGCGGCAAGGGCGGCTTCACGCGCCGCGACATGATGAAGGTCATGGCGGCGGGCGGCATGATGGCCGCCGGCGCCGGCGGACTGCTGATGACCCCCGATTCGGCATTCGCCGCGCCCGCGCCGAAGCGCGGCGGCAAGATCCGGGTTGCGAACGAAGCCGGCTCGACGGCCGATACGCTCGACCCGGCCAAGGGCTCGACGGGCGCGGACTACACGCGCTTCTTCATGTTCTACAGCGGTCTCACGCAGCTCGATGCGAGCCTGACGCCGCAGATGAACCTCGCCGAGTCGCTGCAGACGACCGACGCGAAGACCTGGATCATCAAGCTGCGCAAGGGCGTCACGTTCCACGACGGCAAGCCCGTCGGCCCGGCCGACGTGGTGTTTTCGCTGATGCGCCACAAGAACCCGGCCACCGCGTCGAAGGTCAAGACGCTTGCCGAACAGTTCTCGGATGCGAAGGCGACCGGCCCCGACGAAGTCACGCTGACGCTCGCGAGCGCGAACGCCGATCTGCCGGTGATCCTCGCGACGCCGCAGCTCGTGATCGTCAAGGACGGCACGACCGACTTCTCGACCGGCGTCGGCTGCGGCCCGTACAAGCTGAAGTCGTTCAAGCCGGGCGTGTCGACCATCGGCGTGCGCAACGACAGCTACTTCAAGCCGGGCAAGCCGTATCTCGACGAGATCGAGCTGATCGGCATCAGCGACAGCGCCGCGCGCCTGAACGCGCTGCTGTCGGGCGACGTGCACCTGATCAACGCGATCGATCCGCGCTCGACGCAGCGGGTCTCGTCGACGCCGGGCTACGCACTGAAGGAAACCAAGTCCGGCCTCTATACCGACCTGATCATGCGCAGCGACAACCCGATCGTCGCGAACCCCGATTTCGTCGAAGGGATGAAGTACCTGTTCGATCGCGAACAGCTTCGCACGGCGGTGTTCCGCGGCTATTCGGTGATCGGCAACGACCAGCCGATTCCGCCGGGGCATCGCTACTTCAACGCGTCGCTGCCGCAGCGCGCGCACGATCCGGACAAGGCGAAATTCCTGCTCCAGAAGGCGGGGGCGCTCGGCGCCGCGCTGCCGCCGATCTATGCGACGTCCGACGCGAACGGGTCGATCGAAATGGCCGTGCTGCTGCAGCAGGCCGGCCAGAAGATCGGGCTGAACCTGCAGGTCAACCGCGCATCGCCCGACGGTTACTGGTCGAACCACTGGATGAAGCACCCGCTCACGTTCGGCAACATCAACCCGCGTTCGAGCGCCGACGTGCTGTTCACGCAGTTCTTCAAGTCGGATGCGCCGTGGAACGAGTCGGGCTGGAAGAACGCGAAGTTCGACCAGTTGCTGCTCGCCGCGCGTTCGGAAACCGACGACGCGAAGCGCAAGCAGATGTACGGCGACATGCAGGTGATCGTGTCGCAGCAGGGGCGGGTCGGCATTCCGGCGTTCATCAGCTTCCTCGACGGCTACGACAAGCGGCTCGCGGGCCTCGGCTCGATCCCCACCGGGCCGATGATGGGCTTCACGTTCGCCGAGAACGTGTGGTGGAACGCATGATGTTGTGGCTGGCCGCCGTTGCGTGGCCGGTGCGGGCGACCGCGCCGGCCACGCGGGGGCTTTTCGGGAGTGTCGCTCCATGAACCGAATTCTCATCGGGCTGATCGGCCGGCGCATCGCGGTCACCGCGCTGACGCTGCTGATCGTGTCCGCGATCATCTTCACGATCACGAACCTGCTGCCGGGCGACGCCGCGCAGGCCGCGCTCGGCCAGTCGGCGACGCCGGAGACGGTCGCCGCGCTGCGCCAGCAGTTCGGTCTCGACATGCCGGCGCACGTGCGTTACCTGCACTGGCTCGGCGGGCTGCTGCACGGCGATTTCGGCCGGTCGTTTTCCGGCGACATGCCGGTGTCGGAACTGATCGGCGGGCGCCTGCCGAAGTCGCTCGCGCTGGCGGCGATCACGACCGCGGTGTCGGTGCCGATCGCATTGCTGCTCGGGATCCTCGCGGCGGTCAAGCGCGAGTCGGTGATCGACCGCGTGATCAGCCTCGGCACGCTGTCGCTCGTCGCGACGCCGGAATTCCTGATCGCGACGGTCGCCGTGCTCGTGTTCGCGGTGAAGCTGCACTGGCTGTCCGCACTGTCGTACAGCGGCCCGATCGAAAGCCTGCACGATTTCCTGCGTGCATATGCGATGCCGGTGCTGACGCTGTGCGCGGTCGTGATCGCGCAGATGGCGCGCATGACGCGCGCCGCGGTGATCGAGCAACTGAGCGCGTCGTACGTCGAGATGGCCACGTTGAAGGGCGCGAGCCCGGCGCGCGTCGTGCTGCGCCATGCGCTGCCGAACGCGATCGGCCCGATCGCCAATGCGATCGCGCTGAGCCTGTCGTATCTGCTCGGCGGCGTGATCGTCGTCGAGACGATCTTCAACTATCCGGGCCTCGCGAGCCTGATGGTCGACGCCGTCAGCAATCGCGATTTCCCGTTGGTCCAGGCGTGCACGCTGATCTTCTGCGTCGCGTACCTGACGCTCGTGCTGTTCGCCGACCTGTGCTCGATCGTGTCGAACCCGCGACTGCGCACCTGAGTGTTTCGTCTTTCTTCCGAGATGCCGCCCATGCAACCGATCGAACCCGTACAACGCAGCAGCGCGCTGCCGCCCTCCGGCGACCCGCCCCTCGGGCGGGGCAGCATGCCGCCTGCCGCGCCTGCTCCCGAACAGCCGCGCAAGCGCCGCGCCACGCGCCTCGCGTTGACGACCGGCGGCCGCGTCGGCCTGTCGATGGCCGGCCTGATGCTGTTCGTTGCGGTGTTCGCGCCGCTGATCGCGCCGCATGACGTCGGCGCGATCGTCACGCCCGACGTGTTCGCGTCGTTCAGCGCGAAGCTGCCGTTCGGCTCCGACTTCCTCGGCCGCGACATGCTGAGCCGGATCCTGTACGGCACGCGGCTGACCGTGCTGCTCGCGCTGGCCGCGGTGCTGCTCGCCGCGGTGACCGGCACGACGCTTGGGCTGCTCGCGACCGTGTCGGGCCGCGCGGTCGACGAGACGATGAGCCGGCTGCTCGACGCGCTCACGTCGATTCCGTCGAAGATGTTCGCGCTGATGTTCGTCGCCGCATTCGGCTCGTCGCTGCCGCTGCTGGTGCTCACCGCCGCGGTCAGCTACATGCCGGGCTCGTACCGGATCGCGCGTGCGCTGGCGGTCAACATCAGCACGCTCGAATTCGTGCAGGTGGCGAAGGCGCGCGGCGAAAGCGCGCTGTACATCGCGTGCGTCGAGATGCTGCCGAACATGATCCACCCGATGCTGGCGGACACCGGGCTGCGCTTCACGTTCGTCGTGCTGCTGCTGAGCGGCCTGAGCTTTCTCGGGCTCGGCGTGCAGCCGCCGTACGCGGACCTCGGCTCGCTCGTGCGCGAGAACATCGCGAGCCTCGGCGACGGCTCGGCCGTCGCGATCATGCCCGCGGTCGCGATCGCGATCCTGACGGTGGGCGTCAACCTGTTGATCGACGGTCTGCCGCATCGCGGCCGCCGCAAGGGCGCGGCCGGCGCCGCCGGAGGACACTGATGCGACACGAATCGAATCCGCTCGTCGAGGTGCGCGGACTGCGCGTGGTCGGCGGCCGGCCGGGCGGCGACGAAACGACGATCGTCCACGGCGTCGACTTCGACATCGGGCGCGGCGAGGTGCTTGCGCTGATCGGCGAATCGGGCTCCGGCAAGACGACGATCGCGCTGTCGCTGATGGGCCATGCGCGCGCCGGATGCCGGATCGCCGGCGGCTCGGTGAAGCTCGACGGCACCGACGTGTGCACGCTTTCCGGACCGGCGCTGACCGCGCTGCGCGGCCGCAAGGTCGCGTATATCGCCCAGAGCGCGGCCGCCGCGTTCAACCCGTCGCGCACGATTCTCGACCAGGTGATCGAGAGCGCGCTGATCCACAAGACGATGACGAAGCGCGACGCGCAGGCGAAGGCGATCGAGCTGTTTCGCGCGCTCGCGCTGCCCGAGCCGGAGACGATCGGCAAACGCTATCCGCACCAGGTATCGGGCGGCCAGTTGCAGCGGCTGATGGCCGCGATGGCGCTGATCACCGATCCGGAGCTGGTGATCCTCGACGAGCCGACCACCGCGCTCGACGTGACCACGCAGATCGACGTGCTGCAGGCGTTCAAGAACGTGATCAAGCGCTGCGGGATGAGCGCGGTGTACGTGTCGCACGACCTGGCCGTGGTCGCGCAGATGGCCGACCGGATCGTCGTGCTGAGCGACGGCGTGATCCGCGAGGCGGGCGATACCGAACAGATCCTGCATGCGCCGACGCACCCGTACACGCAGAGCCTGATCGCGGCGGTCACGCCGAACGATGCGGAGCGCGACGCGCAGGCGCAAGCACAGGAGCCGGCCGCGCCCACACCGCTGCTCGACGTGCGCGGCGCGATCGCGGGCTACGGCGGCCGCGCCGCGAACGGCTGGCCCGCGAAGGTAATCCTGCACGAAGTCGACCTGCGCATCGGGCGCGGGCAGACGGTCGGCGTGATCGGCGAATCGGGCTCTGGCAAGACGACGCTCGCGAAGGTGATCGCGGGCCTCGTGCCGGCGACCGGTGGCGAGATCCTGCTCGACGGCGTGCCGCTCGCACGCGATATCGTCAAGCGCACCAAGGAGCAGCATCGCCGCGTGCAGATCGTGTTCCAGAACGCCGATACCGCGCTCAACCCCGTGCATACCGTCGAGCGCACGCTCGCACGACCGCTCGCGTTCTACCACGGGATCAAGGGCGCGCGTGCCCGCCAGCGCGTCGCGGAGCTACTCGAGCTCGTGCGGCTGCCGCCGGCGGTGGCGTCGCGGCGGACCGGCGAGCTGTCGGGCGGGCAGAAGCAGCGCGTGAACCTCGCGCGCGCGCTCGCGGCCGAGCCCGACCTGATCCTGTGCGACGAGGTCACGTCGGCGCTCGACACCGTCGTCGGCGCCGCGATCATCGAGCTGCTGCGCGACCTGCAGGCGAAGCTCGGCGTGTCGTACGTGTTCATCACGCACGACATCGCGAAGGTGCGCGCGATCAGCGACGACATCGTCGTGCTGTATGCGGGCCGCCGCGTGGAGACGGGCAGCCGCGACGCGCTGTGCGCGCCGCCTTATCACCCGTATTCGCATCTGCTCGTGTCGTCCGCGCCGGAGCTGCGCGCGGGCTGGCTCGACGATGCGGCCGAGCGTTGCCACCGGCCGCTGGTGCCGATCGGCGCGCGCGAGAACGAGGACGAGCTGTGTCCGTTCCTGTCGCGCTGCGCGATGCGCGTGGACGGCGTGTGCAACCGGACGGCCCCGTCGCTGCGCACGCTCGGCAACGGCGCGCAGGTGCTGTGCCATCGCAGCGAGGAGGATCTCGCGCGCTTCCAGGCGGAGCCGATTCCCGCCGGTGTCGCGCCGCTGCAACTGTAGTGCGTGGCGCGCGAACCGTGCATCGCGCAGGGCGGTGAACGGGCCGCCGCATAGTCTGCCGCGGCGGTCGCGCAAAACGGCAATTTGCACGCGTGCCGCGCGCGAATACGCGGCAACTGCGGTTTTTGACGGTGATTAAATGATTCTCATTGAACGGTCGCCGATCGTCGTTGCGGAAATGCTCGAGAAGGATCCGATGAAACTGGAATCGTACTGGCTGGATACCCGCCCCGCGTTTCGCGCCGGAAGCGAAGGCCCCGTCGAAGGGCGGGCCGACGTCGTCGTGATCGGCGGCGGGTTCACCGGTTTGTCGGCGGCGCTCGCGCTCGCGCAGCGCGGCGTTTCGGTGGTCGTGCTCGAAGCCGCGCAGGTCGCGGGCGAAGCGTCTGGCCGCAACGGCGGCCAGTGCAATACGGGCGTCGCGCAGGACTACGCGTCGCTGGCCGCCCGCATCGGCGCCGCGCAGGCGAAGCAGTTTTATCTCGCATACGAAAGCGCGGTGAAGAGCGTCGAGACGATCGTGACCGAACAGGCGATCGATTGCGATTTCCGGCGCGCCGGCAAGCTGAAGCTCGCCGCGAAGCCACAGCATTTCGCGGGGCTCGAAAAGACCTTCAACGCATTGCGGCGCGACGTCGATCCGGATATCGAACTGATCGAACCGTCGCGGATCCGCGACGAAATCGCATCCGACGGCTTCTACGGCGGGCTCCTGCAGCGCAACGGCGCACAGATGCACATGGGCAAGTTCGGCGTCGGCCTCGCGCAAGCGGCCGTGCGGGCCGGCGCACGCGTGGTCGAGCACGCGGCCGTCACGCAGATCGACCGGCTCGACGGCGAGCGCCACCGGATCACCAGCACCCGCGGCACGATCGTTGCCGACCGCGTTCTGGTCGCCACCGGCGCATCGCAGCACGGGCCGTTCGCGTGGTTCCGGCGACGCATCGCGCCGGTCGGCAGCTTCATCGTCGTGACCGAGCCGCTGCCGGATGCGCAGCTGAACCGGCTGTTTCCGCATCGCCGCGCCTACGTGACGTCGCGCCAGATCGGCAACTACTTCCGCGTGACGCCCGACAACCGGCTGCTGTTCGGCGGCCGCGCGCGTTTCGCGATGTCGAGCCCGCGCTCCGACGCGAAGAGCGGCGACGTCCTGCGCGCCGGCATGGCCGGCTACTTCCCGGAACTGGCCGGCGTGCGGCTCGACTACTGCTGGGGCGGGCTGGTGGACATCACCGCCGACCGGCTGCCGCGCGCGGGCCAGCACGACGGGCTCTATTACTCGATGGGCTACAGCGGCCACGGCGTGCAGATGTCGGTGCACATGGGCCGCGTGATGGCCGACGTGCTGTATGGCGCGGCCGCGTCGAACCCGTGGCGCGAGCTCGACTGGCCGGCGATACCCGGCCATTTCGGGCACGCGTGGTTTTTGCCGCTCGTCGGCGCGTATTACCGGATGCAGGATTTCCTGCATTGAAGCGCGCGCCGGGAGAATTCGACATGACAGTGCAATTCGTTGGCTCGCCGCGTGTCGCGCGGCCCGTGTCGCCGGCGATCGGCGACGTGCTGCGCACGATCGACGCGTCGTTCGCGCAGCCGCTGAACCTCGACACGCTCGCGGCGGTGGCCGGGTTGAGCGTGTCGCGCTTCACCGCGCGCTTTCGCAGCGAAACCGGGCTGTCGCCGCACCGGTATCTGTGTCTCGTGCGGATACGGCGGGCGCAGGACCTGTTGCGCGCCGGTCTCGCGCCGTCGGTCGTCGCGACCGACGTCGGCTTCTTCGATCAGAGCCATCTGTGCCGGCATTTCCGGCGCGTGCTCGGGATCACGCCGCGCGATTACATGGTCGCCCGTACGGGCGGCGCACCGGTGCGAGCGCCATCGACGCGCATGCGCGCCGAACGCCGCGATGCATCGTGTCACGCGGCGTAAGCACACGTATGGACGACATGCCCCGCTGAGGATTTTCCGGCAGGCGAGCCGGCGAACGACGATTTCCGATATCGCGTGACCGCTTTCGAACGAATCCGTCACGCACTGCACAGGAGCAGAAATGACCGCAGTTTTCGTGTTGCACCGGGCCGACGGCGCACCGTCTTCCACCGCATTCAGCAAGCAGGCGTTCGGCGCGAGCGATCCGTTCGCGTCGCATCGCGAGATCGCGTGGGAAGGCCCCGACGCGATGGCCGCGGGGCGCATCGGCTTCGTGGGCGAACTGGATGTGCCGAGCTTTCCGCACATCGAAACCCTCGTCGTCGTCCAGGGCGAGTTGACGCTCGAAGCGCCCGGGGCCGCACCGCTGGTGGTCGGCCCTGGGCAAGGCGCCGTGATCGGCTGCGGCACCGCGCTGCGTATCGCCGCGGCATCGCCGGTACTGCTGATGTTCTGCGCGGCAACGTGCGAGACACCGACGAAACGCGGCATCTTCGCGCTGCACGCCGACGCGAACTTCAAACCGTCCGCCACGCTGCCGGCCGAGGTGCTGCTCGGCCCCGCGCCGCAATGCCGCAGCGACAACGTGTTCACCGACGACGGCGCCGGGTACTGCGCGGGCACGTGGGATTCGACGCCGTATCACCGGATCGTCCGGCCGCATCGCGCGAACGAGTTCATGTTCCTGCTGGACGGCGGCGTCCGGTTCGCGGCGCCCGACGGCAGCGTGCAGTCGCTGGGCACCGGCGACGCGCTGTTCGTGCCGCGCGGCGCGTCGATCGGGTGGGAAAGCAGCGAACGCGTCGCGAAGTTCTACGTGATGCAGAACGTCAAACCCTCCACCGAACGAGACTGAGCATGTCCCCTCCGCTGCGCCATATCGAAACCTTGTCCACGCCGCCGGCCGCGGCCGACGTCGTCGTGATCGGCGGCGGCATCATCGGCGTCTTCACCGCCTACTATCTGGCCCGCCGCGGCATATCGGTCGCGCTCGTCGAGAAAGGGCGCATCGGCGCCGAACAGTCGAGCCGCAACTGGGGCTGGTGCCGCCAGCAGAACCGCGATGCGCGCGAGTTGCCGATGGCGAGCAAGAGCATCGATCTGTGGGAACGCTTCGCCGCCGAATCCGGAGAAGACACCGGCTTTCATCGCTGCGGGCTGCTGTATCTCAGCAACGACGAGGCCGAGCTGTCCCGCTGGGCCAGCTGGGGCGAATTCGCGAAGACCGCCGGTGTGACCACATACATGCTCGACAGCAAGCAGGCCGCCGAGCGCGGACGGGCGACCGGGCAGCAGTGGAAGGGCGGCGTGTTCTCGCCGACCGACGGCACGGCCGATCCGGGCAAGGCCGCGCCGGCCGTGGCCGCCGCGCTGATCAAGCTGGGCGGCAGTGTCCACCAGCACTGCGCGGCGCGCGGCATCGAGCTCGAAGGCGGCCGTGTCGCGGGCGTCGTCACCGAGGCGGGCGTCATCAAGACGCGAACGGCCGTGATGGCCGGCGGCGCATGGGCGTCGTCGTTCTGCCGCCAGCTCGGCATTCGCTTTCCGCAAGCGTCGATCCGTCAGTCGATCCTGAGCGTGTCGCCCGTCGACACGCCGTTGCCGGATGCGATGTACACGTCCGGCGTGTCCATCACGCGCCGCAGCGACGGACGCTACGCATTGGCGATCAGCGGCCGCGCGCGCGTGGACCTGACGCCGCAGTTCCTGCGCTTCGCGCCGCAATTCGTGC
Organism: Burkholderia sola; assembly: GCF_905400185.1. Taxonomy (NCBI): domain Bacteria; kingdom Pseudomonadati; phylum Pseudomonadota; class Betaproteobacteria; order Burkholderiales; family Burkholderiaceae; genus Burkholderia; species Burkholderia sola. The sequence continues at coordinate 662,037 of NZ_FR989677.1, forward strand.
CGATGTTCGCGAAACGCTGGCGCAATCTGCTGCCGGGCGGCCTCGAAGGCGTGCGTGGCGGCCATGAAACGTTGAAGCGCTGGCGCCTCGACGCGCCGACGCCGATGGAAGCCGTACGCATTCTCGATCCGAAGCCCGACATGCCGACGATCACCGAAACGTACCGACGCGCGTCCGAACTGCTGCCCGAACTGCGCGAAGCGAAGATCACGCACGCGTGGGCCGGGTTCGTCGACAGCACGCCGGACGGCGTGCCGGGCATCGGCGAAGTGCCGGGCGTGCCGGGGCTCATCCTCGCGGCGGGGTTTTCGGGTCACGGCTTCGGGATCGGCCCGGGCGCCGGGCACCTGATCGCCGATCTCGCATCCGGTGCGCAACCTTTCGTGGACCCGGCGCCGTACCGGCCCGGCCGGTTCAGCGAGTCCGCATGGGGCAAGGTCGCCGATTTTTGATGCAACGCCGTTACATGGATGAGCGGTCGCCTGAGTACGACGCGCATCGAGCCGGACCGCCCACGAGCGGCCGGATCGGTGCGGCGAACGTTCGCCGGTCCGTCAGTGCGATGCGACAGCTTGGGAGTGCGTGATGCGTTTCAGTTCGTACTGGCTCGATACGTCGGAGCCATTCGTGAGCCACTCGCCGGAATTGCCCGACGGCAGCTGCGACGTGCTGGTGGTGGGCGGCGGGATCACCGGTTCGGCCGCCGCGCTGGCGCTGGCCAAGAAGGGCGCGCGCGTGATCGTCTGCGAGGCGGGCACCGTCGGCCAGGCGGCGTCGGGCCGCAACGGCGGCATGTGCAACAACGGCTTCGCGCAGGATTACGCGTCGCTGTCGCAACGTCTCGGTACGGAACTGGCGAACCGGCTCTATCTGGCGTTCGACGCGGGCGTCGACACGGTCGAGCGGCTCGTGAAAGAAGAGTCGATCGATTGCCATTTCGCCCGCACCGGCAAGCTGAAGCTCGCGGCGAAGCCCGAGCACTACGACAAGCTCGCGCGCAGCCAGGCATTGCTCGCGGCGAGCGTGGACCCCGACACGCGCCTGGTGACGAAGGCCGAGCTGCGCGACGAGATCGGCTCGGATCGTTATCACGGCGGGCTGCTGTTCGGCAAGAGCGCGGGGATGCATGTCGGCCGCTACGTACGCGGCCTGGCGCGCGCTGCGCAGGCGCGCGGCGCGCACATCGTCGAGCAGGCGCCGGTGCTGGAATTGAAGCGGGACACGCGCGGCACCTATGCGGCGCGCACCCCGCTCGGCGAAATCCGCGCGCGCCAGGTGCTGCTCGCGAGCGGTATTTCGCACGTCGGGCCGTTCGGCTGGATTCGCCGCAGGGTCGTGCCCGTGGGCGCCTTCATCATCGTCACCGAGCCGTTGCCGCGCGCGCTGCTCGATCGCCTGCTGCCGACACGCCGGATGGCCACCGACACGAAGAACTTCGTCAACTTCTTCCGGACGACGCCCGACGGCCGTCTGCTGTTCGGCGGCCGCGCGCGGTTCGCGACGTCGAATCCGCGTTCGGACGAAAAGAGCGGCGCGATCCTGCGGCGTCAACTGGCCGCCGTGTTTCCCGGGCTGGCCAGCGTACGCATCGACTACTGCTGGGGCGGGATGGTCGACATGACGGCCAACCGGCTGCCGCGCGCGGGCGAGCGAGACGGCGTTTACTACTCGATGGGCTATAGCGGCCACGGCACGCACATGGCCACGCTGATGGGCACGTTGATGGCCGAGATCATGGACGGACGCGCCGACCTCAACCCGTGGAAAGGGTTCGACTGGCCCGCGATTCCGGGTCACTTCGGCAAACCGTGGTTCCTGCCGTTCGTCGGCGCCTGGTATCGACTCAAGGACTCTTTTCAATGAATTCCCCTGTTGTTCACCTGATGCAAGCCGGCCGGCTCGAGCGTTTCTTCATCGACGGCGACTGGGTGTTGCCCGACGGCAGCGACCGGTTCGCAGTCGTCAGTCCGTCCACCGAGGACACGCTGGGCGAGATCCCGCTCGGCAGTGCGCGCGACGCCGACCGCGCGGTGCAGGCCGCGCGCCGCGCGTTCGAACGCTGGTCCGCGACGTCGCCGCAGGAACGCGCGGCGCTGCTCGACCGCGTGCATGCGCTGATGCTGGAGCGCGCCGAACTGTTCGCCGCCGCGCTCGCGATGGAAATGGGCGCACCGATCGGCTATGCGCGTGCCGCGCACGTGCCGCTCGCGGCCGAACATATCCGCGTCGCACGCGACAACCTCGCGCGCTACCCGTTCATCGAGCGGCGCGGAACGACCGCGGTCGCGCGCGAGCCGATCGGCGTGTGTGCGCTGATCACGCCGTGGAACTGGCCGATCTACCAGATCACCGCGAAGGTCGGCCCGGCGATCGCGGCCGGCTGCACGGTCGTGCTGAAGCCGAGCGAGCTGTCGCCGCTCAGCGCGCTGCTGTTCGCGGAAGTGCTCGCCGACGCGGGCGTGCCCGCCGGCGTCTTCAACCTCGTGAGCGGCAGCGGCGAAACGGTGGGCGCGGCGCTTTCGTCGCACCCGGAGGTCGACATGGTGTCGATCACCGGCTCGACGCGCGCCGGCGTGCTCGTCGCGCAGGCGGCCGCGCCGACCGTCAAGCGCGTCGCGCAGGAACTGGGCGGCAAGTCGCCGAACATCGTGTTGCCGGACGCGGACCTGTCGCGTGCGGTCCCGCCCGGCGTGGCCGCCGCGTTCCGCAACATGGGGCAGTCGTGCAGCGCGCCGACCCGCATGATCGTGCCGCGCGCCGTGCTCGGCGAGGTCGAGGCACTGGCCGTCGCGGCGATGCAAACGCTCGTCGTCGGCGATCCGTTCGACGAGGCCACGACGCACGGGCCGCTGGCCAATCGCGCACAGTTCGGGCGGGTTGCGCAGATGATCGACGTGGGCATCGACGAACGCGCGAAGCTGATCGCCGGCGGCCCCGGCCGGCCCGCGGGTCTCGAGCGCGGCTTTTATGCGCGGCCGACGATTTTCTCCGAGGTGCGCACCGACATGGCGATCGCGCAGCAGGAGATCTTCGGCCCGGTGCTCGCGATCCTGCCTTACGACACCGTCGACGAAGCGATCGCGATCGCGAACGATACGGTCTACGGGCTCGGCGCGCACGTGCAGGGCACCGACAAGGACCGCGTACGCGCGGTGGCCGCCCGCATCCGCGCGGGGCAGGTGCATCTGAACTACCCGGCATGGGACCCTCAGGCGCCGTTCGGCGGGTACAAGCAGTCGGGCAACGGCCGCGAGTACGGGATCGAAGGGATGGAGGAGTACATGGAGATCAAGTCGATCGTCGGCTTTTACGACTGACGCAGTCGCTGCGCGCGATTCGCGCCGGCAGTACAGTTCGAAGCCCGCTACATTCCGAAGGTGCCGAAATTGGACAACCCCGTGATTCCCGACACATCGCTGCAAACGCATCACGCGCACTGGGCGAAGCTGCGCCGCGATCTGCATGCGCATCCCGAATTGCGATTCGAAGAACACCGGACGGCGGACGTCGTCGCCCGCGAGCTCGAGGCGCTCGGCTATGCGGTGTCGCGCGGGCTCGGCGGCACGGGCGTCGTCGCGAGCCTGCCCGGCGCGGATCCGCGCCGCGGCATCGTGCTGCGCGCCGATCTGGACGCGTTGCCGATCCACGAAGCCAACGACTTCGCGCACGCGTCGTGCACGCACGGGATCATGCATGCGTGCGGCCATGACGGCCATACCGTGATGTTGCTCGGCGCCGCACGCGTGCTGAAGGAACTGCCGCAGTTGCCGGGCACCGTCCATTTCGTGTTTCAGCCGGGCGAAGAGGGCGGCGCGGGCGCGCGCAAGATGATCGACGACGGGCTGTTCGAGCAATACCCGACGGAAGCGGTATTCGGCATGCACAACTGGCCCGGTCTGCCGGCCGGGCATTTCGGGTTGCGCACCGGCCCGATCATGGCCGCGGGCTCGCGCTTCAGGATCACGGTGACGGGCAAGGGCGCGCACGCGGCGCAGCCGCATCTGGGCATCGATCCGGTGCCGCTCGCGTGCTCGATGGTGCTGCAGTGCCAAACCATCGCAGCGCGGCACAAGGACCCTGTCGACCCGGCGGTCATTTCCGTCTGCATGTTCCATGCGGGCACGACGGACAACGTGATTCCGGACACCGCCGAGCTGCGCGGCACGATCCGCACGCTGTCGTCGGCGTTGCAGCAGAAGCTGCAGCGCGACGTGCGGCTCGCGTGCGAAGGGCTCGCGGCGGCCTATGGCGCGCAGGTCGACGTGGAGTTTTTTCAGTACTACCCGGCGACGGTCAACACGCCGGCCGAGACGGCGCTGTGCGAAGCGGTGATTCGCGATACGTTCGGCGAGGCGCGCGTCGAGCGCGACGTGCCGCCGAACATGACGTCCGAGGACTTCGGCTTCATGCTGGAGGAACGGCCGGGTGCGTACGTGCTGATCGGCAATGCGAAGGACGGCGCGGCCTCACCGGCGCTGCATCACCCGAAATACGACTTCAACGACGACATCATTCCGGCCGGCGTCCGGTACTGGGTCGCGTTGGCGCAGCATTACTTCGCGCGATCGCGATGATGCGCGAAGCCGGCATTGAAGTCGGGCCGTGGCGCACGACGACACTTTTGTAACGATTGCTTGATGAAACAGGAAAACGAGATGAACGATTCCGACACGATGCCGGCGCTTCGCTACCGGCGCTTCACCGCCGCGGACGTCCCCGCGGCCCACGCGCTCTCGGTGGCGCTTCGCTGGCCGTTCAGGGCGGAAGACTGGCAGTTTTCCGCCGACACGTCGACCGCATTCGCGGCCGAGGAAAACGGCGTGGTGATCGGCACGGCGATGTGCTGGAAGTACGGTGCGGATCGCGCCGCGATCGGGCATGTGATCGTGTCCGACGCGCATCAGGGGCGAGGCATCGGCCGCAAGCTGATGGAGATCCTCATCGACGAACTTGGGCCGCGCATCACGTTTCTGCATGCGACGCCGGCCGGCCGGCCGCTGTACGAGAAGCTGGGTTTCAACGTGTGCGGATCGTTGAGCCAGTATCAGGGGAACGTGGTGCAGCCGGCCGACGTGGTCCTGCCCGAAGGCGTGCGGCTGCGGGCAGGATCGCCGGCCGACTGGCCGCGCCTCGTCGAGCTGGACGCACGCGCGTCCGGCCTCCAGCGCGATGCGCTGATGGCCGCGCTGTTCCAGCGCGGTGAAAGCGTCGTGCTCGAACGCGATGGCGAGGTGGTCGCGTTTTCGGTGCTGCGGCGCTTCGGTCGCGGCGACGTGATCGGTCCGGTGGCGGCGCCGCGCGCGAGCGACGATGCGTATGCGAAGGCGCTCGTCAGCCATTGGCTGACGCAACGGGAAGGCGAATTCGTCCGCATCGACGTGCCGGACGGGACCGGCTTGCCGGACTGGCTGGCCGAACAGGGTTTGGCGCGGGTCGATACGTGTTCGAAGATGGTGCGCAACGCGCCGGCGTCGGCGCACGAAGGGCCGGCCGACCCCGTCTGCGGACAGTACGCACTCGTCAGTCAGGCGATGCTGTAGTCCTCGGCCGCACGCGCGGGCTTGCCTCGCGCTGCGGTGACGTCAGTGCGTCCGGCCCAGTTGCTCGTCGATCGCGCGGGTCAACGGCGACTGCACGTCTCCGGTGTGCCGCGTCGGCACGGGCTCGATCAGCACGATCCAGCATTCATCGTCGGCGACCGGGTTGTGCCGCGTGCCGCGCGGCACGACGTGCATCCAGTAGACGGGTGTAAGCGCTCGGCATCGCCCGGGACGCCGCTCAACGCGCCAGCGCGGCCACGAAGTCGCGATACGTCCGCAGCGGGCGGCCGAGGATCGCGGTCAGCCGCTCGACGTCGCCGGCCTCCGGCACCATCCCGTCGCTGACGTAGCGCTCGGCCATCAGCCGCATTTCGTACGCCATCCATTTCGGCATGAACGTCGCCAGATTGTCTTCGAACGGCGTGGGATCGTCGCCGCCATACGCAACGGGGCGGCCAAGCGTGTCCGACCAGATCGACGCCAGTTGCGTGCCGGTCAGCGTGTCGGGCCCGACCAGGTTGATGGTGTCGACCGGCAGCTTGCCCGGCGCATCGTTGCGGCGGATCAACTCGATCGCCGCGACTTCCGCGATGTCGCGCACGTCGACCATCGCGACGCCCTTGCCGCCGATCGGCATCGGGTACACGCCGTGCCCGACGATCACGTCCTTCACCATCGATTCGTTGTCCATGAAATACGCGGGCCGCAGGATCGTCGCGCCGAAGCCCATCTGCTCGATCATCCGCTCGGCGCCGAATTTCACCGCGAAGTGCGGCACGTTGACGAAGCGGTCGGCGTGCAGGACCGACAGATAGACGACGCGCTCGATGCCCGCTTCGCGGGCCAGGTTCAGCGCGATCAGCGCCTGCGTGAATTCGTCGCCCGCCACGCCGTTGAGCAGGAACAGCGTGCGCACGCCGGAGAAGGCCGCCCGCAGCGCGTCGACGTCGAGCATGTCGCCCTGCGCGACGGTCACCGCCGCCGGAAAATCGGCCTTGGCCGGATCGCGCACCAGCACGCGTACGTCGGCGCCGCGATCGACGAGTTGACGGACGACCTGGCGGCCCACACGGCCGGTGGCGCCGGTAACGAGAATGGTCATGATGTTCACTCCTGAGATAACGATGGGATTGACTGCCCACGTAAGTTATGTGATCCACCTATGATCCGGAAGATGTGATAAATAGACATATCGTCTCACTGGTGGAACACATGGACCTGCTCGCTCTCGCCGATTTCAATCTCGTCGCCCGCCATGGCAGCTTCGGGGAGGCTGCGCGGGTCGCGGATCGCCCGAAGGCGACGCTGTCGCGCCGCGTCGCGGAACTGGAGAACAGCCTGTCGCTGCGTCTGTTCGAGCGCGGCTCGCGCGGCGTGAAGCTCACGCAGGAAGGGCGCGCGCTCTACGAGCGGACGGGCGCGCTGCTCGCGGAGCTGGCCGACAGCGCATCGGCGATCGCAGCGGGGAGCGAGCGGCCGCGCGGCCGGCTGCGCATCAGCGCGCCGATGCTGTTTTCCCAGTTCGCGATGGGCAAGCTGGTGGCGACGTTCGCGCTGAGATACCCGGACGTCCGGCTGGAGGTGACGACCGAAGACCGGCCCGTCGACATGATCGAGGAAGGGTACGACCTCGTGATCCGCGTGAACCCGGACCCCGACGAGAGCCTGATCGGGCGCGTGTTCCTGCGCGACCGGCTGGTCGTCGTCGCGCGGCCCGAACTGCCGCGGCCGGGCGGCGACGCGCCCGCACCGGCCGTGGTGCGCGGCGCGAACGACACGCGCACTGCCTGGGAGGTCGCCGGGCCGGCCGGGACGGCGCGCATCCCGATCGACCCCGTGGCACGGCTGTCGTCGCTGAGCATGGTGCGCGATACGGTCCGCCTCGGCCTGGGCGCCGCGTGCCTGCCGGCGTCACTGGTGAGCCGCGACCTGGCCGCCGGCACGCTCGTCAGTTGGGGCGACGTGCCGGGTTCCGATATCGCGCTGTGGGCGCTGTATCCGTCCAGGCGATTATTGAGCACGCGCGTGTCCGCGTTTCTCGATCACCTGAAGGACGCGTTTCCGTCAGGTGAGCCGGAAGAACTGGCCGCGTATATCGAACCCGGACAGTGAAACGGCCATGATTGCGGCAGCGCACGCGCGTTGTCGCGACGTCCTGAGCGGAATGCCGTCGCGATCGGCAGCGCATGTGCCGCCGTCCGTCCCGATCCGAACCGCCGCGTTCACGCCGGCTCGGGCTGCGCGCAACACACGCGGTTCCGGCCTTCGCGCTTCGCGCGGTAGAGCGCCATGTCCGCCTGGTGCGACAGCGCGTGCATGGAAGCGTGCCGCGCGCGCCGGCCGGTCGCACAGCCGATGCTGACGGTGAAAGGCGGAACGGTTTCCGCAAACCCGTCGAGCCGGTTGCGTTCCACCTCGCGGCGAATCGCTTCGGCGACCCGCGCGGCGCCGCTTTCATCCGTATCGGGCAACACCGCGACGAATTCCTCGCCGCCGTAGCGCGCGGCGAGGTCACCGCGCCGCCGCGTATGCGCGCGGATGCATTCGGCGAGAAAGCGCAGCGCGGTGTCGCCCTGCGCATGCCCGTGCCGGTCGTTGTACTGCTTGAAGTGATCGGCGTCGATGAACAGCACCGACAGGGTGCCGCCGCTGCCGCGCTGCAACCGCTCCCATTCGTCGGCCAGCGCGGTATCGAGCGCGCGACGATTGCGCAATCCGGTCAACGGATCGGTACGCGTGAGATCGGTCAGCAGCGTCTGCTTGCGGAAATTGTCGCGCAACGCGAAGGCCAGCAGCCAGACCACCGCACCGAACAATGCGCAGATCACGGATGCCGACACGCCGACCGTCCACGACAGGCGCCGGATGCCGGCCAGCACGTCGTGTTCGGCCGGCGCGACGACCGCGATCAACGGGGTGCCCGGTATCCGCTGGTAGGTATACAACCGCACGATGCCGTCGATGCTCGAACGCGCGGGATAGAAGCCGGATTCGCTGTTTACCATCCGCTTGAAGGAGGTCGAGCGACGCAGGAGGTTCATCTGGCCTTCGTTCAACGACGGGTTTCTCGCGAGGATCGTGCCGTCCGCGCGCACGATCGCGCTGACCCCGTTCGGCCCGACATCGAGGCGGGACAGCAACTGCTCGAAGTAGGCGAGATCGACGGCGACGACCGCGATCCCGTCGAACGCATGATCCGGCCGCTCGATGCGTCGCGACAGCGCGATGGATTCCTTGCCGCCGCGCGAGCGTGCGCGATAGGGCTGGGAGACGTAGAGCCCGACGTTGTCCGCATCGCGATGGACCTTGAAGTAGTCGCGATCGGCGAAGTCCCACCGGTGGGTCGTGCTGCAGCATCCGTCGATCAGCCGGCCGCGACTGTCGGTCACGCCCATGCCGGTCACGTATAGCGCGGCGGTGCGCTCGAACAGCAGGTCGTGCCGCAACCCGGCGTCCATGCGCTGCACGGCCGGCTTGCCGAGGTCGGCCGCCAGCGCGATCAGCGCGTTGTTCGACGTTTCGACCGTCCTCGCGATCTGGCTCGCGAGCACGGCCGCGACGTTGCGCGACGTCTCGTGCGCATGCTCGACGACTTCGCTGCGCGCGACCCACAGCGTCACCGCGCTGATCGCGAGCGCCGCAAGCGACATCAGCGTGCCCAACGCGCCGACGACGAACGGGTGGCGTCCGGCCCAGTCGGCGATTTTCTCGATCGAAGTGAATGCGGGCATGCTCGCGCTCGTGTTGAGATGCCGGCTGCACTTGCGCCGGCGCGGGTCCAATTCCCGTTAACGGCACGGTTAACAAAAAATCGAGGCCTGCATGGCTGCCCTTCGACAGCCCGTCGACGACCACGGCACGACGCGACGACGCAAACGTGTGCGGCCACGCGGCCATGCGGCGAGACGGCCCGGGCGCGGCCCTGGACCCGTGCAAATCACGTCGATTGATAACCACACTGCATCAATCCTTCCAAAAATCGCACTTATCGTTTGATCGATACCGCGCCAACATGCCGGAAAACGACAATCGACCAGCCCCTCCCGCGTATTCCAGGATTTTCAGGAGACACCCAGATGCACCCCTCGTCCAGCCTTCCGGCCGAACGCTCGAAGGCCGCCGCGATCTTTCGCGTCACGGCCGGCAACTTTCTCGAGCAGTTCGACTTCTTCCTGTTCGGCTTCTACGCCACGCAGATCGCCAACGTCTTCTTCCCCGCGCAAAGCGAGTTCGCATCGTTGATGATGACCTTCGCCGTGTTCGGCGCCGGCTTCCTGATGCGCCCGCTGGGCGCGATCGTGCTGGGCGCGTACATCGACGAGGTCGGCCGCCGCAAGGGGCTGATCGTCACGCTGTCGATCATGGCGAGCGGCACCATCCTGATCGCGTTCGTGCCGGGCTACGCGACGATCGGGCTGCTCGCGCCCGTGCTCGTGCTGATCGGCCGGCTGCTGCAGGGCTTTTCCGCGGGCGCGGAACTGGGCGGCGTGTCGGTCTATCTGGCCGAGCTCGCGACGCCGGGCCGCAAGGGCTTCTTCACGAGCTGGCAATCGGCCAGCCAGCAGGTAGCGATCGTCATCGCAGCGGGCCTCGGCTTCGCGCTCAATCAGTGGCTGAGCGCATCGCAGATCGGCGCCTGGGGATGGCGCGTGCCGTTCTTCGTCGGCTGCATGATCGTGCCGTTCATCTTCATGCTGCGCCGCAACCTGGAGGAAACCCAGGAGTTCAAGGCCCGCAAGCATCGTCCGGGCATGAAGGAAGTGTTCGGTACGCTGGTCCAGAACTGGGGCGTCGTGATCGCCGGCATGATGCTGGTCGCGATGACCACCACGAGCTTCTATCTGATCACCGTCTACGCGCCGACCTTCGGCAAGACCGTGCTGCATCTGAGCACCGCCGACAGCCTGCTCGTGACGCTGTGCGTCGGCGTGTCGAACTTCGTGTGGCTGCCGATCGGCGGGGCGCTGTCCGACCGGATCGGCCGCCGGCCGCTGCTGGTCGGCATGACGATGCTCACCGTCGTGACCGCGTATCCGGCGCTGTCGTTCCTCGCTCACGCGCCGTCGTTCGTCAACATGCTGCTCGTGCTGCTCTGGCTGTCGTTCATGTACGGGATCTACAACGGCGCGATGATCGTCGCGCTCACCGAAGTGATGCCGGTGCAGGTGCGCGTCGCGGGCTTCTCGCTCGCGTACAGCCTCGCGACGGCCGTGTTCGGCGGCTTCACGCCGGCCATCTCGACCGCGCTCATTCACGCGACGGGCGACAAGGCCGCACCGGGCTACTGGATGAGCTTCGCCGCCGTGTGCGCGCTGCTCGCGACGTTCGCGCTGTATCGTCACCGCACGGCGACGTTGACGCCCGCGCATTGATGTCCGGCCGATCCGGAACGTTCATTCCCACCCACGCATCCGCACGACCACGACCATGAGAAACCTGTTCCTGAAATACTGCGCGACCGCGCTCGTCGCCACCGCGGCGGTCGCGGCCAACGTCCAGGCCGCCGAACTGCACGTGATGAGCTCGGGCGGCTTCACCGCCGCGTACAAGGTGCTCGGCCCGCGGTTCGCGTCCACGACGGGCAATACGCTCGCGACCGCGCTCGGCCCGTCGATGGGCAAGTCGCCCGAAGCGATTCCGAACCGGCTCGCGCGCGGCGAGCCGGCCGACGCCGTGATCATGGTCGGCTACGCGCTCGACGATCTGATCAAGCAGGGCAAGGTCATCCCCGACTCGCGCGTCGATCTGGCCGACTCGCGCATCGGCATGGTCGTGCGCGACGGGGCGGCCAAGCCCGACATCAGCACCGCCGACGGCCTCAAGCAGGTGCTGCTGCACGCGAAATCGATCGCCTATTCGGACAGCGCGAGCGGCGTGTATATCGAACGCGAACTGTTCAAGAAGCTCGGGATCGAGGAACAGGTGAAGTCGAAGGCGAAGATGATCCCGCGGATTCCGGTGGCGTCGGTGGTCGCGAACGGCGACTACGAAATCGGCTTCCAGCAGGTCAGCGAGCTGCTGCCCGTCAAGGGCGCGACCTTCGTCGGCAAGATCCCCGAATCGCTGCAGTCCGTCACGCGCTTCGCCGCCGGCATCCCGGTCGGCGCGCAGCACCCCAAGGAAGCGAAGGCGCTGCTCGACTATCTTGCGTCGCCCGACGTGCAGGCCGACGTGAAGTCGACCGGCCTGGATTCCGTTTCCGCGCATTGAACCCGATCGACGGGAAGGCGCGCATCAGATCGTCTTCCCGTCACTCCCGCCGCCGTCTGCCGCGGCACTGTCTTCATCGGCCGCGTCCGGCAACGCCGGCCCGGCCGCCGCGAGCCGCTGCACCAGACGCGCGCGGTCGCACGCACCTTCCCACACCGACACGAAAATCACCGCGCACGCGTTGCTGATCACGCTGGTCAGCGCGCGCGCCTCCGACATGAAGCGGTCGATGCCGACCAGCAGCGCGACCCCGGCGACCGGCAGGTCGGGCATCACGGCGAGCGTCGCGACCAGCGCGACAAGCCCGCTGCCGGACACGCCGGCCGCCCCTTTCGACGTGACCAGCATGATCGCGAGCATCGTCGCGACCTGCGGCGCGGAAAGCGGGACGTCGCAAGCTTGCGCGATGAACAACGCCGCGAGCGTCAGATAGATCGCGGTGCCGTCGAGATTGAACGAATAGCCGGCCGGCAGCACGAGCCCCACGACGCCCTTGTCGCAGCCGAGCGCTTCCAGCTTGACGATCAGGCGCGGCAGGACCGGCTCCGTGGACGAGGTCGCGAGGACGATCAGCAACTCTTCGCGCAGGTAGCGCAGGAGCCGCCACAGCGCGAATCCGTGCAGTCGCGCGAGCGGGGCGAGCACCAGCGCGACGAACAGCGCGCAGGCCACGTAGAAGCACACCATCAGCTTCGCGAGCGAGCCGACCGAGCCGATCCCGAAGCGGCCCACCGTGAACGCCATCGCACCGAATGCGCCGAGCGGCGCGAGCCGCATGATCATCGCGAGCACGCGAAACACGATCTGCGCGATGCCGTCGATCAGCGCCAGCACGGGCCGGGCGGCGCGCGGATGCGCATTCAGCGAGAAGCCGAACAACAGCGACAGCAGCAGCACCGGCAACACTTCGCCGGTGGCGAACGCGCCGAGCATCGTGTCCGGAATCATGCCGAGCGCGAACGCCACGAGGCTGCGCGGCTCCGCATGCTTCGCATACGGCGCGAGGATGCTCGCATCCAGATGACGGACGTCGATATGCATGCCGGCGCCCGGTTGCAGCACGTAGGCGACGACGAGCCCGAACGCGAGCGCGGCGGCCGTCAACAGATAGAAAAGCGCCAGTGCGCGCACGATCGTGCGGCCGATGGCCCGCCCGTTCGACAGCGACGTGATGCCCGACACGATCGTGCAAAAGACGATCGGCGCGATGGTCATCTTCACGAGCGCGACGAACGCGTCGCTGAGCGGCTTGAGCATCGCGCCCGCCGCCGGCCACACGTGACCGATGCCGATGCCGAGCATCATCGCGAGCAGGACCTGCACGTACAGCGATTTGAACAGCCGGGTCCACCTCACGATGCAGCCTTCCTTCGTTTCCGTTCCGTCGTCGTCATGCCGATGTGCCGCCGCCGGCGTCGCCGCGCTTCGCGTCGACGATCATCCGGTGGAACGCCTCGGCGGCCGGCGTCAGCGAGCGCCCGCGCCGCTTGACGATACCCACGCGCCGCTTCACGGCCGGCTCGACGAGCGGCACGCTCGTGAGGACAGGATGGTCATGCCCCGGCATCGCCATCGACGGCACCGCGGCGACGCCGAGCCCCGCCTCGATCAGCCCGAGCAGGGTCGTGACGTGGCGCGCCTCGCAGACGCTCGGCTTGCGCGGCGCGACGGCCGCCAATGCCTGGTCGAGCAGCAGGCGATTACCGGACGTCTTGTCCACCGACACGTAATCGTGCTCGTAAAGCTCGTTCCAGGTCACGCGCTTCTTGCGCGCGAGCGGGTGGTCGCGGCGACAGGCGGCGACGAACCGCTCCTGGAGCAGCACCTTGAACTCGACCTCCGCCTCCTGGCTGCCGATGAAGCTCACGCCGAAATCCGCCTCGCCGCTGATGACGGCGCCCAGCACTTCGTTGGCGCTGGCGTCGAGCAGCTTCACCCGGATGCGCGGAAAGCGCTGATGATAGCGGGCGATGATGGGTGGCAGGAAATAGTAGGCGACCGACGGTACGCACGCGATCGTCACATGGCCCAGGCGGCTCGACGACACGTCGCGGATGCCGAGCAGCGCGGCGTCGAGATCGTCGAGCAGTTGTTCGGCGCTCTGCGCGAACACGCGGCCGACGGTGGTGAGCGCGACACGGCGCGTGGTGCGCTCGAAGAGCCGCACGCCGAGCGCGTCTTCGAGCTTGTCGATCCGGCGGCTCAACGCAGGCTGGGACAGGCTGACCGCTTCGGCGGCCTTGCGGAAACTGCCGGTTTCCACGACCGCGCGAAACGCCTGCAAGTCCGTCAAATCGAAATTGATGCCCACCGGTCGAACTCCGCCACTCAGATGCGCAGCATTTTGCATGATTCCGTGGGCGTCAGGCGTGTGGCGTCGTCGATGCGGCCGCGTTGGCGCGGCGCGGTGTGCGGCACGGCCGGCCGGAATCGCGCGGGCCGAGCCGCGAATCGGGCCGCCCGACGCCGCTTCCTGATGTACCGTATCGCTTTTGGGCGGGCAATGCGCCAGCGCTGGCGCAGCGCCGGGCCGCTCTCTTCAACGGATTCCAGCATGCGCATTCCGCCGCTCAAGGCCATCATCGCGTTCGAAAGCGTCGCCCGGACCAAAAGCGTGAACCGCGCGGCGGAAGAGCTCGGCCTGACCGCATCCGCCGTCAGTCATCAGCTCAGCAATCTTGAATCGCAGATCGGGCAGCCGCTGTTTCAGCGTTCGGGGCGCGGCCTCGTCCTCACGCCGACCGGCGAACGCTACCTGGCCGATGTCACCGGCTCGCTGGCCGATCTGAGCCGCGCGACCGAGCGCGCGTCGAGCCGAACCGAGGTCGATATCCTGCGCGTGCATTCGAGCCCGAGCTTCGGGCTGATGTGGCTGCTGCCGCGCCTGTCGTCGTTTCAGGAGGCGAACGGCGATATCCAGCTGAACCTCGCGTGCTCGTACGAAAACGTGTCGTTCTCGAACGGCTTCTACGATATCGACGTCCGGCACGGCTACGGCAACTGGGACAACCTCGAGGTCCGGACCGTGCGCGGCGAGTTCATCGCGCCGCTCGCGTCGCCGCGCTATCTCGAACGGCATCCGGTGAACGCGCCGGAAGACCTGCTCGCGCACCGGCTGATCTATTCCGAAACGCCGCTGGTCCAGTGGAAGCAGTGGTTCGGCCGGACCGGCGTGCCGTTGGCGGCGCAGAAGACCTTCGATTTTTCGTTCGACCGTTCGTACATGTCGCTCGAGACCGCCGCGCTCGGCCTCGGCATCGCGCTCGAAAGCCTGATGCTCGCGTCGGTGAGGATCCGCGAAGGGCTGCTGGTGCCGGTGTTCGGCGACGCCCATGCGGTCGAAGTCGGCGCGCATCATCTCGTTTACCCGCGGCAGAACGCGGAACTGCCGCGCGTGAAGCGCTTTCTGGCGTGGATCGAGCGGGAGGTCGCGGCGCACGGCGGGGCGGGCTGAGCGGCGCATCCGTGATTTTGCGTTGCAGCATCGGCGGGCCGCGCGCCGTCATCTGAATTTTTCTCAACTATGGCTGAGCGTTTCCGCGTTGATGCGGGTGTCCGGTGAGCCGACACTCCGGACAACACATCAACACAGGAGACAAGCGATGTTGCTCGACAACCGGACCATCATCGTCACCGGCGCCGCGTCGCCGCGCGGGATCGGCAAGGCCACGGCCCGCGCGCTGGCCGCGCAGGGCGCACGCGTGGCGATCCTCGACCTTCGCCGCGAGGATGCGGAAACGGCCGCCGCCGAACTCGGCGCCCGCCATCTCGGCCTCGCGTGCGACGTGACCGACCGCGACGCGTGCGCGGCGGCCGCTCGCGCGACGCTGGAGCACTTCGGCCGCATCGACGGTCTCGTCAACAACGCCGGCATCACGCAGCCCGTGCGCACGCTCGATATCTCGGCGCGTGATTTCGATGCGATCGTCGACGTGAACCTGCGCGGCACGCTGTACATGTCGCAAGCCGTGCTGCCCGCGATGCAGACGCAGCGCGGCGGCAGCATCGTCTGCATGTCGTCGGTGTCCGCGCAACGCGGCGGCGGCATCTTCGGCGGCCCGCACTACAGCGCCGCCAAGGCCGGCGTGCTCGGCCTCGCGAAGGCGATGGCGCGCGAATTCGGCGCCGACCGCATCCGCGTCAATTCGATCACGCCCGGCCTGATCCAGACCGACATCACCGGCGACAAGCTGACGCCCGACATGCGCGAGGACATCGTCAAGGGCATTCCGCTCGGCCGGCTCGGCGATGCCGCCGACGTCGCCCATGCGTGCCTGTTCCTGCTGAGCGACCTGTCGAGCTATCTGACGGGCATCACGCTCGACGTCAACGGCGGGATGCTGATTCACTGAGAACGGCGCCGCCCGATGCGCGGCGCCGACCATCATGCACCCGGGACAACCCGGGGCCATGGCAGGAGACAAGGATGAGAGCAAAGTACCCCGCATCGCCGGTCCATGGCGAGCCTCTGCAACGGAACGACGCGCAGACGTTCGAAGCGGCGACCTACGCGAAGGTCGCGCGCCGGCTGATCCCGTTTCTGATGTTGTGCTACCTCGGCGCGTATCTCGACCGCGTCAACGTCGGCTTCGCGAAACTGCAGATGCTCAACGACCTGCGCTTCAGCGAGACGGTCTACGGGATGGGCGCAGGCATCTTCTTCCTCGGCTATTTCCTGTTCGAGGTGCCGAGCAATCTGATCCTGCATCGCGTCGGCGCGCGCCGCTGGCTCGCGCGCATCATGCTGACCTGGGCCGTGATTTCGGCGAGCTTCGTGTTCGTCAAATCGCCCGCTGCGTTCTACGCGCTGCGGTTCCTGCTCGGCGTCGCCGAAGCCGGCTTCGCGCCGGGCGTGATCCTGTACCTCACGTACTGGTTCCCGTCGGCGCGGCGCGCGAAGGCGCTGTCGCTGTTCTTCATGGCGATTCCGCTCGCCGGGATCATCGGCGGGCCGCTGTCGGGCGCGATCATGCACTCGCTGCACGGCGCGATGTCGATGGCCGGCTGGAAGTGGCTGTTCCTGCTCGAGGCGCTGCCTTCGTTCGTGCTGGGCTTCGCGATCCTGCTGTATCTCGACGACGGCATCGCCGGCGCGAAGTGGCTGACCGACGCGGAAAAAGCCTTGCTCGCGCGCAACGTGTCGGCCGACGCCGCGCACACCACCGCCCATGTGTCGATTCGAACGTTCGTCGCGGATCGCCGCTTGTGGGTGATGGCCGCGATTTACTTCTGCGTGGTGCTCGGGCAGTACGGCCTCACGTTCTGGCTGCCGACGATCATTCGCAAGGCCGGCGTCGCCGATCCGCTGTGGGTCGGCCTGTTCACCGCGATTCCGTATGCCTGTGCAATCGTCGCGCTGCCGCTGATCGGCATCAGCGCGGATCGTCGCCGCGAGCGCCGCTTCCATCTCGCGGTGCCGATGCTGGTCGCGGCGGCGGGCTTCGCCACGTTGCCGATGCTCGGCAGCGTCGGCGCGTCGATCGTGTGCCTGAGCATCGCGTCGGCCGGCATCCTCGCGTCGTCGTCGCAGTTCTGGTCGCTGCCGACCGCGTTGCTGGGCGGGATGTCGGCGGCGGCGGGCATCGCCGCGGTCAACTGCTTCGCAAATCTAGCGGGCTTCTTCTCGCCGGCGATCGTCGGCTGGCTGAACGACCTGACCGGCAAGTCCACCGCGGGGCTCGTGTTCATCTCGGTCGCGATCGCGGCCGGTGCGCTGCTGGTGTTCGTCGTGCCCCGGTCCGTGAACCGCTGACAACCGCCGATTCATTTGCATTCCTTCCGACCTGATACTGGAGTAATCGATGGCTACCGAAACCATCCATGACGCGGTCCCGCTCGCCGAGCGCGCGTACCGCATCCGACGAAACGCCGTGCTGATGGGCGAAGTGCAGGGGCAGGGCTATGTCGGCCAGGCGCTCGACATCGCCGACGTGCTGGCCGTCGCGTATTTCGGCGCGATGCGCTATCGCGCCGACGATCCCGACTGGGAAGGGCGCGACCGCTTCCTGCTGTCGAACGGGCACTATGCGATCGCGCTGTACGCGGCGCTGTTCGAAGCCGGCATCCTGCCGGCCGCGGAACTCGACACCTATGGCAGCGACGACAGCCGCTTGCCGATGTCCGGCATGGCGAGCTACACGCCCGGCATGGAAATGTCCGGCGGCTCGCTCGGGCAGGGCCTGACGATCGCGGTCGGCCGGTGTCTGGGGCTGAAGCGCAAGGGCTCGGATGCGTTCGTCTACACGCTGTTTTCCGACGGCGAACTCGACGAAGGCGCGGTCTGGGAAGGGCTGATGTCGGCCGCGCACTGGAAGCTCGACAACCTGATCGCAATCGTCGACGTGAACAACCAGCAGGCCGACGGCCCGTCGACGCAGGTCATGGCGTTCGAGCCGCTGGTCGACAAGCTCGAGGCCTTTGGCTGGTACGTGCAACGCGTGGACGGCAACGACATCGACGCGGTGAAACGCGCGTTCGACCACGCGCGCCAGCATGACGCACCGCAGCCGCGCATCATCGTCTGCGACACGAAGATGGGGTGCGGCGTGCCGTTCCTCGAAGCACGCGAGAAAAGCCATTTCATCCGGGTCGATGCGCACGAATGGCAACTCGCGCTCGACGCACTCGAAGCAGGGAGACACGCATGAGCACCGTCGACAACAAGCCGCGCCTGAAGACGTCGGCGATGATCGCCTCCATCGCGGCCGAAGGGCAGGCGACCCGCTCCGCGCCGTTCGGCCATGCGCTGACCGAACTCGCCCGCACGAACGGCAACGTGATCGGCATGACGGCCGATCTCGGCAAATACACCGACCTGCACCTCTTCGCGAAGGCATTCCCCGAGCGGTACTACCAGATGGGCATGGCCGAGCAGTTGCTGATGGGGGCCGCCGCCGGGTTCGCGCACGAAGGCGCGCAGCCGTTCGTCACGACCTATGCGGTGTTTGCGACGCGCCGCGCGTACGACTTCATTCATCAGGCGATCGCCGAAGACGATCTCGACGTGAAGCTGATCTGCGCGTTGCCTGGGCTCACGACCGGCTACGGGCCGAGCCACCAGGCCGCCGAGGATCTGGCGCTGATGCGTGCGATGCCGAACATGACCGTGATCGATCCGTGCGACGCGCTGGACATCGAACAGATGGTGCCGGCCATCGCCGCGCACAAGGGGCCGGTGTATGCGCGCCTGCTGCGCGGCAACGTGCCGGCCGTGCTCGACGAATACGATTACCGCTTCGAACTCGGCAAGGCCAAGCTGCTGCGCGACGGCAACGACGTGCTGCTGATCTCGTCCGGGATCATGACGATGCGTGCGCTCGAGGTGGCGAAGGCGCTCGAAGCCGATCGCGTCGATGTCGCCGTGCTGCACGTGCCGACGATCAAGCCGCTCGACACGGCGACCATCGTCCGCGAGGCTGCGCGAAAAGGGCGCATGGTCATCGTCGCGGAGAACCATACGACGATCGGCGGGCTCGGCGAAGCGGTCGCGACCGCGTTGCTTGCGGCGGGCGTGGCGGTGCCGTTCCGGCAGATCGCGCTGCCGGATGCGTATCTCGCCGCGGGCGCGCTGCCGACGTTGCATGAGCGCTACGGAATCTCGGCTGGCGCGATGCGCGTGAATATCCGGTCGTGGCTCGGGTGATCGGTCGGCCGTTCGACAGCCGCGTGTCGACGCGCAGCGCCCGGGCCGCCTGCGCCGACGCGGGACGCTCGCATTCTGCGCATGAAGCGGCGCAAGCCTCGCGGCTTGCGCCGCTTCATGTAGCGCTTGCGGCGAACCTCCTCACCCCGCCGTCACCTGGATTCGCCGCGGCTTCGCTTCTTCGCGCCGCGGGATGCTCAGTTTCAGCACGCCGTCGCGCAGTTGCGCGTCGATGCGCGACACGTCGAAATCCGGGCTGAGCGTGAATGCGCGCGAGAAGTGCGGATGCTGCACTTCGCCGTGCTGCAGACGCAATCCCGCCGGCGTCGGGACGACGGCTTCCGCTTCGATGGCCAGGCTGCCGTCGTGCACGCGGACGTCGAGCTTGTCGCGCGGCACGCCCGGCAGGTCCGCGTACAGCGTGATGCCGTGCGCATCCTCGACGATGTCGACGGCGGGCGCAATCCGCGTGCGCGGCGTGTCGCGCTGAGCCGCTTCACGGTTCGTCACGGCCGTTCGCGTATCGGCCGAACGGGTCGTCAGTTCAGTGGTGTTGGTGTCACTCATGATGGGGTCCCCTGGATTTCGGTGCAGTTTACCGGTGTAGGCCGATCTAGCTGCGACAAGGCTCTCCGGTCCGCCCTTTAAATAAGGTACTTATTAATCAAAGAGTTGCTGATTGGCTTTGACGCCGTCTGCGCAGCGTCGCGAAATGGAGTTCCGCCTTGCTGGCGAAGCGCCAGTCGCCGTCATCGCCGCGCAATCGTACCCACCCGCCGTATATCTGAACGACGACGTCTTCGCCCCACGTCGCGCGCAAACGGTGCAACCATGTCCGTTGCCGGCTATCGAGCCAGAACGAGTTCGCCTGCTGCGGCAACTGTCCTCCCCGGTGTCGTGACGAGATCCGAGCTCGAAGCCGTCACGTCCGGACCCAGTCTGTCTACCCGATCACCGCAACTCCGTTAGGCAAACTTTCGAGTTATTCGGCTTCCTGAATCAGAAAGCGGGCACGATTCTTCCCTGCAATCCATCGCGGCGCCTTACCGCGGCCACCCCAGGTCGCACCCGTTTTCGGATCAC
The DNA here is from genome assembly GCF_905400185.1 of Burkholderia sola. NCBI lineage: Bacteria > Pseudomonadati > Pseudomonadota > Betaproteobacteria > Burkholderiales > Burkholderiaceae > Burkholderia > Burkholderia sola. The sequence continues at coordinate 682,512 of NZ_FR989677.1, forward strand.
GATACTTAGGTGCCAGCGGCGCGCGCGCTACTGCCGCTACGGCACGTCGGCGACCAAACAGCTGCTCTGCCGTGATGCCGTACTCAGCGATCTGCTCGCGCATCGTTGCAATGACGTTGTCCAGCTCAGCGAGACGTGCTTCTTCTGCTTGCTGTGCCAATGCATCAGCCTGCGCTTTCAATTCAAGATAAGTTGCCATGGAGACAGAGGATAATCAGTTAAACAGCGAATGAGTAGCCTAGTCGGCAAACTCGGTCTCGTCGACACGGTTCCGGCATAACCACAAATACGGTCGGTTTCCGTTTTTCGCGGCACAGGTTCGAAGACGGGTATGCGACGTCCATGTGCAAATGTTGCATTTCATACGTCTCTAGATTTTGATTTCAATGTAAAGCTACGCCCGCACGAGGCACATATATACCCGGTCAGTCGGTTGAGAGCGACTTGAAAATGGAACAAGCGATGAGCGCAACTACCACCTCACTCGAAGCCGTCGTGGACAACATTTCCTCGAAGCTGCGCGACGAGATCAAGCTGCTCGTCGACGCAAAATACGAAGTCGACGAGCTCGCATGCCGCAGTGCGGCCGGTCGGCGTCTCATTGAACCGTTCCACGACGGTGCCTACGGCCCACGGATCGGAGCATCTTTTTTCAGAACCGTCTTTCCGTTCAGCAAACTCGAACCGTGCGGCGATTCGTTTAGCGCGCTTGCGCCTGTTTCGCAGACGATCGGCGCGAGCTGGCGATGGACTACCTCCTCTGTTCCTGAGAACGAGCGACCGGCTCTGCTGGCCAGGTTGCAAGACCCGGCTCGCGCGACGGCAGAAGGCTACGATCGAGCCGAGTTCATCTGGATCAAACCGCTCGGTCTATTTCTGGCGCACGAGGGCAAGAATCGCGTGGGATTCTTCCGCGATATGGGTGCGCAATGGATCCCGGCGCACGTTGCGCCGTACGATTACCCGGCCGCCGATCGCCTCGCGATCTACGCGGCGATGCACGCCCATCAGACCATGTATTGGGTCGTGCTAGACGGCCAACTGCTAGAACCGATCAACCATCCTGCCTGGGTGCTGTCGATCCTGCGGGCCTACGGTGTGGCGGAACATCATCGGTGGCCGCACGAGTTCCCTGCGGTTGACGTGGTCACTGCAGCGCTTACCGAACGCCTGGTCAATCCGGTCTCCAGTCGGCCGGCACCGCTCGACTTGGAGTTGGTCCGTGAGAAAGAGGAATACGAATCGGAAGAGATTCCGTGCTCGATCCTCGACATCGACGCGCTCTCAGCACCATGGTTCTTTCTGAAGGTAATGTTCGGCGTCAGCATCATCGCGATCATGTTGATTTGCATCATGCCAGCAGACTGGTCGAATCTGCGCATAGCGGCCGGAGTCGTCGCCGGCTTGGGCTTTGGCGGCTTGCTAACACCTGGCGTCAAGCTGCTTCGTGCGCCGCGACGGCTCGTCGATCCCTACGCGTCGCTACGCAAATTCTCGCCGCTCGAGCGTAAGGCAGCGGGGATCCGGTGACGTACAACCAAGCCGGCATGGCCGGCCACTTTTCTAACACAGTGTCGAGCTATGCCGATCAAATTGACGCATGAAACAGCGCCGTACATTGCGCGCGACATCGTAGAATCCGGCTCGTTTATCGGCGGCCCGATCCTCGGTGACGCAGGCATGAACGCCTACATTGATGGTGGCCTCTACAACCGCGACCAGGCCGAGCGAACCGGCGCTACCCTGGAATTCGAATGGACTGGACCGGTTTCCGCTGCGCCGGCGAGAGGTGTGCATGAGCCGGATGTGCTGTATGACGAGCGGCCACACCGCGCGTTCATCTTCGTTTGCACACGCAAGCATCTTCGAGTCACTGGCGTGCGGTTCCATTCGGGCCTCTCGTGGCGTGACGCGGTTTACGTGCCATCGAGGCCGACCGCGGCCGCCAGCCTGTCGCCAGCGGCCTGGCTCGCGTGGGCCCGAGCGTGGCAGCCAGGGTGGTTGGACAACCAGGCGGCCGAACTCGAAAGCGCAATGTTGGCTCGGCTGGCGACCAAGCCTTCCGTGTCGATCGTGCCACCGGCGGATTGCCCCTACCTTTTCATCCTGCGCGATCGCGGCTTGATCTGACAGTTGTTTTCATTATTGCCGTTCGATTTTCAGATGCATCGATTAATCTGATGCCTGTCCGTTTGAAAAGTCGATATCCAAGGCCCTATGCCAGACGTCAAGAAAGTGCCGTATTATGAAATTAAGTCGTCGTCCATTCCATTTTCACTGCCGAAGTGGAAGGAATACGCCGGGGCCGATGGATGCGTTCCTTTGAATACAACGCAAGGCATCTGCATGGATCGGCTTGCTCCTGGCCAACCCAAGCCGTTCAAGCTTCCGGAGCCCATGCCGACGAAGCCCGAGACGACGAAAGCGTCGGAGCCGGCAAAGGCGCCACCCGCCAAGCAGGTTCCACCTCCCAAGCCGACAGAGCCAGCCGACGCGGAGGATTGCGAGAATCCCCCACCCTTCGATTTACTGGACGTTCCCACTGCGATGGAGCGGATGAAATGGCCTGTTGCAGCCAAGCTTGCCAGGCGATGGTTCAGCGGCCCGAAACACGTTTGGGATAACAGTTTCAAAACGGACCAACCCTTTGATAACACGATCGTGACGCTTGAATGGGCGCTAAAGTTCGGGAAGGTCCGCGAGCGTTATGACGAGCTTATCTCGAAAAGCATCTACAACGAGAATGCCAGAGTGCTGTTGAGAGATTTGCTGCGGGATGTGGTGAAGGAAAAATTCGGCTCGTCGGTGGATTTTGATTTCCAGACGGTTGGCGACAAGGGCAATCTCGTCGAGTTTTGCAGGAAGTGGCAATTCCAGTGGGTGAAAGTGTCCAGCTTTGACACGACGGGCGGCCTTCCTTATGCGCCGACCGATTTGACCGCTGCCCTGGCCAACTTCAACATCTATGCTGCGATCGGGCGCGTCGAGTTTTCCGGAGACAGATATTACAAATACAACAACCAGGAGAAGACGAAATCGTACTGCGCTGACCTGACTGCATCCATAACCCATATCTACGCCTACATAAAAGACAGCTACTCCTTCAATGACGGGAAGCCGGGATCGAGCAGTCAGTATTTGGGACACTGGAATAAAAGCGGCATGGTGATCACGAATGGTGGGAGAATTCGGAGCTTCTGTACCGGAGCGGCGTGAACTCGAACCTCGGAAATTCGCCCGACGTCGAGTCCAAGATCAAATGGAATTATCTGATTGATGACTTTCTAGATAAACCGATCGATACCCGTAAAGGCATCGTCAAAAAATTTAGAGCGTGCGACGTGCACTATCCTGTTTTCAACCGAACGTACAACGATTGGAGAAACAAGCATAATCGCGGAGAGGATTTCGTGATATATTCAAATCTGCAATATCTCAAGCTGACCAATCCCATTAAGATCAATCTCGGCGAAATATGCAGATCACCAGAAAACATGTAATCGCGATCGCGCTTGTCTTGGTACTAGCGATTCCGTCTCTTGCGTTACGGAAGTCATACGAAGGTTGCGAGAGCTATACGCAGGATCTTAACGGGGGAACGAAAGAGTTCGGTGGCAAGAAGTACAAGATCGAGCTATGTGGGGCGCCCCGCTCTTTTGCCGATGGTGACGAAATTCGACTCCGGGTGATGGGTCCGGCAGGAGACGTGCTGGCGGAGCGTTATTTTGCGGTGCGCACGCTCAACGATGCAGCACCCACGGAACTGCGGTACAGCGACGACAACATTTTCTACTACGACCAGTCGAAGTCGTCTCCGTTGCGCTTCATTGCCATGCCGCCGTCCCGAACGGACTGGTGGACGGCACGCATACCGTTGCTGCAACGACTGCTCGCGTTCTTTTCATAAGATCGGGAGACGCACTCAGACGTCGCGTGTTAGCCGGGCATGGTACTTCGCCGCCTCGCGGCGCATCCGCGCCTCTTCCGGCGACACGTAGATCGACGTGGTGCCGAGCGACATCCGGTCGTGGCTCGGATGATCGGTCGGCCGTTCGACAGCCGCGTGTCGACGCGCAACGCCCGGGCCGCCTGCGCCGACGCGGGACGCTCGCATTCTGCGCATGAAGCGGCGCAAGCCTCGCGGCTTGCGCCGCTTCATGTAGCGCTTGCGGCGAACCTCCTCACCCCGCCGTCACCTGGATTCGCCGCGGCTTCGCTTCTTCGCGCCGCGGGATGCTCAGTTTCAGCACGCCGTCGCGCAGTTGCGCGTCGATGCGCGACACGTCGAAATCCGGGCTGAGCGTGAATGCGCGCGAGAAGTGCGGATGCTGCACTTCGCCGTGCTGCAGACGCAATCCCGCCGGCGTCGGGACGACGGCTTCCGCTTCGATGGCCAGGCTGCCGTCGTGCACGCGGACGTCGAGCTTGTCGCGCGGCACGCCCGGCAGGTCCGCGTACAGCGTGATGCCGTGCGCATCCTCGACGATGTCGACGGCGGGCGCAATCCGCGTGCGCGGCGTGTCGCGCTGAGCCGCTTCACGGTTCGTCACGGCCGTTCGCGTATCGGTCGAACGGGTCGTCAGTTCAGTGGTGTTGGTGTCACTCATGATGTCCTCCGTCATGCGTTCGTGACGTCGTGCTGTTTACTGGACGGTAATCGCCCGCGGCTTCGAGGCTTCCGACTTGCCGACGCTGATCGTCAGGCAGCCGTTCGCATAGCGCGCGTCGATCTTGTCGGGGTCCGCGTGCTGCGGCAGTTCGACCACGCGGCGGAACGCGCCCATGAACCGCTCGTTCGCGTAGACGCGTCGCTCGTCGTCGGTCGTGCCATCGTCCGGGGGAGTCCGCTCGCCGCTGATCGTCAGCAGCCGGCGATCGACCGAGATGTCGATCTTCGCGGGGTCGAGACCCGGCGCGAACGCGACGATCTCGACCGTGTCGTCGGTGCTGCCGATGTTGACGGGGGGAAACGTACCGGGGCGCGGCGCGCGCAGACTGGCCGGAAAGCCCGTAAATGCGCTGGCCATCTGCCGTTGCAGGCGGTCGAATTCCGCCAGCAGATCGGTGGGGAAGAAGATATCGCTCATGACTGGCTCCTGTTGTGCCCCCTGCAGGGGACGAACCGGACCACGCGCTCCAGTTCGTCCATCCGCGAGAGAGTCGCTGACTAACAAATCGAAACACGCAGCGCGAAAACCGCGACTGCCTTGAGCGATACCTAAAATAGGATACGGCGCGTGAATTTCAAGGGGGGGGGCGTCATCCTGATCAACCCTCGGTCAACCTCCGCGCCGACCGCATTCAGCGCGCGAACGGACGTCGCCGGCTCACGGCCGGCCGCGCGCATACAAAGCTTTCAAATCGAAAGATTTGCGGGGGCCGCAGCCACCGAGGCTTGCCTATCGGCCTCGTTCGGCAGCACGGCGCAACATCGACGTGCCGGTGCCGCCGCCGCGCTATACATACCAATCCAGCGTCTTCACGATCCCCGTTTCGAAGCTCTCCGCCGGCCGCCATTGCAATTCGCGGGCGAGCTTCCCCGCATCGATCGCATAGCGCCGGTCGTGACCGGCGCGATCGGTGACGAACCGGACGAGGCGCGCATGCGGTGCGTGTTCGGGCCGCCGCGCGTCGAGCAGCGTACAGATCAGCGCGACGATGTCGACGTTGCGCCATTCGTTGCAGCCGCCGACGGTGTACGTCTCGCCGACCGTCCCGCGCCGGATGACCGCGTCGATCGCACGGCAATGGTCGTCGACGTACAGCCAGTCGCGCACGTTCGCGCCGTCGCCGTACACGGGGATGTCGGTGCCTTCGAGGCAATGACGGATCACGGTCGGAATGAACTTCTCGCCGTGCTGGCGCGGCCCGTAATTGTTCGAGCAGTTCGTCGTGGTGACGGGCAATCCGTACGTATGGAAATAGGCGCGGACGAGATGGTCCGAGCTTGCCTTGGTGGCGGAGTACGGGGAGTTCGGCGCATACGGTGTCGTTTCGGAAAAAGGCGGGTCGTCGGGACCCAGCGAGCCGTACACCTCGTCGGTGCCGATATGGTGAAAGCGGCGGCGCGTGAGGGCGTCGGCCCGGCCGAGTTTTTGCTCGTTCAACCAAAGCTGGCGGCACGCGTCGAGCAGCGTCCACGTGCCGAGCACGTTCGTGCGAACGAATTCGCCGGGGCCGTCGATCGAGCGGTCGACGTGGCTTTCGGCCGCGAAGTGGACGACGGTGTCGATCGCATGGTCGCGTAGCAGCGACTCGACGAGCGGTCGGTCGCAGATGTCGCCGAGGACGAAGCGATGACGATCGGCGCCCGGCAGGGCGTCGCCGAGATTGTCGAGGCTGCCCGCATAGGTCAGCAGATCCAGCGTGACGACGCTGACCTGCGGATCGCTTTCGAGCAGATGCCGGACAAAATTGGCGCCGATGAAACCGGCACCGCCCGTCACGAGAACATGTTTCGGTCGATAGCTCATGAGGTTCGCTTCCAGGTGGCAAACACGTCGGTGAGACCCGCGATCCACGAAGGCGATTCGACCCCGAAGTGTTCTCGCAGGAGGCTGCAGTCGAGCGCGGAATTCGCCGGTCTCGGCGCAGGCAACGGATAGGCGTCGGTCCGGATCGGCCGGACCAGCGGCACACGGTCGATCAGGCCGGCGCGCCGCGCCTCGGTGAAGATCGTTTCGGCGAAGCCGTGCCATGTCGTCACGGGCGTGCCGCACAGGTGATAGGTGCCCCAGCGCAGCGCTTCACCGGCCCGGTATCGCGCCGCGATCGTCAGCAGCGCGTCGGCGATCGCACCGGCATGCGTCGGGCCGCCGTACTGATCGGCGACGACGCCGACGACCTCGCGCTCGCGCGCCAGCCGCAGCATGGTGCGCACGAAATTGCCGCCGTGCGCGCCGAACACCCAGGCGACGCGCAGAATCAGGTGACGGTCGGGCAGTCGCTCGCGCACCGCTTCCTCGCCCGCGAGTTTGCTCCGGCCGTACACGCCGAGCGGCGCGACGGCGGCGGTTTCCGCGTACGGGCCGGGCATGCGGCCGTCGAACACGTAGTCGGTCGACAGATGAATCAACGGAATCCCGAGCGCGGCGCACGCGTCGGCCAGCACGGCCGGCCCGTCGCGGTTCGCCCGCCACGCGGCATCGGGCTCGGCCTCCGCGCGGTCGACGGCGGTCCATCCGGCGGCATTGATCACGAGCGCGGCCCGGTGTTCGTCGAACGCACGGCGCACCGAGCCTGCATCGGCGATGTCGAGCGCGGCGCGCGACAGCCCGACGAGCGGCTGCCCGCCCGCGCGCAACACCAGTTCGCGGCCGACCTGGCCGAGCGCGCCGGTCACGACGATCGTCATCGCGCACTCCCGTATGCGGGCAGCAGCGCCGGCGCGCCGGCTGCCAGTTCGGCGAGCGGAGGCTGCCGCCGATCCTTGTCCGACAACTGATACGGCGCGCCGGCGTCCGGCCAGTCGATGCCGATATCCGGATCGTCCCAACGCACGCCGGCGTCCGAATCGGGATCGTAGTACTGCGTGCACTTGTACGCGAAGTCGGCCTCGTCGGACAACACGCAAAAGCCGTGCGCGAAGCCGGGCGGAATCCACAGCATCCGGTGCGATACGTCGTCGAGCTGCGCCCCGAACCAGCAGCCGAAGCACGGCGAGCCGCGCCGGATGTCGACCGCGACGTCGTAGACCGCGCCGCGTGCCGCGTGCACCAATTTGCCTTGCGGATTCACGCGCTGGTAGTGCAGCCCGCGCAGCACGCCGCGACGCGAGCGCGACTGGTTGTCCTGGACGAAGGTCGCGTCGACGCCGGCGTCGCGCAGCCAGCTTGCCCGGAAGCTTTCGACGAAAAAGCCGCGTGCGTCGCCGAACACGCCGGGCTCGATCAGCAGCACGCCGGGCAACGGCGTTTCGATCACCCGTGTCATGCCGCGACCTCCTTGCTCAGCAGATCGAGCAGATAGCGGCCGTAACCGCTTTTCGCGAGTTTGTGGGCCAGCGTTTCGAGCTGCTCCGCATCGATCCAGCCGAGCCGGTACGCGATTTCCTCGGGACACGCGATCTGCAGGCCTTGCCGTGCCTGCATCACCTGGATGAAATTGGCTGCGTCGAGCAGCGATTCGTGCGTGCCGGTGTCGAGCCATGCGTAGCCGCGCCCGAGTATCTCGACGTTCAGTGCGCCGCGCGCGAGATACGCGAGATTCAGGTCGGTGATCTCCAGTTCGCCGCGCGCGGACGGGCGCACGGCCTTCGCCAGTTCGACGACGTCGTTGTCGTAGAAATAGAGGCCGGTGACCGCGTAATTCGACTTCGGCTCGCGCGGTTTCTCCTCGAGGTCGATCGCGCGGCCGTCCGCATCGAACGACACGACGCCGTAGCGCTCCGGATCACGCACGTAGTAGCCGAACACGGTCGCGCCGGCGGTCCGTGCGGCGGCCTGCTGCAGCAGCGACGACAGCGCGGGCCCGTGATAGATGTTGTCGCCGAGCACGAGCGTCGCCGCGTCGCGACCGATGAACGGCGCGCCGATCACGAACGCCTGCGCAAGACCGTCGGGGCTTGGCTGCGTCGCATACGAAAGGCTCATGCCCCACTGGCTGCCGTCGCCGAGCAGTTGCTGGAACGCGTCGAGATCGCGCGGCGTCGAGATGATCAGCACGTCGCGGATGCCGGACAGCATGATCGTGCTGAGCGGGTAATAGATCATCGGCTTGTCGTACACCGGCATCAATTGCTTCGATACCGAATGCGTGAGCGGGTGGAGCCGGGTGCCCGAGCCGCCCGCCAGAATCAGTCCTTTACGGCCAATCGCTGTTTGCATGAGGTCCCTCGCTGCAAGAGGAAAAGTGCGTGCGTGATACGCGGAATACACCGAATGCGTCGACGAACGTCGATACCCGTGCGCGCCTCGCTACGGCTGCTCGGCACCGCCAACGTGAATCGCGCGAAATACGATCGCGAAGCCGAGCGCGTACAGCGCGGCGATCACCGCGAAGCCGACGGCCGTCGCGCGGTCCGGATCGTCGATCACGTGCAGGATCACCGATGCGATCGCGATGCCGACCAGCGAACCGATCTGCCGGCTCGCGTTCAGCGACGCGGCGGCGAGGTTCGCGTCCGCCGCATCGGCCGACTGCATCACGACGAGATTCATTGCCGGAATGGCCTGGCCGGCGCCGAAGTTGGCCAAGCCGATCGCGACGGCCAGCACCGGATACGACATCGCCGCGACGCCGACGAGCGCCACGCTGCCGAGCGCGGCGAGCGCGAGCCCCGAGAGCAGCGTGCGGCGCGCGCCGAACCGGGCGCTGACTTTCGCGGACGCGAGATTGCCGATGCCGAACATCGCCATCAGCGGAAACAATTCGAACCCGGCCACGAGCGCGCTCGCGCCGCGGACGTTCTGCAAATAGAGGCTCAACAGAAAGATCTCGGCGAGAATGCCGAAGTTGATCGCGAGACCCAGCGTGCTGCCCGCGACGAAACGCCGATTCGCGAGCAGCGCCGGCGACAGGATGCGCGAGTGCGCGTAGCGCTCGCGTAACGCAAATGCCGCGGTGGCCGCCAACGTCGTGGCGACGCCGGCGAGGATCGACGGCGAGCGCCAGCCGGCGCCGGGCCCTTCGATCAGCGTGAAGCTCAGCGCGGCGAGCGCGAGCGCGCCGAACAGATGGCCGAGCGCATTCAACGGGCCGGGATGACGCGGCGCCCGCGCGATATGCCGGTACGTGAGCCACAGGCCGGCCGCACCGACCGGCAAATTCACCCAGAAGATGCCGCGCCAGCCGATCGCGTCGACCAGCACGCCGCCGACGCAGGGCCCGAGCGCCATCGCGGCCGACACCAGCGCGCCCCAGATGCCGATCATCCGCGTGCGCATCGGCCCTGGCGGGAACGCGAGCGTGAGCAGGCTCAGCGAACTCGGCATGAACAGCGCCGCGCCGACACCTTGTGCAAGGCGCGCCGCGACCAGTGCGCCGCTGGACTGCGCGGCCGCGCACAGCACCGACGCACCGACGAACAGCGCGAGCCCCGCGACGTAGATGGCTTTCGACCCGTAGCGGTTCGCGAGCGCGCCGCCGAGCAGCAGCAGCGCGGCGAAGCTGAGCGTGTACGCATCGACGACCCACACCAGCACGGTCAGCGACATCGACAGACTGGTTTCCATCGCCTTCAGCGCGACGTTGACGATCGTCACGTCGAGCATGGCCATCACGAAACCGCACGCGAGCGCGACCATCACGAGCACGGGACGCGCGGCCGCGGCGGCGGCGGCGGACGCGCCGGCGACCGGCGTGGCGCGTCCGCCGTTCATGCGGCCCTCCCGCCGAGGTACAGGCGTCGCATCTCGTCGCTGTCGAGCAGCTCGGCCGCGGCGCCTTCGAGCGCGACGCGCCCCATCGTCAGCACGATGCCGCGATCCGCGATGCGCAGCGCCTCGATCGCATTCTGCTCGACCATCAGCACGCCGATATGCTCGGTGTCGCGCATCCGGACGATCGCGTCGAACACCTCGTCGACCATCTTCGGCGACAGGCCGGCCGACGGCTCGTCGAGCAGCAGCAACACCGGGCGCGGCATCAGTGCGCGTGCGAGCGACACGATTTGCCGCTCGCCGCCGGACAATGCGCCCGCCAGCGACCGGTAGCGACGCCGCAGCACCGGATACTGCTCGCACAGCTCGTCGATCCGCGCCTCGCGCGGAAACGCCGACATCGACTGGCCGCCGAGCATCAGGTTTTCGCGCACGGTCAGCGACGCGAACACGTTGTCGGTCTGCGGCACGAAGCCGATCCCGTACTCGCGGATCTTGCGGTGGACCGGCACGCGCGCCACGTCCGTGCCCTGGATCGTCACGCTGCCCGCACGAGGCAGCACGAAGCCTGCGATCGCCTTCAGCAGCGTCGATTTTCCGCAGCCGTTCGGGCCGAGGATCGTCACGATGTCGATGGCCCCGACCGTGAGCGACACGCCATGCAGGATGTCGACTTCGGGCGTGTAGCCGGCGACGAGTTCGCGCACGTCGATCATGACGCCTCCAGCGGACGAGGGGCGGCATGGGCGCGCCCGAGATACGCGTCGAGTACGCGACGGTTGCGCTCCAGCTCGGCCGGCCGGCAGTTCGCGATCGTCACGCCGCGGTCCAGCACGACGCAGCGGTCGCACAGCTCGCGGATGAAATGCATGTCGTGCTCGATGACGACCAGCGTGACGCCTTGCTTGCGAATCCGTCGCAGTTCGTCGATCAGCTCGCCGCGCAGGTTCGGGTGCACGCCGGCGGTCGGCTCGTCGAGCAGCAGCAGCTTGGGCTCGGTCATCATCGCGCACGCGATGCCCAGCAGCTTCTTCTGGCCGCCGGAAATCGACGCGGCGGACAGGTGCGCGACGCCGGACAGTTTCAGCTCGTCCAGCAGCGCGGCGGCGCGTGCACGCGTATCGGCATCGAGCGCGCGCGTCGCACGGCCGGGCCAGAGGGCGGCGGCGATGCCGTGGCGCGCGGACGAAGCCGCCATCGCGAGTTCGAGCACCGACATGCGTGCGGGCATCGACGGCAACTGGAACGTGCGGCGCACGCCCAGCCGCGCAATCTTGTGCGGCAACAGCGCGTCGATCCGCCGACCGTCGAAGCGGATCGCGCCCGCCGCGAGCGGCGCGAAGCCGGTGATCGCGTTGAGCGCGGTGCTCTTGCCGGAGCCGTTCGGGCCGAGCAGTCCGACGATTTCGCCGCCGTCGACCGACAGCGTGACCCCGGACAAGACGACGTTCTCGCCGTAGCGGATCGTCACGCCGTCGAGATCGAGCAGCGTGCTCATGGCCGCACCTCCAGGCGCTCGGGTACGAGCCCGTGCGGACGCCAGAGCACGCACGCGAGCAGCATCAGGCCGACCAGGCCCAGCCGCACCGCGCCGGTCAGGTCGCTGCCGACATCGAGCCAGTCCTTGAGAAACGGCGCCAGCGCGTAGACGGCCTGCACGATCAGCGTGCCGACCAGCACACCCAGGTGGCTGCCGAGGCCGCCGACCATCACGACGGTCCACAGCGCGAAGGTCTCGGACGCGATCATCGCGTCCGGCCCGACATAGCCGATGTACCACGCGGCGAGTGCCCCGGCGAGCGCGGCGGGCAGCGCGCCCGCGATGCATGCGCGCGTTTTCAGCGCGAGCGGATCGTAGCCGAAGCAGACCGCGAGCGCGGGTTCTTCGCGCATCACCTTCAGCGCCCGGCCGAAGCGGCTCGCGGTCAGGCGCCGGTACGTCGCGTAGGTGAGCGCGAGGCAGCCGGCCGTGACCGCGAGGAACGCGAGTTCGGCCCACGGCGCGCGCAGCCCGGGGAATAGCGGCGCGATGCCGCCGATGCCTTGCGCGCCACCGGTCAACCCGCTTTCGTTGAGCGCGATCGTGCGCAGGATCTCGGCGATCGCGAGCGTCGCGATCCCCCAGTAGTCGGCGGAGAGCTGCCGCCCGAGCCGCGCGACGACGATCGCCAGCGCACCCGCCGCGGCCAGCGCGAGCGCGAGCGCCGAAGGCAATGGCCAGCCGAGCCGAGACGCGATGCCGGCCGCGTACGCGCCGAGCCCGCTGAACGCAATGAAGCCGAAATTGACGAGTCCCGCATAGCCGGCCTGCAGGTTCAACCCGAGCGCCATCGTCGCGTACAGGCAGCCGACGGTCAGCAGATGGATGACGAAGCTAGACACGCCGTACCTCCCGATCGAAGATGCCGTAAGGCCGGAAGATCAGTGCGACGAGCAGGATCGCGAACGACACCGCGCCGACGTACTCGACCGGAAAGAATTGCATCGGCCGATCGACGAGCCCGCCGAAATCGACGTTCAGCGCGACGGTTTCGGCCACCGCGATCAGCAGCGCACCGGCCGCGGCGCCGAGCGGATTGCCGAGGCCGCCCAGGATCGCCGCGGAAAACACCGGGATCAGCAGTCCATAGCCGAGATTCACATGCACGCTCTCGGTGGCGCCGAGCATCGTGCCGCCGAGCGCCGCCAGCACGCCGCTCGCGAACGTGATCACGTTGGTCACGCGCGTCGCGTCGATGCCGGTCGCGAGCGCCAGCGCGCGATTCGACGCGAGCGCACGCATCGCCCGCCCGAGGCCGGTGCGGTACAGCAGCGCCGCGAATATCGCGAGCGCGCCGGCGCCGCATGCGATCGAGCCCAGTTGCGGCACGGACAGCGCGACGCCGGCGATCACCATCGGCGGATGCACGTCCTGCGCATACTGCTGCGGCCGCGAGCCGGCGACGCCGAGCACCAGCGCGACCGCGAGCATCGAGATCGCAAGCGAGCCGATCATCGCCACCGCGCTGCCGGAGCGCAGCAGTCTCGCGAACACGAACAGGTTCAGCAGCGTCGCGGCGGTGCCGACCAGCGCGCAGGACACGGCCGTCGCGAGCGCGAACGGCAGCCCCGCGCGTTCCAGCCAGAGCGTCGCGAATGCGCCGAGCATCGCGTACTGGACATGCGCGATGTTGGGAAAGCGGATCAGCGAATAGAGCGTCGACAGGCCGACCGACACCAGCAGCAGATCGGCGGTGCGGATCAATACGTCGACAATGAATGACAGCATGGCGAGATCCTCTGGTTCATCCGGGCGGGCGCTTACTGCTGCGCGACGACCGATTGGCGGTAGACCACCTTCTCGTACGGCTGGACTTCCCGCTGACCGTCGGCATCGAACGCGATCGCGCCGGTCACGCCGGTATACGACTTGCCCAATGCCGCGAGCGCGGTGCGAATCTTCGCCGGGTCGATGGATTGCGCGCGGCCGATCGCCGCGGCGGACAACAGCGTCGCGTCATACGCATAGCTGCCGAACGCCGAGCGCGGGGCCTCGTTGTACGCGGCCTGATAGGCGCTCGCATACGCTTTCGCGCCCGCGCCGAGCGCGGCGACTTCGAGGCCGATCTGGCCTTGCGCGATCTGCGCGGGCGTGTCGCTCGTGCACATCGTCAGGTAGATGCCGTACCACGGATGCTGGTTGAGCCGCATCTCGAATGCCTGCCGGTTCAGCGTCGCGGCTTCCTGGCCATAGGCGCTGTAGACATACGCGTCGGGCTGCGCGCGCGATGCCTGCTCCAGTTCGCGGCGATAGGTCGATTGTCCTTCCGTATAGAGCACCGTCGACACCACCGTGCCGCCGAGCGCCTCGAAACGCTTCCTGAATTCGCCGGCAATCCCCTGGCCGTAGCCGTTGTTCGGCGCGATCAGCGCGATGCGACGCAGCTTGCGGGCGTACACGTCCTGCGCGGCGAAGCGCGCGGACAGGTCGTCCAGCCCGATCACGCTGAACGAGCCCGCGCCGATCTTGCGCACCTGCTGGCTCGACGAGCCGATGTTGATGTGCACGTCGCCCTGGCGCACCAGGAACTGTCCGACCGGTATCGTGACCGACGACGAGAATTCGCCGAGCACGACCGGCACGTGTTCGACGGTCGCGAGCTTGCGCGCGGCGTCGAGCGCGATATTGGCCGAGCCGCCCGAATCCTCGATGCGCACGGCGAGCTTCTGGCCCAGCACGCCGCCTTTCGCATTGATCTGCGCGACGGCCAGCTCGATGCCGCGGCGCTGGTCTTCGCCGATCGACGCACTCGCGCCGGTCAGCGGCAGCACCGCGCCCACGCTGACGTCGGCGTGCGCAGCGCCCGACGCAAGCGCCCCGAGCGCGATCCAGATACCGATACTCCACTGACTTGCCTTCATCTTCGTTCTCCCGTCGCATGGTCGGCCGCACGGTTGGCGGCATGGTTTGATATACAGAAGTGTCGACAGAATCACAGAACAAAAATCGTTTGCAAATAAATTTTCGAGCCGCTGTGACGAATAGCGAAAGTCTTGTTTGAGATAGAAAATTTTCCCTGTTTTCATGCATTTATGCACGCGGATAAAGCGCGTGGATAGCCATGGTGCATGGGCGCGCCAATCCGGCGCAATCGAGAATATTTCTGAAAAAAGTGTATACAGAGGTGAATTGCAGTGCTTAAATCTTCCCAACTCGACACGACCTCGGAGGGCAGTCAGATGGTGGAGATCAAGCGATACGGCGTAAGTGAACGGATGAGCCAACTGGTGGTCGCGGGCGGGCTGGCCTTCGTCGCGGGGCAGGTGGCGGACGACACGTCGCTCGACGTGGCGGGGCAGACCCGGCAGATTCTCGACAAGATCGACCGGCTGCTCGAAGACGCGGGGCTCGACAAGCGCCGGATCGTGTCCGCGAGCATCTGGCTGGCCGACTATCGCAGCTTCGCCGAGATGAACAGCGTATGGGACGCGTGGGTGCCGCAGGGCGAGTCACCGGCACGCGCGTGCGTCGAATCGAAGCTCGCGTTTCCGCAGTACACGGTCGAGATCGCGGCGATCGCCGCGAGCTAGTACAGGAGAAGCGGAGTATGAAGACGATCGTGCTCGGCGGCGGCATCGTCGGCGTAACGACTGCGTATTTTCTCGCGAAGGCCGGCGACGAGGTGACGGTGATCGAACGTCGCGACGGCGTCGCGCTCGAAACGAGCTTCGCGAATGCGGGGTTGATCGCGCCCGGCCATTCGTATACCTGGGCATCGCCGCGCGCGCCGAAGATTCTGTTCAAGTCGCTGTTTGCCGACGGCCAGGCGCTGCGGCTCAAATGGACGCCCGACTGGCGGATGTGGGCCTGGTGTGCGCTGTTCCTGCAGAACTGCACGGCCGAGCGTTCGCGCCGCAACACGTCGATCAAGGTGAGGCTGTGTCGTTATGCGCAGCAGCGGCTTCAGCAGGCGACGAATGATGAACTGCTCGAGTACGACCGGACGAGCGGAGGATTGTTGTACCTGTATCGCGACCCTGCATCGTTCGAGCGCGGCGTCGCGAACATGCGGATTCTGACCGACAACGGCCTGCCGCTCGACATCCTCGATGCGCGGGCCACCGTCGAACGCGAGCCGGCGCTGCGCCACGCGGCGGCCGGGATCGCGGGCGCGATCCATTGCCCGAGCGACGAGAGCGGCGACGCGCATCTGTTCGCGCGCGCGCTGGCCGAGCGCTGCCGCGCGCTCGGCGTCGAATTCCGCTTCGGCACGTCGATCGACGGCGTGCGCGCGAGCGCCGATGCGATCGACTACGTCGAGACGTCGCAGGGCCGCGTGACCGGCGATCGATACGTGCTCGCACTCGGCGCGTACTCGCCGTTCGTCGCGCGCTCGCTCGGCTACCGGCTGCCGATCTATCCGGTCAAGGGGTACTCGGTCACGCTGCCGATCGACGACACGCACGAGCCGCCCGCGCTCGGCGGCGTCGAGGAGAACCAGCTCGTCGCATGGGCGCGCTTCGGCGACCGGCTGCGGCTGACCGCGACCGCCGAGTTCAGCGGCTACGACACCACGCATTCGCCGGGCGATTTCGCGCACATGCTCGCGACCGCGCAGGCGCTGTTCCCGAACGGCGCCGACTACGCGAAGCCGTCGTACTGGGCCGGGCTGCGGCCGATGACGCCGGAGGGCACGCCGATCATCGGCGCATCCCGGCACCGCAACCTGTTTTTCAACACCGGCCACGGCCATATGGGCTGGACCATGTCGTGCGGCACCGCGAAGATCGTCGCGGATCTGATCCACGGCAAGCGGCCCGACATCGACATCACCGGGATGACCCTGCAATGAGCGAACTTCTTTCCACCTCCGAGGCGTCCGATCCGGGTGTCGGCGCCGGCCCGGCGCGCGATGCGTACGCGCGCTTCGATTTCTCGCTCGACGCCGGCATCGCGCGGCGCGCGGCGATCGGCCTCGTCGTGCTGGCGACCGATCATACGATCGAATACGAGTGGCGACGTCTGCTCGCGATCGATGGCGTCGCGTTCTACGAAAGCCGGATCGCGAATTCCGCCGAGATCACCGCCGAGACGCTCGCGCGGATGGACGGCGGGATCTGCGCCGCGGTCGAATTGATCCGGCCGGGCGAGCGCCTCGACGTCGTCGCGTTCGGCTGCACGTCGGCGTCGATGGTGCTCGGCGAGGAGCGCGTGTTCGAGCGCATCCGCGAGGCGCGGCCCGGCGTCGCATGCACCACGCCGATTACCGCGGCGCGCGTCGCGCTGACGGCGCTCGGCGCGCGCGGGGTCGCGCTGCTGACGCCGTACGAGCGCACGATCAACGATGCGATGGCCGCGTACCTGCGCGCGCGCGGCGTCGATATCGTGCGGGTCGGATCGTTCGAGCACCGCGACGACAACGAGGTCGCCCGCATCGAGCGCGCGTCGATCGAGCACGCGGTGCTGACGCTCGCCGCCGATCCGGCCGTCGATGCCGTATTCGTGTCGTGCACGAGCCTGCGCATCGTCGATGCGCTGGCCGATATCGAAGCGCGCGCGGGCAAACCCGTACTGTCGAGCAATCACGCGCTCGCCTGGCACGCGCTGCGGCTCGCGGGCATCGACGATCCCGTGCCGGGCTTCGGCAGCTTGCTGATGCGCTGACGCATGGCTCGTGCATGTAAAAAGAACGCGCGCGGGCAAATTGCCGATGGATAATGACGCGCGGTGACAACAGGTGGAACCAGGAGACGAGATGTCGACTTCCGTTATGGCTGGCCGGGAGACCGCGGCGCCGACGCGCACGGGCCTCACGGTCAACGAGATTTACGAGCAGTTGAAACAGATGGCCGTGCTGTACGAGATCCGGCCGGGCGAGCGGTTCAACGAGCTGGAGCTTGCCGAGCGCTTCAACGTGAGTCGCACGCCGATTCGCGAGGCGCTGAATCGGCTCGTTGCCGAAAACCTGCTGGTGTTCGTGCCGAACCGCGGTTTCTTCATTCGGGAACTGGAGGGGAAGGATGTGTTCGATCTGTTCGAATTGCGTCGCTCGATCGAAACGACCGCGGTGATGCTCGCATGCGAGCGCGGGTCGGACAACGACATCAAGGCGTTGCGTCGCTTCTGGAAGCAGGTGATGAAGAATGCGGCGCGGATGTCGTCGGCCGAGCTGGTCGTCAAGGACGAGCAGTTTCACCTGGAGCTGGCCGCGTTGTCGGGCAATGCCGAGATCGGCCGGGTGCTGCAAGGGATCAACGCGCGTATTCACTACGTGCGCTGGGTCGACGTCGATCAGCGACGCAACGAGGCGTTTACCGAGCATCTCGAGATTCTCGACGCGCTTGCCGAACGCGATGCGGAACGTTGCGCGACGCTGACCGACACGCATATCCGCTGGCGGATGGAAGAGATCACGCGCGTCGTCCAGGCGAGCGTCGTCAAGCTGTACGCAAGATAAAGCAAGACCGGCCGCGGCGCCTGCGACGATCGCGTACAGCACGCGAACGGGCAGGGCAGGCCGGTCGACGAGACAAGCAGTCGTGCAAAGGAGGACGGGTCGCCCGGATCGACCGGCGCGGCGCATCGCTACTTGATCGTCACGAGGTGCCGTCATGACACACGGTACGTTGGTCACGCTGTATAAACCCTCCGCGGCGCAGATCGAGCATTTGCTGACCTTGCCCGCGAAAAGCCCCGTCGTCGTCGCGGTCGACAATTCGCCCGTCGCCGATCGTGCGCTGTACGCACGGCTCGCCGCAGGCGGCGTCGACGTGATCGCGAATCACAATCGCGGCGGCATCGCCGGTGCGTTCAACGCCGGCGTCGAATTCCTGATCGGCCGCGGCTGCGACGTCTTCTTCATCTTCGATCAGGATTCGCACGTTCCGGACGACTATTTCGATCGCATGCTGGCCGGCTGCGCGCGGGTGGGCGACAGCCGCTTCCTGGTCGGCCCGCGGATCTTCAACCGCAATTTCCAGCGCGACCTGCCGTTGTTCACGGTGCGCCGCTGGTCCGCGCAGATCACGCCGATCCACGGCGGCGCGCACGGCCTGCTGTCGTGCTCGGTCATCATCTCGTCGGGCACCGCAATCTCGCTCGACGCGTATCGCGCGCTCGGCCGCTTCCGCGAGGACTTCTTCATCGACCACGTCGACGCGGAATACTGCATGCGCGCGCAGGCGCACGGCGTGCCGGTGCGCGTCAACGCCGACGTGTCGCTGCCCCATGAACTCGGCAGCCCGTCCGCGCAGCAGCACTGGCCGCGCGTCGAGATATTCGATCAGAGCGCGCTGCGCCACTACTATGCGGCGCGCAACTGTATCCTCGTCGCGCGCGACTACTGGCGGCGCTATCCGGCGATGCTGCTGATCAATCTCATCACGCTCAAGCACGTCGCGTTCGTGCTGCTGCATGCGCGCAACAAGCGCCTGAAGCTGAAGGCGATCTATTGCGGCGTGACGGACGGGTTGCGAGGGCGGTACGGGCGTGTATGACGCGTGATTTATCGCGGTATGGGCGCACGACAAACGCGCCATACAATTCGGATCACTGATTATAAGAGAGGGTTTCAGATGAGCTTGTCTACGCCGATTCACCGCCGCTATACGGGCGCGTTTTCCGTCGCGCCGACGATCTTCACCGAGTCGGGCGAGATCGATATGCCGGGCCAGAAGCGCTGTGTCGACTTCATCATCGACGCGGGAGCGGACGGCCTGTGCATCCTCGCGAACTACTCGGAACAGTTTTCGTTGACCGACGACGAGCGCGAGCGGCTCATCGCGGCGATCCTCGAACACGTGGCGGGACGCGTGCCGGTGATCGTGACGACCACGCATTTCAATCCGACGATCTGCGCGGCGCGCAGCCGCGCCGCGCAGGCGGCCGGTGCGGCGATGGTGATGGTGATGCCGCCGTACCACGGCGCGACGATTCGTTGCGGCGAGGCCGCGATCGAGCAGTTCTATGCGGCGCTTTCCGACGCGATCGAGATCCCGATCATGTACCAGGACGCGCCGATGAGCGGCACGCAGGTATCGGCCGCGTTTCTGGCGCGCCTCGCGCACACGATTCCGAATCTGCGCTATTTCAAGATCGAGGTGCCGCAGTCGGCGTCGAAGCTGCGCGAACTGATCGCGCTTGGCGGCGACGCGATCGAAGGGCCGTTCGACGGCGAGGAGGCGATCACGCTGCTTGCCGATCTCGATGCGGGCGCGACCGGCAGCATCCTCGGCGGCGGCTATCCGGACGGGCTGCGGCCGATTCTCGCCGCGTATCTCGCCGGGCAGCGCGACGAGGCGGTCGCCCAGTACGAGCAATGGCTACCGTTGATCAATTACGAGAACCGTCAGGCCGGCCTGCTGGCGGCGAAGGCGCTGATGAAGGAGGGCGGCGTGATCGCATCGGACGCGCCGCGCCGTCCGCTGGCGCCGCTGCATCCGGCGACGCGCGCGGGCCTGATCGAAATTGCGCGACGGCTCGACGCGCTGGTGCTGCGCTGGGCACGCTGACGCGACCGCCTGGCAGCACGACGTTGCGAATTCCGCCGCCATCCGTGCGCCCGACGCGTACGGGCGGCTTCCGCACTCGATGACCCAACCAAGGAACCCGAAGAATGAGCATGCCGACGATACGCGCGGTCCGCGCGCTGACGGTGCGTGGTGGCGGTGCCGATTACCACGATCAGGATGCCGGTCACTGGATCGACGACCACATTGCGACGCCGATGTCGCGCTACCCCGAATACCGGCAGAGCCGCCAGTCGTTCGGCATCAACGTGCTCGGCACGCTCGTGATCGAAGTCGAGGCCAGCGATGGAACGGTCGGCTTTGCGGTGACGACCGGCGGCGAGATCGGCGCGTTCATCGTCGAGCGGCATCTCGCGCGTTTCATCGAAGGGCAGCGCGTAACCGACATCGAGAAGATGTGGGATCAGATGTTCCATGCAACGCTGTATTACGGGCGCAAGGGTGTCGTGCTCAATGCGATTTCCGGCGTCGATCTCGCGCTGTGGGACCTGCTCGCGAAGGTCAGGCGGGAGCCCGTGCACCAGTTGCTCGGCGGCAAGGTGCGCGACGAGCTGGAGTTCTACGCGACCGGTGCGCGACCCGATCTCGCGAAGGAGATGGGTTTCATCGGCGGCAAGCTGCCGTTGCATCACGGCCCGGCCGAGGGCGAGGTCGGCCTGCGTCGCAATCTCGATGCGCTCGCCGAGATGCGTTCGCGCGTCGGCGCCGATTTCTGGCTGATGCTCGACTGCTGGATGAGTCTCGACGTGCCGTATGCGACGCGGCTCGCGCACGAAGCGCATGCGCTCGGCCTGAAATGGATCGAGGAATGCCTGCCGCCCGACGACTATTGGGGCTATGCGAAGCTGCGCCGCGACGTGCCGCGCGGCATGCTCGTCACGACCGGCGAGCACGAGGCGACCCGCTGGGGCTTTCGCATGCTGCTGGAGATGGAGTGCTGCGACATCATTCAGCCGGACGTAGGCTGGTGCGGCGGGCTCACCGAGTTGATGCGGATCTCGGCGCTCGCCGATGCGCGTGGCGTGCTGGTGATTCCGCACGGCTCGTCGGTCTACAGCTATCACTTCGTCGCGACGCGGCACAACAGCCCGTTCGCCGAATTCCTGATGATGGCGCCGCAGGCCGATCGTGTCGTGCCGATGTTCGATCCGCTGCTGCTCGACGAGCCGGTGCCGGTCGGCGGGCGGATGAAGGTGCCCGACACGCCCGGTTTCGGCGTGCGCCTGAATCCGGACGTGCGCATGCAGCGCCCGTATGAACACTGAGCGTACGGAGGGGCGCAATGACGAAATTGCTTGAAGACAGGATCGTCGTCGTGACGGGCGGATCGCGCGGGATCGGCCGCGCGATCGCGCTGGCGTGTGCGCGGCATGGCGCCGACGTCGTCGTCAACTACTGGACGAACCCGCTGCTGCCCACGCAGGCCGATCACGAGATCGACGCGCTCGTCGACGCGATCCGCGCGACGGGGCGCGACGCGCTGGCCGTGCCGGGCGACGTCGCGCAGCCGGACACGGCCCGCGCGCTCGTCGCGGCCGCGGTCGAACGATTCGGCCGGATCGACGTACTGGCGAGCAATGCCGGAATTTGCCCGTTCCACGGCTTCCTGGACTTGCCGCCCGAGCTGCTGCAACGGACGATGGAAGTGAACCTGCACGGTGCGTTCTACATGACCCAGGCCGTCGCCCGGCAAATGGCCGCGCAAGGGCACGGCGGCGCGATCGTCGCGACCAGCTCGATCAGCGCGCTGGTCGGCGGCGGCATGCAGACGCACTACACGCCGACCAAGGCCGGCGTCCATGCGCTGATGCAGTCGTGCGCGGTCGCGCTCGCGCCGCATCGGATTCGCTGCAATTCGGTGCTGCCGGGCACGATCCGCACCGAAATCAACGACGACGATCTCGCCGCGCCCGGCAAGACCGAGTACTTCGAGCGCCGGATTCCGCTCGGCCGCCTCGGCGAGCCGGACGACGTCGCCGACTGCGTCGTGTTTCTCGCGTCCGACATGGCGCGCTACGTGAACGGCGCCGCGCTGCTCGTCGACGGCGGCATGTACGTGAACCTGCAATGAAACCGCGAGGCATGGGCATGGAAACGATCGCCTTCAGGATGCGCCTGCACCCCGGCAAGCGGGACGAATACCGGCGCCGGCACGATGCGATCTGGCCGGAACTCGCCGACGCGCTTCGTGCAGCGGGCATCTCGGACTACTGGATCTTTCTCGACGACGACACCCATCACCTGTTCGCCGTGCTCAAACGGCCGGCCGATCACCGGATCGCGCAACTCGCCGAAAAGGACGTGATGCGTCGCTGGTGGGCGTACATGGCCGACCTGATGGCGACCGGGCCGGACGGACGTCCGGTCGAGAAATCGCTGGAGCCGATGTTCCATCTGGAATGACGCCGGCCCGTTCAACGGATCGGCAGCGCTCGGCGTGTGCCGAACCATTGCAGCGGATCATCGTGTCGCATGAACTCACGGAGCCCACATGCAGGTTGTCGATCCCCATGTCCATTTCTGGGACGCCGACGCGTTGAGCTACAGCTGGCTCGATCGCGCTCAGCCGGCGTTCTCGGGCGCGGTGGCGGACTTGCCGCGCCGCTACCTGCCCGCGGACCTGCGCGCGGACGCCGGCGCGGATATCGACGTGCTGAAGGTCGTGCATGTCGAGGCGATCCACGATGTGTGGACGACGCCGAGCGAAGTCGACTGGCTGCAGGCGCTGGCCGATGCGCCGGCGAGCGGCGGGATGCCGGACGGCATCGTCGCGGGCGTCGACCTGTTCGCGCCGGACGCACGCATCCGGCTCGCCGGCGCGGCGGCGCATCCGAACGTGCGCGGTATCCGGCAGGTGTTGAACCGGCATCCGGACCCCTGGTACAACTACGTCGACGTGGACTATCTGACTGAACCGAGCTGGCGAGAGAACTTCGGGATGCTGAGCGAGTTCGGTTTGTCGTTCGACCTGCAGTTGTACCCGGCCCAGGTCGGCGCCGCGCTCGCCGTCCTCGATGCGCATCCCGACACGTCCGTGATCGTCAATCACACAGGCATGTTCGTCGACCGGACCAGCGTGCACGGCTGGCGCGAGTGGCGCGACGGATTGCGCGGGCTCGCGCGGCGGGCGAACGTGACGATGAAGCTGTCCGGGCTCGCGATGTTCGACCATCGCTGGACGGTCGAAAGTTTCCGCCCGTACGTGCTGGAGGCGATCGACGCGTTCGGCGCGGCGCGCTGCATGTTCGCGTCGAACTTCCCGGTCGATCGGCTCCATGCCGGCTATCAGGCGCTCTGGCACGCTTATGCGGCGATCGTCGCGGGCGCCCGCGACGATGAGCGCGAGGCGCTGTTCGTCCACAATGCGCTGCGAACTTACCGACTGTGAGCCACGTGCCCGCCATCGGGTGGCGAGCGTTGTCACCGAAGCACGTGCCGGGCGCGCGCCCCGGCAGCATCAGCCGAACCCGCACGCTGCAGCGGCGCTGGCTGATGCTTCATCGGGGCTTGTTCGCCCTAATCGCGCAACGCGGTCGCGACGACGCTCGCCAACGACGTCGTGGGCCGACCGATCAGTCGCGCGAGGACGCCGCCGTCGTCGAACAGCGCACCGCGCGACGCGGCCACGTCGGCATCCGCGAGGACGCTGGCAAACTCGGGCGGCAACCCGGCGCTCGTCAGCACGTCGGCATAAGCGTCCTCGGCGAGATCGTTGTAGACGACGGTCTTGCCGGACTGCCGCGAAACCTCCGCGGCTAGCTGCGCCAGCGTGTACGCATCGTCTGCCGCCAGTTCATAGGTTTTTCCTGCGTGGCCGTCCGTCGTCAATACCGCGGCCGCGGCCGCCGCATAGTCCTTCCGCGCGGCGGCAGAGAAGCGCCCGTCCTTCGCGGCCCCGATGAACGCGCCATGCTCGAGCGCAGCGGGAAGGGCCATCAAATGGTTCTCGGTGTACCAGCCATTGCGCAGGAGGACGGTGGGGAGGCCGGAGGCCGCGATGACTTCTTCCGTCTGCCGATGCTCGATCGCGAGTCGGACGGGCGACGTGTCGGCGTGCAGCATGCTCGTATAGGCGAGCAACGAGACTTCAACCCGCCGGGCCGCGTCGATCACCGCGCGGTGCAATGGCAGGCGGCCGGCGACTTCGGTCGACGAGATCAGCAGGAGTTTGTCGACACCGAGGAACGCGGTGGCGAGCGTTTCAGGCCGCTTGTAGTCGGCCTCGCGCACCACCACGCCGCGCGCTTCAAGGTCGCGCGCCTTCGCCGGATTCCTGACCGCCGCGATAATCCGGTTGGCCGGCACGGTTTCAAGCAATGCGTCGATCACAAGGCGCCCGAGCTGCCCGGATGCTCCCGTTATTGCATACATGTTCATGCTCTCCGTGTATCGATAGGTGAGGCTCCAAGTGTAGGGATGAAGGTTTCCATTGGAAACCACCTATCCATCGGTTACCATCATTTTCAAGTAACCAAATGGAAACCATTCCCGGTGCGACGATGGGTTTGAGAATGCGAAAGAAGGTGGAGCCGCTTCCCGGCTGCCCGATGTCGAAATGCATGGCGTTGATCGGCGGTCTGTGGACGCCCGAACTGATCTGGTGCCTGAGCAATGGCCCGCGTCGGTTTTCAGAGTTGCGGCGCGACAACCCGACCATCACCGCGAAGGTGCTGACCGGCAGACTGCGTGATCTCGAGGAGCGGGGCGTGATCCGGCGCAGCGTGTTGCCGACGTCGCCGCCGTCCGTGGAATACGAGCTGACGTCGCTCGGTCAGGAACTGCTGCCGGCGATTACGTCGATCGTGGAGGTCGGGTCGCGCCTGCTGCTGCGTGACCGGCCGCGCTAGCGATTAGCGACCGCGCGGGCTATCGCGCCGCCGTCGAACGCCGGCGCTTCGTATTCGGCAACGGCTGGTGATGCATCGGCCCTGTGATGAGGTCGCTCGTCGCGTCGCGGATCCAGCGGTGGGCCGGCTCGTGATGAAAGCGCGAATGCCGAAACAGATCACCGGGTACGACACCCCGCCGGCGCAACGCTTTACGCGTCTTTCAGCCAGGGCATTTCCACGGGCGACACGACCAGTTGGCGGAATTCGCGCTTCAGATCGAAGATGAACCCGACCAGGATCATCGAGTCGGCGTAAGGAATCGGAAAGACCTGCGGATTTTCCGGGGTACGCAGCGGGCGCTCCTGCGTGTCCGCCGTCGCCGCGGCGTTTTCGCGAACGCTTTCCAGGTCGTCTGCCATGGCCGGGCCGCCGGCTTTCAGCACACGGCTACGCAGCTCGCTGAAAGGTTCGATGCGCGCGGCGTCTTCGTGGTATTCGGGCACTTCATAAACGAACCAGGACATTGTCGTCTCCCATGAGAAGGGGCGCTATTCTAACGCTACGCGCGAATCCACCGAAAATCGAGGCCGCCCACTTCTCAAAGCACATCCACGAGTCCTGCAAGGTCATCGCATCCGAGGCGGATTGCAGCAATGTCACACTTCGGATAACACCTGATGCGCCGCGCGAACCACCGCATCTACCGTGATGCCAAACTTGTCGTACACGTCCTTGATTTTCCCGGACTCGCCGAAGCTGTGCATGCCGACGAACCGGCCTTCCGGTCCGATGTACCGTTCCCATCCCAGTTCGACCGCCGCCTCGACCGCGACCCTCGCGGGAGAAACGCCCAGCACGGCCCGCCGGTAATCGCGCGGCTGCTCCTCGAAGAGCAGGCGGCACGGCATCGATACGACGGCCGTCGGCACGCCTTCCTGTTGCAGGATGTCGCGTGCCTGGACGGCGAGGTCGACCTCCGAGCCTGTCGCGATCAGCGTGAGTTGGCGCGGCCCGCCATCGGCCTCCCGCAAAATATAGGCGCCCCGCGCCGACTTGTTTTCGTTTCCAGGCTCGTTGCGCAGGAGCGGGACCGGCTGGCGTGACAATGCGAGGAGTGCGGCCCTGCGCGGCTGTTCGAGAATCAGTTCCCAGCACTCCGCCGTTTCGACTGGATCGGCCGGCCGATAGACGGCGAGTTGCGGAATGGCGCGAAGAGCGGCGAGGTGCTCGACGGGTTGATGAGTCGGCCCATCTTCTCCGAGACCGATGGAATCGTGCGTCATCACGAAGATGGATCGCACCCGCATCATCGCGCTTAACCGGATCGCCGGGCGACAGTAGTCCGAAAAGCAAAGGAAGGTGCCGCCGTACGGAATGAGGCCACCATGAAGGGCAATGCCGTTCATCGCGGCGGCCATGCCGTGTTCGCGGACGCCGTAGTGGAGGTATGAACCCTTGAACCGGCCAGGCTCGATCGCGATTTGGTTCTTCGTCTTCGTATTGTTGGACTGCGTAAGATCCGCCGAGCCGCCCAGCAATTCCGGAATCGCGTCGAAGAGATGATCAAGCACTTCACCGCTGGCCTTTCGGGTGGCCATTGCACTGCCACTGGCAATAAATGCCTGCCGTGCCGCCGCGATCGCCGCCTTCCAGTCATCCGGAAGCTTTCCCGCATTGCGCCGGTCGAATTCGGTGCGCAGCGCCTGCGGCGCCCGGCGGACACGCTCGTCCCACGCGAGTCTCGTCTTGCGGCCGCGCGCGCCGATCTCCCGCCATGCTTTCAGCAGGTCATCCGGGATTTCAAACGGCGGCGAATGCCAATCGAGGGCCTGGCGTGCGCCCGCGATTTCATCCTCGCCCGGGGCATCGCTATGGGCTTTCTCGGTCCCGGCCTTGGTCGGAAAGCCGAACCCGATGATCGTCCTGCATGCGATCAACGTCGGTCGGTCATGCGTTGTCCGAGCGGTCTCGATAGCGCGCCGTATCGCATTCGTGTCGTGACCGTCGATTTCCAGGACTCGCCATCCAGCCGACTGAAAGCGCTCGATCTCGTTGTCCGAAACCGCGAGCTTGGTCGCGCCGTCGATGGAAATCGAATTGTTGTCCCAGAATGCAATCAATCTGCCCAGCCGGAGGTGGCCGGCCAAGGAAATGGCCTCGTGGCTAATGCCTTCCATCAGGCAACCGTCGCCGAGAAATACGTACGTGTAGTGATCGACGAGATCATCGCCGAAGTGCGCATTCATGACGCGCTCGGCCAACGCCATGCCGACGGATTCCGCGATGCCTTGTCCGAGGGGGCCGGTCGTCAGTTCGATTCCGTCGGCGTGCGAGTACTCCGGATGGCCCGGCGTCTTGCTGCCGACTTGCCGGAAGCGCTTGAGCTCGTCGAGGGTCATGTCGGAATAGCCCGTCAGATAGAGGAGGCTGTAGAGGAGCATCGACGCGTGTCCGTTGGACAGTACCAACCGGTCTCGATCGATCCAGTGGGGATCCGACGCGTCAAATTTCATGAACTCGTTGAACAGGACCGTCGCAACGTCAGCCAACCCCATTGGCGCACCAGGATGTCCGCTGTTCGCTTTCTGCACTGCATCCATGGCGAGGAAGCGAATACAGTTCGCCAGTGCGCGAAGATGGGGGGCTCGTGGGGGCGGCACCGCTTTTGCAGCCGTCCGGGAATGTGCAGTGGGATCGCTCATCGGTTCTCCTGTTTTAGCTCGGAAAGATGAGGCTACGGGGCAAGGTGCATGCCTTCTCGACGGCGACGAGGTTACGCCGGAATGCGCTTGATATTTGGTGTGGCCTTGCTACACGTTCTGGGATTCGACCCTTTTGAATTGATAATACGCATTATGTCAACTAAGATCGGTATAGATACCGTGCGCGGTCTGTAGCCTGCGGTCGGCCAAAGGCTCGAACATCACCGGAAGCGATCAGCAAGATACTTCACGAATCACCTCCCACTCGTTGTCATGCGAGCATCGCTCGCCCGACGCCCATTGGACATGTGATGACTTCACGTCACAAACAGAAGATACAAAAAGCATTGAAAATTAATTTGACGGCACGCGAATCGGCAACAATCGAAATCAATATTCAATAACGAAAATCCCAACCATCCACTTGACTCGACTTCTCATCGCGCGTCCTCCTTACACACCCGCCACGACGAGAAAACCCCAAAGCGTCCCAGCCACACGCCGTCGATGCATCGCCCCCGTTACCACCATCAACACGATCATTTCAAATTTCTCACCAAATTTCGACTTGATTGACAGCAACGACATGAAAAATTAATCCAATAGAAAATATCTTGTAATTATAAAAATCACCTCCTAGCATCCCCCTGCTGTTCGCGACATGTCTTGTTTAAAAGTCATCACTTGATGCATTCCTCGAACAAACCCACTCATAACCTGGGGAATTACATGAAGAAACTGTCTCGACTGCTGCCCATCACCGCGATTACCGTCGCGAGTCTCAGCGCTTTTGCCCAGGCCGGCGACCAGCCGGCCGCGGTCGACAAGGCGCTGCAACTGATCCAGCAGAACCCGACCGCCTTCAGCGTGGCGGCCAGCGGCACGGCACGCACGTTGAAGTTCGCGGGGCCACAAGCAGGCGCCCCAACCGACGGCGACCAGTTCCAGGTGCGGGACGTGATCGTCGATCCCGACGGCACCGAGCACGTGCGTTTCGATCGCTTCCACGCGGGCCTGCCCGTGATAGGTGGCGACGTGGTCGTCCACTCGAGCAACGGGCAGTTGAAGCAAGCCAGCGTAACGCAGCTCGCACCGATCAACCTCGCCGGCACGATCGGCAAGGTCGGGAACCGCGCCGTGGTACGCAACGCACCCGACGTCGGTGCGACGCGGGCCAGACACATCGCGGCCGCGCGCTTCAACTCGGACGTGCGCCGCGTCGACGAGCCGGAACTCGTCGTGTTCGCCCGCGACGTCACGCCGACGCTGGCCTATGCGGTACGCGTCTACGGCAAGTCGACCGACACGCACGGCGACGCCGTGCTGTACTACGTCGACGCCCGCACCGGCGCCGTGCTCGACGCACAGGACCTGATCAAGACCGCCGCCGCGACCGGCACCGGCCGCTCGCTGTACTACGGCAACCTGACGCTCACGACGGACCAGACCGGCACGAACGCATACCGGATGCTCGATCCGGGCCGCGGCGGCGGCTCGGTCTACGATGGTCGCGGCCTGAGCTCGGACGAGGTCGAGCAAGCGACCGACCTGCCGATCTTCACGAGCAGCACGAACGTGTGGGGCAACAACACGACCACCGATCGGCAGACCGTCGCGGCAGACATCGACTACGGGCTCGCGTTGACTTGGGACTACTACAAGACCACGCACAATCGCAACGGCATCTTCAACGACGGTCGCGGCGTGAGAAGCTACGCGCACGTGGTGTTCAATACCGGCAGCGGCACGACCGGCGCGAACGCGGCATGGCTGTCGTCGCGCGTGATGGCGTACGGAGACGGCGAGCCGGGCACGCGCCTGCCGAAGCCCGTGGTGTCGGTCGACGTCGCCGGGCACGAGATGAGTCACGGCGTGACCGAGGCCACCGCCAACCTGAACTATTCGGGTGACGCGGGCGGCCTGAACGAGGCGACGTCCGACATTTTCGGCACGCTCGTGAAGTTCTACGCGAACAACCCGAACGATCCCGGCAACTACGTGATCGGCGCGCGCGTGGTGAGCGGCGGCCTGCGCAAGATGTACAAGCAGGATCTCGACGGCCGGTCGTTCAGCTGCTACCCGTCCGGCGGCTTCTCGTGGTCGAATCCGCGCCACGATCCGCATTTCACGTCGGGAGTCGGCAACCGCTTCTTCTACCTGCTGTCGGAAGGGCCGTCGGTGCCGTCGACCGACACCGGCCTGTCGAGAGCGCAACTGGTCTGCAACGGCGACACGACGTTCAGCGGGCTGGGTCGCGACAAGGCCGGCAAGATCTGGTACCGGACGCTCACCGTGTACCTGAACGCCAACTCGAACTACCCGAACGCGCGGCGTGCGTCGATCCAGGCGGCCAACGACCTGTATGGCGCGAACTCGGCGGAAAGCGCGACGGTCGCGCGCGCGTGGAGTGCTGTCGGGGTGAATTGACGGCGCTTGTGTGGATACGTCGAACGCCAGAGGTCGCGTGACGGTACTTCGCTTCGGAGGAAAGCGATTCGGTCGTGATCACGCGGCGCCGGGGTGAATGACGGGAAGTGCCGACCGATCGCCTGCATGTGCAGGCGATCGGTGGACGGTGTGTTCTTGCGGTCAGCCCCCCGCCGCCGCCACCGGATTGAACGACGTATCCCACAACGGCGCGACACGCGCCGGCCCGTCCAGCACGCCGATGCGCGCAAACACGTCCGCGACCTGCTGATGCTGCGCGATCACGTCGGGCGTCACCGGCAGCAGCGCGTAGTCTTCGCTGCGCTGATCGAACATCGAGACGAGATCCACAACCGGCACACGCGTCTCGTGATTCTGCGCGAGCGCATAGTCGCGGAAATGCCCGTTCGCCCACGCATACGCACGTCGGAACCGCAGCAGCAAATCGCCGGTCGCCGCGCGGCGACGCACATCGTCGAGCGTGCGCGGATTCGCATACACCGGAAAATTGCCCGACAGATAGCCCTTCCCCGTCTTCAGTACGCGGGCGCCGTAGCGGTTGCGCGCAAGCTGGCCGTTGTAGCCGTAGATCGCCCATGCGTCGATGTCGCCGCGATCGTACGCGGACAACCCGTCGGTCGGCGACAGGTTGATCGGCTGGATGTCGTCGAAGCTCAGGCCGGCTTCCGCCAGCTGTCGATACAGGAAATAGTGCGACGTCGTCGCGCGCACGTAGCCGACACGCTTGCCCTTCAGGTCCGCGATGCTGCGGATCGGCGTGTCCTTGCGCGCGAGCGTGACCTGGTTGTTCAGGTCTTCGCGCACGCGCGAGATGAACTTCACATTGGCTTTCTGCCGCGCGGCGAACACGGCGGGAATTTCGCTACCCGAACCGATATCGAGCGCATCCGCGTTGAGCGCCTCGATATGCAGCACGCCGTTGTTCAGTTCGCGCCAGTCGATCCGATACGGCGTGTTGTCGAGCCCGGCCGCCTGCAGCAGCGCGCGCCAGCCGCCCTTGTAGGTCGCGACGCGCAACGTCGTTCCGGCCAGATCGGCATCGGCGGCCGGCGTGGCGAACGCGGCCAATGGGTGCGCCGCGACTGCGGCGCCGGCAAGCAGCAGGCGGCGACGTACCGCCGACATTGACGACATCGGATGCTCCTGTTCGATCGGATGGAACCGGATGGAAAGCGAAACCGCCGCGTCAATGCAGCGCCGGAAAGCCGTGGCGCTCGGCCAGCAGTTCGAGGATGCGGCGCGCATCGGTGACGAAGCGCACGTCGCCGAGCGTCTGCGCGTCGTCCGGCGCGGGCTGGTCGCGGCCCAGCACGAGCACCGGCAGGCCCTGGTGCGCATCGTCGAGCGCGTCGATCACCGCGGGCCGCGGCCGCTCGAAGCCGACGCGCTTCACGTCGATACGCGCGGCGCGATCGGGCGCGCTCGCGAGCAGCCCTTCGATCGGCAGTCCATGCGGACAGACGAAGCGCTGGCCCGGATGCTTCGGATCGGCAAAGCCCGGTTCCAGCAGAAACAGTACATCGCGACTCATGTCGAATGGCTCCTTTCTCGTTGGGCGTCCCATCGGTAAGCGCGCGTATCCGTGCGCGCTGCCGTTCCCGACGCATGCCGGCCAGCGGCCGGATGCCAGACTCTACCGTCGTACCTCGCCCGGCCCTACCAACGTTTTGCGGAATCGATATGCGAACGCGCATAGCGCATCGGCCCGTCTTCGCCCAGTGGGCCGTTGCATAGACGCATCGTCATGCGAACGACGAGCACTACGGATATCGAACGATTTCATCGATCGATATGACCGCGTCCACGGGTTTCCGGCGGCCGACGTTCGCGGTCCGCACGATGCGTTCGCCGCAGCAGGCGTGCCGGACGCAATCGCGGCACACCTGCCGGGCCCGCGGCAATGAACATTACAAATCGGCCGCGCAGCGATTTACAAACCACGGATCGGCCGTTCATCGGCGCGTCCGTCGTCAATAGCATCGTGATCCTCGCAAACGTACTGACAAAAAACAGAGGTTGGTCATGATCAAAAAAACGGTAGTGCTGGGTTTGGTTTCGATCGGTTCGGTCGGCGCGCATGCGCAGAGTTCGGTGACGTTGTACGGGGTCGTCGACGCCGGCATCGCGTATACGAACAACCAGGGCGGCGCGAGCAACGTCCAGCAGACGAGCGGAAAGCTGAGCGGCAGCCGCTGGGGCCTGAAAGGCGCGGAGGATCTCGGCGGCGGCCTGCAGGCGGTCTTCACGCTGGAAAGCGGGTTCCGGCCGAGCGACGGCGGGCTCGGCCAGGGCGGCCGGCTGTTCGGCCGGTCCGCGTACGTGGGCCTCGGCAAGAAAGGGCTCGGCACGTTGACGTTCGGTCGTCAGTACGAGCCGATCACCGATCTCGTCGCGCCGTACTCGGGCGCGGGTTTCTGGTCGCCGGCCACGCACGTGGGCGACAACGACAACCTGAACCAGAGCTTCCGGCTGAACAACGCGGTGAAGTTCCGCAGCGACGCGATCGCCGGCTTCACGGCCGACCTGCTCTATGCGTTCAGCAACCAGGCCAATGGCGGCGCAGGCACCGGATTCTCGAACAACAACGCGTGGGGCGCATCGGCGAACTACGTGAACGGCGCGCTGTCGATCGGCGGCGGCTATGTGCGGTTCAATCACCCGAATGCGGCGTCGAATACGAGCGGCGCGGTGGGCGGCGCGACCTCGACCACCGGCAACGACTACAGCGGCGCGTTCTTCTACGGGCTGAATGGCGGCGTACTGAAGCAGCAGATCGGCGCGGCAGGCGCGAACTACGTGCTCGGCCGTGCGACGCTCGGCTTCGCGTGGAGCCACACGCAGCTCAATTATCTCGACGGTTCGTCGCGCAAGTTCAACAACTACGACGTGAACGCGCGCTACCAGCTCACGCCTGCGGCCACGCTGATCGGGGTCTATACGTTCACCGACGGGCGCGCGAGCGGCCTGCCGGGCACGAGCGGCCAGACGCTGAAGCCGCGCTGGCACCAGTTCACGCTCGGGTTCGACTATGCGTTGTCGAAGCGCACCGATATCTACGTGTCGGGCATCTACCAGCTCGCGGCCGGCGATGCGAGCACCTCGACGTCGGGCGGCTATCGCAAGATCGCGGCGATCTCGAACATCGGCAGCGCGTCGTCGACGAACCGCCAGCTCGCGTTCGTCAGCGGGCTGCGCGTGAAGTTCTGACGGCACGCGCATCGGGCGCGGCGCAACAAGCACGACAGGCGCGATAAGCAAAGCGGGAATCGTTGTTTGCCGCGCCGCGCCCGGTTGCCGAGAATGATCGTTTCCCCGCGCGCGATTCCCGCGCACAACACGCGTTCGACCATGACCGATTCCCGTTTTTCTCCCCGTGCGTCGCGCAGCGGCCGGCGCGCGGCGCTGCGCCAGCTCGCCGGCGGTTGGGCTGCCGCGATGCTGCCCGCCGGCGGCGCGCTCGCAAGCCAGCCGCTCGACGTGCCGCCGTGGACGCGCACGCCCGGTGCGCCGCTGCTGTCGCCGCCGTACGGCCTGCCAGGGGAGCATGAACGCGACGTGATTCGCCGCAGCGCCCGCGCGCCTGCGCTACCCGGCTCCGGCTCGTCGATGACGCCGCTCGCCGACCTGTTCGGCGACATCACGCCGAACGGGCTCGTCTACGAGCGTCATCACGCGGGCGTGCCGGACATCGATGCGCAGCGCCATCGCGTCGTCGTGCACGGCCTCGTGCGCGCGCCGCGCGTCTTCACGATCGACGACCTGCTGCGTTTTCCGTCCGAATCGCGGATCCACTTCCTCGAATGCTCGGGCAACACGGGCAGCGAATGGAACGGCCCGAGCGGGCTGCCGGTTCAGTTCACGCACGGGTTGCTGTCGTGCTGCGAATGGACCGGCGTCCGGCTGTCGACGCTGCTCGACGAGACGGGCATCGATGCCGACGCACGCTGGCTGCTCGCCGAAGGCGCGGACGGCGCGGCGATGACGCGCAGCCTGCCGCTCGACCGGATTCTCGAGCGCGCGCTGGTCGTCTATGCGCAGAACGGCGAACGGCTGCGCCCGGAGAACGGCTACCCGGTGCGGCTGATCGTGCCGGGTTTCGAAGGCAACACGAACATCAAGTGGCTGCGACGGCTGAAGCTGGTGCGGGCGCCGGAGATGACGCGCGAGGAAACGTCGAAATACACGAATCTGCTGCCCGACGGCTGCGCGCGCCAGTTCGTGTTCGAGATGGACGCGAAGTCGGTCATCACGCGGCCGTCGGCCGGCCATCGGCTCGCCGCGCACGGCTATTACCCGATCAGCGGCTACGCGTGGTCGGGCCGTGGCCGGATTCGCGCCGTCGACGTATCGACCGACGGCGGCCGCACGTGGCGGCCCGCCCGGCTCGCCGGCGACGTACGCGACCGCGCATTGACGCGCTTCGAGGCCGACTGGGTGTGGCGCGGCGAGCCGGCCGACCTGCAAAGCCGCGCGACCGACGAGACCGGCTACGTGCAACCGACCCGTGACGCGCTCGTCGCCGCGCGCGGCCTGAACTCGCAGTACCACTACAACGGCATCCAGAACTGGCGCGTCGGCACGGACGGCGAGGTGCGCAATGCGTAAGCCGCTCGCTTGCCTGCTGGCAACCTGCGCAATGACGACGAGCGCGTTCGGCGGGGGCTTCGGCCTGGGCCAGCCGATCGATCGCGGGGCGCTCGCCGCGTGGGACATCGACGTCGCGCCGGACGGCAGCGGCTTGCCGCCCGGCGCGGGCACGGTCGCACGCGGCGGCCACGTGTTCGCCGACAAATGCGCGATGTGTCACGGCGCCGGCGGCGAAGGCGGCGTCGGCGATCCGCTCGTCGGCGGCAGCGGCTCGCTCGCGAGCGCGAAACCCAAGAAGACGGTCGGCAGCTACTGGCCGTACGCGACGACGCTGTTCGACTACATTCGCCGGGCGATGCCGTACAACGCGCCGCAATCGCTGAGCACGGACGACGTCTATGCGGTCACCGCGTACGTCCTCCACCTGAACGGCATCGTGCCCGGCGACGCCCGGCTCGACGCACGTACGCTGCCGCGCGTACAGATGCCGAACCGCGACGGCTTCGTGTCGGACCCGCGGCCGGGCCAGCTATGACGCGCGTCGCTTCGCTTGCCGCCGCATCAGCCGCATCAAGCAGCCCACCCGCGCGCAGTGCGTCGCCCCTTTCAGCAAGGACCCCGTGATGAGCGATTCCTCCGTCACCGCCCCGCTCGCGCCGTCGCCGTTCGTCGACGTTCGTTCGCCGGCGGATTTCCCCGACAGCCCCGTGTCGCGCACGCTCGCGCAGCCGCTGATGCTCGGGCTGTTCCTGCCGATCCAGGCCGGCGGCTGGAGCGCGTCGACGCTGCCGCGCTCGACCGACTGGACGTTCGACTACAACGCCGATCTCGTGGCCCGCGCCGAAGCGCTCGGCTTCGATCTCGTGTTCGCGCTGTCGCAGTGGCTGCCGAAAGGCGGCTACGGCGGCGTGTTCGACGGCCACGCGCTCGACTCGTTCATGACGCTGGCCGCGCTGACCGCGCGCACCGAGCGGATCATCCTCGTCGCGACGAGCCACGTGCTCTACGGGCCGTGGCATCCGCTGCATTTCGCGAAGTTCACCGCGACGCTCGACCACATCTCGCGCGGGCGCTGGGGCATCAACGTGGTGACCGGCCACCGCGCGATCGAACACGAGATGTTCGGCTGGAACCGGATCGAACACGACCGGCGCTACGAGATGGCCGCGGAATTCCTCGACGCGGTCCAGCAGTTGTGGGCGCAACCGGATAATTTCAGCTACACGCCCGAACTGTCGAGCTGGCGACTGGGCGGCGCATTCGTGACGCCGAAGCCGCGCTACGGGCGCCCGCTGCTGATCAACGCGACGGGTTCCGATGCGGGCATCGCGTTCGCCGCACGCTATTCGGACATCGTGTTCGTCACGAGCCCGGCCGGCCCCGACGCCGAACGCGCGATCGACGCGCTGCCCGCGCATACCGCACGCGTGAAGGCGGCCGCCGCCGCGCGCGGCCGCACGATCCGCACGCTGCTCAATCCGCTCGTGATCTGCCGCGAAACCGCGGCCGAAGCGCGCGCGTACCGCGACGCGATCGTCGCGCATGCGGACGAAGGCAGCTTCCACCGCTTCGACAGCGACGCGCATGCGTGGCGCGGTGGGTTCGAGCAGCGGGCGCAAGCCGCCGCGCGCGCGATCGGCGGCAACATCTCGATCACCGGCTCGCCGGAAGAAGTCGCCGATACCATCGTACGGCTGCACCGCGCGGGTATCGACGGTATCCAGTTGAGTTTCTACGACTTCAAGCCCGATCTCGACTGCTTCGGCGAGCGCGTGCTGCCGCTGCTGCGCGAAGCCGGCTTGCGGCGTTGACGACGGCGCAGCAGCAGTCGCCGGCCGTCGTCAGAACACGCGCCCTTCGGTCAGGTGCGTCGTCACGCCGTTCAATACGTAGTCGCCGATCACGCGCGCCTTGTGCAGCAACGGGTTGTGGCTGAAGATCGTGCGCAGGTTGCGCCAGTGGCGATCGAAGTTGTGCTCGCGCGCCGTCGCCGATGCGCCGCCCACTTCGAACAGCCGCTCGGCCGCATGCAGCGCGAGCTTGCTGACGATCAATTGCGTGCGCGCGGTCGCGAGCGCACTGTCGAGCACGAGCGCATCCGCGTCGGCCGCGCCTGCTTCGATCGCGTCGGCGGAGCGGTCGAGCGCGCGTGCGTTTTCTCGTACGAGCGCGTCGATCGCGTGACTATGCGCGGACAGCTCGCCGACGATCTGCTGAACAAAATGATCGTCGCGCGCGGTCGGCGCGGGGCTGTGCAGCGCGGGCCGGCCGTGCTCGAGCACGTAGCGGCGTGCATCGGCCACCACGTTGCGCACGATGCCGGCGCCCGTCGCGACGAGATGAAGCTGCCGCAGCGCGCCGCAATGACGGCCGACGAGCGTCGACCCGTCCCGCGGGGCCACTTCGTCCGCGAACACCTGCACGTCGTTCAGCAACAGGCTGCCGCTCGCGGTCATGCGCTGGCCCATCCCGTCCCAGTCGTCGAGCACCTGCAGGCCATCGCGCGCGACGGGAATGATCACCGCGAGCGCGTCGCCCTGCTCGTTCCCCACGTTGATGCGCGCAAAATCGGCAAACGCGGTGCCCGTCGAATAGTATTTGCGGCCCGTCACGCGGCAGTGGTCGCCGTCGCGGCGCAGCACGGTCGTGTTCTCGCCCGGGCGCGACGTACCGCGCTCGGTCGACGCGCCGCCGAAGATCGCGCCACTGAGCACACGCTCGAGTTGCACGTCGTTGAACGCCGTGCGCGGCGACAGCCGCAGCGTCTCGGTCTGGTCGTAGTGGATGCGCAGCGCGTGCGCGAGATTCGAATCGGCGGCCGCGAGCGTCGCGATCGACTCGAACAGGTCGACCAGCGTGCCGCCGAGGCCGCCGCGTGCGACCGGAATCCGCAGCGCACCCAGCGTCGAGCGCCGGAAGATCGCGAACCCTTCGAACGGCAGTTCGCGACGCGCCTCGCGTTGCGCGGCGTCCTGGCCGATCGCGGTCGCGAGATCGGGCAGCGCGGCAAGCGCGTCGCGCAATGCGTCGCGCGGATCGACGGCATCACGGGCAGTCATTCGGCAGGTCCTTGTTCGGGGAGATCGGGGCGTGTCGCGGCAGCGCGCGACACGGTGTCCGCAAGTATAGGGACGCCCCCGCCGCGCGTAAAAAGCCGATTTCAGCTTACGTTATGCCCGCGCCGGGATTGATCGCGTACGGACGCCGTCAGTGCTGAATGCCCCAGCGCCGCACGGTCACGCGCTCGAGCGTATCGAACACGAGGTTCTCGACCAGCAGCCCGATCACGATGACGGCCGCGAGACCGGCGAACACGCGGTCCGTATACAGCTCGTTGCGGTTCTGGAAGATGTACCAGCCGAGGCCGCCCTGCCCCGCGCTCGCGCCGAACACGAGCTCGGCGGCGATCAGCGTGCGCCACGCGAAGGCCCAGCCGACGCGCAGCCCCGACAGGATCGACGGCAGCGCGGCCGGCACGAGGATCAGCGCGATCTGGCGCAGGCCCGTGAGCCCGTAGTTGCGCCCGGCCATTTTGAGCGTGGCGGGCACGCCGACGAAGCCGGTGTAGATGCTCAGCGCGAGCGGCCACAGCACCGCGTGCACGAGCACGAACAGCAGGCTGCCGGTGCCGAGCCCGAACCACAGCAGCGCGATCGGCAGCAACGCGATCGACGGTAGCGGATTGAACATCGACGTGAGCATCGTCAGCAGATCGCGGCCGATGCGCGTCGATACCGCGAGCGACGTCAGCGCGAACGCCAGCAGCACGCCCAGCGCATAGCCGCGCAGCAGCACCGACATCGAGATGCCGGTCTTCACGAGCAGTTCGCCCGACTCGATGCCCTGCACGAACGCGGCCAGCGTCGCGCCGAAGGTCGGGACGAGCAGATCGTTCGCGACGATGCGCGCGACGATCTCCCATGCGGCGATCAGCGCGAGCGCGATGACGCTGCGGCGAAACCATGCGGCACCGACGATGCGGCGCGGCAGCGGCGCCGGCGCCGCGCGCTCGGCGTCGGGCAGCGTGTCGAGCGTGCGCGTATATTCGGCACGCACGGGCGGCAGCGGCGGCACGGCCGGATCGATCGTACTCATGATGCGGCGTCCTCCGTCGTCGGTACGTGCGGTGCGTCGGTGTCGAACAGCAGGCGATGGATCCGTGCGACGTTGTCGCGGAAGTCGCCGGTATCGACGTTGTCGAGCGAATGCTCGTGACTGTTGAGCTCCGCGCGCACGCGGCCCGGGTGCGGCGACAGCAGCAGAATCCGGTTGCCGACCACGAGCGCCTCCTCGATCGAGTGCGTGACGAACAGCAGCGTGAAGCGGAATTCATCCCACAGCCGCAGCAGTTCCGCCTGCATCTTGCGGCGCGTGAGCGCATCGAGCGCGGCGAACGGCTCGTCCATCAGCAGCACACGTGGCTGCATCGCCAGCGCCCGCGCAATCGCGACGCGCTGTTTCATGCCGCCCGACAACGTATGCGGATAGGCATCGGCAAACGTGCCGAGGCCGACCTTGTCGAGATAGTGCAGCGCGCGCTCGCGTGCTTCGGCGCGCGACAGCTTCGCGGCGGCGCGCAACGGAAACGCGACGTTCTCGACGACCGTCTTCCACGGCGGCAACTGATCGAATTCCTGGAACACGACGATGCGGTCGGGCCCCGGCCCGCGCACCGGCCGGCCGTCGAGCGCGATCGAACCCGCGACGGGCTCGATGAAGCCGGCGATCGCCTTCAGCAGCGTCGACTTCCCGCAGCCCGATGGGCCGAGCAGCACGAAGCGGTCGCTGCCGTACACGTCGAAGCTCACCTGATGCGTCGCACGAACGATCCGCGCGCCGCTGCGGTATTCGAGGCTGACCTGGTCGATCGCCAGCAGACGTTCGCTGTGCGTGCCGGCCTGCGCGGCGTTCGCGGCAGGGCGATCGTCGGCACGCGTATCGGCCACGGCCGGCGCGGCCGGCGACGCGCCGCCACGTGCCGCATACGGCGGCAACCAGGTTCGGGGAGAAGTGGCGTTCACGATCGAATCTCTTGCGGGAAAACCATCAACATACGGCCGGGCGCCGTGCGGACCAACCATCGATTGCGCATATCGAAACCGCGCCGACGCATAAGCGTCGATCGCGGCGCCCGAACATCGGCGCTGCTCAGCTGCCGCCCGCCGTCGCCGGATCGTCGAAGAAGTAGTCGCGCCACGACTTCGGTTCGTTGCGGATCGCGCCGGTGCGATGCATGAACTGCGCGAGCGGCAGCGTGTTCTGCGGCGCGGTCTTGAACTGCACCTGCGGATTGCGCAGGATCTTCAGCAGCAGCGCGCGATCGATCTTCGACCCGTTCACGCGGATATAGGTATCGGCCGCGCGCTCGGGATCGGCCGCGATCCGCCGGGCGGCGTCGGCGAGCGCGGCAACGAACGCGCGATAGGTCTTCGGGTTGTCGTCGCGGAATTTCTCGGTCGCATACAGCACCGTCGCGGAGCTCGGGCCGCCGAGCACGTCATACGAATTCAGCACGATGTGCGCGT
The DNA here is from genome assembly GCF_905400185.1 of Burkholderia sola. Taxonomy (NCBI): domain Bacteria; kingdom Pseudomonadati; phylum Pseudomonadota; class Betaproteobacteria; order Burkholderiales; family Burkholderiaceae; genus Burkholderia; species Burkholderia sola. The sequence goes on from NZ_FR989677.1 coordinate 722,930, forward strand.
TCGGGTTGCCAGCCAGCTCCTGCTCCTGGAACGGCGGATTGCCGAAGTGGCCGGTGATCACGTTGCTGTTCGCGAGAATCGCGGCCGTCGCGTCCGGATGCGGAATCGCCTGCGTGAGCGCGTCGAGCTTGTCGAATTGCTTGTCGCCCCACTGCTTCGCGGCCGCGTACTGCAGCACGCGCGACTGCACCGACACGCCGACCGCCGGCACCGCGATGCGGTCCTTCGCGCTCAGGTCGGTGATCGTCTTCACGTTCGGGTTGCTGCTCACGAGGTAGTACGGAAAATTGCCGAGCGACGCGACGCCCTTCACGTTCTGCCGGCCGCGCGTGCGGTCCCACACGGTCAACAGCGGGCCGACGCCCGCGCCTGCGACGTCGACCGCGCCGGACAGCAGCGCATCGTTCACGGCCGCGCCGCCCGACAGCCGCACCCAGTCGACCTTGATGTCGAGGCCGGCCTTGCGCCCTTCCTTCTCGATCAGTTGCTGGTCGCGCGCGACGTTCAGCATCAGGTAGACGACGCCGAACTGCTCGGCGATGCGGATGCGGCCCTCCGCATGCGCGGCTTGCGGGATGAGTGCGCCCGCGAAGGCGAGCGCGGCGGTGAGCGTGGCCGCCAGCGCGCGACGCGCCGGCAATAACGAAAACGACATCGGAACTCCGGTCGGGATGAGGCGGAAATGAATGACGCGGCGCGCGGCTCAGAAAGGCGCGTCGCCTTCGATCGTCGTGCGGTACAGCTTGCGGCGCAGGTGGTCGGGCGTGCCGGCGGCGAGATGCATCAGCGAACGGTTGTCCCAGAACACCAGATCGTGGTCGCGCCACGCGTGCCGATACAGGTGCTCGGCGCGCACGCTGTGCGCGAACAGTTCGTCGAGCAGCGCGCGGCTTTCGTCGTCGGGCAGCCCGACGATGCGCGTCGTGAAATGCTCGCTGACGAACAGCGCCTTGCGGCCGGTTTCCGGATGCGTGCGCACGACCGGATGCACGACCGCCGCGACCTGCGCGATCTGTTCGGGCGACAGGTTCGGCCGCCACGGGCTGCGCGCCTGCAATTCCGCGTAGCGCGCGAGATACGTATGCTCGGCGCGCCGCCCCTCGACCGCGCGGCGCAGATGGGCCGGCAGCGTGTCCCACGCGAGATGCATGTTCGCGAACAGCGTGTCGCCGCCTTCCGCCGGCAGTTCCTGCGCGTGCAGCAGCGAGCCGAGGCTCGGCTTTTCCTTGTACGACAGGTCGGAATGCCAGAAATGGCCGGCATCGCCGAGCCCGACCGGCTTGCCGTTCTCGACGATGTTCGACACGATCAGCACTTCCGGATGGCCGGCCAGCGCGAACTGGTGCAGCACGTGGATCTGCAGCGGGCCGAAGCGGCGGCTGAACGCGATGTGCTCGTCCGGCGTGATGCGCTGGTCGCGAAACACCAATACGTGGTGATCGAGGTGCGCGCGATGGATGCGCGCGAAATCGTCGGCGTCGAGCGGTTGCGACAGGTCGACGCCGATCACCTCGGCGCCGAGCGGCGCGTCGAACGGCACGATGTCGAAATGCTGCGCCGCGCCGTCCGGCCGCAGGGCGGGATGCCCGGCGGAAAGCGGTGCGGCGTCGCGGAGGGTGGGAGTCGTCACGGCGCGGCCCTGATTCGGTCAAAACGCGAATCTACGAGGCCGTGCCGGCGTGCGTCAACGAAGCGATTCGGATACGTTTATCTGCTGCGGTGATAAAGATCGCTGCTCGCGCATACGTCGACGATCGGGCGTGGAATCGTCCGACTGGTGGCAATGGAGGTTCCGCCCGCATCCTGCCGCGGCACCCCGCGCCGCGCAGCCAACTATGGCTGCCCCGCACCGCCCGACGCCCCATGCCGGGGCGCGCGGTCGATTCGCCGCCGGGTGTCGGGTTGCGCCGGTTCGGTACGTCGGCGGCCTCGCGTGCCGCGTCGGGCGACGCGCTGTCCTGTCGTTCACTGTCACGGGTCATGAATTTCTCCCCGTGCGGATGCTGAATACGTTGCGCCGCACCGCGCCGCGATGGGTGGCACGGCGGCCCACAACGCTTCCAGCAAGCGACATGTCGTCGTCGGACTGCCCGGTCGCACCCCAAGCGAATGAATCCGCCAAAGAAATTACACGTGGCGCGTCATCCGGCGCAGCCTCCCCAACGCGCGTGGCAGCGTCGATGCGAAAACGCAACGCGGCACGCGCGATGCTCGGAAACACCATGCCGGCTGCGCGCCGGCGCCCTTTCTACACCGGGGACGACGATCATGAGCGCGACGCACGCAACAAACGCGACACCGAACGACGACGATATGACCGACACGCCGGACATTCCACCGCCGGAGCCCGACGACGGGCGCCACGACGATCTACCCGACTTGCCGGACCCGACCGAAGTGGGCGAGGACGGTTAGCCGATCGCGTCGCCGCAGTGTGCGTGGCTGCTCCCTCGCGCACGAGGCATCGTGCGATGCGACGTGCGCCGGCCGCGCGTCCTGCCTACTTGTTGCCCGGCTCGCGCGTACGCTCGCCGTACGTGCCGTTACCGCAGTGCGGGCACTTCGGGATCGGGTGTCCCGCCTGCACGTGCGTCGACCGGTGGCATTTCTCGTATCGGAAGTCACCGGTTTTTTCCGCTTTCTCTCCTGCGTGCGCCGTCATCCTCGTTCTCCTTCCGGCTTGCGATTACCCGCGCTTCACCGCGTGCGTCGCCTTTCGTGCGCGACCTCGCCGGTCGGCACCGCATCGACGTCCTGCAGCGGCTCGCCCGGAATGCGGCGCTTCGCGGACTGATCGACCGGCCAGTCCACCGCCTGCTCGCCGCTCCCGTCCGCGCTGCCGCCCTCGGCATCGAGTTGCTGCTCGGCCCGCTGCCAGTATTCGTCGGCCCGGCCGTCGGGCGCGCCGTCCGCCTGCCACAGCCGGTACGCACGCTCGCGGATCTGCGTTTCCCTGTCTTCGTTCATGTCGTTCTCCGTGTCTGCGATGGCGATCACCGATCCGGGCGCGACGGCGCCGATACCGCGCCGAGCGTCGACGACATCGCGCCGTCCGCGGCGGTCGCCAGATCGCCCAGCGCGACGATGCCGACCAGCCGCTTCTGCCGGTCGACCACCGGCACGCGGCGAATCTGCGCGTCTTCCATCTTCTTTTGCACCGCCGAAATGTCGTCGTCCTCGTAACACCAGTTCGCGGGCCCGCTGACGACGCCCTCGATCGACTCGTTCGGCGGCACGCCCATCGACACCGCGCGCACGACGATGTCCCGGTCCGTCAGCATGCCGATCAGCCGCGTGCCGTCGCAGACGGGCAGCGCACCGACGTTGAGGTCGCTCATCAGTTTGGCCGCCTCGCGCAGGCTCTGCGTCGGACCGACGGTCGCGGCGTCGCGTGTCATCACTTCCGATACACGTGTCATGTTTCGCTCCTTGATAAACCGCCCACGGCGGCCTGCTGCACGAGCATCGCGCGTTCCGGCGGCCGCGCGCGTCAGTTCTCCGTCGAGCAACGGACCGACGTCAGGCCGGCCGACTCGACGATCCGCATCAGTTGCTTCAGCATCACGTCGGCGCCGGTCGCTTCGCGCCACTGCACGAATAATTCCTCCTCTCGCACCGCGCGTGCGGCCGTTTCGCAAAAGCTTTTTGTCCGGCACGTGAATCCCGCGTCGCGCAGCTTCGCGGCCAGTTGTTCGCGCGCAGCCGAGCCCACCGGATACTCGACCGTGATGAGCGCGGTCCTGACGCGCCGCAAGCGCTGCTCGACGAACCGCAGCGGCCACACGACCAGCAGCGCGAGGACGAGCCCGACCGCACCGAGCGACAACTGGCCGCCGCCGATGCACAGCCCGATGACCGTCACGAACCACAACGTCGCGGCCGTGGTGACGCCGGACACCAGGCCGTCGCGATGAAGAATCGCGCCGCCGCCGATGAAGCCCATCCCGGTCAGGATGCCGAGCGGCAGCCGCATCAGGTCGAGCACCGAGAACGCGCCCTCCGGTTTGCCCGCCTGCAGCAGCAGCGCATTGACCTGCAGCATCGACAGGCACGCGGCGAGGCAGACGAGGATCGTCGTGCGCAGGCCGGCCGTCTTGCCGGATTCGCTGCGATCGACGCCGATCAACCCACCCGCGACGAGCGCCAGCGCGATCCTGACCAGAACGTCGTGCCACTGCAGTACGACCGGCATCGGTTCCATGCGCCCTCCCATGCAAATCGTCGTGCGTCGGGGCGCGAACGCCGCCGACGACGCCAGCGAGGCGCAAGGATCGGGCCTGCTTTCCCGAGGGGGCGGCGCGTGTAGTACGTCGGAGGAAATTGTAGAAAGGCGCGTGCTGCGCACACCTTGCCACCGCGGCTACGGTGTCCGGACGTTCTTCGCGGAACGATCGCGCGTCGCCACTCCGCGCACGGGACGGCGGCAAGCCGGCGGCCCCTGCAGCCATCCGCCGCGCGCACGATCCGGCGTGGCCGGTCGGACGCGCATGCGAAGGCGCCCACGTCCCTTCTCTTCGCATCCGATCGGATACGAATACTGTTCCTACGCCCATTTTCTCGATATTTCGTTCCCGATTGGGAACGAAATGGCATCCAAGCCGTCGGGATCATTCGTTCGTTCCCGTACGAATACGAACTGCTGCCCAACCCCGCGAGTTATGCAATACTGTTCCCGATCAGATACGAAGCACGGAGAACGTCATGTCGGAGTCCCAATCCGTCGACACGATCGGCGCGCTCGCCCACTTCATTCGCGCGGCGCGAATCCAGCAGGGATTCACGCGGGACGAACTCGCGAACGCGACCGGGCTGTCGCCGAAATTCATCAGCCAGGTGGAAGCCGGCAAACCGACCGCGCAAATCGGCAAGGTCATGCTGCTGCTGAGCGAGCTCGGCGTGCGGCTGTACGCGGAGTCGTCGATCGAGATCTCCGAAGCCACCGCGCTGAAGGCCGCGCAACGCCGCAGGAGCAGCTATGGCGGCTAGAACGCTGATCGCGTCCGCGAACGGCGTGCGCATGGGCACGCTGACCGACGACAAGGGGATCTGGTCGTTCGCGTACGCCCCGCAGTGGCTCGCGTCGCCGGCCGCGTATCCGCTGTCGCCGGCGTTTGCGCTGCGCGCAGACGTGTTCACCGACACGTCGACCGATCGCCCGGTCCAGTGGTTCTTCGACAACCTGCTGCCCGAGGAAGGCATGCGCACGTCGCTCGCGCGCGAGGCGAAGGTCGATGCCGCCGACGCGTGGGGCCTGCTCGCGTACTTCGGCCGCGAATCGGCCGGCGCGCTGACGCTGCTGGCCGACGGCGAGCAGGAAACGCCCGGCGGCCTGCAGCCGCTGCCGCTCGACGAGCTCGAGCGCCGGATCCAGGCGATGCCCGAGCGCGCGCTGACGGCCACCGCGCCCAAGCGCATGTCGGCGGCCGGCGCGCAGCAGAAGCTGCTGCTGGTGCTGCGCGGCAACGCGCCCGACTACGCGCTGTTCGAGCCGGTCGGCAGCGAACCGTCGATGCACCTGCTCAAACCCGACATGCGCGCGGCCGGCTATCCGCATTCGGCGATCAACGAGTTCTTCTGCATGCGGCTCGCGAAAAAGATGGGGCTCGACGTGCCCGACGTGCATTTCCTGCGCGCGCCGTCCGCGTGCTACGTGATCGACCGGTTCGACCGCGACGTCGCGTCCGAACCGGCCGGGCGCCTGCATACGATCGACGCGATGCAACTGCTCAACTACGACCGCGGTTTCAAGTACCAGCGGGCGAATGCACAGGAACTGGCCCGCGCGATCGACCGCACCAGCACGCGCGCGCTCACGCGTCTGTCGGTGTTCCGCTGGACCGTGTTCAACGTGGTGGTCGGCAATGCCGACGCGCACCTGAAGAACCTGTCGTTCTTCGTCGACGCGCGCGGCTACTGGCTCGCGCCGTTCTACGACATCGTCAGCACGGTCGTGTATCACACGCCGACGCACCGGCCCGACCATCGCGGCGATCACTGGCCGCACTGCGAGCTGACGATGCCGCTCGGGAATGCGACGCGGTTCGCCGATATCGGCGTGGATGCACTCGTCGCGTTCGGCCAGGCGCTCGGGCTCAGGGAGAAAGCGGCCGCCAGCGAACTGCAGCGCTTTCTCGAACCGCTCGATCGTCACGTCGAGCAGACGCTCGATGAAGTGCGAAAGATCGCGCATCCGGACGCCGGGGAAATGCGGTTGCTGAATTCGATCGTCGCGATGCCGATCGCGGAAATGGGGCGCGCGCTGCGAAAGACGCGCGGATAGACTGCCACGCGCGAGTATCGAATCGCCGCCGATACCCGCGCGGCGCCCGGGCCGGCGAATGCGTGGGCGTCAACGGCGCACGGCAAAGGCATCGACGCCCGTCGCCGCGGCGGACCACGCCCACAGCCGCGCCGCGTCCTCCGGATCGATCGCATGCGGCCGCACGCCCGATTCCTCGTTGCCGCGCGTCACCATCGCGACGTCGCAATCCTCGCAATAGACGCCGCCGAGATCGGCAATGCGCGGCGACGTCGCCGCCCATACCTGCGTTGCCGCGCCCTGCGCAGGCGTTTTGAAGGTCGGATCGATCGGCGCGCCGTGCTCGTCGACCCAGCCCTGCGCCATCATTTCCGCGCGCGTCAGATGACGCTGCAGCGGCGTCGCGATCTTGCCCGGATGCAGCGAATACGCGCGAACCCCGAACGGCGCACCGAGCACGTCGAGCTGTACCGCGAACAACGCGTTGGCGGTTTTCGACTGCCCGTACGCGAGCCATTTGTCGTAACCGCGCGCGAAATCGATATCGTCCCAGCGGATCGGCGACAGCCGGTGCCCGAGCGACGACACCGCAACCACGCGCGCGCCGTCGCCGTGCGCGAGCGCCGGCCACAGCCGGTTGACGAGCGCGTAGTGACCGAGGTGATTGACGGCCATCTGCGCTTCCCGGCCGTCGCCCAAGCGAGTTTCCGGGCACGCCATGATGCCCGCGCTGTTGATGACGACATGCACGTCGCGACGCGCGTCGACGAACCGCGCGGCGAATGCGGCCACGCTCGCGGGGTCCGCGAGATCGAGCGTCGCGATCTCCACGCCGGCGATGCCGCGCGTCGCTTCGCGCGCGGCCGCGGCGCTCCGTGCGCCGACGACAACGTGCGCACCGGCCTGCGCCAGTGCCCGCGTGGTTTCGAGGCCGAGACCCGAATGGCCGCCCGTGACGATGGCGGTCTTGCCGTGCAAGTCGAGGCCGGCCAGTACGTCGGTCGCCGTCGATCCCGCGTCGAATCCGGAATGAAGGGGATGCTGCCTGCTCGTCATCGAAAGCTCCTGGAATGATGCTCGATGCGCGCGGCCGCCCGTCGGCCGCGTCACCGCACGAGATCATTCTCCAGCCGCGCATCCGGACTGTGAATGCAATAGAATCCGGTTTTTCGTCGAGATCGTCCGGGGATTGCGCGTGGACCCGCTATCGGAAGTGCTGTCGCTGCTGGAAACGCGCGACTCGTTTTTCACCGGCCTGCGGGCCGGCGGCCCGTGGGCGGTCGACCTTCCGCCGCCCGACGGGATCAAGTTCAACGCGGTGGTCGAAGGCAGTTGCTGGCTGACCGTGGACGGTGCGGGGCCGCCTGTCCGGCTGCGCACGGGGGACTGCTTCCTGCTCGCCGCGCCGCGGGCATTTTCGCTGGCGAGTGATCCGTCGGTCGCGCCGGTGCCGGCCGCCGACGTGTACCGGCATCTCGAACGCGGTATCGCGCACTACGGCGAACCGGCCGACTGCTTTCTGATCGGCGGCCGCTTCGCGTACGAGGAAGGCATGCCGCTGCTGCTCGGCAGCCTGCCGCCCGTGGTCGTCGTCAGCGGCGATTCCGAACCGGCGGCGGTGCTGCGCTGGTCGCTGCAGCAGCTCGCACGGGAATTCGGCGCGGCGTCGCCGGGCGGGTCGCTGATGGTCCGGCATCTCGGCCACATGATGCTGGTGCAGATCCTGCGGCGCTATGTGGACGCCGGCGCGAACGGCGATGTCGGGTGGCTGGCCGGGTTCGCGGATGCGCGCGTCAGCGCGGCGCTGGCCGCGATTCACGCCGCGCCCGAGCGGCGCTGGACCGTCGACGCGCTGGCGGCCTGCTGCCACGTGTCGCGTTCGACGTTCGCGCTGCATTTCAAGCGGCGGCTCGGGTTCGGGCCGCTCGAATACGTGCTGCGCTGGCGGATCCAGCTGGCGATGCGCGAACTGCGCAGATCGAACGCATCGATCTCGGCGATTGCGCAGCGGCTCGGCTACGACTCGGATAGCGCGTTCGGCCATGCGTTCAAACGCATCGTGGGCTGCTCGCCGCGCGCCTATCGTCATGACGTGACGAAGGAACCGCGCAACTAGCGTGTGACCGCCCTCGTCGGGCGCGTGGCGGCGCAAATTCGTCAACGTCATGCATTCGCATTACGACCATCAGGATAAGTATTCTTATCACAATACGTCTATTTCATTTCCAAACTTGGCCGTGCAGCAATGCGTCACGCATCACGCGCCGGTATGCCGCAATTCCCCGTCGATGTGCTGCGGCAGCCTCAGCAGGTTGAAGATCGGGCACACCTCCTCGACCGCCTGATGCAATGCACGGATCGCCTCCGGCGGCTCCGGCGACACGATGTCCAGCGTATAGCGGATGTTGTGCGGGAATACCGGCACCTGTTCGAACCCGGGCTGCTGCGCGAGCGGATGCTGGTCGCCGGTGACTTCGACTTCGATCGCGTCGATCTTCAAGCCCCGCTCCGCGGCCTGGATCAACGTGATGTGCGTGAGGCAACTGCCGAGCACGCCAAGCTGCAACTCCGGCGATGCAGGCCCGAGGTTGTAGCCCGCGAAATCGGGCGGGCTGTCGCTGATCACCTGGAAATCGCGAATCCGGATCTCGCGCACGCCGCTGCGGCCGAGCGCGCGCACGGTCGCCTTCAGCGGCGTCGCCTTGAAATCGGGATCGTTGCGAGCGGCCTGCTGCTTCGCGTGCCACGCATCGCGCTTTTGCGCGAGATAGTCGTTCAGGGTCGTCATGGTCAAGTCATGGGCAGGCGGCACGCACGCGACGGATCGGTTCGCTGCGCGCCGAAGCGATCAGTCGATCGCCGGAATCCACGCGGCCGTCGCCGCGTCGCTCGCGCGGAACGCCGGGAACTTCGCGCCGAGTTCGGCCACGGTATGAATGTCGTTCTTCACGAGATCGTCGCGCGTGATCAGCGTCGGCTTGACCGCGATGCGCGCGCCCGGGTTTTGCCCGGCGACCAGCAGCGCCGCGGCCCGCACCGACACCGCGCCGACGACCGCCGGATTGGTCGCGGCCGTCGCGACCCATGCGCTGTTCGGCGCGCGAATGGCCTCGATGTCGGCCGTCGACACGTCCGCGCTGTAGATGCGCAGCTTCGACGACAGCCGGGCCTCGTCGGCCGCGAGCTTCGCGCCGCGCGCGAATTCGTCGTACGGCGCGAACACGACGCGAATGTCCGGATTCGCGCGATACACGGCCGCCGCCTGGTTCGCGACCGACTGCGCGATCGGATTGTCGACGGTGCCCCAGCGCGCCTTTTCCCGAACCTGCGGGTGCGCGCGCTTGAAATCGCGCCACGCGGCATCGCGCCGGTCGAGCGGCGCGAATCCGGCCACGTACACATACCCTGCCGAGAACGCGTCGCCGTTGTCCTTCACCGCCTGATCGAGCAGCAGGTTCGCGAGGTCGCGATCGTTCTGCTCGATCTGCGGCACCTTCGGATTGGCGAGATCGACGTCGAACGCGACGACCTTGATGCCTTTGTCGAGCGCACGCTGAACGACGTCCTTCAACGATTCCGGCAAGCCGTGATTGACGATGATCGCGGACACGCCGATGTTGATTGCCTGCTGAATCTGCTCGCGCTGTTCGGCCGCGTCCTGCCGCCCTTCGTAGATGCGCAGATCGACGCCGAGCGCGCGTGCCTGCTTCTGCGCGCCGGCTTCGTAGGCCTGGAAGAAATCGCCGGTCGACAGGTAGTTGACGAGCGCGATCTTCACGCCGCCCTTGTCGAACGGTGCGGGCGCGCCCTTGAGCGGGCCGGCGTGTGCCGCGGGCATACCGAGCGCGAGTGCGGCGCCCAATACGAGTGCTCCGAGTTTCGGTTCGAGGCGCGACTTTCGGCGAAGCAACGAGCGCATGGCGTGTCTGTCTCCGTACAGGACGATATCGGCTCAATCTATCAGCACGGCACGCGAACTCAAACCGACCGATTCGGCAATCGATATTACTTTGGATAACAAACGGTCCAGCTTGAAGATTCTTCGAACCCTTGGACGCAGGAACCGAGTCTTGGCGCCCTCACCGTCACGCCCGGGCATCCGTACGGCGACCGATGCCGAACGTAAACGCGAGGGCGAGCACGAGGAGCACGCCCTTGATGAAGTCCTGCATATAGTAGGGAGCGTTCAGCATCGTCAGCCCGTTGAGCAACACGCCGACGAACACCGCGCCGACGACCGTGCCGAACACGTTGGGCCGCTTCGCGCCCCACACCGCGTAACCGATCAGCGCGGCCGCCACCGCGTCGAGCAGCAGCGAGTGGCCCGCGCTCACGTCGCCGCGGCCAACTCGCGCGGCGATCAGCACGCCGCCCAGCGACGCGATCGCGCCCGACACGACGTACGCGGCGACACGGTAGCGCGCGGCCGGCGCACCGGCCAGCCGCGCGGCCGTTTCGTTGCCGCCGATCGCGTAGATCACGCGGCCCCAGCGCGTCGCTTCCATCGTGATGCAGGCCAGCACCGTCACGGCCGCTAGCAGCAGCACCGGCAACGGTACGACGTCGAACACGCGCAGGCGGCCGAGCGCGAGGAACGCGTTGGGGAACACGCCGGTGGCGTCGGTGCCGTCCGGCAGCACGGAGCCGGTCGCGAGCGAACGGCCGCCGGTCGGAATCAACTGCAGGCCGGCCAGCAGGAACAGCGTGCCCAGCGTCGCGAGCTGGTCGGGCACGCGCAGCCGCGTAATCAGCAAGCCGTTGAACAAGCCGGCGGCCACGCCAAGCGCGACGCAGGCGAGCGCGGCAGCCCACGCGCTGCCGTGCCAGACGACCAGCACGTAGCTCGCGGCCATCTGCGCGGTCGCGGCCATGCTGCCGACCGACAGGTCGAAACCGCCGGCCGCGAGCGTGACCGTCACGCCGATGCCGAGCAACGCGACGATCGACACCGCCTGCAGGATGCTGAACAGATTGTCGAGGTTCAGGAACGCGGGCTCCTTGCGCGCGAATACGACCACGAGGATCGCCAGCACGAGCAGGATGCCGGTCCGTTCGAGCGCATCGCGGAGACGGAGCGGCCAGGGGCGCGACGAACGTTGGACGGATGCGGCATGACGGTCAGCGGAAGAAGTCACGGGTTTCATGAGCAGGCACGCACGATGGAAGAAGTCGGAGGCTGGCAATCGAGCGTCGCGCGATCGAACCGCACGATACGATCGGCGATCTCGGCGGCTTCCTCGAGATCGCTGACGAACACGATCGTCGCGCGCTCATGCGCATGACGCCGCAGCGTATCGACGATATCGGCGCGCGCGCCCGCATCGATGCCCTGGAACGGCTCGTCGAGCAGCAACAGCCGCGCCGGTTCGGCGTGCCAGCGCGCGAGCACGACCTTCTGCTGGTTGCCGCCGGACAGGTGCGCGACGCGATCGTCGGGCCCCTCGCAGCGAATGCCGAACCGCGCGATCGCCGCCGCGGCGGCCGTGCGTTCGCGCGCTCGGCGCACCGCGCCGCTCGCGAACCAGCGCGACAGGAACGGAAAGCCGATCGTGCCCGCGATCGATGCGAACGGGACGCTGTCGGGGAACAGCGACGTGCGCCAGCGGTCCTCGCCGGCCAGGAATACGCCGGCGCGAATCGCGTCCGCCGGCGAACGTGGCCGCCACGGCCGGCCGTCGAGCGTCATCTCGCCGGCCGCCGCCCGCACCGCGCCGAAGATCGTCCGCGCGAAGCGCGATTTGCCGCCGCCGACGGGGCCCGCGATCGCGACGATCTCGCCGCGCCGGACGTCGAGGTCGAACGGCGTGCCGGTCGGCGTCAGCCGGATCTGCCGCGCGCTGAAGCCTGAGCCGACCACGCCTGCGGATTCGACCCGCCCGGCACGCTCCGGCGCTGCTGCACGCGCACGCGGCAAGGGCCGCCCGATCATCGTTTCCACCGCGGCGTCGAAATCGATCGGCGCGGCCAGATCGGCGACGATCCGGCCGTCGCGGACGATCGCCGCGCGATCGGCGATGCGGCGCAAATCGCCGAGCCGATGCGATACCAGCAGGATGGCGACGCCATCGCGGCGCAACGCGTCCACCAGCACGAACAGCCGCTCGGCCTCCGCCGCGGACAGGCTCGCGGTCGGCTCGTCGAGAATCAGCAACGACGGTTGCCCGGCCAGCGCACGCGCCAGCGTCACACGTTGCTGGTCGGCCAGCGACAGCGCGGCGAGCGGCGCCGCCAGGTCGACGTCGAGCCCGACCCGCGCGGCGAGCGATCGTGCCGCGTCGCGGCGAGCTGCCGGCGGCACGCGCCACGGCGACGCCGGATCGCACAGCCGGTCGAGCAGCAGGTTGTCCGCGATCGACAGCGTCGGCACGACTGCATCGGCCACCGACTGGTGCACGGTCGCGACGCCGAGCCGCTTGGCCGCGTGCGGCGACGCCGGCCGATATGGTTCACCGCGCAGCGTCAGCATGCCGCCGTCCGCGTGCAGCGCACCGCTCAGAATCTTGACGAAGGTCGACTTGCCCGCGCCGTTCGCGCCCATCAACGCGACGACTTCGCCGGCGCCGATCGACAGGTCGAGCGCCGACAGTGCGACGGTCGCGTCGAAACGCTTCGCGATGCCCGTGGCGCTCAGGACGGGCGGCAACGCCGATCGACGGGGGCGATCTTCGCGCCACGTCGCGTCCACGGTTTCGTTCGTCGCGCGATTCATGCCGGACGGTTCCGGTCGGCACGATGCGGTTGCAGCAGGAACAGTACGTCATCGGTCATGTCATGCAACTCCGCTGAGGATCGCCCGGTATCGATCGGCTGGTCAGCCCGCTTCAGGCACGGGAAACCGGAACGACGCCCCATGGGCCGTGTCCGGCAGGCGGTCGCGCCCGCTCAGCCGGGAACGGAAGGTGCCGCCCGCCGGCGACGTCCGGTACAGGCCGCGCTTTTTCAGTTCCGGCACGATCAGTTCGGCGAAATCGTCGAGCGTGCCCGGGCTGATCAGCGGATTGAGCATGTAGCCGCTCGTCGTCGACTGCCGCGCATGCTCGGCGAGCTGGTCCGCGACTTCGTCGGGGGAGCCGACGAGGATCAGATCGGTGCCGCGCGTGACGCTCACGAACTTGCGCCGCACGTCGCCGGCGGTGAGCGGCTTGCCGCTGCCATCCGGCCGCACCACGTAGGACGTCAGCCCTTCCGTCTGCGTCGTCAGCGGTTCGTCGTCCGCATAGCGGTCGATGTCGATGCCGGTGTCGCCTGCATAGCTGACGAGCTGCGCGTGCTGGTGATAGTGCTGCTGCAGCGTGTGATATTTCTCCTTCGCGTCGCCCGACGAGCGCGCGGTCACGATCCGCAGCACCGTCAGCGACTTCACGTCGTCCGCCGCGCGGCCGCGCTCGGCCGCGCGCCGGCGAATCTCGTCGAGGCCCGCGCGAATCTCGTGCGGATTCGACTTCGCGACGAACACCACTTCCGCGTGCTTCGCCGCGAACTCGCGCCCGCGCCCCGACCAGCCGGCCTGGATCAGGACGGGCGAGCGCTGCGGCGACGGCGCACAGACGTGCGGCCCCTGCACGCGGTAATGCCTGCCTTCATGCGCGATTGGCCGCACGCGGTCGCCACGCGCATAGCGCGGCGCGTGCTTGTCGGCGACGACCGCGTCGTCCGCCCAGCTTCCTTCCCACAGTTTGTAGACGACGTCGAGAAATTCCTCCGCGCGCGCATAGCGTTCGTCATGACCGATCATCCGGTCGAGCCCGAAGTTGCGCGCCGCGCTCGTCAGGTAGGACGTCACGATGTTCCAGCCGATCCGGCCGTTGCTCAGATGATCGAGCGTGCTGAAGCGGCGCGCGAGCGCGAACGGATGCTCGTACGTCGTGCTCGCCGTCACGCCGAACGCGAGCCGCTCGGTCTGCGCGACGAGCGCCGGAATCAGCATCATCGGATCGTTCGCGGGCGCCTCGACCGCCCACTGCACCGCGGCGTCGGCCGACCCGCCATAGACGTCGTACAGGCCGAGCACGTCCGCGAAGAACAGCATGTCGAGATCGGCCTGCTCGGCCGTGCGCGCGAGGTTCGACCAGAACGGGAGCGTATTCGCGCGCAGCCGCTCGTCGGCGGGATGGGTCCACAGGCTCGGCGCGCCGCCGCAGCCGACGCTGGCTTGTTCGTACAGGGAAAACAGCAAGGGGCGAGGATCGGACATCGTCGAAATCGGTACCAGGCAAGAAATCAGTTGGGTGCCGCCCACGCGCCCGACGACGCGCGGCCGCGCGGTGCGGACACGCGGTCGTCGGGCGTGCGCGTCAGGTAGCGATTGATGCGCTTCTCGAGACGGGCGGCGGGAATGGTCAGCAGCGCGACCAGCACGACATAGACGATCGCCGCGCCAGCCAGCGGTTCGTACACGCGCAACGTCTCGAAGCGCAGCGTATTGGCCGTGCCCATCACGTCGAACACGGTCACGGTCGACGCGAGGACGGTCGATTTCAGCAGCAGGATTGCCTCGCCGGTGAGCGCAGGCAGCGCAAGCCGCCATGCACGCGGCCCGACGATGCGGCGCAGCACCTGCATGCGCGTCATCCCGTAGGCATGGCCGGCCTCGATCTCGCCGGCCGGCACGCCGGCGATCGCGCCGCGCAGGATCGTCGCGACGTACGCGCTCTCGTTCACGCTCAACGCGACGATCGCGTACCAGAACGCGTCGCGCAGCAGCGGCGACGCCCAGCTGTCGCGCATCCATTCGCGCGGAACGATCTGCCCGAATCCGTAGTACAGCAGATAGAGCTGAACGAGCAGCGGCGTGCCGCGGATCAGCATGAGCCAGCCGCGCGCGGACCAGCGCAGCGGCGGATGGCGTGCACCGGCGGCGAGCGCGAGCGGCACGCCCAGCAGCACGCTGGCCGCGCCCGACACAAGTGTCAGCGCGAGCGTGGTCGGCACCGCGGCGAGCAGCTTCGGCATCACCGTGTCGAGCAGAAAAGGCAGCGAGAAGATCATGTCGTCGCGCGCCTCGTGCCGCGGTTCGCATGCCGCTCGAGCGCCGCGAAAATGCCGGTCGACGTGATGCTCAGCAGCAGGAACAGCGCGGCCGTGACCAGATAGAAGAAGACGTAGTGCCGCGTCGCACCGGCCGCGAGCTGGCTCGCCTTCAGCAGATCCGTGAACGAACCGAGCACGCTGATGAACGACGCGTCCTTGGTCGCGTTCAGCCACACGTTGCCGACGCCCGGCAGCGCGAGCCGCGCGGCGGCCGGGAGCCGGATGCGCGCGAACGTCTGCCAGGGCGTCATCCCGTACGCGTGCGCGGCTTCGATCTCACCGACCGGCACGTTGACGAGCGCCGCGCGGAAGATGTCGGTGAGATACGCACCCTGGATGAAACCGAGCGACAGCGCGGCGACGACGAACGGATCGAACGCGAAGTCGCCGGACACGATGCCGCTGCCGCGCAGCGCGTTCTCGATGGCCGGTGCGACCGCGTAGAACGCGAGCAGCAGGCACAACAGCTCGGGCAGCGCGCGCACGAGCGTCGTGTAGAGGCGCGCCAGCCACACGAGCGCCGCGTATCGCGACAGCTTGCCGAGCGCGCCGGCGATGCCGAGCAGCACGCCGGTGCAGAACGATGCCGCCGCGACGCCGAATGTCAGCGCGAACGCGCCCGCGAACACGCGGCCATAACCGCCGTCGCCGAATGCGAGCAACGCGAGCAGCGAATCGTCGCCGGCCATGCGCTCAGCGACCCTTCTCGATCGTGCCTTTCAGGTTCGGATAGCGGGCGGTGATCGCATCCCACGTGCCGTCCTGCTGCAGTTGCGCGATCGCGGTCGACAGCTTGCCGCGCAGCGCATCGCCATGCCGCACACCCGCGCCGATGCCGAGCCCCAACACCGGATTGTCCGCGCACGTGGCCTTGACCTCGAAGTCCTTGCCGTCGCGCGACGCGAGGAACGCCGTGAACAGCCCCTTGCCTTCCTGCACGTAGTCGACGCGACCGGACACCAGATCCGCGAGCGCATTGTCGAACTTGTCGAACGCCTTGATCTGCGCATCCTGCTTGAAGCGGGCATCGAGGAACGCCGAGAAGTTCGTGCCGGCCTCGACGCCGATCACGCGGCCCTTGAAGGTGGCGGGCACCGCACAGTCGACGCGGCGCCGGTCGCTTTTCGCACCGACGAACACGGTCGGCGATTCGTAATACGCGCGGCTGAAATCGATGGCTTTCTGCCGCTCACCGGTGATCGTCATTGACGACCAGATCACGTCGATCTTGCGGTTCTGCAACGCCGGAATCAGGCCGTCCCACGCAATGTCGGTAAGCTCGCAGCGCACGTTCAGCTTGCCGCACGCGGCCTCGAGCACGTCGATTTCCCAGCCCTTCCACTTGCCGGAGGCATCCTTCGAAAAGAACGGCGGGTACGACTCGGCGTCGATGCCGACGCGCACCGTCGGCTGGGCCGCATGGGAAACCGGCGCAAGGCCGAGCACGAACAGCGCGGCCGCGACACGGCGGCCCCCGGAACGCATCAAACGATTCATGTGGCGCATTTCTGGAATAACGTCGGAACGACCGGCGTTGCAGCCGGCAGGAGGCGTGACTGTAATGCGCGCCGAAGCGTGTACCAAATGGTTATTTTTTCGATGGATATCTGATCGCGCGATATGCGCGCAACCGCGTACCGTCCGACGTCCGGCACGGTACGCGGTTCATCCGTCGTTCACGCCGCCACGGCCTCGCGCCGCAACGCCGGCAGTTCCAGATTCGCGCGGAAATCGCCGCCCATATGGTCGATATCGAGCAGATCGCGCCGCCGCAACTCGGGCAGCAAGCCGTTGAGCAGCAGGTCTTCCCGGTCCGGCTGGCCGAGCCCGTGCAGCGGCGGCGCGCCCGCCGTACACGGCTGCAACGGATCGCGCGGGACCCGTACGGTTCGTTCGACCCGCGCTATCCGGTCGGCTGGATCATCGGCGAAGGACTCGACGCGGTCGGTATTCACGGCGACGCGCGCCGCCGCCCGCGCGACAACCGCGCGTCACCGCCCGATCGGCAACCCGGTCGGTTCGATCCAGCCGAGCTTGTACGCGATCAGCAGCGACAGAAACAGCGTGACCGACAACCCGACGCGCGCGGCGAGCGACCACGCCATCCGCTTGGATTTGCCGCGATCGTGATTCATAAAGTACAGCGCGAAGATCAGGCTCGCGATGATCATCGCGAATGCCACAGAAACCAGCAGGGTTTTCATTGCCGTTGCCTTTGAAGATCCGAATCGGCCTGAATCAGTTCGGCCAGTTTTTGCCGCTCGTCGGCGACGCCGCCGACACCCGATGCCGGCCAGTCCAGCGCGACGCCGTTGCCGAGCGAATCGCGCACGAGCGCCTGGTAGCGCCGGTCGTTGATCGTGCCGTGTTCCATCGTGTCCGAGATCTCGCGCCGAAACGGCAGCGGGAAACTTGCGTACCCGCGCGACAGCGCCGCATATTGTCTCGCATCGATCTCTTTCGACGAAGGTATGACGGTCCAGATCACCACGGCGACGATGGCCGTGAACGGGATCGCCGTGTAGCGAAGGATGAACTTGATCGGGGTCATGAAGCGGTGAGCAGAAGGGAATCGCGAGTGAGCGAGCGCCGCGCGGCGTCGAAACCGCCAGCCGCCGCGCGTTGCATCATTGTACTGAAAGCACCATCCTGCCAACAGAGTATGATAATGACATTATCATGTTCATCACATGATTCGACAGCCCCAGGATCCGGTGCAAGCAGCGTGCCCGTCACGCCATCCGCACCGGTTTTCCGCCTGTACCCGCGAATCCGCGACGATCGAGCGAAGCCCTTATGCCAGCGCAGTACTTTCGAACCCTGACGGGAAAACACCGCAGCGCGACCGCGAACCGCCAGCTCGGGTTTTCGCTCGCGTTCGTCGCCGGCGCGGCCAATGCCGGCGGCTTTCTCGCGGTCAAGCAATACACGTCGCACATGAGCGGCATCGTATCGGCGATCGCCGACCAGACGGCGCTCGGCGACGTGCGGCTCGCGCTCGCCGGCATCAGTTCGCTGGGGTCGTTCCTGATCGGCGCCAGTTGCTCGGCGATCCTCGTCAACTGGGGGCGCCGCCGCGGGCTGCACAGCCAGTTCATGCTGCCGCTGCTGGTCGAGGCCGCGCTGCTGTTGCTGTTCGGACTGCTCGGCAGCCATCTCGCGCTGTGGGAAACGTTCTTCGTGCCGGTGACCGTGACGCTGCTGTGCTTCATCATGGGGCTGCAGAACGCGACGATCACGAAGCTGTCCGGCGCGGAAATCCGCACGACGCACATCACCGGCATCGTGACCGATCTCGGCATCGAGCTCGGCAAGCTGTTCTACTGGAATCGGTCGGCCATCGACGTCGACGCGCATGCGGTGATCGCCAACCGTTCGAAACTGAGGATACACGCGACGATGCTCGCGTCGTTCTTCGTCGGCGGCCTGGCCGGCGCCATCGGCTTCAAGCACGTGGGCTACGTATCGACCGTGCCGCTCGCCGCGGTACTCGTCACGCTCGCGATCGTGCCGGTGCTCGACGACCTGTTCGCGCTGCTGCGCGCCAAGCGCTGATCGTGTGCCACGGGCGGCACTTGCGGCGCTTCCGGAGCTCGAGCCGAAAGCGCATCGATTATAATTTGATTAACATACTGATCACTCTCGCCCCGTCATGGAAACGAAAACCGCCCGCCTGACCGTCCTGATCGATCCCGCGAAGAAGGAAGCCTTCGAGATGCTCTGCGCGGAGCAGGATCTTACGCCGTCGCAAGTCGTGCGGCAGTTGATCCGCGAATATCTCGACCGGCACGGCGTCACGTACAAGACTCGCAGCGCGATCGGCAAGCGCGTGAAGTAAGCGCGGCCGCAAAGGCGCGCGGCGTCGGCGCGGTAGCCACGGCCGCCGCCACCCCCGTCACCATCACGCGCCGATCTCCCAACGTTCGTGCGATTGCGCACGCCACACCAGCCGCCGCGGATCGATGCCCTCGCCGTGCTTCATGCGCCTCGCGGTGGCGGCCAGCTTCAGTTCGCCCGCCTGCGGGCACGCAAGCGCCCGCTCCAGCAGGATACGCAGCGACGGCAGCCGGCTGCCGTCCTTCCATGCGAATGCAACGAAGTTGTTGTCGTCGCCGCACGGCACCAGCGCATACGACGAGCCGAATACCGATCGCAACTGCTCGAGGTGCTGCGGCAATGCCGGATCGTCGTCCATGAAGTTGATCGCGAGCACGCCGGCTTCGCTCAAGCGCGCGCGGCACGCATCGAGAAATGTGCCGCCCGTACAGCGGCCGCGCATACCGTCGGCGACGAATGCATCGTGCAGGATCACATCCGTGCGCACATCCGCCCGCTCCAGATGATCGGCGCCGTCGGCGCATACCACGCGAAAGCGCGCGTCGTCGGCAGGAATCCTGAACACGTCGCGCAGCGCGATCACGTCCGGATTGATCTCGACCGCGTCGATCGACGTGCCGGGCAGGTGGCGGTAGCAGTACTTCGCGAGCGACCCGCCGCCGAGCCCGAGCATGCAGATGTGCGCGGGCTCGGCCTGCAACAGCAGAAAGCCCATCATCACGCGCGTATAGCCGAGCGCGAGCCGCACCGGATCGCGCAGCGACATGAAGCTCTGGGTGCCGAGATGATCGAAGTGCAGCGAGACCGCGTGCTGCGTCTCCAGCACGAACGGCCGGCCATCGTTCAGCGGCGTCGCCAGGAACCTGACGAACGCGTCGTAGGAAGTTCGATCCTCGGCCATGTGCGGGTAATCGGCTGACAAGCAGCGGCTGAAAAAGCAGCGAATGAAAACGCGGATGCAACGGTCGCCTGGACCGTGCGCTCAGACCTTCTTCAGGTAGCACGCCTTCAGCATGAAGCCGCCCATGTCGGTCTTGCAGTCGACCTCGTGATCGCCGCCGACGAGCCGGATGCTCTTGACCTTGGTGCCCATCTTCAGCGTGATCGACGAACCCTTCACGCGCAAGTCCTTGATCAGCACGACCGAATCGCCGTCCGACAGCACGTTGCCGTTCGCGTCCTTGACGACGTCGCCCGCCGGTTCGTCGCCGGCCTCGGCGCCGGCGTCGGCCGACCATTCATGGCCGCAGTCCGCGCACACGGTCAGCGCGCCGTCCGGGTAAGTGTTTTCCATCGCGCATTGCGGGCAGGCAGGGGCGTTCATTGCGGCTTCCATTCGGGGAGGGGTTCGGGTCGATCGACGATGCCGGGCGAGCACGTTGCGCGCCCGGAGGCGCGGCGACTCGCTCCGCCGGCAGTGCGGCGGGCCGGCATCGGCGCACACGGCATTATAATGCAATTCACATGATCTGGCGGATGCATTATAATCGTCCACTTCCGACAATCCGCGAACTTGAATGCGCCTTCGCAGCGGATGTCGGCACGTTCGCGCCGAATGGCGCGCGCAATCCGCCCGGCCGGCGCCCCGCGACCCTGCGGGAAATCGTGACATGCCGGCCGCCCGATGTCCGCAACACGTGCGCAACCGTGCACCGTGCATGTCGTGCACCGCCCCGCCCACCTGTCCGGAGGCTTTCCAGCATCGTGGCAACCGTTGTGTACGTTGAAATCGGCCCCGCATGGAACCGCAATCGCGGCCGCGCCGCGCGCGACGCGGCGGTCGACGCGGCACGCCGTTTCGACAGCGACATCCAGCTGATCGCGAACGGGCACCGCAGCAACGCAAAAGACAGCGGCGCGATCGCGTCGCTGCAGGTTCACGGCGGCACGTCGGCGCAGGTGCTCGCCACCGGCCCCGACGAGGAAGCGGCGCTGCACGCGCTGCTGCCGTTGCTGCAAGCACGCTGACGCGTGCGCCGCCGATCCCGCGGCCACGCGCCGTCCATCCCGAAACGCCATTTCACGAGGAAGCGATGAACGAGACTCTCACGCCCAACACCCCCAACCTGTCGGCCTCCGCGATCTGGGCGCTCGAACGCCTCGCCGATGTTCGCTACGGCCGCGACGCGCCGGCGCTCGGCTGGTCGATCGCGCGGGAGCTCGTCAACGCCGGGTTCGTCAGCCATCCCGCGCACGGGCGCTCCGGCGCGTCGATCACGGCCGAAGGGCGCTCCTTTCTGAAAAGCCGCAAGTAACCCCTGCCACCGCCGAACCCCGGCCATCCGCGCGATGCGCATGCCTACCCCGATGCGGGCGGGGAATTGCGTCCGCATCGCCGTTTACGCGGTATCGTACGGGACCCAAGCGCGGCGCCCTGCGTCGCCGTCCTTTCCTCATGGAACGCCCGATGACAATCAGCGCCGTGCCACCCGTCTCGTCCCCGCCCGTTCTCGACACGCCACGCCTGATCCTCGAAGGCCACCCGCTCGGCGACTTCGACGCGCTCGCCGCGATGTGGGCGGAGCCCGGCGTCGTCGCGCACATCTTCAACGGCACGCCTTCCACGCCGCGCGACTCGTGGATGCGCATGCTCGCGTATCGCGGGCTGTGGCCGCTGCTCGGCTATGGGTACTGGGCGATTCGGGAAAAGGCGTCGGGCCGGTATGTCGGCGATCTCGGCTTCGCGGATTTCCACCGCAACATCGAGCCGTCGATTCGCGGCGTGCCGGAGGCCGGCTGGGCGCTGGCGACGTGGGCGCAAGGCAACGGCTATGCGACCGAGGCGCTCGCGGCCGCGCTCGCATGGCTCGACGCGCAGCAGCGATTCGAGCGCAGCGTGTGCCTGATCGCGCCGACCAACGTCGCGTCGATCCGGGTCGCGGAGAAAGCCGGTTACGGCGCGCCGCAGCGCATCCGCTTCAACGACGCGGAGTCGCTGATGTTTTCGCGCAAGCGTCGATAGGTTTGGCGAACCGGCGGGCGAGTCAGTCGGCGACCGGTTCGTAGCAATGCATGAAGAGGCCGTCGTCCATCGGCCAGCAGTTACCGCATTCGTCGCGCAGGATCCAGTCGCCCGGCTTCACCGAACGCCAGCCTTCCGGCGTCGCGACCGCCCACCCGCCGTGACGGCGCTCCACCCGTTCATGGTCGCCGTCCGCGAACCACCGCGTTGCATCGACGTGACCGGTGCGTTTCTTGAATTTCATTCCACCACCGAAGGAAGCGAGTCTTAGTGTCGCGTAGCCGCCGCGCCCGGATTGGGCAACCGCTGCTGCGCCCTCAGTGCGTTCGTTGCCAAGCGGGTTTCGTGCAACGCTTGCCAGCCCTCCGCGATGAGCGCCTCCAGCGTGTCGCGCGCGACCGTGGAAATCCTGACGTCCATCTCCTGCACCTTCATCAGCGCCGACACGACCGCGGCCGGTTGATTGGGTGCAAGCGCAACGATAAACGCCGAACGCATCTCGGCGGCCCGGACGGCCTCGTTCCAGTCGGCACGCGCCACCGCGGCTTCGATCGCGTGCGTGAGTGCATCGAGACGCTGGACGACTTGCAACGGCGTCATTTCGTTTCCCCGTGAATGATTCGTACTGTCCGCTTGCGGGCCCGTCGGGAGCCGGCGCGGCGTCGATTCGACCCACGCGCAGCCGGTTCCGCACCCGAGCAGCATGACGCGACGTGCCGTCGAAACCGGCCGTCGACGCGCTCGGGAACCAGCGGCGATCGCACGATGCGAGGCGCGTCAGTCAGGTTCGGGAATTGTAGGGAGCAGGATGCCGGGACGTCGGTAATATTTTGTAATGATATGTCGACTAACCTTGCCTGGCCTGGGTTCGGCCAGTGCGAACGACGTTCGCGACAGCGCATCGGCGCAAACGTTTTCGTCTGAAGGATGCCTGCTCGCGCATCGTCGCGAGCGCCGCGCCGGATCTCGCATCGACCCGTTTCGGCCGCGCGCGGCCCTGCCCCGCCCACCCCCTGCGTTTCACCCGGCAGCGGCGATTCCCCCATAGCTAAGCTCACCGAACGATTCAGAATTCACCACATTCCATTGGAATGTTGCGCAGTATCATCCACGTCGCTTCGGCTACGACGCGCTCGGACTGGGCCTGACCGCTCGCCACCTTCCCGTTTGCCCCTTCGTTTAGCGATGCCCATCCGAATCCTGCTCGTCGAAGACGACGTCCCGCTGTCCGCGCTGATCGCCGATTACCTGCGCAAGCATCATTACCTGGTGGATACGCTGTTCGACGGCGCCGGCGCGGTGCCGGCGATCGTCGCGAGCCACCCCGACCTCGTGCTGCTCGACGTCAATCTGCCGGGCAAGGACGGCTTCGAGATCTGCCGCGAGGCGCGCATGCACTACGACGGCATCGTGATCATGGTGACGGGCCGCGACGAACCGTTCGACGAATTGCTCGGCCTGGAACTCGGCGCGGACGACTTTCTCCGCAAGCCGGTCGAGCCGCGCCTGCTGCTCGCGCGGATCAAGGCGCAGTTGCGGCGTACGCGCGCGCCGACGGGCGACCCCGTGCCGGATTCGCCGCAGCGATACGTGTTCGGCAAGTTCTCCATCGACCGGACCGACCGCCGCGTGCATCTTCCTGACGGCAGCATGCCGCGCCTGACGTCGACCGAATTCGACCTGCTGTGGGCGCTCGCGTGCCGCGCCGGCGAGGTGGTCAGCCGGGAAGACCTGACGCTGCTGCTGCGCGGCATCGCGTTCGACGGCCTCGATCGCTCGATCGACGGCCGCATCTCGAAGCTGCGCCGCAAGCTGCGCGACGATGCGAACGAACCGAAACGGATCAAGACCATCCGCTCGAAGGGCTATCAGTTCAGCAAGCACGCGTGGGATTGAGGCCGCGCGTGAGCGGACGAGCTGCGTAGCGCGCGGCCCGCGATGCTCGGCGCGCGCTCGGGGCTACTGCGCCCGTGCCGTACCGGTATCCGTATCCGGTCCAGCCTGCCATCCACCGCCGAGCGCCTTGTACAGCGCGACGAGATCGGTCGTCGTCTGCAACGCGCCCTGCTCGGCCTGCTGCCGGCCCTCCGACCATTGCCGCTCGGCGTCCAGTACGTCGAGGAACGGCGACAAGCCCTTCCGGTATCGATCGCGCGCGAGGTCCAGCGCGCCCTGTTCGGCCCGCACCGCGTCGTCGAGCGCGGCCGCGCGCGCCTGGTCGGTGCGGTACACGGCCAGCGCATTGTCGACGTCGCGCAGCGCGACGAGCACGGCTTGCCGGTAAGCGAGCGCCGCTTCGGCCTGGCGCGCCTGCGACAGCCGCAGGTTCGACACGAGCTGCCCGCCGGAGAAGATCGGCAGCGATACGGCCGGCCCGAACGCATAGAACAGGTGCGACCAGTGCGCGAGTTCGCGCACGTGCGATGCGCGCAGGCCGACCTGCCCGGTCAACGAGATGTCCGGATAGAACTGCGCGACCGCGACGCCGACGTCGGCGGTGGCCGCGTGCAGCTCGGCCTCCGCGCGACGGATGTCGGGGCGTCGGCGCGCGAGTGTCGACGGCAGGCCGACCGGCACGGTCGGCGGCACGTCCGGCAACGCGCGCGGCGCGTCGAGCCAGTCGTCGAGCGCGCCCGGCGCGCCGCCGGCCAGATACGCGAGACCGTTGCGCAGCAGCACGATCTGCTGGTCGAACTGCGGCAGTTGCGCGCGGATCTGCGCGAGCCGGGCCTCGGCGCTGCGCACGTCGAGATCGCTCGCGAGACCGTGCGCGGCCTGCTCGCGCGTCAGGTCGACCAGTTCGCGCTGCGCGCGTTGCAGGTCGTCGGCCAGCGCGCGTTGCGCTTGCGCGCCCCGCAGTTGCAGATAGGTCTGCGCGACTTCGGCCTCGAGCGACAGCAGCGCATCGTCGCGGCCCGCGACCGCCGCGCGCGTCTGCGCGCCGGCCGCTTCGACCGAGCGGCGCACGCGCCCGAACAGGTCCAGCTCCCACGATGCGTCGAACCCGGCCTGCCACAGGTTGACCGGCGATTCGAGCGCATCGAGCGCGCCGCGCGCGCCTTGCTGCATGCTCTCGCCGGTGCCCGGCCCGAACCGGTCGAGCGGCGAGCCCGGCGCGCCGAGACGATCGACGCGCTGGTCGATACCCTGCTCCTCGACGATGCCTTTCAGGCCGAGCTGCTCGCGCTGGTAGCTCGCGTTCGCGCGCACGTCCGGCAAGCCCTGTGCGGCAGCGGCCCGCACCTGCGCGCGCGCCTGCACGATGCGCAGCACGGCGGCCTGCACGTCGAGGTTGTCGTGCGCCGCGCGCTCGACGAGCTGGTCGAGCAGTGGATCGCCAAACGCGCGCCACCAGCGCGGATCGGGATCGGCGTCGACCGTCGGCGACGACCGTGCGGCGACGCCGGACGCGGGGGCGGCCGCCTGCCCGTCCGCCCGCATCGCATGCCAGGTGTCCGGGACGTCCGCTTGCGGCGGCTGGTAGTCGGGTCCGACGGTGCAGCCCGCGACGATCGCGCATCCCGCGAATAGCGTCACCGCGCGGCACACGATGGGGCGAATCAGGTGGCGGCGACGATTGTTCCGATGCATGCGCATGTCAATGCCCTCCCGCGCCGCCAGCGGCCTTCGCCGGCGAGAACAGGAACGTCAGCGGAATGCTGAACGCGCAAAACACCGCGAGGATCGCGAACACGTCGATATACGCGAGGATCGTCGCCTGCGCGATGAACGTCTCGTACAGCCGCCCGGTGGCCGTCTGCAGCGCGGATGACGGCGGCGCACCCGTCAACGCGCCCACCGCGCGCGCGTTCTCCTGCAGCGCATCCTGGAAGTTCTGCGACAGCGTCGACATGTGCGTGGACAGATGCGCCATGCGCGCCTGCGTGCGCTCCCGGATCAGCGCGGTCGACACCGAGATGCCGATCGAGCCCGCGACGTTGCGGAACATCGTGAACAGCGCGGACGCGTCGTCGTTGAGCCGCTGCGGCACGGTCAGGTACGCGAGCGTCGTGATCGGCACGAACATGAAGCCGATCGCGAGCGACTGCGCGCAGCGGATCATCATCAGGTGCGTGTAGTCGATGTCCGGCACCAGCGTGCGCGAATAGATCAGCGAAACGCACAGCAGCACGAAGCCGAACCCGACCAGATAGCGCGTCTGCACGTGCGGCATCAGCCGGCTCACGAGCGGAATCTCGAGCGTGATCAGCAGCGCGCCGGGCGACAGCACGAGCCCCGCGAGCGTCGCCGTGTAGCCGAGCCGCTGCTGCGCGAGCTGCGGCACGATCACCGCGCTGCCGTACAGCACGGCCGCGAACGTCGCGATCGTCACGCAGCCGAGCGCGAAATTGCGGTCGCGCAGGCACGACAAGTCGACCACCGGCTTCTTCGTGCGCAGCAGCCACAGCGTCGCGCCGACCAGCCCGAGCGCGGACAGCACGGCGAAGACGCGGATGAAGTTGGAGCCGAACCAGTCCTCGTCCTCGCCGCGATCGAGCATCACCTGCAGGCAGCCGAGCCCGATCGCGATCAGCCCGATGCCGATGTAGTCGATGGAAATCCCGCGTTCGGCGCCGCGCCGCCACGGCGGATCCTCGACGAGCTGCATCACCGCGAGCACGGTCAGCGCGCCGATCGGCACGTTGAGCAGGAACACCCAGCGCCACGAGAAATGGTCGGTGATCCAGCCGCCGAGCGTCGGCCCGAGCACCGGCGCGACGACGATCGCGATCGCCGAGATCGAGAACGCGCGGTTGCGCTGCGCGGGCGGGAACGTATCGAGGATGATCGACTGCTGGTTCGGCTGCAGCCCGCCGCCGAACAGCCCCTGCAGCACGCGGAACACGATCAGTTCGCCGAGGTTGGTCGCGACGCCGCACAGGAACGAGCACACGGTGAACGCGGCGATGCACAGCAGGAAGTAGCGCTTGCGGCCGAGCAGGCGTCCGAGGAACCCCGAGATCGGCAGCACGATGCCGTTCGCGACCAGATACGACGTGAGCGTCCAGGTCGCCTCGTCGTAGCTCGCCGACATCGTGCCGGCGATGTGCGGCAGCGCGACGTTGACGATCGTCGTGTCGAGCACCTCCATGAACGCGGCGAGCGTGACGACGATCGCGATGAGCCACGGGTTCGCGGCGGGACGCCACGTGCCATCGGATGCGCCGCTGCGCTCGGGTGGCCGGTTCATCGGCGGGCCTCGTCAGGCAAGAACGGCATGCGGGTATCGGGCATCGGATCGCTCCGGTCGCGGCACGGCGGCCGGTCATTTCAGGTGGACGGTCGGCACGGCCGACAGGCCGAGACCGAGCGGCGGACGGTTCGGCAGCGGGCCGTCGAGCACGATCTTCACCGGCACGCGCTGCACGATCTTCACGAAATTGCCGGTCGCGTTCTCGGTCGGGAATGCGGAGAAGCGCGAGCCGCTGCCGAGCTGGATGCTGTCGACGTGGCCGTGCAGATCGAGATCGGGATACGCGTCGACCGACACGTCGACGCGGTCGCCGACGCGCATCCGCTCGAGCTGCGACTCCTTGAAATTCGCGGTGATCCACACGCGCGGCGTGACGATCGAGAAGATCGACGTGCCCGCTTGCAGGAACGAGCCCAGTTGCACGTTGCGCCGCGTGACCCAGCCGTCGGACGGCGCACGCATCTCGCAGTACGACAGGTTCAGGTTGGCCGTCTCGAGCTGCGCGCGCGCCTGCAGCACCTGCTGGCGGCGCTCCTCGACGGCCGTCTCGGCCTGCCGGATCTGCTGCGGCACGAGGCTCGCGGTGCGCGCCTGCGCCTGGGCCATCGCGACGTTCGCGTCGGCGGTCGCGCGCTGCGCGTCGGCCGCGTCGATCGCCTGCTGCGAGGTTGCACGCGCATCGACCGCGCGCTGCCGTGCCTGCGCGGCGAGCGCCTGCCGGTACGCGGCTTCCGCGGATTCGATCTGCGCGCGCGCCTGCCGGTACTGGGCCGGATACTGCACGCGCGCGATGTCGAGCTGCACGCGCGCCGCATCGAGCTGCGCCTGCGCGAGACCGCGCTGCGCCTGCGCGGCGTCGACCTGTGCGCGGTAGTCGCGCGGATCGATCTCGACGAGCACGTCGCCGCGCCGCACGAACGTGTTGTCGTCGACCGCCAGCCGCGTCACGTAGCCGGACACGTGCGGCGCGACCGCGACCGCGTTGCCGTCGGTGTACGCATCGTCGGTGCTTTCCTGGTTGCGCGTCGCGAACCACCACACGAGCCCGCCGACGAGCAGCACGAACACCACCGCGCCGAGGATGATCAGCGGCTTCTTGCCGGGCCGCTTGCGTTCGCCTTCGCCGTTGTTGCCATCTCCGTCGCCGCCGGTGCGGCCGCCGCGATCGTCGTGCGGATGGTGGTCGCCGCCACCGCCGCCCGGCGCGTCGGTTGGCCGCTCGCCGTTGCCGCCCGGCGCGGCGCCCGGGCCGCCGGCGCCGGACTGGCCGTCGCCCGCCCGCGCGACGGCGGGCGGCCGGCGCTCGAACGCCGGCCACGGCACGCGCAGCGGCGTCGACGGTACGACGCCGGCCATCGCCGGCGCAAGCGCGTCCGGCGCGCCGGCGCCGTCCCGTCCGGGCGTCGACGCGCGCCGGAACGCGACGCCGAATCGCTGACGAACGGATAACGGGCACAAGATCGCATCGGGCATGAAACGGAGCTCCAGGCGGCGGGCGCGGGCGTCATTGCCCGCGCCGACCTCAAGCGCGCGATCAAGCAAACAGCGGGCCCGGCAACGGGCTGCGTTCGACCGCGGCACGCCCGATGCGCGCTGCGTACGCTTCAACCGCCCCGACAGGACGCTCGAACCATGACACGCTCGACCTCACTCGACACCGACACACGCGACGAAGATCGCGGCGACAGCACGCCCGGCCCCGAGGGCAAGCGCCGCGGCACGACCACGCCGCCGCCACGCAGCGCGCACGACCCCGCCGAAGGCAAGCCGGCCGGGAAGGAAAACGGCACGTCGCCGCATCGTCCGCCATCCGGCGAACACGGCCGCACGTGATCGCCGCGCCTCGCGCGGCCCGCCCGCCGTCCCGAAGGGGCCGCACCGGACGGCGGCAGAAATGACAAGCCGTTGAAAATTCGCGGGCGACGATCGACGCGTTCGCCCGAATCGTCCACACGCCGCCCCGCGCGACGGCGACGCAGGAACGCACGTTGCGGCACAGGCGCATGGATCTTTCAATCACCCACCCCCTGCCCTGCATGACGCTACGCGACCCGTCCGATTTCCCCGTCCGCGCGGTGCCGCTCGCGCCGCTGGCGAAGGAACGCGCCACGATCGTCTGCGTTCGCAACCGGCGCGTGCTGCTGGTCGCGCGCGGGCGATCGTCGCGCTGGACGCTGCCGGGCGGCGTGATCCGGCGCGGCGAATCGGCACTCGACGCCGCGCATCGCGAGCTTCGGGAGGAAACGGGACTTGTCGATCTCGAACTCGCGTATTTCTTCTACGTGGACGGCAGCGTGAAGCGCCATCACGTGTTCGTCGCGAGTCTGCCGCGCGGCGCGCACGCGTGCCCGGGCCGCGAAATCGCGCTGTGCCGCTGGGTCGGCATCGACGCGGTATCGCACTGGCCGGCGAGCGCGCCGACCCAGCGCATCATCCGTCAGTTCGCGGGCCTGTGCATCGCCAGCGGCTTGCAACCGGACGCGGTCACGCGCCTTTCGTCGTCTCGTTGAGCCCGGCGGCCGGCGACTGCGGATCGCGCGCGAGCCCTTGCGCGAAGACTTTCAGCCCTTCGAGCAGCGGCGTCAACGCATCCCACAGCGCCGCGTCGTGCAGCAGGCGATAGATGCCGCGCACGCCGGGCGCGACATGCTCGTGCTGCGCCGGCTGCCACGCGCCGACGTGATGCAGCGCGTCGGCCGCCGCGAACGCGGCGCGACCGAACTGTTCCGGCGGAATGCGCGACAGCGCCGTCACCAGCATCGCGAGATTCTGCATGCCGCTCTGCATGCCGGGCTTGTCGAGCGCGTCGACGAACGTGTCGGCGAGTCGCGCGTTCGCGCTGACGACCTCGTTCGCGAAGCGCAGGAAGCCGTGCCGATGCAGGCTGCCGAGCAGGTGTTCGAGCGCGTCGTGCGCGCCGGGCTCCGGATGCGGGGGCGTCGTATCGGGGGGCTGGCGGTCGGTCATGGGCTTGCTCCGGTTGAGGCGCCAGGCTGCCGCCGTACCGGCAGCCGTGCGTGCGCCGAATGCGTGTCGTACTCGTTCGCCGGCCCCCCGCCAGTGCGGGCAGCCGCGGCCGCGTCAGTGCGAATGACCGTCGGGCGACGCCTTGTATTCGCTGCGCGCGCCCATCGCGTCCTCGACGTGATGCACGCCGTGCAGCGCGGCGACGCCGTCGATCAGCGCCTGCCGTTCGGCCTCCTCGACCTGTCCGGTCAGGCACACGTTGCCGTGCTCGACGCTGACGTCGATGTCGCGCGGGCGACCGACGAGCCGGCCGAGCGCCGCACGCACGCGCTCGGCGACCTGCACGTCGTTCGCATCGCCCGCGAGCCAGTCGGCCCGCAGGCCGGCGATCGCGCCGCGCGCATGGTCGGCCGCACGCTTCACCTGCGTATTCGCGTAATCGGTGACGCCGTGCCGGCCCGCGGCCGCCTTGTCGCGCAGATAAGCGCGACGACGCCGGCCGGACGACGGATCGAGGAAGTACATCGCGGCCGCCCCGCAGGCGACGGCCACCGCAATATTCAACAGCGGATTCGAAGGAGTTCTGGAGTTCATGGAAGCACCATACGCAATACCCGGAACGACCGGGCTTCGTCTCGGTGTGCAGCACGTGCCGTTCCCCGCTGCAGGCAGCGCGTGCACGCGGTCGCGCCGCGACGCGGCGCCGGAAACGACAAGCGTTTGAAAAATCATCGGGCCGCGCATCGCTCGACCGGGAGACCGGAAGATCGGGAGATCCGACGATCAGGATTCGGACGGCGCGTCGGCCGTTTCCGCGCGCTTCCCGCCCGGCTCGTCCTCGCCGCGCTCGGCCGCGCGCTGCGCCATCTCGACGTAGGTCTGCGCCAACGCGCGCAATTCCTCCTCGGACGCATCCTCGATCCCGATCAGCCGGTCGCTCGCCGCGCGCGTGACCGCGAGCAGCTCGTCGAGCTTCAGATGCAACGCCACGCTGTCGCGGTTCTGGTTGCGCTGCAACAGGAACACCATCAGGAACGTGATGATCGTGGTGCCGGTATTGATCACGAGCTGCCACGCGTCGGAGTAGTGAAACAGCGGCCCGCTGACGAGCCACAGCACGGTGATGGCGACCGCGCTGCCGAATGCCACCGGCGAGCCGGCCCAGGTGGTCACGCCCGACGCAAAGCGTTCGAACGCGCGGGTGACGGTGTTCCCGGCCGGCCGGGAACCGGCGCCGGGCTCGCACGCCTTGTCGCGACGGCCGCTCGGGGGTTCGTGGGGTTCGCGCATGAAAGCCTCCGGATTCGATCGTTTGTTTGAATGCGCGCATGAGCCGCCTTGCCGCCCGCCGCGAACCGGTCGCAAGCTGGGGACTTGGGGTTCGGTCCCGTGTGCGCGCCGTCGAGACAAGCATCGCGCGTGCCCGGCCGCACGGCCCGCGCGGGGTTTACTGCGGCGTGTGCGTGTCCTCGTCGTCCGGGAAATAGCGCGTGTCGGTCAGTTGCGCGATGCCGTCGAGATCCGGAAAGATCGTCGCGATGCTCACGCCGACGCCGGCCAACTCCTGCCGGATCGTCGCGAACCGGCCGCCCGGCACGACGATCCGCATCAGGCGGCCGGCGAGGTCCGCGTCCTCGTCGAGCGGCACGAAGCGCTCGCCACGCGGGTCATAACGGTGGATCGTGAACCAGCCGTCCTGCGCGGTGATCCTCGGCATCACGTGACGCGGCCGGAACACCTTGGTGCGCGTGACCTCCAGCGGCGCGCGCCGTTCGGCGGCGGTCGCGATGTCGTCGGCGTCGTGCGACAGGCACCACACCACGCCGTCGCCGCCCGATTCGCTCGCGCGCCTGACCGCGAACCACAGCGCGGCCAGCGCGTTGCCGGACCAGTCGAGCAGGCGCGTGCGCATCCCGTGCTGCTGCGCGAGCGCGAGCCAGTCGCACGCATCGAGGTTCTGTCCGGGTTCGAGATGCGGCAGCGCGCGCCGCGTGAATTCGTCGAGCATCCGCGCTTCGACGTCGGGCGACGCGCGCTGCCGCGCAATACCCGGCACGAGCGGCCAGCCCGCGTTGCACTGGCCGCGAAACAGCCGCAGCGCCATCGTCTGCCGCTGCGCGCCGATCACGGCCATGTAGTCGGCCACGCTGTCGATCGCGCGATCTTCGGCCGCACGCTTATCGTCCATGCATCGTGCCTCCTGCCGCGGCTGCCCGTGCGCGCGGCCATTGCGTCGGCGCGGGTCCGGGATCGGCGCTTGCATCGCCGCTCGCCGGCCGCGGAACGGCCGGGACGGCCGGCTGCGTATCGCCCTGCGTATCTCCGTGTCGCATCGCGGTTCACCGCGTCGTGCCGTGCTCCCTCTGCCAGCGCTCCATCAGCGCGATCTCGTCGCGCTGCGCGGCGACGATCCGGCTCGCGAGCTGACGCAGCGTCGGGTCCTTGCCGTATTTGAGCTCGACCTGCGCCATGTCGATCGCGCCCTGATGATGCGGCGCCATGTGCGCGACGAAATCGCGGTCGGCGTCGCCCGTGTATGGCGCGCTATCCATCGCTTCCATCATCTTGCGGTCGGCGCGCTTGAACGCCTGCGTGGACGTGTCGGGCACGCTGGCGGGATTGGGAGGACGCAACTGTGCCGCCACGGGCAGCGCCGCTGCGCACGCGGCCAGCAACGCGCAGGCTGCACCGCGGCGTATGAACGAACGGTTGAATGCAGACATGTGACGATTCCTCGACAAGAAAGTGAACGGTTCGCGTGCGGCATCCTCGCTCGTCAGCACACGTCGTATCGGCGACAGGCGGGCAACCGATGTGCCCGACGCACGCAGCGCGGCACGTGCCTTGCGCGGCCGCCTCGCATCGGCTCATCCGGGACCAAGGAGAAACGGCATGGCGACAGTGGCGGATTTCATCGTCGAGCGGCTGTACGACTGGGGCGTGCGCCGCATCTACGGCTACCCGGGCGACGGCATTAACGGATTTTTCGGCGCGCTGAACCGCGCGGACGGCAAGATCGAATTCATCCAGGCGCGCCACGAGGAGATGGCGGCCTTCATGGCGTCCGCGCATGCAAAATTTACAGGCGAGCTCGGCGTATGCGTCGCGACGTCGGGCCCGGGCGCCGCGCACCTCGTGACGGGCCTCTACGACGCGCGGCTCGACCACATGCCGGTGCTCGCGATCGTCGGCCAGCAGGCGCGCGCGGCACTCGGCGGCCACTACCAGCAGGAAGTGGATCTTCCGGCGCTTTTCAAGGACGTTGCAGGCGCATTCGTTCAGCTTGCGACGGTGCCGGGCCAGGTGCGCCATCTGGTGGACCGCGCGGTGCGCACCGCGCTCGGCGCGCGCGCGGTCACCGCGCTCGTGCTGCCGAACGACCTGCAGGAACTCGACTACGCGCCGCCGAAACGCGCGCACGGCACCGTGCATTCGGGGGTCGGCTATACCGCGCCGAAAGTCGTGCCGTATGCGGACGACCTGCGACGCGCGGCCGACGTGCTCAACGCGGGCTCGAAAGTCGCGCTGCTGGTCGGCGCCGGCGCGCTGAAGGCGACCGACGAAGTGATCGCGGTAGCAGACAAGCTCGGCGCGGGCGCCGCGAAAGCACTGCTCGGCAAGGCCGCGCTGCCGGACGACCTGCCGTGGGTCACCGGCTCGATCGGGCTGCTCGGCACCAAGCCGAGCTACGCGCTGATGACCGAATGCGACACGCTGCTGGTCGTCGGCTCCGGTTTTCCGTATTCGGAATTCCTGCCGAAGGAAGGCCAGGCGCGCGGCGTGCAGATCGACCTGAAGGCCGACATGCTGAGCCTGCGCTACCCGATGGAAGTCAATCTGGTCGGCGACAGCGCCGAGACGCTGCGCGCGCTGCTGCCGCTCTTGAACGAGCGGCGCGACACCACGTGGCGCGACCGGATCGCGAAATGGAACCGCGACTGGCACGACACGCTCGCGGCGCGCGCGGCCGCGAAGGCGAGCGCCGGGCGCGGCGTGAATCCGCAGCGCGCGTTTACCGAGCTGTCGCCGCGCCTGCCCGACGACGTGATCCTGACGAGCGATTCGGGCTCCTGCGCGAACTGGTATGCGCGCGACCTGATGATGCGGCGCGGGATGATGGGCTCGCTGTCCGGCGGGCTCGCGTCGATGGGCGCCGCGGTGCCCTACGCGATCGCCGCGAAATTCGCGCATCCGGTGCGCCCGGTGATCGCGATGGTCGGCGACGGCGCGATGCAGATGAACAACATGGCCGAGCTGATTACCGTCGCGAAATACTGGCGCCAGTGGCCCGATCCGCGCTGGATCTGCATGGTGCTGAACAACGAGGACCTGAACCAGGTCACGTGGGAGCAGCGCGTGATGGAAGGCGACCCGAAGTTCGACGCGTCGCAGCAGATCCCGAACGTGCCGTACTACCGCTTCGCGACGCTGCTCGGCCTCAAGGGTATCTACGTCGACGATCCGGAACAGCTCGGCGCCGCGTGGGACGAAGCGCTCGCGTCCGACCGGCCGGTCGTGCTCGAAGTGAAGAGCGACCCGGAGGTGCCGCCGCTGCCGCCGCACGTGACGCTGCAGCAGGCGAAGCATTTCGCCGAAACGCTGGTGAGGGGCGACCCGCGCGAGGGCAACGTG
This sequence comes from Burkholderia sola, assembly GCF_905400185.1. NCBI lineage: Bacteria > Pseudomonadati > Pseudomonadota > Betaproteobacteria > Burkholderiales > Burkholderiaceae > Burkholderia > Burkholderia sola. The sequence continues at coordinate 757,811 of NZ_FR989677.1, forward strand.
ATCGTCGAGACCGCGCGGCAGGTGTTGTCGGCCGTGCTGCCGGGCGACCACGGCGACAAGGCCGACAAGGCCGACAAGGCCGGCAAGGGCAGCAAGGACGGGAAAGGCGAATCGTAAGGCCGCGGGACGGCGCGACGTTCACGGTCGGTTCTGGCGTTTTGCGATGATGGCCGGCACGCCGCCGCTGTCGCTGTCGCGCCGTTCCGGAACTTGATCCGCACAGCAAACGACCTTCCGCCCGCCACACGCGCGCGTAAAAACGCGTCACTCGATTTACAAGCCGGCTGTGACGTACCGGCCGTTGCGCGCGGCATTCCGCACCCCCGCACGACTGCATACGTGCGAGCCGCGCGCGCACGAAACTTGCTCTGCCGCGAACGGTTGTCGTCACGCCGCCGAATGCGGCAAGGAGTCGCGTTGCTCGTCCCGCTGTCCAGGAACACGCGTCATATCGCATGCATCGCACCGTTCGCTTGGGCGGCCGCGCCGATCGTCGCGCGCGCGGCCGCCGAGCGTGCCGAGCCCGGCAATCCGGCCGCGCCGCTGCCGCTCGCGTACGTGATCCACGCGGCAGGCCCCGCCGCGCAGCCGGTCTTCGTGCTCGGCTGGGCGCTGCTCGCGCTGTGCTCGTTCGTGTGCGTCGCGATCGCGGTGCTGCTGCTGATCGCGCTGTTTCGTCGTCGCGCGCAGGCGGGCGGCGGCTACGGCAGCGGGCTGACGATCGTGACCGTGGGCACCGTGATCTCGATCCTGCTGCTGTTCGGCGCGCTCGTGTACATGCTGCGCGTGCTGGGCGCGATCGCGGCGCCGCCGCGTCCGCCCGCGCTGACGATCGTCGTCACCGCGCAAGACTGGTGGTGGGCCGTTCGTTATCCGGACGATGCGAACGGCCCGGGCTTCGTCACCGCGAACGAAATCCGTATTCCGGTGGGCGAGCCCGTCGCGATCGAACTGAAGAGCGCCGACGTGATCCATGCGTTCTGGGTGCCGCAACTCGCCGGCAAGACGCAGACGATTCCCGGCCAGACCAACCGCCAATGGCTGCAGGCCGACCGGCCGGGCATCTACCGCGGCCAATGCTCGCAATACTGCGGCGCGCAGCATGCGCACATGGCGTTCGAAGTCGCGGCCGAGCCGCCGGACGCGTTTCGTGCGTGGCTCGCCGCGCAGCGCCAACCGGCCCAGGCACCCACGGCGAGCGCCGGCGCCGAACGACGCGGCCAGCGCGTGTTCGCCGCGCGCTGCGCGGGCTGCCACGCGGTGCGCGGCACCGACGCGACGGGCGACGCGGGCCCCGATCTCACGCACGTCGGCACGCGCCGGCTGCTCGCGGCCGGCACGCTCGACAACACGCCGGACAACCTGCGCCGCTGGATCGCGCATGCGCAGCAAATCAAGCCGCAATCGCTGATGCCGTCGATCGCGCTCGCGCCGCGCGACGCCGACGATCTCTCCGCGTATCTCGCGACGCTGAACTGAACCGAGGATGCCGATGGCCATTGCCCGCGACACGCCCGCCCCGCTCAGCCGCGTACCCGATCTCGGCGACGCGCCGCCCGGCTCCGCGCACGAGCGCGCGCTGGCCGAGCTGTGGGAATCGGAACCCGGCTGGCGCGGCTGGCTCGGCACCGTCGATCACAAGCGCATCGGGCTGCGCTACATCGTCACCGCGTTCGCATTCCTGCTGCTCGGCGGCGTCGAGGCGCTCCTGATGCGCATCCAGCTCGCGCGGCCGAACGCGACGCTGCTCACGCCCGCGCAATACGATTCGCTGTTCACGATGCACGGCGTCACGATGATCTTCCTGTACGCGCTGCCCGTGCTGTCCGGCTTCGCGAACTATCTGTGGCCGCTGATGCTCGGCTCCCGCGACATGGCGTTTCCGCGGCTGAACGCGTTCTCGTACTGGGCGTTCCTGTTCGCCGGGCTGTTCCTGTACGCGAGCTTTCCGCTCGGCGCGGTGCCGGACGGCGGCTGGTTCAACTACGTGCCGCTCACGTCGCTCGACTACAGCGCCGGCGCGAACATCGACATCTACGCGCTCGGGATGATCCTGCTCGGCATCTCGACGACCGGCGGCGCCGCGAACTTCGTCGTCACGCTGCTGCGGATGCGCGCGCACGGCATGTCGATCGACCGGGTGCCGATCATCGTGTGGGGCACGCTGACCGCGTCGGTCGCGAACCTCGTCGCGGTGCCGTCGGTGAGCCTCGCGTTCCTGCTGCTGTGGCTCGACCGCAATGCCGGCACGCATTTCTTCGACGTCGCGCACGGCGGCCGTCCGCTGTTGTGGCAGCACCTGTTCTGGATGTTCGCGCATCCGTGGGTCTACGTGGTCGTGCTGCCGGCAATGGGGATCGTGTCGGACGCGCTGCCGACCTTCTGCCGACGCCCGCTCGTCGCATACGAGGCCGTCGCGGTATCGACGGTGGCGACGATGCTGATCGGCTTCGAGGTGTGGGTGCACCACATGTTCGCGACGGGCATCGCGCCGCTCGCGCTCGCGTTCTTCGGCGCCGCGAGCATGCTGATCTCGATTCCGAGCGCGGTCGCGGTGTTCGCATGGATCGCGACGATCTGGACCGGCCGCCCCGTGTTTCGCACGCCGTTCCTGTATTTCGCGGGCTTCGTGCTGATGTTCGTGATCGGCGGCGTGTCCGGCGTGATGACCGCGGCCGTGCCGCTCGACTGGCAGCTCACCGATACGTACTTCGTCGTCGCGCACCTGCACTACGTGCTACTCGGCATCAACGTGTTTCCGGTGCTCGGCGGCGTCGCGTACTGGTTCCCGAAATTCACCGGGCGGATGATGAACGAGCGCTTCGGCAAGCTGACCTTCTGGGTCGTGCTGGTCGGCTTCAATCTCGGGTTCTTCCCGATGCATATTTCCGGGCTGCTCGGGATGCCGCGCCGCATCTATACCTATCCGTCCGGGATGGGCTGGGACACGTCGAACCTGCTGACGACGATCGGCTCGTTCGTGTTCGGGATCGGCATCGTGATGTTCGTCGTCAACGCGCTGGTGAGCGCGCGGCGCGGCATGCGCGCCAGCGAGAATCCGTGGGGCGCGGCAGGCCTCGAATGGTCGGTCGCGTCGCCGACGCCCGTGTACAACTTCGCGGTGCTGCCGCTCGTCGCGTCGCGGCATCCGCTGTGGGAAACGCGCGACGATCCGGCGCGCACCAGCCTGCGGGTCGGCTACCGGCTCGCCGATGGGCGCGAGGCGCTCGCGGTCACGCCGCTCGCCGCCGCGCCGAGCGCGATCCTGAAGATGCCCGAAGACAGCTGCATGCCGTTCGTGCTCGCGCTGCTCGCGACCGCCGTGTTCGCGGCGATGCTCGCGCGCTCGCCGACGCTCGTGTGCGTGGCAGTCGCCGGTTGCGCGATCGCGACCGCCGCGTGGCTGTGGCCGCGCCGCGAACTCGGACAACGCGCGCGCCTGCCGGTCCGCGCCGACACGCAGGCGCCTGCCGCGGCCGCCGGGCGTCATCCGGACGAGCCGCCGTCGGCGACGGCGCCGGCAGCCGCGCCGGCCGCGTGCATCGAGCCGCTGCCGGTCGGCAGTTGCGGCGAACGCGCGGGCGGCTGGTGGGGCATGCTCACGCTGATCGTGACCGAGGCCGGGCTGTTCGGCTACCTGCTGTTCTGCTACTTCTACCTGCAGTCGCAGTGGTCCGCACCGTGGCCGCCCGAAGGGATGCCGAAGATCGGGCTCGCGGCCGCCAACACGGTCGTGCTGCTGTCGAGCAGCGTGTTCGTGTGGCTCGCCGAGCGCGCGGTGCGGGCCGACCGGCAGGCGCGCGCGGTCGCGCTGCTCGTCGTCGCGCTCGTGCTCGGCACCGTGTTCGCGCTGGTTCAGTTGCACGAATGGCGCGATCACCCGTACGGCCCGACCGCGCACCTGTACGGCAGCCTCTACTTCACGATCACCGGGTTCCACCTCGCGCACGTCGTGGCCGGTCTCGCGATCCTCGCGCTGCTCGCCGCGTGGACGGCCGCCGGTTTCTTCGGCCGCGAGCGACGCGTCGCGTTGACGGTCGGCGGGCTCTACTGGCACTTCGTCGACATCGTGTGGCTGTTCATCTTCACCGCGCTGTATGTGTCGCCGTTCTGGCTGAGGAGCACGGGATGAGCGATGCACGACGCGCGTGGACACCGTTGCTCGCGATCGCGGCCGGCCTCGTCGGCGCGCCCGCGCTGTGGTTCGCGCAAATGCTGGTGTCGGAGACGCTCGCGTCCACCGCGTGCTATCCGCTCGGTGTCGCGCAGGCCGCGCCGCGCTGGGCGCACGTCGGCGTGTGGCTCGCGCTGATCGCCGCGGGCGCGTTCGCGCTGGCCGCGGCCTGCGCGACCTGGCTCGCGCACGCGTGGCGGCACCGGCACGATGCCGATGCGCGTGCCGCGACGCGCGACGGCAGTACGCGCTTTCTCGCACGCTGCGGCATGCTCGCGGCGCTCGGTTTCGTGATCGGTCTAGTGTTTACGGGGATCGTCACCGCTTTCGTGGGGCCTTGCAGTCCATGGCGCTGATCCCGTTCGCTTCGTTTCCGTTCCCGTTCCGAGTTCTGGGCCACCGCGCGGGTGTCGCGTTTGCGGTATGCATCGCGCTCTGCGGATGCGACATGCAGCGCGACGACAACGCGGCCGCGGCCGGCGACACGGCCGACGCCGCGTCGGCGGCGGAAGCGCCCGAGCCCGCATCGGGCTGGCGGTTCGTGCGGATTCGCGCGTCGGCGGCCGATGCCGGCGCGTCGATGTCCGCTCGCGTGAAGGACGACCGTCGGCTGTCACGCGACCGGGACGCGTCAGTGGCGGATGCGACATCGTCCGCGGCGCCCACTCCGCCGCCCGATGCTGCGTCTGCCTCGACTGCCCGCCGCCCGATAATCGCCGCGGCGGCCGCGAGCGCCGACGCCGCGACGCGCGCACGCGGCCGCTATCTCGCGCTCGCCGGCGATTGCGCCGCGTGCCACGACGCGGCCGACCATACGCCGTACGCAGGCGGCCAGCCGGTGCATTCGCCGTTCGGGCCGATCTATGCGCCGAACATCACGCCGGACCCGACGCACGGCATAGGCCACTACACGCTACGGCAATTCGACGATGCGATGCGGCGCGGCGTGCGCGCGGACGGCAGCCGGTTGTATCCGGCCATGCCGTACCCGTCGTTCGCGCACCTGAGCGACGACGACGTGCGCGCGCTGTATGCGTATTTCATGCGCGGCGTCGCGCCGTCCGCGAATACGGCGAAACTCACGCAACTGCCGTTTCCGTTCAACCAGCGCTGGGCGCTCGGGCTGTGGAGCCTCGTGTTCGCGAACCGCGACCGGTTCACGCCGCAGCCGTCGCAATCGGCGCAATGGAATCGCGGCGCGTATCTCGTACAGGGGCTCGGCCATTGCGGCGCGTGCCATACGCCGCGCGGGCCGGCCTACAACGAACGCGGCTACGACGAACGCAGCCCCGCGTTCCTGACCGGCGGCATCAACGACCACTGGTTCGCGCCGAACCTGACCGGTGCGGTTCCGGACGGCCTCGGCCGGTGGTCGGCCGACGACATCGCCGCGTTCCTGCGCAGCGGTCATGCGGCGCGCGGCGCGGTGTTCGGCGCGATGGCGCCGGTCGTCGGCGAAAGCACGGCGTTGCTGACGGAGGACGATCGTCGTGCGATCGCCGTGTACCTCAAGTCGTTGCCTGCGCAACCGACTGCCGCGACGAATCCGCTGGGCGTGGGCGTGCCGCGGCTGACGGTTGCCGGCCCGCGTCCGGAAGGCGGTCAGCAAGCGCCGGGGGCCGGCGTGTATGCGGAGTTCTGTGCACGCTGCCATGGCGCCGAAGGTAAAGGCGTACCCGATCACGGGCCGGCGCTCGCGGGCAGCTCGATCGTGCTCGCGGCCGATCCGACGAGCACGATCCGGATCGTGGTCGAAGGTGCGCGGCCCGCGCCTGGCAAGCCGGGGCCGGTGCAGCGGATGCCGGCGATGCGCGGCGCGCTGACGAGCGGCGAGATCGCGGCGGTGGTCAGCTACGTGCGCGGGGCGTGGGGGAATCGGGCGGCGCCGGTGTCGGAGCAGGATGTGAGGCGGTTGCGGGGGGCGATCAAGCGGTAGCGGCGTGCTGCTCGCGGGGCTTCCCCTGCGATGCCGGCCGGATCAATGCGGACCGACCCGGCACGAATGTTTCAGCCCGGCCCTGACGATATCAGCCGTGGGCCGCCGCGGTAGAGCGCTTCACGCTTCACACCGGACTCGCGCGCCAGCGCCATCATGCCGCGCGCCTTCGCGACGTTCCCGAGCGCGGCCTGGATCAATCGAGGATCCCCATCTTCGAACGCCTGCGCCAGGTAGTGACGAATCGCTTCTTCGTCCTTCAGGTACTTCGAGCCATCGAATTCGGCCAGTTCGCTGATTTTCATCTTCAGTCCTCCAGTGCTGATCGCGGCGCTGCCGACCGGGTCGAAGGCCATCGATCCGTTCCGCTACCGGCTCGCAACAGCCTGCGCTTCCGGCGCCTGCCATCCACCGCCAAGCGCCTTGAACGCCGCGACCGCCGCGCGCGCCGCTTCGGTTCGCGCCTGCACGCGTTCGTCCGATGCGCGCAGCAGGCTTTCGTCGGCCTGCAACACCTCGATCAGGCTGACCACCCCTTTCTGGTAAGCCGCGAACGATGCGGTCCGCGCGCGGCCGAGCGAATTCACGCCGTCGCCGAGAATGGCTGCCTGCTCGTCCCGCTTGACGAGCGCCGAGAAGGCATTCTCGACGTCCTCGGTCGCGTGCAGCGCCGCGAGCCGATACGCGGCCAGCATTTCGGCATCCTGCCCTTTGGCCTGCGCGATCTGCGCATTGATCCGGCCGAAGTCGAACAGGCGCCAGCGCAGGCCGAGCACGCCCGCCGCCTGGTTCGCGCCGCCGGCAAACAGGTTGCCGGCGCCCATCGTCGTCGCGCTGCCGATCAGCCCGCTCAGCGAGAACTTCGGGTAATACTCGGCGATGGCCACGCCGATGCGCGCGTTCGACGCCGCCACGCGCCGCTCGGCGACGATCAGGTCGGGCCGGCGCCGGAGCAGTTCGCCGGGCGTGCCCGTCGCCGCAATCCGAGGCGCAACCGGCACGTTGCCGCCGGCGAGCAATTCCGCGCGATGCGTGCCGGGCTGCGCGCCCAGCATCACGTCGAGCGCATTCATCGCCGCGTCCAGCGCCGCTTCGAGCACCGGCACCGTCGCGCGTACCTGCGCGAGCGCGCCTTCGGCCTGCCTCACCTGAAGCTCCGCCGCGAGGCCCTTTCCATAGAGCAGGTTGAGCGTCGACAGCAGATCCTGCTCGGTCCGCACCTGGCGCCGCGCGACGTCGAGGCGGCCCTGCAACCCGCGAATCGTGATGTAGGTGTCCGCGGTTTGCGCGGCGACGGCGAGCCGCGTCGCGACCGCCGCCGCTTCGGATGCCTGATAATCGGCGAGCGCCGCTTCGCGGCCGCGGCGCAACCCGCCGAATACGTCCAGTTCCCAACTCGCGTTGAGATCGGCCTCGTAGTCGTTGCCATGACGGTCGAAACCGGGTGTTGAATTCAACACGCGCCCCAACGGCGTTTCGACCGACTGGTAGACGCGCGCGGCCTGCCCGCTTACATTGCCCGACGGCAGCAGCGCCGCGTTCGCCGCACCGAGCCCCGCGCGCGCCTGCTCGACGCGCGCCGCGGCCTGCGCAAGATCGAGGTTCTGCGCGAGCGCCAGCGTGATGTATTGCGTCAGTTGCGGATCGCCGAAGCCCGTCCACCACGTCGCGAGGTCGGCGTCGGCCGCCGCGTGGCGCTGGTCCACGGCGCGCTGACCCTGGAACTGCTGCGGCATCGCCACGTCCGGCCGCACATAGTCGGGACCGACGGCGCACCCCGCCGACAAGATGGCGGCCAGCGCCGCGGCAACGATGGGTTTGGGTAGCATGTGGGCTTTAGCAAGAATCCGGTAGTGACTATAATACCAAATAGTCACTCGTTGTCCATTCCTGTCCGTTGCAGACCATGAAAAAAATCGACCCTTCCCCGGCGCCCGCGCGCGGCCCGGCCGACCACGACGTCCGCGACCAGATCGTGGCCGCCGCCACCGAGCACTTCAGCCGGTACGGCTACGAAAAGACGACCGTGTCGGACCTCGCGAAGGCGATCGGCTTCTCGAAGGCCTATATCTACAAGTTCTTCGAGTCGAAACAGGCGATCGGCGAGATGATCTGCGCGCACTGCCTGCACGAGATCGAGACGGACGTGCGCGCGGCTGTCGCCGAGGCCGAACTGCCTACCGAAAAGCTGCGGCGGATGTTCAAGGTCTTCACCGAGGCGAGCCTGCGGCTGTTTTTCCGCGACCGCAAGCTGTACGACATCGCGGCGTCGGCCGCCACCGAAAACTGGCCGTCGGTGCAGGCCTACGAGGCGCGCGTGCAGAAGCTGCTGCAGGACGTCCTGCAGGAAGGCCGGCAAAACGGCGAGTTCGAGCGCAAGACGCCGCTGGACGAAACCGCGACCGCGATCTACCTCGTGATGCGGCCGTACCTGAACCCGCTGCTGCTGCAGTACAACCTCGACACGACCGACGCCGCGCCCGCCCAACTGTCCAGCCTCGTCCTCCGAAGCCTCGCACCGTGATGTGCTCCCATTTGTGACCATTGACTATATTGGTCACTAGATACACAATGAAAGCCCCGATCACTTCATCACTGGGTCTTTCATGGTTCGGCGTCGCCTCGCTTTCTTCGCAGTCGCTTCCGCACTGCCCGTCGCGCTAGCCGCCTGCAGCGGAAAAGCGCCGTCCGATCCGCGCACGGAGGCGCCGCTCGTGCGCACCGCCGTCGTGCAGGCGGCCGTCCCCGCGTCCCGCTCGTTTACCGGAACCGTCGCCGCGCGCGTGCAGAGCGATCTCGGCTTCCGGGTAGCCGGCAAGGTGCTGGAGCGGCTCGTCGATACCGGGCAAACCGTGCGGCGCGGCCAGCCGCTGATGCGGCTCGACCCGGTCGACCTGAAGCTCGCGGCGCGCGCCCGCGACGAGGCGGTCGCCGCCGCACGGGCCCGCGCGCGGCAGACCGCCGAGGACGAAGCCCGCTACCGCGACCTGCGCGGCACCGGTGCGATATCGGCATCCGCGTACGACCAGGCCAAGGCCGCGGCCGATGCCGCGAAAGCGCAGTTGAGCGCCGCCGAGGCCGACGCCGACGTCGCGCGCAATGCGACCGGCTATGCGCAACTCGTCGCGGACGGCGACGGCGTGGTGATGGAAACGCTCGCGGAGCCCGGTCAGGTCGTTAGCGCGGGGCAGCCGGTGGTGCGGCTCGCGCACGCCGGCAGCCGCGAGGCCGTGATCCAGCTGCCGGAAACCCTGCGCCCGGCGATTGGGTCGCTCGCGCAGGCCGGGCTGTTCGGCAAGCCGGACGTCGGCGTCCCCGCGACGCTGCGCCAGCTTTCCGATACCGCGGATGCGAGAACGCGTACTTTCGAAGCGCGCTACGTGCTGCAGGGCGCGCTGGCCAATGCGCCGCTCGGCGCGACCGTCACGATCCGCATCGCGGACGACGCGCGCACGGCTTCGCAACCCGGCATGCAGGTGCCGATCGGCGCGCTGCTGGACGCGGGCAACGGGCCCGGCGTGTGGGTCGTCGCCGGCGAACCGGCCAAGGTGACGTGGCGGCCGGTCAAGGTCGAACATCTCGACGACGACGGCGCGCGCGTGTCCGGCGACGGCGCGCTCAAGCCAGGCGAGCGCGTCGTCGCACTCGGCGCGCAGTTGCTGCACGAAGGCGAAGCGGTCCGCGTGTCTGCGCCGCCCGCCACCATCGCGAGCGAAGGAGCACGGCCGTGAGCGAACGCCGCTTCAACCTGTCCGCGCTCGCCGTGCGCGAGCGCGCGATCACGCTGTTCCTGGTCTGCCTGATTTCGCTGGCCGGCCTCGTGTCGTTCTTCAAGCTGGGCCGCGCGGAAGATCCGGCGTTCACGATCAAGGTGATGACCGTCATCACCGCATGGCCGGGCGCCACCGCGCAGGAAATGCACGACCAGGTTGCCGAAAAGATCGAAAAGCGCATGCAGGAGCTGCGCTGGTACGACCGTACCGAAACCTATACGCGTCCGGGCCTCGCGATCACGACGCTGACGCTGCTCGACAGCACGCCGCCGTCTGAAGTGCAGGAGCAGTTCTACCAGGCACGGAAAAAGATCGGCGACGAGGCGACCAACCTGCCGGCCGGCGTGATCGGCCCGATGGTCAACGACGAATACGCGGACGTCACGTTCGCGCTGTTCGCGCTGAAGGCCAGGGGCGAACCGCAGCGCCTGCTGGTGCGCGACGCCGAAGCGTTGCGTCAGCGGCTGCTGCACGTGGCGGGCGTGAAGAAGGTCGACATCATCGGCGAGCAGGCCGAGCGCATCTACGTGCAGCTGTCGCACGACCGGCTCGCGACGCTCGGCGTGAGCCCGCAGGACGTATTCGCGGCGCTCAACGGCCAGAACGTGCTGACGGCGGCCGGCTCCGTCGAGACGCGCGGGCCGGAGATCTTCATTCGCGTGGACGGCGCGTTCGACAAGCTGCAGAAGATCCGCGACACGCCGATCGTCTCGCAGGGCCGCACGCTGAAGCTGTCGGACATCGCGACCGTCGAGCGCGGCTACGAAGATCCGTCGACGTTCATGATCCGCAACAACGGCGAACCCGCGCTGCTGCTGGGCATCGTGATGCGCGACGGCTGGAACGGGCTCGACCTCGGCCGCGCGCTGGACGGTGAAGTCGGCGCGATCAACCGCGAACTGCCGCTCGGCATGAGCCTGACCAAGGTCACCGATCAATCCGTGAACATCAGCTCGGCCGTCGACGAGTTCATGGTCAAGTTCTTCGCCGCGCTGCTCGTCGTCATGCTGGTGAGCTTCGTCAGCATGGGCTGGCGCGTGGGACTCGTCGTCGCCGCGGCCGTGCCGCTGACGCTGGCCGTGGTGTTCGTCGTGATGGCCGCCACCGGCAAGAACTTCGACCGCATCACGCTCGGCTCGCTGATCCTCGCGCTCGGGCTGCTCGTCGACGACGCGATCATCGCGATCGAAATGATGGTCGTGAAGATGGAGGAAGGCTACGGGCGCGTGGCCGCGTCGGCCTACGCGTGGAGCCACACGGCCGCGCCGATGCTGGCCGGCACGCTGGTGACCGCGGTCGGCTTCATGCCGAACGGCTTCGCGCGCTCCACCGCCGGCGAATACACGAGCAACATGTTCTGGATCGTCGGGATCGCGCTGATCGCGTCGTGGGTCGTGGCGGTGGTGTTCACGCCATATTTCGGCGTGAAGATGCTGCCCGAGTTCAGGAAGATCGAAGGCGGCCACGACGCGATCTACGACACGCCGCGCTACAACCGCTTCCGCCAGCTGCTGACGCGCGTGATCGCGCGTAAATGGCTGGTCGCGGGGTCCGTCGTCGGCCTGTTCGTACTCGCCATTCTCGGCATGGCGGTCGTCAAGAAGCAGTTCTTCCCGATCTCCGATCGCCCCGAGGTGCTCGTCGAGGTGCAGATGCCGTACGGCACGTCGATTTCGCAAACGAGCGCCGCCGCGTCGAAAGTCGAAGCGTGGCTCGCGAAGCAGAAGGAAGCGCGGATCGTCACCGCGTACGTCGGCCAGGGCGCGCCGCGCTTCTATCTGGCGATGGGGCCGGAGCTGCCCGATCCGTCGTTCGCGAAGATCGTGGTGCGCACCGACAGTCAGGACGAACGCGACGCGTTGAAGGCGCGCCTGCGCCGCGCCGTCGCCGACGGCCTTGCGCCCGAAGCGCGCGTGCGCGTCACGCAGCTCGTGTTCGGCCCGTATTCGCCGTTCCCGGTCGCGTATCGCGTCACCGGCCCCGATCCGGACACGCTGCGCGGCATCGCGTCCGACGTCGGGCAGGTGATGAACGGCAGCCCGATGATGCGCACGGTCAATGCCGACTGGGGCACGCGCGCGCCGACGCTGCATTTCACGTTGCAGCAGGATCGCCTGCAGGCGGTCGGGTTGACGTCCAGCGCGGTCGCGCAGCAGTTGCAGTTCCTGCTGACCGGCGTGCCCGTCACCGCGGTGCGCGAGGATATCCGGACCGTGCAGGTCGTCGCGCGTTCGGGCGGCGACGCGCGGCTCGACCCGGCGCGGCTCGACGACTTCACGCTCGCCGGCGCGAACGGGCAGCGCATTCCGCTGTCGCAGGTCGGCAAGGTCGACGTACGGATGGAAGAGCCGATCCTACGCTGGCGCGATCGCGTGCCGACGATCACGGTGCGCGGCGACATCGCCGACGGCTTGCAGCCGCCGGACGTATCGGCCGCGATCACGAAACAGCTTCAGCCGATCGTCGCGCGGTTGCCGAGCGGCTACAGGATCGAGGAAGCAGGCTCCATCGAGGAATCCGGCAAGGCGACGAAGGCGATGCTGCCGCTGTTCCCGATCATGCTCGCGATCACGCTCGTCATCATCATCTTCCAGGTGCGCTCGATCTCGGCGATGGTGATGGTGTTCATGACGAGCCCGCTCGGGCTGATCGGCGTGGTGCCGACGCTGATCCTGTTCGGGCAGCCGTTCGGCATCAACGCGCTGGTCGGGCTCATTGCGCTGTCGGGAATCCTGATGCGCAACACGCTGATCCTGATCGGGCAGATCCATCAGAACGAACAGGCCGGGCTGGATCCGTTCCATGCGGTCGTCGAGGCGACCGTGCAGCGCGCGCGGCCGGTGATCCTCACCGCGATGGCGGCCGTGCTCGCGTTCATTCCGCTCACGCATTCGGTGTTCTGGGGCACGCTCGCGTACACGCTGATCGGCGGCACGTTCGCCGGCACGATTCTCACGCTGGTGTTCCTGCCGGCGATGTACGCGATCTGGTTCAGGATCGGGCCGGGTCGTGCCGCCGGCTCGCATCGCGGCGAACCCGAACCGGCGTCACTGACCGACTCCACGCTCGCGGCCGCGCTCGACGCACGCAACTGACGCGCCCACCATTCATACTCGAAGGAAACAATCATGTCGAACCCTACCGTTGTCGTCGTGACGGGCGTGTCTTCGGGCATCGGGCGCACCACCGCAGAGCAGTTCGCCAGACGCGGGTGCCGGGTGTTCGGTACCGTGCGCAGCATTGCCCGAACCGCGCCCGTCGCCGGCGTCGAGTTGATCGAGATGGACGTGCGCGACGATGCGTCCGTTCAATCCGGAATCCGTACGATCGTCGAGCGCGCCGCGCGTATCGACGTGCTCGTCAACAATGCGGGCACGAGCCTGATCGGCGCGGTGGAGGAAACGTCGGTGGTCGAAGCGGCGGCGCTGTTCGACACCAACGTGTTCAGCATCCTGCGCACGGTGCAGGCGGTGTTGCCGCACATGCGCGCACGGCGCGGCGGACGCATCGTCAACGTCAGTTCGGTGCTCGGGTTCCTGCCCGCGCCGTACATGGGCCTCTATGCGGCGTCCAAGCATGCGGTCGAGGGATTGACCGAAACACTCGATCACGAGCTGCGCCAGTTCGGCATTCGCGCGACGCTGGTCGAACCGTCGTTTACGCGGACCAGCCTCGACGTCAATGCGCCGCGCGCGAGCGCGAAGATCGCCGACTACGACCGCGAACGGACGCTTGCGGCGCGCGCGGTCGTCGACAACGTGAAAGCTGCGCCCGAGCCCGACGGGGTGGCGAGCACCATTGTCGAGGCCGCGCTCGGCGCGTGGCGCATGCGACGCGCGCCGAGCGGCGAGGCATCGCTTTTGCGCACGCTGCGGCGCTTCATGCCGGCCGGCCCAGTCGATTCGAGCCTGCGCAAGAAATTCCGGCTCGGGTGACGGGACGATCGATGCAAGCGTCTTATCGTCGCAAGGGGGCCGCAAGGACGGTTCCCTCGCAACGATACCCGTCGATCACCGCCGCAGCACCGCCACCGCCTTGATCTCGACGATATAACCGGGCGCGCCGCCGAGCATGTGCGCGCCGACGGCCGTCCATGCCGGCCGCGGATGCGCATGGAAATAGCGGTCACGCACCTGCATGAACAGCGGCAGGTCGCGCATGTCGGTGTGGAACGTCGTGAGGTCCACGACGTCGTTGAACAAAGCACCGGCCGCCTCCAGCACGTGCTTCAGATTCTCGAACGCCTGCACGATCTGCGCTTCGCGATCCTCGACCCGCTGCATCGCGGCGTCGCGGCCGATCTGGCCGGATATGTAAAGCGTATCGCCGACCCTCACTCCCGGCGCATAGCCGATTTTTTCGTACACGGCCTCCATGCCGGCCGGGATGATCGCTTCGCGTTTGCTCATGAGTGTCTCCATGGCCGGGTTTGCCGCGCCGACCGGTTACGTGATCGTTGTCGTGCGCACGGCAGCAGCGCGTGCACTGTGAAGCACAGCAAATCGGCAGGCGCGCCCCTCAACCCGTATCCCCACCCGCGACCGGCAGCACCGTCCCGGTGATGTAGCTCGCCTCGTCCGACGCGAGGAACAGGATCGGCGCGATCTGCTCGTCGAGGCTGCCGTAGCGCTTGAAGTACGTCGATTCGGTCACCTGCCGCACGGCCTCGGCCATCCACGCTTGCTCCTGCTCGGTGTCGCCGGCCGCATTGCGCGGCACGCGGCGCGGCGGCGCACTGGTGCCGCCCGGTGCGGTGGCGACGACGCGGATGTCGTGTTCCGCATATTCCATCGCGAGCGCCGACGTCAGCGCGTTCACGCCGCCCTTCGCGGCCGAGTACGGCACGCGGCGAATGCCGCGCGTCGCATTCGACGAGATGTTGACGATCGTGCCGCCGCCGCGCGCGATCAGGTGCGGCAGCACGGCGTGACACGCATAGAGCGTCGGCATCAGCGAGCGGCGGATTTCCGCGTCGATCTGCGCCGGCTCGAACTCCGCGAACGGCCGCATCCGGATCGCGCCACCGACGCCGTTGATCAGGATGTCGATGCCGCCGAACGTCTTCACCGCATACGCGATCGCCGCATGCGCGCCTTCGTACGTTTCGAGATCGGCGACGAAGCCGGCCGTCTCGCCACCGGTCGCTTCGGCCGCCACGTCGGCGACGAAATCCGCGCGATCGACGAACAGCACCTTGCCGCCCTCGGCCGCCGCGCGCAGCGCGACACCGCGGCCGATGCCCTGCGCCGCGCCGGTGACGACGACGACCTTGCCGGAGAATCGTTGCATGGTCATGCCGCCTTTGCCGTGACGTTGGGGGTGAACTTCTCGTAGTGGAAGCTGTTCGGCTTCACGCCTGCATCGTCGAAATACTGGCGCACCGCATCGACCATCGGCGGCGGCCCGCACAGATACACGTCGACGTCGCCGTCGTTCAGCGCGTCGGCCGGGACGTGCTGCGTGACCCAGCCCTTGCGTGCGTGGTTCGACGCCGAATCGGCAACGACCGTCGTGAAGCTGAAGTTCGGCAGCTTCGCCGCCAGCGCTTCGATCGCGTCGACCAGCACGAGATCGAGATCGCGCGTCACGCCGTAGATCAGGTGCACCTTCTGCTGCGACCCGCTGCGCGCGAGCACGTCGAGCATCGACAGGAACGGCGCGAGGCCCGTGCCGCCGGCGAGGAACAGCAGCGGCCGCTGCACGTCGCGCAGATAGAAGCTGCCGAGCGGCCCGTGCAGTTCGAGCGTGTCGCCGGGCCGCGCGGATGCAAGCCACGTGCTCATTACGCCGCCGGGAATCTTCTTGATCAGGAATCCGACCTTCGCGTCGCCCGGCGCGGACGAGAACGAATACGACCGATGCTGGCCGCTGCCCGGCACACCGATGTTCACGTACTGGCCCGGCAGGAACGCCGGCGCATTCGCGCCGACGTCGAGTTCGAGCACGACGGCCGCATCATTGTGCTGCTCGACCTTCGTGACCGTCGCGACAAAGCTGCTTTGCCCGGTCTTGCACGCGACCGACGACGTCGGCACCGCGATCACGCAATCGCTGTGCGGCACCATCTGGCACGTCAGCACGAGGCCGCCGTCCTTTTCGTCCTCGGTGAGCGCATCGTCGATGTAATCGTCGCCGAGGTCGTAGTGCCCGCTTTCCGCACGGCACTTGCAGGTGCCGCACACGCCGTCGGAGCAATCCATCGGCAGGTTGATCTTCGCGCGGAAGGCTGCGTCGAGCACCTTCTCGCCGGCCTTGCAGTCGATGAAGCGGGTTACCCCGTCCTCGAAATTCAATGCAATCCTGTAACTGGACATCGCGTCACCTCCACTTCCTTTCATGGCAAAACAACGGGCGTCAGACGTGATACACGTCGAGCACCTGCCGGATGTAGTCGTTCTTCAGCACGATCTTCTTGTGCGAAATCAGCAGTGCGTCGCCCGCCCGGCGCAACGTGACGAACATCGTGCCGAAGAAGTGATCGGTCACGCGATAACGGTGGTTCAGCGTGTGGAAGTTGTAGCGCACGTCGACCTCGTCGTCGCGTTCGGCCAGCACCTCGACGTTCGTCACGTTGTGGCTGGTGCGCGGCTCGGGCGTCGATGCGCCGCTGCGCTCGGTCTTGATCCGGAACACGCGATCCTCGAGGCCGCCGCGGTCCGCGTAGTACATCAGCGAGATCTGGCGCTGCGGATCGTCGGTGGGCCGATCGTCGTCGTCCCACGCCGGCATCCAGTACGTGACGTCCTCCGTGTAGCAGGTCAGCCACGCGTCCCACTCGCGATCGTCGAGCAGGCGCGCCTCGCGATACAGCGCCGCGCAAATCGTCCGGTAATCGAAGCTCATGCCGCCACCTCCCCGCGTTCCTTCTTCAGCGCATCGCGCATCACGTTCACCCAGTGTTCGTGCTGACACACGAACAGTCCTTCGTCCTCGCTGCGCTCGCCCGAAATGCGCGGGTTCAGCCCCATCTTTTTCGCGTTCTCGTCCGGCCCGTCGATCCACAGCGGCGCGCCGCGCGACAGGTCGTTCCACATCGCCGTGATGCCCGCATAGCCGGCCTGGCACGCACGAAACTCCTCGAGATCGTCGGCCGTGCCCATGCCGCTCACGTTGAAGAAATCCTCGTACTGGCGAATCCGCGTCGTGCGATCGGCTTCGCTCTCGCCCTTTGGCGCGAAGCAGAAGATCGTGACTTCGGTTTTGTCGACGCCGAGCGGCCGCACCACGCGGATCTGCGTGCTGAACTGGTCCATCAGGAACACGTTCGGGTACACGCACAGGTTGCGCGTCTGGTTCACGATGAAATCGGCCTGAACGTCGCCGACGCGCGCACGGATCTCGTCGCGGTGCTGATACACGGGCCGCACTTCCGGGTTCATCGTCTGGGTCCACAGCAGGATGTGGCCGTGGTCGAAGCCGTACACGCCCGCGACCGACTTGCTCCAGCTGTTCGCATCGACCGCCTTGGTGCCGTCTTCCTTGCGGCGGCTCATCGTCGCCGCATAGTTCCAGTGCACGGTGCTGACGTGGTAGCCGTCGCAGCCGTTTTCCATCTGCATCTTCCAGTTGCCTTCGTAGATGTAGGACGAGTTGCCGCGCAGCACTTCGAGCCCGTTCGGCGCCTGGTCGACGATCTGGTCGATGATCACGCGCGCTTCGCCGAGGTAGTCCTCGAGCGGCAGAACGTCGGCGTTGAGGCTGCCGAACAGGAAGCCGCGATAGTTCGCGAAGCGCGCGACCTTCTTCAGGTCGTGCGAGCCGTGCGTGTTGAACTGCACCGGATACTCGGTCGTCTTCTCGTCCTTCACCTTCAGCAGCTTGCCGGTGTTCGAGAAGGTCCAGCCGTGGAACGGGCACGTGAAGCTGCCCTTGTTGCCGTGCTTGCGGCGGCACAGCATCGCGCCCTTGTGCGCACACGCGTTGATCACCGCATGCAGCTCGCCGCCCTTGTCGCGCGTGATGACGATCGGCTGGCGGCCGATCCACGTCGTGTAGTAATCGTTGTTGTCCGGAATCTGGCTTTCGTGCGCCAGGTACACCCAGTTGCCCTCGAAGATGTGCTTCATCTCGAGTTCGTACAGCTCCGCGTTCGTGAAGATGTCGCGGCGGCAGCGGAAAATGCCGGCCGCCTTGTCATCCTGCACGGCGGTTTCCAGCAGGTGATCCAGTTCGTTGGCAGCGTCGATCGTGACGGACATGATGGCTCCTTCCATGCGCGTGCCGCGTCCTGCAAGCACGCTCGCATCGATATCGGTTGAATCTCGGGGGACCGGCCAGCAGCGGCGACGCACGCACGCGCGCCACCGTGCTGCCGGACGGGTTATGCCGTGGCTGAGGCGCGCAGGCGGTCGACGATCTGGTTGTCCTTGCCCTGTACGCGCGGCGTCAGCACGAAGTTGAATTCGATGTCCTGGTACGCATCGGTCTTCATGCCGAGCGCCGTGCCGCCGGTCTTGTCGGTCACGGGCGGAATCAGCTCCTCGCGCGTCGCATACGCGAAGTCGTCCCAGATCAGCGGATCGCCGTCGATGTTGAACTGCGTGGTCAGCTTTCGATGGTCATCGCTCGTCACGAAGAAGTGCACGTGCGCCGGGCGGTTGCCGTGTCGGCCGAGCCGGTTCAGCAGTTGCTGCGTCGCGCCCTGCGGCGGGCAGCCGTAGCCGACCGGCATCAGCGTGCGGAATTCGTATTGGCCGTCGGCGCCCGTCTTCACCGCACCGCGCAGGTTGAAGTCGCTCTGCTTACCGGTCGGGTCGAAGTGCGAATAGAAGCCGTGCGAATTCGCATGCCAGCATTCGACCAGCGCGCCGGCCACCGGCTTGCCGTCGAGATCC
The DNA here is from genome assembly GCF_905400185.1 of Burkholderia sola. NCBI lineage: Bacteria > Pseudomonadati > Pseudomonadota > Betaproteobacteria > Burkholderiales > Burkholderiaceae > Burkholderia > Burkholderia sola. Next base: position 776,528 of record NZ_FR989677.1, read on the forward strand.
TTCACCGTGCCGTGGATCACGAGCGGACCCGCGCCGTCGTCCGCGTCGAGGTCGATCTTCGCGACGCCGTCGCGCACCGGGGCGCCCGCCACGTACAGCGGCCCCTCGATCGTGCGCGGCGTGCCGCCGTCGAGGCCGATCGCCTCGTCCTCGGCATCCATCCGGATGTCGAGATACTTCTCGAGACCGAGGCCGGCCGCGAGCAGCGCCGCTTCACCATCCTGACCCAGCTTGTTCAGATAGTTCACGCCGGCCCACACTTCGTCGGGCGTGATGTCGAGATCGTCGATCGCCTTGAACAGGTCGCCGAGCAGGCGCAGCACGATCTGCTGCGTGCGTGCGTCGCCGTTCGTGCCGCTTCCGCCAGTCCCGCCCGCGTTCGATGCGGCCTTCAACAGATCCTGCACTTCCCGGGTATCGAAAACTTTGACGCTCATGATGCTGTCTCCATGTGTATTGGGGGGATGGCGGTCTTTGCCTGGCTCGATTACCGCGCGACTTTCGTCAGCCCGTCGCGGGTGAAACGCCTGACCTTGTCCTCGTCGAGCACGATGCCGAGACCGGGGCCGTCCGGCACGGTCAGTTCGAAGTCGCTGTAGTCCAGCGGCTGGGTCAGGATTTCTTCGGTGATCAGCAGCGGCCCGAACAGTTCGGTGCCCCACTGCAGGTTCGCGACGCTCGCGAACAGGTGCGCGGACGCCACCGTGCCGAACGCGCCTTCGAGCATCGTGCCGCCGTACAGCTCGATGCCGGCCGCGTCCGCGATCGCGGCCACGCGCTGCGCGGCGAAGAGGCCGCCGCTCTGTTCGATCTTGATCGCGAACACGTCCGCGCCGTGCTGCTTCGCGATGTCGAATGCGCTGTCGGGGCCCTGCAGGATTTCATCGGCCATCAGCGCGACGGGGAAACGGCGCATCAGGCGCGTCAGCGCCGCGGCCGACGCGACCGGCTGCTCGACCAGTTCGCAGCCCGCATCGGCCAGCGCCGGAATCGCGCGCGCGGCCTGCGTTTCGCTCCACGCCATGTTCACGTCGACGCGCACCGACGCGCGCTCGCCGAGCGCCTTCTTGATCTCGGCCACGTGGCGGATATCCATTTCCGGCGCCTTCGCGCCGATCTTCAGCTTGAATACGTTGTGGCGGCGCAGGTCGAGCATCCGTTCGGCTTCGGCGATGTCGGTGGCCGTGTCGCCCGACGCGAGCGTCCACGCGACCGGCAGGCGATCACGGCGACGCCCGCCGAGCAGTTCGCTGACCGGCACGCCGAGACGCTTGCCGTGCGCGTCGAGCAGCGCGGTTTCGAGCGCGCTCTTCGCGAAATGGTTGACCTTCGCGAGCTTGCCGACGAACGCCATCAACGTCTGAACGCGCGTCGCGTCACGGCCGATGATCGCCGGTGCGAGGTAAGCATCGATCGCGAGCTTCATCGCTTCCGGGCTTTCCGGGCCGTAGGCCATGCCGGCGATCGTCGTGCCTTCGCCGATACCGGTCACGCCGTCGCTGCAGAACACCTTCACGAGCATCAGCGTCTGGCCGTGCATCGTGGCCACCGACAACTTGTGCGGGCGGATCGTCGGCAAGTCGACGAGACGGGTTTCGATGCGTTCGATGGTGGGGGAGGACATGGGACACGCTGCGTGGGGGCTGTTCATGGAACGGATTTATACGCGGCGGGGAAATCGGGCGTCCAATACTTTTGGGCGGGATTTTCGATACCTAATTGGTATTGAAATCGCCCCCTGAATGCGAAATATTGCGGTGCGCCATACCTGTTTGGGTAGGCAGACGGGCTGGGAGGGTTGATGGAGCGGGTTGCGCGGGGTCAGGGGATCGTTTGGGCGGGGGCCTGCCGAGGCTGCTTGCGGCAGCGGGAAAACGAGCTGAAAACCGGCGGCCTGCCGAGTCGATCAGGGTTTTCCTGAGGGAAAAAAACGGTGGGCCGCCGTCGGGCCGTCGGCTTCGGTGTCGGCGTCGGTTTCGGCGAACGACCGGAAGGCCGTCACGCTTGCACTCATTGACGCAAACATGCTCCCTAAGACATCGATGAGGCGTCGGCAAGCGGTCGTATGTGCGACCGGCCGCCGGGCCGATACCAGCGACCGGATGCCGGGCACACGGCGGCGGGTGCGCCGTTCGACCAGACTTGTTCCTCATCCAGGTGCAGCGAGGTCGAACGGGCAGTGTCGAAGACGACGTCAAGCGCTTGCCCGACATGGACGTCTTCGATGGGAAGCTCCCAGGTCAGGAATATCTGGATGCAATCGCGGCCTGGCGCGAAGTCGACCGCATTAAATTCGCGACTGCCGCGCTGAATGACGCCATGAGGCTGGCCCGTATCGAATATCACAGCGGTCCCCCGGGTCAGCGGAATGCGATGGCCGGTAGCGGGAAAATGCAAGTCCAGCCCTCGGTCCTCGCTCAGGAAGAGATTGCAGAAGGCCGCACCGCCATATTGCGCGCCGTCATGGTGGTACCTCGCGCCACGACAGGCCATGAGGGCCACGTCACTGGCGGCAAGCACGTTGGGCAGTCCGAGTGCGCCCGTCCAGTCGGACATGGCCTGCACGCAGCGCTTGTAGTCCGGCCAGCGCGCTTGCGTTCGCGCCAACGGCATTGCCTCGACGTCCCCCGGCTCCAGGACGAGCCGCGACGATGTCTCTCTTTCCCAATCTGCGAGCAGCCGTGCGGAAGGAACCGGCACGTCGACCGTGCCTGATAGAACGATGTCACTGACGCGTCGACTGCGAATGGCGTCGCCGCTCCAGAAATAGGAAGTCAGCATGTCTCGAATTCGATGCCGTCGAAGGGGACAGATGGGGCAATTGTAGCGATTCAGCCTGATCACGTCGGCGAAAATCGGCCACGAACTGCCGGTCGCATGCGCCGCCGGCAGGCCGCTCAGGCGTCGGCTCTGCTTCGCAACCGGCCATCTGCCTGTCGCAAGGCGAGCGCTCGTTCAGCGCTCGAAATGGACATCCATCTGAGCGGCCAACGACGCCCGGCGCGACCAAGCGGCCGCGTCTCGCCTGTTAATCCCTGTCAGCCTGCCGGATTTCGTGCCGTGACGACCCAGGCAGCGCCGTTGATCAATACCGCTCCCTCTCCGGGGAGGCTCGCGAAGGCGGCATGAACGGCGGAGGAGGCACGGGCGCGGATGTCGTCGGGTTGACCAGCGAGCGCACGCGACAGCGGGCCGACCTGGAGCGTCATCCTCACTGCGTCGGCGATCGCGGCGTCCCGCGTTTCGCCCTCGCCGAATGGGACGGCGGCGTCGAAGGGCGAGATAACGATCTCGGCGAAACCGGCCGCCGTCAGGATGCGCGCCACGTGCTCCCGGTCGCCGAACGAAAACGGGCCGGGCGCGTCGGGATCGGGCAGCGCACTCGGCGGGACGATGTCCTTGAGCGCGCCCACCGGCAGTCGCATCCAATCGTTCTCGGCCGCCCCGCGCCAGCAGACGAAAGCGACCCGGCCACCCGGCCGGAGCGCGCGTCGCATATGGGCGAACGCCGCTGTCGGATCGGGGAAAAACATCACGCCGAAACGCGAGAACAGAATGTCGAACGCGCCTTCGGGCAGCGCTGCGCTGCTGGCGTCGGACACCTGAAACAGGGCCGGCGTATCGTGGCGCGCAAGCGCGCGCGCTCGATCGATCAGCGGTTCGGATATGTCCACGCCCAGCACGTGGCCCGCCGCGCCGACGCGAGCAGCCAGCGCCAGACTCGACGCGCCCGCGCCGCAGCCGATGTCCAGCACGCGCTCACCCGTCGCGGGCGCGGCGGCTTCGATCGCGGCCTGCCCGAACACCGCCACCAGAGCGTCGAGCCGAGCCTGGTTGGCGACCCAGCGCTCGCCGCTTTGACCATTCCAGTCACCCGCCTGATCAGCACTTTGCTTTGCCATGTCATTCTCCTTGACCCGACGATCCGCCTTTCGCCGCGTCGATCCATGTCAACCTGTTCGAACGCGACGACGCAACGAGAGCAGGAATCCGTGCGCTCAAACCACCATCGACTGCTGGGCGAAGATACCCGCCATCGCGCCCTGCGATGATGCCTGGGTGACCGAGGGCAAGAACGGCGTGGCGAGGTCGCCGGCGGCGTAGATGCCGGGCATGCTGGTTTGGCGGCGCTCGTCGACCGCGAGAACGATGCCGGTAGGCGTATCGACCGTGGCGAGGCCCAGTGATTCGTGCAGGCTGGCGGACGGCTTGTTGCGCGGTTGGGCGAACAGGACGTCGACCGCGACGTTGCGGCACGTGTCGAGATTGACGGTGGCGATATGGCCGTTCTGGTGCGCGATCTCGACGATCCGGCCATCGACGACAGACAGGTTGCGGCGCGCCAGATCGGCCCGGATATCGGGCGCGATGTCATGACCGTCAGTGAAGATCGTCAACGCGTCAGTCCAGTCGCGGAACAGCCTGGCAGACTGGTACGACTGCGGTCCGGACCAGACGAGGCCCCAATGCTGGCCGGCGACTTCAAAGCCGTCGCAATAGGGGCATGGCACGATGGACGTGCCCCAGCTTTCGGCAAAGCCCGGAACCTCAGGCATCTGGTCGGCGACGCCATAGCTCAGGATCAGGCGGCGCGCCCTCAAGCTTTCGTGATCGTCGGTGACGACGCAGAAATCGTCGATCGCGCCAGACACGCTCTCCGCCCGGGCATTGACCAGCTTGATCGTCGGATAGCGCGACAGCTGCTGCCGCGCCTCGACCAGGATGTCGAGCGGCGGCTTGTGATCGTGGCCGAGCAGGCCATGCGAGTGACCGGCAAAGCGATTGCGCGGGCGGCCGGTATCGAGCACGGTGACCTCGCGGCGGGCACGGCCGAGCTGCAGCGCGGCGGCGAGGCCGGCAAAGCTGCCGCCGATGATGATGACGTCATTCATGGTGATGGGCTCCGTGTCCTGGTGGGAGGGGCTGGGCTTGGTGCGCCATATCGTCCAGCGATACGCGCTCCAGACGGGCTGCGAGCAGGGCTTCGGCAACGGCGCGACAGTCGCCGTCACCGTGTTGAACGGCCGGACAATGCCGCTCGATATCGCCGGGCGGCCGGGGAAACTGATTCGGACGACCGGTTGAAACCGACCCTTGGCTTGCATATTTATGATACTTAATGGTATCCTAATTCATGGATTTGAATACTGTCAAGTACTGAAATGATCGTGACCGAAAACAACCAGGGCCGCCGCGGCCGGCCCGCCAACGACGCGCTTCGCCAGACGATCGTCGACGCCGCCTGCGAACTCTTCGTGGAATTGGGTTTTCAAGCGACGACCATGGACAAGGTCGCCCAGCGCGCGAAGATATCCAAGCTCAGCATCTATCGACACTTCGAGAGCAAGGAGGCGCTGTTCAGCGCGGCCATGGCGGCCCACTGCCAGCAGTTTGCGCCGCAGACCCTGACCGAAGGCATCGCCGGTTCGGCTGAAGATCAGCTCATGGCGGTAGGATCATCGCTGCTTCGCACGCTGTTGAGCCCGGACGTCCGCAGCGTCGAAGCCATGGTTTTGGCCGACAAGACGAATCAAAGATCGTTGAGCAAGCTCCATTACGAAGCGGGGCCCGCCCATGTCATTGCCCAAATCGAGGCCGTGTTGCGTCAGTTGCACGCGAAAGCGATGCTGAACGTACCCGATGCTCACCGGTCCGCCCGCTTGTTTGGCGCGCTCTTCAAAGGATGCGATCTGCTGCTTGTCGCGCGCTTCGACGAGGCGAGCGCACGGAACGACAACGAAATCGAGTCCTATTGCCGGTCGGCCGTCGCCATGTTCATCGCCGCGCACGGCGGCATCTAGCGGTGCGTTGTCGCGGCTTGATGACGAACCCGCAGCAGTTGCAGATGATGTTCGCCCCGGGCAACCGATGGATGATCCGTGGACGACTGACGGGGAGGCCATTGCGCGAGCGCAATGGCCCGACAACTGTTCAATTTCCGCACACGGAATCGCAAACGCGTCCCGATCCACGCGCCTCCCACGCGTGGGAAGAAATCCGGATAGCCCCGCTTCCCCGCGCTTGCCTACCCTCGCGCGCATGCCGATCGACGCCAACCCACGCCCGATCCGGCCGATCCGAATTTCCCCAGGAGCGCAAATGGATAGCAACACCCCCGCACTGTTCGACACCGACATCTGGCGCGGCAAGACCTTCAATGGAAACTGGCACGCCAGCCCGCACGCCGCCGACGTAATCGAACCGGCAACCGGCAACGCGCTCGGCCGCATCGGCGTCGCCGACGCCGCAGCCATCGCCGAAGCATCGGCTACCGCACACCGCACCCAGCCCGCCTGGTTCGCCCTGCCCTACGACGAGCGCGCGGCCATCCTGCGCCGCGCGGCGGCCGTCGCCGAAACGCACTTCGATTCGATCGTCGACTGGCTCGTGCGCGAAAGCGGCTCGACCCGCGCGAAGGCAGCGTTCGAAACGTCGGTTACGATCAAGGCGCTGCACGAAGCAGCCGGGCTGCCGTCGCGCGCGGCCGGCGAAGTACTGCCGTCGGCGGCCGGCCGGCTGTCGCTCGCGCGCCGCCGCCCGCGCGGCGTGGTCGGCGTGATCTCGCCGTTCAATTTCCCGTTGTATCTCGCGATACGCGCGGTCGCGCCGGCGCTCGCGCTCGGCAACGCGGTCGTGCTGAAGCCCGATCCACGTACCGCCGTGTGCGGCGGCGTCGCGATCGCCCGCGTGTTCGAGCTCGCCGGCTTGCCCGAAGGCGTGCTGCACATGCTGCCCGGCGATGGCGCGGCCGGCGCGGCGCTGGTCGCCGATCCGCACGTCGCGATGATCCAGTTCACCGGCTCCACCGCGGCCGGGCGCAAGGTCGGCGAAGCGGCGGGCCGCCACCTGAAGAAGGTATCGCTCGAACTCGGCGGCAAGAATTCGCTGATCGTGCTCGACGATGCCGATCTCGACCGCGCGGTCGCGAACACCGCGTGGGGCGCGTATCTGCACCAAGGCCAGATCTGCATGGCGACCGGCCGCGTGCTCGTGCAGCGTGCGATTCACGACCGCTTCGTCGCGAAGCTCGTCGAGAAGGCGCGAAGCCTGCGCGTCGGCGATCCGGCCAGCGGCGACGTCGGCCTCGGCCCGCTGATCAACGCCGCGCAACGCGACCATGCGGCGAGCGTGGTCGACGCGGCCCGCCGTGCGGGCGCACGGGTCGAGACGGGCGGCAATCATCGTGGCCTGTTCTTCGAGCCGACCGTGCTGAGCGGCGTCGCGCCGGGCAATCCGGCATTCGACGAGGAGATTTTCGGGCCGGTCGCGATCGTCGTGCCGTTCGATACCGACGAAGACGCGATCGCGCTCGCCAATCAAACCGAATACGGACTGTCGATGGCGATCCTGTCGGCCGACGTCGGCCGCGCGCTGAGGATCGGCGAGCGGTTGAACACCGGGCTGTTGCACATCAACGACCAGACGGTCAACGACGAAGTGATCAATCCGTTCGGCGGCGTCGGCGCATCGGGCAACGGCACGAGCATCGGCGGTGCGGCAAACTGGGAGGAATTCACGCAGTGGCAGTGGCTGACGATCAAGGGCGAAGCGCCGCTGTATCCGATTTGACGAGGAGACCGACATGTACACCGACAACGATACACGCGCCGTCACCGCGGCCGTCGCCCGCGCCGCCGGCGCACCCTTCTCGATCGAAGCGGCCCGCATCCGCGCGCCGCGCGGAGACGAGGTGCTCGTGCGCGTCGTCGCGACCGGCCTGTGCCATACCGACCTGATCGTGCGAGACCAGTACTACCCGGTGCCGCTGCCGGCCGTGCTCGGTCACGAAGGCGCCGGCGTGGTCGAGGCGGTCGGCCCGAACGTGAAGACGCTCGCCGCCGGCGATCACGTCGTGTTGACCTACGGCGCGTGCGGCCATTGCGCGTCGTGCGTCGGCGGTCACGGCGCGTATTGCCGGCAGTTCTTCGCGCTGAATTTCGGCGGCGCCGACGCCGACGGGCAGACGGCCATCCGCGACGAAGCCGGCCAACCGCTGCACGATCATTTCTTCGCGCAGTCGTCGTTCGCGAGCTATGCGCTCGCCCGCGAGAACAACGCGATCAAGGTGCCGAAGGACGCGCCGCTCGAACTGCTCGGCCCGCTCGGCTGCGGGATCCAGACCGGTGCGGGCGCGGTGATCAACTCGCTCGCGGTGCGCCCGGGCAGCAGTTTCGCGAGCTTCGGCGCCGGCGCCGTCGGCATGAGCGCCGTGATGGCCGCGCGCATCGCGGGCGCGACGACGATCATCGCGGTCGACATCGTGCCGTCGCGGCTCGCGCTGGCGCTGGAGCTCGGCGCGACGCACGCGATCAACAGCCGGGAAGTCGACGTGGCCGACGCGATCCGCGAGATCACCGGCGGCGGCGTCGACTACGCGCTCGAATCGACCGGGCTGCCGGCGGTGCTGTCGCAAGGAATCGACGCGCTCGGCTCGCGCGGCACGATGGGCGTGGTCGGCGCGCCGAAGTTGGGTACGAGAGCCGAATTCGACGTGAACAGCCTGCTGCTCGGCGGTCACACGATTCGCGGCATCGTCGAAGGCGACAGCGTGCCGCAGACGTTCATTCCGCAGCTCGTGCAGCTGTATCTGCAAGGGCGGTTTCCGTTCGACCGGCTGGTGAAGTTCTATCCGCTCGACCAGATCAACCAGGCGGCGGAAGACAGCAGCAAGGGGATCACGCTCAAGCCGATCCTGCGGTTGCCGCACTGAGCGCGCGGGCGCCCCACGTGCCGCCGACGCGTCGCGGCGGCACGTGGGGCGCCCTCGGGGAAGGCAAATGCCGCATTCCGGGCACCGCGCTATATTACGCATTCGCTCGACACGCTGGCGCGGCACGCGCGCCCGGACCTTCGACCCACATGGAGCGTAGCGTGAACATGGCCCCCGAATCCCCTGCACGACCGGTCGACCTCGACCGGCTCCGCGCCCGCTTCGCCGCGGGCGAGCCGCTGCCGGAAACGGCGTTGCCGGCCAGCGTCGCGCGCTCGTGGCTGCGCTCGCGCGACGCCGGGCTCCGGCCGTGGCAAACCGCCCGCTATGAAATGCAGCGCGAGCGCGACGAATCGCGCGCGGATCGGCGGCTCCATCGCTGCGTCGCGCAGGAAATCGAGCCGCTGTGGGCCGCATTCGGCGGCAGCGAATGGACGATCATGTGCGTCAATCCGCACGGCACGATCGTCCATGCGCGCCGCAGCCCGCAATGCGACGACGTGCTGCTGACGCCGATCGTCGCCGGGCGCCGGATCGTCGAACCGAACATCGGCACGACCGCGCCGAGCTGCGTGATTCACGACGGCGCCGAAGCCGTCGTCGCGGGCGCGCAGCATTATCTCGACGAGTTGTCGCGGGTGTTCTGTCTCGCGGTGCCGCTGGTCGGCTTCGACGGCGAAGTGATCGGCGCGCTCGATATCACCGGCGTCGGCAGGCGTAATATCGCGCAGTTGCGCGAGTCATTCCGGCACGCATCGCTGTCCGCCGAACAGCGGCTCTATGCGATGCTGCGCGACTGCCATCTGCTGCAGGTGCAATTCGATCCGCGCTGGCTCGGCACGCCGCTCGCCGGCGTCATCGCGCTCGACGAAGCGGGCCGCGTGCGCGCGGTGAGCCGCCTGGCCCGCCAGATGCTCGACCTCGCGCCCGCCGGGCCGGCGGCGCCGGTCGATCTCCGGCAACTATTTCCGGGCGCGACGCCCACGCAGCAGCGTCGTTTGCTGACACCGGCGCGCACGCCGCAGCGAATCGCGCGCGACGATGGTAGCCACGTATGGGTGCGCACCGTACGCGCGCCGCTTGATCGCGCGGCCGCAACGCGCGACGCCGATGTGCTCGAAGACGCGGAGGACGTGTGCAACGCGGCGCCGGCGGGCCGCCCTCACGCCAACGCCAGCCTGCACGAACAATCGCTCGATGCGATCCGGCGCGCGCTCGACGAGCACGACGGCAACGTGTCGGCGGCCGCGCGGCAACTCGGCATTTCACGCACGACGCTATACGCGAAACTTCGGCAGCGCGATGCGGCGGGGCTCGGGCACGACGGGTCGCGTTGACGATTCGGGATGAGCCGATCGTCCGGCGATTGCACTAAGCCACTGCCCGCCGTTCATGCAGCCGCAGCGCGAGCCATGCGATCCCGACCGCGAACGCGCCGACCACGCCGCCGAACGTGCCGATCCACGGCAGCCCGAAGTCTCCCGCGATATGGTTGCCGAGCAGCGCGCCGGCGCCGATCCCGACGTTGTACAGCCCGGAGTAGATCGACACGGCGAGGTCGGTCGCCTCCGGCGCCAGTTTCAGCACCCATGCCTGCATCGCCAGCCCGAAACAGACGATCGCGCCGCCCCACACCAGCGTGTGCACGGACAGCGTAACGATGTTCAGCGCGCACGGGAACAGGATCAGCAGGCAGCCCGACAACGCGACGATCGACGCGAGCAGGAAATCGTCGGGCCGGTGCGGATAGACGCGATTGAAGCAGACCGCGGCCGGCAGGCCCGCGACGCCGAACAGGATCAGCACGTACGTGATCCGGCTGTTGCTCGCGTGGTTGACGCTCTGCACGAACGGTTCGATGTACGTGTACGACGTGAAGTGCGCGGACACGACGAGCACGGTGATCGCGTACAGCGCGACCAGCGCCGGCTTGCGCAGGAACACGCCGATGCTGCTCAGCGACCCGGCGCCCTGGCTCGGTAGCACCGGCAACGTGGCGCGCAGCAACAGCAGCGTGACGCCCGCCGCGCCCGCGATGATCAGGAACGTGACGCGCCAGCCGAACGCCTCGCCGATCACGCGGCCGAGCGGAATCCCGGCCACCATCGCGATCGCGGAGCCCATCGCGATCAGGCTGAGCGCACGGCTCTTGCGGTCGCTCGGCGCGAGCCGCACCGCGAGCGGGATCGAAATCGACCAGAACACCGCATGCGCGCATGCGATGCCGAGCCGGCCGATCATCAGCACCGTGAAATTCCATGCGAAGCCGGTCACGACATGGCTGCCGACGAACACCAGCAGCGCGACACTCAATAGCTTGCGACGCTCGACGTGCCGCGTGACGAAGGTCAGCGGCAACGACACGACCGCGACGGCCCACGCGTAGATCGTCAGCATCAGGCCGACGGCGGTCGGCTGCATCTGCAGGCTGTCGCCGATCGCGCTCAGCAGCGCGACGGGCACGAATTCGGTGGTATTGAAGATGAAGGCGGAAAGCGCGAGGGCCAGAACGCCCCACCACGATTGCTCGGAACTGACGGCGTCGGGGGTTGCCATACGGGGATTCGACGAAGGTTGGGCGCGCGCGGGCGGCCCGCCCGGCGCATCGGCGCGATTGTACCAGCGCCGTTCGACACGCCGCCGCCGCGCGCGGCGCGTGCGGCGCGGGACATGGCGGTGACACGGCCGTGCGCCGATAATGTGACGAATTGGGTTTTGCCGACGATTTGCCCGAATGCCATCGGGCCAGGAGATTCACATGCGCATTGAAACGTCATTTCTGTTCGATCTCGACGGCACGCTCGTCGACAGCGTCTATCAGCACGTCCTCGCGTGGAAGGAAGCGCTCGATGCCGAAGGCATCGAACTGTCGGTGTGGCGCATCCACCGCAAGATCGGGATGAGCGGCGGCCTGTTCCTGAATCAGCTGTTGCGCGAGACGGACGGCGACATCGACGCCGACCGTGTCGAGCGGCTCGCGCGGCTGCACGCGGCCGCGTACCAGCGGCTGCGCGCGCAGGTCCGGCCGCTGCCGGGCGCGCGCGAGCTGCTGGCCGCGCTGTCGAACGCCGGCATTCGCTGGGCGATCGCGACCAGCGGGCGGATGGAAACCGCGGCGATCAATCTCGAGGCGCTCGGCGTCGATCCGGCGAAGAACGTGGTCGTCACGCGCGATCAGGTGAAGTATGCGAAGCCGGACCCCGACCTGTTCCTGACCGCCGCCGCGAAGCTGAACGTGCCGATCGAGCATACGGTGGTGGTTGGCGACAGCATCTGGGACATGCTCGCCGCGAGCCGCTGCCGCGCACTGGGGGTCGGGCTGCTGGCCGGCGGGTACGGCAGCGACGAGCTGGAGCGCGCGGGTGCGCTGCGCGTGTACGACGATCCGGCGGATCTGCTGTGGCATCTCGACGAGATTGCCGCACGGCCGTAGGCGCCGGCGGGGCGCGCCGGGCCGCGTCCGGCCGGGCAGCCGCACGCGCACGTTCGCGGCGCCACTGCCCCGTTTCGATTCATCGAATCAAAACAATCCAAATCGCCATTGACGATCGCGATTTAAATATTTTTTACCGATGCCCGTTTTCCCGTCTTTTTAAAACAGACGGGAAGATTCTTGAAAAAACGAATCGCCTCTCATATAACGAATACACTTCGCTTCCGGTTCACGATCGCAGTATCCGAATCGTGAAAACGCAAGCGGCATACGGAGCCGAACCGGCCCGCCGGCGCAACCCCGCGTCGCCAGACGTCCCGCGCATGATATGGGGCCTGCATCGCGATACTGCGTCACCGCGCCCTTTCCGCCATTTATTCGGGGCCCTATAAATGCGCACGGATCTTTCGCCTTCATAACGCTTCGACAGAAGCATTACATCGATTCATTCAATCGCACGATCGCACGTGTCGGGGCGCGGAGCATTTTCGCGCCGGCGGTTCGTGAAGGCGTGCGCTCCCGCTCGATCGGCGGGCATTGTTTTGTCCGGTTTGACGGAAATGGACGACGCGAGGATTTCGATGAATCAGATCAGCGAACAGGCAATCGCCGACATGCGCGCGCCGCACCTGGCGCCCGCGCTGCCTATCCGCGTGCTGCACGGCGAAACGGTGAGCGACTACGAGCAGAAAGTGCAGGCGACCTACGCCGGCAGTCCGGACGACTGGCGCAAGGCGATCGGCGAGTACCTGTTGTTCCAGTTCGGCGTCTACGACGATCCGCGCTCCACGCCGCCGATCTCGCTCGATGAATCGGGCATTCGCTACTTCGAACGCCAGCTTCGCCTCGCCGGCTTCGACGATCCCGTTCCCGCACGCGTCGAGCGCATTCTCGACATCGGCTGCGGCTGGGGCTACATCCTCAAGTATCTGGCCGGCCGCTTCCCCGGCTGCATGCGCCTCGACGGTATCAACGTCAGTCGCGAGCAACTCGAGTACTGCGCACGCTTTCATGCGCAGCACGGGCTCGCTGGGCGCATCAACCTGTATCAGTGCAACGCGCAGGACGTCGATCGACTGCCCGATCCCGCGACGCCGTACGATCTCGCGATCATTCGCGGCGTGATCTCGCATTTCCCGAACGCGCTGTACGAAAAAGCCATGCGCGCACTGCATGCGCGCGTGCGCGGCGGCGGGTCGGTGATCATCTCCGATAATCTGTACAACGTCGCACTCAACGAATACGAGTCCGACACGCCGGACGAGATCGACCGGATCGCGTGCAAGCATCGGAAGACGCCCGACTATTTCAGGCAGGTGCTGATCGACGCCGGGTTCGCGATCCGCGACATGCGCGTGCTGCCGTCGAACATCGACGTGGCGCGCTGGCTGATGGACGCCAAGGCCAACATCGACCGCCATTTCCCGCACCGCGCACCAGACACGCTGGAAGAATTGCGCGTGCTCGCCGAAAACTGGTCCGTCGCGCTGATCAAGAACAAGGTGTCGACCTACAGCATCGTCGCGGTCAAACCGGACGCGTAACCCGGAGATCCGCATGCAAGCATCCGGAACGCCGCACGCCGACAGCGCCCCGCCGAGCGCGACGCATACGCTGGTGCTGCCGCTGCCGCGGCTCTCGCTGCCCGTTGCCCGGCACCCGCGGCACGCAGCGATCGAGCAGCAGCTCGCGATCGACGACTATCCGACCATCCTGCGGCACTATCGCAGCGACGCGGCGGCACGCCGTTTTCTCGCGCAGCGCATTCCCGCATATGGCAGCCTGTGCTACCCGAATGCGCGGCCTGATCGCGTGTACACGATTCATCGCATGATGAACGTCACGACGCTGATGGACGACGCGTTCACGCATCTGGCGCGCACCGGCGACCAGGCGGGGCTCGACACGTTGCGTGATCATTTTCTGGCGGCCGTCGACGGCACGCCGCCGCCGGCCGATGTGCCCGCCGCGCGACTGCTGCACGACACGCTGCGCTTGATGCGCACCCGGTGCGACGCGCGCCCGGCCTTCTGGCAGCGCTTCGTCGAATGCATCCGCGACCAGATCCGTACGCAGGCCGATCCGACGGCGACCGACGCATCGCGCCTGTCGCTCGACGACTATCTGGCGTTTCGCCGCGTCGAGGGCTTCGGCCACTGGATCACGCTGCTCACCGAATACGCGCTCGACATCGACATGGAGCAGCGCCTCGCGCAACACGCGGCGCTGGCCGACGCACGGGACAGGACGATCGATTCGGTGATCCTCGTCAACGACCTGTTTTCGTTTCGCAAGGAACGCTCCGCGCACGAGCGATTCAATGCCGTCTGGATCCTGATGCGCGTCGAGCAGTTGAACGTGCAGGCGGCGCTCGACCGGCTCGCGGCACTCTGCACGTCGAACGAGGGCCGCCTGATCGACGCGCGCGAAGCGGTCGCGACCGGCGCGCTGGCGGACGACCCCGACGCGCAGGCCTACGTGACGGAGCTGGGCTACATGAGCGCGGGCAACGCGGAATTTCACGCGTTCAGCACCCGCTACCACGGCGACGATCTCGGCGGCGGCCGCTTCGCCGGCGGCGAAGTCGCGATGACGCCACTGCCGACGCTCGAGGAAATCGCGGCGGCGGACCGGCATGCTTCGCCCCGATGACTGGAGACGCGCATGCACGCATCGATCCCTGTTGTGCCCGAACCCGCGGCCGCTTCCAGACATCGCTATCCGGACGGCTGGTTCGCGCTGGCCTACAGCCGCGACGTCAAACGCGGCGCACTCGTCGTCACGCGCTTCATGGGCGAGGACGTCGTGCTGTATCGAACGGCATCCGGCCTGATTCGCGCGGTCGCGCCGCATTGCCCGCATCTCGGCGCACATCTCGGGCATGGCGGCGTCGTGCGCGGCGAGGAGATCGTGTGCCCGTTCCATCACCTCGCGTTCGCGCCGGACGGCACCTGCGTGCGCGCCGGGCGCGACGGCAAGCCGCCCGCCACCGCGCTGCGGCAGCGCCACGTGTGCGAATGGAACGGCCTCGTGCTCGCATGGCAGGACCGTACGGGCGCGCCGCCGTCGTGGTCGCTGCCCGAACTCGACCTCGACGGCTATTCGCGGCCGCGCGGCCAGTGCCACACGCTGAACGGAAGCCTGCAGAATCCGGCCGAGAACGGCGTCGACGTCAACCATTTCAGCCCCGTGCACGGGTGGTCGAATCCGGTGCTCGAGCCGCCGCAAGCCGATGGCCACCGGATGACGATGCGCTCGACGCTCGTGCTGCTCGGCCAACGGCTGCTGCTGGATATCACGATGCACGGCCTGGGCTGCATGGCCGCGCGCATGGAACTGCCGGACCTCGGGCTGCATGCGCGGGTCGTGCTGTTCCCGACGCAGATCGAAGCCGATCGCTGGACCTGCCGCGAATTCGTGGCGCTGCGCGTCGAACGCGCGTCGGCGTGGCCGTCGCCGCTGCGCCGGGCCGTGCACGAGATACTGGCGAGCGCCGCGTACCGGTTGTGGTTCGTGCCGCAATTCAAGCGCGACCTGCGCATCTGGGATCACCGCGACTACGACGCGCGCCCGACGTTGATGGCGGGCGAGATGCCGATCATGACGTTCCGGCGCTGGGCCGCGCAGTTCTACCCGGCTTCCGGCGGCGACGCGCCTGACGGACAACGCGACGCCGTGCCGGCGGCTGTCGCGCACGCCGATCGGGAATTCGCGCGATGAACGCCGTGCCAATGCAGGAGCACGCGATGCATGCAACCGGCCCCTTCGACGAAACCGCGCCGCTGCCCTATCCGGACGGATGGTTCGCGCTGTGTTTCAGCCGCGAGTTGAAGCGCGGCACCGTGCTCACGACGCCTTTCATGGGACGCGATGTCGTGCTGTACCGGACGGCATCCGGCGTCGCGTGTGCGGTCGACGCGTATTGCCCGCACCAGGGCGCGCATCTGGGCCACGGCGGCGTGGTCGACGGCGAGCAGATCGTCTGTCCGTTCCATCACTACGCGTATGGCCCCGACGGCCGGCGCACCACCGCCGGCTGCACGAAGGGCGGGCAGGCGCTGACGCTTCGCACCCGGCATGTACGCGAATGGAACGGCTTCGTGTTCGTGTGGCAGAACGCCGACGGCCTCGTGCCGACGTGGGAACTGCCGGAAGTCGACATGACCGGCTTCTCGGCGCCCGTCGGTCAGGCTTTCACGCTGCGCGGCGTGATGCAGAACCTGCCCGAAAACGGCTACGACCTCGAACACTTTGGCGCGCTGCATCGCTGGAAGGACATGAAGCCGCATGCGCCCGTGATCGACGGCCCGCGCATTTCGATGCAGGTGGACATGGCATGGAAGAACATCAGATGGAGCACGCTGATCGGCGTTCATGGCCTCGGCTGCGTGTCGTCCGACCATGAAATGAAGGCGATCGGCCTCGAAGCGAAGATCTTCGCGTGCGGCGTACAGATCGCGCCGCTGCGCTGGACCTTCCGGGACGGTATCTCGTTCCGCTTTTCGTGGCTGTCGCGGTGGCCGGCGCCGTTGCAGCGAATCGTCTACGCCGCGCTCGGCCGGTTGCTGCATCGACTGTGGCTGGTGCCGGTGTTCAAGGAAGACATCATGGTGTGGAGCCATCGCGACTACACGGGCTACGGGACACCGGTCGCAGGCGACGGGCCGTATCCGGTGTTTCAGCGATGGGCGCGGCAGTTCTATCCGGCCGAGGGTCGCGCAGCGGCGCAACGGCGTGCCACGCATGTGGACGCGTTCGTCGAGAAATAGCGGGAGCCGGCGGTTCCGCTTCGGGACGCTTTGCGCTAAACCGTCCGCCTAACCAGCATCGTCCGGATCTCCGAAATCGCCTTCGTCGGATTCAGCCCCTTCGGGCACACGTCCGTGCAGTTCATGATCGTCCGGCAGCGGAACAGCCGGTACGGATCCTCCAGATCGTCCAGCCGCTCCGCCGTCGCCAGATCGCGCGAATCGGCGATGAACCGGTACGCCTGCAGCAGCCCGGCCGGCCCGACGAACTTGTCCGGGTTCCACCAGTAGCTCGGGCACGACGTCGAACAGCACGCGCACAGAATGCATTCGTACAGCCCGTCGAGCTGATCGCGCTCTTCCGGCGATTGCAGCCGCTCGCGCGCGGGCGGCGTCGTGTCGTTGATCAGGTATGGCCGGATCGAGTGGTACTGGTTGAAGAAGTCGGTCATGTCGACGATCAAATCGCGCACCACCGGCAGCCCCGGCAACGGCCGCAGCACGATCTCGCGTGGCAGCGTCTGCATGTTGGTCAGGCACGCGAGGCCGTTCTTGCCGTTGATGTTCATCGCGTCGGACCCGCAGATCCCCTCGCGGCAGGAACGGCGATACGCGAGCGTCTCGTCGTCGCGTTTCACGCGGCCGAGCACGTCGAGCAGCATGCGGTCGTCCGGATTCACGTCGATCTCGTAGCGCTGCAGGTACGGCTGCGCGTCGCGATCGGGGTCGTAGCGGTAGATATGCAGGGTACGCGGATCGCTCATCGGTTCCTCCCGGCGCGGGCCGGCATGGGTGGGTTGACGAGATGCTGCGGGGCGGCTGTCGCGGCCTGCGGCGCCGCAAGCGCCATGCCGGTCAGTCGTCGTCCACGCGCTTGTCGACCAGATAGCGGCCGCGCTCGAGCCCCGCGCGCAGCGCCTCCACCTCGGTCAGCCATTCGGGGGCGACGGCCTCCGGTACCATCAACTCGATGCGCGCACCGTTGACGTACACCTGTACCTCGTCGCGCCATGCGCCGCGCTCGTTGGGTCTTGCCCATACCAGGATTTCGTGGCCGCGATACGGGTCCCGAACCTGTGCGTCCTGTTGATGTGCCACGGTGGCCTCCTGTCTTATCTGCGATGGCGATGAAAAAAATGCGCGCCGCATGATCGCCGTGCGCGCCGCCGGCCTCGTGCGCACGCGCCGTGCCCGGCCGGCACGCTGCTTGCGTCCCTTTTCCGCATCGAACCGTTACCGCGCCCGCCTCGCGCAGGGCCGGATGGGATACACATCATGATCGGCCACCTCGAATTGCTGGGACGCCTGCTGCTGGCCGCGCTGCTCGGCAGCGTGATCGGGCTCGAACGCGAACGCCTGAACTGGGCCGCCGGGCTGCGCACGCACATGCTCGTATGCGTGGGCTCCGCGCTCGTGATGCTGGTGTCGACGTTCGGCTTCGAGGACGTGCGCGGGCAAAACGGCGTCGTGGTCGATCCGTCGCGGGTCGCCGCGCAGGTCGTGTCCGGCATCGGCTTTCTCGGCGCGGGCTCGATCCTGCTGCGCGGCGAAGTGGTGCGCGGGCTGACGACGGCCGCGAGCCTGTGGGCGGTGGCCGGCGTCGGGCTCGCCGCAGGCGGCGGCATGGTGGTTGCGTCGGTCGGCGCGACGGCGATCGTGCTCGCGATCCTCGCGGGCGTGAAGCCGCTCGAGCGCCGCTTCATCGCGCAGCGCCAGCAGCGCACGCTGCTGCTCGTGGCCGAACGCGGCGGCCTGACGCTCGGCACGCTGCACGAGGCGCTCGGCCCCGGCCGCGTGCGCGTGAAACGGTTCATCGTCCAGCAGTCGGACGACGATCCGGACACCGACGACATCTCCGTCTCGTTCTCGCGCACGAGCGGGCCGGAATTCGCGGCGATCTGCGAAACGCTGCAAAACATCGCGTGCGTACGGACCTGTCAACCCGACACCTCGTCAAGGAGTTTCGTGTGACCCAGACCGACCTGCTCTCCTATCTCGTGACGAGCCAGCTCGCTGCCCGCATGCGCGGCGGCGCGTGGCTCACGACCAGCCAGCTGGTCGGCGCGTTGCGCGCGTGGCTCGCGTGCCGGCACGCCGACTGCGAGTGGCTCGACCGGATCAGGATCGCGCACGCGTCGGCGACGATCGCGCAGGAGATCTACGACATCGCGATCACGCACGGCGACCCGCAGAGCGGCGAACGCGTGCGGCTCGACGCGCATTCGCCGGAATTGCAGGCGCTGCGCGCGCGCTGCGACGCGCTGTTGCAGCGGATCGACGGCGACCGGGACGTCGGCGCACGATGATCGTGGCGGACCGCGTGACCCGCGCCGACGACCGGCGCGTCGCCCCCGCGCCGGCGAACGCCCCTTCGCGGCACGGCCTGCTCGAACATGGGCGCAACTGCGACACGATCCGCCACGCGGACCGCTTCGCGATGCTGGTCGACGGCGACGCGTACTTCTCGACGCTGCGCGCCGCGCTGCTGCGCGCGCGCCATACGGTGTTCATCGTCGGCTGGGACGTGGACAGCCGGATGCGGCTCGCGCCGGGCGGCGCCGACGACACGTTGCCCGATACGCTCGCGGCCTTCCTGCACGCGCTCGCGTCCGCCCGCCACAATCTGCGCATCTACGTGCTCGCGTGGGATTTCGCGATGATCTACGCGCTGGAGCGCGACTGGCCGCCCGTGTATCGGGCTGGCTGGCGCGCGCATCGCGGCATCCGGTTCCGGCTCGACGATGCGCACCCGCGCGGCGCGTCGCATCACCAGAAGCTGGTCGTGATCGACGACCGGCTCGCGTTCGTCGGCGGCCTCGACCTGACGCGCGCCCGCTGGGACACGCCCGCGCATGCGGCCGACGACCCGCGCCGCCGCGACGAGCACGGCATGCCGTACGGGCCGTTCCACGACGTGCACGCGATGTTCGACGGCGACGCGGCCGCCGCGATCGGCGAACAGGCACGTGCCCGCTGGCTGCAGGCGTGCGGGCGTCCGATCGCGATCCGCGCGCAGCGGCATCTCGACCGGCCCGACGACCCCGATCCGTGGCCGCCCGACGCGCGCGTCGACGTACGCGACGTGCGGCTCGGCATCGCGTATACGGCGCCGCGTCACGGCGGCCGCGAGCCGGTCACCCAGGTGCGCGCGCTCGTCGAGGACACGATCCGCGCCGCGCAGCGGCACCTGTATGTCGAGAACCAGTACTTCACCGCGGCGGTGGTGCGCGAAGCGTTGTCCGCGCGCCTCGCCGACGCGCACGGGCCGGACGTGACGGTCGTCGCGCCGCGCGTGCAGAGCGGCTGGCTGCAGGAAGCGACGATGGGCGTGCTGCGCGCGCGGCTGCACGCGACGCTCGCGTCGGCCGACCGCTTCGACCGCTACCGGCTGCTGTATCCGCACGTCGACGGGCTCGGCGACGGGTGCGTGAACGTGCACAGCAAGGTCGCGATCGTCGACGACGAATGCATCGTGATCGGCAGCGCGAACCTCAATAACCGCTCGATGGTGCTCGACACCGAATGCTGCATCGCGCTGGTCGCGGCCGGCGATGCCCGCGTTCGCGCGGCGATCGCCGGCATGCGCGAGCGGCTGCTGGCCGAGCACCTCGGTACGACGCCCGCGGCGGTGGCCGACGCGTTCGCGGGCGGAGAACGGCCGAACATCGTGCTCGACCGGCTGCGCGCGAAACCGGGCCGCACGCTGCGCACGCTCGACCCGGCCGTGTCGCCGCAGTTCGAGGCGCTCGTGCCGGTCAGCGCGCGGCTCGATCCCGAGCAGCCGATCGAGCCGGACCGGTTCGTCCGCGAATTCGTGCCGCACGAGCAGCATCGCTCGCTCACCGCGCGCTTTTTCGTGCTGGGCGCGGTGGTGCTCGCGATCGCCGCGCTCGCGCTCGCGTGGCGTTTCACGCCGCTGGGCGCGCACCTGAACGTCGCGTCGCTGTCGCACGCGGTGGCCGGCATCGCGCGGCTGCCGGGCGCGCCGGTGCTGCTGCTCGCGGCCTACGTGATTGCCGCGACCTTCGCGGTGCCGATCACGCTGCTGATCGCCGCGACGGGGCTCGTGTTCGGCGCGTGGCCGGGCTTCGCGTATGCGGGCGTCGGCTCGATGGCGGCCGCCGCCGCGACCTACGCGCTGGGCCGCTGGCTCGGGCGCGACGCGGTGCGCCGGCTCGCCGGCGCGCGCGCGAACCGGCTGAGCGAGCACATCGGCCGGCGCGGCGTGGTCGCGATGGCCGTGCTGCGGCTGCTGCCGATCGCGCCGTTCACCGTCGTGAACCTCGTCGCCGGCGCATCGCACATCGGGCTGCGCGACTACCTGATCGGCACCGCGCTCGGGATGCTGCCCGGCATCGTGCTGACCGTCACGTTCGCGCATCAGCTGACCGCCGCGCTCAGCCATCCGGAGCCCGGCGCGTTCGCATGGCTCGCTGCGATCGGCCTCGCGCTGGTCGGCGTGTCGATCCTGCTCGTGAGGGTGCTGCGACGATGGCGCTGAGCCAAGACCCGGCCCCGCCGCCGCACGTCGTCACCGCCGACGCGGCGCCCGCCGCCGCGCCGGGCGGGCGCGACCTGCGGATCGCGACCTACAACATTCACGGCGGCCACGGCGCGTGGCCGGCGCGCGCGGTCGACCGGATCGCGGCCGTGATCGACGAACTCGACGCGGACGTGATCGCGCTGCAGGAAGTGCCGCTCGGCGGCACGCGTGTGCCGGACGTGCTCGCGCACCTGCGCGACGCGACCGGCATGCACGCGGTGGCCGGCCCGACGATCGATACGCCGGAGCGCCGCTACGGCAACGCGGTGCTGTCGCGCTGCCCGATCCGCGCGGCGCGCACGCTCGACCTGTCGTTCCACCCGCGCGAGCCGCGCGGCGCGCTCGACGCCGACATCGATTGCAGCGCGGGCCCGATCCGCGTGGTCGCGACGCATCTCGGGCTGTCGGCGAGCGAACGCAGCGCGCAGGTGCAGCGGCTGCTCGCGGCGTTCGACACGGGCGCGATGCCGGTGATCCTGCTCGGCGACATCAACGAATGGTTCGTGCGCGGCCGCGCGCTGCAGGCGCTCGTCACGCGGTTCCGGCGCGCGCCGGCGCCGCGCACGTTCCCGACCGTGTGGCCGGTGTTCTCGCTGGACCGGATCTGGATTCATCCGGGCGAGTTGCTGGTCGACGTGGTCGTGCATCGCAGCGCGCGGGCGCGGCACGCGTCCGACCACTATCCGCTGGTGGCCCGGATGCGCGCGACGCCGGCGACGGGCACGGCGCTTGCGCGGTGAGCCGTTTTTCGATCCGACGGAGGCAGCTCATGCGAATCGACGCACTCGACGGAAAGGATCTCGATTACTGGTGCGCACGCGCGTTGTGCGCCGATGACGAAGACACGCTGCGCTTCACGGCCGTCGCGCCGACCGTCGTCGTGACGGCCGCGTGCGACGCGTTCCGGCATCTCGACGCGCCGTTCGCGCCGTCGGCATCGTGGGCCGACGCGGGCGCGGTGCTCGATCGCGTGGAGGACCTGCGGATCGCCCGCCACGGCGACGACGTCGAATGCGACGCGACCTTCGTCGACGGCCCGTCGACCTGCGGCGCGCGCGGCCGCGATGCGCGCGTGGCGCTGCTGCGCGCGTTCGTGCGCGCGCGCTTCGGCGACGAGGTAGGCGAGCCGCCGTCGTTCCCGCACCGGATCGAACACGGCAAGGTGGTGCGGTATGACCCCGGCGTGCCGATTCCGACTTCGGACGACGATGCGGCGACGGGGGACAGTTCGGACATCCGCTCGGTGCCACGCATGTAGACCATGCGCGAGTCCGGCGGTCATGTAAAAACGACAGGCCCTTTCAGGCCGGCTTTCCGCACACGCCGTGCCCGCAGGGAATCGCGCAGCAGGCACGCAGATTGCGACGCACCGGCTTTACCGCTCGCGCCACCCGCTCACGCCACGCCATGGACTCCACACCGCCGTTCGCTCCGCACCTCTACTTCTGCGACGCTCGCCTCGTCGGACCGCTCGACGCCTGGCCGCAGACCTTCGCGCATATCGCGGGAATGGGCTTCGATCACGTGCTGGTCGGTGCGTTCTGGGCCGCGAGCGTCGCCGGCTTTCCGCGCCACGTCGCCGACTTCCGGCGGCCGGCCCAGTCGTTCGCGACACGCGCGAGCGCGCTCGAAACCTTCTCGCGCCTCGCGCACCTGGCGAAGGGTCATGGGCTGCGCGTGCTGCTCGAAGTCGTCCCCGATCGCATCGCGCGCGAGAACCCGCTGCGCGCCGAGCATCCGGACTGGTACGTCGAGCGCGCGTACGACGACGCGTTGATCGACCCGCGCGGCGCCGCGCATGCGCTCGACATCGCGCATGCGAACCCCGGCGACGAAGCGGTGCGCGACGCGCTGTCGGCATGGTGGTGCGCGCATCTCGCGACGTTCGCCGACGCGGGCGCGGCCGGCTTCCTGATCGACGCGCCGCATCATCTGCCGGCCGACTGGTGGCCCGGCTGGCGCGCGGCGCTGCGCCGGGCGCGCCCGGACGTCGCGGTGCTCGCGGGCGTGCCCGGCCATGCGCGCGACGCGCTCGCGCAGCTCGAAGGCGCCGGCTTCGACGCGGTGTTTTCATCGGTGCGCTGGTGGGACCTGCGCGCGCCGTGGTTCGCGGACGAACACCGGCTGCTGCGGCGCATCGGCGCGCCGATCGCGTTTCCCGATGCGCCCGACGGCCCGCGCCTCGCCGACGACTGGCCCGACGCGCCGGACGACACCGTCGCCCGCGCGTATCGCCGCGCGCTGTGGACGGCGGCGGCCGTCGGCACCGGCTGGCTCGTGCCGATGGGTTTCGAGCGCGGCGTGACGGTGCCGCTGATGGCGCGCGACGCGGATGCCGCGCGCTACCGCGCCGCATTCGAGCACGCGCGTTTCGACCTGTCGGGCGCGCTCGCCGATGCGAACGCATGGCGCCGCGCGACGCCCGTCGCGGCGGCGCGCGGCGAAATCGTGCAACTGAGCGCGCCGGGCGCAAACGCGACCGCGCTGCTGCGCGGCACCGGGCCGTCGCTCGAACACGATGACGCGGCATTGCTGATCGCATTGAATCCCGATCTCGACGCACCCGCCACGGTCGACCCCGCGACGATCCTGCCCGGCGTGCCGGGCGGCTTCACGCGCGTCGCCACGCAGGCCGGCGCGCACACGCAGCCGCCGGCCGCGCTCGAGTCGTTCACGCTCGCGCCCGGCGCGTATGCGTTGCTGCATGCATGGCGGGCGCCGCCCATCACGACGCGCGCCGACGCCGCCCGCGAGCGCACCGCGCTGTCGGCGGCGCTCGCGGCCGACCGGATCGCGGTCGAGCGCGTCGAGCCGTCGGTCGACGACGGCCGCTTCGCGATCAAGCGCGTGATCGGCGAGCCGCTCGTCGTGAGCGCATCGATCTTCACCGACGGGCACGCGCATCTGGCGGCCGTGCTGCAGTGGCGCGCCGCGGGCGACGACGAATGGCGCGAAGTGCCGTTCGAAGCCGAGCCGAACGATCGCTGGCACGCGTGCGTCACGCTCGACCGGCTCGGTCGCCATGAATTCCGCGTGGTCGCATGGCGCGACGACTGGGCGTCGCTCGTCACCGACATCGCGAAGAAGCGCGCGGCCGGCCAGGACGTGACGCTGGAGGTGCGCGAAGCGCAACTGCTGCTCGCGACCGCGCTGAAGCTCGCCGAGCCGGCCGACCCGCGCGCGGTCACGCGGATGAAACAGTTCGTCGCGGAGCTCAAGGACGCGTCGCCCGACGACCGCCTCGCGCTGATTGGCGGGTCCGCGCTCGCCGATGCATTCGCGGCGCTGCGCTACCGCCCGTTCGTCACGCACGACGCGACGATCTACCCGGTCGACGTCGAACGCCGCAAGGCACGCTTCTCGAGCTGGTACGAGATGTTTCCGCGCTCGGCCAGCGACGATCCGCACCGGCACGGCACGTTCGACGACGTGATCGCGCATTTGCCGCGCATCCGCGACATGGGTTTCGACGTGCTGTATTTCCCGCCGATCCACCCGATCGGCACGTCCGCGCGCAAGGGTCGCAACAACAGCCTGACCGCCGGCCCCGACGACGTCGGCAGCCCGTACGCGATCGGCTCGCCCGACGGTGGCCACACGGCCGTGCATCCGCAGCTCGGCACGCTCGACTCGTTCCGTGTGCTGGTCGACGCCGCGCGCGGGCACGGGCTCGAGATCGCGCTCGATTTCGCGATCCAGTGCTCGCCCGATCACCCGTGGCTCGCCGCGCATCCCGGCTGGTTCGCGTGGCGGCCCGACGGCTCGCTGCGCTTCGCGGAAAATCCGCCGAAGCGCTACCAGGACATCGTGAACCCCGATTTCTACGCGCCGGACGCGCTGCCCGACCTGTGGCTCGCGCTGCGCGACGCGGTGCTGTTCTGGGTCGACGCGGGCGTGCGGATCTTCCGCGTCGACAACCCGCACACGAAGCCGCTGCCGTTCTGGGCGTGGATGATCGACGACGTGCGCGGCCGGCATCCGGACGTCGTATTCCTGTCCGAGGCGTTCACACGGCCGGGGATGATGTATCGCCTCGCGAAAGTCGGCTTCTCGCAGTCGTACACGTACTTCACGTGGCGCGAGTCGAAGCGCGACTTCATCGACTACCTGACCGAGCTGACGGCCGGGCCCGCGCGCGAATTCTTCCGGCCGAACTTCTTCGTCAACACGCCCGACATCAACCCGCGCCACCTGCAGAACGCGCCGCGCTCGCAGTTCGTGATCCGCGCGGCGCTCGCGGCGACGCTGGCCGGCTCGTGGGGCCTGTACTCGGGCTTCGAGCTCGGCGAATCGGCGCCGCTGCCGGACAGCGAGGAATACGCGGATGCCGAGAAATACGAGCTGCGCGCGCGCGACTGGAGCAAGGCCGCGCATATCGGCACGGAAATCGCGCGGCTGAACCGCGCGCGCCGCGATCACCCCGCACTGCAGACGCATCTCGGTCTCACGTTCGTCGACGCCGACAACGACTCGGTGCTCGTGTTCATGAAGGCGACGCCCGCGTTCGACAGCGTGGTAATCGTCGCGATCAGTCTCGACCCGTGGCATCCGCAGGCCGCGAACTTCACGCTCGATGCGGCGCTGTGGCGCGGCCTCGGGCTGGCCGACGGCGAACCGCTCGATGCGCTCGAACAGGACGCCGCGCACGCGCAAACCTGGCGCGGCCATCGCCAGTACGTGTCGCTCGATCCGCACGTGCGGCCGTACGCAATCTGGCGGCTCGCGCCGTCTCCGGGCGCCGCGCGGGCGGCCGCGCCCGAACCGGATCCCGCCCGCCGCCCTTCGGGAGCGCATGCATGATGAAACGCGAAGATTCCCTCGACGACGTGCGCCGCGCGCAATTCCCGTCGCTCGCGCCGGCCGGCACGCCGCGCCGGCGCCGCGCGCGCCGCCGCGAACCCGCGCTCTGTGCGGACGATCCGCTGTGGTACAAGGACGCGATCATCTACCAGGTGCACGTGAAGTCGTTCTTCGACTCGAACAACGACGGCATCGGCGATTTCCCCGGCCTGATCGCGAAGCTCGACTACATCGCCGAACTCGGCGTCGACACGATCTGGCTGCTGCCGTTCTATCCGTCGCCGCGCCGCGACGACGGCTACGACATCGCCGACTACCGCGACGTGCATCCCGACTACGGCACGCTGGCCGACGTGCGGCGCTTCATCCGCGAAGCGCATGCGCGCGGCATTCGCGTGATCGCCGAGCTCGTGATCAACCACACGTCGGACCAGCACCCGTGGTTCCAGCGCGCGCGCCGCGCGAAGCCGGGCTCCGCGCATCGCGACTACTACGTGTGGTCCGACACCGACACGAAATACGCAGGCACGCGGATCATCTTTCTGGATACCGAAACGTCGAACTGGACGCACGACCCGGTAGCCGGCCAGTACTACTGGCACCGCTTCTATTCGCACCAGCCGGACCTGAACTTCGACAACCCGGCCGTCGTGCGCGAGGTGATCCAGGTGATGCGCTTCTGGCTCGATCTCGGCATCGACGGGCTACGGCTCGACGCGGTGCCGTACCTGGTCGAGCGCGAAGGCACCAACAACGAGAACCTGCCGGAGACGCACGCGATCCTGAAGCGGATCCGCGCGACGATCGACGCCGAGTATCCGAACCGGATGCTGCTCGCGGAAGCGAACCAGTGGCCGGAAGACGTGCAGGAATACTTCGGCAACGAGGACGAATGCCACATGGCGTTCCACTTCCCGCTGATGCCGCGCATCTACATGTCGATCGCGAGCGAGGATCGCTTCCCGATCCTCGACATCATGCGGCAGACGCCGGCGCTCGCGCCGAGCAACCAGTGGGCGGTGTTCCTGCGCAACCACGACGAGCTGACGCTCGAGATGGTCACCGATTCGGAACGCGACCTGCTGTGGCAAACCTATGCGAGCGACCGCCGCGCGCGGCTGAACCTCGGCATCCGGCGCCGGCTCGCGCCGCTGATGGAGCGCGACCGGCGCCGCATCGAGCTGATCAATTCGCTGCTGCTGTCGATGCCCGGCACGCCGGTGATCTACTACGGCGACGAGCTCGGGATGGGCGACAACATCCACCTCGGCGATCGCGACGGCGTGCGCACGCCGATGCAGTGGTCATCGGACCGCAACGGCGGCTTCTCGCGCGCCGATCCCGAACTGCTGGTGCTGCCGCCGGTGATGGGCTCGCTGTACGGCTATGACGCGATCAACGTCGAGGCGCAGACGCGCGACCCGCATTCGCTGCTGAACTGGACGCGGCGCATCCTCGCGACGCGCCGCGCGTCGCAGGCGTTCGGGCGCGGCACGATCCGCTTCCTGCGCCCGGACAACCGCAAGGTGCTCGCGTACCTGCGCGAGCTGGACGGCCACGAACCGGTGCTGTGCGTCGCGAACCTGTCGCGCGCGTCGCAGGCCGTCGAACTCGACCTGTCCGAATTCGCGGGCCGCGTGCCGATCGAGATGACGTCCGATTCGCCGTTCCCGCCGATCGGCCAGCTCCCGTATCTCCTCACCTTCCCGCCGTACGGGTTCCTGTGGTTCGTGCTCGCCGAGCATGGCCGCGAGCCGTCGTGGCGGCAGCCGCATGCGGAGCCGCTGCCCGAATACGTGACGCTCGTGATGCGGCGCGGCGATACGCGGCCGGACGTCTCGCAACTGCATGCGCTCGCGCACGACGCGCTCGCGTCGTGGCTCGCGCGGCGGCGCTGGTTCGCATCGAAGGATCGCAAGATCGGCGACGCGTGGCTGAACGTCGTCACCCCGATTCCGGACGAGCCGTTCCAGTACGCGGAGGCGTGGGTGTCCGCAAGCGACGGCCGCGTCGAACGCTACGTGGTGCCGCTCGCGGCCGCGTGGGGTGGCGAGACGTCCCATCCGCTGTTCGCGCAACTGGCGCTCGCGCGCGTGCGGCGCGGCCATACGGTCGGCTATCTGACCGACGCGTTCGCGCTGCCGGCGTTCGCGCGCGGCATGCTGCGCAAGCTGCGCGACGGCGCGACGGTGCCGATGTCCGACGGCGGCCGGCTCACCTTTCTGCCGGAAGACGCGCTCGCCGGGCTCGACCCGGGCGACGACGCGGAAGTGCGCTGGCTCGCGGCCGAGCAGAGCAACAGCTCGCTCGTGATCGGCGACGCGATCGTGCTGAAGCTGGTGCGCAAGGTCGCGCACGGCATTCATCCGGAAGCCGAAATGAGCCGGCACCTGACGCGCATCGGCTATGCGAGCACCGCGACGCTGGCCGGCGAAGTCGTGCACGTCGATCCGGACGGCACGCCGCATACGGTCGCGATCCTGCAGCGCTATGTCGACAACCAGGGCGACGCGTGGACGCGTTCGTTCGATTTCCTGCGGCGCGCGATCGACGAGCTCGCGCTGCCGGCCGCGGACGAAGGCGAGGCCGCCGAAACGGACGAGGAGCCCGACGCGCAGCTCGGCTACGCGGCGTTCGCGGGCATCATCGGCACGCGGCTCGGCCAGTTGCACGTCGCGCTCGCGCAGCCGTCCGACGATCCGGCGTTCGCGCCGGAGCGCGCGACGCCCGATCACGTCGACGGCTGGTGCGTGGACGCGATCGCCTCGTTCGAGCGCGCGCTCGACGTGCTGCGCACGCGGCTCGATGCGCTCGATCCGGCCACCCGTGCGTCGGCCGACGCGCTGCTCGCGTCGCGCGACGCGGCCGTCGAGGCGCTCGGCGAACTCGTGCCGCGCACGCTCGACGCGCAATGCACGCGGATTCACGGCGATTTCCATCTGGGCCAGGTGCTCGACGTGCAGGGCGACGCACTGCTGATCGACTTCGAAGGCGAACCGGCGCGTGCGCTCGAACGGCGTCGCGCGAAATCGCATCCGCTGCGCGACGTGGCCGGCCTGCTGCGCTCGCTGTCGTACGTGAGCGCGACCGCGCAGTTCGCGATCGAAAAAGCGCCGCCGCAGGCGGCCGGCCGCAAGCGCGCGCTGTTCGACCGCTTCGGGCAGGCCGCGGCCGACCGCTTCGTCGAATGCTATCGCGCGGCCGCCGACCACGCGCCCGCGCGCTTCGTCGATCCGCACTACGCGGACCGCCTGCTGGCGCTGTTCCTGATCGACAAGGCGTCGTACGAGCTGTGCTACGAAGCCTCGAACCGGCCCGACTGGCTGAGCGTGCCGGTCGGCGGGCTCGCGGCGCTGGTCGACCGGCTGCTCGGGGACGGCGTGCTGCCCGACGACGGAGGACACCCATGACCGACACGCTGTTCGCGCGCGCGGATATCGACGCGCTGCTCGCCGGCCGCCACCCCGACCCGTTCGCGTGCCTCGGCCCGCACGAACAGGCTGACCAGGTCGTCGTGCGGGCACTGTTGCCCGGCGCCGAGCGCGTGCGTGCGCTGTCGCCGAACGGCGCCGAACTCGGCGCGCTCGCGTGCGTCGATCGCGCCGGCTGCTTCGCGGGGACGATCGCGCGCGACGGCGGCTCGCCACACTATTTGCTCGCGATCGACTGGCCGAACGCGCATCAGGTGACCGACGACGCATACGCGTTCGGCACGCTGCTCGACGAAGCGGCGCTCGCGCGCTTCTCGGCCGGCGATCCGGAAGCCGTGCTCGACTGCCTCGGCGCGACACCGGTGCGCATCGACGATACCGACGGCGTGCGTTTCGCGGTGTGGGCGCCGAACGCTCAGCGCGTATCGGTGGTCGGCGATTTCAATGCATGGGACGGGCGCCGCCATCCGATGCGACTGCGGCGGCCGTCGGGCGTGTGGGAGCTGTTCGTGCCGGGCATCGGCCCGGGCGAACGCTACAAGTACGAACTGCGCGCACCCGACGGGCGCGTGCTGCCGCACAAGGCCGATCCGTGCGCGCGGGCGACCGAGGCGCCGCCGCGCACGGCGTCGGTGGTCGCGGACGTCGCGGCGCTCCACGCATTCGCGTGGCACGACGACGGCTGGATGCACGCGCGGCCGCGTAATGATCGCTACCGCGTGCCGTGGTCGATCTACGAGGTGCATCCGGAATCGTGGCTGCGCATCCCCGAACAGATGGAACGCAGCGCGACGTGGGACGAACTCGCCGAGCGGCTGATTCCGTACGTGAAGGGCATGGGCTTCACGCACGTCGAGTTCATGCCGATCGCCGAATACCCGTTCGGCGGCTCGTGGGGCTACCAGCCGCTCGCGCAGTTCGCGCCGTCCGCGCGCTTCGGGCCGGTCGACGGCTTCGCGCGCTTCGTCGATCGCGCGCACGCGGCCGGCATCGGCGTGCTGGTCGACTGGGTGCCCGCGCATTTTCCGAACGATGCGCACGGGCTCGCGCAATTCGACGGCAGCGCGCTGTACGAGCATGCCGATCCGCGCGAGGGGATGCATCCCGACTGGAACACCTGCGTGTTCAACGTCGGGCGCACCGAGGTCAGCGCGTTCCTGGTCGCATCGGCGCTCGCGTGGGCGCGCCGCTATCACGTCGACGGCATCCGCGTCGACGCGGTCGCGTCGATGCTGTACCGCGACTATTCGCGCAAGGCAGGCGAATGGGTGCCGAACGTGTACGGCGGCCGCGAGAACCTCGAATCGGTCGCGTTCCTGCGCCGGCTGAACGACACGCTGCACGGTGACGCCGCGCCGGCCGGCGTCGTCACCGTCGCGGAGGAATCGACCGCGTGGCCGGGCGTCACCGCGCCGACCGCCGACGGCGGGCTCGGCTTCGACTTCAAGTGGAACATGGGCTGGATGCACGACACGCTCGCGTATCTGCACGAAGACCCGATCCACCGCCGCTATCACCACGACCGGATGACGTTCGGGCTCGTATACGCGTTCTCCGAACGCTTCGTGCTGCCGCTGTCGCACGACGAGGTCGTGCACGGCAAGGGCTCGCTCGTCGCGAAGATGCCCGGCGACGCGTGGCAGCGGCTCGCGACGCTGCGCGCGTATTTCGGCTTCATGTGGGCGCATCCCGGCAAGAAGCTGCTGTTCATGGGCAGCGAATTCGCGCAATGGGCGGAGTTCGCGCACGATGCGACGCCGCATTGGGACTTGCTCGACGCGCCCGCGCATCGCGGCGTGCAGCGGCTGGTGCGCGATCTCAACCGCGCGTATGCGGCCGAACCGGCGCTGCATGCGCTCGACTGCCACGCGGCCGGGTTCTCCTGGCTGATCGGCGACGACCGCGACAACAGCGTGTTCGCGTTCGCGCGCCGCGACGATGCGGGGCATCTGGTCGTCGCCGTCTGCAACTTCACGCCCGTGCCGCGCGCCGGTTACCGGCTCGGGCTGCCCGCGCCCGGTCATTGGCGCGAACTGATGAACACCGATGCCGCGACGTACGGCGGCACCAACGCCGGCAACGACGGCGCCGTATGGGCCGAAGCCGTGCCCGCGCACGGCGAAGCGTGGTCGACGACGTTGCGCCTGCCGCCGCTCGCGACGCTGTGGCTGACTCCCGCCTGATCACTCACCTCCCCGACACGGAGATCCACCCCCATGCCGACCGCCCTGCCCGACCGTCTCGAACCCGGCCGCAGCTACCCGCTCGGCGCAACCTGGGACGGCCTCGGGACCAACTTCGCGGTGTTTTCCGCGCACGCGCACCGGATTCAGCTGTGCGTGTTCGATCCGACCGGCCGCAAGGAACTCGCGCGCCTCGATCTGCCCGAATGCACCGACGAGGTGTGGCACGGCTATCTGCCGAACGCGCATCCGGGCACCGTGTACGGGTTCCGCGCGGACGGCCCGTACCAGCCGCAGCACGGCCACCGCTTCAATCCGACCAAGCTGCTGCTCGACCCGTACGCGCGCAAGCTGGTCGGCCAGTTCCGCTGGTCGGACGCGCTGTTCGGCTATCGCGTGCATTCGAACCGGGCCGACCTGTCGATGGACCGCCGCGATTCGGCGCCCGCGATGCCGAAAGCCGTGGTCGTCGACGAAGCGTTCGACTGGAGCACCGACCGCCGACCGAACGTGCCGTGGCGCAGCACCGTGATCTACGAGACCCACGTGCGCGGCGCGTCGATGCGCCGCGCCGGGCTGCGCCCGCCGGAGCGCGGCACGTTCGCGTCGCTCGCGCATCCGGCGTTCGTCGATCACCTGCTGTCGATCGGCGTGACGACGGTCGAGCTGCTGCCGATCCATGCGTTCCTGCAGCAGCGCGAGCTCGTGAAACGCGGGCTGCGCAACTACTGGGGCTACGACACGGCCGCGTTCTTCGCGCCGGAGCCGTCGTACCTGACGACCCGCAGGCTCGACGAGATGCGTATCGCGGTCCGCCAGTTGCACGCGGCCGGCATCGAAGTCGTGCTCGACGTCGTCTACAACCACACGTGCGAAGGCAACCAGCTCGGGCCCACGCTGTCGTGGCGCGGCCTCGACAACGCCAGCTATTACCGGCTGCTGCCCGACGATCCGCGTTACCACGTCGACGAAACCGGCTGCGGCAACACGCTGAACATGTCGCATCCGCGCGTCGTGCAGATGGTGATGGATTCGCTGCGCTACTGGGCGACCGCGTTCAACGTCGACGGTTTCCGCTTCGATCTCGGCGTGACGCTCGGCCGCGAGGATCACGGCTTCGAGCCCGGCGCGGGGTTCTTCGACGCGTTGCGGCAGGACCCGGTGCTCGCGCAGCGCAAGCTGATCACCGAGCCGTGGGATCTCGGCCCCGGCGGCTATCAGCTCGGCCGCCACCCGCCCGGCTTCGCCGAATGGAACGACCGGTTTCGCGACACCGTGCGGCGCTTCTGGCGCGGCGACGCGGGGCAGCGCCCGGAACTGGCCGCGCGCCTGTCGGGCTCGGCCGACCTGTTCAATCACGGGCGGCGCCGCACGTGGGCGTCGGTCAATTTCGTCACCGCGCACGACGGCTTCACGCTGGCCGACCTCGTGTCGTATGCGGGCAAGCACAACGACGCGAACGGCGAGGACAACCGCGACGGCCGCGACGACAACTGCAGCGCGAACTGGGGCGTCGAAGGGCCGACCGACGACGCGAAGATCCGCGACGTGCGCTCGCGCGTCGCGCGCTCGATGCTCGCGACGCTGTTTACCGCGCTCGGCACGCCGATGCTCGTGGCCGGCGACGAATTCGGCCGCACGCAGCACGGCAACAACAACGCGTATTGCCAGGATAACGAACTGTCGTGGCTCGACTGGGACCTGGCGCACGGCGACGAAGGCGTACAAATGACGCGCTTCGTGTCGCGGCTCGCCGCGCTGCGGCGCATGTATCCGGTGATGTCGTCGCCGCGCTATCCGAACGGCGACCGCGACGGCGCGCCCGGCATGCGCGAGATCGGCTGGTTCGACGAACGCGGCGACGCGCTGACCGTCCCCGCGTGGGAAGACGGCGAACGCCGCGCGCTGACGATGCTGCGCGTCGGCACCGGCCGCACCGGACGCACCGAGGCGTTGCTCGTGATGCTGAACGCATCGGCCGAGACCATCACGTTCCTGCCGCCCGCGCCCGTGCTCGATTACCGGATCCTGCTCGACACCGCGACGCCCGACTCGGGCCCGCGCTCGTGGCCGCAAGCCGGGCTCGACGTCGCCGCGCATGCGGCCGTGATCGCGGTCGCGGCCGTGCCACCCGACCTGTCTTCGTGAGGAGCCGCCATGACGTCCCGTTCCGCCCATTCGCCCGGCACGCACGCATACGCGTCGTCGTTCGGCGCGACCTGCCTCGATGCGGACCGCACGCGCTTCCGGCTGTGGGCGCCCGCGAGCCGCACGGCCGCCGTCGAACTGCAGGACGCGGGCGGCCGCGCGCTCCCGATGGCGCCGGCCGGCGACGGCTGGTTCGAGACGATCGCGCCGTGCGGCCCAGGCACGCTGTACCGCTACCTGCTCGACGACGCGCTCGCGGTGGCCGATCCCGCGTCGCGCTTCCAGCCGTATGACGTGCTGGGCCCGAGCCAGGTCGTCGATCCGGCCGCGTACCGCTGGCGTCACGACGCGTGGCGCGGCCGTCCGTGGCGCGAGACGGTGCTCTACGAGCTGCACGTCGGCGCATGCGGCGGCTACGCGGCCGTCGAACGGCGGCTGCCGGCGATCGCCGAACTCGGCGTGACCGCGGTCGAGCTGATGCCCGTCAATGCGTTCCCCGGCGCGCGCAACTGGGGCTACGACGGCGTGCTGCCGTTCGCGCCCGACGCGTCGTACGGGCGGCCCGAGGAACTGAAATCGCTGGTCGACACCGCGCACGGGCTCGGGCTGCAAGTGTTCCTCGACGTCGTGTACAACCACTTCGGCCCCGAAGGCAACCTGCTGCCGCGCTACGCGCCCGACTTCTTCCGCGCGGACCGGCAGACCGCGTGGGGGCCGGCGATCGACTTCTCCCGCCCGCAGACGAGCGCGTTCTTCATCGACAACGCGCTGTACTGGCTCGACGAATACCGTTTCGACGGGCTGCGCATCGATGCCGCGCACGCGATCGACGACGACGCGTGGCTGCGCGAACTCGCGCGCCGCGTGCGCGCCTACGCGGGCGACGCGCGCCACGTGCATCTCGTGCTGGAGAACGAGCGCAATACCGCGAGCCTGCTCGGCCCCGGCGGCTTCGACGCGCAATGGAACGACGACTTCCACAACAGCGCGCACGTGCTGCTGACCGGCGAGCGCGACGGTTACTACCGCGCATACGCGGATGCGCCGCTGCGTCATTTCGCGCGCACGCTCGGCGAAGGCTTCGCGTATCAGGGCGAACCGTCGCCGCTGCACGACGGCGCCGCGCGCGGCGAGCCGAGCGCGCACCTGCCGCCGACCGCGTTCGTCGCGTTCCTGCAGAACCACGACCAGATCGGCAACCGCGCGTTCGGCGAACGGCTGCGCGCGCTCGCGAACGACGACGCGGTGCGCGCGGCCACCGCGCTGATGCTGCTCGCGCCATCGATTCCGCTGCTGTTCATGGGCGAGGAAGACGGCAGCACGCAGCCGTTCCAGTTCTTCACCGACTATCGCGGCGCGCTCGCCGACGCGGTGCGCGAAGGGCGGCGCCGCGAATTCGCCGCGTTTCCCGCATTCGCCGACGCCGCGCATCGCGACGCGATTCCCGACCCGAACGACATCGCGACGTTCGTGCGCTCGTCGTCGCACCATCCGCCCGACGAGTCGTGGCCCGACGCGGCCGCGTGGCGGCGCTTCTACCGCAGCGCGCTGGCCGTGCGCGCGGCGCTCGTGACGCCGCACCTGGCCGATGCGCGCGCGCTCGGCGTCGACCTGCTCGCGGGCGACGGCGACCCGCCCGCGCTGGTCGCGCGCTGGCGCCTCGGCGACGGCAGCACGCTGACGATCGCGCTGAATCTCGGCTCGCACGACGCGACGCTGCCCGCGCTGCCGGTCGGCAAGATCGTGTTCGAGACGCCGCCGCGTGCGCGCGACCGGCTGCCCGGCGGGCACGTGCCGCCGCGCGCGTGCATCGCGTGGCGCGACGGCGCGGTCAACCACGATGCGCGGCAGCACCGCGCGAACGGACGGAGCCCTTCATGACGACCGACGTCCCGATCGCGGCGCTCGCCCGGGCGGCCGGCCTGGAACCCGACTGGACCGACTCGGGCGGCGTCGCGCGACGCGTGGACGACGATGCGCTCGTCGCGCTCGTCGATGCGCTCGGCTGGCCGTGCGGCACCGCGATCCAGCGGGTCGACAGCGCGGCGGCGCTCGCCGATGCGAACGCGGCGCCGCCGCGCGTCGTGACCGGTGACGCCGGCCTGCCGGTGACGCTGCCCGCGACCGTCGCGGCGCCGGGCGCGCGCTTCCGGATCTCGCTCGAAACCGGCGGGCACGTGGATGGCCGCGTGGGCGGCACGGGCGAACCCGGCACGCTGCCGCCGCTCGCGATGCCCGGCTATCACGCGCTCGACATCGGCGAGCAGCGTATCGGGCTCGCGATCGCGCCGCCGCGGGCGCGGCCGTTCGACGCGTTCGCCCGCGCCCACGACGCGGGCCGCCGCTGGGGCATTGCCGCGCAGCTCTACAGCCTGCGCCGCACCGGCGACGACGGCGCGGGCGACTACACGGCGCTCGCGCGACTTGCCGCACAGGCCGCGCGCCACGGCGCGCAGGCGGTGGCGATCAGCCCGACACACGCCGGCTATCCGGCGCTCCCCGCGCACGACAGCCCGTATTCGCCGTCGTCGCGACGCTGGCACAACGTCGCGTATCTCGACTGCGATGCGGTGCCGGGCGCCGATGTCGCGCGTCGGGCACCCGACGGCCCGGCCGATGCCGCGCTGATCGACTGGCCGCGCGTGCTGCCGGCGAAGCTGCGCCGTCTGCGTGCGTGCTTCGACGCATGGCGCGCGAGCGACGACCCGTCGCGCGATACGTTCCAGCGTTTTCGTGCGGCGGGCGGCGCGGCGCTCGACGCGCATGCGCGCTTCGATGCGCTGCAGGCATTCTGCATCGAGCACGGGATCGGCGCGGACTGGCGGCAGTGGCCCGCGCAATGGCGCATGCCGGGATCGGCGGAAGTCGACGCGTTCGCGCACGCGCATACCGACACGATCGCGTTCCACACGTTCCTGCAATGGTGCGCGTCGCGCGCGCTCGGCGACGCGCAGCACGCGGCGCGCGGCGCGGGGATGGCGACCGGTCTGATCGCCGATCTCGCGGTCGGCTCCGATCGGGCCGGCAGCGACGCGTGGGCGCACGGCACGACGCTGCTGCGCGGCGTGTCGCTCGGCGCGCCGCCCGACCTGTTCAATGCGGCCGGCCAGGCGTGGGGCGTGACGACGTGGACGCCCGACGCGCTGCGCGCGGACGGCTTCATGCCGTTCATCGAACTGCTGCGCGCGGCGTTCGCGCACGCGGGGGGCATCCGCATCGATCACGTGCTCGGCTTCGCGCGGATGTGGATCGTGCCGGACGGCGGCCCGCCGCGCAGCGGCGCGTACCTGCGCTATCCGCTCGACGATCTGGTGCGGCTTGTCGCGCTGGAAGCGGCGCGTCATCGCGCGATCGCGATCGGCGAGGATCTGGGCACCGTGCCGGCCGGGTTGCGCGAACGGCTCGGCGCGCAGGGTGTCGCGGGCATGCGCGTGCTGTGGTTCGAGCGCGACGCGCACGGCGCGTTCCGGCCGCCGTCCGCGTGGGATCGCGACGCGATCGCGATGACGTCGACGCACGATTTGCCGACCGTGGCCGGCTGGTGGCGCGGCGTCGATCTCGGGTGGCGGCGCGTCGCGGCCGACGCCGAGGCCGCTAAGCGACGCGACGAAGCGCAATCGCGAGACGTCGCCGCTCCGGCGCCGGACGATGCGAGCGCGCACGATTCGGACGAGATCGTGCAAAGCATGGCGTTCGGACACGATACCGTGCAGCGCCCCGATTCGAATCGCGCGACGCCCCCGCCGCCGCCCGACCTGCTCGCCGCGCATGCGGAACGCGCGACCGAGCGCGCGGCGCTGTGGCACGCGCTGCAGCACGCCGGCTGCGCGCCGGCCGGCGCCGCGGTGCCGCCGGCCGACATGCCGCCGTTGAACGCGATCCTGGCCTACGTCACGAGCAGCCCGTCGCCGCTCGCGCTGCTGCCGCTCGAGGATCTGCTCGCGCTCGACGCGCAGCCGAACCTGCCGGGGCCGCCGTGCGGCCATCCGAACTGGCGGCAGCGGCTGCCGCGCCCGATCGACACGCTGTTCGACGCCGACGTACGCACGCGCATCGCCGCGGTCGTGCAGGCGCGCCGCGCGCGGAGGCACGGCCCATGACCCCACGCGCGACGCTGCGACTGCAGCTGCATGCGGGCTTCACGTTCGACGACGCGGCCGCGCACGCCGACTACTTCGCGCGGCTCGGCGTCAGCCACCTGTACCTGTCGCCGGTGTCGACGGCCGAGCCCGGCTCGCTGCACGGCTACGACACCGTCGACCACGGCGCGCTCAGCGCGGAACGCGGCGGCGAAGCCGGTTTCATGCGGCTCGTCGACGCGCTGCGCGCACGCGGCCTCGGCATCATCATCGATATCGTGCCGAACCACATGGGCGTCGGCGGATCGTCGAACGGCTGGTGGAACGACGTGCTCGAATGGGGGTCGGCGAGCCCGTACGCGCGCTATTTCGACATCGACTGGCATCCGCCCGACCCGGCGCTCGACGGCAAGGTGCTGTTGCCGTGCCTCGGCGCGCCGTACGGCGACGCGCTCGCGGCCGGCGACATCACGCTGCGCGCCGATCCGGCCGCGGGCCGCTTCTATATCGCATGCCCGGGGCGGCGGCTGCCGGTCGCCGCCGCCACCTACGCGGAGATCCTGCGCATCGCGAATCGCGCGGACCTGAACGCGCTCGCCGAGCGCTTCGACGTCGCGCCGATCCGCGACAGCGCGCGGCTGGCCGCCGCCCATGCGGCGCTGCGCGACCATGCGGCCGCGCACGGCCCGCATGCGCTCGATGCGGTATTGCGCGGCGCCGATCCGCGCCGCGCACGCTCGCGCGCGTGCCTGCATCACTTGCTCGAACGCCAGCACTACCGGCTCGCGTGGTGGCGCACGGCCGCCGACGAGCTGAACTGGCGGCGCTTCTTCGACATCGCGACGCTCGCGGCCGTGCGCGTCGAAGACGAGGCGGTATTCGACGCCGTGCATGCGCTGCCGCTGCGCCTGCATGCGGCCGGGCTCGTCGACGGCGTGCGCGTCGATCACGTCGACGGCCTCGCCGATCCGCGCGCGTATTGCCGTCGGCTGCACGCACGGCTCGCCGCGCAGCGCGACGCGCGGCCCTATATCGTCGTCGAGAAGATCCTCGCGCCCCGCGAAGCACTGCGCACCGACTGGGCCGTCGACGGCACCACCGGCTACGACTTCATGAACGACGTTGGCGCGCTGCTGCACGACCCGGCCGGCGCCGAACCGCTCGCCGCGCACTGGGCGGCCGTATCGGGTTCCGCGCGCACGTTCGCGCAGGAAGCGCTCGACGGCAAGCGGCGCGTGCTGATGCGCCAGCTCGCCGGCGAGCATGCGCGCGTCGCGCGGCTGCTGCACGGGATTGCGCGGGCGTCGCCCGCGACGCGCGACATCAGCCTGATCGCGATCCGGCGCGTGCTCGGCGAACTCGCGATACGGCTGCCCGTGTACCGGATGTATCCGGCGCGGGGCGCCGAACCGGCCGACGTCGACCGCCGCGTGCTCGCGCACGCGTACGACGGTGCTTGCGCGACGGTCGATCCGACCGACCGCTTCGCGCTCGAGCGTGTCGCCGCGTGGTTCGGCTTGCCGGTCGTGCGCGTGCCGCGCGTGGACGCCGAAGCGCTGGTCGCCGCGCGTGTCGCGTTCGCGCAGCTCACCGCGCCGCTGGCCGCGAAGGGCGTCGAGGATACGGCCAACTATCGCTACGGCCGGCTGCTGTCGCGCAACGAGGTCGGCGCCGATGCCGGCGACTTCAGCCTGTCGCGCGGCGCGTTCCATGCACGCAACCGGCGCCGCGCGCGCACCGCGCCGCACGGGCTCGTCGCGACGGCCACGCACGATCACAAGCGCGGCGAGGACGCGCGGGCGCGGCTCGCGGTGCTGAGCGAGGTGCCCGATGCGTGGCGCGCGGTGTCGCTCGACTGGTCGGCGCTGAATCAGCCGCATCGCGGCGGCGCGCACCGCGACCTCGCGTGGACGCCCGGGCCGGCCGCCGAGGCGATGCTGGTCCAGACGCTCGTCGGCTGCTGGCCGCCTGCGCTCGCCCCCGACGACGCGGCCGGCCTCGACGCGCTCGCGACGCGCGTCGTGCAATGGCAGACGAAGGCGCTGCGCGAAGCGAAGCAGTACACCGACTGGCTCGCGCCCGAGCCGGACTACGAGCAAAGCTGCGAAGCGTTCGTCCGCGCGATCCTGACGCCGCGCGGCGCGGGCGATTTTGCGCATCGGCTGCATGCGTTCGTCGCACGGATCGCGCCGGCCGGCGTCGTCAACAGCCTGACGCAAACGGCGCTGCGAATCGCGTCGCCCGGCGTACCCGATCTCTATCAAGGTAGCGAGTCATGGGATCACTCGCTCGTCGATCCGGATAACCGGCGCGACGTGCCGTTCGCGACGCTGGCGACCGAAGCGGTCGACGGGCCGGTTGCGTCGTATCTATCGACATGGCCCGATGCGCGCGTGAAGCGTGCGCTGATCGAGCGGATGCTGGCGCTGCGTGCGCGATGGCCGACGACATTTGCGGACGGCGCATACGTTCCGTTGCGGGTGCGTGGCACGCTCGCGCGGCACGCGGTGGCGTTCGCGCGCTGCGATGACGCGGCGACCGTGGTGGTGATCGCGACTCGGCTCGCGTGCCGGTTGCTCGGCGAAGCGCCTGCGTTGCCGCGGGTGGAGCCTGCGCAATGGGGCGATACGGCGGTCGTGCTGCCGTGCGCCGTCGAAGGGCCGTGGGTCGACGGGTTGAATGCGGGGGACGCGCTCGATGCGCCGGAAGGGGTACTGGCGCTCGATCGCTGTCTGGCCGAGTTGCCTGTGGCGGTGCTGGTCGCGGGGCGGAATGGTGGTTGAAGCCGACGCCCGGTTCGTGCCAGCCCCGTGAGTCACCGAAATCGATTTTGTGCAAAACGTGCCGTAAATAATCGATTTTGCACACACGTCATCGAATTTCAACCGAAACGCCCGATCGTAAGCGTCTTTGTGCAGTCAACGACGGGCGTCGGCAACCTCACGACCACTCTTCCGGCGGCATCTCGCCGCTATCGTCTTCCCACAGCGGTTTCCCCGCCTCCGCTCCACGGCTCGGCGTCACGGGCCCATTTCCGCTTGCACGACCGCCACCGCGCTCACCGCGCCGCGCACCGTCGCGCGGGGCCGCCGCATGCGGTCGTGCGCGCACCCGCGTCGGCGTCACGGTCCGCTGGCCGTCGCGGCGACGCTCGTCCGTCGATCCCGCATCGTTCGTCTGTCGTGCGTTCGAAGCCGTATCCATTTTTCTCTCCTGAGTCATCGAAAAAACCGGTCGCCCGAACGCAGCAATTTCGGTGCCGCGCGCCGGGCAAGCGTCTTGCTCCATCGCTTCGCCCCCTAACCATTACGGAGGTGACGATGACGAATCGCAACGCGCCGCCCGCCACACGCCGCCGCCTCGGCGGATGGATGGCCACCGAGGAATCGCACATGGCCGCATTCCGCGAAAAAATGGCGAACGAAGCGCGCGCGCATGCCGGCGACCGGCTGCGCACGCCGGCCGTCCAGGAACTCGCGCGGCTGTTCGACGACAACGCGGTGCTGCGCATGAGCCTGACGCGCGCGATCGACGAAGCGCTCGAAGCGGGATACCGGCTCGGCTACGCATCGATCGGCGAGCTGATGACGGTGCTCGACCATCTGATGACCTACACGCCGCCGTTCAGCGAGGAAAGCCTGATCGTGTGCCCGCTGAACGCATTCCTCGACTGGCCGATGTGCATGCCGTCGGGTCACGCGGTGTTTCGCGACGCGTCGGTCAATGCGCAGTTGAAGCGCGTATTGAATGCGTGGTGCGACTTCCTCGGCGGCCCGCATTCGCGCGCGCATCTCGACACGTCGCCGCCCGACGGCTGGTTCTGCGACGAAGCGCGCAAGCGCCTCGGGCTGTCGCAGTTCCAGTATCGCGAAGACCAGCCGCACTGGGGCTTCGATTCGTGGAACGACTTCTTCACGCGGCGCTTTCGCGACGGCGCGCGGCCCGTCGCGGCGCCCGACGATCCGCACGTGATCGTCAGCGCGTGCGAAGCGTCGCCGTATCACACCGAAACGAACGTGAAGCTGCGCGACACGTTCTGGATCAAGTCGCAGCCGTACTCGCTGCGCGACCTCTTCACGCCCGCGTGGCTGTCGCTCGCCGAGCGCTTCGTCGGCGGCGACGTCTACCAGGCCTACCTCAGCGCGTACAACTACCATCGCTGGCATGCGCCGGTGCGCGGGGTAGTCACCCACGCGTATCGGGTGGACGGCGCCTATTACTCGGTCGCCGAAGCCGAAGGCCCGGA
Source organism: Burkholderia sola (assembly GCF_905400185.1). NCBI lineage: Bacteria > Pseudomonadati > Pseudomonadota > Betaproteobacteria > Burkholderiales > Burkholderiaceae > Burkholderia > Burkholderia sola. The sequence goes on from NZ_FR989677.1 coordinate 818,849, forward strand.
CCCGGCCGGGCTCAACGACTCGCAGGGCTACATGACGGCGGTCGCCGCGCGCGCGGTGGTCGCGATCTCGAGCGACGATCCCGGCATCGGCACGGTGGCTGCCGTGTTCGTCGGGATGGGCGACGTGTCGTCGTGCGTGATCGAGGTCATGCCGGGGCAGCGCGTCGACAAGGGCGACGAGATCGGCTATTTCCAGTTCGGCGGCTCGACCTACTGTCTGCTGTTCGAGGCCGGCGTGATCGACCGCTTCCTGTACGCGCCGCCGTTCGAAGGCCAGCCGCCGGTCGTGCAGGTCAATGCGCCCGTCGCGATCGCGCGGTGAGCGCCGCGCGCGGCCCGGTGCGTCACGCTTCCGTGGCGTCGAACCGGGCCCCGTCCTGCCGCTGCACGCAGCGCAGGACCGACAGGCCGTCGGCAGTCAGCGCGGGCCGGTGTTGGCCGGACGCAGCGTCGCGCTCCATCACGATCAGGTGTCGTTCGACGAGCGCGACGATGTCGTCGCGGTCGATCTGGATCTGTTCCGGCGCGTGATGCGCCAGGAACAGCGCGGCAAATTCGTGTGCGGTCAGCATGCTCGTTTCCCCGTTGGCGGCGATGCGCGACGCGACACCGGCGTCGCATCGGCAGCGGCGCGAATCGTGCGTCGGCGACGTTACGGGCATGCAGGGAACGTGCCAATCGGTGTTATTCGAGTGGTGGCCGTGCGATGCGCGCGCCGCGCGATGCGGCACCGCACGGCGCGTTCGAGCCGCTGCAAAGTTTTCAACGGCATGTAAGGGCGGCGGGCCGCACGCGGACGGCGTAAAAGCGGGCGCAACACCTGGGGACTGCGCCGCCGCTCACGACCCCCGCGGGCCAAACAACCCAGCCCGCGCACGCCCGGCCGGCGCACGGAAATACCCGCTGTGCAGCACCACGTCGTGGTTGCCGCTCGCCAGCACGTCCGCGCACGCGGCTTCGATACGCGCACGACCGCGCTCGAACGCGTCGCGCAAATCGGCCTCCAGCGCGGAGCGCGCGCCGAAATGATCTTCCAGCGCCTCGACGGTAATCGCGCAGGCGTGCGGCACCCCGTCGACGTCGACGACGAAGCGCAACTGCAGCGCCGCGCCGTCGAACGTGGGCGGTTCGTCGGTCAGCGTCACGCGGCGTGGGGAATCGGCCGGCATCGGCTCAGGCCCTCCGCGACGCGAGGCGCTCGATCAGCGCGCCGTTGAACGCGGGCAGATCGGCCGGCTTGCGGCTCGTGATCAGGTTGCCGTCGCGCACGACTTCCTCGTCCACCCACTTGCCGCCCGCGTGACGGATGTCGTCCTGCAGGCTCGGCCAGCTCGTCATCGTCTTGCCTTCGACGAGCCCGGCCGATACCAGCAGCCAGCCGCCGTGGCAGATCGCGGCGATCGGCTTGCCGGCGCCGACGGCCGCCGTCACGAATTCGCGCGCGGCCGGCACCATCCGGATCGCATCGCCGTTGATGACGCCGCCCGGCAGCACGACCGCGTCGTAGTCGCCTTCGCGCGCATCGTCGAACGTGCGGTCGACCTTCACGCGCTCGCCCTTGTCGACGTGCCGGAAACCCTGGATCTCGCCGCGCTGCTGCGAAATCACGTCAACCTGCGCGCCTTCGGCCGCAAGCGCGCGCTGCGGTTCGACGAGCTCGGCTTCCTCGAAGCCGTCGACCGCCAGAATCGCTACCTTGCAATGATCCAGCCTGCCGCTCATGAATGCCTCCGTGGATGGGATGGGGATAGAGATAGGTCGGCACATGTCGTGCCGTTGCCTGTCGCGCAGCAATCGCCGTTCCGGCCGCGGAAGCCGCTGCCCATGTGCGTCGTCACGCCGTGCGTAGCGCGGCACAAAGGGGAACGACCCGCCATCGATGGCGGCCACCCGCGAACGGGCGGGATCGGCCGCTGTACGTCGCCGCGCCCGGCTGCAAAGATTTCAACGGGATGTAACGCAACGCCGCGGCGACGCCGCACGTCGATCCGATGCGATTACTGCAGATGACGGGCGGCGTCGAGCATCGCGTCGGTCAGTTCCACCGTCAGCGTCAGGTTTTCGCCGGTATCGGGCAATTGCTCGAGCGTCTGCTGCACGGCGTCGTGCAGCATCGCGTGCACGCGCATCCGCGCGCCTTCGTCGAGATCCGCGTAGCGTTCCATCGTCGAGCATTCGAGCGCGAGCACGACCGAATGCCGGGCCGCCTCGGGCGGCGCCTCGACGGCGTTCGCCCACGCTGCGTGGAACATGACCCTGCCCGTTTCGACGTCCACGTGGACCGTCGTGTCGAGATCGTCCATGTCGCTTGCCTCGCCGTCGATCTCGTCGTGCTCCAGGAAAATCCGGGAATTCGATTGCATGATGTCCTCCTGCGTGGTGGCGGTGCGCCCGTCCCGGGAAACCGCGCCGCCATCGCGCCGTGCCGGCCGCGCCGGCACGACACCGTCAATAACCGCTGGACCCGCCGCCCGTGCCGCCGGCCCCGCCGCCGCCCGTGCCCGTCGAGCCGGCCGAACCGCCGTTGCCGGCGCCCGTGCCGCTCGTTCCACCCGAGCCGCCCATACCGCCCGACCCGCCGGCGCCGCCAGAGCCGCCGCCGACACCGCCGCCCGCGGCGCCGCTACCGCCCTGGCCCGCGCCGTTCGGGCCGCCGCCCGGCTTCACATGGCCGGCCGCCCCGCTATGCGAACGCATCCCGTGCTTCGCGCCATGCCGTTGCGTACCCGCCGGCGGAGGCGGCGCGGCCGTATTGCCGTTGGCGCTCGGCGTCGACATGTCCATCGACGGATTCGGCGCGCCAGTGCCCTCGTCCGAGCGCTGCGAATTCTGCGCCCACGCGGGCGGCGCCGCCGCGACGATCGCGACGGCCGCGCCGGCCAGCACGCGCCGTGCGACAAACTTCGATTCGAATGCTGATTTCATGGCGTTTTCTCCCTATGGGTGATCGCGTGATGAAAATTCCTGCTCCGACGTCTCAGCAAGGCCCATGCCGTCACTGGCCGCGCTCGCGCCGCGGCACGGGATTTGCGGCGCCTCTGTCCACACGACCTTTCTGTCATCTCATACGGAGCCCCTGCCTGATGCCTTCCGCTTCCGCCTCTGCTTCCCATGCGCACGGCAAGCGCCACACGCGTCGCCCGGGCCGCGCGCGCAGCGCCGACCCGGCCCACCGCAAGCGCTGGTCCGGCGAAGTCACGCAAAAAAGCGATGCGCTCGACATCGAGCCCGACATCTTCAAATCCGACGATCCGGCCGCGATCGCGGCGTCGCTGAAGCACTCGGCCGAGCACAGCCGTCGCCGCAAGGCGTCGCCGTTCCAGTCGGCGATGTCGATGCTGAACTTCTACGTGAACCGCGCGGGCCGCAACCTGCCGAAGACGCGCCGTACGACGCTCGAACGCGCGAAGCGGAAACTGCGCGAAGCCTTCGGCCGCAAGCCGTGACGGCTGGCGCGCCGCCCGTCTCCCTCCCTGCGATTCACACGCATGCACGAAACCCTCTGGTACCTGATCATCGGCGCCGTGCTGCTCGGCATGGGCGTCGTGACGTCGGCGCTGCGCCACCTGCCATGCAGCTCGGCCATGATTTACCTGGTGCTCGGCGTCGCGCTCGGCCCGGCCGGCGCCGGCCTGCTGCATCTCGACCTCGAACGCGACGGGCCACTGCTGCGCGAGATCGTCGAAGTCGCGCTGCTGGTGTCGCTGTTCGCGATCGGGCTGCGGCTGCGCGTGCCGCTGTCCGACAAGCTGTGGCTCGTGCCGTGCCGTCTCGGGCTGCTCGCGATGATCGTCACCGTGCCGCTGCTCGCCGCATGCGCGGTGCTCGCGCTGGCCCTCGGTTGGGGCCCCGCGCTGCTGCTCGCGGCGATCCTCGCGCCGACCGACCCGGTGCTCGCGCACGACGTGCAGGTGCACGATCCGGGCGATCGCGACCTGGTGCGCTTCGCGTTGTCCGGCGAAGGCGGGATGAACGACGGCATCGCGCTGCCGTTCGCGCTCGCGGGGCTCGCGCTGTGCGGCGCACCGGGCGCCACGCACGGCATCCCGCCGCTGTCCGGCACGTTCGCGCTCGTCGCGCTGTGGGGCATCGCCGGTGCGGCCGCGATCGGCGGCGGGCTCGGCTGGGTCACGACGAAGACGATCGGGTGGCTGCGCACGCGCCACGGCCAGGCGCTCGGCCTCGAAGGCTTCTTCGCGCTCGCGCTGATCGTGCTGTCGTTCGGCGCCGCGCAGCTCGCGCACACGTTCGGCTTCATTGCGACGTTCGCGGCCGGCGTCGCGATGCGGTGGGTCGAGCATCGCGCGAGCGGCGACCGGCCACCGCGCGAAGTGATCGGCCAGATCGACTCGGAAGACGTGGTCGCCACCGAGAAGCATCCGGACAAAGCGCATGCGTTCATGGCCGAATCGGTGCTCGGCTTCACGATCGAGCTCGAACGGATCGCCGAAGCGATCGTGATGACGATGATCGGCAGCGTGCTCGCGACGTTGCCCGGCCCGCTGCTCACGTGGGGCGCCATCGCGCTGGCCGCCGCGCTGTTCGTCGTCGTGCGTCCGCTCGCGGTGCTGGTCACGCTCACCGGCTCGCGCGCGACGCATGCGCAGCGGCGGCTGATGGCGTGGTTCGGCATTCGCGGGATCGGTTCGTTCTACTACCTGCTGTTCGCGCTCGAGCACGGGCCGTCCGACGTGGTGCGCCCCCTCGCGGCGCCGGTGCTGGCCGTGGTATCGGCTTCGGTGGTCGCGCACGGGATCTCCGCGACGCCGCTGATGAACTGGTATTACCGGCTGCAGCAGCATCGGCGCTGACGCTTCACGCACCGGCGTCGAGCCGCGCCCGCATCGCCGCGGTGATGCGCTGGCGCGTCCTCGCATAGCCTTCCCACGGGTCGCGCTTCAGCGTGTCCAGCCGCTCGTGCAGCGTATCGATCGTCCATTGCGCGCCGCCCGTCGTGTCGGGTACCTCGTCCCAGTCGAGCGGCACCGACACGCCCATGCCGGGCCGCGCCCGCACCGAATACGCGGCGATCGTGCTCGCGCCGCGCCCGTTGCGCAGATAGTCGACGAAGATCTTGCCGCGCCGGTGGCGCGGCCCCATCGTCGCGGTGAAACGGTCGGGCAGCGTGCCGGCGACGTGCTGCGCGACCGCGCGCGAAAAGTCCTTCACGTCGTCCCAGCCCGCATGCCGCGTGAGCGGCACGACGACGTGCAGCCCCTTGCCGCCGCTCGTCTTGCAGAACGACACGAGCCCCAGTTCGTCGAGCAGCCCGCGCACGAGTTGCGCGGCGTCGATCATCGTGCGCCACGGCAGCGCCGGGTCGGGATCGAGGTCGAACACGATGCGGTCCGGCCGCTCGATGTTCGACGCGTGCGCGTTCCACGTGTGCAGCTCGACCGTGCCCATCTGCGCGGCGCCGAGCAGCGCATCGACGCTGTCGATCGACAGCAGCGGCCCGTGGCCGGGATCGAGCCCTTCGTGCTGCGTGACGAACGGGATCTCGCGGCGCTCCGCGTGCTTCTGGAAGAACAGCTCGCCGGCGATGTCGCCCGGCGCGCGCACGAGCGATACGGGCCGGCCTTTCAGGTCGGCGAGCAGCCACGGCGCGACCCACTGCCAGTAACGCGCGAGATCGATCTTGCGCGTGCCGCTTTGCGGGTCGAGCACGCGCTCGGGATGCGTGATGCGCACGCGGCCGAGCGTGTCGGGGCCGGACGCGTCGCCTTCGGCGCGGGCGGCTGCACGAGAACGTGACGGGCGCTTGCGATCGGCGGTGTCGTGAGCGGCAGGCGATGCGCGCTTGCGTGTGTCGTCGTGCGGGGTCTGGCGTTGATCCATCGTCACCTCCGTTTCCGTGTGTTTCGGCATTTCGCGGACGATCTGCTCCGCCGGCTTGTCGTCGCGCAGCGCGATGAACGCGGCCTGTCGCACGATCCCGTCGCCGGTCCATTCCGCGAATTCGCATTCGGCGACGAGCGTCGGCTCGACCCAGTGCACGCGCGTGCGCGTGCGTTCGCGCGGCGGCGCATCGAACGGCATCGTGTCGCGTTCGTGCTTGCGCAGGATCGCGGCGAGACGGTCGAGCATCCGCGCGTCGAAGCCGGTGCCGACGCGGCCGACGTAGCGCAGCGGCGTCGGCCCGCGCCGCCGTTTGCCGGCCGGCGCCGGTTCGTGCACGCCGAGCAGCAGCGCGCCGAAGCCGTGCCGGCTGCCGGACGGCTCCGTAAAGCCGCCGATCACGAACTCCTGCCGACGTCGGCATTTGAGCTTGATCCACGCAGGCGAACGGCCGGCGCGGTAGCGCGACTCCGCACGCTTGCCGATCAGCCCTTCGAGGCCGGTGTCGCACGCGCTCGCGATCAGCGACGCGACGTCTTCGCCGAGATCGGGCGAAAAGCGCACGCGCGCCGGGTCGCTGCTCGCGAGCAGCGGTTCGAGCAGCGCGCGACGCGCGGTGAGCGGCGCGTCGCGCAGGTCGTATCCGTCGAGATAAGGCAGATCGAATACGAAGAAGGTGACCGTGTCCGAGCGGTCCGCGCCGAACGCGTTCTGCAGCGCCTGGAAATCGGGCAAGCCGTTCTCGCCGAGCACGACGGCCTCGCCGTCGAGCCATGCGTCGTCGACGTCGAGCGCCGCGAGCGCGTCGCGCTGCGCGCGCAGCTTCGCGGTCCAGTCGCGGCCTTCGCGCGTCGTCAGCGTGACGCGCCGGCGAGCGCCCTTCCCCGCGATGCGCGCGAGGATCCGATAGCCGTCGAACTTCAGTTCGTAGCACCAGCCGCCGTGGGTCGGCGGCGCGTCGACCAGCGTCGCGAGTTGCGGGCCGACGCGCTCCGGCAGCGGCGCACGCACCGCGCCTTCGACCTGCGACGGATCGGCGGGGCGGGGGCTTTCGTGGCTTTCATGGCTGGCGTCACTGGCGTGGCGCGCGTCATGTCCATCGCCGGCGTCACCCGTCGATCGACCGCGCCGAGCCGCGCGCTTGCGCGCCGCGCCGTTCGACGCGCCGGCGTGCACACTCCCCGGCCGCTCGCCGACGACGTCGAATTCATCGGCGCTGCGGGCGTCGTCGTCGCGCTCCTTGATCAGCAGCCACTGCTCCTGGCGCCCTTCCTGCCGCCCGCTGCGCACGAGCGCCCAGCCGCCGTGCAGCTTCTCGCCGTCGAGCCGGAACGACAGCTTGCCGGCCCGATAGCCTTCGCGTGCCCGCGCAACGCCGCCGTCCGGCGTCCACGTGCCCTCGTCCCAGACGACGACCGACCCCGCACCGTAATGCCCGGCCGGAATCTCGCCTTCGAACGACGCGTATTCGAGCGGATGGTCCTCGACGTGCACCGCGAGCCGCTTCACCTGCGGATCGAAGCTCGGCCCCTTCGGCACGGCCCACGACTTCAGCGTGCCGTCGAGTTCGAGCCGGAAGTCGTAGTGCAGCCGGCGCGCGTGGTGCTCCTGGATCACGAAGCGCAGCGGATGGCTTGCGCGCGCGGCAGGCTTCGCCTTCGGCTTCGTGCCCGCTTTCGTGTCGCCCTTCGCATCGGCCTTCGTGCGCCGCTTCCCGTGCGCGCCTTCGGGCTCGGGCGTTGCGCCGAAATGGCGCTTGCGGCGATACGGATCGAGCTTGCCGGCCATCGCGTCACCTCGTCGGAATCGGAGTCGAAATCGAAATCGGAGTCGGCGTGATCGGCGTCACGCCGCGTGCTTGCGGCGCGCGGCGGTCTTCTTCGCCGCATGGTCGCTCGCGGCGCCGCGTTTCGCGGCGGTCTTCTTCGCCGCGGTTTGGGTTGCCGCGGTTTTCGTCGTCGTGCCTTTCGATGCGGATTTCGAAGGCGGCTTGCGGCGCGCGCCGCCCCGCGACGATGACGATGACGCCTCGTCCTCCCCTTCGTCGCGCGCTCCACGCAGATCCGCCGCCCGCGCACCGGCGCCGCCCTTCAGGCTGCGCTTCAGCAACTCGGTGAGATCGACGACGTTGCTCGCCGCGCGGCCGGTCTGCGCGGGCCGATCCTCGATCTCCTCGATCTTGCCCGCACGCACCTTGCGCTCGACCAGTTCGAGGATGTCGTCGCGAAACGTGTCGTGATATTCGTCGGGCGTCCAGGTGCCGGACATGTCGTCGATCAGCTTCTTCGCCATCCCGAGCTCGCGCGCGGTGACGCCCGCGCCCTTCGCGTCGGCGGCCGGCACCGACAGTTCGTCGAGCGGCCGCAGTTCTTCCTGCCAGCGCAGCGTGTCGAGCGCGAGTATCGGCCCGACCGGAATCAGCGCGCCCAGATGCTGGCGGTCGCGCATCACCACGAGCGCGATGCCGATCTTGCCGCTGTCCTTCAGCGCGTCGCGCAGCAGCGTATAGACCTTCTCGCCCTTGCGGTCCGGCACCAGGTAGTACGGCGTGTCGAGATAGAGGAACGACACGGCGTCCTCGTCGACGAAGGTCAGGATGTCGACGGTCTGCGTCGATTCCGGATTCGCCGCGCGGATCTCGTCGTCGGTGAGCACGACGTAGCGCTCCTTCTCGTACTCGTAGCCGCGCACGATGTCCTCGCGCGTGACTTCCTTGCCGGTGCGCTTGTTGATCTGCCGATAGCCGATCGGGTCCATCGAGCGCTTGTCGAGCATCCGGAACGACGGCTTCACGGTGCGCGTCGCCGGAAACAGCTGCACGGGCACGTGCACGAGCCCGAAGCTGATCGCGCCTTTCCATATCATCCGCGGTGCCATGCGTGTTCCTCCTTGCCGAATGCGCGCCCGCCCGAAGGCAGGCGCGCGGTACGGCGCAAACCGCTGTCGGCCGCTTCTGGCCGCTTTCGGCCGCTTCTGGCCGCTTTCGGCCCTATGCCGGCAGCTCCGCCGCCTGCTGTTCGCGCGCCCAGACGCGATGCTGGCCGAGGTGATCCGACAGCGTGTTCAGGACCTTGTCCATATCGACGGGCTGCCCGACGCACACGCCCTCGGCCGGGTCCGGCAGGTGCGCGGCGCTGAGCAGTTGCCGCCCCGAGCCGACGGCCGCGATCGGCTTCAGGTGCTTGAACGCCTCGCGCACGAAATGGCGGGCCTCGGCGCTATGCGCGAGATCGCGGCCATCGCCGTCGCCGCCGCACACGAATACCGCGTCGAACATCACCGACGGCATGCCGACCAGTGTCGCCTCCGGCACGATGCCGCCGATCGGCGCGAGCGTCGGCGCGACGATCGTCGGCACCGCGTGCGCGGCGAGCAACGCGTCGCGCACCTGCTCGACCAGCACCTGATTCACGCCGGGCGTCGCGATCAGCGCGATCTTGCGCGAGCGGATGCCGGGCTTCGCGCGGCCGATCAGGCTCAGCGCCGGCGAACGCTGCGCGACGACCGGCGTCGCGCCCGCCTGCGGCGCAGGCAGTCCGAGCCGTTCGGCGACCTGCGCGGCGAGCCCCGCGTCGAAGCGCGCGATGATCTCGTTGACCACGCGCTCGCGAATGTGCGGCTGCGTCACCTTGCCGAGCTCGAAGCAGTACGCGTCGCGGATATGCCGCTGCTCGATGTCGGTCATGCTCTGGTAGAACAGCGCGGCCTGCGAGAAATGGTCGGCAAACGATTCGCTGCGCACGCGCACCTTGTGGCCTTCGAGCGGCTCGGGCACGGTCTCGAACCCGCCGCCGGACGGCGCCGGCGGCGTCTCGCGCGGCCAGCCGCCGCTCGTCGAATTCGGCTCGTACGACGCCTGCCCGACGTTGATCGTCTGCCGATGCATCGCGTCGCGCTGGTTGTTCGCGAACGGGCACACCGGCCGGTTGATCGGAATCTCGTGGAAGTTCGGACCGCCGAGCCGGCTCAGTTGCGTGTCCGTGTACGAGAACAGCCGCCCCTGCAGCAGCGGGTCGTTCGTGAAATCGATCCCCGGCACCACGTGGCCCGGGTGAAACGCGACCTGCTCGGTCTCCGCGAAAAAGTTGTCGGGGTTGCGATTCAGCGTCATCCGGCCGATCGGCCGCACCGGCACGAGCTCTTCCGGCACGAGCTTGGTCGGGTCCAGCAGGTCGAAGTCGAATTTGTCCGCATCGGCCGGGTCGATCATCTGCACGCCGAGTTCGAACGCCGGATAGTCGCCGCGCTCGATCGCGGTCCACAGGTCGCGCCGGTTGAAATCCGGATCGTGGCCGGCGATCCGCTGCGCCTCGTCCCACAGCAGCGAATACGCGCCGCTCACGGGCCTCCAGTGGAATTTCACGAAACGCTCGACGCCGGCCGCGTTCACGAAGCGGAACGTGTGCACGCCGAAGCCGTCCATCGCGCGATAGCTCGCGGGCAGCGCACGGTCCGACATCAGCCACAGCACCATGTGCGTCGTTTCCGGCACCAGCGACACGAAATCCCAAAAGGTGTCGTGCGCGGACGCGCCGGTCGGCATCTCGTTCGGCGCCTCGGGCTTCACCGCATGCACGAAGTCGGGAAACTTGATCGCGTCCTGGATGAAGAACACCGGCATGTTGTTGCCGACGAGGTCGTAGTTGCCTTCCTCGGTATAGAACTTCACCGCGAAGCCGCGCACGTCGCGCACGGTGTCGGACGAGCCGCGCGGCCCCTGCACGGTCGAGAAGCGCACGTAGACCGGCGTTTCGGCGGCCGGGTCCTGCAGGAACGCGGCCTTCGTGTAGTCGGCCATCGGTTCGTACACGCGGAACACGCCATGCGCGGCCGAGCCGCGCGCATGCACCACCCGCTCCGGAATGCGCTCGTGATCGAAATGCGTGATCTTTTCGCGCATGATGAAGTCTTCGAGCAGCGACGGCCCGCGCGCGCCGCCGCGCAGCGTGTTCTGGTTATCGGCGATCCGCACGCCCTGGTTGGTCCGCAGCGCCTCGCCGTCGGGCCGCGCACGGTGCTCGTCGAGCTGACGCGACTTCGCGCTGTCGTGCGGTTGCGTCGGGGGCGTCTTGCCGGCGGATGGGGGAGTCGTCATCGTCAGGTATCCTCTTGGAATTCGGTAGGAAGCCGCTGCCGCACGGCGCCGCGCCGCGGCGCGCGCGTGCGAACGGCAGGGAAAGCCGGCCCGGCGTGCCGCGAACGGCCGCGGGCCGGTGGCGGCGTCAGGGCGCGCGCAGCGCCGCGTCGAATTCCGCGGCCGTCACGTCGAGCGCGACGTTGCATTCGATCGCGGCGTCCTCGACGCGCGGCTTGTGCTCGTCCACCGCGCGCCGCGCACGGTCGCACAGCTGCGTGCGCACGCGCAGCCGGTCGGCCGTGTCGAGCGTCGCGTAGCGTTCGATCACGTCCGCGTCGAACCGCATGTCGACCGTGCAGCGCCATTCGCGCGCGTCCTCGTCGGACGGCACGCGCACCCACGACACGTGGATCGTCAGCCGCCCGGACGCGTCGTCCGCATGCACGACGACGGTCGACTGCGACGGAAAACCGATCGCGAACGCGTGCTCGAGTTCCGCGACGCGCTGCGACCGGTCGGGCATCACGTTCATCGTCGCACGACGCCCAGCAGCAACGTGACCAGGAAGATCACGACGAAGATGTAGAACAGGATCTTCGCGATCTCGGCCGCACCGGCCGCGATGCCGCCGAAGCCGAACACGGCGGCAATGATCGCGATGACGAAGAAGATGATGGCGTATCGAAGCATGGAACCCTCCTGGATGACTGCAGTCGTCACTAAACGTCGGCGCCGATCACGCATCGTGCTTGTGTTTCGGTTTGCCGTGCGTGGGTGTGGAAGCCATTTTCTCGAGCTCCTTCTCGCTCATCGACTTGGCCATCGATTTCGACGGCGGCTTCAGGTCCTTCATTTTCGTGTCACCGCGCTTGGCCGACAGCGCGGCCCCGGCGGCGCGCTGCTGAGCCTGGGATTTGGCTGGCATGGTTGCGCTCCTCTCGTTGGCGCGCGAGCCGACGCGACGCGCGGCACGCGCGGGTTGGAACAATGAGGCCGTCACGCGGCGTCGCGACGCCGCAGGTCGGCCGGCGGAATCTTCATCGCTTGGCGATACTTGGTCACCGTGCGACGCGCAAGAAGAATGCCGCGGCCCGCGAGGTTCTCCGCGAGCGCGACGTCGGACAGCGGGTCGGTATGCCGCTCGGCCGCGATCATGTCGCGAATCAGCACCTTCGCGGCCGACGCCGAACACACGCCCTTGCCGGCCGCCTCGAGCTTGCGCGGGAAGAAATGCTTGAACTCGAACGTGCCGTGCGGCGTGGCCATGTACTTGTTGCCGGTCGCGCGGGAGACGGTCGATTCGTGCAGGTCGAGCTCTTCCGCGATGTCGCGCAGCACGAGCGGCTTCATCGCGATCTCGCCGTAGCGGAAGAAATCGCGCTGACGCGCGACGATGCATTCGCCCACGCGCTGGATCGTGTCGAAGCGCTTCTGCACGTTGCGGATCAGCCAGCGCGCTTCCTGCAACTGCTGGCCGAGCGGCGAATCGCGTTCGCCGCTCGACTGCGCGAACAGCGTCGCATAGCGCTCGTGCAAGCGGGCGCGCGGCAGCACGGCTGGATTGATCGTCACGATCCATTCGTCGCGCACCTGGCGCACGATCACGTCGGGCACCACGTAGTCGCCGCGCGTGCTGCCGTAGTGATTGCCGGGGCGCGGATCGAGCCCGCGCACCAGCGCGCAGGCCGCCTGCAGCGTGTGCGCGTTGCAGCCGAGGCGCCGCTGGATCTCGGCCGTCTCGCGGCGCGCGAGCCGCTCCAGATGCTCGCGTGCGATCGCCTTCGCTTCCGCGAGCGCCGGCGTGCCGGCCGGAATCGCGTCGAGCTGCAGCACCAGGCACTCGGACAACGAGCGGGCCGCGATGCCCGGCCGGTCGAGCATCTGCACGAGCCGCAGCGCGACCGCCAGATCCTGCTCCGACAGCAGCAAGGCCGGATCGGCGGCGACCAGCAGTTCGGCCAGCTCCTGACGCAGATAGCCGTCGTCGTCCAGCGCATCGATCACGAGGCGCGCGGCTTCGCGGTCGCGCCGGTTGAGCGGATAGAGTCGCAGCGCATCGTGCAGCTGCTGATGCAGCGACGGCTCGGCGGCCATCCATTCGCCCGGCGACAGGCCGTCCGCGTCGTCGCCCTGACGGCTCGTGCCGCGCGGCGCGGGCGCGGCCGTAAACGGCACCTCGCCGTCCGGCGGCCGGATGTCGTCGCGCTCGGGCGCCGCGTCGGGCACCGCCGCTTCGGGCGGCTGCTCGGGGGTCGCCGCAGCGGTTTCGTCGTCGCTCTGGCCGTCTTCCAGAAACGGGTTCATGTCGAGCGCCTGGCGCAATTCCTGTTGAAACTCGAGCGAGGACAACTGAAGCAGTCGCAGCGACTGCTGGAGCCTCGGCGTAAGTGCCAGATGCTGTCGCATCTGCAGCGCAAGCGAGACGGGCATCGAAAGCCTCCTGACGTGGGGTTCGCGGGTTCGCGGTATGTCTTCTCCCGGACGTCATGCAGCTTCCATGCCAGTCGCGCGAAGCGCGCTGCGACGCGGCTCTCGCCGGTTCGCGCCCCGTTTCGCCGCGTGCGAGAGCCGCTTTTTTACAAGCCGGGGGCAAGTTAGGGGGCACGTATTTCGCTCGCGGGAGACGACGCACGCCGGAAGCGGCTCGGCGGCCGCGCGGCTATCGTTTCGCGTCGATGCGGTCGACCGCCGAACGGTCGAGAAACGCGGTCGTCAACTCGGGCAGATGGCGCAGCAGCCACGCAGCCATGTCGCGCTCCTGCTGCAGGATCCGCTCGCAACATGCGCGGATTTCGTCTTCGCCCGCAGCATGCGCGGCCGCGACGAGCACCGTGTAGGCGGCGATCTCGAGCTGCGAGAACGCGTAAGCGGCGAGCGCCGTCTTCACGACTTCGTCGTCCGCGAGCATGCCGCTCGCGACCTGCCCGTACGCGGCGACGCGCGCGGCGAGATCCTTGGTCGCCGACGGCGACGTGCCGAGCCGCATCAGGCACGCTTCGACGAGCGCCTGCTGGCCGAGCGTGGCGTCGAGATGCAGCCGCAGCCGGTCCTGCAGTTGCGGATAGTGGTCGACCCGCTTCATCTGCGCATCGATCATCGTCTCGGCCTGGCGCTCCATCGCGTACGCATCGCGCAGCCAGTCCTCCAGGTGCTCATGCTGATTCGCCATCGCGTTCCTCCGGCCGCATCGCGGTGCGGCATGCCGTGACGCGTCGTGTCGTCAGTACTGCATCGGCGGCGGCGTGCCCGGCAGCGGCCGGTCGCTCTGCGTGCCGTTCGGGCCCGGCGGCGGCACGTCTGCCGGTACGTCGACGGTCGTGCCCGGCGGCATCGTGTTGCCCGGCGACGGACGCGTGTCGTAGCGCGTGTTCGCGTCCGGCATCGTCGTGGTCGACTGCGCGCCGCGCCCGTCGGGCGGCGCGGGCGGCGCCGCATGCGTGCCGTACGGGCCGCTGGCCGGTTGCGTGCATGCGCCCAGCGCGCACGCCGCGGCGAACGCACAGGCTATCGTCTGGATCGTGTTCATCGAGTCCTCCTCCCTGGAATCGACGGCTCCGGGCTACACCGTGGCGGCACGGCTCAGAGCCGGTTGAAATGGAAATCGCCCGCGTACGCGGTCGGTGCGCGGCGCGCCATCATCGTGTCGAATTCGGCCGCGACGCGCGTGAGCGTGCCGCGTTGCCGGTCGATGTCGGCCCGTTCGAGCGCGCCGAACGCATCGGCGTCGAACGTCACGGTCAGCGACGCCGGATGGCCGTCGACGCGAAAGCCGATATGCAATGCGCCGGCCGGGTGCTCCTCGACGTGGAACGGCATCGCGCGCGCCTCGAAATGGCGGCCGAGCGTTTCGGCGAGGTCGCGCAGCATGCCGGGTTTCACGCGGATGCTCATTGCAGTCCCTCCCTTCGTCTCGGCGGCATCGCGCCCGCCGGCCGTGCACGCACCGGGGGCTCCGGCGACGGCGGATCGCGTTCCGGCGGCGCATGCCCCGGCGGATCGCCCTCCGGTTCCCGGTACGGTTCGGGCATGTCCGGCGGCACGTCGTCGGGATCGGGCGGCGCAGGGTCCGGCTCGATGTCGGGCAACGGCGGTTCGGGCCGTTGCAGCCACTGCGCAGATTCGTGTGTCATCGGCATTCATTCCCTCGTTGCGGGTTCGGGTCGGGATCGGCGCGACGCGCCGCGTACCGAAGATTCGCAAGCCGCGTGCCATCCGTTCGGGTGGCCGCACGCGGGGGGTCCGGCGGGGATCGATACGCAGTCGCGCGGTCCGGCGCGGCTCGCCGTGCCTTCGCTACACCGCTCGCTGCAAATCTTGCAAGCACGCCGCTACGCGTCGTACGCGGCCATCACGAGCCACAGCTCGCGGCCGTCGTCGCGCACGCGCGCAGCAAGCGCATACGGATCCGACGGCTCGCACGCGCGCTGCAGCGCGAAGCGCGCGGGTTCGGTCGCGCCGAACGTCTCGTCGCCGAGCGGCCGCACGTCGGCCTTGCCTTCGAACATCCGGCGCTCGGGCCGGTAGATCAGCGGTTCGTGTTTCCACGTATCGAAATGGCTTTTCACCGAATCGAATCCGCCGCCGCATACATTGATTTCGTAGCGCACCCCTGGTCGTCGTTTCGGAATCGTCATCGTGCCTCCCGCTCGATGTGCGCGCAGCAGGCACCCTGTTGCGCCGTGTCGTCATGGTCGTCGTCGTGGTCGTCGCTGTCGCAGCGGCAAGTCGCGTGCCGTGCGTGCGGAGCGGGAACGCCGGTTGCGCCAGAGGCGGCTCCTCGTCACCCATACGGAGCACCGCCATGAAGGATTCGACCCGGCACGGCCAAGACGCACCGGCGCGCGAGCGGCAGCCCGACCCGCACCCCCCGCTGAAGGACCAGGACCACACGCGCACGCGCCATTCGGAGCGCCATATCGACAAGCAGCTCGAGGACACGTTTCCGGCCAGCGACCCGCCCGCGACCGGCGGCGTCACGCGCATCGAGCCCGACACGCCGCCCGGCACGCACGACGGCGGGCCGTGGGACGACAAGCGCAAACGCGACGACAAGTGACGAGACGAGCCGCGTGCACGGCACGCGGTTTGCTGGATCGCAACAGCCGCATCGGCACATTGCTTCAACACCCGCAAGGAGAATTTCATGCATCGCGTCAACGAAATCATGTCGCAGGACGTCGTGCGGATCGCCCCGACCGACTCGATCCGTCACGCCGCCCAACTGATGGAGCGCTACGACATCGGCGCGCTGCCCGTGTGCGACAACAACCGGCTGATCGGGATGGTGACGGACCGCGACCTCGCGGTGCGCGCGATCTCGGCCGGCAAGCCGCCGGAGACGCGGATCCACGAGGTCGCGTCCGGCCCGATCGAATGGTGCTTCGACGACGATTCGCTGGACGAGATCCAGCACTACATGGCCGACGCGCAACTGCGCCGGCTGCCCGTCGTCGATCACGACAAGCGACTGGTCGGCATGCTGTCGCTCGCCGACATCGCGACGCGCACGGCCAGCCCCGAGCGCGACGACGTCGCGAACACGCTGGAAGGCGTGTCGCAACCGAAGCAGACGTGACGGAGCGATTCCCGCTTCGCCTCGACAACCCGCGCGACCCGCAGGGCCCGCCCCCGGGCACGGTCGCGCCCCACGCAGCCAGGAGGAAACCATGCAGACTTCCGATCAAGGTCAGACCCGCATCATCGGCAAGGGCGCCGCGACGGCGGCCGGCCCCGGCCCCGACGTGATGGCGGCCGATACGCTGGAAGGCGACAAGGTCTACACGACCGACGGCGACGATGTCGGCAAGATCAAGGACATCATGCTCGACGTGCGCTCGGGCCGCATCGCGTACGCGGTGCTGTCGAGCGGCGGCATCCTCGGCATCGGCGACAAGCTGCACGCGATCCCGTGGAACGCGCTGACGCTCGACACCGAACGCAAGTGCTTCCTGCTGTCGGTTTCGTCCGAGCGGATTCGCAATGCGCCGGGGTTCGACAAGGACCACTGGCCGGCGATGGCCGACCCGCAATGGGCCGAGCCGCTGCACGAGTTCTACGGGAGCACCCCGTACTGGAGTGCCGGCGACGAACTCGGGCTGACCGACCCGACCGAGGATCTCGACGATCCGCGCACGCGCGGCCGTCACTGACCGTCCCGTGACGCGCGTCGGTTCGCCGGCGCCTGCGTTCCGCATTCGTTCGACACGCCCCGCTCGCGCGGGGCGTTTTTTTGTCCTCGCGCCGCGGCGCGGGCGGCGCGTCCGGCACCCGCCAGCCTTTTTACAAGGAGCGTGTAACGTCCTCGTCCGGCGTCACGGCGCCGCCGCTCGCCGATTCGAGGTAGCCCAGCAGCCGGTGCGGCGTCAGCGGCTTCGCGCAGTGCGCGTCGAAGCCGGCTTCCTTCGCCCGTTCGCAATCGCGCCGCGACGCGAGCCCGCTGCACGCGACCAGCAGCATGTCCGACGTTTGCGGATCGCCGCGCAGCCGCGCCGCGAGCTGCAGCCCGTCGAGGCCCGGCATCGCGATGTCGAGCACGACCGCGAATGGCTGCCAGTCGCGCGCGACGTCGCACACGGCGAACGGGTCGTCGGCGACGCGGCACTCGAAGCCGCGCGCCTCCAGCAGCAGGCGCAGCGCATCCGCCGCATCGCGATAGTCGTCGACGACCAGCACGCGGCGCGGACGGCGCGGCACGCTGTCGGGTGCGCGCCACAGCAGCACGTCGTCGGCGGCCGGATCGTCGCCGGGGTCGGGTTGCATCGTGCTTCTCCTGTCGTTGGACCGGCTTGCCCCGCAAGGCGCGCGCCCATACCGACTGCATGCGGCATGCCGGTTGCTGCATCTTTCGCATCGTCGACCCAGGAGTCCTTCATGCGCGCGATGCGGCTTCAAGCGTCCGGTTTGCGTCCCTCTGCGCGTGCGACCGCGCGCGCGCCGGCATGTTCCGCGCGATCGCGGCGCGCCGCTGTTTCGGCCTGCGCCGGAGGCGCCGCATGACCCGTAAGGCACCCGACCGTCCGAAGTCGACGTCGACGCCGAAACCGACGGCGACGGCGACGGCGACGGCGACGGCGACGGCGACCGACGACGATGCGCCGTCCACGCTCGACGCGTGCCGCCGCTGCGCGCTGTGGGAACACGCGACGCAACCGGTGCCGGGTGCCGGCCCCGTCGACGCGCCGATCATGCTGGTCGGCGAACAGCCGGGCGACCAGGAGGACCGCACGGGCCTGCCGTTCGTCGGCCCGGCCGGCCGCATGCTCGACCGCGCACTCGACGAAGCGGGGATCGAACGCTCGCACGTCTACCTGACGAACGCGGTCAAGCATTTCAAATGGGAACCGCGCGGCAAGCGGCGGCTGCACAAGACGCCGGCGCAGCGCGAAGTGGCCGCGTGCCATTACTGGCTCGAGCGCGAGCTCGAAGCCATCCAGCCGCGCGTGGTGGTCGCGCTCGGCGCGACGGCGCTGCGCGCGGTGCTGCAGGACAACGACGCGACGCTGGAGCGCACGCGCGCCCCGGTACGCACCGCCGACGGCCGGCTCGTCGTCGCGACCTATCACCCGTCGTACGTGCTGCGCACGCGCGGCGCCGATTCCCGCGAACACGCGTACCGCACGCTGGTCGATGCGTTGCGCACCGCGTCGCGCCTCGCACGCGAGCGGCGGCACGGCGGCGCTCGCCCGTCGCACGGGGACGCCGGATGAGCGGACTGGACGAAGACGCGCGGCCGGCAGTCGACGCGCCGCCGACCGCCGCGAAACCGTGGTATCGGCGGCTCGGCCCCGGCCTGCTCGCGGGCGCGTCCGACGCCGATCCGAGCAACGTCGCCGTCTACGCGCAGGCCGGCAGCCAGTTCGGTTTCAACATGCTGTGGATGATCGTCGTCACGCTGCCGATGATGGTCGCCGTGCAACTCGCGGCGGCGTTCATCGGGCGACGCAATCGCGAAGGGCTCGTGGCCGGCATCCGCGAACACTTCTCCGATCGCCTCGCGAAAACGCTGATCGTGATGGTCGTGATCGTCAACGTCGTGAACGTCGGCGCCGATCTCGCGGCGATGGGCGATGCGACGGCGCTCGTCGTCGGCGGCCGCAGCTACTGGTATGCGCCGCTCTACGGCCTGGCGTCGCTCGCGCTGCAGGTGCTGCTGTCGTATGAGCGCTACGCGCGCTGGCTCAAATGGATGACGCTCGGCCTGCTCGCGTACGTGATCGAACTCGGCTTCGTGCACGTCGACTGGAGCAACCTGCTGCATGCGATCGCGCTGCCGCACATTTCGTTCACGCACGACTATGCGACGACCGCGGTCGCGGTGCTCGGCACGACGCTGAGCCCCTATCTGTTCGTGTGGCAGGCCGCGCTCGAGGTCGAGGAAACCCAGGCGGAGCGCCGCAACGGCGATGCGTCGTGCGCACCGGGCGCGCGCCGCGAGACCGAGCAGCGCGTCACGTTCGATACGTGGAGCGGCATGATCGTCACCAACGCGGTGTCGTTCTGCATCATGGTGATCGGCGCGGCCGTGTTCTTCGCGCACGGCCGGCACGACATCGGCAGCACCGCGCAGGCCGCCGAGGCGCTGCGGCCGATCGCCGGCGAAGCCGCGTTCCTGGTGTTCGCGTTCGGCATCGTCGGCTGCGGGCTGCTCGCGATTCCGGCATTCGCGGGCAGCGCCGCCTACGGTTGCGCGGAAGCGTGGCGGTTCCGCGAAGGGCTGAACGAGCCGGTGCGGCGCGCGCCCGCGTTCTACACGGTGCTGGCGCTGTGCGTGATCGTCGGCATCGCGATCTGCTTCAGCCCGATCGACCCGATCCGCGCGTTGTACTGGAGCGCCGTGCTCAACGGCGTCGCGGCGGTGCCGATGCTCGTGTTCGTGATGCTGCTGTCGCAGAAGCGCGATGCGGCCGGCCAGCCCGGCAGCGGCCCGGTATCGAAACTGCTGGGCTGGCTGGCGGTCGCGCTGATGGCGGTGTCCGTGATGACGATGATCGTCGACGTGCTGACGTGACGCATTCAGGCGGGACGCGCAGACGGTTGCGTACGCAACCGGATGAACCGGCAAGCGGGCGGCGGCGCCCGCGACGCCGCCACCCGCCCGCCCGGGCATTACATCATCTTGCCGCGCGAACGCTCGGCACGCGCCGCATCGGCGGCGGACTCCACCTTCTTCACTTCCTCCGGCGGCGGCAGCACCGCCTTGAAGCCCATCGACTCGATCCACATCTCGCGCGCCCAGCCCCGCGTGTGATACAGGTGATGATCCTCGTCGGCCTCCACCTCGTCGTGCGCGGCCTTCAGCGCCTTCGCCGCATCGCTGTCGGGCAGTTGGTCGGCCGCATAGCCGATCAGCTCCCAGTTCAGGTGGTCCTTGGTTTCGGCCAGCACCACGCACTCGGCCGCGACGACCTGCGCGACGGCCGGATCGGCCTGCTTCTTCGCCTGCTCGATCACCCGCACCAGCGACTCGCCGGTCGCCGCCACCGCGGCGCGCCCCGGCGATTGCGCGTCGGGATCGAGGCCGAGCGTGGCGAATACCTTGCGCAGCACCTCCTGGTGATGCATCGTCTCGCGATGGTACTTCTCCCATTCCTTGTGCAGGTCCTCGTCGGTCGCGCACTGGAGCGCGGCCTCGTAGATCTTCGCGCCGCCAAGCTCGGTTTCGTATGCCTGGCAGAGCAGTTCGAGGATACCTTCGTGCTTCGATTGCCGTTGGGCCATGACTGCTTCTCCGAAAAAGCGGGCCGCACGTGCGGCCCAGGGTGGAACCGGGCGCGCGTTATTGCGCGCCCACCTTGCGTGCGAGCGTCTGCGCCATGCTCAGGTGATGCTTGAGCGTCGGCAGCGTGGACTTCGCGAATGCGCGCAGCTGCGCGTCCTTGCCGTCGCGCGCTTCGTCTTCGAACAACGCAATCGCCTTCTTGTGCGCGTCGGGGCCGGCCGCCGCGAGATACGCGGTATCGAAGTCGTGCCCGCTCTTGCCGCGCAGCGCCTCGACGTCCGGATCCGAGATCTGGTCGACCTGCGGCTTCATGCCCTTGCGCGCGGCAAGTTCGGTGAGCTTCGCGTTCGCCTTGCCGTGATCCGCGACCATCCGTTTCGCGAACGCCCGCACGTCCGCCGACTGCGCCTGCTTCAGCGCGAGCTGGCTCGCCTGCACTTCCGCCTTGCCGGCCATCGCGGCCTTGTCGATGAACTCCGCGTCGACGCCCTTCGGCGCTTTGGCGATGCCGGGGTCGCCTGCGCCGCCCGCGCCCGACGACGGGTTGATCACGCCGCCCGGCACGTGCGAATTCGACGCGGGCGGCTCGCTCGGCATCTGCGCGCGGGCGAGCCCCGATACGGCGAGCACGCCGGCGGCGAACGCCGCGATCGTCCAGTGGGGTTGTCTCATTGCTTTCTCCTTGTGCTTGCGTGGAAACGGCCATCAGCCGCCGACGATCGAGCCGCCGTTCGGATGCAGTGTCTGCCCGGTCATGTAACTCGCGCCTTCCGACGCGAGCAGCACGTAGCAGCCGATCAGTTCGTCCGGCTGGCCCGGCCGCTTGAGCGGCACGTTCGAGCCGAATTTCGCGACCTGCTCGGGCGTGAACGTCGACGGAATCAGCGGCGTCCAGATCGGCCCCGGCGCGACCGCGTTCACGCGGATGTCGCGTTCGGCCAGCTCGATCGACAGCGACCGCGTGAATGCGACGATCGCGCCCTTGGTCGCCGAGTAGTCGGGCAGTTTCGGGCTGCCGTGATACGCGGTGACCGACGCGGTATTGACGATGCGGCCGCCCTGCTTCATGTGCGGCAGCGCGGCCTGCGTGCAGAAGAACATCCCGTACACGTTCGTGCGGAACGTGCGTTCGAGCTGCTCCTCGGACACGTCCTCGATGCCCGGCTGCGGATGCTGCTCGCCCGCATTGTTGACGAGCACGTCGAGCCGGCCGAGCCGCTCGACCGTGCGCGCGACCGCGTCGCGCGCCTGCTTGCGATCGCCGACGTCGCAGGCGATCGCCTCGCAGCGCCGGCCGGCCTGCTCGATCAACCGCTTCGTATGCGCGGCGTCGTCGGATTCCTTCAGGTAGACGATCGCGACGTCCGCGCCCTCCTTCGCGAAACCGATCGCGACGGCGCGGCCGATCCCGCTGTCGCCGCCCGTCAC
Source organism: Burkholderia sola (assembly GCF_905400185.1). Lineage (NCBI taxonomy): Bacteria > Pseudomonadati > Pseudomonadota > Betaproteobacteria > Burkholderiales > Burkholderiaceae > Burkholderia > Burkholderia sola. Next base: position 840,910 of record NZ_FR989677.1, read on the forward strand.
CAGCGCGACCTTGCCCGCGAGCTTGCCGCTGCCGACGTAGTCGGCCGCTTCGTCGCGCGGCTTCGGCTGCATGTCGCGTTCGGTGCCCGGCTGCTGCGCCTGTTTCTGCGGCGGTGGAGTCTGTGCGGTGGTCATGGATTCCTCCTTGAACGGATGCCGCCGATGCTGCGCAAGCGGCGTGCCACGTGCCGCGCACGCCGGCCCGCACGCGGCGGCCGGGGGGTGGCGGTTGGCGTTGCAAGCGTCTGGAAAAAGGGCGTATTCAGCGCGGGACGCGGGACGCGGCTTCGTCGGGCCGGCGTACCGGATCGAAATCGCGCCATTCGCCGTCCCGCCAGTCGCCTTCGACGCGCTCGATCGACTTCGCGCCGGTCGCGCGCAGCACGTCTTCGGCGGCCGTTGCGGTGTCAGGCGTCACGCGCGCGGCGAGGATCACGCCCGTTTCGCTCTGCGCGAGCGTGCCCTTGCCTTCGGCCTGCTCGCCGCGCATCCGGCCGAGCGCGCCGCCGAATGCGCCGAGATACGCGCCGGCCAGCGCGGCGGCGGCCGGCACGAACCAGTAGCGCAGGCCGAGCGCATACACGATCAATCCGATCACGACGCCGATCAGCAGCCCACGCATCGCGCCGACCATCGCGCCGCGCCCGCCCGGCTTCGCCGCCGTGTCGGCGTACACGTCGCCGCCGATCGGGAAGCGCGCGTGCTGGCCGCCGGGGTTCAGGAAGAAGATCGACACGTCGTCGGGCCCGAATGCGCGCTCGTAGAGGTGACGCGCCCCACCTTCCGCTTCATCGAACGTCGTGAAACGGCCTGCGACGATCATCGCCATGGTCGTGCTCCTCATGATGGGTGCGCCGCGCGCGCACGCACGCGGCGCGACGGGGCGACGCTTACATCAGCCGCCCGAGTTCCTTCGATACCGATGCCGGCGTGTCGTATTCGCGCTCGGGAATCTGGCGCAGCATGTCGAGCACCTCGCGGTCCGCATGCGAGCGTTCCGCGCACTGCACGACGTCCGACTTGCTCGCCGGATAGTCCATCCCCTTCAGCGCCTTCTGCACGTCGACCGGGCTCGGCGGCTTGCCGTGGCCGGACTGATGGCCGCCCTTGTCGTGGTCCTGCTGCGTGCGCTCGCCTTCGTGCGCGCGCGAGTGGCTGTATTCGTGGCCCGTATGTTGTCGGGATGTCATGAAAGCCTCCTTGGAAAATGAACGAAATCACGCGGACGACCGGCGCGCCCGCGCGAATGCGGCAAACACCAGCGCCGCCGCGCCGAGCGCGACCGCGCCGGCGACCTTCGGGCGCTGCACCACCGAGTTGTACGCACAGCTGCGCAGCACCGGCCCTTCCATGCCTTCGCGCTCGTGCAGCGCATGGCGCGAGTCGTACAGCGCGTTGTCGTCGCGCGGCCGCGCGGGCCGCACCGTGCGCTGGCCGCGCGAGAACAGCGTGGCCGCGACGCGATCGAACAGCCGCGGCGCGTGATACGCGCTCGCCGACGTGAACTTGGCCGCGCCGCCGACGAACAGCGTGCGGCGCGGATGCGCGGCCGCGAACAGGACCGCGTCGGCGACCAGATCGGGGTCGTAGATCGGCGGCGGCAGCTTCGCCTCGACGTTCATGTAGTTTTTCGCATGCATCACGAACATCGTGTCCATCGCGGCCGGCTTGATCAGCGTGACGGACACCGGCAGGTGGTCGGCTTCCATCTCGAGCCGCAGCGAATCGGTGAAGCCCTTCACCGCGTGCTTCGACGCGACGTACGCGCTTTGCAGCGGCAGCGGCGCGTCGGACGCCTCGCTGCCCATGTTGATGATGGCGCCGCCGTGGAAATCGCTCTTGCGCCGGAAATGGTCGGCCGCGACGAGCGAGCCGTGCACGACGCCCCAGTAGTTGGTGTCGAACAGCCGGCGCTGATCCTCGAGCGGCACCTGGGCGGCCGTGCCGAAGATCGACACGCCCGCGTTGTTCACCCAGGTGTCGAAGCCGCCGTACGTGTCGGCCGCCGCCGCGGCCGCGCGCTGCAGATCCTCGATGTTGCCGACGTCGCCGGCGACCGGCACCGCGAGCCCGCCGTGCTGGCGGATTTCCTCGCACAGCGTGTTCAGCGCGTCCTCGTTGCGCGCGAACAGCACGAGCTTCGCGCCGCGCCGTGCCGCCTTGCGCGCGGTGACGAGACCGATGCCGCTCGTCGCGCCGGTGATCACGATCGCCTGTTCGCCGACCGGTTTGAGCATGCAGTTCATCACTGGACTCCTGTTACGGTCGCGTCGCGATTATTTGGGCCGGATGGTCAACTGGTCGCGCACGTCCTGCACGCCGTCGATCTGCTTCACGACGCTGACGGCCTGCGTGCGCTGCTGCTCGTCGGGCACGCTGCCGGTGAGCGTCACGGTGCCGTGCCGCGTCTTCACGTGGATGTCGCCGGTCGACAGGCCGCTCGTGCCGGTCAGCTCGGCCTTCGCCTTGGTGGTGATCGTCGCGTCGCGGATCTTCGTGCCGGTGCTCGAATGCGACGACGTCGACGACGATGCAGTGCCGTCGTCGCCGGCGGCGACCGCGTTCGGCGCGACCACCATGCACGCGGTGGCCGCGGCGATCGCGACCGCCATGCCGGTGCGCAGCGCGCGCTGACGACGGATGCGCGGCGGGTGGGCTTGCAGCTGGAATACCTTCATCGTGACCTCCTTTTCATCGGGCCGGGCGAACCGGCGAGTGAGCGGAAGTCGCGCAAATCGCGTGCCGCGCCGCGTGCGCCGCATGCCTGCGCGCCATCGCGATCAGACGCCCTTTCATCCAACGCGTTGTAATTTTTTCGGCACGGGGAGAAGCGGTTTTCCCCGCCATGCGGCGGGCATGCCGATTGCCGAGGGACCGATAACGGCGGCCCGTGTGCGCGGCCCCGATATCGGGAGCAATACCATGCAGAGAATCGCGTTGATCAGTGAACATGCATCGCCGCTGGGCGTGATCGGCGGCGTCGATGCCGGCGGTCAGAACATCTATGTCGCGAACGTCGCGAAGCAGCTCGCGGAGCGCGGCCTCGACGTCGACGTCTACACGCGCTGCGACAATCCCCATTTGCCGGAAGTGGTGTCGATCGGCGCGCGCATGCGTGTGATCCACGTGCCGGCCGGGCCGCCGACCGACGTGCCCAAGGAGCGGCTGCTGCCGTACATGGGCGCATTCGCGCAATACATGATCGCGCGCATGCGGCGCGAGCCCGACCCCGTCGACGTGATGCACGCGAACTTCTTCATGTCCGGCGAAGCCGGGCTGCGCGTGAAAAAAGCGCTCGGCATCCCGCTCGTCACGACGTTCCATGCGCTCGGGCGCGTGCGGCGGCTGCACCAGGGCACGGCCGACGGCTTCCCCGACGCGCGCTTCGCGATCGAGGACACGCTCGCGCGCCGCTCGGACCGCCTGATCGCCGAATGCCCGCAGGATGCGCTCGACCTGACGACGCACTATCGCGCCGACACCGCGCGCATCGAGATCGTGCCGTGCGGCTTCGATGCGCGGGAATTCCGGCCGGTGCCGCGCGTCGATGCGCGCGCGCGGCTGGGCTGGCCGCAGGACGCATTCGTCATACTGCAACTGGGCCGCCTCGTGCCGCGCAAGGGCATCGACACCGTGATCGACGCGCTCGCGCGCATGCCGCGCGATCCGCAACGGCCGACGCACCTGTACGTCGTCGGCGGCAGCCAGCCGACGCCCGACCCCGCGCGCGATCCGGAACTCGCGCGGCTCGCCGCCTTCGCGCACGAACTCGGGATCGCGAACCGCGTGACCTTCGTCGGCCGGCGCGATCGCGACGCGCTGCACCTGTACTACAGCGCGGCCGACGTGTTCGTGACGACGCCGTGGTACGAGCCGTTCGGCATCACGCCGGTCGAGGCGATGGCGTGCGCGGCGCCGGTGATCGGCAGCGACGTCGGCGGCATCCGCACGACGGTCGACGACGGCACGACCGGCTATCTCGTGCCGCCGCGCGACCCGGCCGCGCTGGCCGCGCGCCTCGTGCAACTGCGGGCGCAGCCGGACCTGTGCGCGGCGCTCGGCCGTGCCGGCTACCTGCGCGCGCATCGCTTCTACACGTGGCAAGGCGTCGCCGACCGCCTCGTCGACATCTACCGCGACGTCGCCCACGCGCAGCGCGCCGGCACGTCGGCCGGCACCGGCCGGCGCACGCCGGTCGCCACCACGCGAGGCGTGTTCGCACACCGCAAGGAGAATACGTAATGAAGGGCTACGATCGAAAACGCGTGCTCGTCACCGGCGGCGCCGGCTTTCTGGGTTCGCATCTGTGCGAGCGCCTGGTGACGGACGGGCACGACGTACTGTGCGTCGACAATTTCTACACGGGCGCGAAGGACAACATCGCGCACCTGCTCGATGCGCCGAACTTCGAGCTGATGCGGCACGACGTGACGTTTCCGCTCTACGTCGAGGTCGACGAGATCTACAACCTCGCGTGTCCGGCGTCGCCCGTCCACTACCAGCGCGACCCCGTGCAGACGACGAAGACCAGCGTGCACGGCGCGATCAACCTGCTCGGTCTCGCGAAACGCGTGAAGGCGCGGATTTTACAGGCGTCGACGAGCGAGGTGTACGGCGACCCCGACGTCCACCCGCAGGACGAGCACTATTGCGGCCGGGTCAATCCGACCGGCATTCGCGCGTGCTACGACGAAGGCAAGCGCTGCGCGGAAACGCTGTTCTCGGACTATCACCGCCAGTATGGCGTCGACGTGCGGATCGCGCGGATCTTCAATACCTACGGGCCGCGCATGCATCCGGCCGACGGGCGCGTGGTGTCGAACTTCGTCACGCAGGCGCTCGCGGAACAGCCGCTGACCGTCTATGGCGACGGCAAGCAGACGCGCTCGTTCTGCTACGTGGACGACATGATCGACGCGCTGATCCGGCTGATGGACGAACCGGGCGACGCGAGCGAGCCGGTCAATCTCGGCAGCGACGTCGAGATCGCGATGATCGACGTCGCGCGCGAAGTCGTGCGGATCGTCGGCGCGAACGTGCCGATCGAGTTCCGGCCGCTGCCGTCCGACGATCCGCGCCAGCGGCGGCCGAATCTGGCCGCCGCGCAGAAGCGGCTCGGCTGGCGCGCGACGACGACGTTCGCGAACGGGCTCGCGCACACCGCGCGCTACTTCATTCAACGCCAGGTCACGCACCACGCGCCCGGCGACCTGGTGCGCAGCACGCGCATCGCGTCGCATCTGCTCGCGCAGGTCCACACGCAGAACCGGCCGGCGCCGACCACGTGACGCGACCCGACGCGACCGACACGACCTGACGCCGCCGCGACGCGCCGCGCGTCAGCCGTCGCGTTTCGTCACGTGCGCGATCTTGTACGCCAGTTCGCGCACGTCGACCGGCTTGCACAGGTAGCCGTCGAAACCGGCCTCCAGCGCACGGCGTTCGTCGGCGAGGCCCGCGTGCGCGGTGACGGCCAGCACGCGCACGTCGGGCGGGCCGCCGTCGCCGTTCAGCGCGCCGCGCCGCAATGCGTCCAGCAGCCAGAAGCCGTCGCCGTCGGGCATCGCGAGATCGGACAGGACGACCGTCGGGCGGATGTCGGCCATCATCGCGAGCGCCTCGCGGCCGGACGACGCGATCGCGACGGCCGCGCCGAACGTGGTCAGCGCGGCCGTGAGGCTCGCCCGCGTGGTCGCATCGTCGTCGACGATCAGGATGCGGTGCGTGTCGAGCACGAGCGCGTCGCGCCGGCCGCCGGCCTGCGCGATGCTCCACGCCATCGCACCGCCCGGCTGCCAGCCGGCCGGCAGCGTCACCGTGAACGTCGTGCCGCGATCGCGGCCCGCGCTCGCGACGCTCACGCGGCCGCCGTGCAGCTCCGCGATGTGCCGCACGATCGACAGGCCGAGGCCGAGCCCTCGCCGCGGCGACGCGGGCGAATCGTCCGCGCGGCGGAACATGTCGAACACGTACGGCGCGAATTCCGTCGCGATGCCCTGCCCCGTATCGATGACGGTCAACACCGCATGCTTGTCGTCGCGTGCGAGCGCGACCGTCACGCTGCCGCCGGTCGGCGTGAATTTCAATGCATTCGAGATGAGGTTCGACAGCATCTGGCGCAATCGCTCGGCGTCGCCGGACACGATGCACGCGGACGCGTCGCAGTCGAATTCGAGCAGGATGCCGGCCGACGACGCGGCGGTCTGGAACGAGCCGACCTGGTCGGAGAACAGCCGCACGACGTCGACCGGCGTCGCATCGAGCCGCAGCTTGCCGGTCGCGAGCGACGACGCGTCGAGGATGTCGCCGACCATCCGCGTGAGCGAGCGCGCGCTGCGATCGATCGCGTCGATCGCCTGATGCTGCAACGCGTGGTCGCCCGTGTTGCGCAGCACCTCGATCCACCCGTAGATCACGTTCAGCGGCGTGCGCAGTTCGTGCGATACCGTGGCCAGCAGCTCGTCCTTCAGCCGGTTCGACGTGTCGGCCTGGTCGCGCTCGTCGCGCGCACCCTGCAACGAACGCTGCGCCCGCAGGTCGCGGCGGCGCTGCGCACCGGTTTCGCGCAGTGTCAGCGACAGCGCGACCCACGCCCGCGCATCGCCGTGCACCGGGCATGCCGATACCGTCGCCCGAAAACGTCGGCCGTCGCGTCGCACGCACAACAGTTCGAGCGGCCCGATCGGCTCCTGCATCGTGTCGAACGACTCGACGAGCGGGTTGAGCCGCAACCAGCGCCGCGCGATCAGCGTGTCGAACCGGCGGCCGCGCGCGTCGTCCTCGTCGTAACCGAAGATCCGTTGCGCCGCCGCGTTCCAGCTGGCGATGCGGCCGCTCGCGTCGATCCCGACGATCGCGTCCGGCAACGCATCGACGACCGCATGCTGAAGCCGCGACGCGTCGACGCGCGCGCGCTCCGCACCGGCCTCGCGCAGCAGCAGCACCGCGCCGTCGACGTTGCCGTCCCCATCGCCGATCGGCGACGCGACCGCGACGATCGGCACCGGATCGCCGCTGCCGGCCTGCAGCCAGTGCCGGTCGGACGTCGCGTCGGCGCCGCCCAGCGCGTGGTCGAGCGGCGTGGTCTGCACGCGGCGGCCTTCGCGATCGACGAGCCGCAGCACGTCGCGCACGGGCCGGCCGATCGCATCGTCCGGCCGGCAGCCGACGAGTTCGGCCGCGGCCGCGTTGACATAGGTGAGCCGCCCGTTCGGATCGGTCGCGATCACGCCGTGCGGCAGCGCGCGCAGCACGGCTTCGAGCTGCCGGCGCGCAGACGCCTCGCGTCGGCGCGCGCGATCGTTCGTGAGCCGCGTGTGATGCAGCAGCGACGCGACCGCGCATACCAGCGCGCCGATCAGCATGAACGTGCCCAGTTGCACGAGCCGGTCGGGCAGCGGCGCCGTATAGGCGGCCGGGTCGGACAGGAACAGCGTCCAGACGAGCAGCCCGCTGACCACCGTCGACACGATGCCGAACACGAACGACGTCGCCCATGCGGCGCCGGCGAGCAGCGGGTAATACAGCACGAACGGCAGATTCACGCCGCCGAACCGGATCGCGAGCGTCTGCAGCACGGTCGCGATCGCGACCAGCATCACGGCCGTTGCGTAATTTCCGGCCTGCGGCCGTGCAATTTCGATCATTGGACATGCTCCTGTGCGGACAGTCGACGGCGGCCGGCGGGGGCGCCGCGAGTGGGCACGACACATGCTGACCCGCATGTTGGCCGATGCGCACCGGCGGCCCGGCCGCTCACGATGGAGATCTTCACGCCATGCCCGACCCGACACGCTGGCTCGTCGTCTCGCCGCATCTCGACGATGCCGTCTTCAGTTGCGGGCAACTGCTCGCGCAGGCGCCCGGCTCGATCGTCGTCACGGTCTTTGCGGGGGTGCCGCCGCCCGGCACGCCCGCGCCGCCGTGGGATCGCCGCGCAGGGTTTCGCCACGCCGACGAAGCCATGCGCGCGCGCCGCGACGAAGACCGCCGCGCGCTCGCGCTGCTCGACGCACGCCCCGTGTGGCTCGACTTCCTCGACGATCAGTACGGCGTGCCGGCCACGTCGACCGCGATCGCGGCGCGCGTGGCCGACGTGATCGACGCGCACCCGGGCTTCGGCGTGCTCGCGCCGGCCGGCCTGTTCCACCGCGATCATCTGCAGGTGCAGGAAGCCATGCTGTGGCTGCTGCGTGACGACGATGCGTCGCACATCTGGCGCTTCTACGAGGACGTGCCCTATCGCCGCATCGACGGGCTGATGGCCACGCGCGTGAGCGGCTGGCGCGAACGCGGCTGGATCGCGCATCCGGTCGCCGCGCCGGCCGGCAGCAAGACGGACGGCGTCGCCGCGAAAGCCGCCGCCGTCGATGCGTATGCCAGCCAGGTGACGCTGCTCGAGCCTCATATGCGCGCCGCGCTCCGCGAACCCGAAACGATCTGGCGACTCGAATGCGACGTCCCGTCCGTGTAACGCCCGCGCGCGCCGCGCTGCCGCCGGCCGAGCCGCGCGTGACGGCCGTCGTGCTGACCTGCCGACGCACCGCCGAACTCGCACGCACGCTCGACCACCTTTGCGCGCTGCCGGACCGGCCGGCGATCGTCGTCGTCGACAACGGAGCCGACGCCGAGACGGCCATGCTGATCCGCGAGCGCTTTCCGTATGTCGCGCTCGTGCATGCGCCGGGCAACCTCGGCGCGGCCGGCCGCAATCTCGGCGTCGACGTCGCCCGCACGCGCTACGTCGCGTTCTGCGACGACGACACGTGGTGGGCGCCCGGCTCGATCGCCGAAGCCGCGAACCTGCTCGACGCGTATCCGCACGTCGCGGCCGTCACCGCGCGCGTGCTGGTCGGCCCCGGCGAGCGCGAAGACCCGACCTGCCGACTGATGGCCGACAGCCCGCTCGACGCGCCCGTCGCGCTGCCGGGCAGGCCGATTCTCGGGCTGCTGGCCGGCGCGACCGCGTTCCGGCGCGACGCGTTCGTGCACGCGGGCGGCTACCACCCGCGCTACTTTCTCGGCGGCGAGGAAGCGCTGCTCGCGCTCGACCTGACTCGCGCGGGGCACTGGCTCGTGTATGCGCCGCGCCTCACCGTCCATCACTACCCGTCGACGCAGCGCGACCGGCCCACGCGCGAGCGCACCGCCGCCCGCAACGCGGTGTGGACCGCGTGGCTCAGATGGCCGGCCGCCGCCGCGTGCCTGCATACGGTGCGCATGCTGCCGCTGCTGCGCCGTGAACGCGCGATCGTGCGCACGTTCGCCGGGCTGCCGTGGATCCTGCGCGAACGACGCGCGATCCCGCCGCACGTCGAACGCATGCGTCGCCGCCTCGAGCGCGACCCGCGCCGCGAGGCCGGAACCGAAACATGAACGCGAGCGTAGCGGCATCAGGAATCGGGCTTTTCCGCTTCGTCTTCCAGTTGCGCGAGCCGGTTGTAGATCGTCTTCAGGCTGACGTCGAGCACCTCGGCCGCCTGCGCCTTCACGCCGCCGCATTGCGCGATCGTGCCGAGGATCAGCTTGCGATCGACTTCCTCGAGCGGCGTGCCGAACGGCACCGTCACGCGATCCTCGTGCGAATCGACCATGCTCGACAGTTCGTCCATGATCGGCGGCGGCAGCGTGTCGATCACGTCGGCATCGGTGAAGATGCTCGCGCGCTGCACGAAGTTGCGCAGCTCGCGCACGTTGCCGGGCCATTCGTAGGTTTTCAGCGCTTCGCGCGCGGCCGGCGAGAAGCGCAGATTGCGGCCGCTCTCCTCGTTGTAGCGCTGCAGGAACGCATCGGCGAGCATCGGGATGTCGTCGCCGCGTTCGCGCAGCGACGGCAGCGGGATCGGGAACACGTTGATCCGGTGGAACAGGTCGGGCCGCAGCTTGCCGTCGGCCATCGCGGCTTCCGGGTCGCGGTTGGTCGCGGCGACGATGCGCACGTCGACGTCGATCTCGCGCGTCGAGCCGAGCCGCGTGACGCGCCCGGTTTCCAGCACGCGCAGCAGCTTGACCTGCGATTCGACCGGCATTTCGGTGATTTCGTCGAGAAACAGCGTGCCGCCGTCCGCGCGTTCGAAGAAGCCCTTGTGCTGGCGTTCCGCGCCGGTGAAGCTGCCGCGGTCGTGGCCGAACATCTCGCTCTCGACCAGGTTCGCGGCGATCGCGCCGCAGTTGACCGCGAGGAACGGCCCGCGGCGGCGCAGGCTGAGGTCGTGCACCGTCTGCGCGGCGAGCTCCTTGCCGGTGCCCGATTCGCCGGTGAGCAGCACCGACGCTTCGGTACGCGCGACGCGACCGATCGCGTCGTACACGGCCTGCATCGCGGGCGAGCTGCCGAGCATGCGGCCGAAGCGGCCGAGGCGCTGCAGCTCCGAACGCAGCTCCGCGATTTCCTCGTGCAGCGCGCTCGTGCGCGGCACGCGCGCGAAGATGCTGTTCAGCCGCTGCATGTTCAGCGGTTTCACCAGATAGTCGGTCGCGCCGCGCCGCAACGCATCGATCGCGGTTTCGAGGCTCGCGTGGCCGGTGGTCAACACCATTTCGCAATGCGCGCGCTTGGGCAGCGCGTCGAACAGATCCATCCCGTTGCCGTCGGGCAGCACGAGGTCGCACAGCACGAGATCGGGGGTATGCGTCGAGACGAGCGTGCGCGCTTCTTCAAGCGTCGCGGCCGTATCGCACGTCAACTGCTGCGTGCGTGCGAGCGTGGCGAGCATCGTTCGCGTGTCGGCGTCGTCTTCGACGATCAGGACGTAAGGCATCGAGGCTCCTGTTAATGCGGCCCGGCACATGCGTCGGCCGGTACCGCGACACGTGCAGCGTCATGCACGTCACAAAGGCCTCGACGGCATTTTCAACGCTGCACACGAATGGGCAGACAAGCTGTCCTGCACTGAAAACGCGTGCTTAGCAGTATAGAAGAAGGGTGTCGTGCATTCGTCGCTCATCGAATAAATCTATCTGCCGGCGCGAACCGCATTGCCAGATTCAATGTCGATGAAGCGGTATAAAAGGTATCCTGAATACGTAAATAACGACGCATGCTACGCCGTTTTTACCTGGTCACGACACATTCGGTCAAAACTTCCCAACCGGTCATACTCCATGTCGAAATCCGACGATGACGGCACGCGACTGTTCGGCCGTTCGAGAACCATTCAGGATCTGCTACTGAAAGTGTCGCGCGTCGCCGCCACCCGCGTGAGTGTGCTGGTGGTTGGCGAAAGCGGAGCGGGCAAGGATATCGTCGCCCGCCTCATTCACGATATGAGCCCGCGCCGGCGCGGCCCGTTCGTGCCCGTCAATTGCGGCGCGATTCCGAAAGACATCGCGGAGTCGCATTTGTTCGGTCACGAAAAAGGCAGCTTCACGGGCGCCGTTGCACAACATGTGGGCATGTTCGAAGCCGCGCGCGCCGGCACGCTGTTTCTCGACGAAATCGCCGAAATGCCGCTCGAATTGCAGGTCAAGCTGCTGCGCACGCTCGAAACCAACACGATCGTGCGCGTGGGCGGCCACGACGCGATTCCGCTCGACGTGCGGATCGTCGCGGCCACGCATCACGATCCGGTCGAGGCCATGCGCAACGGCACGCTGCGCGAAGACCTGTTCTACCGGATCGCGCCGATCGCGCTGCACGTGCCCGCGCTCAGGCAGCGCGAGGACGACGTCGGCGACATCGCGCTGCAGATCGTCGAACGGCTGAACGCGCGGCACCGCACGAGGAAGCGCCTGTCGACGCAGGCGATGAAGGCGCTGCGCGCCTACACGTGGCCCGGCAACGTGCGCGAACTGCGCAATGCGCTGGAGCGCGCGTTCATCCTCGCCGACGAGCAGATCGAACTGCAATTGCCGCGCCGCCCGCCGCCGCGCGAGGAAGTGCGTCACAACGCGATGACGCTGCATATCGGCACGACGCTCGCGCATACGCAGCAGCGCTTCATCGTCGCGTCGCTGCGGCATTTCAACGGCGACAAGCCGCGCACCGCGAAAGCGCTCGGCATCAGCCTGAAAACGCTGTACAACCGCCTCGCGCTGCTGCCCGAAAGCGAGCGCAATGCGGCCAGCGGCAGCGCGCCGGCGGCGGCTGCGGCTGCGTCGAACGGCAACGGCGCGCCGAGCTCGCCGCCCGCGCCGCCTCCGTGAGCGCGGCGGCCCACGCCGCCGCCGTCACGCCGTCACGTCCCGCAGCGCGGCATCCCAGTCGCGCGCGAAGCGCTCGATGCCGAATCGCTCGCACGCGTCGCGTTTGGCCGCCGCGCCCCACTCGCGCGCGAGTTCCTGATCGCGGATCAGCGTCCGCATCGCGTCGATCAGCACGGCCGGCCGCGTATCGGCCACGCCGTTGCTGCCGGTCTTCACGAGTTGCGCCATCTCGGTCGTCGCGAGCGCGACGATCGGCAGCCCGATCATCATCGCCTCGATCACCGCGAGCCCGAGGCTCGTGTAGCGAATCGGATTGAAGAAGAACCGGTAGTGCGACAGGAACTGCGGCAGCGCCAGGTTCGGCACTTCGCCGATCCCGCCGAGTTCGGTCGAGCCCATCCCGACCAGGTCGATCGGCACGCTGTGCCGCACGACCTCGAACAAGTCCGCGCCGAGGCGCCGGCCGCGGCGCGCGAGGTTGTTCACGACGGCCACGCCCTTCGGCAGCGTGCCGCGATACTCGACGCCTTCCGGCACCAGCACGCCGTGCTCGATCACGCGCGTCGGCGTCACGCCGTTGTCCCACATCAGCGCGTTGAACGGCGTCACGTGCACCAGCAACACGTTCGGGTCCTGCACCGGATGCAGCGTGTCGGTCGGATGCTCGCGCGGCGGATCGTGCTCGACAAACAGCGTCGGCAGCGCGCGCTGCGCTTCGCTCAGCAGCCGCAGGCGGTCGTGCTGGTAGTGCTTCACGTGCTGATACAGCACGCAGTCGAATTCGGTGTCGCGCACGCACTCGGCCGGCACCTCGTGCACGTTGTCGCCCCACGGCAGGTGGCCGACGCGGCCCGCATAGCCGGGCGGATGCTGCGGCTTCGTCACGATGTAGAAATCGTGCGGCGCCTGCGACAGGTAATACAGATAATTGCCATGCACGTGCCAGGTCAGCACGCGCAACCGCTTAACAGACATGACGTCTCTCCTCCGCGAGCAGTTCGCCCGCCCGGTCCATCACGTCGCCGACGCCGATCGCGGTCGCGCACTCGTGCCCGTACGGGCAGGTATCGAACATGCACGGCCGGCACGCCGGGTAGTTCGCGAGCACGCGATGACGTTCGGCGTCGAGCGGCGCCCAGCGGGCCGTATCGCTGCCGCACGCGACGACGATGCTCGGCGTGCCGAGCGCCGCCGCGACATGCGATACGCCCGTGTCGTTGCACAACAGCAGCCGCGCGCGGGCGATCAGCGCGGCCAGCGCGCCGAGCGGCGTGCGGCCGCACAGGTTCACGCACGGCCGCCCGAGGTGCTCGGCGAACGCGCTCGCGAGCCCCAGTTCCGCGCGCGTGCCGGTCAGCACGATCTGCCAGCCGTCGTCCGCGAGCTGCCGCGCGGCGAGCGCGAAGCGTTCGACGGGCCAGCGCCGCGACGCCATCCGCGCGCCGGGATGAACGATCACGTAGCGGCCGGGATCGAGCGCATGTTCGTCGCAGAGCACGTGCCACAGCGCGTAGTCGAGGCCGCCGAGCGGAAATTCGAGGTAGTCGCCCCAGTCCGCATAGCCGAGCTTGCGCGTGAGCGCCAGATAGCGCGCCACCTCCGGTTCGTCGTCGCGCCAGACCAGCGCGCAGTCGAGCGTGGTCGTGCCGCCGTCGGCCGGCACGAAGCCGGCCGTGCGCGTCGCGCCGAGCGACGCGACGATCGCGTTCGTGTGCACGCCGCTGCCGTGCAGCTGGATCGCGAGATCGAAGTCGCGCGCGCGGCATTCGGCGATGAACGCTTCGCGCGTGGCCGCGTCGGGTTCGGGCTGCTCGGCGAGGCCCGGCGCGCCCGGGAACGCGATGAAGCTGTCGATGTAATCGGAAAATCGCGACGCGAACTCGCGCGCCCACGGCAGGCCGATCAGCGTGATGCGCGCATCGGGTTCGCCGCGCCGCAGCGCGCGCAGCGCGGGCACCGCGCACAGCATGTCGCCGAGCTGCAAAGCGCGGAATACCGCGATCCGCTTCGGGCCGCGCGAGCCGTCGGAATCGACGCTGGGATCGAGCTTCATCAGTTGCTCCGAGAAACCCCGTCCTTCAGGACGGAGAGGAAAGGCATGCTGTTGACAGGCAGCTTCTTCCACGGGTTAGGATCACCTGCATGATTCTTGTCTATCGCTACCGGGTGAAGTCGCTCAACGGACTGCTCAACAAGCAGAGCCGTGCGGTGAACTACGTCTGGAACTTCTGCAATGACACGCAGAAGCACGCGCTGAAGTGGGGCAAGAAGTGGCCGACGGGATTCGACCTGAACGTGCTGACGACGGGGAGCAGCAAGGAACTCGGTATTCACTCCGGCACGGTCAACGCGACGTGCGAGCAGTACGCGAAGTCGCGCAGTCAGCACCGTCGGTCGTACCTGCGCTATCGCGGCAGGAAGTCGCTCGGCTGGGTGCCGCTGAAGGGCCGAGACCTGAAGCGCGAGGGCGAAGCGTTCCGCTTTGCCGGCAACACCTTTCGCGTGTTCAACAGTCGACCGCTTCCCGAAGGCAAGATCAAGGACGGGACCAACTTTGCGCAGGATGCACGCGGCAACTGGTTCTTGAACATAGCGATCGAGATGCCGGATGTTCAGGCTCGCCCGATCCGTTCCGGTGTGGGCATCGATCTCGGCCTGAAAGACTTCGCCACACTTTCGACCGGCGAGAAGCTGCCTAACGACCGGTTCGGTCGATGCGCGGCCGAGAAACTCGCGAAAGCGCAACGGGCGCGAAAGCACAAGCGGCATATCGCGAAGCTGCACGCCAAGGTCGCGAATGCGCGTGCCGATTTCCAACACAAGCTCGCGCTCGATCTGGTGCGGCGTTTCGATTACATCGCGGTCGGCAACGTGTCGGCCGCGACGCTCGCCAGAACCAGGATGGCGAAGAGCGTCTACGACGCATCCTGGTCGTCTTTCCGAAACAAGCTCCGCTACAAAGCGATCGCGCACGGGGCCACGTTCGAGGAAGTGGACGAAAGCGGTTCGACCCAGTCCTGTTCGGCGTGCGGGTCGAAAGACAGCACGACGCGGCCGAAAGGTATCGCGGGACTGCGAATAAGAGAGTGGGCCTGTAGTGACTGTGGTGTCGAACATGATCGAGATACCAACGCTGCGTTGAACATTCTCCGATGCGGACGTGCATCGCCAGGTGTGGGAATCCTCTCCCTTTAGGGAGATGAGGGCGTCAAAGGAAAAACACCCGGAAGTGAAGCGCGCCGCGCATGCGCCAGTACAGCGACACGGGCGGAATCGCGATGGAGGTAACGATCATCTCTGCCACGTGCGACGCCGTGAGCTGCGTGCCGCGCAACCGTTTCGCGCAGAACCCCGCGGTAATCGCGGCCCACACCGCGACGCACACGATGGCCGGCGCCGGCCAGCCAGCGGCGAAACAGCCGATCGCGCCGAGCGCGGCGAGCACGGCCGCGTAGTAATGCCACGGCGGCACGGGCCGGATATGACGCCGGTACGTCGCGCGGTGCTTCTTGTACAACAGCGCATCGAAATACACCTTCGACTGCGCGCCGATGCTCGATCCCCAGCGCGCGGGGCGCACCGGATGCACGATGCGCGCGGCGTCGGCGTCGACGATCGGCCCCGCATGCTCGCGCAGCGCGAACATCAGGTCGGCGTCCTCGCGCCACGCGCGCGTGAAGCGTTCGTCGAAGCCGCCGATGCGTTCGAGCGCCGCGCGCCGCACGAAGCAGTTGGCGGTTGCGAATTCCGCATGCGCGAGCCCCGCCGCGTCGCGTTCGTAGTCGGTCGGGCGCGGCCGCAACGGCACGTCGATCCGGCCGGCGGCCGCCGCCGCCGACGGCGCGGCCTGCAGCGCGGCCGCGCCGTTGCGCAACCAGTCCGGATCGGGGATCGTGTCGTCGTCGGTAAACGCGATCAGCGCCCCGCCCGCGCTGCGCCAGCCGACGTTGCGCGCGCCGGCCGGGCCTTGCGTGTCGGGCGCGGTCATGTAGCGGATCGCCGGCACGTCGGACACGCGCGCGCGGCACGTATCGACGACGGCGCGCGCACTGCCGGCCGGGTCGTCGTCCACGACGACGATCTCGTAGGTGGTCGGATCGAACACCTGCGCGCAAAGCGCGTCGAGGCAGCGTTCGAGCAGATCGGGCCGCCGATAGGTCGGCACGACGACCGACACCACCGGCGGCAGGTGCGTGTCGCGCATGTTCATCACGGCTTCTCCAGCAGGAACGGGCCGATCACGAGCGCGTCGAGCGGCGACGTCCAGAAGCATTCGATCGCGTCGCGCGGCGAGCACACGATCGGTTCGCCGCGCGTGTTGAACGACGTGTTGACGAGCACCGGCACGCCGGTGAGCGCGTCGAACTCGGTCAACAGCGCATGCAGCAGCGGATGCTGCGTCGCGTCGACGGTCTGCACGCGCGCGGTGCCGTCGATGTGGCGCACGGCCGGAATTTTCTCGGCGCGCTCGGGCAGGACGTCGTACACGAACAGCATGAACGGCGCGCGCAGCGGCGTGCGCCGGCCGCCGCTGAACCAGTGATGCGCGCGATCCTCGAGCACGACGGGCGCGACCGGCCGGAAATCCTCGCGATCCTTGATCCGGTTCAGCTTGCGTTGCATGTCCGGATCGATCGGCGACGCGAGGATCGACCGTGCGCCGAGCGCGCGCGGGCCGAACTCCATGCGCCCCTGGAACCAGCCGATCACGCGGTTCGCCGCGAGCAGCGCGGCCGTCTGCGCGGCGACGTCGGCGAGCCGCCGGTACGGCAGCTGCGCTTCCTTCAGGAACGCCTCGATCGCGTCGTCGTCGTAGGCCGGCCCCAGGTACGCATGATCCATCCGCCAGCCGCCGCGCGCGCCGCGCATCCGGAAGTCGGTCCATAGCGCGGCGCCGAGCGCGGTGCCCGCGTCGCCGGCGGCCGGCTGCACCCACACGTCGTCGAACGGGCCGCGATCGCGGATCTTCGCGTTCATCACGCAGTTCAGCGCGACGCCGCCCGCCATCGCGAGCTGCCGCTCGCCGGTCTCGGCGGCGAGCCAGGCGACCGCCTGCAGCGTCGTCTCCTCGAGCACCCGTTGCAGCGCGTGCGCGATGTCGCAGTGATGCGGCTCGATCGGGCCGCCGCGTTCGCGCGGCGGGCCGAACAGTGCCGCGAGATCCGCGTCGCGCACGTCGTAGCGCCCTTCGCCGCGATACTGCACGAGCTTGCGCATCTCGTCGGCGAACACCGGCTTGCCGTACGACGCGAGCGCCATCACCTTGTATTCGTCGGACGAGTGCAGGAAGCCGAGATAGCGGGTCAAGCGCTCGTACAGCAGCCCGAGCGAATGCGGCAGATTGACCTGCCCGAGCCGCCGGTACGATCGGCCGTCGAACACGCCGTAGCTCGTCGTCGCCCGTTCGCCGCGCCCGTCCATCGTCATCACCGCGCAGCGTTCGAACGGCGCGGCGAGAAACGCGCTCGCCTCGTGCGCGAGATGGTGCTCGATGAAATGCCAGCGGAACGGCCCGTCGTGCGTGACGCCGCGAAAGCGCCGCTGCAGATGATGCGGCACGCCGCCCGCGAGCTGGCGCGGCGCGTTGACGATCGACGACAGGAACAGCGGATGCCACGGCGACGCGCCGTCCTCGCGCGGCGCATGCGCGGACGGCGACAGCGGCAGGGTCAGCGCCGGCGCCGTGCCTTCGCGGTCGAGTTCGAACCACGGGTCGTACGAATACGCGACGTGGTCGACGTCCGCGAGCGTGATGCCCGCTTCCGCGAGGCAATAGTCGATCGCGTGGAAAGGCAGCTCCCAGGTCGAGAACGGCACCGGGCGCTTCGCGTGCTTCACGTGCGTGAAGCGTTCGTCCTCGGCCGCCGCGATCACGACGCCGTCGCGCACGATGCACGCGGCGCTGTCGTGGAAGGCGGCGTTGATGCCGAGCGTATGGATCGGATCAGGCATGCGTCAGTTCCTCGTGATGACGTGCGCGAACGGAATCACGTTCGATGCGTGCGCCGCGACCGGCTCGTCGTCGTGCGCGGCAGCCCGCGCGGCCGTGCGTTGCGCATGGCGCGCGCTGCCCCGCAGCAACGCGTGCACGGCGGCGGCGACGTCGTCGACGCTCACGCCGCGCAGGCACGGATGGCCGGGCTGGTTGCACACGCTGCGATAGCAGTTGCGGCACGGCACGTCGACGTTCAGCACACGGTGCGGCACACGCCACGGCGTGTGCTGCGGATTGGTCAATGCATACAGGTCGACCACCGGCGTGCCGAGCGCGGCCGCGAGATGCACGGGGCCGCTGTTGTTCGACAGCAGCAGGTCGGCCGTCTCGATCAGCGCGCCGAGTTCGCCGAGCGGCAGCACGCCCGCGAGCGGCACCGCGCGCGGGCCCGCCCGTTCGCACACCGCGTCGACCAGCGCGCGTTCGTCCGCGCTGCCCGTCACCGCGATGCCGTCGAACAGCGGCGCGACCACGGCGGCCGCTTCGCCGAAACGCTCGGCCGGCCAGCGCCGCGACGCGGCGGTCGCGCCCGGATGGACGACGAGCCAACGCGGGCGCTCCGCCGCCGGCCGCCGTGCACCGCCGAAGCGCTGCAACGCGGCCTGCAGGCGCGCATGCACCGCACGCCGCGCCGCGTCGCCCGGCTCGAACGCCATCCGCCAGTCCGCCGTCTTCGCGCCGACGGCACGCACCAGCGCGAGCTGGCGCGCGACCTCGTGGCGCATGTGCGATGCCGGCTCGGTTTCCGGCACGCGGTCGGTCAGCAATTCATACGGGTTCTCGCGGCAATGCGCGAGCCGCAGCGGGATGCCGGCGAGCCAGCACATCATCGCGGCGGGCAGCGGATTCTGGCTGTAGACGGTGAAGATCACGGCCGCGTCGAAACGGCCCGCCAGCAGCCGGTCGATCATGTCGAGATCGGCCACCGGATCGCCGCGCACGTCGGGATGCTTGACCCATGGCGCGTCGTAGCTCCACACGTCGTCGACCATCGGCAGATGCCGCGCGAGCGCGGCGCCCGTGCGCGACGTCAGCAGCGTCAGCTGGCGATCGGCGCCGCTCTCCTTCAGCGCGCGCAGCGCGGGCGTGGTCATCAGCACGTCGCCGATGCTGTCGAGCCGCACGCACAGGATGCGGCGGGCGCGGCTCCAGGCCGTGCTCATTGCCGCACCCACGAGCCGTGCCGACGCGCGGCTTCGCGCACGACGATGTCGGCGGCGAGGTCGATGCGATCGACGACGTGATGCGGCGTGCGCGCGGCGTTGAGCCGCCACTCGGTCCCGTTGCCGCAGTCGACCAGGATCGTGCCGCAGCGCGCGGTGCGGCCGGCCTCGACGTCGTCGAGGATGTCGCCGATCATCCAGCTCCATTCGGGCGCGGCGCCGAGCGCGGCCAGCGCGCGGCGCAGCATGCCGGGGCGCGGCTTGCGGCAGATGCAGTCGCAGGTGTAGCGCGGCACGCTGCCCCTCGGGTGATGCGGGCAGTAAAAAAAATCCGCCAGCGTCGCGCCGTTCGCTTCGAACAATTCGGCGAGGCGCTGGCGGACCGCGCCAAGCTCGTGTTCGGTAAAGCGGCCGAGCGCGACGCCCGGCTGGTTCGACACGACCGCCAGCGGCATCCCGGTCGCGCCGAGCGTGCGCAGCGCGCGCGCGGCGCCCGGCGCGAGGCGCATGCGCGCGGGATCGACGTTGTACGGCACGTCGTCGAGCAGCGTGCCGTCCTTGTCGAGCAGCACCGCGCCGGGCAGCCGGCGTTCGCGCTTCAGGGCCATGACGTCTCCTTCATCGGCAGCACCATCAGCTCCGGCACCACGGTGCCCGGCGGCTGCGTCAGCACGAAACGCACGGCGGCCGCAACGTGCTCCGGCGGCTGCAGCGTGTCCTCGTCGATGTCGGGAAAACGGTCGAGCAGGAACGGCGTGCGCATCCCGCCCGCGACGATCGCCGACACGCGCACGCCGCACGGCCGCAGCTCGGCATGCAGCGCGTGCGACAGGCCGAGCAGCCCCCACTTCGTCGCGTGATACGCGGACGCGTTCGGCCACGCACGCTTGGACGCGGTCGACGCGATGTTCACGATATGGCCGTCGCCGCGCGCCTTCATCATCGGCACGGCCGCGTGACACATCAGGTACGGGCCGAACAGGTTCGTCATCAGCACCTGCTGCCACGCGTCGACGCTCACGTCGTCGATCGGCGCGGTCACGTCGATCGCCGCGTTGTTGACGATCACGTCGAGGTCGCCGAGCGATTCGCGCGCATCGTGCACGACCTGCAGCACCGATGCTTCGTCGCGCACGTCGAGCGGCCGGCCCACCGCCTGCCCGCCGTGCCGTTCGAGCCGCTGCGCGACGGCTGCCGCGCGGTCCCCGTCGAGATCGGCGACGACCACATGCGCGCCGTGCTGCGCCAACTCTTCGCAAATGGCTTCGCCGAGACCGCGGCCGCCCCCGGTCACGAGTGCGGTCCGGCCGGCGAGCGGCGGTTTGGCTGGATCGTGAGTCGCGTTCACCTGCACCTCCTGTCGATGTCGGAAAGCAATCCGGCTGACGGCGACACTTGTCGCGACAACCGTCCGTGCAGGAGGTACAGCTAAAACCGTGCCGGCCTACGCGGGCCCGCGCCGCATCGGGCCGGAGGCACACGCTCGCTGGCTTTTTTATAACCTGCTGTAAAAACCGGCCCGGGCGGCCGCGCCTGGGCGGCCCCACCTAGGCGGCCCCCTCAGATCGCGAGCCCGTCGGGCGTGGCCTGCGCGCGGTGCTTCGCGAGCGCGCGCAGGCAATGCGCGATGCAGCCCGCGAACGCCTCGTCGAACCACGGCTGCGCGCCCGACACGCCGACCACGATGCCGCCGAGCGCGACGCCGCCCCACAGGTTCGTGTCGCCCGCGCGCAGCCGGTACGGCTCCAGCGCCTGCACGACGTGGCCGTCGCGGCCCGTTTCCCACGACAGCCGCGCCTTGGCCCGTGCATACGCGCGATAGTCGGCGTCCCAGTCCTTCGGGTCGGGCAGCGAAAACTCATACAGGATCGCGTCCTCGAACGCCGCATCGTGCGGCCCGAGCGCCGGGTCCATGATCACGATGTGCAGGCAACCGCTGTCGCCGACGAAATCGCTCTGCAGCGCGGCGGACAGGGTCGGCAGCAGCAGCTCGACGGCCGCCACCGCGGCCTGGCGGTCCGCGAACGCGCTACCGCCGCGACGTGCGTTCAGGGCTTCGGGTGTCGTCGGATTCAGAAGGTTCGGCATGGATTTCTCCGGAGGAAAACGCGAGCGCACGCAACGCCGCGATCAGGTCGGCCGCTACCGCGGGCTTGGTCAGGTACGCATGGAAACCGGCTTCGACCGCACGCGTGCGGTCGCGATCGCGCGCATGGCCGGACAACGCCAGCGCTTCGAGCGGCGCACGGCCGTCGCGGTCGCGCGCGGCATCGAGCTGGCGCACGCGCGCCATCACCGCGTAGCCGTCCTCCTCGTCGTCGCCGAGATCGATGTCGCAGACGAGCAGCGCCGGCCAGTCGGCCCGGCGCGCGCGCCACAGGTCGTCCAGCAGCGCCTGGCCCGACGCATACGCGTGCACGTCGGCGCCGGCCACCTTCAAGAGCGCGGTGAGGGCCTCGCGCGCCTCGTCGTGGTCGTCCACGCACGCGATGCGCAGCCCGTCGAGCGGCTTCGCCGTGGCCGCCTTGCCGGCCTCCGGATGCGGCGACGCGCCGTCGGGCTGCATCGACGCCGGCGCCACCGCATACATCGGCAGCGACAGGTGCAGCGTCACGCCAGTATCGTCGCGTTCGCGCACGACGTAGCCGCCGGCCTCCTCGATCGCGTCCTGCAATCGTTCGAGATCGATCAGCGACAGTTCGGTGGCGTCGACGCCCGCGCACGCGATCGTGATCCGCGCTTCGGGGTCGTGGCGCGCGGTGCGCACCTCGAGCTGCCCGCCGCTGCTCGC
This sequence comes from Burkholderia sola, assembly GCF_905400185.1. NCBI lineage: Bacteria > Pseudomonadati > Pseudomonadota > Betaproteobacteria > Burkholderiales > Burkholderiaceae > Burkholderia > Burkholderia sola. The sequence goes on from NZ_FR989677.1 coordinate 863,003, forward strand.
TTCGATCGCGCCGCGACACAGTTCCCACACGAAGCGCCGCAGCGCGGCCGGATCGGCGTTGACGACGAGATCCTCGTCCGACACATGGCGGAACACCGGCACGCCGCGCAGCGCGGCCGCCTCCGCCAGCGAATCGAGCACCTGCGACACGAGCGGGTTGATCCGCACCGGCTGCCGCGCGAACTTCGCCTCCGTGCGTTCCAGTTCGCGCTGCTTCGCCTGCAGCGACCACATCTGCGCATACACGCCGCCGCTTTCCAGCAGATCGTCGTGGGTGCCCTGCTCGACGAGCCGGCCGTACTCCATCACGAGGATGCGGTCGGCATCGACGATCGTCGACAGCCGGTGCGCGATGATGAGGCTCGTGCGATGCTGCGCGACGCGCATCAGCTCCTGCTGGATCGCGCGCTCCGAGCGCGTGTCGAGCGCCGACGTCGCCTCGTCGAACACGACGATCGGCGGCGCCTTCAGCAATGCGCGCGCGATCGCGACCCGCTGCCGCTCGCCGCCCGACAGCCGCACGCCGCGCTCGCCGACGCGCGTGTCGTACGCATCGGGCAGCCGCTCGATGAACGCGTCGAGCTGCGCGCCGCGCGCGGCCGCGATCACCTCGCCGCGGGTCGCGTCGCGCTTGCCGTACGCGATGTTGTACGCGAGCGTGTCGTTGAACAGGATGGTGTCCTGCGGGACGATGCCGAGCGCGTCGCGCAGGCTGCGCTCGGTAACGAGCCGTAAATCCTGGCCGTCGATCCGGATCGTGCCCGCGTCGGGCTGGTACAGCCGGAACAGCAGCCGCGCGAGCGTCGACTTGCCCGAGCCGCTGCCGCCGACCACGGCGATCGTCTGCCCGGGCTCGATGCGGAACGACACGTCGAACAGGATCTGCCGGCTCGGCTCGTAGCCGAAGTCGACATGCTCGAACTCGATCGCGCCGCCGCGCACGACGAGCGGCTGCGCGCCGGGCGCATCGCCGTCCTCGCCGGGCTTGCCGCGCGCATCGAGCAGCCCGAACAGCCGCTCGATGTTCGTCATCGCGTCGTTCGCCTCGCGGAACACGAAGCCGAGCGCATTCAGCGGCAGGCTGATCTGGATGATGTACGCGTTGATCAGTACGAGATCGCCGATCGTCATCGCGCCGCGCGCGACCTGCTGCCCGGCGAGCAGCATCACCGCCGCGATTCCCGCGCCGATGCACGCGCTCTGCCCGATATGCAGCGTCGACAGCGCGTACTGGTTGTCGACGCCGGCCTCGCGCCATGCGTCGAGCACGCGATCGAGCCGGTTGCGCTCGACGTCCTCGCGCGCGAAGTACTTGACCGTATCGACGTTCAGCAGGCTGTCGACCACGCGCGAATTCGACTCGGCCTCCAATGCGTTCACGCGCCGCTGGTAACGCATGCGCCGGCGCGTGAACACCACCGTATACGCCGCGTAGACGGCAAACGTGACGAGGATGATCGCGGTGAAGCCGCCGCCGTACTTGCCGATCACGATCACGAGCACCGAGCCGATCTCGATCGCCGTCGGCACGATCGTGAACACCGCGACGCCGAGCAGGTAGCCGATGCCGGCCGTGCCTTTCTCGAGGTCGCGCACGACGGCACCCGTCTCGCGCTGCGCATGAAAGCGCGCGCCGAGGCGATGCAGATGGCCGAACGTGCGCACGGTAAACGACGCGACCGTATGCTGCGTGACCTGCACGAAGGTCATGTCGCGGACTTCGTTCAGCGCGTTCGACGCGAAGCGCACGACCGCGTACGCGAACAGCAGCAGCACCGGCCACGCCATCGGCTGGCCGGCCGCGCGACCGAAGCCGTCGACGATGTCCTTGAGCAGCAGCGGCACCGACACGGCCGCCGCTTTCGCGAGCACCAGCAGCACGATCGCCGCGAGCACGCGTGCGCGGTAATGCCAGATCGCGCGCCACAGTTCGACCGCGATCCGGACGCGCAGGCCGCGCCTGTCGTGGCGGTGGCGGCGATGGCGGTGGTCGCGCGGGTCGCGGCCTGCCGCCGCATCACGTTCGTTGACGGGCGTTTCGTCGATTCCGGTCGTCATGCACGCATTACTCGCGGTCGGGGGCGCGGCGTCTCACGCACGGGGCTCAATGGCGCGGTTCGCGCTCGCGGCCGCCCACCACGGTGCCCGGTTCGGGGTCGCGTGCGGCAGGCTGGGTCGGCGTGACGGTCCGCTGGTCCGGATGCAGCACCATGCCCGTATCGTGTTCGTCGTCGCGGCGCACGCGCACGCGATTCTCGACGTCGCGCACGCCCAGGCAGCCGTCGGCCAGATCCTCGATGTCGTGCTTCATCCAGCGCGCCGGCACCGTGCCGTCCAGCTCGACGCGACCTTCCTTCACCTGCACGGCGACGTCGCTCACGTCGATCTCGAGCGCGTGCGCGAGCCGCTCGCAGACGTCCTCGCGAATCCGTTCGTCCGAGCGCGTATAGCCTTTCGGCCCGCGGCGATGGCGCAGTGCGTCGCGTTCGGTGTCCCTGCCGAAGCGCGACAGATCGGGGGCGCTGCCGCCGTAGCGCGGGTCGCCTATGTCGCGCTCGCCGCCGGATGCGCGCATCCGGTGCGGGCTGCGAAATTCGGGGCGCTCGCCGCCGTACCGGCCTTCGCGACCCTCCGCACGGCGACCCGGTTCGCCGTAGCCGCGCTCGGCGTCGCGCGCCGGCTGGCGCGCGCCGCCCGGCCAGTCCGGGTCGCCTGCGCCGCGCCGCTGGTCGACCGGCCGCGCGGCGCGCTCGGTCCATTCGCTGCCCCAGTCTTCCGGGCCCACGTCCTCGCTCGCGAAGCGGCGGTAAGCCGATTCGTCATCTTCTTCCGGCCATCGGGCCGGGTCGTCCGGGATGCCGCGCTCGCCGGCGCCCCGGTACGCGCGTTCGTTGCGCTCGTGCCAGTCGGGCGGACCGCCGCGCTCGCCGGACCGTCCGGGATATCGTCGTTGCATCGTGTCTCTCCTTGATCGCCTACGCCGCACACGGCACCGTGCCGCGTCGCGGCGCGCGTCGGTCGGGTGAATGCAAATCGCGTGCCGGCGCCGTGGCCGGGCCGCGACGGTTGCGCGCCGCAGTGCCGGGAAGCCGTCAGGCGCCCCAATCTGCAACGCGATTGCAGTTTTTGCGTGCCGGGCGTCACGGCACGGCGCCGGATTCGTCCGGGTCGTCCGTGCGGCCGGGTTCGCTCAGCCGCTCGGTGCGGTCCGGCTCGATATCGGCGCCCTCCTCGAGCGTCGAATCGCCGTCCGCCGACGCGCGCTCGCCGGTCCCCGCGCGGTCCGTATCGCTGTCGAGCGCCGCGTCGCCGCGTTCGAGCGCGTGGTCGTCCAGCGGCGAATCGACGTCGAACGGATGGCGCCGCGCGCCCGCCGTGTCGCTGCCGCTGTCGGACGAGTCGCTCGGGCCGAGCGCCCTGCCGTCGCGACCGCGGCTGGCGTTGTCGTCGTCCGGGCCGGCCGGTTCGTTATCGGGATTCAGCGTGCTGTTCATGTCGATCTCCTTGCCTGGCTTGCCGCCGCGCGGCAGGCGGACCGTCCCGGCGTGCAATCGGCATGCCGCGCCCGGCGCGGACGGCGGGCCCTGCGGACGGCACGGCCCATGCGCACCCATTGATCAGCTGAATCGAGTTCCTTTATGCTTTCGGACGTGCCAATTCGCTCCGTATGGCCGCCGCCGGCGCGCCCGGCAGCGGGCCGGCGACCTGCGGCCGCCCGTATGTTCAACTTGCCGCTCCGATGAAGAAAGACGACGCCGATCTCCAACCGCATCCGCCGCCGCCCGGTTCGCCCGACGCGCGCGACCTGCTGCACCGCTTCGCCGAATTCCGGTTTCAGACCGTGGTGGAGTCGATCACCGACTACGCGGTATTCATGCTCGACCCGCACGGCAATGTCGCGACGTGGAACGCCGGCGCCCAGCGCATCAAGGGTTACGCCGCCGCCGAGATCGTCGGCCACCATTTCTCGCTGTTCTATCCGTCCGACGCGATCGCGGCCGGCCGGCCGGCGCACGGGCTCGCGCTGGCCGCCGCGCACGGCCACTTCGAGGACGAAGGCTGGCGCGTGCGCAAGGACGGCACGCAGTTCTGGGCGAGCGTGACGATCACGCCGGTGCACGACGCGACACACCAGCTGTGCGGCTTCATCAAGATCACGCGCGACATGACCGAGCGCAAGCGGCTCGAGGAGCTCGAAGCGTCGACGCATCGACTCAGCGTGTTCATCGCGATGCTCGCGCACGAGCTGCGCAATCATCTGGCGCCGCTGCGCAATTCGGTCGGCGTGCTGCAGAGCCTGCCCGATCCCGCGCCCGCGCTCGTGCAGTGTCGCGACGCCGTGCATCGCCAGGTCGGGCAACTGACGCGGCTCGTCGACGATCTGCTCGACGTCGGGCGGATCACGGCCGGCAAGGTCGAACTCGACGCGCGCCCCATCACCGTGCGCGACATCGTGTGCCGCGGCGTCGAAAGCATCCAGCCGAAGCTGGCCGCGCGCGGGCAGTGGATCCGCGTCGACCTGCCGACCGATTCCGTGGTCCTGCACGGCGACGACGCACGGCTCGTCCAGGTGCTGCACAACCTGCTCGACAACGCGTCGAAATTCTCGCCGCACGGCGGCCGGATCGACGTCGGCGCGCGGATCGAGGGGCCGTCCGTTGCGATCCGCGTCGTCGATCACGGCGTTGGCATCGCACCGGGCGCGCTCGAAACGATCTTCGACCTGTTCCAGCAGGAAGGCGCATCGGGTCGCTCCCCGTCCGACGGGTTCGGGCTCGGGCTCGCGATCTGCCGGTCGTTCGTCGAACTGCACGGCGGGCGGATCGTCGCGGAAAGCGACGGGCCCGGCCACGGCGCAACGTTCACGATATGGCTGCCGATCGCGCAAACGACCCGCAACGCCCCTTCCGCACCGCCCGCGCCAGCCGTGCTCGAACCGCCGGCCGACGCGCCGCTGCGCATCGTCGTCGTCGACGACAACCGCGATTCGGCCGATACGCTCGCGGTGCTGCTGCAAATGAAAGGGCATGCGCCGCGCGTCGCGTACAACGCGGCCGATGCGCTGGCCGTCGCGCGCGACTATGCGCCGCACCTGATGCTGCTCGACCTGACGATGCCGGACGTCGACGGCTTCACGCTGCTGCAGGAACTGCGCGCGATCGACGCGCTGCGCGACACGACCTGCGTCGCGCTGTCCGGCCATGCGCGCGCGTCCGACCTCGCGCGCACCGAACGCGCGGGCTTCGACGACCATCTCGTGAAGCCCGTCGAGATGGCCGTCCTCGACGCGCTGCTGCAGCGCGTCGCGCGCCAGGTTCAGGACACGCCGTAAGCGCCCGTACTCAGGCCATCGCGCGGCACATCGCCGCGCACGCCTCGCACGCGAGCGCGCAGCGGCGGCAATGCTCGTGCGCATGCCGCGAACACTCGGCCGCGCACAAGTCGCACGCGTGTGCGCACAGCGCGCAAATGCGCGGTGCGAGCCCGCTGCGGCGCGCCATCGCGCCCGACGCGAAGCGGCACAGCTGCGCGCATTCGATGTCGAGCGCGATGCAGCCGGCCAGCGCGTGCACGTCGCGCTCCGCGAGGCAGGCGGCCGCACAGGTGTCGCACGCGTCGCACGCGGCCATGCAGTTGTCGTATTGATCGCTCATCGCAGTTCTCCCGGTTTCGGTTTGCATCGTTTCGGTTCGTGTCGTCACGGCGTCAGCTTCACTTTCATCCAGCCGGGCTCGCGCACGTCGAACGCGCGATACGCGTCGATCGCGTTCGTCAGCGGCTCGCTGCACGTGAGCACCGACAGCGGATCGAACGCGCCGCTGCGCACCAGCTCGACGAGCGGCGGCGTCACCGTCCGGTGATTGCAGTTGCCCATCTTGATCGTGAGGTTCCGGTTCATCGCCTCGCCGATCGGAAACACGCGCGCCGCCTGCGGATACACGCCGATCACCGAGATCGTGCCGGCCTTCGCGACCGCGCGCACCGCCCATTGCAGCACCTGCGACGGCCCGTCGCCCGGCACCCAGTTGCGGCCGTCCGGCTTGCGGTGCGGCGCGATCGCGTCGACTTCCGCATCGAACGCGCGCGCGGCGTCGCGATCGGCGGCGGCAGGCCCGTGCGTCGCGCGCATCGCATCGACGCCCACCGCGTCGATCACGCGATCGACGCCGATCCCGCCCGTCAGCCGCAATATCGTGTCGACCGGATCGTCCTCGGAAAAATCGACGATCTCGGCGCCCTGCGCGCACGCCATCTCGAGCCGCGACGCGATGCGGTCGACCGCGATCACGCGCCCGGCGCCCATCAGCTTCGCGCTCGCGATCGCGAACTGCCCGACCGGCCCCGCGCCGAACACGGCGACCGTATCGCCCGGCTTCACTTCCGCGAGCTGCGCGCCGAAATAGCCGGTGGGGAAGATGTCCGACATCAGGATCGCGCGATCGTCGTCGATCGCATCGGGCAGCCGGATCAGGCTCGCATGCGCAAGCGGCGTGCGCGCGTATTCGGCCTGCAGCCCGTCGAACGGGCCCGTTTCCGCCGGCCCGCCGAAGAACGAAGTGCCCGCGCGCGGGCCGCCGGGGTTCGCGACGTCGCATTGCGCTGTGTAGCCGGCGCGGCAGTACGCGCAGCTGCCGCACGCGATCGTCGACGGAATCAGCACGCGATCGCCGCGCCGCAGGTTGCGTACGTCGCGCCCGACCGCCTCGACGATGCCGACGCCTTCGTGGCCCAGGATCGTGCCGGGCTTCATCCCGCCGAGCGTGCCGCGCACCATGTGCAGATCGGTGCCGCAGATCGCGCTGGCGGTCAGGCGCACGACCGCGTCGGTCGGCGCGGAGACTTCCGGATCGGGCACCGTGTCGATGCGAATGTCGCCGATGCCGTGAAATACGACTGCTTTCATGTCAGGCCCTCCTTGTCGAAAGCGGAAACGGTGAATGTGACCGTCGAGCCGATCGAGCAAGGGGTGCGCCTGTGCAGCGCGCGCGGTGCGCGGGGATGCGCGGGCGGGAAGCGCGGCGATTTCGGGGAAAGACCGTGCCGGCGCGTCAGTTCGTCGGCGGGTCGTTGCCGCTGTTGCCGTCGTTGTCGTCGCGTGCGTTCGAGATCGCTTCGACGAGCTTCAGTTCGTCGTCGACCGACAGCGTCGTGTCGGCCACTTCGCCGCCCAGCGGCGCGAGCGCCGCGCTCAGCGCGTAGATGTCGACCTGCGTCGCCGCCAGCCCGAGCGACACCGTGCCGGGACGCGCCTTGCGCGCGACGCGGTCGGTCAGCGCATCGTCAACCGGCCGTTCGCGCCACGCGTCGAGCGACGATTCGATGTGCGCGACCACATTGTCGAGCAGCACGCCGGACGACACGCGGCCCGGGTCGACTGCATGCGTGCGCAACTGTCCGTCGGTCGAGCAGGCGACGATCACGACACCCGCGAGCGCGACGACGTGCCGGTCGCGCAACGTGCCGAGTTCGGCCAGCGCGGCGCGAACTCGGTTTCGAAACGTGCACGGACGTCGGGGTTCATCTCGTCTCCCTTCAAGGTTCGGTGGGGGTCGTCATGCTGCTTTCAGGCGGGCACGATCTGCCGCTCGAGCGCCGCTTCGGCCTTCAGGCTGTCGAGATCGCGGGCGATCGTCACGACCGCGCGCCGCGTGTTGCCGCGCCAGTATGCGATCGAGCAATCGTGCGCGCCGAGGTCGCCGTCGATCTCGACGCGATCCCATTGCTCCGCATGCCCGACATAGCGGAGCGTCAGGTCGTAATGCTGGCTCCAGAAAAACGGCACCGCGTCGAACGGCCGCTGCTGGCCGAGCATGTTGCGCGCGGCGACGATGCCCTGCCGTTCGGCGACGACCCAGTGCTCGACGCGAATCCGCTCGCCCGTCAGCGGATCGGGCCAGCGCGCGATGTCGCCGGCCGCGTAGATGCCGGGCGCGCTCGTCTGCAGGAAGCGGTCGACCGTCACGCCGCGCTCGACGGCGAGCCCCGCGTCCTGCGCGAGCGCGACGTTCGGATGCACGCCGATGCCGACCAGCACGACGTCGGCCGGCAGCACGTCGCCGTTCGACAGCGTCACGCTGTCCGGTCCGATCCGCGCGGGCGTCGCGCCGAGGTGGAACACGACGCCGTGCGCTTCGTGCAGCGCCTTGATCGTGTCGCCGAGCGCGTCGCCGAGCACGCGGCCCATCGGATGCGGATCGGGCGCGACCACCTGCACGTCGAGCCCGCGCGTGCGCAACGCGGCGGCCGCTTCGAGCCCGATGAAGCTCGCGCCGACCACCACGCAGCGGCGCGCCGTTTTCAGCCTGGCGATCAGCGCATCGCAATCGGCGCGCGAGCGCAGCACACAGACGTGCGGCAGATCGGCGCCGGGCACGTTCAGCCGGTTCGGCTCGGCGCCCGTGGCGAGCAGCAGCGCGCCGTATTCGATACGACTGCCGTCGGCGAGCTCGACCGCCCGCTGCGCGGGATCGATGCGCGCGACCCGCGTGTTGCAGCGTACGTCGATCCGCTGCTCGGTATAAAGCGACGGTGCGCGCAGCGGCAGCCAGTCGGCCTGAGCCGTGCCCGCGAGGTAATCCTTCGACAGGTTCGGCCGGTCGTACGGCGGATCGGCATCGGCGCTCAGCAGCGTGATCGGATGCGGATAGCCTTCCTGCCGCAGCGTGACGGCTGCCGCGATCGCGGCCGCGCCGCCGCCGACGATCACGACCGAGGCCGGCAGCCCGGCCGCCTTCAGCGCGGGCGGCACGGCGGCCGGTCGCGCATCGATAACGACTGCGCGGCCGTCGCGCCGCTCGACGCGCCAGCACGGCAGCCCGTCGAGCGCCGGTGCGCGCTCCATCTCGCCGGTGCGCAGGCAGAACGCCGCGTGATGCCACGGGCATCGAATCGTGTCGCCGACCAGCAGGCCCTTCGCCAGCGGGCCGCCGTAGTGCGGGCATTGCGCGCCCACCGCGAACAGTTCGTCGCCGCGGCGCACGAGCAGCACCGCCGCATCGCCGACATGGCCTTCGATCATCGCGCCGTCGGCGAGATCGTCGAGCGCGATCCCTTGCGTGAGATCGGGTGAGGACGCAGCATCGCTTCCAGTCATGACGTGGCTCCCGAAAAGTCAGGTAACGATCCCATTATCGACATCCCTCCTGAAAAGAACAGGTACAGACGCCCCGCAGCGCACGAGAAACGCGGACTGTAGCTTGTACGCGATCCACGACCGGCGTAGAACGTGATCGACGTTGCGGCGCAACACGCCGGCCGCGCTGCGAGCGCCCGCGCGACCCGCGCAATCCGCGTGCCGCCTTCCCCCTGTCACAGGAGCGCTACCCGATGGCCACCGTGCTGTGCGTGCTCTACCCCGATCCCGTCGACGGCTATCCGCCGCGCTACGTGCGCGATGCGATGCCGGTCATCACGCGCTATGCGGACGGCCAAACCGCGCCGACGCCGGCCGGCCCGCCCGGCTTCCGGCCCGGCGAACTCGTCGACTCGGTGTCCGGCGCGCTCGGCGCAGGGCGCATCGGTCTGGCCGTGCTGCGCCGGCTGCACCCGTTCGGCCTGCCTCTGCATTACACGCAGCGCCACCGGCTCGATGCGTCGATCGAGCAGGCGCTCGCGCTCACGTATCACGCCGACGCGGCATCGCTCGCGAGCGCCGTCGATATCGTCAGCCTACAGATTCCGCTGTACCCGTCGACCGAGCACCTGTTCGACGCGGCGATGATCGCGCGGATGAAGCGCGGCGCGCACCTGATCAACACCGCACGCGCGAAGCTGGTCGACCGCGACGCGGTCGTGAATGCGCTCACGTCCGGCCATCTCGCCGGCTATGGCGGCGACGTGTGGTTTCCGCAGCCGGCGCCCGCCGATCACCCGTGGCGCACAATGCCGTTCAACGGAATGACGCCGCATATCTCGGGCACGTCGTTGTCCGCGCAGGCGCGCTATGCGGCCGGCACGCTGGAGATCCTGCAATGCTGGTTCGACGGCAGGCCGATCCGCAACGAATACCTGATCGTCGACGGCGGCACGCTCGCGGGCACCGGCGCGCAGTCGTATCGACTGACATGACGTCGCACCGCGCGCGGCGGCGCGCTCAGCCGACGCAGGCGGCAGCGAGCTTGCCGACGGCGACGACCGCCTGCTCGATCTCCGGCGACCACGGGCTGCTGTAGTTCAGGCGGATGAAGTTTCGATAGGTGTCCGCGATCGAAAACATGTAGCCCGGCCCGATCGTGATCCCCTGCTCCAGCGCAAGCTGGTACAACCGCATCGCATCGACCTGCGCCGGCAACTCGACCCACAGCACATACCCGCCCGCCGGGCTCGACATGCGCGTGCCTTCCGGAAAGAACCGCGACACCATCGCGCGCATCAGGTTCGCCTGCTGCGCATACGCCTTGCGAATTCGCCGCAGGTGATGCTCGTAGCCGTCGCGCTCGAGAAACTCCGCGATCGCCAGTTGCGGCAACGACGGCGTCGCGAGCGTATTCAGGAACTTCAGCTTCTCGACCTGATCGCGATAACGGCCCGGCAGCGCCCAGCCGATCCGGTACGCGGCCGTCAGGCTCTTCGAGAACGACGAGCAATGCAGCACGATCCCGGTCCGGTCGTAGGATTTCAATGAACTCGGATGCGTATCGCCGAAATACAGTTCGTTGTATACGCCGTTCTCGATGATCGGCATGCCGGCCTTCGTTGCGAACTCAACCAGTTCGCGCTTGCGCTCGTCCGGCATCTGGAAACCCAGCGGATTCTGGAAGTTCGGCATCACCATGCACGCGGCGATCGGCTGCGACTTCGCGATCGCGGCCAGCGCCGCGATGTCGATCCCGTATTCCGGATGCGTGGCCACCTCGATCGCCTTCATCCCCATCCGCTCGATCGCGTGCAGCATCGCGTAGAACGTCGGCGACTCCACCGCGATCGTGTCGCCCGGTTTCGCGACCGCCTGCAGGCACAGGTTGATCGCCTCCGTCGCGCCGACCGTCACGATGATCTCGTTCGGGTCCACCGACATCCCGTTCTCCAGGTAGCGGCGCGCGATCTGCCGGATCAGCCGCGGATGGCCGGGCGGCAGCCCGTCGGTCACGCCCCACAGCGACTTGTCGCGGCCGGCCGCATACGCGTAGCGGTTCAGTTTCTCGAACGGGAACAGGCTCGGGTCCGGATACGGCGAGCCGAGCGGCACCGCGTCGTCCGTGCCGATCGAGCGCAGCGTCGACAGCACGAGCCGGCTCACGTCGACCGACGACGAGATCGCGATCGGCTTCGACGGCCGCAGCTCGCGCACCGGCGCGTGCCCGTCGTCGCGCCGCAGGTTCACGAAATAGCCGGACTGCGGCCGGCTTTCGAGCAGCCCGCGGCTTTCCAGCAGCAGATACGCATGCAGCACCGTCGTGATGCTGATCCGGTGCTGCTGGCTCGCCTGCCGCACCGACGGCACACGGTCGCCGTGTCGATATACGCCTTGCCGAATGAGTCGCTCTACGTCGTTCGCAAACTTCTCGTAGAGCTTCATCCGCCTCGCCCCGGCCGCGATGAACCGGCTTGCGCCGCATGGTCGGCACGGCCGCGCCGACGCATGAAGCCGGATAGCCGTCGCCGGGCGCGGGTGTCCCGGCTGGAACCTCGTCCGTTATCGAAATTGAAGGCGGATAGCAATGCGAATCTCATCAAGACAAGGTTCGGCATCCTACTGCGTCATTTCGGCGAATGTAAGTGACAGTTTGGCGAGGAAACGTCAAATCAGGCCGGCGTGGTGAACAGATGCGCATGCGACGTCGCGACCGCCGTTCGCCGCGCGCACGTCATGATGTCCCGAGGATGGCGGAGCGGCCGGCGGTGTTGCGAAGCCCGGCCATGCGGGGGCCCGCTCGCCCTCACGCGTCGTCGACGTTGTCCGCGTAGTGGTCGATCGCGACCTTGCACTCGTCGAACACCACAGTCAGCAGCGCGACGTCGTTCGACTCGAGCCACTTGCGGATCTGCAGGAACTGGCTCGTGCCGAGATCGGCGAGGCGGCCCGGATCGTCGGTCGTCACGTCGACGCTCGCGATCGCGCGGTTGCCGGGCAGCGGCGACAGCGTCGCCGCGATGTCGAAGCGGCGGTACGATTGATCGATACGCATGCGGTTCTCCCGACTCGGTTCGAAAAGGGGCGGGCTCAGTCGAGCGTCTGGCGAAACACCTTGCCGCCGAATCCCGTGACGACGTTGTCGACCGAGAACGGCGTGTCCTCCTTCGCTTCGAGAATGACCGCGACGCTGCCGGGCACGAGCCGCGCCGCGACCGTCTCGACGAACGTGCCGTCGAGCAGCGCGTTGCCGGCCGCTTGCGCGAGAATGCCGGCGCCCGCGCCGGCCGCCATGCCGGTCACCACGCCGAGCGGTCCGGCCAGCAGGCCGAGCAAGCCGCCCGCGATCGCGCCGATCACGCCGCCCCTGAACGGCCGCGATTCGGCGTCGAGCACCGCGAGCTTGCCGTTCGCGTCCTTCTCGACGACGACGCCATTCTCGATATGGAATCCTTCGTTCTTCTCCGACAGCGCATCGAAATCGTTCGCGGCCCGGCGGGCCGTGTCGACGCTGCCGAATACGGCGACGATCAATTGCCTGGTCATGCGACACCTCGCGTGTTGGGATGAGAATGGGGCCGCCGCACGTCGCACGGCGCGCCGGGGTTCGCTTCGAATGCCGCCCGGGCCGCGTTACTTGCGCACATGCACGTCGTCCTCGACATCGTCGACGTCCGCCGGAAAGCGATGCTGGCCGAAGCTCAGGATCAGCACGCCGACCGCGAGCAGCACGATCCCGAAAGTCGTCATCAGCATCCGCTCGGGGCTGTCGGTCGCGCCGCGCAGGATCAGGTCGCGCGCGAGCGACGTCATCGCGATGAACAGCGGAAACCGCACCGGCAGCCGGCCGAGCCGCAGGTAGCGCAGGTCCATCGCGAGCACTTCCAGATACAGGAACATCAGCAGCAGGTCCGTCAGCGACACTTCGCCCGCGAGCACGACCTTCCACGCCTCCTGCGTCATCGCGAACGCGGTCGCCAGCCCGATCACGACCAGCCCGGCCAGCTCGGCCGCGTGAAGGAAATGGCCGAAGCGGCGACGAATGCGCTCGGCGGTCGTATCGGCGGATGCAGTGGAAATATTCAACGCGTTGTCCGGTGCAGTGTCGTCGGTGCCGCGATCGATGCGCCATCGCTGCGGCGGGGGGTGTCGGGAAACGGAAAGCCTGCGACGGGCGGACGGGAGACCGTTGCGCACGCACCGGTTCCGATCGCGCCGGTCGCCTGCGCGACCGCGGACAGCGTGCGCCGGCAACACGCATGAAACGCGACGCCGGCCTCGGTGCATATGACGTCGTCGCCCGAGCGGTCCAGCAGCAAGCGGCAACCGAGATAGCGTTCGAGGCCATCGAGCCGCGCGCTCACCTGCGCGACGTCGAGCTTCAGGTCGGACGCCGCGCCGGACAGCCCGCCGTGCTCGACGATTGCACCGAAAATACGCATCGCTTCCAAAAGGTTCATCATGATGGTCGTCGTCGGGCGGAGCGGAACCGTGGCGGAACCGTGGCGGGACCGTAGCGGGACCTAATCTACTGCACGCGACACGCACGCTCAAGAGCACAGCGCCGCGCGCGCCAGGAGTACAGCTGCGCGGGCGCCGCACAAAACCGGGCCCTGTTTGATCCATTCGAATGACAGATCATCGATACGTGTTCCAAAGACCCGTCGAAGCTGCTAGATTGCAGGCTCGACGCCGTTACGCGGTGCGGACAGCTCACGCGCCGGGCGAACGCGCGGCCGCCACGTCCGCCTCCCCTTCGCGCCGGGGGCCGGCCGCCGCCGCTGCGGCCCGTTGCGCGATGCCCGCGCAACGTCCTTCATCCGCACGTCACAAAGAGAACCGTCGCATGACACAGTTCAACCGTTCGCGTTCGCGCGCCGCGGCTGCCGCGGCCCGTCCGTCCCGACATGACTGACCGGCAGGCCGCGATGCAGACTACCCCTCCCCCGCTCTCCCAGGCCGTCCACAGCCCGATCACGCGCAGCGCGATCTTTCTCGTGGCGACGATCAATCCCGGCGCCGATCACGCCGACACGATCCGTTCATGGTGCGGCGACATCGCCGCGCTCGTGCGCTCGGTCGGCAAGCGCGTGCCGGGCGGCAACCTCACGTGCGTCTGCGGCTTCGGCTCCGACGCATGGGATGCGCTGTTCGGCGAGCCGCGCCCCGCGTCGCTGCATCCGTTCCGCGAATTCGGCGCCGGCCAGCGCGTCGCAGTGGCGACGCCCGGCGACATCCTGCTGCACATCCGCGCGGAAGCGATGGACCTGTGCTTCGAATTGGCGACGCAATTGCTCAATGCGCTCGGCGACGCGGTCACGGTCGTCGACGAGGTGCACGGCTTCCGCAATTTCGACCAGCGCGCGATGATCGGCTTCGTCGACGGCACCGAGAATCCGGAAGGCCGCGAAGCGGTCGACTTCACGGTGATCGGCGACGAAGACGCGGAATTCGCGGGCGGCAGCTACGTGCTCGTGCAGAAGTACCTGCACGACATGGCCGGCTGGAACGCGCTCGCGGTCGAGACGCAGGAGCGCATCATCGGCCGCACCAAGCTGTCCGACATCGAGCTCGCGCCGGACGTGAAGCCGTCGTGCTCGCACAGCTCGCTGACCACGCTCGACGAGGGCGGCCAGGAAGTGAAGATCCTGCGCGACAACATGCCGTTCGGGCGTCCGGGCGCCGGCGAATTCGGCACCTATTTCATCGGCTATGCGCGCTCGCCGGCGCCGATCGAGCAGATGCTCGAGAACATGTTCGTCGGCCGCCCGCCCGGCAACTACGACCGCCTGCTCGACTACAGCCGCGCGGTCACCGGCTCGCTGTTCTTCGTGCCGTCGGCCGACCTGCTCGAAACGCTCGCCGACCGCCCCGCGCCGGCCGCCGAAGCCGCCCAACCGGAATCCACGCCGTCCGCGCCTGCCGCACCGCGGCGCGACGGCTCGCTGAACATCGGCTCGCTGAAAGGAACCCCGACCTATGAATAACCTGCATCGCGAACTCGCCCCGATCTCGTCGTCCGCCTGGGAACAAATCGAGGAGGAAGTGGCGCGCACCTTCAAACGATCGGTGGCCGGCCGCCGCGTCGTCGACGTCGAGGGCCCCGCAGGCCCCGAGCTGTCGGCCGTCGGCACCGGGCACCTGCTCGACGTGGCCGCGCCGCGCGAACTCGTGAACGCGCGGCTGCGCGAAGTACGCACGATCGTCGAGCTGACGGTGCCGTTCGAGCTGAGCCGCGACGCGATCGACAGCGTCGAGCGCGGCGCGCGCGACGCCGACTGGCAGCCGGCGAAGGAAGCCGCGCAACGGCTCGCGTTCGCCGAAGACAGCGCGATCTTCGACGGCTACCGCGCGGCCGGCATCATCGGCATCCGCGAAGGCACGTCGAACCGCCGGCTCACGCTGCCGGCGGACGTCGGCGCGTACCCGGACGCGATCAGCGACGCGCTGGAAGCGCTGCGCCTCGCCGGCGTCGACGGTCCGTACTCGGTCGTGCTCGGGTCGGACGCGTACACCGCGCTCAGCGAAGCGCGCGACCAGGGCTATCCGGTCCTCGGTCATATCAAACGCATCGTCAGCGGCGAGATCATCTGGGCGCCGGCGATCAGCGGCGGCTGCGTGCTGTCCACGCGCGGCGGCGATTACGAGCTGCACCTCGGGGAAGACCTGTCGATCGGCTACACGAGCCACACCGACAAGGGCGTCCGCCTGTACCTGCGCGAAACGTTCACGTTCCTGATGTTGACGAGCGAGGCATCGGTGGCCGTGGCGCCGCAGGGTAACGCGGCCGCCTGAGCGCGGTTGCCGACGCGCGATGTCCGCCCGGGCGTCGCGCGCCGGCCGCGCCGCCGGCCACGGGTTCGTCGCCGCTCCAGCCCATCTTGCATGGAGGATTTCATGAGCGAATCGAATGATGCATTACAGGCGCTGCAGGCGTCCGTCGCGACCCTGAAGCAGACGGTCGACGCGAATGCCAGCCGCCAGGCCGGCGACACCGCCGTGCTGTTTACCGTCGTGTCGCTGATGCTGGCCGAGCTGCCGCCCGACACGCGCAACCTGATCGAGGATTCGTTCTCCGTCTGGGCCAATGGTCTGCAGAATGCGGCACTGTCGGCCGACGTCAAGCAGATCGCGCGGCAACGGCTCGCGATGACACTCTCCGACTGATCGTGGTGCACCGCGGTTGCGCGATGGCCGGCGCGTGCGGTGTCACCCGCCTTCGCCTTCCCCGGCCGCACCGCGCGTCTCGGCTGCGGTGCACGCATGGCCGGACGCCACCGGTTCGCGCTCGCGCGTCGCGTCCCGTCTGGCCCCCGTTCGGCCGCTGCCGGCGCACTGCGCGCCGATGTCGCACCGCGCGTCGTTCGGGCGCCGCCCTTTCCCGCGCCTTCCACCGCAAGCCGTACGCGCCGCACACGCCCGCGCCGCCGCCCGCTTGCGCGTCTGTACTCCTTGCCGCCCCGGCCCACGTCCATGTGAGGGTGCAATTCACGGCCGGTCCGGCATGGAACTGTGTCTTGGACGGGCCGCGTCGATTCGTTATTTTGAACGCAGTCGAAGCGATGCCGTGGGCTCCTTGCGGCACTCGCGCTTCCCGCCCCGACCGCGATCGGGACGCGCGAGCGCCGCACCGCATCGGGCGTCACGCTTCGACCCACCTTCACCGACAGGAGCCAGACCACCATGCCCGCACTTTGCGATATCTGCCACGCGCGGCCGGCCGTTGCACGCGCCACCGTGATGCAGGACGGCGAGCGCAAGACGATCTCGATCTGCGATTACCACTTCCGCCAGCTGATGCGGCATCAGAGCATGCTGAATCCGTTCGATTCGCTGCTCGGCGGTGGCGGACCGTCGTCGCTGTTCGGCGGGCTCGGCGACGAATCGCCGCTCGCCGCCGAGATTCCGCGCGAATCGGTCGATCCGACCGACGCGTTCAGCGAACAGACGCTCGAACTGCTGCAGCGCGCGGCCGAGAAGGCGCACGAGCTGCGCCGCAGCGAGCTCGATTCCGAACACCTGCTGTACGCGCTCGCGGACACCGACGTATGTGCCGCGCTGCTGAAGGAACTGAAGCTGTCGCCGGAGGACATCAAGACGTACATCGACGCGCACGCGCACACCGGCACGGCCGCTCCCGACGCGCCGCTCGACAAGCTGTCGATCTCGCCGCGCGTGAAGAAGGCCGTGCAGTACGCGTTTCAGGCGTCGCGCGATCTCGGCCACTCGTACATCGGCCCCGAGCACTTGTTGATCGGGCTCGCATCGGTGCCTGACAGCGTCGCCGGCACGCTGCTGAAGAAATACGGCGTGACGCCCGAGGCGCTGCGCCAGAAGGTCGTGAAGGTGGTCGGCAAGGGCGCCGAGGACGGCCGCGTCGATGCGCCGACCGGCACGCCGAACCTCGACAAGTTCGGCCGCGACCTCACCGCGATCGCGCGCCAGGGCAAGCTCGATCCGGTGCTGGGCCGCGCGCAGGAAATCGAGAGCACGATCGAGGTGCTCGCGCGCCGCAAGAAGAACAATCCGGTGCTGATCGGCGAGCCGGGCGTCGGCAAGACCGCGATCGTCGAGGGGCTCGCGCAGCGGATCGTCAACGGCGACGTGCCCGAAGTGCTGCGCGACAAGCGGCTCGTCGAGGTCAACATCAACTCGATGGTGGCCGGCGCGAAGTATCGCGGCGAATTCGAGGAACGCGCGAAACAGCTGATCGACGAAGTGACCGCGAAGCAGGACGAACTGATCCTGTTCATCGACGAGCTGCATACGATCGTCGGCGCGGGCCAGGGCGGCGGCGAAGGCGGCCTCGACATCGCGAACGTGCTGAAGCCCGCGCTCGCGCGCGGCGAGCTGAGCCTGATCGGCGCGACGACGCTCAACGAATACCAGAAGTACATCGAGAAGGACGCCGCGCTCGAACGCCGCTTCCAGCCCGTGTTCGTGCCGGAGCCGAGCGTCGAGCAGACGATCGTGATCCTGCGCGGGCTGCGCGACAGTCTCGAGGCGCACCACCAGGTGACGTTCGCCGACGACGCGTTCGTCGCGGCCGCCGAGTTCGCCGACCGCTATATCACGTCGCGCTTCCTGCCCGACAAGGCGATCGACCTGATCGACCAGGCCGCCGCGCGCGTGCGGATCGGCGCGACGTCGCGCCCGGTCGACATTCAGGAAGGCGAAGCGCAGATCGCGCAACTGAAGCGCGAGCAGGACTACGCGACGTCGCGCAAGCGCTTCGACGAAGCGAAGCAGTTCGAAGAGCAGATCAGCGCGAAGCAGAAGGCCGTCGACGAGATGATGGAGGCGTGGCAGCGCAAGACCGGTTCGGAGACGCTCGAGGTGACCGTTGAATCGGTGGCCGAGGTCGTGTCGCGGCTGACCGGCATCCCCGTGTCCGAACTCACGCAGGAAGAGCGCCAGAAGCTGCTGAAGATGGAGGAGCAGTTGCGCGAGCGCGTGGTCGGCCAGGCCGATGCGGTGGTCGCCGTCAGCGATGCGGTACGGCTGTCGCGCGCGGGGCTCGGCCAGACGCACCGGCCGATCGCGACGTTCCTGTTCCTCGGGCCGACGGGCGTCGGCAAGACCGAGCTCGCGAAGGCGCTGGCCGAGACCGTATTCGGCGACGAGCAGGCGATCATCCGCATCGACATGTCGGAATACATGGAACGCCACGCGGTCGCGCGTCTGATCGGCGCGCCGCCCGGCTACGTCGGCTACGACGAAGGCGGCCAGCTCACCGAGCGCGTGCGGCGTCGCCCGTACAGCGTGATCCTGCTCGACGAGATCGAGAAGGCGCATCCGGACGTCTACAACGTGCTGCTGCAGGTGTTCGACGACGGGCGTCTCACCGACGGCAAGGGTCGCGTGGTCGATTTCAGCAACACGATCATCATCGCGACCAGCAACCTCGGCGCGGCGATCATCATGGACAACCTCACGCAGCCGGAAGCCGCGCGCAAGACCGACAAGGCGATCCGCGAGGAACTGATGCAGGTGCTGAAGGGGCATTTCCGGCCCGAGTTCCTGAACCGGATCGACGAGGTGATCGTCTTCCACGCGCTGTCGAAGGACGACATCCGCGCGATCGTGCAGATCCAGCTCGATCGCGTGGTGCGCACCGCCGCCGCGCAGGACATCACGCTCGTGATGGGCGATTCGCTCGTCGCACACCTGACCGAAGCCGGCTACCAGCCTGAATTCGGCGCGCGCGAGCTGAAGCGCCAGATCCGGCAGACCATCGAGACGCGGCTCGCGAAGGAAATCCTCGCCGATCGGCTGAAGTCGGGCGACAAGTGCGAGGTCGACTACGACAAGGACAGCGACGAAGTGAAGTTCAACAAGCTCGCCGCGCCTGACGCGAAGGAGGCGAAGGACACAAAGCAGGACGCCGACGGCAAGGCCAAACCGACCGGCAAGGCCGCCAACGCAGCAGCGGACGCGAAGGCGGACGACACGCGTGCCGACGCCCCGCCGCCCGCCGCGAAGCCGTCGGGCAAGAAGTCGTCCGGCGCGAAGAAGGACGCGCACTAAAACAACGCATGCCCCACCACCCGGGGCACGCATGACCGGCTCCGTCCGCGGACGGAGCCGCCCCACGCCGCGACACGGCGCAACCGAGCCACCCGCATCGGGCCCGGCTATTGGAGATTCACATGACAAATCGACGCGAAGTGCCAGGCATCAGGAAATACGACGGGCCCGCCGGCGGTTGGGGCGCGCTTCGCGCGACAGCCGATGCGGTGCGCACGCAAATGGAAACCATCGAGGCGCCGATCGTGCTGATGCGGACCAACCAGCCCGACGGCTTCGACTGCCCCGGCTGCGCGTGGCCGGACAAGGAGCACAAGTCGACGTTCCAGTTCTGCGAGAACGGCGCGAAGGCCGTTACGTGGGAAGCGACGACCAAGCGCGTGACGCCGGAGTTCTTCGCGGCGAACACCGTGTCGTCGCTGCTGCGCATGTCGGACTACGAACTGGAGAACATGGGCCGGCTCACGCATCCGCTCGTCTACGACCGCGCGACCGACACGTTCCACGCGATCGAATGGGACGACGCGTTCGCGCGCATCGGCGAAGTGCTGCGCGCGCTGCCGCCCGAGCAGGTCGAGTTCTACACGTCGGGCCGCGCGTCGAACGAAGCCGCGTACCTGTACCAGCTGTTCGCGCGCGAGCTCGGCACCAACAACTTCCCCGACTGCTCGAACATGTGCCACGAGCCGACCAGCGTCGGCCTGCCGCAGTCGATCGGCATCGGCAAGGGCACCGTGTCGCTCGAGGATTTCGACCACTGCGAGCTGATCATCTCGATCGGCCACAACCCCGGCACGAACCATCCGCGGATGATGGGCACGCTGCACGAGTGTTCGCGCCGCAACGTGCCGATCATCGTGTTCAACCCGCTGCGCGAACGCGCGCTCGAACGCTTCGCCGATCCGCAAGACATGATCGAGATGGCGTCGTTCGGCTCGACGCGGATCGCGTCGACGTACTACCAGGTCGACGCGGGCGGCGACGCGGCCGCGCTGAAAGGCATCATGAAGGCGCTGCTGAAGCTCGAGGCCGAGCGCGGCGACGTGCTCGACCGCGATTTCATCGCGCAGCACACCGACGGCTTCGACGCGTTCTCGGCCGATCTCGAAGCCACGTCGTGGGACGACATCGAACGCGCGAGCGGCCTCGCCCAGGCGCAGCTCGAAGAGGTCGCGCTCGCGTACGCGAAGTCGAACGCGACGATCGTCACGTACGGGATGGGCGTCACGCAGCACAACAAGGGCACGGCCACCGTGCGCCTGATCGCCGACCTGCTGCTGATGCGCGGCAACATCGGCAAGCCCGGCGCCGGCGTGTGCCCGCTGCGCGGCCATTCGAACGTGCAGGGCAACCGCACGGTCGGCATCACCGAGAAGCCGTCGGCCGAATTCCTGAAGAAGATCGAGGACGTGTGCGGCTTCACGCCGCCCGCGAAACACGGGCACGATGCGGTGCAAGCGATGCAAGCGATGATCGACGGCACCGCGAAGGCGCTGCTGTGCCTCGGCGGCAACTTCGCGGTCGCGCTGCCCGATCCGGAGCTGTCGTTCCCGGCGATGGCGAAGCTCGACCTGAGCGTGCATCTCGGCACGAAGCTGAACCGTTCGCACCTGCTGGTCGGCAAGGAAACCTTCATCCTGCCGGTGCTCGGCCGCACCGAGCTCGACATGCAGGCCACCGGCCGGCAATCGATCACCGTCGAGGATTCGATGTCGATGGTCCATGCGTCGGCCGGCAAGCTGAAGCCGGCGTCGGACCAGTTGCGCTCGGAGCCCGCGATCGTCGCCGGCATCGCGCATGCGACGCTGCCGAACAGCAAGGTCGCGTGGCTCGACCTGATCGCCGACTACGACCGCATCCGCGACCTGATCGACAAGACGGTAGCCGGCTTCGACGCGTTCAACGAGCGGATCCGCACGCCGGGCGGCTTCCGCCTGCCGCTGCCGCCCACCGAGCGCGTGTGGCCGACGCCGACCGGCAAGGCGATGTTCTCGGTCTACAAGGGCGTGAAGGAGGACGCGGACGCGCTCGGCGCCGAGCAGGTGCTGCGGCTGATCACGCTGCGCAGCCATGATCAGTACAACACGACGATCTACGGGCTCGACGACCGCTATCGCGGCGTGTTCGGCCGGCGCGACGTGCTGTTCATGAACGCGGCCGATCTCGACAAGTACGGGCTCGAACACGGCGACCTCGTCGACATCGAGACGGTCACGGCGTCGGGCCGCACACTGCGCCTCGAGAAGATCACCGCGATCGAGTACGACATCGCGCCGGGCTCGGTCGGCGCGTACTACCCGGAAGCGAACGTGCTCGTGCCGCTCGACTACATCGACAAGGAAAGCGGCACGCCGTCGTACAAGTCGGTGCCGGTGCGCGTCGCGCGCTCGGCGGTGGTCTGATCCGCGGGTGGGCAAGGGTCGCGGCACACGCCGCGCCCGTGCCCGCCTGCCGCCCTGCGCTTACCGCACCGCCGTCGGCGGCAGGTGCGCGCCGCCCTGCCGACGCCGATACGCGCTGTCGCGCGTCGCGAGCCAGTAGTACAGCGGCGACGTCAGCAGCAGGCCCACGAGCCAAGACAGATCCGCGCCGCCCAGATGCGCGGGAATCGGGCCCGCATACATCGGCGTGTTCATGAACGGAATCTGCACCACGATGCCGATCGCATACGCGAGCAGCGCCTGCGGATTGAAGCGGCCGTAGATTCCGCCGTCCGCCATGAAGATCGACTGGATGTCGTACTTGCCCTTGTGGATCACGTAGAAGTCGATCAGGTTGATCGCCGTCCACGGCACCAGCACGACCAGCAGCGCGAGCACGAGATCGACGAGGTTGCCGACGAAGTTCGTCGACGCGCCGATCGCCGCGTAGCAGCATGCGACGAAGATCACGACCGACACCACCGCGCGCGCCTTCGCGGTCGGAATCCACTTGTACGCGAACGTCTGCACCGACGTGATCACCGCGAGCACCGCGCCGTACAGGTTCAGCGCGTTGTGGCTGATCACGCTCAGCAGGAACAGCACGAGCATCAGCGGGCCGAGCGGGCCCGTCGCCTGCTTGACCGCGTCCATCGTGTCCGCGCCGGCCGGCACCGCGAGCACGGCCACCGCGCCGAAGATGAACGCGAGCGTCGAGCCGATCGTGCAGCCGAGGTAGGTCGCCCAGAACGTGGACGCAACGCCGACGTCCTCCGGCAGATAGCGCGAATAGTCCGACACGTATGGCGCGAACGCGATCTGCCACAGCGCCGACAGCGATACCGTCGCGAGCCAGCCCGCGAAGTCGAAGCCGCCGCGCGTCAGGAAATCGGCGGTGTTCACGTGCGACAGGATCATCCAGAAGCCGACGGCGATGCCGATGCCGAGCACCCACGTGCCGATCCGGTTCAGGATATGGATGAACCGGTAGCCGACGATCCCGATCAGCCCGGAGCCCACCGCGCCGATCACGATGCCGACGGGCACCGGCACCGACGACGCGATGCCGTGCACCGACTTGCCGGCGAGCACGATGTTCGACGCGAAGAAGCCGACGTACATCACGGCCGCGATCACCGTGACGAGCAGCGCGCCCCACGAGCCGAACTGCGCGCGGCTCTGGATCATCTGCGGGATGCCCATCTGCGGGCCCTGCGCCGAATGCAGCGCCATCAGCACGCCGCCGACCGCCTGGCCGACGACGATCGCGACGATCCCCCACATCAGGTTCAGGTGGAACATCTGCACGCCGAGCGCGCCGGTCACGATCGGCAGCGGCGCGATGTTGCCGCCGAACCAGAGCGTGAACAAGTCGCGCACCTTGCCGTGGCGTTCGGCGGGCGGCACATAGCCGATCGTGTGCTTCTCTATCATCGGGGACGCATTGCGTTCCGCGTTCGTCATGGTGAAGTCTCCAGTCCTGCGCGGCAATGCGCGCGTGCCGTTCACGCCGGCGCGCGTCGGGGTGCGCGCCGGCCATCGGTCCGGATGCGCGGGCGATGCCGCACCGCGTGCATGCGCGGCGGCGCCGAACGAAGCGGCGCGTGCGCGGCAAGCAGGGACGGATGACATGTCCCGCCGGCGCGCACGCGGCCCCGTCGCGATCCAGGTTGGAGACGATGGTGCGCCACGTGCATCGCGACCGGAAAATACTAAAAATATTTCCGCGACATACGAAAAAGCTCTGCAGCGGAAATTTCGGCGCCGATCGACTTCAGGTAAGGTGCCAGGGTCTGTTTCCCCATGGAACGCGCACGCGCCCGCGGCGGCACGCCGGGGCGGGCATCAGAGGTGCTTGTGGCTCACTACACATTGCGGCAACTGAAGTACTTCATCACGACGGTCGAATCCGGCAGCGTCGCCGAGGCATCGCGTCAGCTCTTTATCGCGCAGCCGTCGATTTCCAGCGCGATCAAGGGGCTCGAAGAGAGCTTCGGCGTGAAGCTGTTCATTCGCCATCACGCGCAGGGCGTGTCGCTGACGCCGAGCGGCACGCGCTTCTACCGGAAAGCGCAGGAACTGCTGCGCATCGCGCACGAGTTCGAACAGAACGCGCTCGCCGACAACGACGTGATCGCCGGGCAGATCGACATCGGCTGTTTCGAGACGGTCGCGCCGCTCTATCTGCCACAACTGATTGCGGGTTTTCGCGAGCGCTACCCGGGCGTGAACATCCGGCTGCGCGACGGCGACCAGCAGGAACTCGTGCAGGGGCTGACGTCCGGCACGTTCGATCTCGCGCTGATGTACGACCACGATCTCGACGGCACGATCGAAACCGAGTCGCTGATGCCGCCGCAGCAGCCGTACGTGCTGCTGCCCGAAAACCACCGGTTCGCGAGCCAGACGCACGTGTCGCTGCGCGACCTGTGCGTCGAGCCGATGATCCTGCTCGACGTGCAGCCGAGCCGCACGTATTTCGTCAGTCTGTTTCACGAACTCGGGCTGACGCCGAACATCGTGTTCGGCTCGCCGTCGATCGAGATGGTGCGCGGGATGGTCGGCCAGGGCTTCGGGTTCTCGCTGCTCGTCACGCGCCCGCATTCCGACTATACGTACGACGGCCAGCGTGTCGTGACGATCGGCCTCAGCGAAACGGTCAGCCCGTCCGGGCTCGTGAGCGCGCGGCTGAAGCGCGGGCAGCTCACGAAGCAGGCGCAGTCGTTCGTCGATTTCTGCCGCGAGCGGCTTG
Organism: Burkholderia sola; assembly: GCF_905400185.1. Taxonomy (NCBI): domain Bacteria; kingdom Pseudomonadati; phylum Pseudomonadota; class Betaproteobacteria; order Burkholderiales; family Burkholderiaceae; genus Burkholderia; species Burkholderia sola. The sequence goes on from NZ_FR989677.1 coordinate 887,775, forward strand.
CGCAGATCGTCGCGGAAGCGGCGCGATGAGATCGCGATAGAGAACAAAAAAACGCACGCGCCGCCGGGTGCGGAGCGTGCGTGTCGGTGGCCAGCTCAGTCGGCTGAAGAAAGATACGCGGCCAGACGACCGAGCATCGCGTCGCATCCGTGCAGTTGTTCGAGCGTGACGAACTCGTCGGGCTTGTGCCCCTGGTCCATGCTGCCGGGACCGCACACGACGGTCGGAATACCGGCCTGCCCGAACAGCCCGCCCTCGGTGCCGAACGCCACCGTGCCGAACGCGTCGGACCCGCTCAGCCACGCGATCAGCCGCGAGGCCTCGCCGTCCGGCGCGGTCGCCAGCCCCGGATACGCGCCGAGCGGTTTCAGTTGAATGTCGGTATCGGGCTGCACCGCGCGCATCCGCGGCAACAGTTCGGATTCCGCATAGTCCTGCAGCTTTCTCGGCACGTCGTGCGCATCGAAATCCGGCAGCGCGCGCACCTCGAAATCGAACTCGCATTCGGCCGGCACGATGTTCAGCGCGCGGCCACCCTTGATCAAGCCCGTCTGCACGGTCGAGAACGGCGGATCGAAGCGGCTGTCGTGCCGCTCGGGGCGTGCGAGCGCCGCGCCGATCTCGCCGAGCCGGCCGATCAGCTTCGCCGCATAGTCGATCGCGTTGACGCCCGACGGCGCGTAAGCCGAGTGACACGCGGCGCCCTTCACGTGGCAGCGCATCGCGAGCTTGCCCTTGTGACCGAGCACCGGCTTCAGTTCGGTCGGCTCGCCGATCACGCACAGCCGCGGACGATGTGCGCGCGCGGCCAGTTGTTCGAGCATCGGCCGCACGCCGACGCAACCGACTTCCTCGTCGTACGAGAACGCGAGATGCACGGGCACGCTCAGCGGCCGCGCGACGAACGCCGGCACGGCCGCGAGCACCGATGCGATGAAGCCCTTCATGTCGGCCGTGCCGCGACCGTACAGGCGGCCGCCGCGCTCGGTCAGCCGGAACGGCTCGACCGTCCATGCCTGCCCGTCGACCGGCACCACGTCGGTATGGCCCGACAGCGCGACGCCGCCGCGGTCGCGCGGGCCGATCGTCGCGTACAGGCTCGCCTTCGTGCGTTCCGCGTTATAGAACAGCTCGCTTTCCACACCGAAACCCGCGAGATAGTTGCGGATGAAACCGATCATCTCGAGGTTCGAGTCGCGGCTGACCGTCGCGAAGCCGATCAGCCGTTCGAGCAGCGCGCGGCTCGACGGATCACTCATCGCCCGGTACTCCGTAACTCGGTGCGGCGGTCGGATTCAGCGCGCGCGTCTGGTAGTCCTGCATCTGCGGCCGATACGCGCGCCACAGCGCATCGAGTTGCCCGATCGGATCGGTATCGGCCCAGTCGACGCGCAGGTCGACGATCGGCCAGGTCACGTCACCGGCCACCTTCAGCGCGGCCGAATGCACGGGCCCGGCCTCGCCGCCGGCCGTCATCGCCGCGTGCATCGCGGCCAGCAGGCGATCGGCGAGCAGCCCGGGCGCGTGCTCGAAGGCCCGCACCATCGCATCGATCACGGCCGGCGCGGCCAGCAGATTTCCGGCCGCCACGCATTGCTCGCCCTGCACCGCGCGATGCGTGCCGAGCGCCTCCTTGCCGGTGAAGCATGCGGTCTGCCCCTGCCCGTCGATCGCCGTGACCTGCCGGTACTGGCTCCAGCCGTTCGCGCTCAACGCCCGGTCGAGCGCCGCGGCCGGCGCGAGCTGGTCGTGCTCGATCAGGTCGAGAATCTGCGGCCCAAGCGCCGGCAGCGTGATGTTCTGCGTCGCGACGGCGCCGACGCCCGCACGCACCCACGGGCAGCGCGCGCCCACCGCGATGCTCGACGAGCTGATCGCGATCCCGAGCTGCCCCGTCTCCGGGCAGCGTCCGACGATGGAGAACGTCATGTCGCCTCCCGTGCGCGGTTCGGCTGCCAGTTGTCGGGAATCACCGCGATCACGTCGATCTCCATCAGCCACTGCGGCTGACCGAGCGCGGAAACGACGAGCCCCGTCGAGATCGGGTAGACGCCCTTCAGCCACTTGCCGACTTCCTGGTACACGGGTTCGCGATAACGCGGATCGATCAGGTAGGTCGTCGTCTTCACGATATGCGTGATGTCGCTGCCGGCTTCCTCGAGCAACTGCTTGACGTTCTTCATCGCCTGCTCGGCCTGTGCACGCGGGTCGCCGAGGCCGATCAGGTTGCCGTCGAAATCGGTGCCGACCTGGCCGCGCACGTAGACGGTGTTGCCGGCCCGCACGGCCTGGCACAGGTCGTTGTCGAGCGTCTGGTTCGGGTAGGTATCCTTCGTGTTGAACATGCGGATACGCGTATGGGTAGGCTGGCTCATCGAGGTCCTTCGAGTGTCGGTGTGGTCGCCCGCCGCGCGGGAAGCGGTCGCGGCGGGGTCGTCAGGTCGTCAGTTCGCCGCTTCGGCGAGCGGGCGCGCGTCCGGCTGCGCCGCTTGGGCGGCCGCGCGGTGCTGCGCCGCATCGTGGTATGCGAGGTACTTGCGCTGCGTGACGATGTGATCGGCGATGTGCTTCGCGTCGTGCCACACGCCCCAGATGAAGCTGGAGCCGCGCCGCGACAGCCACGGCAGCCCGAGGAAATAGATGCCCGGCTCCTTCGACACGCCGCGCTGGTGCTGCGGCTTGCCGTTCGGCGCGAACGCGTCCACGTTCAGCCAGCCGTAGTCGACCGCATAGCCGGTCGCCCAGACGATCGACGTGACGCCCGCGCCGGCGAGATCGAGCGAGAGGATCGGATGCGCGACGCAGTCGGGATCCGGCAGGATGCGTCGCGCGGCCGGTTCTTCCGGCAGGTCGAGGCCATTGCGCGCCGCATACGCGTCGGCCGCGTCGAGCAGCGACAGGTAGTTCTCGTCGCCGCGCGCGAGATTGATCGCGAGATCGGGTTCGAACACGGCCACGCCGCCGTCGAACGACTTCGTCAACCCGACCAGCGTCACGCCCTGATTCGCGAGCGCGCGGAAATCGACCGTATGGCCGCCGCGCGCGCCGCTCACCGCGATCGTCACGTGTTCGCGGCCTGGCGTCGCGACTTCCTTGTCCCATTCGCCGAGCACGCCAAGCCACCAGCAGAAGTCGCGGCCGCGATACGCACGCGGCGGACGGTCGTGCGGCCCGACCGACAGGTAAACCTGCCGGCCCGCGCGCCGCAGCTCATCGGCGATCTGCACGCCCGACGAACCGGCGCCGACCACCAGCACCGCGCCTGCCGGCAGCTGGCCCGGGTTGCGATAGTCGGCGGAATGGATCTGCACGACGCGCGCGTCGTCCGGCGCGATCGGCGGAATCACCGGGCGCTGGAACGGGCCCGTCGCGACCACCACGCGGTTCGCCTCGATCATGCCGTCGGACGTCTCGACGACGAAGCCCGGCTTGCCCGTGTTGCGCACGACGTGTTTCACTTCGACGCCGGTGCGGATCGGCGCGTTGAATCGACGGGCATACGCTTCGAAGTAGTCCGCGACCTGGTCCTTCGTGGCGAACGCATCGGGATCGAGCCCGTCGAATTCGAGGCCGGGGAAACGGTCGTGCCACGCAGGGCCGTTCGCGACCAGCGAATCCCAGCGCCCGGTGCGCCAGCGTTCGGCGATGCGGTCACGCTCCAGCACGAGATGGGGCACGCCCAGCTTGCCCAGGTGCTCGCTCATCGCCACGCCGGCCTGCCCGGCGCCGACGACGAGCGTATCGATCGAGGTTGTTTCGACTGCCACGGCTGTCTCCTTCGGAAGTGCGGCTCATGCGACGCTTGTGTCGTCGCGTGAGCTGGAATGGAGACATTCTGCTGACAGGCCGCGTGGCGCGAAACGAGGTTTTTTGTTGGCGTTGACGAACAAAAAGCTGGGACGGGGCCGGCGCCCGCGCGCATCGCGGGCACCGGTTTCGACGGATCGCGCCGGCTACACGTTGGTCCACGCGGCGGTGCCCTTCTGATACTGCATCACGCCGCCATCAAGCCGCACCCGCAGGTTGCCGTCGGGCACCTGCACCCATTGGACCATGCCGAGGCTCATCATCAGCGCGACGAAGAAATCCTGCACCTCCGGCGACACGTTGGCCTGCCAGAGGTCGATGCGCCCGAGGCATGCACGCATGTTGCCGCTCTGCTGCATGATCGTCTCGACCTGTCCGGCGACATCCGCCGCCGTGTCGTAGACCTTCGTGCCGCCGTCGCCGACGATCGACAGATGGATGCCGCGCACCAACGTCGGCTGGCCCGGCGTCTGCTCGACGAGCGCGATGCAGCTCGTCATCGCGCCGAAATCGATTTCCGTCGCATCGCCCCATTTGCGCTCGCCAACCCGCAGCGGCGCGGCACCGTGTGCGTTCTGAATGATGTAAGACATGGGTTCCTCACATGATTGGACTGGACTGCCGGTAGCAGGCGCGACGCGTTCGACCACGAACGTGCATCGCGCCCGCCGCTCACATCCCGCATCGGGCCTGACGGCCCGGCGGGTCGTGTCGATGAAGACTGTTTCGCCCGCTGCACGCGTGGCCCGCGATTGCGCCGCGGTTCTCGACGCATGATTGCCCGCGACGTTCCTATCGACGCCGCGCCCGACGTGCGTGACGTGTCTCAGGCGCCCTTCTTGTCGAGCAACGCCTGATACTTCTGCAGGCTCTCGTCGATCCGGTCGAGCGCGACGCTCGCGGCCTCCCCTTCGATCGCCTCCGCGGCGCCCGCGACGACCGCCGCGGTCGCGACGAACAGGTCCGTCAACAGCAGGCCCACCGCATCCATCGCCATGCCTTTCACGTCCTCGTCGATGGTCTTCTGCGCGAGGTCCTTCATCAGCACGCTCTTGCCCGCGATCGCCAGCGACGTCGACGCCTCGAAGTAGTTGGCCGCCGCCTGCGCGACCATGCCGCCGGCCTGCGTGATCATCATGTTCGGACCGACGGATATCTGCGTCGTCGCGTAGGACGCCGCCTCCGCGTTGATCGCCTGGACCGTCTTCAACGCCGATGGGGCGGCGCCGGACACGCCCGCGATCTGGTCCGGCGCCTTCAGCGCGTCGGTGAACCTGCGCAACCGGTTGACCGGCCACGCGCGCTTGCGGGCTGTCGACGTCGCGTCGTGCGGCGCAGCTTCGGCCGCGGCGTCCGCGACGTCGTCCGGTGCTTGCGTCGCGCCTTCTCCGCGTCCATCCAAAAGACCTTTCATGTTCATGGTTCAGGTGTCCCGATAGTCGTCGTGTCCTAGTGCGTGGAACCCGTCGGCGACCCGCCCGCCGCGGGCAGCGACGCGCCGCCCGATGCCGGCTTCGGCGATGCCTCGACGGACAGGATCATCGCCACGGCCTTCGACACGACGGCGTTCGAAATCTGGTTCAACGCCGCCTGCTGCTGGGTCATGTTCTGCGCCGAGATGCCGACGGCCTGGCTGAACATCTGGTAAAGCATGCCCAGCGCCTGGGCCGGCGAGCCCGCGACGACGTTGACGTTGGTCTGCGTCAGCGCATCGGTAATCTGCTCATTGACTTTGTCTGCCACGAGGCCTCCTCGGATCTCGGCTCCGGCATGCGATTGAAGGAACGGGCGGGCCGGCAGGCCATCGACCCCGCGCATGCCGTTAGGAACGCTGCGTGCCGGCATTCGTGAACGCGCTCACGCGAGTTCCTCGCGCAACTTCTTGCGCAGCAGCTCGACGCGCTTTCTGGCCAGCGGCTCGTTGATCCCGAGCGTCGCGGCGATGTGGAAATACGGCCGGTCCTCCTCGAACTTCAGCGTGAACAGCATCTGCTGCTGCGGCGAGAGCACCGACAGCGCCTGTTCGAGACGCAGCAGCTGTTGCCGCAGCAGCAGTTGCTGCTCGACCGACGGCGCGTGGCCGGCCAGCTCGACGGCGTGATCGTCGTCCCACGCCGGGTCGAATTCGAGCATGCCGCTTTCGCGCAGGCGGCGGCGCGCGCCATCGAGGAACGCGTGGTTCAGCACCAGGAAGAGAAACCCGGCCAGGTTCTGAACGCGCCCGGGCGAACGCTGCAGGTAAATGTGGACCTTGAGGGCGGTGTCGGACAGCAATTCGTCGGCGCGGTGAATATCGCCCTTGCACAACAGGCGCGCGCGACGCCGCAATTTCCCCTGCATTTCGCGCCACGTGCGATCGAGCTGCTGCGCCGGAGACTCGGGCGCGGCGGCAGCGTGCTGGTTCGAGGTTGTCATCCCGTGTCTTCCTTTTCTTTGGAAAACACAGAATCGATTCGATCCCGGGAATGGCGCTGTTACCCGCGTAACACCGCTATAACGATAATCGGAACCGGTAAATTTTCTTGATTATTGTGAACAGAAACATTAATCCCCCGGCATACTCCGATCCGTCGTTTCAGGTGCGTCGCCCGGCCTGAATTACGGCATTGCGATGAAAGAAAACGACTGCCGTCGCGCAGCGTTCGCGAGCCGGCACAAGGCAGTCCACGTCGCGCAGCCATGCGCCGTTGTCGCCGACGTGCCGCCATATCGGGACGGCCCGCCGATTATCCCGATATTTTCGTTATGCATTCTTCACGCCATGCCGAAGGCAGCGTTTTTCGCTAGGTGGCCGCATCGTCAAACAACCTCGCGCGGAAAACATGCCTGCCCTTGCCCACGCTCCAACGTTGCGCAACATACCGATACTCGCCGGTCTCCCGGAAAGTCTGATCGTCCATATCGAGCGGCATGCCACGCCCTGGCCCGAACACGGCAATCGCCTGTTGTTCTTCAAGGGCGATCCGGGGGATTTCGTCGCGTTCGTGCATCGCGGCCGCGTCTACAAGACGCTGCACGAACCCGGCGGGCGCGAGATCATTCTCGGCCACTCGATGCCCGGCGAACTCATCGGCGAAAACACGCTGATTCGCGCACACCGGCGCAACTTCACCGCCCAGTTGAGCCCCGACTGCCGCATTTCGGTGTTGCATCGCCAGTACTTCACGCCGCTGCTGGCGAACGCGGAATTCATGGGACGCATCCATGAGCAGCTGTGCCGGCATATCCAGCAGTTGAGCGATTTCGTCGAATCGGCATGCCTGTACCGCGTCGAAGCCCGGCTCGCGCGCCATCTGCTGAACCGCATGCAAGGGGACGGTCTCGAGGTGCCGCTGCCGGAGAACCAGAGCATCCTCGCGGCGATGCTCAACGTCAGCCGGCCGCGACTGAACAGCAGCCTGCAGAAGATGCAGCGCGACGGCCTGATCCGGCTGCACGAGCATGGTGTGACGATCGAGAAACCGGAGCAGCTCCGGACGATCGTCGACGCCAATTGAAGGCCGGCACGCCCGTGAGCCGGGCGGTGCCGTCGGCGGACGAAAGCCGCCTGCGCGGGTGGGGGCCGCGCGTCGCGCAGGTCAGCCGCGCCAGTGGCCGATGGCGTTCATCAACTGCGCGACCGCGGCCAGTTGCGACGCAACGCTGTCGTTCGCCGAGCGCGCCGCGCCAGCCGCCGCTGCCGCCGGCGACCCGGCATAGAGCTGCATGACGCCGACGGTCGTCGCGGCAAGGTTGGACATCGCCTGGTTCGCCTGCATCTGCACGGCGTTGTGCAGCAGGATCGCGGACGCATGACTGTTCGACTGCATGAGCGTGCCCAAGGCCACGGCGGGCGCTTCGCCCACCACCTTGACGTTGGCTTGCGTGACCGCGTCGGTCATCGCGGGAGAAACCTGTTCCGGCATGTCGTTGCTCCTGGTTGGCTCGCCGCTGCGGCGCTGTCACGGCGAAAGCATGAATAGGTCGGTCGGCGCCGATACGCGGCACCGGGGCCCGCTTGCGCGGGCAGGTCGACACGGCGTCCGACGCCGGGCGGCAGCGCCCGATGGGAGCCACCGCCCGGCGTCCGCGCCAGTGACGCGTCAGGCCAGCGCCTTGCCGAGCGCGAGCACGTCGGCCAGCACGGACAGCACGCCGTTCGAGCCGATTTCCGTCGCGGACGCGCCGGCGCTCGCCGGCCCGAGCGTGTACAGCTGCATTGTGCCAACGTTCGTCGAGGTCGGCAGTTGCACCGCGGCCTGCGACTGCTGCTGCACCGCGTTCTCGAACAACACGCTCAGCGAATGGCTCTGGGCCTGGTACAGCGAGCCCGTTGCCATCGCAGGCGCTTCGCCGACCACCTTGACGTTGGTCTGCGTGACCGCGTCGGTGATCGCGGCGTTGACCGCGCATGTCGTGCAGTTGCAGGGGTCTTTCGGGTCCTTCTCGTCTTTCGGGTCGTCTACACCGATAGGCATCGTATTTCTCCTGATTTGCGAACGGGCGCCGCATCGAATCGGCGCTGCCCGTTCTGTCGATTGCTCCGGAACACCGCGCGGCACGGCGGCGGCATCGGCGGTTCGCACCGCTTGCGCCGCCGCTCAACCACGGCGTTGCGATCGTGCGTCAGCCCTTGACTGCCTTCCCGATCGCGATCACGTCGGCCAGAATGGAAATGATCCCGTTCGCGCCGATTTCCGTGGCGGCCGCGCCCGCGCTTTCCGGCCCGATCGTGTAGAGCTGCATCGTCCCCACGTTCGTCGACGTTTGCGACTGGATCGCGGCCTGCGACTGCTGCTGCACCGCGTTCTCGAACAGGATGCTGAGCGAATGGCTCTGGGCCTGGTACAGCGAGCCCATCGCCATTGCCGGCGCTTCCGCGACCACCTTGACGTTGACCTGTGTGACCGCATCGGTAATCGCGGGATTGACCTGGCACACTTGACACGTTTCAGCCATTTGTTGCTCCTTGGTTCACGTAGTTGAGAGGTCGCACATCGAGCCGGCCGGTTCCGCTGTCGGCCGAATGACCCGCGTGCTAATCCATGGACGCTGGGCCGCGCGTATCGTGAACGGCAGCGGTGGGTTCGGTGGGTTCGACCGGGCCGGCGACGATGCTGCGCAACCGGTCCTCCATCGCGTCGAGCCTGACGGCGAGCCGTTCGGCGAGCCCTTCGGCGAGCGCATCGCCGTATTGCCGGAAGCATGTTTCGATTTCCTGCCGGATCATGCTCGTCAGCTGTTCGCCGATCATCGTCATCGCCTCGCGGGTGCTGTCCTGGATTCCGGCTGCGCCGGATGCCTGCGCATCCCCGGCCGGCTCGTGCGCGTCGAGTACGCCCGATACTTTCCGTTGCTCCGACGCCAGCATGCCGAGCGTCGTCTCGTTCTGCGTGTCGATCGTCTGCAGGATACCGCGCATCTTCTCGTACGCCTTTTGCTGGTTGAGCTGCAGAAAATGCTTGATCTGTTGGCGCGCCTCTTGCCGGGTTTTGAACTGCGGCAAGGGCGCGTTCGCGGTGCTCGCCTGCGCGGCCGGGCCGGCAGCGGGCGCCGACGCGTTTCCTTGCCGGCCCGACAGCCGCTCCAGCAGCGCCTGTTCGTCGGCGGGCTCGAGAGGCCGTCCGAGTCGCTTCTCCGCGAGCTGCCGCAGCAGCGGGTCGAGTGCTTCGTTGCTCATGGCTCACACCTCCTCGAGGTTCACGCGCGACACGGGTACGTGCGGTTCGGGGTTGGATGGACGCCGCGCCACGGCGGCTTGATCGGCGTGCTGCAACGGATATCGCATGGGGTTCTCCGGGAAAGGGATGTGCGACGGCCTTGCCGGAAATTCGGCAGGACTGCTGCAAGGACGAACCGTGCGAGGGAGATGTGAAGTCGGTCGGCACCGCGCGAGGGCGGCGGGTGTCAGGTGAGCGGGTAACCGCCGACAGGGGCCGCCGTCGTTTCCATCTGCTGAGGAACAGCGACCTGCGGCTTCTCCGGCAGCGTCTGGCCACCGGGCACATGTGCGCGGCCCGTACGCTACGACACGGGATGCGACGCGGGTTTGACCGGCGACACCGGCACGGACGTCACTGCTTTCGCCGCGTCGATCAACGTCTCCTTGTTCCCGTCCCACTTGGGCAGCTTGGCGGGCGGCAGCGGCACGACCTTGTCCAGATTCGGCAGACGCAGGTCGGGGTCTCGGTCGAGGCGATCGGCCAGGACACTGTAGCGCTCGGCACGGGCCCGATCCTTCACATTGCCGACCACGGGATCGCCATCGTCGAACGCACCGAACAGATAGGCCGCACTTTGGGCATTGCCGAATTTCACGCCTTCATGCAGCGTCTTGAGCGCGCGTTCGTTGTTCTCGCTCAATTCGGCTCGATCGCCCACGATCGTCGTTCCCAATTCATATGCAGCAAGTCCGTTGCCTTGCGCGACCGCACATTCAAGCATCCGCAGGGCGATCTTGCGGTTGCCCCAGAAGCCCGCCTTCGGGTCGTCATAGAGCGCATCCATCTTGCCGCCCAGATACGCCATCGAACTCGGGCTGCCCATATCGGCGGCCAGTTGCCAGAATGCGTACGCGCGGCTGGCATCCTGCTTCACGCCCATTCCGTCCATGTGATACGTGCCCATCAGATCGTAGGCGGCCGGAATACCCAGCTTCATCGCCTGTTCGGTGATCTGAATCGCATGTTCCGAATCACGCTCCACGCCCTGCCCCTGCGCGTACGCATTCGCCAGATTCAGCATGGCCTTCCAGTGCTTGCGCTCGGCCGCTTTCGTCCACAAATCGACCGCGCCCTTGTAATCGCGCTGGTTCGGCCACAACAGCGAACTGGTCAGCGCCATGGCCTGCTGATTCCAGCGATCGGCGTCCGGATCGACAGGAGGAACCACGGCAGCTTCATGCCTGCACTCAAATGCCCCGCGATGCGGATTGAAGGCAGTCAGCGACATGTTCCGCGGAAGAGTATCTCCCTTCGAACAGGCTGTACTCGTGAAGATCAGGAAAACAGAAACCAATTGCGTGAAGCCAATGCGGCTGGCAGCAGTCGAACGTAACTGATTTCGCACGATGTCGAACACCCACGTAAGAAAAGGGAACACATTGTCGCGCGCTTATTATGGTGTGAGCACGCGAGACCGGAATATCCCTCCGGTTTTTCCGAGCGATTTCATTGGCCACCGGCATTCGCACCCAGCCGGGAAGCACCCGGGCCTCGGCCCGTAGAATGGACGCGACGCCATCCATTCCGACCATTGCCCTACAATCCTTGACCATGCATACCGCCCCGAACTGGTAGCATGCGCATCGCTTCGCACGAGATGCGTTTCAGAATATACGATCGAACCCTTTTTGAGATTCCGGACACCCTGCCCACGGGAAGTCTCGTTGACCCATTCCCGCAACACCCCGGCTCGCCTCGCGCGACCCGTTGCAGTAACCGTTGGAGTGGCGCACCCGCGCCTGCAAGCATGAAGAAATCGAAGCAGCCCACCCATCCCCCTCGCGACAAGGACCGCACGCCGCTCGTACGCGCCGGCGCGTGGCTGCTGATGGCCGGCCTGCTATACCTGTTGTGGCCGTCCGCCGAAACCGCGTACCTCGCGATGGAGTCGGTGATCCGCTGACGCGCACGTCCGCCCGCGCACTACGCTATACTGCCGCGATGGAAACCCGACCCGCCTCGCCGATCGTGCATTGCTGGTGGCGCGCCTGACCCAGGCGGCCCGTTTCCTTTTGCATGTCCCAAACGTGATGCCGCCAGCGATGGCGGCATTTGCGTTTCTGCGATGACATCATGGCTGGCGGCTTCGATAACCCGGAGCCAACGACGACCATGACACACCCCACCCGCCCGACCATCCTCACCGGCGACCGCACGACCGGCCCGCTGCATCTCGGCCACTACATCGGCTCGCTGCGCGCGCGCGTGCAGATGCAGCACGACGCGACGCAATTCCTGCTGCTCGCCGATACGCAGGCGCTGACCGACAACATGGGCCGCCGCCAGCGCGTCACCGAGAACGTGATAGAGGTCGCGCTCGACTATCTCGCCGTCGGCATCGATCCGGCGATCTCGACGATCGTCGTGCAGTCGCAGGTGCCCGAACTCGCCGAGCTGTCGCAATACCTGCTCAACCTCGTCACGGTCGCGCGCCTCGAACGCAATCCGACCATCAAGGAAGAAATCCGCCTGCGCGGCTTCGAGCGCGACATCCCGGCCGGCTTCCTGACCTACCCGGTGAGCCAGGCGGCCGACATCACCGCGTTCAAGGCGACGCACGTGCCGGTCGGCGACGATCAGTTGCCGATGATCGAGCAGACCAACGAACTCGTGCGCCGCTTCAACGCGACCGTCGATAAGCCGGTGCTGGTCGAATGCGAGGCCGTGCTGTCGTCGGTCACGCGGCTGCCGGGCATCGACGGCAAGGCGAAGATGAGCAAGTCGCTCGGCAACGCGATCACGCTCGGCTCGACGCCGGACGAGATCGCGCAGGCCGTGAAGGACATGTATACGGACCCGAACCACCTGCGCGTGAGCGACCCCGGCCAGGTCGAAGGCAACGTCGTGTTCACGTTCCTCGATGCGTTCGAACCGGACGTGGCGAAGGTCGACGAGTTGAAGGCCCACTATCGCCGCGGCGGCCTCGGCGACAGCGTCGTCAAGCGCGTGCTGAACGAGCGGCTGCAGGCGCTGATCGAGCCGATCCGCACGCGCCGCCGCGAGTTCGAAGCGGACAAGGCCGAAGTGATGGCGATCCTGAAGCGCGGCACGCTGCATGCGCGGGAAGTGGCGGGGGCGACGCTCGCGGAGGTGAAGGGGGCGATGGGGCTGACGTATTTCGATTGAGCGGCGCCGTCACGACCGCTCCCGCTCCGCGGCCGCCGCGTGACACACGGCCTCGATCCGGTTGCCGGCCGGATCGATCAGAAAAGCCGCGTAGTAGTCGCCGTGGTACTGCGGCCGCAATCCGGGTTCACCGTCGGACTGGCCGCCCGTCGCAAGCCCTGCCTCGAAAAACGCATGCACCTGCTCGCGGGAAGCGGCCTTGAAACACCAGTGCCGCTTGCTCGCGCCGACTTCGGCGGGATCCAGATACACCGCCAAGAAGGTCGACTCCGGGTCATTCGCGCTGCAACGTTCGCCATAGCCGAGCGCATTGGGCCGGTCATAGATCTTGGCTGCGCCCAGCGCAGCCATGACGGCATCGTAGAAAGGGCGTGCCTGGTCGATATCCGGCACGCCGATCGACACATGATCAAGCAGTTGCATGGTGTGGGCTCCATTGAACGAGCACGAGTCTACACAACCGCCCCCGCTCGGGCCGAGCAACCTTACCGACGACTACACTACCGACCCCGCCGCCTACGTGATCTGATACGTCGACGCCGGCACGAATTCCTCGGGCATCGGCCGATCGCCGAGTTCGAGCACCGACCGCTCGATCGTGCGCGTGATCGCATCGAGCGCGAGCGCATTCGGCGCAAGGCCGAACGGCTCGGCCACTTCGTTCGCGATCGCCTCGAGCGCGATCAGCGTGTAGGAAATGAACACGCAGATCAGCGGCGTGAAGAACTCCGTCGAATCGACGAGCCCGAACGGCAGCAGCACGCAATACGCATACACGGTGCGATGGAGCAGTACGCTGTACGAAAACGGGATCGGCGTCGACTGGATGCGCTCGCAACCGCCGACCGACTTGCCGAGTGCGTCGAGTTGCGTCTCGAACATCCAGCAGGTCGCGTCGCTGCCTGGTGCGCGCCCCAGCGCACGCACGATGCCGCCGCGCAGTTCGTCGAGGATCGCGACCGGCTTGTAGCATTTGCCGCCGAGCGCGGCCGTGCGCTCCGCGCCGAGAATGCGCTGCAGGTCCGCGCTCGGATCGGTATGGCGCAGTTGATGCTTCAGCGCATACGCGAGCGCGATCAGCAGATCGGCGAGCCGGTTGCGCTCGGCGTCGCTCACGTTGTCGGGCAGGTAGCGATGCAGTTGCGACGTCACGGCGCGTGCGGCGATCAGCAGGTTGCCCCACAGATGCCGCGCCTCCTTGAAGCGCTCGAAGCTCGCGTTGTTGCGAAACCCGAGGAAGATCGCGAGCGCGAGCCCGAACAGCGTGAACGGCGCGGTGTTCAGCGGAATCTTCTCGCCGAAGATTCGGCCGTTCGTGAAGACCGCCAGCGTGCTGACGATCGCCATGAACACGAGCTGCGGAATGATCGACTGCAGCACGGAGCCGTTCCATACGAACAGCATCCGGAGCCAGTTCTGTCGTGGTCGGACGATCATGATGTTTTCTCGACTGGCAAAGGAATAGGGAACCGGAATACGCAACCCGTTGCGCCCGCACCTGATGTGCAACGGCCCGCGCGTGGCGGGCCGCTTTCGCATCGAGTGCCGTGCCGCTCAGTGATAGCCGATGTCGCCCTCGCGCACCTTGCCGCGGAACACGCGGTACTGCATCGCGTTGTACACGAGGATGATCGGCAGCACGATCACGGTGCCGACGAGCGCGAACAACTGGCTCGAATGGCTCGACGACGCATCCCAGATCGACAGCGACGGCGGCACGATGTTCGGCCAGATGCTGATCACGAGCCCCGTGTAGCCGAGGAACACGAGCGCGAGCGTCAGCAGGAACGGCGTGGCCTCGTGCGCACGCTTCACCGCGTAGAAGATGCCCCATACGCATGCGACGACGAGGATCGGCACCGGCAGGAACCAGCCGAGGTTGCCGCTGCCGAACCAGCGGTGCGCGACGGCCGGCAGCCCGATCACGGTCCACAGACTGACCACGCCCATCACCGCGAGCAGCACGCCCGTGAGCGGCTTCATCAGCAACCGCATCTTGCGCTGCAGTTCGCCGTCGACCTTCAGGATCAGCCAGCCGCAACCGAGCGTCGCATAGGTGACGAGCACGCCGATCCCGCACATCATGCTGAACGGCGACAGCCAGTCGAACGGCCCGCCCGCGAACTGGTTGTTCTCGATCTTGATGCCCTGCAGCAGCGAACCGAGCACGATCCCCTGGCAGAACGCGGCGAGCGCCGAGCCGCCGATGAACGCGAGGTCCCACATGTGCTGCGTGCGGGTCGCTTTCGCGCGCAGCTCGAACGCCGCGCCGCGGAAGATCAGCCCGACCAGCATCAGCACCAGCGGCAGGTAGTTCGCCGGCAGCAGCGTCGAATACACGACCGGGAACGCGCCATAGAGGCCCGCGCCGCCGAGCACGAGGAACGTCTCGTTGCCGTCCCACACCGGCGCGACGGTGTCGAGCATCACCTGGCGCTCGGCCTTCGCATCGAAGAACGGAAACAGCAGCCCGATGCCGAGATCGAAGCCGTCCAGCATCACGTAGATGAATACGCCGAGGCCGATGATCGCGGCCCACACGACAGGAAGATCGATATGCATGATTACTCCGCCTCCGTCACGTTCAGCGGCGTGGACAGCGCGCTCTTGCGCAGCCCCGGATGCCGGTGCAGCTCGATGTAGCCGGCCTGCGCAGCCGGCCCGCGCTTCATCAGTTTCATCATGTAGTAGATACCCGTTCCGAATACGAGGAAATACACGACCACGAAGATCAGCAGCGACACGCCGACCTGTTGCGCGGTGAGCGGCGCGACCGAATCGACGGTGCGCAGCACGCCGTACACGGTCCACGGCTGCCGCCCGACCTCGGTCGTGATCCAGCCGGCCAGCAGCGCGACGATGCCCGACGGGCCCATCGCGACCACGAACCACTGGAACCAGCGCGTCTCGTACAGGCGTCCGCCCTTTCTCAGCAGCAGCCCGAGCAGCGCGGTCAGCAGCATCAGCATCCCGAGGCCGGCCATGATCCGGAAAGTCCAGAAGATGATCGGCGAATACGGGCGGTCCTGCGGCGCGAATTCCTTCAGCCCGCGGATCTCGCCGTCCCAGCTGTGCGTGAGGATCAGGCTGCCGAGGTGCGGCACCTGGATCGCATAGCGGGTGGTTTCGGCCTGCATGTCGGGCAGCCCGACGAGGTTCAGCGCGGTGCCGCCCTTCTCCGTTTCCCACAGCCCCTCGATCGCCGCGATCTTCGCCGGCTGGTATTCGCGCGTGTTCAGCCCGTGTGCGTCGCCGACGAAGATCTGGATCGGCGCGAGCACCAGCAGCATCCACAGCGCCATCGAGAAGCTGCGCTTCACCGGCTCGTCGCGGCGCCCCTTCAGCAGGTGCCACGCACCGCAGGCGGCGACGATGAAGCCCGCGACGATGAACGCCGCGATCGTCATGTGCGCGAGACGATACGGAAACGACGGGTTGAAGATGATCTTGAACCAGTCGACCGGCACGATGAGGCCGTTCTCGATCTTGTAGCCTTGCGGCGTCTGCATGAAACTGTTCGACGCGAGAATCCAGAACGTCGAGATCAGCGTGCCGACCGCGACCATCAGCGTCGCGAAGAAGTGCGCACGTGGGCTCACGCGCTGCCAGCCGAACAGCATCACGCCGAGGAAGCCGGCTTCGAGGAAGAACGCCGTCAGCACTTCGTACGTGAGCAGCGGCCCGGTGATGTTGCCCGCGACGCGCGAGAACCCGGACCAGTTGGTGCCGAACTCGTACGCCATCACGACGCCGGAGACCACGCCCATCCCGAAGCCGATCGCGAAGATCTTCGACCAGAACTGAAACATGGACTTGTAGGCGGCGTCGCCGGTGACGAGGTAGCGCCATTCCAGCACCGCCAGGAAGCTCGCCATGCCGATGCTGATCGCGGGGAACACGATGTGGAACGACACCGTGAATGCGAATTGCAATCGGGCGAGATGGAACGCATCGAAGATTTCCATGACCGTAATTTGCTCGTGGTTGTGAGGACGTACGCTCGAAGCAGGAAATCGCGCGACGGCTTGGCGACGACACATGCGAACCCGAACGGCGGCTCGCACGGCATCGAAGCGTGAACGACGATATCGCGTTTGCAACGATACTCGCAATCAATCGAACGTGCGCTGAAACTGTGCTGCTTGCACCGCCGAAGATGTGTGCACGGAAAATAGTTACCATGCCGACGGGACGCTCAGCTGTACTGCTTTTCGTGTGGCGGCGCTGTATCCCGGGCGCACTGTTCACTCCACTTAACATGTTGTCCAACGCCTGCCCGCGGCGGTCGCGCGCCCTTCGCCGCCCGCCCGGCGGCGTCGATTCCCGTGGTTCGGCGCACACGCCGGGCCCGGCCGCCCCGCCCTGGAGAAACCTGCATGGAGTCCTGCATCCGCCGCGACGATCCGACCGGCAGCACCGCGTGTCGGGTGACGCGCCATCGCGCCGGCGACGCGCTCGACACCGTCGATCGCGTCGTCGACGAAACCCCGGTTGCGCTCGTGTTCAACGGCATCTCGCACACGGTCATGATGGCGACGCCGATCGACCTCGACGCGTTCGGCCTCGGCTTCGCGCTGAGCGAAGGCATCGTCGAGCGCGCGTCGGACGTCTTCGACATCGAAAGCGAGTGCCGGCCCGGCAGCGCCGAAGTGCGGCTGACCGTGTCGCAGCAGGCGTTCATGGCGCTGAAGGCCCACCGCCGCGCGCTGGCCGGCCGCACCGGCTGCGGCGTGTGCGGCATCGAAAGCATCGCGCAGCTCGACCTGCACCCGCCACGGATCGCGGCCGCCGGCACGGCCGCGGGCATCGGCGGCGACGCGATCGCGCGCGCCGCGCGTGCGTTGCCGGCGCGGCAGACGCTGATGCGCGAGACCGGCGGCATCCATGCGGCCGCGTGGTGCGATAACAACGGCGCCGTGCTCGACGTGTGCGAGGACGTCGGCCGCCACAACGCACTCGACAAGCTGATCGGGCAGCGCGCGCGCCGCCGCGCCGACCTGCACGCGGGTTTCGTGTTCCTGTCGAGCCGCGCGAGCTACGAACTGGTGCGCAAGGCCGCGCGGGTCGGCATCCCGATGATCGCGACGATCTCGGCGCCGACGGCGCTCGCGATCGACGTCGCCCGCGAAGCCGGCGTGCGGCTGCTCGGTTTCTGCCGCAACGACGGCTTCGTCGAATACGTGTCGCCCGCGGTCGCTTCCTTCAACTCACCGGCGCACCCGGCCCATTCGTCATGAAGCACCTGTCCGATTTCGATACCGCGCAGCAGCAATTCGCCGGTGCGTTCGCGCCGCTCGATCGCACCCGGTCCGTGCCGATCGCGCAAGCGGCCGGCCACGTGCTGGCCGCGCCGCTGACGGCCGTGCTCGACCAGCCGCCCGCCGACCATAGCGCGATGGACGGCTACGCCGTGCGTCATGCGGACCTCGCGCACGGCGAGCCGCTGCGTGTCGCGCAGCGCTGCTATGCAGGCGATACGCCGGCGCCGCTCGCGCCGCGCACGGCTGCGCGCCTCTTCACCGGCAGCCTGATTCCGCCCGGCGCCGACACCGTCGTGATGCAGGAGCATGCGCACGAACAGGACGGCGGTGTCACGTTCGACGTGCCCCAGCGCAGCGGGTCGCACATTCGCCGCCGCGGCGAGGAAGTGCGTGCCGGCGAGCTGCTCGTGCCGGCCGGCGTGCGAATGGGCGCGATGCACGTCGGCGTGGCCGCCGCGCAGGGGTTCGCGCGGATCGACGTGCGCGCGGCGTTGCGCGTCGGCATCCTGACGACCGGCGACGAGCTGGTCGCGTGCGGCGAGCCGCGCGCGCCGCAGCAGATCTACAACAGCAATGCGCCGATGCTCGCCGCGCTGGTCGCGGGAACCGGCGCCGACGTCGCGATGAGCGTGCACGCGGCCGATACGGCGGCCGCCGTCGATCGGGCGCTGCGCGACCTGCACGCGCAGTGCGACCTCGTGATCTGCGTCGGCGGCGCGTCGGTCGGCGACAAGGACCTGCTGCGCCCCACGCTGGCCGCGCTCGGCGCGTCGTTCGTCGTCGCCGGCGTGCGCATGAAGCCCGGCAAGCCGGTCGCGCTCGCACGGCTCGATACGCGGCCCGTCGTGCTGCTGCCCGGCAATCCGGGCGCCGCGATGACGACGTTCGCACTGTTCGTCGCGCCGCTGATCCGCCGCCTGCAGGGTCGCGACGCGTGCGTGCCGGTCGTGCCGTCGCTGCCGATCGACACCGGCTTCGAGCCGGATGCGCAGCGCGAGCGCTTCGTGCGCGTGCGCTGTACGGTGGACGCAAACGGTGCGCCCGTGCTCGATACGCTGCGTCAGCAAGGCGCCGGCACGCTGCAGTCGCTGGTGCAGGCAAGCGGGCTCGCGCGGCTGCCGGCCGGGCGCACCATCGCGCGCGGCGACGCGGTTCCGTACTACGAATTCGCGCGCTGGCTCGCATGAGCGTGAAGTCGACTCTCCACCCGATACGGCGCGTTCGCCTCACTTGCCGCGCCTGGCGCGCGTCCCGGGCGGCGAACTGTATTCCTGCGATTCGGGCGCGATTGTGTCTCTGCCGGCCCAACCCGGCGGACTATGCTCACGATGAGGCTCGTCACGACCTGTGCGCCGATACGTCGGCACACGCACGGCCGAGCGGCGACGCCCCTCCGCTTACTACATGCAGGCCGACGACCCGATCGTGAATGCCATCGTTTCCGCCGCGCCGGCCGCCGCCGTTTCATCCGGCGACGCATCGCCCGGTGCTTTCCTCCGCCCGTCCGACACGCTCGGCCGTCCGCTGCGCGACCTGCGCCTGTCCGTCATCGACCAGTGCAATTTCCGCTGCGGCTACTGCATGCCGCGCGAAAGCTTCGGCGCCGACTACGCGTTCATGCCGTCGTCCGAGCGCTTGTCGTTCGCGCAACTGGAAAAGATCGCCCGCGCGTTCACATCGCTCGGCGTCGAGAAGATCCGCATCACGGGCGGCGAGCCGCTGCTGCGCCGTCACCTCGAAGCGCTGATCGAACGGCTCGCCGCGCTGACGACCGTCGACGGCAAGCCCGTCGAAATCGCACTGACGACCAACGGCTCGCTGCTCGCCGCGAAGGCGCGCACGCTGCGCGACGCGGGGCTGTCGCGCGTGACCGTGAGCCTCGATGCGCTCGACGACACTGTGTTCCGCCGGATGAGCGACGCCGACGTGCCGGTGTCGCGCGTGCTGGCCGGCATCGAGGCCGCGCACGCGGCCGGGCTCGCGCCGGTCAAGGTCAACGCGGTGATCGAGCGCGGCGTGAACGACGACCAGATCCTGCCGCTCGTGCGGCACTTCCGGCACACGGGCGTGGCCGTGCGTTTCATCGAATACATGGACGTCGGCGGCGCCAGCTTCTGGTCCGGCGACAAGGTCGTGCCGGCCGCGCGGATGCGCGAACTGATCGACGCGCACTATCCGCTCGTGCTCGTCGGCGAGCCGGGGCACGACGCCACCGCGATTCGTTGCGCGCACATCGATGGAGCAGGCGAAGTCGGCTTCATCGCGAGCGTGTCGCATCCGTTCTGCGGCACGTGCTCGCGCGCCCGCGTGTCGGCCGACGGCCAGCTTTATACGTGCCTGTTCGCGACGCAGGGTGCCGACCTGCGGCCGTGGCTCGACGATGCGGCGTCGATCGCCGAGCTCGCCACCGCCGTGCGCGAACCCTGGACGCGGCGCGACGACCGCTATTCCGAGCGCCGGGCCGCACGGCCGGCCCGCGCGCCGGGCAAGACCTATCCGACCGTGCGCATGTCGCTCGTCGGCGGCTGAAGGGCCGCCGCGCGACACCGGATGCGCCGCCTACTGGAGAACCTGTCATGACGACTTTCACCGAATCCCGCGCCGGGCTGCCGGACGATCCGCTGCATGCCGGCAACCCCGCGCCGCCCGTCGATGCGGCCGGCACTCAGCCCGAATCGGCGCCCGCGATTGCCGCCGGCTTCGAAGTACGCGTGCAGCATGCGCCGATCGACGCGGGCGCGGAGCTCGCACCGATCGTTCGCAATCCGAATGTCGGTGCGGTCGTGAATTTTCTTGGGGTGGTACGCAAGGAAGGCGATGTCGACGACGTCGTCGCACTGGAAGTCGAGCATTACCCGACGATGACCGAACAGGCGCTGTGGAGCATCGTCGAGGAAGCGAGCGCGCGCTGGCGGCTCGAAGCGGTCAGGATCGTGCACCGCGTCGGCCGCATTCCGCTCGGCCAGCCGGTCGTCCTGGTCGTGGTGGCCGCCGCGCATCGCGCGTCCGCGTTCGATGCGTGCGAATTCCTGATGGATTTCCTGAAGACCCATGCGCCGTTCTGGAAGAAGGAGATTCGGCACGACGGGGAATCCGGGTGGGTCGAGGCAAAGGCGCACGACGACCAGGCGATGCGACGCTGGGGGTGATTGCGTTCGCTTCGTGTCTCCGATTCCGCTGTTCCTTTTGAAGACAATCCAATGAAACTGACGATCAAATACTTCGCAAGCATTCGCGAACAACTGGCAATCGATGAAGAAGCCGTCGAGATCGATGCCCGCGAACTCACCGTCGACGCGCTACGCGGCACGCTGGCCGCCCGCGACGCGCGCAGCGCGGACGCGCTGCGGATGGACCGCCCCGTGCGGGCGGCCGTGAACCTCGAAATGGTGACCGGGGACTTCGTCGTGCGGGAGGATAGCGAGGTCGCGTTCTTTCCGCCGGTGACGGGGGGATGACGCGACGCGCGGGGTTGCGCGCTTGCATGCAGTCGTTTCGCCGCGCTCGATGGATCGAGCGCGAACGCGGTCATCGGCGCCGGCGTGGAAAAACAAAGGTTCTTCACGGATTCCCGGCGAGAGTCGGGGAGGAACGTCGGCTGCCGGTCATTTTGAGATGTTCGACATCGTGGTCTGGTTCGTCGACAATCCGCTTGGGGTTCAGGCTCTAGAGTCACGAGTGCTCCCAATTAGCGAACAATCGAATGGCGCGAGAATGACCTCGTACGCAGAAATATATTTGAAAGATTTTCACTGCCGCCGGGCAGGAGCAACGCGTCGAGCCTACGGTAATCGACCTGCACGATCTGCGCAGGCAGCATACCCCTCCTCCTATCACGCACTGGCGAATCGTGTACCGAATGACGCGATGTCGCGGACTGTGCTCGATCTGGCATGTGGTGATGGGCCATTGCTGCAAATTCTGAACGACAGGGGGCATGCAGCAACGAAGCTAATTGGCATAGACATGAGCGATGGCGAGTTGAGCCTGGCTCGGCGAATATTGCCGCACGAAATACGATTGCTTAACGAGCGTGCACAAGAAGTGTCGCTCGGTAGCGGCTCGGTAGACTACGTGCTGTCGCACATGGCTCTCATGTTGATGGACGATATCGAACAAGTTGTTCGAGAGATTCGCCGGGTATTGCGTGACGGCGGCAGCTTTTCCGCTATCGTCGGGCGGAGCTTTTTGACTGGCAAGGTCGGCGAAGTATTTTTGGACATCTTCAAGCCAATCGCGAAGGATCAGCTCACAGAGTTGCGGCTCGGTGATGCGCGCACACGTAGTGAAGCGGGGTGGCAAGAACTATTAAAGCCCGATTTTGTTGATGTGGCTTTTGAAGACATCGAAATCGACTGGGCACCTACACCCGAGCAGCTGTGGTTGGACATGCTGGACACCTACGACGCCGACCGGATGTCGGAAGCGGCGCGCGTACAGTTCAAAAGTGAACTGTTGTCGGCGTTCGCGCCCATGCAAAGCGAAGACGGTACGTTGCAAACTGGATGGGGCCTGCGTCTTGTTCAGGCCACTGCTGCCTAGATGCTCGCTCGTCCAGCGATACAAAACGCATGATTCCGCTGTCGGCCAGTTTCAGACACTCGACCATACGGACTAGATCGCCGACAATCGGCAGTACCCGCTTACGTTTGGTCAATATCGATGAAAGTTTCGAGAGATTTCGGAATCGTTGTCCGGCGGGCTGCGCTAGCAGCCAAGAATGTCGACCTATCGACGGTCATGGTCGAATTCAATTTTCGGGAATATTTTGACGAATCCGATAGCCTCTTGTCGCTTGGCCCGTTCTTCGGCGGCGATGCGGCCGATGAGTGCACGAAGTCATTGGAACGGCTTGGGCTAACATACATCGACGACTTTTTTGTCTTTGAGCAGTTTGTGCCCGCCTGGTGTTCGTTCGAAGTATTTTGATGTGAGTGTCGATATCGAGTTGCCGAGGTTGAATCCGCATCCAAAAGCGGTCGCTCGACGCTGCAGCCTAGATCGACGACATCGACCAAACTGAGCGAAATCCAAATGAAGACCAGATGCGCTAGCGCTGAGCCCACCCCAGGCGCCCGGCTGCAATACAACAGGAAGCTCTATGCCGACATTCTCGTGGGAGCCGTTGGATTTTCTTGAAGCACTTGAAGTCTCTCCAGTCGAGGAAGAGTATGGGATCTCCTACCGGTATCTCGTTTCGAGAGGCTCCGTTTTCTTGAGTCTAACTATATGGCCACTCAATTGCGACGTTGAGATTTTGCTTGGCAATGCAAGGGGTGCAGAGCCGCTTGTTCGGCTCAACTTGTTGGATTGTCCAGGTGCGCGTGTCATGCGAGACGATGAGCGGACATATATCGAATTCTGTGCTGCCAAGGTATTCGGAGGGCGATACGACCAGACACATACGCCGCCTTACGGATTTCGATTGCAACTCGAGCCGTTTATTCAGATCTCGACGTTTTCGTACCCCGTCTAATAAAACTTGGACGTTGGCGACAAGGTCCGCTGCGGTCCTAGGGCGGTACGATTGTGCGCCACCGAACGACCGCTTTGGGGACATCCCGCTGACCGCTCAGGGTCGGCCAGCGACGTCCACGGAAAACCATGAGGAACCAAAACAAAGCCGGCACGAGGCCGGCTTTGTCATCGAAACACAACGTACCGCCCGCGCCCCTTCACCGCATGCACGCCACGGCCAGCTTCCCGACCGTGATCACCGCCTGCTCGATCTCCGGCGACCACGGGCTGCTGTAGTTCAACCGGATGAAGTTCCGGTAGTTGTCCGTGATCGAAAACATGTAGCCCGGGCCGATCGTGATCCCCTGCTCCAGCGCAAGCTGGTACAACCGCATCGCATCGACCTGCGCCGGCAACTCGACCCACAGCACGTACCCGCCCGCCGGGCTCGACATGCGCGTGCCTTCCGGAAAGAACCGCGACACCATCGCGCGCATCAGGTTCGCCTGCTGCGCATACGCCTTGCGAATTCGCCGCAGGTGATGTTCGTAGCCGTCGCGCTCGAGAAACTCCGCGATCGCCAGTTGCGGCAACGACGGCGTCGCGAGCGTATTCAGGAACTTCAGCTTCTCGACCTGATCGCGATAACGGCCCGGCAGCGCCCAGCCGATCCGGTACGCGGCCGTCAGGCTCTTCGAGAACGACGAGCAATGCAGCACGATCCCGGTCCGGTCGTAGGATTTCAATGAACTCGGATGCGTATCGCCGAAATACAGTTCGTTGTATACGCCGTTCTCGATGATCGGCATGCCGGCCTTCGTTGCGAACTCAACCAGTTCGCGCTTGCGCTCGTCCGGCATCTGGAAACCCAGCGGATTCTGGAAGTTCGGCATCACCATGCACGCGGCGATCGGCTGCGACTTCGCGATCGCGGCCAGCGCCGCGATGTCGATCCCGTATTCCGGATGCGTGGCCACCTCGATCGCCTTCATCCCCATCCGCTCGATCGCGTGCAGCATCGCGTAGAACGTCGGCGACTCCACCGCGATCGTGTCGCCCGGTTTCGCGACCGCCTGCAGGCACAGGTTGATCGCCTCCGTCGCGCCGACCGTCACGATGATCTCGTTCGGGTCCACCGACATCCCGTTCTCCAGGTAGCGGCGCGCGATCTGCCGGATCAGCCGCGGATGGCCGGGCGGCAGCCCGTCGGTCACGCCCCACAGCGACTTGTCGCGGCCGGCCGCATACGCGTAGCGGTTCAGTTTCTCGAACGGGAACAGGCTCGGGTCCGGATACGGCGAGCCGAGCGGCACCGCGTCGTCCGTGCCGATCGAGCGCAGCGTCGACAGCACGAGCCGGCTCACGTCGACCGACGACGAGATCGCGATCGGCTTCGACGGCCGCAGTTCGCGCACCGGCGCGTGCCCGTCGTCGCGCCGCAGGTTCACGAAATAGCCCGACTGCGGCCGGCTTTCGAGCAACCCGCGGCTTTCCAGCAGCAGATACGCATGCAGCACCGTCGTGATGCTGATCCGGTGCTGCTGGCTCGCCTGCCGCACCGACGGAATCCGGTCGCCATGCCGGTACACGCCCTGGCGGATCAGGCGCTCGATATCGTCCGCGAGTTTTTCATAGAGTTTCATCGTGCGTCTCCCGCCGACGCGCGCGGCCGCGCCGCCCCGCCGTGTGCGTCCGATACGCACGTGTTGCTCGTGTTTCGCCCGCCGACCGGGCCGTCGTGATTCCTGATCTTCCCCTCCGGTTTTGCCTTTTCCATCGCACTGGCTCTCTCTTGAAGATGCGCCGCCAGGGTTCCGGATCAACTGGATCTGCGGCACTGTGCACTTGATGGTTTGATCTTAAGAGAAGAACAGTTTGCGGCGGGTACACACATCGAACGCGCGAACAAGAGTACAGTTCCGCCCGAATCGCGCATCACGGGAAAACTGTACGTCTTATGAAATGGCCGGACGGTCGGTTGGCCGGCACGAGGCGGCCGGATCGGCCTGGACGCCGCCGTACCGGCGAGGCAATTGGGGGGCACTACTGCAGGGTTTTCGTTGGGAGAGCCACACGATGCGGTCCACGATCGAACACGTAGCCGCGCGTAGCCGCACGTGCCAGATTGATGCGCACGCCGAGCCCGAGTTCCGCGCGTTCGACACGCGGGCGAAGGCACGCAGGATCTGGAGCCCGGCCCCGCGCTCGACAAGCTGCCGTCAGCCGTCGCGTTCGCGCAGCGCGACAAGCACTACAAGGCGCGCTTCAACCAGGACGTCGAGCTGTATGCGCCGTTCGCGTACGACGCGGCGCTCGCGATGATCGCGGCGGTTCGCAAGGCCGACTCGCCCGATCGCGGCAAGATCGTCGCGAGCCTGCCCGGCGTGTCGGTCACCGGCGTGACCGGCAAGATCTCGTTCGACGAGCGCGGCGACCTGATCAAGCCGCCCTACACGCTGTTCCGCGTCGAACAGGGGCAGTGGCACAGCATTCGCACGGTCGGCGGCGCGTCGAACTGATCGACACCGAGCAGCAGGCAACAGGCGGCGTCATCGCGCCGCCTGCTGCCGCTGCACCTCCTGCGCTTTCATCTGCAGATACGCGCCCCGCTCCACTTCGTGCAGTTGCTGCGGATACTGCTCGGTCGCGTCGAACCAGCGCGCGAGGCGCTGGTCGATCGGCTTGTCGAGCGTCGCGAGATACGTGTCGATCGCAAGGTAGTAGCGCATCGTGTTGCGCTCGAGCAGCCCGCGCACGCCGCCGACGTACTGGGGCTGCCCGGCCGACGCGGCGCCGACGGTCGTGAACCCGACCTTGTCGCTGCCGACCGTCGCGAGGTAGGTTTTCATCGCCATCCGTCCGACCGTACCGAAACCATACGAATACGTGAGATGCAGGAACGTGCGCGACGCGCCGACCGGCACGGCCTCGAGCGCGATCCGGTAATCCTTCGTGCCCATCGGGCCGCTGTCGGCGGTCAGGTCGACCTGGAAATAATCGGGCGTCGCGGCCGCCACGCGATAGCGGAACTGCACGCGATAGGTGTCCGACAGCTTTTGCTCGATCTTGCGGCCGAGGTTCACGTCGAGCACCGGGCCGTTGCCGCCGCTCGACGCATGACAGTACTTGGTGTTCAGGTGCAGGATCAGCACCGCGCACCAGTTCGCGGGGCCTTGCGCGGGATCGTTGAGCTGGCCGTTCACGGCCGCGAACGGATAATCGACGACCGCATAGATGTCGCCCTTCAGCGACGACGATGCTTCCGACGATTCGAGCACCACGGGCCGGTGAAACGCGTTGTCCTTCAGCTGAGGCCCGAGGCTGCGGTAGCGGTCGAGCAGCGCGGCCGCGCCGCTCGCGCCTTCCGCGCCGAACGACAGCGCGCTCCAGCCGACACACAGGCTCACGACGAGCACATGCCATGCGCGGCGCGCCGGGCGCGTGCCGCGCGTCAATGCGGATGTCTCCATGTTGGTACTCCCTGGCGCACGATGGTCGCGTGCATGTGTCACAGAATACGCCTGGCCGCCGCGCGGCGTGGCGCGGCGCCGTATTCGCCGAACATCTTGCGGGCCGATACCGTACCGGCCGCCGCGATCTGCTCGACGATGAAATCGACCGTGCGCTGGCTCGACGCCATACGAACCCCCGGGATCGAAACATCGTCTGACCGGCGCCGATGCCGCGCCGTTCCACTCATTTGTCGATGCCGAACGCGCTCGACATCTGCCGCGCCCGCTTCACGTCGTCGCCATGCAGATAGATCGACGTCGTCGAGATCGACGCATGCCGCAGGTTGTCGCGCACCGTCGTCAGCTCCGCGCCGCGCGCCAGCGCGTGCGTCGCGTGCGTATGGCGCATCCAGTGCGGGCTCGCCTGGCGCAGCTTGTGCGCGAGCACCGGGTGGTCGGCTTCGACCGCAACGGCCGTCTGCGCGAAGAAACGCTGCATCACCTTCCACAGCCGCACGCTCGTGATGGCGGCCGCGTCGTCTTCCGCGAGGCTCGGAATCAGCGGCGTATCGGGCCGCCAGCGCGCCGGCGTGACCGGCAACCGGCGCGCGACCAGATAGCGGTCGAGCGCCGTGCGCGCGAGCGGCGGCAGCGCGACGCGCGCGGCCTTGCTGCCCTTGCCGATCACCTTCAGCCACGCGTCGCCGTGCGCGTCCGTCTCGATGTCGCCGAGCGTCGCGCCGACCAGTTCGCTCGCGCGCAGCCCGGTCGCATAGCCGAAATCGAGAATGAAACGCAGCCGTTGCGCGGCGGCCGGCGTCCAGCCCGACTGCGGCGCACCGTCGCCCGCGCGCTGGCCGAACTCGAGCCCGTCGGCGATCGTGCGGACCAGCAGCCACTCGCCTTCGGTGAACGCGTGCGACGTATCGAGCGCGGTCGCGCCGCGCGTGTCGCGCACCTTCACGCCCGCGAACGGATTCGCGAGCAGGTAGCGCTGCTCGATCAGCCAGCGGAACAGCGCACCGAGCACCGACAGCGTGTACGCCGCCGAGCGCGCGGACAGCGCGCCCGAGAACGGCCGCCAGTCGGGCGCGCCGCGCGGCCGCACGGGCCCGACCCAGCGCTCGTGCGGCGTCGGCCGCCGGATGAACGCGCGATACGCGAGCGCGTCCTCGGTCGTCAGCGACGACAGCGCGCGGCCGCGCTCGACGATCGCCCACAGGATCAGCCGCTCGGCTTCCTTCCGGTACGCGCGCCGCGTCGCGGCCGATTCGTGCAGCGACAGCCACGCGTGCACGGCCGCGTAATCGTTGTCCGCATCGAGCGTGCTAGTCGCGCGCGGCGCGCGGAACGTGCCGGCCGAGCCGTCGACTTCGTGCGGCAGCTTCAGGTGTTCCCACGGCACGATGCTGCCGCGCGGCGTCGCGGCGATCAGCGCGCGCGCCCGTTCGGTCAGGTCCGGATGCGCGGCGAAGAACGCGTCGATGCGCCGCGCACTGGCCATGCCGAGGCCCGCGATCGCCCGCCACCACTGGCGCCGGCGCGGAATCCGCACCGTCAGGTCGGCGAGCGTCGCGATCCCGTGCGCACGCAGTGCCACGACCGCGCGCGCCGGCAGCCACAGGCCGACGTCGTCGCTGATCTGCGGTGCCGGCGCGCGTGCATGGCGCAGTTGGGCGATCGCGTCGGTGGCCGCTTTCGCCTCCCGCAAACGCTCACCGTCCGCATGGCCGAGCCGTTCCGCGAGATCGGGGCGGCCAACCTGCCGCGCGACGCGCACGAGGCGACGGCGGATCGCGCCGATCACGCCGCGCGCCGAGCGCACCGCGCCGAGCCGGTCGGGCAGGTAGCGTTCGACGGCCTGACGCACGGTCATGCCCGCGTACCACGCGCGCAGCGCGGCCAGTTCGTCGGCGTCGGGAAAGCCTGCGGGCGCAGGCGCGGAATCGGCGGAATGCGATGAAGCGAGGCGCGGTTTCATGGGCGCCAGTTTGACAGAAGCGCGCGCGGCCGGATACGTCGCGCGCGCCCTTCCGAACGGGACGATGCGCTGGCGCGACCCGGGCTCCCTCGGGCATCGCACCGGCGCATCGGATCGATCGAAAGGAGGTCAGCCCGTGACGACGGGTGTGCGCCGCACTTCCGACAGGTAAATGAGGATCAGCGACACCCACACGATTCCGTACAGGAACATGAAGCACGTCGTGCGCACGCGCAGCAGGTCGAGCAGCATGCCGAACAGGATCGGCAGCAGGAAGCCGCCGAGCCCGCCCGCGAGCCCGACGATGCCAGTCACGACGCCCATGTTGTCCGCGAAATCGTCGGCGACGTACTTGAAGGTCGACGCCATCCCGAGCGCGAACACCGCGCCGAGCACGAAGGTCAGCGCGACGAAGCCGGCCACCGGCATCGCGACGTTCAGCGTCGCGGTTCCGTCGATCGTGTGAATCACGAAATCGGTCGCCGGGTACGACAGCAGGAACAGCGCGATCCACGCGACCCACAGCCCCCACCACGTGACCGCGTGCGCGCCGAAGCGGTCGGACAGCGCGCCGCCGAGCGCGCGCAGCACGGAGCCCGGCAGCGAGAAGCCGGCCGCGAACGCGGACGCCATCACCAGCGACATCCCGTATTCGCTCTTCAGGTACTGCGGAATCCACAGCGACAGCGCGGTGAAGCCGCCGAACGTGATCGAATAGTACTGGCAGAGCCGCCACACGCGCGGGTCGCGCAGCACCTTGAACGAATCGAGCATCGATCCGCCGCGCTTGCCCGCCCCTGGATCGGGCGCCGACGCGAACCAGAAGATCAGCGCGGTGACGAGCAGCGCGACCGCATAGATGCGCGGCACGAAACGCCAGCCATACGCGTCGAGCAGCAGCGGCGTGACGAACAGGTTGACGGCCGCGCCGCACGTGCCCGCGCCGAACACGCCCATCGCGAGCCCGCGTCGCTGCGGCGGGAAAAACCGCGCGACATACGGCGTGCCGACCGCGAACGACGCGCCGACGCAGCCGAGGAACAGCCCGATCAGCAGGAACTGCCACAGCTGCGTCGCGTAGCTGACGACGTAGACGGGCACCGCGCACACGACGAGCAGCACCGTCATCACGATGCGACCGCCGAAGCGGTCGGTCCACGTGCCGAGCGGCAAGCGCATCAGCGCGCCGGTCAGCACCGGCGTCGACGTGAGCAGCCCGAACTCCGTGCTGTTCAGCCCGAGATCGGTGCGCAACTGCACGCCGAGCACGCCGAACATCATCCACACGACGAAACACACCATGAACGCGAGCGTGCTCGCGGCCAGCACCGACCACGCACGCAGCGGAACGGCCGGTGCGTTCACCACCCGCCCGGCATTACCTTGTTGAGTTGCCATACGCCAAACCCCGTTTCATTGAACCAGCGGCCCGTTCGCACCGTCGAATTCGACGCCTTCGACGCGTGCGCCGCCCGCGAGAATCGCCACGTACTGCCGGATCGCCTGCCGCCGCACGCGCGCCGCGAGGTACGCGGCGATCTGGTCGGCGGCTTCGTCGAACGGCACCGTGTCGCCCGGCACGCGGCGCTCGATGCGCACGATGTGGAAGCCGAAGCGCGTGTTGACGAGTTTGGGCAGCACGCCGGTGCCGTCGGTATCGAACAGCGCGGCCTCGAATTCCGGCACCGTGTCGCCGCGCAGCAGTTGCCCGAGGCTGCCGCCGACTTCCGCCGACGGGCAGTTCGACGACGCGCGCGCGACCGCTTCGAACGTATCGGGCGCGGTCACCACGTCGGCGAGCACCTGTTCCGCGCGCTGCCGCAGCGGCGCGAGCGGCACGCGGTCCGTCATCGCGAACAGCACGTGGCTCGCATGGACGATGTCGTCGCGGCGAAAGCGCGCCGGGTGCTGCGCGTAATAACGCTCGCAAGCCGCGCGATCGGGTTCGGGCACATGCGTGAGTTCGCGTTCGAGCAGCGCGTCGACGGCCGCGTCGTCGAGCGGCGCGCCTTCGTCGAGCAGCGCCAGCGACACCGCGCGCTGCCGCAGCAGCTCGCGCACCGCGAGCGTGCGCCGCGCCGCGTCGAGCGGATCGGCTGCATCGTGGTAGTGCTCGGCTTCCGCCGAGATCGACGCAGCGTCGATCTCGATGCCGTTGACGATCAGCGGCATCGTCGCGACTTCGGAAAGAACCTCGTTCATGCTTTTTCCTCCTCAGCGCTTGCGTACGAGCTGGTACGGACGGATCAGGTACGCGATCGACGCGATCCCGCTCCAGATGTGCACCATCCGCGTGAACGGCGACACGAGGAAGATCGTGAAGCCGAGCAGGATGTGCAGCCGGTACGTGAGCGGCACGCCGACGAGCAGGCTCGCGATGTCCGGGCGGAACGTGACGACGCCCTTCACGTAGTCGGTGAGTTGCTCGAACATCACGCCGTCCATGTGGCGCGTCGACAGTACGACCGTGCCGAGCCCGAGCGCGAGCTGCGCCCACAGCATCAGCACGATCACGATGTCGGACGTGCGGCTGTTCTTGCGGATGCGCGCATCGCCCAGGCGGCGCCAGATCAGGATCGTCAGCCCGACGATCGACGCGACGCCGGCCGCGCCGCCCGCCACCATCGCGACCAACTGGTGCCCGGACGCCGACAGGAACGGCGACACGAGCCAGTGCGGCGCCAGGAAGCCCGCGAAGTGCCCGAGCACGACGACCAGCACGCCCCAGTGAAACAGGTTGCTGCCGAGCCGCAGCATCCCGTGGCGCAGCAGCTGCGACGAATCGCTTTTCCACGTGTACTGCTCGCGGTCGAAGCGGATCAGACTGCCGACCAGCAGCACCGCGAGACAGATGTACGGGTAGATCCCGAACAGGAACTGATGCAGGTAAGCGTTCATGTGTTTCCCCAGTTGGGCCCGCGCTTACGCGCCGCGGGCCGGCCGCTTGTCGTGGAACCGCACCGTCTGCTCCGCGGTCGCCGGTGTTGCAGCGCCGACGAAGCGCACGGCTTCGTCCGCATACGACGCGTCGAGCGCGCGGTAGTCGTCGGCGCTCGGCCGCTCGGCGGCGACGTCGTCGTCCGCGGCGGCCGGTGCGTCGACCGGTGCGAGGCCCGCCATCGGCAACAGCGCGCCGACGACGAAGCTGTAATGACTGCCGCGCTGCGCGAGCTGGCCGGCCACCGCGCGCAGTATCTCGCCGGTTTCAGCGAGCAGGCTGCGCGCATCGGGCGCCGGCAGCCGCGACAGGTATTCGAGGAACACGGGCAGATAGTCGGGCAGTTCGCCCGGGTTCAGGAACAGCCCGTGCCGCTCGTACATCTGCAGCAGGTCGACCATCGCCTGTCCGCGGTCGCGCGATTCGCCGTGCACGTGCTCGAACAGGTGCAGCGACGTCGCGCGGCCGCGATCGAACAGCGCGACGTAGTTCTCCTGCAGCGTCAGCAGGTCGCGCTCGCGCATGTACGCAAAGAACCGGTCGAGCCCGGCGCGTACCGTCCTCGGCAAACGCGCCGCTTCGCGCAGGTGCGTTTCGACCGAATCGAGCACGTCGACGAGCGCGTCGTCCGGATAGTCGAGCAGCGCGGCGAACGCCGCATAGGTCGGATCGGGTGCGGTGCTCATCGGGAGACCTCGCGGATCGGAATGGTCCGTGTGCCCTTCTCCTTCTTCGCGCTGAACAGGCTCGCCGACGACCGGCCGTCCGAACAGCCGTTGCCGAACGAGAAGCCGCACGACGCGCGCAGGTCGTACGCGTTCTCCGCATACTCGCGATGTGTGGTCGGGATCACGAAGCGATCCTCGTAGTTCGCGATCGCGAGATAGCGGTACATCTCCTCGACCTGCGCGAGCGACAGCCCGACCTGGTCGAGCACGGCGCGCGCGTCGATGCCGTCGACGTGGCGCGCGCGCATGAACGCGCGCATCGCGAGCAGCCGTTCGAGCGCGAGCTTCACGGGCGCTTCGTCGCCGGCCGTCAGCAGGTTTGCCAGATAGCGCAGCGGAATGCGCAGCGATTCGACGTCCGGCAGGTAGCCGTTCATGCCGAGATCGCCACTGTTGGCGGCCGCGTTGATCGGCGACAGCGGCGGCACGTACCAGACCATCGGCAGCGTCCGGTATTCCGGATGAAGCGGGAACGCGATCTTCCAGTCGATTGCCATCTTGTAGGTCGGCGAACGCCGCGCGGCGTCGATCCACGCGGCCGGCACGCCGTCGCGCTCCGCCTGCGCGATCACGGCCGGGTCTTCCGGATCGAGGAACAGCGACAGCTGCGCTTCGTACAGATCCTTCTCGTTCTCCGCGCTGGCCGCCTCGCTGATCCGGTCCGCGTCGTACAGCAGCACGCCAAGATAGCGAATGCGGCCCACGCAGGTTTCCGAACACACGGTCGGCTGGCCGGCCTCGATACGCGGATAGCAGAAGATGCACTTCTCGGCCTTGCCGCTCTGCCAGTTGTAGTAGATCTTCTTGTACGGGCAGCCGGACACGCACATGCGCCAGCCGCGGCACTTGTCCTGGTCGATCAGCACGATGCCGTCTTCCTCGCGCTTGTAGATCGAGCCCGACGGGCACGCCGCGACGCACGCGGGGTTCAGGCAGTGCTCGCACAGGCGCGGCAGGTACATCATGAAGGTGTTCTCGAACTGCCCGTAGATGTCCTTCTGCACGTTCTCGAAGTTGGTGTCCTTCGCGCGCTTCTCGAATTCGCCGCCGAGAATTTCCTCCCAGTTCGGCCCCCACTCGATCTTCTCGAGTCGCTGGCCGCTGATCAGCGAGCGCGGCCGCGCGACCGGCATCGCACGCGTGTTGCCGGCTTCCTGAAGATGCGCGTAGTCGAACGTGAACGGCTCGTAGTAGTCGTCGATCTCGGGCAAATGCGGGTTCGCGAAGATCTGCGCGAGCAACCGCCACTTGCCGCCGAGTCGCGGCTCGATCCTGCCGTCCGCGCGCCGCTGCCACCCGCCACGCCAGCGGTCCTGGTTCTCCCAGTCCTTCGGATAGCCGATGCCCGGTTTCGTCTCGACGTTGTTGAACCACGCGTATTCCATCCCTTCGCGGCTCGTCCACACGTTCTTGCAGGTCACCGAGCACGTATGGCACCCGATGCACTTGTCGAGGTTCAGCACCATCGCGATCTGTGCGCGTATCTTCATGACGTTTCTCCGGTGCGGACGTTCGACGTATCGGTCGCGGCTTCTTCGCCGTCGAGCCAGTCGACCCTGTTCATCCTGCGCACGATCAGGAATTCGTCGCGATTCGAGCCGACCGTGCCGTAGTAGTTGAACCCGTACGCGAGCTGCGCGTAGCCGCCGATCATATGGGTCGGCTTCAGCGCGATGCGCGTGACCGAGTTGTGGATGCCGCCGCGCGTGCCGGTGATCTCGGAGCCCGGCGTATTCACGATCTTCTCCTGCGCGTGATACATCATCACCATCCCGGACGGAATCCGCTGGCTCACCACCGCCCGCGCGCACAATGCGCCGTTCGCGTTGTAGCACTCGATCCAGTCGTTATCGACCGCGCCGATCGCCTTCGCGTCGTCCTCCGACATCCACACGATCGGCCCGCCGCGCGACAGCGTCAGCATCAGCAGGTTGTCCGTGTACGTGCTGTGGATGCCCCACTTCTGATGCGGCGTCAGGAAGTTCAGCACACGTTCGGGGTTGCCGTTCGAGCGCGAGCCGACCATGTGTTCGTAGCTGCCCGTATCGACCGGCGGCTTGTACGCGCACAGCGATTCGCCGAATGCACGCATCCACGCGTGATCCTGATAGAGCTGCTGGCGGCCGCTCATCGTGCGCCACGGCACGAGTTCATGCACGTTCACGTAGCCGGCGTTGTACGACACGTGCTCGGATTCGATCCCGCTCCACGTCGGCGATGAAATGATCTTGCGCGGTTGCGCCTGGATGTCGCGGAAACGAATCTTCTCGTCCGCGCGCGCGGCGGCCAGGTGCGTGTGATCGATGCCGGTGATGCCGGACAGCGCGCACCATGCCTTCACCGCCACTTCGCCGTTGGTTTCAGGTGCGAGCGCGAGGATCACCTCGGCCGCATCGAGTGCGGTGTCGATCCGCGGGCGCCCTTGCGCGGCGCCGTGAGCGACCTTGTAGTTCAGTTCGCCGAGCAGCTTCACTTCGTCTTTCGCATCCCAGCCGATGCCCTTTCCGGCGTTGCCGAGCTTGTCCATCAGCGGGCCGAGCGACGTGAAGCGCGCATACGTGTTCGGATAGTCGCGTTCGACCGCGACCACCGCCGGCATCGTGCGGCCCGGCACCGGTTCGCATTCGTCGCGCTTCCAGTCCTGCACGTCGAACGGTTGCGCGAGTTCGCCCGGCGTATCGTGCGCGATCGGCGCGAGCACGACGTCGCGCTCGACGCCGAGATGCCCGTCGCACAGCTCGGAGAAGCGCTTCGCGATCCCCTTGAAGATCTCCCAGTCGCTCTTCGATTCCCACGCGGGATCGACCGCCGCCGACAACGGATGGATGAACGGGTGCATGTCGGACGTGTTCATGTCGTCCTTCTCGTACCACGTCGCGGTCGGCAGCACGACATCCGAGTACATGCAGGTCGTCGACATGCGGAAGTCGAGCGTCACGAGCAGATCGAGCTTGCCGCGCGGCGCTTCGTCGTGCCACGTCACCTCCTCGGGACGCCGGCCGCCGGTCGCGCCGAGGTCCTCGCCCTGCACGCCGTGAGTGGTGCCGAGCAGGTGCTTCAGGAAGTACTCGTGGCCTTTGCCCGACGAGCCGAGCAGGTTCGAGCGCCATACGAACAGGTTGCGCGGGAAGTTGTCCGGTGCGTCCGGGTCCTCGCACGCCATCCGCAGCGCGCCGGCCTGCAACTGCCGCGCGACGTCCGCACCCGCCTGCGACGGGTCGCCCAGGCTCGCGCCGACCTTCAGTGGATTCACCGACAGCTGCGGCGCGGACGGCAGCCAGCCCATCCGCTCCGCGCGCACGTTGTAGTCGATCGGCGCGCCGTGGAACCGCGACTTGTCCGCAAGCGGCGACAGCAGCGCGGCCGGATCCATCGGGTCGTAGCGCCACTGGTCGGTATGTGCGTAGAAGAACGACGTCGCATTCATCTGGCGCGGCGGGCGGTTCCAGTCGAGCGCAAATGCGAGCGCGGTCCACCCCGTCTGCGGCCGCAGCTTCTCCTGGCCCACGTAGTGCGACCAGCCGCCGCCGGGCTTGCCGATGCAGCCGCACATGATCAACATGTTGATGATCGCGCGGTACGACATGTCCATGTGGAACCAGTGGTTGATCCCCGCGCCGATGATCACCATCGACTTGCCCTGCGTCTTGTGCGCGTTCTCCGCGAACTGCCGCGCGACCGAGATCACGTCCGCGCGCTTCACGCCGGTGATCGCTTCCTGCCACGCCGGCGTGTACGGCAGATCGTCGTCGTAGCTCGCGGCCACGTCGCGCCCGCCGAGCCCCTGGTCGAGCCCGTAGTTCGCGACGAACAGGTCATAGACGGTCGCGACCAGCATGTCGCCGTTGCGCGTCGCGATGCGCCGCACGCCGATCCGGCGCGACAGCACGGACGCATGCTGCGTCGAGTTGAAGTGCGCGTGCGGCTGGTTGCCGAAATACGGGAACAGCACGTCGACCACGTCGTCGTGCGCGGCCGTGCACGACAACCGCGGCGACAGCACCGCGCCCTTCGACGTCTCGCCGCGCAGGTTCCACTTGCCCTTGTCGGCGTCCGCCTGTTGACCCCAGCGGAAGCCGATCGAGCCGACCGGCACGACGAACTCGCCGTTCGCGTCGTCGATCATCACGGTCTTCCACTGCGGATGCGCGGCTTCGTCGAGCGCGTCGTCGAAGTCGGATGCGCGCACGAGGCGCTCGGGCACGTAGCCGTCGCCGTGCGGCACGAGCCGCACGAGGCACGGCATGTCGGTGTAGCGCTTGCAGTAGTCGGCGAAATAATCGCTCTTCCCTGCAAGATGAAATTCCTTCAGGATCACGTGGCCCATCGCGAGCGCGAGCGCCGCGTCGGTGCCCTGCTTCGGGTGCAGCCACAGGTCGCCGAACTTCGCGCCTTCCGAGTAGTCGGGAAACACCGACACGACCTTGGTGCCGCGATAGCGCGCCTCGACGAGGAAGTGCGCGTCGGGCGTGCGCGTCTGCGGGACATTGGAGCCCCACATCATGATGAACGTGGAGTTGTACCAGTCGGCCGATTCCGGCACGTCGGTCTGCTCGCCCCAGGTCTGCGGCGACGCGGGCGGCAGGTCGCAATACCAGTCGTAGAAGCTCAGGCACACGCCGCCGATCAGCGACAGGTAGCGCGAGCCCGCTGCGTACGACACCATCGACATCGCCGGAATCGGCGAGAAGCCGACCACGCGATCGGGACCGTAGCGCGCCACCGTGTAGACGTTTGCGGCCGCAACGATCTCGTTGACCTCGTCCCAGCTCGCGCGCACGAAGCCGCCGAGCCCGCGCCGGCTCTGGTACGAGCGCCGTGCTTCATCGTCGTCGACGATCGAGCGCCATGCGTCGACGGGCGCGAGCGTGCGGCGGCGTTCGCGCCACAGCTTCACGAGCGCGCTGCGCACCATCGGATGCTTCAGGCGGTTCGCGCTGTACAGGTACCACGAGTACGACGCGCCGCGCGAACAGCCGCGCGGCTCGTGGTTCGGCATGTCGGGACGCGTGCGCGGATAGTCGGTCTGCTGGGTTTCCCAGGTGACGATCCCGCCTTTCACATAGACCTTCCACGAGCAGGAACCCGTGCAATTCACGCCGTGGGTCGAGCGCACGATCTTGTCGTGCTGCCAGCGCATCCGGTAACCGTCTTCCCACTTGCGGTCTTCGTCGGTGACGGCGCCGTGCCCGTCTGAAAAGCGTGGCCTCGTGGTGGAGAAATAACGCAATCTATCCAGGAAATGGCTCATGGGGATCTCGTTTTTCCGGTCTTTGGCAGACCCTGATTATTTAAGGAGGGGAAATACTGGTTGTAAAGGACGGTCGGATTGGAATCAGTCCGCCTTCTGCATCCTTTTCGTCCGGCTCGGATGAATTGTCTTTCGGATCGACGTATCACAACTTGATACAAATCACGACATCGTTCATCGAGCTGCAACGTCCAGAAATAGGGACTGATAGTGTCGCCTGCTATGCTTCGCACGGCAGTGCCGCGTCCTGCCGGTTCGTTTTCCGTTGAATCGGGACATCGGACTCAACCGCATCGAATGGCATTGAACGAACGACGGTGTCATGCGGAATCGCCGGCCGGCAGCGGGCCGTTCATGGAAGACCGCGCAATGCGTTCGACCGTTTTACCGGCCGTCGGGCAATGACGTCGCCACCAATAAGAACCGCATTTTCATGACCTCACGCCTTTTCACTGCCTGTGTCGCAGCAGCGATCGGGTGCGCCGCCCTGCCCGCCGCCCACGCCCGCACCTACGTCCCACCGACGGCGTCGTTCGGCAACGGGGCTTACGTTCATCGATTCGTGTTGCGCGACCCGGTCACGCAACGACCGCTGCCGAATGCGCGCTATCGGCTGTTCCTGCCGGACCAGGCCATCGCGGGACTGCCCGGCAAATCGGCCGAGCACGACAACGTGATCTTCGGCACGACGGACGCGGCCGGCCGCACGGCCAGGATCCGGCTGCCGAAGTTCCATCCGGAGCAGCAGTGGGTGTTCAACCCGATCATCGGCGAAGGCGAGATGGGTCAATCGTTCCGCCTGGTCGATTCGTCCAGCGACGCGCCGCTCGGCGGCGTGCCGTACGTGCTGGACGTCCAGGACGAATATCTCGCGTGCGGCTATTCGGATGCCCGTGGCAATACCTACTACGCGCAATCGCGTACGCGTCGGAACATCAATCTCTCCACCAGCGTGCTGATCGCCCCCGACGACACCGACTGGTGCGCGGGCCCGGGCGCGGCCATCGCGAACGGCACGAACGCGCCCGGCACGCCGGACCTGTACACGCAATATCTCGGCAGCCTGATCGCCAACGGCAACCGGGTCGGCGGCGAATTACGGCAGCAGATCGTCGCCAAGCTGCTGTCGCTGGCCATCTCGGAACGCGACACGGCGCGTATCGCCGCCGTGCTCGACCTCGGCGACATTTCCGACGATCACCTGAACGACGTCGGCTATCGGCTCGTCGACGCAGGCGTGGAAGTCGAGCGCGGGCTCGCGATGATCGACGCGTATCTCGCGAAGCAACCGGCGGATGCGTATGCGCTCGACAGCAAGGGTTGGGCGCTGTATCGCGTCGGCCGCCACGACGAAGCGCTCATGTGGTTCGACCGCTCGATAGCGACCTTCGCGGCGGACGGCGACGAAGCAAGCGCTGCACGCGAAGCGCATGCGACCGCGCTGGCGCACAAGGGCGAAGTGCTGTGGAAGCTGGGGCGCCAGGATGAGGCGCGCGACGCGTTCGCGCAGGCAGGGAAGATTCAGCCGGAGAGCACCGAGCTGGCGCAAACGTTGAAGCGGCTGATGATTGGGAACGGGCAGGACGACACGAACGCGCCGTCGATGACAAGCGACTAGGCGACATCGCGGCGGCGTAACGGCTGTCGCCAGTCGTCGCGGAACCGTCGACGAACGTGCGCCGCCGCCCCGCCCGTGCGGGTCACTCCTCGCCTTTCGGCCCCGGGTTCAGCATCACGACGAAGCCGGCGACGCCGACGATCAACGCGAGCGCGCCGCCGCGCAGCGCCGTCGCGGCATCGAACAGCAGGCCCGTCACGACGGCCATCATGCCGGCGAGCGACACGAACACGGCGATCGCCGCGACGACGATCCGGTACTGGCGGCGTATCATCGCGCGCGCCGCGTCATGCCGCGGCCGCGGCGGCCGCCGCGTCGGCGTCGTCGCCGCGAATCAGCAGCACCGGGCACTTCGAGCCGCGCACGAAACGCTCGGCGACGCTGCCGAGCAGCACGCGCCGGATGCCGCGCCGCCCGTGCGTACCGACCACCGCGAGATCGATCCCGTGCTCGTTCACGTAGCGTTGCAGGCGTTCCGCGACGTCCTCGCCGATGCTCTCGGTCTCGACGAGTTCGGCTTCGCCCTTCGCGCCGGCCAGCGCGATGATCTGTTCGGCTTCGCGCAGCACCTTGCGCCCGTCGTCGCGGATTTCCTCGACGAGCGCGTGCGGATCGAGACGGCCCGCATACGTAAACAGCACCGACTTGTCGACCACATACACCGCGTTGACGGGCGTGTCGCCCGCCAGCGCCACCTTCACGGCTTCGGCGAGCGCCTGTTTCGACGAAGCGCTGCCGTCAACGGCCACCATGATTTTCTCGTACATGCGAACCTCGCTGGGGTGAGTTGCCGCACGCGCTGTCGCGTGCGGCCATGCCACCATCATCGGCCGGCGGCGGGTCCGGATGTTGACGGCGGTCAAGCTCCGGCGCTACCGCCGCATGCGGCAAAGCGACGCGACGGGAAGCGGCCGGCTTGCGTTGTCGCTCAGCCCCCGAACCGGGCAGGCGATGCGGACGCCGCTGCCCTTTCGAGCGCCCATCGCGCCGAAGGCGCTATCATCGACTATGCGACTTTCGTCCGGCCCTTTTTTGCCGGCCCCACTTTCAACTCGCTCAACCGACATGACAACGACTACCGAACGCGTGGACGGCGCCGCCCAGCATCTCGTCGCCGCCCGCCATGCCGGCTCGCCCGGCCCGCTGTTGCCCGATGCACTGCGCCCCGACGACATCGACACCGCGCTCGCGATCCAGCAGCGCGTGGCCGATCTGCTCGGCGAACCCGTCGGCGGATGGAAATGCGCGCTGCCGCCGCCCGATCGCGTGATCCTCGCGCCGATCTTCGCGTCGACGATCCGCGAAGCCGATGCGCCGTACCGCGTCGTCGGCGGGCCGATCGTGCGGATCGAGCCGGAAATCGCGTTCGTGCTCGATCGCGACCTGCCCGCGCGCGCGCAGCCGTATGACGAAGGCGACGTGCGCGCGGCGATCCGGGAAGTGCGCATCGTGCTCGAGGTACTCGGCTGCCGCTATGCGGAACCGGCGCGCGCATCGAAGTTCGAGCTGCTGGCCGACGGGCAATTCAACCAGGGGCTGTGCGTCGGCCCGGTCGTGCCCGACGGGCTGAACGTGCCGCTCGCGACGCTCGCGCTATCGTTCGAAGGCGCGCTGAACCGCACGATCGACGGCCGCCATCCGGACGGCGATCCGCTGAAGCCGCTGGTATGGCTCGTCAATTTCCTCGCGTCGCGCGGCGACGCGGTGCGCGCCGGCCAGATCGTGACGACCGGCTCGTACGCGGGCGCGATCGACGTGCCGCTCGGCGATGCGCTGACGGTGCGCTTCGGCGAGCTCGGCAGCCTGTCGGTGACGCTGACCGCTTGACGGGTCAGGTCTCTTTCTCGCCCAGACCGCCATGTCGCTGACACCGCTTCCCGCCCTGCTCGACGCCATCCTGCGCGCCGTCGCGCGCCGTTACCGGCTGCCGCCGCTCGAGCGCGCGTCGTCGCTGACCGACGCGACGAATCCGGCCACCGCGCTGGCGATCGTGATCGAGGAAGCGCGCAGGATGCGGGCGGACGGCCACGCGCCCGGCGCCGACTTGCGGCAGCGCTTCATCGATGCGCTCGCGCGGATGATCCGCGACGCGATGGATCCGTCATCCGGCGATCCGTCGTTTCAGGCGTCGGTGCTGCGTCACGATGCGCCGAACGTGCGCGAATACGCGTCGTTGTCCGCGCACGCCGAGCAGGACCGGCGCGCGCTCCACTCGGCCGTCAATGCGATCGCGCACCCGGCCAAGCTCGAACGAAGCGCCCAGGCCTGGCAACGCGACGGCCTCGCGCGCCTGCATGCGGCGGCCACTTCGGCGTCGTGGGCCGAGCTGCACGCGGCACTCGCGCATCTGCTCGCACTGCCCGAGATGGCGACCGACGCGGCGTTCGAGCAGGACATCGTCAAACTGAAGGACAGCCCCGCGCTCGAACGCATGCTGCGGCTCGATGCGCTGGCCGCGGACGAGGACGTCCGTCGCTACCGCGCGCTGTGGGTCCGGCAGGGGCCGCTCGTCGGCAGCACGGTCGCCGTCGCGCAGGGCGTCGCGTCGCAGCAGCGCGGCGCGGCCGTCGAAGCGCTGGCGGCGCAGGCGCTCGACGCACTGGCGCGCAGGCTCGACGCGGTGGACGAGCAGCGCACCTACCGCGTCGTCACGTCGATGCGCGTGCCGTCGTCGATCCCGGGCCGGCACGACCGCGCGAAAACCGAATGGGATGCGATCCTGCTCGAACGCGCGCGCGGCAACGACCCGGCGCCCGCGTGGAACGTGCGCTTCCTCGTCGAGGCGAAGGCGTCCGCGGATGCCGCGACGACCGATCTGCCGCGGCTGCTGCGCGGCCTGACCCTGCTCGCGCAGGCGGCCCCCGACACGGTCTATGCGTTCGAGACGCACCAGGGCACGGTACGCGTGCATGGCGCATCGCTGCATGCGCTGACGACCGACGAAGCGGCGCTGCCCCGCGAAGTGCTGTATTGCTGCGACGCGTCGGCGGATGCGACGCCGCGGCTGCTGAGCGCCGCGAGCCGGATGCAGCTGCTGTCCGCGCAGGCGAGCCTCGAATACGCGAGCGTGTTCGCGCAACGGCCGGATGCCGATCCGGACGGCCTCGGCGTCATCTGGCACGCGCTGCTGACCCTGCCGCAATGGCAGGCCGTGCTGCATCAGTACCCGTCGTTACGGCAGGTGCGTGAGCTGATGGTGGCCATCGACGACTTGCGCGTCGCGCTGGACGAGATGGACGACGGAGGCATCGCCAGCAGCGTGTGCGCGTGATGCGCGAATACAGCCGGCCGCCGCACGGCGCTCGCGCATGGACCGCTCAGTTGGTGAGCACCCCGAACGGCAGCGTCCACCCCGCCAGCCGGCCGCCGTCGCCCCAGCGCCCATCGGTCGCACCGCACGGCAGCAGGATCGGCGCGGCCGCGCACTCGAGTGTCTCCTTCGGCGTGTGGCCGAATTCCGCCTTGAACAGCCGGTGGAAATACTTCTCGTCGGGAAAGCCGTGCGCCCACGCGATTTCCGCGATGCGCTGATGCCGGCGCTGCGGATCGCCGAGCACGTGATACGCGTGACGCAAGCGCCGCCGCGTGATCTGCCGCATCACGCCGCCCTCTTCCTTGAACAACTGATAGAGCCGCGCCCGCGATACGCCGATGTCGCGGCAGATCCGTTCGGGCGTCAGGTCCGGCTCCAGCAAATGCACGTCGATGTAGCGACGCACGCGGTCGACCAGCGCATGTTCGATCGGGCCGCGCGCGTCGTTCAATGCCTGCGCGGTCGGCGACACCGCCGCGGCCAGCAGCAACAGCATCGATTGCACGATGCTCGGCACGTCCTGCATGCGAAGGTTCGGCAGGTTCCGGAACAGCGACAGCATCTGATCGGCGACCAGCCGGCCCACGCCGCTCGTCAGCGTCTGGCCGTGCATCTGCGCCGCATGGCTCGGCAGCAGGTAGCGGGGCACGACGATGCTGATCACGTCGCCGGCCTCGACCTTGCAGTCGTTGATCTGCGCGACGTCGTAGACGAACAGGTCGCCGGCGCCCTTGATCAATTCGGGGCCGCCGGTATGGCTCGCGAGCCGACCGCCGAGCAGCAACGTGAAGCGGATCGAATCCTGCCCGTCGAGCCGGATCCGCCGGGGGGTGCGGCGAACCGTATAGGTCGGCGCGCGCGAGTGCCAGTGCCGGCCCGACAAGATCAGCGGGCCGAGCGCCGCGCCGCTGGCTTCCGCGTCGCACGGGCCGTGGCCGCCGTCGTCGTCGAGGCGATAGTCGCACAGCATGTCCTTGACCCAGACGTGGAACCGGTCCGGCTCGGGGTAGTCGATCGTGCGGAACTTGAAAACAGGGACAAATGCAGCTTGATCCATGACAGTTTTTTTATCGAACCGGCGGGCAGGAAAGAATCGGTTCGTCGATTATCGGACCAAATTGCGCGGGAGCAAGGCCCACGCGATGCATCGTCCCCCTAAGCGATCGACCGACGCCCGATGGCGGGCGCGGTCCTCATCGCGGCCATCAGCGTTGCGGATGGCATTCCCAGTTGTTGTACGTCGGCCGATCGATCGGCGTGAGCCCCGGAATCATGAACACCGTACAGCCGAAACGCCGCCCCTTGCCGGTCGTCGCGTCGTAACTCACCTTCTGGCCGCCGAGCCCGTCCTTCTTCCCGTACTGGACGTTGGCGATCGTGATCTCGTCCGACGACGCGAGCCCGAGCGTCTTCGCGGTCGACGTCTGCACGTCGACCATGTTCATCTGCGTCGAGCCGCACGCGGCGAGCACGAGGCCGGCGACCGTGACGCCCAGCGCGGTCCGTACGGTGCAATGCAAGGTTTGCTTCATGGTTTCTCCTTCGATTTCCCAATGCGAGGCGCTTACGTGCCCGGCGTATAAAAGCTGGCCTGGATCTGGCTGCCGATCGTCGCGACGTACGATTGCCAGAGCAGCGCCATCGCTCCCGTCGCGTTGACGGCCAGCGCGGGCCACGACGCGCTCTGCGGCGCCACCGTCGAC
Source organism: Burkholderia sola (assembly GCF_905400185.1). Lineage (NCBI taxonomy): Bacteria > Pseudomonadati > Pseudomonadota > Betaproteobacteria > Burkholderiales > Burkholderiaceae > Burkholderia > Burkholderia sola. The sequence goes on from NZ_FR989677.1 coordinate 932,112, forward strand.
GCGCTCCACGCGCCCTTCCGGTAGCTGGCCGCGATGACGGCCGACGCACCCGGCAAACCGGTGTCCTGCCACGCGGCCGTCACGTTGCCGCCCGCATCGACCACGAGCGGCGGGTACTGGAGTGCCGCGCCGTTCAGGTGTTCGGTCAGCCGCTGCAACGGCCCCCAGTTGCCGCTGGCATCGGACACGCTCACCTGCAGCGCCGCGCCGCCTTCCGCCCACATCGCGGCGGCCACGCCGTTCTCGTTGACGGCGAGCATCGGCGTCGCGATGAAACCGGTCGGCTCGACGATGGCGGGCGCGACGGGTTGCGACGGCTGCCACCCGGTGCCGGACACGTAGCGTTGCGACATCGTGGTGGTGGTGAGCTTCCCGCCCGTCACGTCGAGCTGCCCCCAGAGCAGCGTGATGTTGCCCTTCGCGTCCATGCCGGCCACCGGCGAGATGATCGTCGTGAACAGGCTCGTGTTCGATACGGCCTGATTGACGTCGGTCCAGCCGTTGGCCGGGTCGTACGTGGCCGTCCACAGCGCCGAGTGCGTATGGTTGGTCTGCCGCCACGCGAGCACGGCGCGGCCGGACGACAGCACCGAGATCATCGGCCCCACGTTGTCGGTGTCGCCGGTCACCGCGCCCGGCCCGGTCTGCACCGGCATCTGGATCAGCGCCGTCGGCGACCACTGTCCGGACTGCGTGTAGCGCGTCCATGCGATACGCGTATCGAGCAGGCTGATCGACTGCGTCCACGCGACGAGCGCGTTGCCCTGGCCGTCGATGCCGGCCGAATAGGTCGACCCCGTCACGTCCGGCGCGACTTCGAACGCCGCGCCCCAGCCGCCGGCCGGGCTGTACGGGCGTGCCCACAGCGCATACGTGTTCGGGCCCGGCATCCATTCGGTCCAGAACGCGACGGCCTGCCCGCTCGCGTTGCCGACCACGCGCGACGGGCTCGAGCTCGTCGTGTTCATCGAATGCGAGCCGTCGCCCGTGTCGAGCCGCGTCGCGGTTCCCCAGCCCGAGCCAGCGGCATAGCGCGCGCCCCACATCTCGTTGCCGTTCGCGCCGGTCGGGCCGTTGGTCATCCACGTGGCGAGCGCATTGCCGCTCGCGTCGAGCGTCACGCTCGGGGCGCCCTCCGGCCCCTTGCCGTCCACCGCGGCGGCCGTCGACCAGCCGGCCTGCGGCTGCGTGGCGCCGCCGCCGGTCGGGCCGCCTGTCGACCCGCCGCCGGGCGACGTCGAGCCGGACGGCGAACCGGGATTCGTCGGCGTCGACGACGACGCGCCGCCGTTCGTCGCGACATCGTCGCCGCCGCATGCGGTCAGTGCGAGCGCGGCCGCCATGACCATCCATGTAATGGGTTTCATCGGAATCCTCTTGTTTTCATTTGTCGGCGTACTCTCGTCTGCCGTTGGGCGGATACGACGCATCGTTTCGCCCGCACAATCGTTAAGCAATGCTATTGAAAAGGCATGGAAACCGGCATCTTCCCGTGTCCATTTCATGATCGCTTCCGTCGTGCGGATCGACGCGAATGCCACTTTCGGCAGCCCTCCCCGTCGTGCAGCGCGGCCCCCGTCAGGTCGTCCATCGTCGGACGTCCGCCACTGCCGGCTGCATCTTAATTCAAGCGATCCGGATTCAAGGTGGCGTTGCGTCCACACTGAGTGGATTTCCGTTTCGCGGGCGCCGGCCCCCGGCGCGGCTGGCAGGCCGGCACACTGCCGGACATGACGGCCCGTGAGGTACGATACGCGCCGGGGCAACGCGCCCCCTGAGAGAACCGGCCGTCGCGGCCCCCTACCCGACACAAGAAAAATGCCAAGAAACCCGACGCTGAACCGAAACCTGTTCGCCGCGCTGGCGGCCAGCCTGCTGTGGATGCCGGCCGCCCATGCGAGCGGAGACGACGGCTGCTACGTGCCGAACACGCTCCGGCAGACGTCCTACTCGTGCGGCAACGTACCGATGCTGACGCCCGCCAACGACACGCGCATCAACGCGATGCTGATGATGGTCGACAGCGCCAAGGTCGCGCAGGTGTTTCCCGACCCGAAGACCATCCCCGCGAAAGAGCGGATCGACCGGATCATCGTGCCGTTCCCGATGGACTTCTCCGGATGGATCGACATCGGCCAGAAGGCGCCCGACAAGACCGGCGGCGGGGTGGATGCCGATGCGTCGTCGAACCGGTACGCGGACGGCGAAGGCAGCATCTGCCGCAGCATGAGCGCGGGCGCGGACGCGTTCAACGATGCACTGGGCGGCGCCGGCGGCCTGCCCGCCGACGAAGCCGCGCGCCTGCGCGCGGCGCGCGCCGACATCGCGCAGAAGACCTGTGCCGCGGGCGGCGCGAGTGCCGCGTGGACGAAGCCGCCGGTCAAGTCGCCGCTCGGCCAGCAGTTCGCCGCGTACCTCGACGGCACGAACGCGTTCTACCGCGCCGACTTCCTCACCGCGACCCGCGCGTTCGCGAACGCCTCGCACAGCGCGGACCCGTGGCTGAAGGAAACCGGCCTGTACATGGCCGGGCGCGCGCAGTTGAACGCCGCGCAAGCCAACGCATTCGACAACGACAGCCCGACGCCGACGCGCGCGCGCGTGACGAAGGTATCGCTCGACGCGGCGAACACGGTGTTCCAGACCTACCTGAAGGTGTATCCGAAGGGGCGCTACGCGGTGTCCGCGAGCGGGCTGTTGCGACGGGTCGCGTGGCTCGGCGGCAATGTCACGCAGCAGGCGGACCTGTACGGCCATGCGCTCGCGCGCTGGTCGCCGGCGACGTCGAACGTGCCGCTGATGCAACTGGCGAACGAACTCGACAGCAAGCTGCTGTTCGGGTCGGAATTCGACGCGCGCCAGATCCAGTCGCCGACCGTGCTCGCCACCGTCGACCTGCAGCGCATGCGCACGTCGGACAGCACCGATGCGAGCCGCAAGCCGATGACGCTGGACGAGCTGCAGGCGCAGAAGCCGCGCTTCGCGAACGCGCCCGCGCTGTACGACTACCTGCTCGCGACCTGGTACGTGCAGCTCGGGCACAAGCCGGACGCCGCCCTCGACCTGTTGCCGCAGACGCCCGCCGCGCCGCTCGACTACTTCGGGCTGAGCCAGCAGGCGCTGCGCGGGTTCGCGCTGGAGGACAGCGGCCAGAACGACAAGGCCCGCCAGCTGTGGCGCGACCTGATCCCGCTCGCGACGTTCCGCTTCCAGCGCGAAATGCTCGAACTCGCGCTCGCGATCAACCTGGAGCAGGCCGGGCTCGTCAACGACGCGTTCGCCGACGATTCGCCCGTGCAGAACGCCGCGATCCGCGGGGTGCTGCTGCAGCGCACGGCCAATGCCGACCTGCTGCGCGCGCAGGCGCAGAATCAGGCGACCACCGGCGCGCTGCGCAGCACCGCGCTGTACACGTTGCTGTACAAGGAGCTCACGCGTTCGCACTACGCGGACTTCCTCGCCGATACCGCGCTGGTGCCCGGCACGCCCACCGATCCGGTGAAGCCGTTCGTCGCGGCCGGCGCGAAAAACGAAGACGGCTACACGTGCCTGTCGGCGCGCGACATCGCCGCGACGCTGCAGCAGAATCCCGCCGATCCGAAAGGGCTGAACTGCCTCGCCGATTTCGTGCGGCTGCATCCGCCCATGCCCGGCCTCGAAAGCGATCCGGTGCCGCTGTGGATCCGCAACGCGTCGAATACGGCCGCCACGCGCGTGCCGCCGACGCTCGGCGCGACGCCGTCGCAGTTCGCGGGCAAGCCGTACGAGCGGATGTCGAGCTACGTGACGGTGATGGCCGATACGCAGGCGAACCCGAACGACCGCGCGTACGCGTTCTATCGCGCGATCAAGTGCTATGCACCGGGCGGCTCCAACGAATGCGGCGGCAAGGACGTGCCGAAGAGCACGCGCAAGCGCTGGTTCGACACGCTGAAGACCGCCTATCCGGGCAGCCCGTGGGCGCAGAAGCTCCGCTACTACTGGTAAGCGCCGCATGAAGCGCATCGCGTGCGTCGCGCTGCTGCTGGCCGCGCGCGTCGCGCTCGGCGGCACCGTCGACGCCGCGCGGTACGACGCGTTCTGGCTGTGGGCGGGCGTGAAGCCGCAGGCGGTCGTGCGCGGTGCGCGCATCGTCTACGTGCTGCAAGGACAGATCGAAGCGTCGCCGCAAGACGAGTCGCAGGTGCGCGTGATCGCGCAGGGCGTCGCGCTGCCGCCCGCGCCCGATGCGCGCGTGTGGCTCGTGTATCGGGCGCATACGCTGCGCTGGACGCCGCGCGTCACGCAGATCATGCTCGCGCAGCTCGCACGCTGGCGTGCGTCGGGTCGCACGATCGCCGGCATCCAGATCGACTTCGATGCCGGTACGCGTCATCTTCAGGATTACCTCGCGTTCCTGCGCACGCTGCGCGACACGTTGCCCGCCGATTGCCGGCTCAGCATCACGGGGCTGCTCGACTGGAGCAGCCGCATCGATACCGACCAGGTCAACCAGCTCAAGGGAATCGTCGACGAGGTGGTCGTGCAGACCTACCAGGGCCGCCGCACGATTCCCGACTATGCCGCGTACCTGCCGCGCGTCGCGCGGCTGCAACTGCCGTTTCGGATCGGCGTGATCCAGGGCGGCGAGTGGGATGCGCCGCCGTATCTCGCGTCGAATCCGTGGTTTCGCGGTTATGTCGTATTCCTGCGCAACGGTTAGCGGGTGAAAACACGGCGCGGGCGATCGCAGCAGCGGCCGGATCGCCCGCCTTCAATCACGGCGCCGCCCGCCGCAGCGGGCCGGCGCCGCCATCCTTACGCCCGCACGAACGCGAGCAGATCGGCGTTGAGCACGTCGGCGTTGACCGTCAGCATCCCATGCGAATAGCCCGGGTACGTCTTCAGCGTGCCGTTCTTCAGCAGCTTGATCGACTTCAGCGCGGCATCCGCGATCGGCACGATCTGGTCGTCCTCGCCATGCAGCACGAGCGTCGGAACGGAGATCGACTTCAGGTCGTCGGTCTGATCCGTTTCCGAAAACGCCTTGATGCCGTCGTAATGCGCCTTCGCGCTGCCTTCCATCCCCTGCCGCCACCAGTTGCGGATCACGCCCTGATGCACGGTTGCACCTTCGCGGTTGAACCCGTAGAACGGGCCGCTCGGCACGTCGAGGAAAAACTGCGCGCGATTGTCGGCGAGCGCTTTGCGGAAGCCGTCGAACACCTCGAGCGGCAGGCCTTCGGGGTTCGATTCGGTTTTCAGCATCAGCGGCGGCACCGCGCTGACCAGTACGGCCTTCGCGACGCGGCCGGCCGGCTCGCCGTGCTTCGCGACGTAGCGCGCCACTTCGCCGCCGCCGGTCGAGTGACCGATATGCACCGCATTGCGCAGGTCGAGCGCCTCGACGACCGCGAATGCATCCGCCGCGTAATGATCCATGTCGTGACCGTCCGACACCTGCGCCGAGCGGCCATGGCCGCGCCGGTCGTGCGCGATCACGCGATAGCCGTTCTGGACGAAGAACAGCAGTTGCGCATCCCAGTCGTCGCTGGACAGCGGCCAGCCGTGGTGGAACACGATGGGCTGCGCATCTTTCGGGCCCCAATCCTTGTAGAAAATCTCGACGTTGTCCTTCGTGGTGACGTACGGCATCGCGGTGCTCCTGTGAGGTGGATGAACGTGGCGAACGGGCCGCCGTCATTATCGGCTTTATTGTGAAACCGCGACGCCATCGTGCAATGCGATGGCCGATCATTCACCGGCAGGAAACGAACGACGCAGCGCGTCAGCCGTCCGTCGACACTGTGACGGCTTCCCACGCGCGGATTTCGTCGTCCAGCGCCGCCAGCTTATCGCGCACGAGCCGCAACGCATCGCTGCCGAGCAGCAGATGCGCGGGCGGATGGTCCGCTGCCATCACGGCGAGCATCGCCCGCGCGGCCTTCGCGGGATCGCCCGGCTGCTTGCCGCTTTTTTCCTCGCGCGCGCGGCGGATCGGGTCGAACAGCGCATCGTAGTCGGCGATCGAGCGCGGCGTGCGCGCCATCGAGCGGCCGGCCCAGTCGGTGCGGAACGAACCCGGCGCGACGGCCGTCACCGCGATGCCGAACGGCTCGAGCTCCTTGACGAGCGTCTCGGAAATACCTTCCAGCGCGAACTTGCTGCCACAGTAGTACGCGATGCCCGGCATCGTGATGTGCCCGCCCATCGACGTGATGTTCAGGATGCGGCCGCGCCGGCGCTCGCGCATGAACGGCACGACGGCCTTCATCATCGCGACCGCGCCGAACACGTTCACGTCGAACTGCCGCCGCATCGCGTCGAGCGGCGACTCCTCCATGATCCCTTCGTGCCCGTAACCGGCGTTGTTCACCAGCACGTCGACGGGCCCGACGTTCGCCTCGATGTCCGCGACGACGCCGTCGATGCGCTCGAAATCGGTCACGTCGAGCACGCGCGCGACGGCCGCCTGCGCGGACAGCGCTTCGAACGCGCGCGCCGCCTGCTCGCTGCGTACCGTGCCGACCACCGTGTGACCGGCGGCCAGCGCTTCCTGGGCCAGCGCGCGGCCGAAACCGCTGCTGACGCCGGTAATGAGCATGAGGTTGCCGGATGCCATGCGAGCTTCTCCCGAATGTGGATTGAAGCGTGCATACTAGTCTGACGAACGACGCCGAATAAGCCCGATTCCGCTGATTTTCTTGCACAAAACTATGAGCACAGTGCCCGCCTCCGCCCGACCTCCATTGCTGTCGCCGCGTGACCGAAAGCGCCTGGTGACGCTGCTGCGCGCGCTGGCGCCCGACGAGGGCTACAACCTGACCGCGCTGCCGAGCGTGCGCGTCCTGCGCTCGAACCGCGCGCTGTCGCGCACGCCGGTGCTGTACGACCCGGGCATCGTGATCGTGTGCCAGGGGTCGAAGCGCGGCTACTTCGGCGGCGAGCGCTATCTGTACGACGAACACCATTACCTGGCCGTGTCCGTGCCCGTCCCGTTCAGCATGGAGACCGACGCGACGCCCGAGCGCCCGCTGCTCGCGCTGTACCTGCACCTCGATTTCACGCTGGCCGCCGAACTCGCCGCGCAGATCGACCGCGCCGGCGTCGCGGAAACCGTGCAGGCGCCGAAGAGCATGATGTCGACGCCGATGGACGAAGCGATGCACGCATCGGTGCTGCGTTTCGTCGACGCGATGCAGCGGCCGCTCGACGCCGCGGTGCTCGGCCCGGCGCTGCTTCGCGAGTTGTATTTCCGCGTGCTGACCGGCGCGCAGGGCAACGCGATGCGCAGCGCGCTGGCGATGCGCGGGCAATTCGGCCGGATCGGCCGATCGTTGCGGATGATCCACGCCGATTACGCGCGGCCGCTCGACGTGTCGCAACTGGCCGACGCAGCCGGCATGAGCGTGCCGAGCTTTCACAGTCACTTCAAGGCGATCACGCAGGTGTCGCCGATGCAGTACCTGAAGTCGACGCGCCTGCATCAGGCGCGATTATTGATGGTGCGCCAGGACCTGACGGCGGAGGCGGCCGGCTACGCGGTCGGCTACACGAGCCCGTCGCAGTTCAGCCGGGAGTTCAAGCGCCTGTTCGGTTCGACGCCGGCGAAGGAAGCGCAGCGCATGCGCGCGAGCTTCGCGATCCCGGAAGCGTTCGACGATGCGGTGTTCGTGTCGTCGCATTGATGCCATTCACGTGCGCTGAACGCCGACCGCGACGCACGCGTTCATCGCGCGGCATCGAGCGCGAGGCCGGCCAGCGACTTCAGGATGAACGCGGTCACTCCCCAGATGTCCTGCGGCTGATCCGCCCAATACCAGCCGCCGGCACGTTCGCCGTCCGCGTATTGCCGCGGCAGATCCGGATTCAGCAGCGCGGCGAACGGGAACTCGAAAATTTCCTCGACTTCGGCCGGCGCGGCCGCCCACGCGGCGGCTTCCGGCACGATGCCGACCACCGGAAAGATCGCGTGATTCCGCTTTCGGGTCTTGTGAATCGGCAGGCTGCCGATCACGCGCACCGCAGCGGGATCGAGGCCGATTTCCTCGAATGACTCGCGCAATGCGGTCGCGCCGATGCTCGCGTCGGACTCGGTCGGGCGGCCGCCCGGGAAGCTCACGTGCGACGAATATTCGCTGAGCCCCGACGATCGTTTGGTGAGCAGGATCGTCGGCTCGCGCCGCGCGACGATCGGGACCAGCACGGCGGAGAATTTCCACTGGCGGTCGTTGTCCGTGAGGTAAAGCCGCGCCGTGGGCCACTCCGTATCGGCGGGAATCCGGAGCGCTTCCACGCCGCGCACGATCGTTTCCAGCGCGGTGTACGGTGAACCGGTAGGCGCGTCGCGGGGATGCAGGACGCCTTCGTCGGATGTCATGTCTTCCTCCTGCATGCGTGAAAGCCGGGGCCGCACGCGATTGCTCATCGCACCCCTTCGAACGTGATCGTCTGTTCCGGCGCAAAAACCGACTGCCGCTGCCGGCTCGCCATCAGCGAATCGGTGCACACCGATCATGCATGAAAACCGGACGGCACGTGTGCCGCCACCTTCGTCGAATCATGCAGGCACAATGGCGTACGGCATGCCCTTCCCGGCTGCGATCCATACGAAATGCCCATGACCCCCTACACCTTCCGCCTGCTGAACGTCTTCGCCGAATCGACGTTCGGCGGCAATCCGCTTTGCGTGTTCGACGATGCGCGCGGCATGGACGACGCGACCATGCAGGCGCTCGCCGTGCAGTTCAACCTGTCGGAGACGACCTTCGTGCTGCCGTCCGAGCGGGCGCATGCACGCGTGCGCATCTTCACGCCCGGCTACGAGATGGCGTTCGCGGGCCATCCGACGCTCGGCACCGCGCACGTCGTGCGCGAGCGGCTCAACGCAGGCGATGCGCTGACGCTGGAATTCAAGGCCGGCGTCGTCGACGCCACCGCGCGCGACGACGTGTGGACCTTCGTCGCCCCGCACGTCGGCATGCCGAACACGGCGCCGTGCACGTTGTCCGATGCGCGGATCGCGGCGCTGCTCGGGCTCGCCGAGGACGACCTGCTCGCGCCGCCGCTGTGGGTCGACACCGGCGCCGACCAGTTGCTGGTCGCGCTCAAGGACCCGGCCGCCGTGCGACGCGCGCAGCCCGACAGCGCGCACCTCGACATCTGGCCGCGAAGCAGCCTCGGCCGGAAGACCGCCTATGTATTCGCGTTCGACGCCGAACGGCCGGGAACGGTCGTGTCCCGCTACTTCTTCGTGAAGCAGGGCGGCGGCGTGTCGGAAGATCCGGGCACCGGTTCGGCCTGTGCGAACCTGGGCGGTTGGCTGCTTGCCGCCAGTCACGATCTGCCGGCCGCGTTTCGGGTCGAGCAAGGCGAAGCCGTCGGCCGGCCTTGCGTGCTGCGGTTGTCGGTCGATGCGGCGGGCAAAATCGGCGTCGGCGGGCGCGTGATCGAAATCGGGCGCGGCACGATCAACGTGTGACCGACACGCGCGCGCCAGCGCCGACGCTCAGCGCGCGCCCACCCGCCACACCGTCACTTCGTGCAGCGTGTCGCCCGGCTTGAGCACCGTCGACGGGAAGGCCGGGCGATTCGGCGAATCGGGAAAATGCTCGGCTTCCAGCGCGAACGCATCGGTTTGCCGGTAGGCGGTCCCGCCCTTGCCCGCGACGCTGCCGTTCAACCCGTTGGCCGTATAGAACTGCAGCCCCGGCTGCGTCGTGTACAGCTCGAGGAAACGCCCGGACGCCGGGTCGTAGGCGCGCGCGGCAAACGCGGGCGCCGGCTGGCCGCCCTGGTCGAGCACCCAGTTCTGGTCGTAGCCATGCGCGATCGCCAACTGCGGATACGCATCGCGCAAATGCGCGCCGATCGGCGTCAACTGGCGCAGATCCATCGGCGTGCCCGCGACGCTCGTCAGTTGCCCGGTCGGAATCGACGTATCGTCGGTCGGCGTGAAACGCGAGGCGGCGATCTCGATCAGTTGCCGCTCGACGCTGCCGCCGGCGTGCCCCGCCAGATTGAAGTAGCTATGGTTGGTCAGGTTGACGACCGTGTCCTTGTCGGTCGTCGCGCGGTAGTCGATGCGGATCTGGTCGTCGCGGGTCAGCGTGTAGGTCACGTCCGTCGTCAACGTGCCGGGGAAGCCGTTCTCGCCGTCGGGGCTCACGTAGCGCAGCGTGACGCTCGAACCGGCCGCGTCGCTGTGCTTGCCGGTGACCTTCCACACCTTCGCGTCGAAACTGTCGGGGCCGCCGTGCAGCGTGTTCGGCCCGTCGTTGACCGGCAGCCTCCACGTCTTGCCGTCGAGCGCGAAACGCCCGCCCGCGATGCGGTTCGCATACCGGCCGATCAGCGCGCCGAAATGGATGTTGCCGTTGTGCGCTTCGTAGTCGCGCAGCGAATCGAAGCCGAGCACGATGTCGGCAACGTGGCCGGTGCGGTCCGGCACGTCGAGCGCCGTCACGATGCCGCCGTACGTGATCACTTTCAGCGTCACGCCGTGCCGGTTCGCGAGCGTGTACTGGCTCACCGCCTGCCCGCTCGCGGTCGTCCCGTAATCGGCCCGGCTGATCGACACGTCGGCTGCCGCCGATGCGATGGCGGCATGCAAGCCGAACGTTGCGAACACACCTATCGCGAGCATCGATTGTCGCGGCCAGTGTCGTTTCATGAAAACCTCCGAAGTGATGCGGCCCGTGCTCGCACGCAAGTCGCATGCCTGCACGTCGCCGCGTGTGTCATGCCGCGCGCCCCGCCTCCGTCGTATCGCGACGCTCACGTATGGTCCGCGCGCCACCGGCGTGGCGTGACACCGGTCAATCGCGCAAAGGTTCGCGAGAAATGGCTCTGATCGGCGAAGCCGCACGCAACGGCGATCATGCTCAACGGCACGTTCGGGTTGCGCATCCATTCCTTCGCCCGTTCGACGCGCTGCACGACGAGCCAGCGATGCGGCGGCAGCCCGGTCGTTCGATGAAACGCCTTGACGAAATGGCTGCGGGACAGCCCGCACGCGCTCGCGACGTCGGCCAGCCCGATGTTGCCGTCGAGGTGCGCGAGCAACAGCTCCTGCGCACGGCGCGCCTGCGACGGCGTGAGCTTGCCGTCCGACCTTTCCCGCCGTTCGCCGACGCCGCCGTAACGGTGCGCGACGTGTGCCTGAAACGCCAGCCCCACGTGATCGATGAAGATCTGCGATGCTTCGCCCGGCCGGGCCAGCGCCGGCAGTAGCGACTGGCCGAGCGCGTGGATGATCGAGTCGTGGGTGCTCAGATGCGGCGGCAGGTAAAGCTGCGGCCGCTGCCGGCCGCCGAGGTCGTCGACCGTTTCCTCGAGCGTGTGGCGCGGCAGGTGGAAATGCAGGCAATCGAACGCGCCCTTGAGGTCGGCCACCCAGCGACGGTCGAGATCGTAGATCGACACGGTTCCCGCGTCATACGGGACGAACGGCGCGGGGCGGCCATCGAGCCACAGATCCTGTTCGCCGAACGGACGCAACTGCAATACGATGAGATCCGTATTCTCGAGTTCGTACGGTGCGGTCAGCCCCATGTTCCGGCGCAAGCTCTGGAGTCGGACGATACCGATTTGCCCGTGCGGCAACGCTTGCGTGACGACGGTCTGCCTGACGTCGGCGGGGAGGAAATCGGACGGTGCGGTGTCCGGCTGAGGGGCGCTCATGGGGCGATGCGGATCGCGAATGACGATACCCGCCACTCTAGCAAATCGCGGCGACGCACGCTGCTCATGCCGCCCCGGCGCTGGTATGATGCGCCAGCCACCTCTACCGGAATCCGCGATGAAGCTGTCATTCGAAGCGCTCGAAGCCCTGGACGCGATCGACCGCACCGGAACCTTTGCCGAAGCCGCGGAACTGCTGCATCGCGTGCCATCCGCGCTGACCTACCTGGTGCAGAAACTCGAAAGCGATCTCGGCGTGGCGCTGTTCGACCGCAGCGGACGCCGCGCGAAGCTCACGCATGCGGGACGCATCGTCGTCGAGGAAGGCCGGCGCCTGCTGCGCGCGGCCGAGCAACTCGAAATGAAGGCGCTGCGTGCGCAACAGGGCTGGGAAACGGAAGTGCGTGTCTGTATCGACGAAATTCTGCCGTTCGATGCGCTGTGGCCGTACGTGCACCGGTTCTACGCGCTCGGGATGGACACGCGGCTGCGTTTGTCGACCGAAGTGCTCGGCGGCGCGTGGGATGCGCTGATTTCGCGTCGGGCCGATCTCGTCGTCGGCGCGGCGGGCGAACCGCCGGAATTGCCGGGCATCGTCGCGCGGCCGATCGGCTCGCTGAAACACGTGTTCGCGGTCGCGCCGACCCATCCGCTCGCATCGATGCCCGAACCGCTGGCGATGGCGTCGGTCGTTCGGTATCGCGGCGCGGTGATCAGCGATACGTCGCGCGAATTGCAGCCGCAGTCGGTCGCGATCGATGCGGGCCAGCCGACCCTCGCGGTCCCGACGCTGGCCGCGAAACTCGAAGCGCAATGCGAAGGGCTCGCGGTCGGCACCCTGCCGGAATGCATCGCGGCGCGCGCGATCGCCGACGGCAAGCTCGTCGCGCGGCAGGTGACGGGCATGCGCGACACCACGCACTGCTATCTCGCGTGGCGCGGCGACGAGGCCGGCCGCGCGCTGCACTGGTGGGTCGAGCAACTCGACCAGCCCGATCTCGTCGAACGCTTCACGACGCCGGACTGACGCGCGCGTTCACGGCCCGGCGGCACGGCGGGGTCGCGCGCGCGGCCGCCTCGTCGATGGCTGACGGCCCGGCAGCGCGCGTCATCCAGCGCCCCCGGCACGGCGCCACGCGCCGTGAAAAAAAGCGCATGCCGATCCCCCCGCTGCCGGCCCCTCGCGGCCCACCCCGGCGTCAGCCGAGCGAATCGTGCAGCCGCTTCATTTCCTTCTCGAGCCAGCCGATCAGGCTGAACCCCGCGTGCGCCTTCTCGACCGGCGGAATCATCATTCGTTCCTCGGTCGCGATATGGTCGGTGAGCGACTCGCACATCAGCCTGCCGAGCGCCGGCTTCCGGCCGATCAGCGCCGACAGATCCTCGCTGCGAAGCTGATGCACGGTCATCGCGGTCACCGCGTGGACGGTCGCGTGAAGCCGCGTGCCGGCGAGCACGACCGACTGCCCGATCGCATCGCCCGGCGCCATCCGCCGGACTTCGACGTCGCCGGACGCGCCCGGCACGAACACCGCCGCGACACCCGATTCGACGATCGTCAGCACGCGCGACTCCGAATTCGACGCATAGATCACGTCGCCCTTGCCGAACGAACGCGAAACCAGCGCATCGGCCAGCACGGCCAGATCGTCGTCGTCGACGCGCGCGAACAGTTCGACCGCGCGCAACAGCAGCAGCCGACGCGATACCGGATCCGCTTGCGACGTCGACGACGATGCGGACACCGGCGCCGGCCCCACGAGCGGCCGCCACACGACGCCCGCCGCGGCCAGGTGCCGATGCGCGAGATCGTAGAGCGCGTTGCGCACGGTCGTTTTCTTCTGCAGCGCGTCGACGTAGCAGACGAGTTCGTACTGGATCGCGTTCGCGCGGAACGCCTTCACGACGGCGATCGGCGCGGGGCGCGCGAGCACGTCGAGCGAACTCGCCGCGGCCCGCTCCAGTGCGCCGACGGCGACGGCCGGCCGCACCGCGGGATCGAGGTCGAGCACGAGCGTGACGCCGTGCAGGCCGGCCGGCTCGCTCAGGTTCACGATGGTGGCGCGCGCCGCCGAGCTGTTCGGCACGACGACCAGGTTGCCGAGGTTGTCGATCAGCTTCGTCGAACGCCAGTTGCTCTCGACGATCCGCCCTTCGAGCTCGCCGATCGACACCGTATCGTCGAGCCTGAACGGTTGCGTGGTGTTCAGCACGAGCCCGGAGAACACGTCGTTCAGCGTGTTCTGGAGCGCGAGACCGAGGATCACCGCGACCGCGCCGGAGGTCGCGACCAGACCGCTCAACGGCAGGCCGAGCACGTAGCCCAGCGCGGCCACCGCGGCCGCGCCGAACACGATGCCCGCGGCGATGTCGTGAAAGAGCCGCTGGCTGTGCCACGCACGCGGCAGCAGCAGATGATTGAGCAGCAGGCTGAACACGATCGCGCACTGGAGCCACCACGCGATGCACACGGCCTGGACCACGATCCGGTCGAGCCCGCCGAGCGACGCGGGAACGGCGAGCGGGCTGACGCCGGTCGCGAACAGCACCGCGCTCAGCGCGGCGAACGCCGCGCAGCGCCGGATCGCGCGAACCACGGGGCGATCGCGCGCGAACAGCCGCCACGCGGCGAGATCGGCGAGCACGATCGGCGCACCGTAGATCGCCGTATCGGAGAAATTCAACATGTCGGAGCGCCAGCGCGGCGCGCGAAAAGGGCGAAGCGGCAGCACGCAGCTCGCCGCGGGAACGGCATCGTCAGGCACATCGCGTGCTGCCCGCCGACGCGCGGGCTGCGGCTAGTCACGCCGACGCACGATGCCCGGCAACGGCAACACATAGCGGCCGGCGCCCGCGATCGCGATCGTGCCGAACAGGATCAGCAGCATCCACGCGAACTGCGCGTCGCGCAGCGGCCAGTCCGGATGGACGAACACCAGCGCGACGAGCGTGACGACCATCACCGGCAGCGCCGCCAGCCGCGGGTACAGACCGACGATCATGAAGATCGGGCACACGACCTCCGCGAAGATCGCGAACAGGATCGACAGCGTGCGGCCGAGATGGAACGGATCTTCGATGGCCGCGGCTTCGGCCGTGTAATGGACGATCTTCGGCAAGCCGTGCACCACGAGCAGCAGCACGCTGGCGGCGACACGCAGGAACAGCAGGCCGAGGTCGGTCGCGTGACGGGAAAGGTCGGAAGGATCAGGTTTCATGCGCCGGTTCGTCGATTGAGCGGGATGCGCGGCGACGTGCACCCCGGGGCGTTTCGCCGCGCCGGCGTTCAGTGATGTCGCGCGATGTCGGCGAGCGCGCGGGGTCGGCGCGCACGCGTGCCGACGGAGTGCGGGCGCCCTCCGTCCACGCAATCTACGCGTGCCGCCTGCCGCCGTCCTGTAACCGGGCTGAATCGTTCTGAAGCATCGGAGACGCGCGACGAACCCGGCGTCACGACTCGCGCGTCGGCCGCTCGGCCTCGGCCGCATCGAGTCCGAGCGCATGCACCTCCGACCACGCATTGTGCACGACCTGTGTCGACCCTGCGGTATGCGCGAGCGCGGCCGCATACGCGGCCAGCAACCGCACGCGCGCATCGTCGGACACCGGGGTCGCGTCCGCGTCGCGCATCGCATCGAGCGCGACGCGCGCCCGCTCGCGGCATTCGTCGACGAGCGACAGATCAAACAGGCAAGGCACCGCGACGGCCGCGAGCGCGGTGCCGAGCGCCGCGTCGCCCTGTGCCGAAAACGCCCAGTCGAGCGCGGCCCGCAGATTGCCGAGCTCGCGCCGCACCGCATCGAGCCGGGTCGTGCTGCCGGCCTCGCCGCGCGGCTCGCCGCCACCGTGGGCCGCGCGCCGGAACAACGCGAGGAAGTAGGTCGCATGCGCGCGCGCGGCAGCCGCCCCTTCGCCGTGACTGTCGAGCTGCTGTTGCGCGTAGGCGCGCGTGGTCGTCAGCAGCCGGTAGCGCGGTGCGCCGTGTGCGGTCTCGAGGATCAGCAGCGACTTCGACACGAGGCCGGCGATCGTATCGAGCAGGTCGGCGCCGGCCAGCCCGTTAGCGCCGACGACCTCGCGCACGGCCTCGATCGAGAAGCCGTCGCGAAACACGCCGAGCCATCGCAGCAGCAGGCGCTCGGCGTCGCCGAGCAACCGGTAGCTCCAGTCGACCATCGCCTGCAGCGTCTGATGGCGCGGCAACGCGGTGCGAAAACCGCCGGTCAGCAGCCGAAAGTGATCGTCGAGATGGGCGGCCAGCACGTCGATGCCCAGCACGGCGGCGCGGGCCGCAGCCAGTTCGATCGCGAGCGGCAGGCCGTCGAGGCGGCGGCAGACCGACGCCATCAACGACAGGCTGCGCGCATCGAGCGGAAAACGCGGATCGGCCGCGCGCGCACGCGCCGCGAACAACTGCACCGCGCTCGCGCTCATCGCTTCGCGATCGCCGGCCCCTTCGTCGGGCACGTCGAGCGGCGGCACCGGGCACACGCGCTCGCCGTGGATGCGCAGCGATTCCCGGCTCGTCGCGAGCACGCACAGCCCGTCGTCCGCATCGGTGAGCGCGCTCGCGATCTGCGCGGCGGCGTCGAGCAGGTGCTCGCAATTGTCGAGCACGAGCAGCATCCGCCGACGCGCGACGCTGGCGAGCACCGCTTCGAGCGTCAGCGAGCCGATCGGCTGCGTGATGCCGAACGCGCCGGCGAGCGCATCGGGCACGAAGCGGGGACACGCGACGGTGGCGAGCGAAACGAATACGGTGCCTTCCGGAAAACGTGCGGCGGCGCGCGCCGCCGCTTCGATCGCGACCCGCGTCTTGCCGATGCCGCCCGCGCCGACCAGCGTCACGACGCGCGCGCCCTGCAGCGCGGTCAGCACGTCGGCGACCGTCTGTTCGCGGCCGAACAACGCGCTCGGCGCGGCGGACGGCCGCCCCATCGCGGGACGCACGGGCGCGTCGCCGTCGTCCTGCCCGACGACCAGACGATAGCCGCGGCCGGGCACCGTCACGATCAGGTTCCGGTCGCCGGCCAGCGCCTTGCGCAGCGAAGCGATGTGCACCTGCAGGTTGTTTTCCTCGACGACGGTGTGCGGCCATACGCGCTGCATGATGTCGTCTTTCGATACCAGCGCACCGTCCGCCCGAATCAACAGCTCGAGAATTTCGAATGCGCGGCTGCCGATGCGCAGCAGCTTGCCGTTCGAACGAATTTCACGTCTGTCGAGAAAAACGTGAAGTGTTCCAATCCGGATCATGAGAATTTCTTGAGGGTGACATTCAACGGCGCCCCACTGAAATCGGGGGCCGGTTCGGCATCAATGCTACGGTATTTGCATGGTCGAATGATTCAAATTATCAGAATGAACGACACGAATTTTTTGAAATGACGAACAATGCCGTCGGGAAACGCTGCTTTTCGCCCCCGCACCGACATGCGGCAGGGTCACGCACGTTTCATGTGCAAATCGTGGATGCGCCGATAAATGCGATTTCGTTATATCAGACGAAATGATTTTCGCTCGGCGCAATGCGGCGCATTTTCGTTTTGATTGACCGGCCGGTTTATTTCAGACGCCTCTATTGTGGCCGCCGAATATCCGTCGGCTCGTTTGCCCGCGTTTGCGCGCGATTCGCCGCAGGCCGGGCCGGCCTGCGGCGCCGGCTCAGGCCTGCGCGAACGCCAGCAGTTCGTCGTTCAGCCTGGCCGCGTGCGTCAGGTAGAGCGCGTGCGGGCCGCCTTCGTAGACGCTCAGCGTCGCATGCGGGACGCGCTTCGCGGTGGCGGCGCCGGTCAGCGCGAGCGGCGCCGTCTGGTCGTCGTCGCCGTGAATCACGAGCGTCGGCACGTCGAACCGTTGCAGGTCGGCGCGGAAATCGGTTTCGGAAAACGCGCGGACGCAATCGAGCGTGCCCTTCAGCCCGCCCTGCAGCGCCATGACCGACGTCCACCCCAGCGCCGCCCGCGACACCGTCGAGCCGCCGCGGTTCGAGCCGGTAAAGAGCGGCCAGAAGCCGTCGAAAAACGCCGCGCGATCGGCCACGATGCCCGCGCGGATGCCGTCGAATACCGCGACGTCCACCCCTTCCGGATGATCGTCGCGGCGCGCGACGAGCGGCGTCACCGAGCCGATCAGCACCGCCTTCGCGATTCGGCGCGTGCCGTGCCGGCCGATGTAGCGCGCGACCTCCCCACCGCCCATCGAAAAGCCGACGAGCGTCACGTCATGCAGGTCGAGCGTGTCGAGCAGCGTCGCGAGATCGTCGGCCAGCGTGTCGTAGTCGTATCCGCTCCACGGTTGACCGGACCGCCCGAAGCCGCGCCGGTCGTACGCGATGCAGCGCAGGCCGTGCGACGCGAGATGATGCATCTGCACGTCCCACATGTCGGCGTTCAGCGGCCAGCCGTGAATGAACACGACCGGGCGGCCGCTGCCCCAGTCCTTGTAGTGAATCGACACGCCGTCGCGGGTGGTGAACGTGCTCATGAGGGTTCCTTGCGGGTAGGGAAGCCGCGGACGCGGCCGAAGCGTGCGGCGCGGCGCGTCATGCCCGGGACTGCCGGGCGACGAACTGCTCGAGCGCCGTCGCGAGAACCATCTCACGGCAGTTCGCGGGGCGTTTCTCGCCGCGCCACTGGGGTTTGTAGATCGCGTCGCCGATCCGGATCGGCTGCCCGGTGAGCGCGCAGCGTGCCAGCCTGCGCGCCTTCGCGCAGATCCAGCGTTGTTCGTCGTAGCGGCAGCGGGTCGGATCGCTCCACGACACCAGCATCGACGAATCGGTCTGCCGCTCGACGGCGACGATCGCGCTGCGGCGGCGCACGTCGCCGCTCGACGGCACCGGCGCATCGTCCCGATGCGGGCGACGCGCGCCGTCCGTGTCCCGCGTGCGCGGCATCGGCAGCATCCGGACGCCCGCGACGGGCATCGGTCCGAGCGACGTGATCATGTGCTCCCAGCGATTGAAGGCGTCCATGGCGGCATATCCAGGCAGGTGACGGGCGGCGCGGGCCCTGCCGGCCCGTTCGCGTGGCGCGCAACGTGTGGCGGTGACCCGATGTTGACGATAGCCGCCGCGCGCTGAAGAGTCCCTGTCCCGCGCTTAATTTTTCTGCAATGCGGCAAATTCGCGCGCGGCGCCGCGGCGTTCAAGAAAATTCAGCCGGATTTCAGTACGGCGCGCACCGCATCGGGATACGCTCCCGACGGCATTCGTTCGTCCGCGCGCGCCAGTCGCCGCGCGGCGGCGCACGCCGGACGGCTGCCGGGCGGGATGGCCGCGGCCGGCCGCCACCGATCCACCATCCCGTGCGGCCTCGCCGCCGCATACCCCAGGAGTCCAGATGCATCCCGAACCGACCGATGCCGTTGCGTCGGCCCGCCGCCGCGACATGCTGCTCGCCGGCGCGACGGCCGTTGCCGCAGCCGCGCTGCCCGCGATGGCGGCCGCCGCCGGCACGCCGTCCCACAGCCCCTCTTCAGCCCATGCAGGCGCGCAGACGATGAACACCATCACCACCAAGGACGGCACGCAGATCTACTTCAAGGACTGGGGCAGCGGCCGCCCGGTCGTGTTCTCGCACGGCTGGCCGCTGTGCGCGGACGCGTGGGATGCGCAGATGCTGTTCCTCGTGCAGCGCGGCTATCGCGTGATCGCGCACGACCGCCGCGGTCACGGCCGCTCCAGCCAGCCGTCGCGCGGCAACGACATGAACACGTACGCGGACGATCTCGCCGCGCTGCTCGATGCGCTCGACGTGCGCGAAGCCACGCTTGTCGGCCACTCCACCGGCGGCGGCGAAGTCGCGCGCTATATCGGCCGTCACGGCACGAAGCGCGTGGCGAAGGCCGTGCTGATCGGCGCGGTGCCGCCGCAGATGGTGAAATCGCCGACCAATCCGGGCGGCCTGCCGATGGACGTGTTCGACGGCATCCGCAAGAACGTCGCGGAGAACCGTTCGCAGTTCTACAAGGATCTCGCGGTGCCGTTCTTCGGCTTCAATCGCCCGAACGCGAAGGTGTCGCAGGGCACGATCGACGCGTTCTGGTCGCAGGGGATGATGGGCGGCATTCACGGCCAGTATCTGTGCGTGAAGGAGTTCTCCGAAGTCGACTACACCGAGGACCTGAAGAAGTTCGACGTGCCGACGCTCGTGCTGCACGGCGACGACGACCAGATCGTGCCGATCGACGATTCGGCGCGGCTGTCGTCGAAAATCGTCAAGCACGCGGTGCTGAAGGTGATCGAGGGCGGCGCGCACGGGATGTGCGTCGTGAACGCCGATCGCATCAACGCCGAGCTGCTCGCGTTCCTGCAGGCGTAAGCGCGCCGTCCGCCGCGGCGGCGCGCATGCCGCCGCGACGGACGCCGCACACGTGCCGTTCAGGACTTTTCAGGAAATTTCAGATCGCGCGGCGCCGCGCTCACGGCGCCCGCACCGGGCGCAGCAGGATGCCGAGCAGCGCGCCGGCGAGCGCGAACGCCATCGCCACGCGGAAGTTGTCGGCCAGCGCGAGCGTCGTGGCCTGCACGCGCACCGCGCGATCGACGAGCGCATAGGTCGCCTGGTTGCCCGTCGCGAACGTGGCGCCATGCGCGACCAGCGACGCCGCGCCGGCCCGCAGCCGTTCGAGCGTTTCCGGATCCGACAGCGACACATGCAGACCGACGAGATTCGAATGGGTAGCCTCCCTGATCCGCTGAATCACCGCGATCGACGTCGTGCCGAGCTGCCCGCTCAGCAGGCGCGTCGTCTGCACGACCGCGCCGAACGTCAGCGCATGCTCGGCCGTCACGTGCCGGCCGAAGAAAACGATGACCGACGTGAGCGCCATCGTCTGGCCGAGCGCCTGCAGCAATTGCGACGGAATGAAATCGGGCTCGGCCCACACCGGCGTGAGCCGCGAGCCGAGCGCGAACGCAATCGCCACCATCGCGAAGCCGGCGACGATCAGCCGGCGCGGGTCGACACGCTGCAGCAACAGCGCGACGCATGGCGCGAACAGCAGTTGCGGAATCGCGATCCAGCGCAGCGTATCGCCGATCTGCAGCGGGCGCAGCCCGTACGTACTTGCGAGGAACAGCGACGGGATGAAGCTCGTGTTGAGCACGGTGAAGCGCACGAGGCCGACGAGCACGATCAGCAGCGCGATGTTGGGCCGCGCCAGATAGCCGAGATCGATGCCCGCGCGCGGCGATGCGAGTTCGTGGATCAGGAACGCGGCGATCATCAGGATGCCGACGGCCAGCAGCGCGACGATCAGCGGCGACTGCAGCCAGAACAGCCGCTCGCCCTGGTCGAGCGCGATGCACAGGCACGCGAACCCGCCCGCGCCGAGCAGCATCCCGCGCGCGTCGATGCCGGACGCGAAGCGCTTGATCGGCTCGTCGGCGAGCGACAGCATCAGGCACGCGATGAACGGCACGGTCAGCGCCGCGTTCTGCCAGAACAGCCAGCGCCAGCTCAGGTGTTCGCTGTACCAGCCTTCGAGCGTGGCCGACAGGTTCAGCGACATCTCCAGATTCATCGCATACGCGGCGATGCCGAACGGAATCAGCCGCGGCGGCAGCGTGCGCACGACGAAGCCGATCGTCAGCGGCACGAACACGCCGGACGCGAGCCCCGCGATCGCCTGGCACACGATGAACGCGCCGAATTGCGTGCAGAGCGGCAGCACGGTTTCCGCGCCGAGAAACACCACGGCCCCCGCGACCAGCACGCGGCGCGTGCCGAACATGAAGGCCGCCGCGATCGCGAGCGGCCCGACGAACATCTGCGATGCGGTAAACGCGGTGTTGATCCACGCGCCTTCGTCGAAGCCGACGCCCAGCGCGCCACGAACGTCGGCCAGCCCGAGCGACGTGATGCGCGACGTCAGCGTCGCGATGATCGCGCCGAGCAGCACGGCCGCGATCGCGGCGATCGACCGAAACGTCGGAATGTCGGAGGCCGGCCCTGCGGCCGGCGCCGGCATGGCATTGCCGGTGGCGAACGTCGTGTTCATCGTCGAGCGGCTCCCGCCTGTCAAGCTGGCGCAAGCATAACGCGGTGCGTCGAATCCTGCCCGTACAACGGAGTTTGCCGATCATGACCCCACCCTCACCCGCGCCGTCGCCCGCCGTGCCCGCGCGTTCCCGCAAGCCGGCCATCGTCGCGATCGCCGCGATCGCGCTGCTGCTCGTCGCGTTGCTCGCGTACGAGTTCGACGCACGCGATCGCGGCACCGATGATGCATACGTGACCGGCCACCTGCACGTGATCTCGCCGCGCGTGTCCGGCACGGTCGAGCGCGTGCTCGTCGACGACAACCAGTTCGTGCACGCGGGCGACGCGCTCGTGCAGATCGACCGGCGCGACTTCGACGTGCGCGTCGCCGCGCAGCGCGCACGCGTCGCGCAGGCGCATGCCGATGCGAGCCGCGCCCACGCGCTGATCGAGCAGGCGGACGCGGCGCTCGTGTCGGCGCACGCCGATGCCGAAAAAGCCGAACTCGATTACGCGCGGGCACGCGAACTGACCCGCGAGACGCCGCGCGGCTTGTCGAAGCAGGAGTTCGATGCGGCCGATGCCGCTCGCAAGTCCGCCCGCGCGCGCGTCGCGGCGGCCGATGCGCAACGGCGCAGCGCCCTCGCCGCCGCCCAGGCCGCCGACGCCGCGTCGAGCCAGAACGATGCCGAATTGCGCGACGCACTGCTGCAGCTCGGCTACACGGCGGTCGTCGCGCCGTCGGACGGCTACGTCGGCAAGAAGACCGTCGAGACCGGCGAGCATGTCGCGCCCGGCCAGGCGCTGCTCACGCTGGTCGAGCCGCATCCGTGGATCGTCGCCAATTTCCGCGAGACGCAGTTGCGGCACGTACGCGCCGGCGACGCCGTGCAACTGCGCTTCGATGCGCTGCCGGAACGCGCGTTCAGCGGCCGCATCGACAGCCTGTCGCCCGCGACCGGCGCGCAATTCGCGCTGCTGCCGCCCGACAACGCGACCGGCAACTTCACGAAGGTCACGCAGCGCGTCCCCGTGAAGATCCTGCTGGACGGCCCGGCCGCGACGGAGCCGCGCATCCGGCCCGGGCTGTCGGTCGTCGTCACGCTGCAACCCGGCGGCGCAGCGCGATGAAGCGCGCCTTCGCCGTACTCGCCGCGAGCCTGCTGGCCGCCTGCTCGATCGCGCCGCAGCCGCTCGCGCCCGTCCCGGTCGGGCGCGACGGGTTCCGCCATGCCGATCCGTCGACCGATGCGCGCGCGCCGTCGCTCGCGGCGTGGCCTGCGTGGTTCGGCGACCCGCAACTCGGCCGCCTCGTCGACGCCGCGCTCGCGCACAACCTCGACATCCGCGCGGCGGCCGCGCGCGTCGACCAGGCGCAGGCGCTGCTCGGCGTGCGCGAGGCCGCGCTGGCGCCGGCCGTGCGCGTCGACCCGTCGTTCAGCCGCACGCGCGTATCCGGCACGGTCGACAACGCGCTGCCGAAGCGCACGATGCACAACTGGTCGGTTCCGGTCGCCGCGAGCTACGAAGTCGATCTATGGGGACGCTTGCGCGGCGACGCCGACGTCGGCCAACAGAACGTGCTGCAGGCGGCGGCCGACCGCGATGCGGTGCGTTTGCGGGTGGCGACCGAAGTGGCCGTCGACTACCTGACGCTGCGCTACGTCGACGACGATCTCGTGACGCTCACGCGCGCGATCGGGCTGCGGCGCACCGCGCTCGACGTGATCGCCGCGCGCGTGCGGGCCGGCGCGGCGAGCGATCTCGACGGACTGCGCGCGTCCGCCGATCTCGATACCGCGCATGCCGATCTCGCGGAGAGCCGCCGGCTGCGCGAGAACCTCGTCGACGCCATCGCGGTGCTGACCGGCGTGTCGCCGACCGCGTTCGACGTCGACACGGGCGCCGTGCCCGTGCAGGTGCCGGATGTGCCGGCCGGGCTGCCGTCCGCGTTGCTCGCCCAACGCCCGGACGTATTCGCGGCGGCCCGGCGCGCCGACGCGGCGTCGCTCGAGCTGGGCATCGCGCGCACCGCGTGGCTGCCGACGCTGACGCTGACCGCCGACGGCGGTTTCGCCACCCGCGACCTGCGCTCGTTTCTCGACCGCAACAGCTCGCTGTGGAGTCTCGGCGCGAACGTCGCGCTAACGCTGTTCGACGGCGGCAAGCGCGACGCGGCGGTGGCCGCCGCGCGGGCCGGCACGGACGTCGCCGACGCCAACTATCGCGCGACCGCGATCGCTGCGTTACGCGACGTGCAGGACGCGCTCAACGACATCGCCGCGCAAAAGGAGCGGATCGTGCGCTACGACCATGCGGCACACGCGACGGACGCCGCGGCGCGGCTGTCGCTGAGCCGTTACGCGCACGGTTACGTCAGCTACCTGGAAGTGATCGACGCCGATCGCGATGCGCTGAATGCGCGGCGCCAGCTGATTCACAGCCGGCAGGCGCTGGCCGTCGCGACGGTGAGCCTCGTGCGCGCGTTGGGCGGCGGATGGACGCCGCCGGCGCGCGCCGGCCGGGCCGGGTTACGCGACGCGACGCAGGCCGACGCGCGATGAATGGACCGAACGGCCGGCGAACGCGTCACACGAGCGCGAGCCGATGCGCATCCTCGCCGAGAAACCGGTGCACGAAGGTCACGGCCATCGCGCCTTCGCCGACCGCCGACGCGACGCGCTTGACCGATCCCGATCGCACGTCGCCGGCCGCGAACGATCCCGGCACGCTGGTTTCCAGATGGTACGGCCGCCGCTCGAGCGGCCATACGCGCTCGAACGCGGGACAGTCGTACAGGTCGCCGCCGGTCACGAGATAACCGTCCGGATTGCGAATGATGTCGGTGTCCTTCGCCCAGTCGGTATTCGGCGCGCCGCCGATGCACACGAACAGGCGCGTGGCCGGCAGCCGTTCGCGCGTGCCGTCGGCCGAGCGAAGCTCGATCGCGTCGAGCCAGCCGTCGCCGTGCAGCGCGGCGACGCTCGACCGATAGCGGACCTCGATGTTCGGCGTCCGCTCGATCCGGTCGATCAGGTAGCGCGACAGCGTGTCGGCGAGCGACGCCCCGCGCACGAGCATCGTCACCTGGCGCGCATGCCGCGCGAAATTCATCGCGGCCTGGCCGGCCGAATTGCCGCCGCCGACGATGAACACCTGCTCGCCCGCGCACATCGGCGCTTCGCTCGACCCGGCGCCGTAGAACAACCCCGCATTCAGAAACGCCGGCTCCTCCGGCAGCCCGAGGCTGCGATATTCGATGCCGGTCGCGCAGATGTTCGCGCGCGCGACCAGGATCGATCCGTCGGCGAGCTCGACGCGGATCTTGCCGTCGACGAACGTCGCATGCACGCCTTCATGCATCGTCAGCAGTTCGACGCCGAACTTCACCGCCTGCTCGCGCGCGCGTTCGGCGAGCTCCGCGCCCGGGATGCCGTCCGGGAAGCCCATGTAGTTCTCGATCAGCGAACTCGTGCCGGCCTGCCCGCCGATCGCGCCGCGCTCGATCACGACCGCGCGCAGCCCTTCGGACGCCGCGTAGACCGCCGCCGACAGCCCGGCGGGCCCCGCGCCGTAGATCGACACGTCGTATTCGACGAAACGCGGGCGCGCGACCCAGCCGAGCCGCGCCGCGATTTCGGCCAGGGTCGGCTGGTACAGGCGCGAGCCGTCCGGAAAGATCACGACCGGCAGCCGGATGTCGTGCAGCGGCGCGATGCCGAGCACTTGCGCGCAGTCGGCGTCGGATGTCAGCTCGCACCAGTCGTACGCAATCATGCGCCGCTGCAGGAAATCGCGGATCGCATACGCGTCCCTGCTGCGCGGCAGGCCGACGATCCGCACGTGTTGCGGTTGATCCATGAGCGCCTCCCGAGGATGTCGATGTCGAATGCGGCCCGGCCGGTGCCCGCGCCGGACGCATTCGCGACTGTACGCCGTCGCCGCGCGCCGCGCGGGCCGCTTCATGACAATTAAGGTGCGACCGCGACGCGACGCTGCACAATGCCGCGTACCCCTTCCGCTTGCGGCTTCGCGCCGGCCGTGCCGCAAGCGTCGCTCCCGCGCCGGCACCGGAGCGCAAGATGGCCAACGCCTGTACGCATCTCGACGAAGCACGCGTGTTCGACACCGACAAGGACTACTGTGAGGAATGCGTCAAATCGGGCAGCCGCTGGGTACATTTGCGGATGTGCCTGATCTGCGGGCACGTCGGCTGCTGCGACTCGTCGCCGAATCGCCACGCGAGCCGGCATTTCCGCGAAACCGGCCACCGGCTCGTCCGCTCGATCGAGCCCGGCGAGCGCTGGATCTGGTGCTACGCGGACGAAGTCGTCGCCGGCGACGTTCCGTCGTAACGCGACACGCGGCGCCATCGGCGCCCGTTCATCCCCGATTCGCCCCCGATTCCGGGCCAAGGGTTAACACGACTCGATCACGGCTTTGCGCTGCGCCGTTTTCGACCTACAATTTATCGAACGATAACTTATCCTTCGATAAACAAGAGGTTCGTCATGCCCGTATCTCGACTCGCGCATTACTCGATCCGCACGCCCGATCTCGAAGCATCGTGCCGCTTCTACGAACGCGTGCTCGGCTTCAGACGCGGCTACCGCCCGCCGTTCGACTTTCCGGGCGCGTGGCTCTACCTCGGTGACGACGAAGCCGATTACGGCACGGTCCACCTGATCGGCATCGATCCGGCCAACCCGAACGGGCTCGCCGCGTATCTCGGCGACAAGCCCGTGCCGGCCGCGGGCACCGGCACCGTCGACCACATCGCATTCGTCGCGACCGGCGTCGAGGCGATGTGGCGCACGCTGCGTGCCGAGCACATCGCGTGGCGCGACCGCACCGTGCCGAGCCTCGGATTGCATCAGGTCTTCATCGAGGATCCGTCGGGCGTGACGATCGAACTGAACTACCCGGCCGCCGAAGTCGCCGGCCTCGACATGCACGGCGCCGCAGCGCCCGCCGCTACTCGTGGAGACTGACATGAGCATCCATTCGACGCATCGCAAGGCCGCCATCGTCGGCGGCTCGCTGGGCGGGCTGTTCGCCGCGAACCTGTTGCTGCGCAACGGCTGGGACGTGGACGTGTTCGAACGCGTGCCCGACGCGCTGTCCGGCCGTGGCGCCGGCATCGTCACGCATCCGGAGCTGTTCGACGTGCTGCGCGCGGCCGGCGTGCGCGTCGACGCATCGATCGGCGTGAACGTCGAATCGCGCGTCACGCTCGCGCGGGACGGCTCGCTCGCATCCGAGCGGCAACTGCCGCAGACGCTGACCGCATGGAGCAAGATGTACCACGTCCTGCGCGCCGCGCTGCCCGACCAGCACCATCACGCGGGGGCCGTCGTCGCCGACGTCGCGGACGGGCCCGAGCACGCCACGCTCACGCTGGCCGACGGGTCGGTGGTGCATGCCGACCTCGTCGTCGCGGCCGACGGCTTCCGTTCGGCGATCCGCGAACGATTCCTGCCGCACGCGCGCCTGCAGTACGCAGGCTACGTCGCGTGGCGCGGCCTCGTCGACGAGCGCGAACTGTCGGAGCGCACGCACGCGACGCTGTTCGACAAGTTCGCGTTCGGCCTGCCGCCGCGCGAGCAGATCCTCGGCTACCCGGTCGCCGGCCAGCACAACAGCACGCGGCCCGGCGAGCGCCGCTACAACTTCGTGTGGTATCGCGCGACCCGCGAGGACACCGACCTGCCGAACCTGCTCACCGACGCGACGGGCAAGCTGTGGGCGACCGGCATTCCGCCGACGCTGATCCGCCGCGACGTGCTCGCCGACATGGAAGACGCCGCGCATGCATTGCTCGCGCCGCAGTTCGCGGAAGTCGTGTCGCGCGCCGCACAGCCGCTGTTCCAGCCGATCTACGACCTCGAGGTGCCGCGCATGGCGTTCGGCCGCATCGCGCTGCTCGGCGATGCGGCATTCGTCGCGCGGCCGCACTGCGGGATGGGCGTCACGAAGGCCGCGGGCGATGCGCTTGCGCTGGTCGGCGCGCTGGCCGCGCATGCCGATCCGCTGGATGCACTGCACGCGTACAGCGAAACGCGCACCGCGTTCGGCGCCGCGATCGTGGAACACGCGCGCCATCTCGGCGCATACATGCAGGCGCAACTGAAGAACGACACCGAACGCGAGATGGCCGAACGCTACCGCACCGCGGAAGTCGTGATGCGCGAAACGGCCGTGCCGCCGCGGTTCTGACCGCCGGCGGGCGCATGGACGACGTCTCGCGCCCGCCGCATCGCGCCCCATCCAATACCGACAAGGAGACACCGTGAACCGTTCGATTCCGGCCGCCGCCGGCCCCGCACCCGATCAGGACGTGCCCGCCGCGGCCACGCATCCGCTGCTGCGCGATGCCCGCTTCCGCCATCTCGTCACGCGAAGGCGGCGATTCGCGTGGTCGCTGACCGCCGTCATGCTCGCGCTTTACTTCGCGTTCATCCTGTCGCTGGCGTTCTCGCCGGCATGGCTCGGCCGGCCGATCGTGCCGGGCCGCCCGACCACGTGGGGCATCCCGGTCGGCTTCGGCATGTTCGTCGCGACGTTCGCGCTCGTCGCGCTGTACGTGCGGCGTGCGAATGCGGTGCACGACGCGCTCGTCGCGTCGATCCGCGACGGAGGCGGCCAATGAAACGCACCTTCGCCATCCTCCTCTCTGCAACCGCGAGCGCAGCCGCGGCGCCGGCGTTCGCGGCGGGCTCCGCGCCGCTCGCGCACCCGCACAATCCGGTCGCCATCGGCATGTTCGTGCTGTTCGTCGCGTCGACGCTCGTCATCACGCGCTGGGCCGCCCGCCAGAACCGCAGCGTCGCCGATCATTACGCGGCCGGCGGCCGCATCACCGCGCTGCAGAACGGCTGGGCGATCGCCGGCGACTACATGTCGGCCGCATCGCTGCTCGGCATCTCCGCGCTCGTGTTCACGAGCGGTTACGACGGGCTGATCTATTCGGTCGGCTTTCTCGCGAGCTGGCCGATCATCCTGTTCCTGATCGCGGAGCCGTTGCGCAACCTCGGCAAGTACACGCTCGCCGACGTCGTGTCGTACCGGCTGCAGCCACGGCCGATCCGCGCGTTCGCCGCGTCGAGCTCGATCGTCATCGTCCTGCTGTATCTCGTGTCGCAGATGGTCGGCGCCGGCAAGCTCGTCGAGCTGCTGTTCGGGCTCGACTACACGGCCGCGGTGGTGATCGTCGGCGTGCTGATGGTCGTCTACGTGTTCTTCGGCGGCATGCTCGCCACCACGTGGATCCAGATCGTCAAGGCCGTGCTGCTGCTCGCCGGCGCGGCATTCATGGCGTTCATGGTGCTGAGCCGCTTCGGCTTCAGCCTCGACGCACTGTTCGCGCAGGCGCTGCGCGTCCATCCGAAGCACGCGGCCATCATGCGGCCGGGCGGCCTCGTGTCCGACCCGGTGTCCGCGGTGTCGCTCGGGCTCGCGCTGATCTTCGGCACGGCCGGCCTGCCGCACATCCTGATGCGCTTCTTCACGGTCGGCGACGTCGGCGCGGCGCGCAAGAGCATCCTCCATGCAACCGGCATCGTCGGCGCCGGCTATGCATTGATCATCGTGATCGGCTTCGGCACGATCGCACTCGTCGCGGCGGACCCGCGGTATCACGATGCGTCCGGCGCGGTGGCCGGCGGCGCGAACATGGTGGCGATCCATCTCGCGCATGCGATCGGCGGCAACTTTTTCCTCGGCTTCATCTGCGCGGTCGCGTTCTCGACGATTCTCGCCGTGGTCGCCGGGCTGACGCTCGCCGGCTCGTCGGCGATCTCGCACGACCTCTATGCGAACGTGCTGCGCCGCGGCCAGGCGACCGACCGCGAAGAAATGCGCGTCGCACGCGCGACGACGCTGGTGCTCGGCGTGCTCGCGATCGTGCTGGGCATCGCATTCGAGAAGCAGAACATCGCGTTCATCGTCAGCCTCACGTTCTCGATCGCCGCCAGCTCGAATTTCCCGGTGTTGCTGCTCTCGATCTACTGGCGCGGCCTGACGACGCGCGGCGCGGTGGTCGGCGGCACGATCGGGCTCGTCACGGCGGTCACGCTCACCGTGCTGAGCCCGACCGTCTGGGTACAGGTGCTCGGCCACGCGCACGCGCCCTACCCGTACGAATATCCGGCGCTGTTCTCGATGGCCGCCGCGTTCGTCGCGATCGTCGCGGTGTCGGCCACCGACGGCTCGGCCCGCGCGCGACGCGAACGCGCGCGGTTCGACGCGCAGCTCGTCGCATGCGAACTCGGCGCCCTGCCGCGCCACGGCACGCCACAACACGACAATCACGACCTGGAGACGATCCGATGACCTGCCCCTGCTGCCTGCCCACCGGCCGGCGCCGCATGCTCGGCACATTCGCCGCGCTTGCCGTCGCGGCCCTTGCCGGACGCCCGGCCGCGGCGGCGCAACCGGCGCCCGCCTCGGCCGCTGCAGCCACGCTGCCGGCCCGGCGTCCACGCGCGATCGACATCCACGCGCACTATTACCCGGAAAGCTTCTGCGACCTCGTCGGCGGCGAAGGCAAGCGGTTCGGCGGCGCATTCGCGTGCGACGACACGACGTTCACGTTCCGCACGCCGGCCGGCGGCCTCGGGCCGCTGCCGATGAAATTCATCGACGTCGACGCGCGGCTCGAGGACATGGACGCGTCGGGCGTCGACGTGCAGGCGCTGTCGCTGAGCGTGCCGATGGCGTACTGGGGCGACCGGCCGTTCAACGCGAAACTGGCGCGCACATGGAATACGGCCGCGTCACGCGTGCACCAGCGGCATCCGGCGCGCTTCGTCGTCCTCGCGACGCTGCCGATGCTCGACGCGACCGATGCGATCGACGAGCTCGAGCGCGCGTCGGCGCTGCCTGGCGTGCGCGGCGTGTACATGGGCACGAACATCGACCACCGCGACCTCGACGATCCGCGGTTCGCGCCGGTGTTCGCGCGCATCGAGCAACTCGGGCTGCCGGTGTTCCTGCACCCGCAGCAAACCGTCGGCGGCGCGCGCCTCGGCGATTTCTACCTGAGCAACCTGCTCGGCAATCCGTTCGATACGGCAATCGCCGCTTCGCACCTGATACTCGGCGGCGTGCTCGATCGCCATCCGGCGCTGCACGTCACGCTGCCGCATGCGGGCGGCGCGCTGCCGATCCTCGTCGGCCGGCTCGACGCCGGGTGGACCGTCCGGCCGGAAACGCGCCGGCTCGCGCAACAGCCGAGCAGCTATCTGCGGCGCTTCAGCTACGACACGGTGTCCCACTCGGGGCCGGTGCTGAACTTTCTGATCGAGAACGTCGGCATCGACCGGCTGGTGCTCGGCAGCGACTATTGCTTCGACATGGGCTACGCGCAACCGGTGCGTTTTCTCGACCGGCTGGACCTGCCCGACGACCAGCGCGCGCTGGTGCTCGGCGGCAATGCGGGCCGGCTGCTGCGGATCTAGCGCGTGTGTGCCGGGTGCCGTCGAACCGGGCCGGAACCCGTTCAGAACGTTTCAGCCCGGTTTCAGGAAATGACGCGGGCGTCTGCGTAGACTGGCTGCAAGAGCGACCGCGCTGGCCAGCCTGCGCGCCTTTTCGATTGATGGAGTGACAACGTGGATCCAGTTGCCAATCACCGCCGCGCAGCCACGCGTTCGCGGCCCGGCCAGCCGACGCACGACGCCCCGGGCGCGCCGCGCACGACGTGCGGCGCACCGCTTCGCGCGGAGCGCACATGAAGCACAAACGACTCTGGTTCGGCGCGGCCGGCATCGCGATCGCGGGCATCGCGGTCGCGATCGGCATCATGGTGCGGCCGTCGATCGCGCCGATCGATCCGCCCGCCCCTGCTTCGTTCGATCCGCAACTGGTGCGCGCCGGCGCGCGGGTCGTCGCGCTCGGCGACTGCATCGTGTGCCACACCGCGAAGAACGGCAAGCCGTTCGCGGGCGGCTTGCCGCTCGCGACGCCGTTCGGCACGATCTACGCGACCAACATCACGCCGGACGCCGAAACGGGCATCGGGCGCTGGTCGCGCGACGCCTTCGCCCGTGCGTTGCGCACCGGCATCGGCCGCAACGGCCAGCCGCTTTACCCGGCGTTTCCGTACATTCACTTCACGCGGATGTCGGACGACGACATCGCCGCCGCATACGCGTACCTGATGACGCGTGAGCCGGTACATGCGACGGCGCCCGCCAACGACCTGATCTTTCCGCTGAACTTCCGGCCGCTGGTCGCGTTCTGGAATGTGCTGTTCCTGCGCGAAGGCGCGTATCAACCCGACCCCGCGCAGTCCGCGCAATGGAACCGCGGCAGGATGCTCGTCGACGGGCTCGGTCACTGCGCATCGTGCCATTCGCCGCTGAACGCGATCGGCGGCGAGCAGCGCGGCCGTGCATTCGACGGCGGCATCGTCGACGGCTGGGAAGCGCCGCCGCTCAATGCGCTCGGCCAGGCCGCGCGCCCCTGGACACAGGCGCAGCTCGTGACCTACCTGCGCACCGGCCGCGCGAGCGAGCACGGCGCGGCGGCCGGGCCGATGCTGCCGGTCACGCGCGACCTCGCGACGGTGCCGGTGGAGGACGTCGACGCGATCGCCGCGTACATCCTGTCGATCCAGAAGCCGGCGACCGCGCGTGCGGCCGCGGCAACGGCCGCGGGCGAACACACCGCGACGACGCCGGCCGCGCAGCGCGGCGCGACGCTGTTCCAGGCATCGTGCGCGCAGTGCCACGGGCCGGCCGCGCCGATGCAGTCGATCGGCGAACGGCCGACACTCGCGTTCAGCACGGCAGTCAACGCCGATACGCCGCGCAACGCGATCCAGATGATGTTCAACGGCATCGGCTGGCACGGCGAGGACACGCTCAACTACATGCCGTCGTTCATCGACCAGTACGACGACGCGCAGATCGCCGATCTCGCCGCGTACGTGCGCGAGACCTATACCGATCGTCCCGCGTGGGCGGGCGTCGACGCGATGGCCGCGAAGCTCAGAAAAGAGGACACCGCACGATGATTACCCTCACCGTCAACGGCGTGCGGCACACGCTGGACATCGATCCGTCCACGCCGCTGCTGTACGCGCTGCGCAACGACCTGCACCTGCACGGCGCGAAGTTCGGCTGCGGCCTCGGCCAATGCGGCGCCTGCACCGTGATCGTCGACGGCAAGCCGACCTTCTCGTGCCTGATGCCGGTGGCCGCGGTCGGTTCGCGCAGCGTGCGCACCATCGAGAGCCTCGGCACCGCCGGGCATCCGGGCCCGCTGCAACGCGCGTTCATCGAGCACCAGGCCGCGCAGTGCGGCTACTGCATCGCCGGGATGATCATGCGCGCGCAGGCGCTGCTCGAACGCAATCCGAAGCCGACCGAACAGGAACTGCGCACGCACATGGAACCGAACCTGTGCCGCTGCGGCACGCACATGCGGATTCTCGCGGCGGTGCGCTCGGTCGCGGGGCTGCCAGCCCCCGAACCGGCTTCCGCTCCCGTCACGATCAGCAAGGGGCTGTGATGAATTCCCACGACGACATCGACGAAGGCCGCCGGCACTTCATCGTCTCCGGCGCGCTGTTCGTCGCGTTCACGCTCGCGCCCGCGTCGCGCGCGGCCGCGCAGCTGGTGATCGCCGACGAAGGCGCGGCCGTGCACGTGGCGAAGGCCACGCAGGCGCTCGCCGGCAGCCTGAAGACCAATCCGCTGCTCGATGCATGGGTCAAGATCGCGCCCGACGGCAAGGTCACCGTGTACACCGGCAAGGTCGAGCTCGGCACCGGCGTGCGCACCGCGCTGCTGCAGGTGGCCGCCGAGGAACTCGACATGAAGCCGTCGCTGATCACGTTCCTGACCGCCGACACCGGCGCGTCGCCGGACGAAGGCTTGACCGCCGGCAGCCATACGATGGCCGACAGCGGCTCCGCGCTGCTGAACGCGACCGCGCAGGTGCGCGCGCTGCTGGTCGAAGGCGCGGCGAAACGCTTCGGCGTCGATCCGCGCGTGCTGACGACCGCCGACGCGGTGATCACGGCGCCCGACGGCCGCACGATGACCTACGGCGACGCGATCCGCACGGTCGACCTGCACCGCAACGCGACGCCCACGTCGCCGCTGAAGAGCCCGGCGACGTTCGCGGTGATCGGCACGTCGCTGCCGCGCGTCGACATCCCGAACAAGGTCACGGGCGGCGTCAGCTACGTGCAGGACATGCAGCTGCCCGGCATGCTGCACGCGCGCGTCGTGATGCCGCCGGTGTACGACGCGAAGCTGCTGTCGTTCGACGAAGCCGCGATCCTGAAGCTGCCGGGCGTCGTGCGGATCGTGCGCAACGGCAGCATGCTCGCGGTGGTCGCGCAGGGCGAGTGGCAGGCGGTGGTCGCGCAGCGCGCGCTCGCCGCCGGCTGCCAGTGGTCGCCGGGCCGCAAGCTGCCCGAGCGCAGCACCGTGCACGCGGACCTGAAGCGGATCTCGACGCAGCGCATCGAGATCGCGAACACGCACGCGGCCACCGCGCCGGCCGCGAAGACGCTGAACGCGACGTTCCTGAAGAACTACCTGTTGCACGGGTCGATCGGGCCGTCGTGCTCGGTCGCGCATCTCGAGAACGGGATGATGACGGTGTGGACCCACTCGCAGGGCGTCTATCCGCTGCGCGACGCGCTCGCGGAGATGCTGTCGATGCCGAAGGCGAACATTCGCTGCATTCACACCGAAGGCTCCGGCTGCTACGGCCACAACGCGGCGGACGACGTGGCCGCACATGCGGCGCTGATCGCCGCCGCGATGCCGGGCAAGCCGATTCGCGTGCAATGGATGCGCGAACAGGAACACACGTGGGATCACTTCACGCCCGCGATGGTGACCGAGGTCAGCGCATCGCTCGACGCGAGCGGCCGCATCGTCGACTGGAACTATGCGCTGTGGAGCAGCTCGCACAACGAGCGGATCGTCAACGCGGGCCGGCTGCTGCCCGCGCGCATGCTCGAGCCGCCGTTCGTGCCCGCGCCGTCGACGCCGATGCTTCAACCGGAGGGCGGCGGCGACCGCAACGCGATCCCGCTGTACGCGCTGCCGAACCAGCACATCGTCAACCACTTCTCGCCGACGATGCCGCTGCAGACGTCCGCGATGCGTTCGCTCGGCGCGCACACGAACGTCTGGGCGATCGAAAGCTTCATGGACGAGCTCGCGCACGCGGCCGGCGTCGATCCGGTCGAATTCCGGCTGCGCCACATGGAAGACCATCGCGCGCGGCAGGTGATCCAGCTCGCCGCGAAGCACTTCGGCTGGCCGCGGCCGCCGCGCGCGCGCAACCGCGGCGTCGGCTTCGCGTTCGGCAAGTACAAGAACCTGATGGCCTACGTCGCGATCGCGGTCGAGGTGTCGGTCGTGCCGGAAACCGGCCAGGTGACGCTCGAACACGCGGAAGCCGCCGTCGACGCGGGCCAGATCGTGTCGCCGGACGGCATCCGCAACCAGATCGAGGGCGGCATCGTGCAGGCCGCGAGCTGGACGCTGTACGAGGCGCTGAAGTACGACACGGAACGGATTCGCAGCTTCGACTGGAGCAGCTACCCGATCCTGCGCTTCTCGGCCGCGCCGCAGAACGTGAAGGTCCATCTGGTCAATCGCCCCGGCGCGCCGTTTCTCGGCGCGGCCGAGGCGTCGATGGGGCCGACCGCCGGCGCGCTGGCCAACGCGATCTTCGACGCGACCGGCCAGCGCCTGCGCGAAATGCCGTTTGCCGGCGACGCGCTGAGAAAGCGCATCGACGCGTAGCGGTCGGTCGCATTCGCTGCGCGACACGCCCTATCCGATACACGACAAGACGGCGCCGGCACGCACCGGCGCCGCATGCCGACAGGCGGGAGAACTTCCGACGATGGATACCTTGCTTTCGATGCGCGTGTTCACGCGCATCGTCGAAACCGGCAGCTTCACGCGCGCATCCGACACGACCGGCCTCACCACGCCGCGCGTGTCCGCGCTGCTGAGCGCACTCGAGCAGCATCTCGGATGCCGATTGCTGAACCGCACCACGCGCCGCATCTCGCTGACCGAGGACGGCCAGGCGTATTACGAACGCGCCGTCGCGGTGCTGCGCGAGATCGACGACATGGAGGCGTCGGTGTCGCAGGCCCGCAACGTGCCGCGCGGCCGGCTGAAGGTGAACCTGCCGCCCGCGATGGCGAAGCAGGTCGTCGTGCCCGCGCTGCCGGCGTTTCTCGACGCCCATCCGGACATCATGATCGAACTCGGCGTGACCGACCGGCAGATCGACCTCGTCGGCGAAGGGGTCGACTGCGTGGTGCGCATCGGCGCGCTCGACGATTCGGGGATGATCGCGCGGCGGATCGGCAGCCTGACCACCTGCACGTGCGGCTCGCCCGCGTATTTCGCGCGGTGCGGCGAGCCGGAGACCGTCGACGATCTCGCGCAGCACGTGGCGGTCAGTCACATCTCGGCCGACACCGGGCGACCGCGCCCGTGGGATTACGTCGTCGACGGCGAGCCGCGCATCGTGCAGATGTGCGGCACGGTGGCCGTCAACGACGCGGACAACTACATCGAGTGCGGCGTCGCCGGCATCGGCCTGATCAAGACATCGCTGTACCTCGTCGAGCCTTACCTGAAATCGGGCCGGCTTCGCGAGGTGCTGACCGATTTCAACGCGCCGGCCAGGCCGATTTCGGTGCTGTACCCGCCCAATCGCCACATCCCGGTCAAGCTGAAGGTGTTCGTCGACTGGCTCGCGGGCCTGTTCGAGCAGATTCCGACACTGCAGGGCAAACGCGGCTGACCCCACCGGGCGCGGCACTTTTGCGTGCCGCGCAACGCTCGATTGCGCGGCGTCTCGCTTCCGGTTTTATCGATTGATCAATAGTATGGACGGCAATGCGGTGCACCGTAGCGCGGCCGAGCGAACCCGATGCCGGCGCGACGCTTCGGTGTCCGGCCTTTCCCTTTTCCAGGAGTCGATCATGTCAACGGATTCAACACCGCTCGCGCCGCCCGCGCACGGCGTCAAACTCACGCAGGGGCTGATCCTGCTGTTCGCGTTCAGCTGCGGCGCGATCGTCGCGAACCTGTATTACGCACAGCCGATCACCGAGCTCATCGCGCCGAGCCTGCACATGTCCGGCAACACGGCGAGCCTGATCGTGTCGCTGACGCAGATCGGCTACGCGCTCGGGCTGTTCTTCATCGTGCCGCTCGGCGACCTGCTCGAAAACCGCAAGCTGATGATCGTGACGGCCATCGTGTCGATCGCGAGCCTCGCGGCGGCCGCGTTCGTGCGCACGCCCGGGCTCTTCCTCGCGATTTCGCTGCTGATCGGGTTCAGCTCGGTGGCCGTGCAGATCCTCGTGCCGCTCGCCGCGCACCTCGCGCCCGACCATTCGCGCGGCCGCGTCGTCGGCACGATCATGAGCGGGCTGCTGCTCGGCATCCTGCTCGCGCGGCCGCTGTCGAGCGTCGTCGCCGACGCGTTCGGCTGGCGCTTCGTGTTCGCGGCCGCGGCCGTGCTGATGACGCTCGTCACGGCCGTGCTCGCGCTGACGATTCCGTCGCGCCAGCCCGATCATCGCGCAACCTATTTCGAACTGATCGGCTCGCTGCTGCACCTCGTTCGCACGATGCCGGTGCTGCGTCACCGCGCGTTCTACCAGGGCCTGATGTTCGCGTCGTTCAGCCTGTTCTGGACCGCCGTGCCCGTCGAGCTGACGCGTCACTACGGGTTGTCGCAATCGGCGATCGGCCTGTTCGCGCTGGTCGGCGCGATCGGCGCGACGTCGGCGCCGGTGGCCGGACGCCTCGCGGATGCCGGCCATACGGTGCGCGCGACGCTGATCGCGCTGGTTGCCGGCGCGCTCGCGTATGCGGTCGGGGTCGTGCACGGCGCCGGCCTGTACGGGCTCGTCGTCACCGGCATCGTGCTCGACTTCGCGGTGCAGATGAACATGGTGCTCGGCCAGCGCGAGATCTACGCGCTGCATGCGGCGAGCCGCAACCGGCTCAATGCGCTGTACATGACGAGCATCTTCGTCGGCGGCGCCATCGGCTCCGCGCTCGCGAGCCCGCTGTACGAACACGGCGGCTGGCCGCTCGTCGCCGCGGTGGCCGGCGCGTTCCCGATCGTCGCGCTCGGCCACTACCTGCTCGTCGGGCGGCCGCACGCGCAACGTCACGCCGCGGGTTGATCCATCGTCACCCATCGAATCGATCCGTTCGCGGGGCGCAAAGCCGCCCCGCTCCCCGTCGAACCACAGGAGTCCATCATGTCTTCCCTGCTCAGTGCCTACGATCTGCGCGGCCTCGCGCTGCCGAACCGCGTCGTGATGGGGCCGATGACGCGCTCGCGCGCGCCGTCCCGCGGCCTGCCCACCGAACTGATGGCCGAGTACTACGCGCAGCGCGCGTCGGCCGGCCTGATCGTGACCGAGGCCACCAACGTCAGCCCGGCGTCCGCCGCATTCGAGCTGACGCCCGGTCTCGTCGACGATGCGCAAGCCGCCGCGTGGAAAACCGTCACCGACGCCGTCCATGCGAACGGCGGACGCATCTTCGCGCAGCTGTGGCACGGCGGCCGCGTCAGTTCGCTGACGCTGCTCGGCGGCGCCGCGCCGCTGTCGCCGTCCGGCGTGAACGACGACCTCGAACAGTTGCAGGTGTGGGCGCAGTTGCAGAACGGCTACTACACGAAGATTCATGCGACACCATCGCGCGCGATGACGACCGATGAAGTCGTCGCGGCCGTCGACGAATTCCGGCAGGCCGCCGCGCACGCGATGGCCGCGGGCTTCGACGGCGTCGAGATCCATGCGGCCAACGGCTATCTGCCGCACCAGTTCCTGTCGTCGACGCTGAACCGCCGCGACGATCGCTACGGCGGATCGGTCGCGAACCGCGCGCGCTTTCTCGAGGAAATCGTCGACGCGGTCGGCGGCGTGATGCCGCTGAACCGCGTCGGCGTGCGCATCTCGCCGTACGCGAAATACAACAACGTGCGCGACGCCGATCCGGACGCGACGCTCGCGTACGTCGGCCGGATGCTCGACGCGGCGGGCGTCGCGTACCTGCACGCGGCCGACACCAACGGCTGGAGCGGCGAGCCCGATCTGCCGCGCATCGTCGAGCACGCGCGCCGGTCGTTCCACGGCACGCTGATCGTCAACGGCGGCATTTCGCCGGACGCGGCGAACGCGCTGATCGACGCGGGCGACGCCGATCTCGTCGCGTTTGCGCGCGCGTATATCGCGAACCCGGATCTCGTCGAGCGCATCGCGGCCCGCGCACCGCTCGCGGAGCCGAAGGCCGCCGGCTGGTACGGCGGCGACCGCGCCGGCTACGTCGACTATGCGCGGTACGATGCGGCGCCGTCGCACGCGTGACCCGCACATGCGGCGCGCCACGTGCGGCATCCCGCGCGCGGCCGCGCGCCGCAGCCGGTCGAGCGTGCGGCTGCCGCACGCTCGACCGGGGCCGTCACATGTCGTTCCACCGCGCGCCCAGCACGCGGCCGCAGAAATTCGGCCGATGAAAATCCGGATCCGCGCGTTCGAGCACGTCGGCGCTCCACGTGCCGAAGGTCGACTGCGGCCGGTGCGCGACGCCGCGCGCGACCAGGTCGAGAAACGCTTCGGGGAAATCGCCAGCGCGCGGATACGCGGCAAGGAGCGCGTCGCGCTCGTGGGCCATGTACGCGTCGAAGTCGGTCGCCATCAGGTCCGTCGACACCGCGCACGCCAATGCGCGCGCGAGCGGCGACGCGCGGACGGCCACGCCCGGCGTCGTATGCAGCGCGATCGCGTGCCACACGTCGTCGCGCATGCGCCGCGACCGGCGATGCCGCAGCAGCAACGCGTGCGCGGCATCCGCGCCGTCGAGCTCGTAGCGTTCGGTCGAACGGCCGTACGCCGGACTCAGCCCCATGTTGGCGTACATCGCGGCGACATACAGTGCATCGGCATCGCACGCGTCGCCCGCCCGCCGCGCGGCGAGCGACGCGAACACGAACACGCGCGCCGCGTGATCGACGAGCGCGGCGGGCAACGACGCGCGGGCCGCGTCGGCTGCCTCGACCGCAACGGGCGTGCGCGGAATGCGAACGCCGGCCACTTCGTCGCCGGTGGCCGATGCGCGCGGGTGCGCAGCATTCATCCTGTCTCCTTCATGCCCCGCGCACGGGGCGGAAAATCGTTCAATGCGCGGCGGCGTGCGTCGCGCACCGGCACGCGCCGCTCAAAACGCGACGCAGCAGCGGCCGAAGGCTTCGCAGCGTTCGGCGGCCGCGCTTGCGGTCGGATAGCGCGACCGCGCGAAGCGGCGTCCGTGACCGCGCGCGCGGCACGCATCGATGCCGGGCGCCGCGCATGCGTCGCCCGCCGCCGACGCGTGCGGCGCGTCGCGGCCGCCGGCGCCCGCCGCATCGGCGACGCCGCCTGCGGCGACCGGCGACCATACGGGGCTGACGGGCGGCGGCGGCGGCGCCAGCGGCGAGAATTCCTGCTCC
This sequence comes from Burkholderia sola, assembly GCF_905400185.1. Lineage (NCBI taxonomy): Bacteria > Pseudomonadati > Pseudomonadota > Betaproteobacteria > Burkholderiales > Burkholderiaceae > Burkholderia > Burkholderia sola. The sequence goes on from NZ_FR989677.1 coordinate 972,266, forward strand.
GCGTGCACGACCTTGCCGTCGACGACCGTCAGCACCGACGACAACGTCGGGATACGCCGCGCGTCGACCGTGAAGTAGTCGTCGCTCAGCACCGCGAAGTCGGCGTATCGGCCGGGCACCAGCGCGCCCTTGCGATGCTCGTCCGCGGAGAACCACGCGCTGCCGACCGTGTAGCGGCGCAGCGCCTCCATCCGGCCGAGCCGGTTGCGCGCCGGATACAGCGCGGTGCCGCCCACGCTGCGCCCCGACACCATCCAGTACAGTGCGACGAACGGGTTGTAGCTCGCCGCGCCCGTCGCGCCCGAACCGGCGCCGACCGGCAGCCCGGCCGCGAGCATCGCGCGGATCGGCGGCGCGCGCGTGGCCGCCGCCGCCCCATGGCGCGCGATGAACGCTTCGCCCTGGAACGCCATGCGCGGCTGCACGGTGATGCCGCCGCCGAGCGCCGCGACGCGCGCGATATTGGCATCCGAAATCGTCTCGCAGCGGTCGAAGCTCCAGCGCAGCCCGTCGAACGGCGTGTCGCGATCGATCGCTTCGAATACGTCGAGGAAGCGGCCGATCGATTCGTCGTAGGTCGCATGCAGCCGGAACGGCCAGCGGTGACGCACCAGCAGCCGGACGATCGCCGCCAGCTCCGCGTCGACCGACGCGGGCAGGTCGACGCGCGGTTCGAGAAAATTCCCGAGATCGACGGCCGAGCACAGCAGCCGCTCGCCCGCGCCGCTCGTGCGCAGGAATGCGTCGCCGCGGTCGGGTGCCGTCAGCGCGATCCATGTCGCGAAGTCGTCGAGCTCGCGGCCCGCGTGCCGCGCGCCCAGCGCATACGCGATGCGCGTCGTCAATTCGCCGCGCCGCGCGAGCGTCGCGACCGCCGCATAGTCGTCCGGATACGCGAGACCGTCGCCGCCGGCGTCGATCGCACTCGTCACGCCGACGCGGTTCAGCGCGCGCATGAACTGCCGCGTCGAGTTGACGCGGTCGTCCGCATCGAGCATCGGCGCGCGGGCGAGCGCCGCGCCGAGCACCGCCGGGTCCGGGCGCGCGAGCAGCAGCCCGGTCGGCCGCCCATGGCGGTCGCGCCGCAACTCGCCGCCGGGCGGATCGGGCGTGTCGCGCCCGTAGCCGAGCGCGCGCAGCGCGGCCGCATTCAGCCACGCGCTGTCGGCCAGATGCTGGATGAACACCGGCGTGTCGGGTGCGATCGCGTTGAGCTCGGCCGCCGTCGGGCCGCGCTTTTCCACGAACTGCAGCGCGGTCCAGCCGCCCGCCACGCGCGCCCAGTGCGGCGCGGGCGTGCGGCGGACCTGACGGCCGAGCAGCTCGAGCGCGTCGGCGAGCGACGGTACGCCGTCCCAGCGCACCTCGAGGTTGAAGTTCATGCCGCCGCGGATCGCCTGCAGGTGCGCGTCGATCAGGCCCGGAATCACGGTACGGCCGTTCAGATCGATTCGGGTCGTGTCGTCGTGCGCATGGCGCAGCACGTCGCGATCGTCGCCGGTCGCGACGATGGTCCCGTCCTTCACGGCGAGCGCGCGGACGAACGAGCGCTGTTCGTCCTGGGTCGCGATCTTGCCGTTGAACACGACGAGGTCCGCCGAACGCGCGGGTTCCGTCGCTCTAAGCACCGTCGGGTCTCCCGTGCGCGCCCGCGCGCGACGCCGCACGACACGCGCGGCTTCCCGCGGCGCGCGCGTCGGCACGCATGCTGCGATCGCGCGGCCGCACTGCCGTACCGGATTCGCGCATCGTCATGCCGCCTGCTGCGCCGCGTCGGCGGCATCGCGTCGTGCATGCGTCAGGCACGGCGCGGGCGGCGCATCCGGACGGACGAAGTTCTGCACGCGCAGCAAGCGGCGCACGTCGTGGGCGCGCGAATGCGGATCGAAGTGCCGCGCGACTCCGGCGACGAGCGCCGACGCCTGCGCGGTGTGGCCGCGCTCGATCAGGTGATCGGCGAGATCGAGCGAACCGCGCAGCGCCCACATCGCGGCGCCCTGCGCGTTCGCGGTCTGGATCGCCATCTGCAGATGACGATGTCCGTCCGCCTCGTACGCGACGGCGAGATCCGCGCCGACGGTGCGCGCCTGCTCGAGCATCGCGACGCCTCTCACGCGCAGCAGTTCGGGGACGAACAGGTGCTCGCCGTGCGCGCGGCAGCGCGCGAGCGTCGCATCGAGCCGGGTGCATGCTTCATCCGCGCGGCCGGTCCGCACGAGGCCTTCCGCGTACGCGACGGTCAACGGCGCGAGCACGCGCCGGAATCCGCTCGCCTCGACGCGCCGCAGCGCCGGTTCGAGGCGCGCGAGCCCGGCGCCGGGATGGCCGGCCTGGACGTCGAACTGACCGGTCAGGCATTCGGCGTGACTGCGCCAGATGTCGAAACCGTGCGCGTCGGCGGTCGCGCGCAGCGTCGCGAGATAGTCGGACGTGATGTCGTGATCGCCGTAGCGCAGCGCGATCGGCACGGCGGCCGCGCCGAGCACGATGCACAACGCGAGCGGCGACGGGCCGCGGCGCGCATGCTCGACCGCTTGCGCGGCGACGCGCATCGCGTGCTCCGGCTCGCCTTGCATCCACAGCAGACGGATCAGCATCGTGCGGCCCAGCGTCGCCATGTCGACGCCCAGCGCGGCCTGCGCGCACGGCGATTCGCCCACGTCGGCGAGCTCGGCCGTCGCGGCTTCCAGCCGCTCGCGCGCCTGCGCATGCTCGCCGAAGTAATGCAGCGACGTCGCGACCATCGTGTTCGCCAGCAACCGCTGCGACCGGTCGCCGCGCCGCTCGGCCGCGCGCTCGAAGCGCGTCGCGTAGCGCAGCGATTCGTGAATGTCCGACAGCGTCAGCATCGTGTTCCACAGCCCGACCAGCGCGCGCGCGTCGAACGCATCGTCGCCGATGTGCGCGGCGAGACCGAGCGTGCGGTCCCACATCGCGGCGGCGGCCAGCGCGTCGCCGTCCGTATGCAGCAGCGCCGACGCGCAGGCCGCCCGCAGCCGCATCTCGCGCGCGGCGTCGACCGGGTCTGCCGCGCCCGTGTCGAGTTCGTCGAGCACCTCTCTCGCGCGCGCCGTGCATGCGCGCATTCGCGACGGCTCCAGCAGCGCGCGCGCCAGCCGGTCGGGCTCGGGCACGGCTGCGGCCTCGGCGGCGTCCGCCGGTTCGTCTACCGCTTCGTCCATCGGTTCGTCCACGGCCAGCGCGCGCGCATCGGCAGGCGGCACGTCGGCGGGCGTCACGGGCGCGACGAGCCGCACGGGCGCGCGCTCGCGCTCGTACGCCGCATGGCGCGCGACGATGCGCTCGAACTCGCCTTCGTTGTGCAGCTTTTCGAGCGCGTACGCGCGCGTCGATTCAGTCAGCCGGTAGCGCGCATACGCACCATGAAACTCGACGGTCACCAGCGATTTCGCCACCAGTTCGCCGAGCACCGCGATCATGTCCGCGGCCGACGTGCCGGGCTCGGTGGCGACCGCGTACGCGGCATCGAACGAAAACGGCCCGATGAAGCACCCCATCCGGCGAAACAGCGCGCGCGCGGGCCGATCGAGCAGCACGTAGCTCCAGTCGAACGTCGCGCGCAGCGTCTGATGACGCGGCAGCGCCGAGCGCAGCCCGCCCGTCAGCAGGTTCAGCCGGTCGTCGAGACGCGACGCGACGACCGCGAGCCCGAGCGTCGCCACGCGCGCGGCGGCCAGTTCGATCGCGAGCGGCAGCCCGTCGAGGCGCCGGCAGATGTCGCCGATCAGCCGCACGCCGGCTTCGTCGACCGTGCAATCCGGCGCGGCCGCGCGCACGCGTTCGAGGAACAGCTCGACGGCCGAGCAGCGGACGATTTCGTCGGCGGACGCGTTGCCGTCCGGCACCGCGAGCGGGCTCATGCGCAGCACCGCCTCGGCCGAGATGTGCAGCGGCTCGCGGCTCGTCACGAGCACGCGCAGCGAGCCGGCGCTCGACGTCAGCGTTTCGACGAGGCTCGCCACCAGATCGACGATGTGCTCCGCGTTGTCGAGCACGAGCAGGCAGCGCGACGTCGCGAACGCGTCGCCGATGCGGTCGATGGCGGGCACGCCGGGCGTGTCGAGGCCGAGCTCGGCGGCGAGCGCGATCAGCATGTCGTCGCGCGTCGACGCGCGCGCCAGTTCGACGAACAGCACGCGCTCGCGCGAGCGGCTGCGCACGCCGTGCGCGACGCGCACGGCCAGACTCGTCTTGCCGATGCCGCCCGCGCCGACGAGCGTGACGACCGGCGTGCGTTCGAGCATGTCGACGATCTGCGCGAGTTCGGCGTCGCGCCCGACGAGCGGCGCGAGCAGCGACGACGCGGGCGCATCGGGTACATCGGGCGTATCGGGCGAGGCGACGACGGCCGGCGCCGCCGCGACGGCCGGCGCGTCGACCACGGGTACGAGGTCCGGGCCGGACGACGCGCTCGCCACCAGCAGGTAGCCGCGCCCGGGCACCGTCTTGATCAGATCGCGGCTCGTGCCGAGCGCCTTGCGCAGCGTCGCCACATGCACCTGAAGCCGGTTTTCCTCGACGATCAGGCCCGGCCAGACCGCGTCCATGATGTCGTCCTTCGACACGACCGAACCGCTCGCGCGGTGCAGGACTTCGAGAATGTCGAGCGCGCGCGCGCCGATGCGCAGCGACGCGCCGTGCTGGCGAATGTCGCGTTGCTCGAAATCCACAGACAAAGTTCCGATCTGGATCATGGCCGCCTCCGGTTCCCTCGGGATGGCTGCCCGATGAACGCGGCAGTTCACCCGGCAGGAAGTCCGCGTCCGGCGCGCCGTTGCACCGGACGGAAAATGTCGAATTCCGGACCGAGTGTAGACGGATGGCCATCGAAAATCTTGAAGGAAAATGCGCTCTGCCCGCGCATTTCGGGCGGGCGCGACCGGCACGATCACTTGCGTGTAAAAGTGGGGCGCTATACTCTGCCGGGCCGCTCGCGCAGGCGTTGAGCCGGGTGGCGCACTCGCCGCGCCCACGCATTGAAAGCAATTTGTCAGGATGGCGAGCGGACGTTTATGCAAATTCATTTTGAACGTTCGCGTGCGCATCTAAACTGGACTCGTCATTTCATGTTCCGAGTCCCTCGCTGGGGAATTCCATGTCAGACTCCGTCATCGCCGCGCCGGTGGCATCGCCTCCGCGGCGGCCGAAAGACACGCTCGGCTGCGTGTCGAGCCTGCTGGCAAAGGATGTCGAGACGGCATCCGGCGGCCTGAGGCTGCACCGCAAATGCATGCGCGAGGCGCACGTCGAACGCATCGAGATGCCGCCGTGCGACCGCGGCTTCCTGGTCGGCGTGTCGCTGAGCGGCGGCCACCGCCGCACGCTCTATGGGCGCGCCGGCGCGAGCGAGCGCCGGTTCCAGCATCACTCGATCTACATTCGCGATTTCTCGCGCCATTTCCACGCGGATCTGTACGGCAACTTCGACTTCGTGCTGGTCGAGCTGCCGCATGCGTATCTCGAACACGTCGGCCCCGAGCACGGCGGCCAATCGATCGGCGGCCTCACGTGCCGCCCCGACGTACGCGACCCGGTGCTCGGCCATCTCGCGCACGCGGTGGCCGACAGCCTCGACGCGGGCGGCCCGCTGAACGCGCTGTTCATCGAGCAGATCGGGCTCGCGATGGGCACGCATCTGCTGCGCCGCTACGGCAGCGCGCGCACGCGCGAGCTCGAGCGCAAGGGCGTGCTGTCTGCCGCGAAGGTGGCGCGCGCCCAGGAGCTGTTGATGGAAAAGGCGGACCTCGGCGTATCGATCGAGGAAGTGGCGAACGAATGCGACCTGTCGCGCGGCTATTTCATCCGCGCGTTCTCGCGCACGACCGGCCGCACGCCGCACCAGTGGCTGCTCGAACAGCGCGTGACGCGCGCACGCGAGCTGATCGAGACGTCCGACATGACGCTGGCCGACATCGCGGTCGCGTGCGGCTTCGCCGACCAGAGCCATCTCAACCGCGTGTTCGCGCGGATCGTCGGCCATCCGCCCGGCGCGTGGCGGCGCGCGCGGTCGCGCTGAAGCATATAGGCCTGGCGCTGCTCCCATCGATCCGCCTTCCCGGTAGTTCGCGAATCTGGATGTATGTCCCATGCCGGGATTGAAGCAATTGCACGGATCCAGGTCCATGTAATGCTGCTTCAACGCGGGTTTGGCGACATAGACCGACATTTGCGTGTATGCAGGACCACGTTGCACGAGTGCACCGCCCGAGTTATTGCAGACGCCACCGAATACCGAGGCGAGTCGGTCACGCCTGAATTAGAGGACGTCCCCCAACCGAGGGCAACTTAATCGTTATGATGGACACGCGCTGCTGCTCGACTTCCTGAGGAGAGGGGAAGGTTGAGCTGCGGCGTTCGTCAATGCACTCGACTGACATATCGATCTGTCCCATATTCAGTGTCCGCGTAGCGTCGCGCGGATCGTGCCGCATGCCAATCGCAATGCCGCCTCGGTGGGCGGCGTGTCGGCGAGGCCATCGAGCACCGTGAAATCGTGAATCGTGCCGAGGCAGCGAACCGCGCTGACACGCACCCCGGCGAGCATCAGCTTGCGGGCGTAGGCTTCGCCGTCGTCACGCGCGACATCGTTTTCGGCCGTGACGATCAGCGCGGGCGGCAGGTCTTCGAGATCCGTGTAACTCGCGTTTAGCGGCATTGCGATTGTTTCGCCGAGGTTGTCCGACGGAAAGCGCGTCCGTGCACGCATGCCCGTGGTCTGTGTGGTCAAGCTCGGACCGCCCGCATATCTCGCTGCCGACGCGCCCGCCGTGCTTGCGGAAAGCGTCGGACACAGCATGATCTGAAGCGCGATACGGGGGCCGCGGCGCGCCTTGACGAGCAGCGCGAGGGTGGCGACGAGATGACCGCCCGTGCCTTCGCCCGCGACGATGAGGGCACCTCCGTCGAGATTCAATGCCCGTGCGTGCTCCTGCAGATGAACGAGCGCGGCGAATGCCTGCTCGTTTTGGGTCTGAAAGCACGCAGCGGGCGCGGACGTGTAATCGACCAGTACGACGGCCGCCTCGGCGTCGGTGGCGATCCTGCGCGCCAGCCGGTTGTCGCTTTGGCCACCCGCGAAACTCGCGCCGTCCGGCAGGAAGAGCACGGCGGGCAGCGGAGTGGGCGCCGCCTGCGGCGGCCGCACGATCCGTATCGTGAAGCCCGGATCCGCAGCACCCGCTGTCAGCGCGATTTCTTCGGCGTGTATCGCGTCCGTCGCATCGCCGTTTGCCCATTCGCGCAAACGCTCTGCCGGAACCCCTGCCTCGGCGGCATGGTCGACGAACGATTGCGTTTCCGCATCGAGAACCGGATACGAGTCCGCGGATCTGATCAGGCCCGGTGCGGCGTCTTCGGGCAGACGGGCAGACGTGAAATCGTTCATGGCGCAGTTTCCGATGAGTGAGCTTGCTTGTCGATCCGGCGCCGTTGGCCGTCGACAGATCAAATTTTCATCGGATTCCCGCACGAGCCACAGTTAAGCGTTGCTAAGAGCCGTTAAGCCCATGTCCAGCAAGGCATTCAGGCTACCGACGCGCGCTTCGAGCCGATTTGCCGTCGCTTCAGGTCCGCACACCGCGCGTTGCCGCGGCCTCCTGCAAATGCCCCTGCAACCACGACGGCGTGTCCGCCCGTCCCGCTTCGATCAATGCGTGTGCGCTCGCTGCGTCGCCGGCGCGTGCGAACACTTCGAGTTGCATCGGGGTGGCGCCCGCCGGCGTGACAGGTCTGCCTTCGTGAATGGCCTCGAAGCCCTCGCCCCATTTGTCCCAATACGCGAGACCGCGCCGGCGCGTGCGCTCGCGAAGCCGCGCGGTCCATTCGCGCGCAAGCGCCACTTCGCCTTCCCATGTCGCGACGGCGATCGAGCCGATCGCGAGCCCATAACAGACGGTCAGATCGTGATCGATCGCGAGCGCCTCCGTCGCGCAGTCGCGCGCGAGCGCCATCGCCGCGTCGGTCTCGCCCTGCAGCCACAGAATGCGCATCAGAATGGAAATCGCAGCGATATGCGCGTCGACCTGCGCGTGATTCGCGTGCGTCGCGCGCACCGGATCCTTGTCGCGCGCCATCACCGCTTCGATCAACGCGCGCGCGATATCGTGGTCCCCGAGGAAGTGATGTGACAGCGCACACATCCGGTCGGCGGTTTGCGTCGTCGAAAAATCACCCGTCCGTGCGGCGGCAGCGCGAAACGCACGCGCATGTTCGAGGCTTTCCGTGTACGCGCCCGCGAGCGTGCGATGCGCCCACACGCCCCACCGCATGCGCAATGCGAGCCGGTCGTCGCCGAGGCGCTGCGCGGCGGCCTGTGCGGCGTCGAATGCGTTCGCCATCGCCGCCGTCGGCCCACGCGTGTGCCACAGCGCGTGACCGTACGCGGCGAGCAGCTCGATATGCTGCGCCTTGCCCGCCAGATCCGAGTTTTCCGCCGCGGCGATCGCGCGCTCGGCCATCCGGAGGAACTCGTGAGGGAGCGAAAGATGAAACCACAGCGGCGCCGTCGCGATCAGCAGGTCGATCGCGAGCTGCGGCTCGCGATCCTGCGCGGCCGCCCAATCGAACGCGGCTCGCACGTCGTCGATTCGCTGGCTGTGAATCGCAAGCCACTGGCGCGGCGCCTTGCCTTCCCACGCCGCCACGGGGTCGGCAAAGATCGCGCAGCAGTACAGCGCATGGCGGCGGCGCGCGTCGTCGAGTTCGTCCGCCTCTTCAAGTCGCATATATGCGTAATGGCGCGTCGTGTCGAGCAGTCGATACGGATGGTCCGGATCGTCGATCGCGCAGGCGATCAGCGACTTGGCGATCAGGCCGGTGACGGCGTCGAAGGCGGCGAGTTCATCGACGTCGCCACCGGCCGCGACAGCCGCCGCGGCATCCATGCCGAACGCGGCCCGCATGACCGAGAGGCGGCGCAGCACCTGGCGCTCCTCCGGCCGGAGCAATTCATAGCTCCAGTCGAGCGTCGCGCGCAGCGTCTGCTGGCGCGGAAGCGCCGTGCGGCGGCCCTGCGTGAGCAGCGCGAAACGGTCGTCGAGCCGCGCTGCAATCGAATGCACGTCCATCAGGCCGACGCGCGCCGCCGCAAACTCGATCGCGAGCGGGATGCCGTCGAGCCGTCGGCAAATATCGATCACGGCGGCCAGATTCGCGTCGCTCAACGCGAACCGGTCATTGGCGGCGCGCGCACGGTCTTGAAACAGCGCGATCGCCGGGAACTGCACGGCATCGTGGAGGCTCACGCCTGCGACCGTTTCGGGCGACGGCAACGCGGCGAGGCGATGGACGGATTCGCCTTCCGCGCGCAGCGGCTCGCGGCTCGTGACCAGCAGATGCACGCCCGGCGCGCCTTGCAGCAGTTGCTCGGCGAGCACGGCAACGGCATCGATCAGATGCTCGCAGTTGTCCAGCACCAGCAGCACCGGCGACGCCCCGAGCGCCTGGATGAGATCGGGTACCGGATCGCCGCTGGAGACGGCCACGCCGAGCGCCGAGGCGATCGTACTGGCCGCGCTCGCGGCCGCGGAAACCGGCGCGAAATTGACGAACACGGCGCGCATGCCGGTGCGCTGGGCGAAGCGATGCGCGATGGCCACGGCTACCGTCGTCTTGCCCATGCCTCCCGGGCCGGCGATGGTGAGCAAGCGTCGCTCGGGCAAGTGGTCGGTCAGACCTGCGATGACGTCCTCGCGGCCTATCACGCGAGCGAGCGTGACCGGTAGACCGCGTGAACCGCTTTCGGACCCGTTGGAAGGCTGGGCGGCGTGCGTATGGGGCCGTGGTGCGGCAGGGTCCACTGCGTCGGCACGGGTAACGGGCGCCGCGAAACGATAGCCGCGTCCGGGTTCGTTGACGATGTAACGCGCGCCGTCCGGTCCGTCACCGAGCACCTTGCGCAACGCCGACAGATGCACGCGCAGCGCGCCTTCCTCGACGACGTTGTCGACCCAGACGCTGTCGCACAGATTGCGCGTCGAGACCAGCACGCCTGCCTGCTCGACGAGTACGACGAGAATGTCGAGCGCGCGGCTGCCGATTTTCAGCGGCGTCCCGTCCTTGAGCAGGATTCGTTGCGGGAATTGCAGCGTAAAGGGGCCGAACGCGAGGCTGTAAGGAGCGGTCATCGAGAGCGTCGTCGCGCGGGTTGAGGGTCGGCCGTGTCGACCAATACGGTGCGCTGGGCGCGCACACTGACGCAAAAACAGCCAATCATTACTCAAAAGCTCAGTACGCGCCCTTAAAAGATCTTAAAAAAACCGCTTTGTTGCAGCCGACGACGATTGGCACGGATCCGGGCGCCGACTTAGCAACGCTTAACAAGTCGTAACTGGCCCGATGCGCGTCTGCCCGCCAATATGGCTCCATGCAAGCCAATCAATGATCGGAGGTCGATATGGAGCGTCTGAAAGCACTGGAGGTATTCAAGGCAGTGGCGGACCACGGCAGTTTCACGCGGGCAGCGGACGCCACCAATCTTGGCGTACCGTCGGTGAGCCGCGCGGTGCAGGATCTCGAAACGATGCTCGGCGTGCAGCTCTTCAACCGGACCACGCGCCGCGTCGCGTTGACCACGGCGGGCCATGCGGTGCTCGAGCGCGTCACGGGCGTCCTGTCCTCCTATGAAGACCTCGCGCGTACCGGCAGCGACGAAGCCGGCGATTGCGCGGGTAACGTCCGCATCGAGGTGCCGGCAATCTTCGATACCGCCCGCCTCACTTCCGTCCTGGTCCGCTTCATGCGCGCCTGGCCGAAAGTACGGGTCGACGTGCGGCGCGTCGATCACCTGGCCGACACGCTCGGCGATCTTGCCGACCTCGCGATCGTCGTCGGTCGTTCGGCGCCGTCGTCGTGCATCGCGCGATCGCTCGCGGCCGTGCCGCTCGGGCTCTATGCGAGTCCTGCGTGGCTCGAACGGACCAACGATCTCGCTCACCCGCTCGATGTGCCTGCCGAAGCTTGCCTCGCGACGGGCGCACAGCATTCGGTGTGGACGGTCAGCCATGCAGCATCCGGGGACAGTGTGACGCTTGCCGCGCGCGCGGCGCTGCGCACGAATTGCCCTCATGCGCTTCTCGCGGCGGCCGTCGACGGCGAGGGGCTAGCCATCCTGCCCGACCCGCTCGCACGAGCGGCGCTCAATCGCGGCGAACTCGTGCGTGTGCTCGATGCGTGGCAGGTGGCGCCACTGGAAGCCTGTCTCGTTTACCGGTCCAGACGCAATCTCCCCGCGCGGGTACGCAAATTGACCGAGTATTTGCTCGACGCCTTCGGCGAGCAGCGCGAGGAGATCGGCGCAATGGCCGCTGTACCGAACATGGCCCGGATGGCAGCGACGCAGGCGACGCTCACGCCGTGCGCAGCTTGATGACGATTTTGCTGATACGAATGCAGGGGGAACGACGAAATGATGGTTGATTTTGCTGGATGTCTGCTGGATGTGTCGTCGCGGTATCTCGGACTCGCGATCCAGAACCGGACGGTCGTGGCTTGCGTCGACGCCGGACCGGGACACGCAACGCGCCTGAGCGATTCGCATCGTGGCGCGTCGTCCTCCAGAATGCCGCAGCATGCGCATGCCGCCACGGAGGTGGCCTCTCCGCTGTAGCCGGCCCGTCGGAGAAGCGGTGTGACGGCACTTCGTGTGCGATGACGAAGGACGCCGGGCCGTCACCGCACCGGCGTCGCGTCGTAGTTGACCGGCACCCAGTCGTATTGCGCACCCTCGCGGCGCAGGTGGCCAAGCCCCGGAAACGCGATATGCGCGGCGCCGACGAGATAGCGTCGATCGGCGACGCGCTTCAGCGTGTCCCGCCGCGTACGGCGGGCGGCGCCGGCATCGCTGTCGTACTGGACCGTCGCGTCGACATCGCGCAACTGGATCGCCGCCACATGCACGATGTCGCCCCATGCGAGCAGGCCCGCATTGCCGCTCTCGATCAGATAAGCCGTATGCCCCGGCGTATGGCCGGGCATCGGCACCGCGCGAATGCCGGGCGCGAGCGTCGCTTCGCCGCGAAACGTCTTGAAGCGGCCGGCCGCGACGTAAGGGGCGACCGCCGCGGCGGCCGCGTCGAAAAACGACGCGAGGAACGCCGGCGCCTGCGCCTTGTTGGCGGGATCGAGCCAGTACGCGGCCTCGACGGCGTTCACGCGCACGACGGCATTCGGAAACGTCATCGCGCCATTCGACGCGATCCCGCCGACATGGTCCTTGTGCAGGTGCGTGAGCAGCACTTCGTCGATCTGCGCGGGCGCGTAGCCGGCCGCGCGCAGGTCGTCGATCAGCTTGCCGCAGCAGTCGCCGTACAGCGTGCCGGCGCCCGCATCGACGAGGATCCGCTTCGATCCGGTATCGACCAGGAACGCGTTGATCGACCCCTGCACGGGCGGCTCCAGGAACGCGCGGTCGAGGTCGCGCCGGATCTCGTGCTTCGAGATGTCGCGAAACACCGTGTCGACCGGAAACGGATGAGTGCCGTCGGACAGCGCGATCACCGTGAAATCGCCGATCTTCTGCCGGTAGAAGCCGGGAGGCTGCTGGCCCGCGCCAGGGGCCAGCGCTGCGGATTGCGTTTCGGTTTGCGCATTGGCGTGGGCGTCGGGCTGCACGCCGGCCTGCGCGAACGCCCCAGGCGCCGACAGGCCCGCGCACCCGGCCACGATCAGCAAACGGGCTGCATGCGCAACGCACGCGTGCCGGAACAGGGTCTTCATGCGATCTCCGCGACGAACCGTGCGCGCGCCCGGTCACGAACGGACCGACCCGTGCAACACGCAATGTCGCGCAGCTTATCGGGCGTCGTGGCGAAAATCCTGAGCGTCGCCTGAATTGTCCTGAAGACGCGGCACGCGCGCGCGGCCGCCGCACCGGCCGGCGCTAGAATGCGAACCGCATGCTACGCGACGTTACGACCCGCACAAGGGCCTGTTCACGCTAATAACGGGCTTGCGAACGTGCCTTTCCGCCCGCAGTGCAAGGAGTAAGGAGCGCCGTTTGGCCGTGCCAAACAAGCGACGCACGACGCCGCAATGTGGGCGGAAAGGCGCGTTCCCCTGTTTGGAAAAATGCATTCGTGGGGCTGCCCCCGGAAGGGCCGATCGCCGCGTCATGCTCCTCGCGAATACGTCGAGTATCCGCTTCGTCGCAATCCTTGCGCTCGGCCCTTCCGGGGGCCAGCGCAAGCCCGTTATTAGCGTGAACAGGCCCTAGCAACCCCATGGACAAATTCTCCGCGCTGCGCGCATTCGTCGAAGTAGCGGAAGCCGGCGGCTTCTCGAGCGCGGGGCGCCGGCTCGATCTCGCCGCTTCGTCCGTCGTGCGCGCAGTGGACGCGCTCGAGGCATCGCTCGGCACCGTGCTGCTGAACCGCACGACGCGGCAGGTCACGCTGTCCGACGCGGGCGCCGTCTACTATGCGCGAGCGAAACGCGTGCTCGGCGAACTCGCCGATGCCGACGCGCTGGTGGCCGACCGCGGCGACGCGCCGTCCGGGCCGCTGCGCGTGTCGGTCCCGGTCGCGTACGGGCTGCGACGCATCGCGCCGCACGTCGCCGCGTTCGTCGCGCGCCATCCGAAGCTCGACCTCGACCTGCAACTGACCGACGAACGCGTCGATCTCGTGTCCGCGCGGATCGACGTCGCGATCCGGCTCGGCGACGCGGCCCCGACCGCGGAAGTCGTCGCGCGGCCGCTCGGCACGTTCCGGCGCTACGTGGTCGCGAGCCGCGCGTACCTCGACGCGCACGGCACGCCCGCGACGCCGGGCGAACTGGTCGATCACGCGTGCCTGCGCTTTCATTTCGGCGTCGACCAGCAGACGTGGACGTTCGCCGGCGCGCAACGCACGACGCCGGTCGTCGTCACCGGCCGGCTGAAATCGAATCACAGCGAGGTGCTGCGCGAGGCCGCGCTCGACGGCGCCGGTATCGCGCTGCTGCCCGACTGGCTCGTCGACGCGGATATCGAAGCGGGCCGCCTGCAGCGGCTGTTCGATCAGTACGACGTGACGCCGGGCTCGGCGCGCGCGGTGATCACCGCGCTGTACCTGCCGAACCAGCGCGGCTCGAAGCGCGTGACCGCGTTCATCGATTTCGTCGAATCGCTCGCCCGCGCGCAGCGCTGACACGTGCGGCGCGGAGCGACACGACGCGTCACCAGCCGAACTTCGCTTCCATCCCGAGATAGTCGGCATTGCGCGCACCGAGCGCGCGAATCGACGAGCCAAGCTGGAAGTGCACGGCCTCGAGCGCGAGCGCGACGTTCGCGTTCACGAGCCAGTCGACGCGCGCCTGCGCGTACATCCCCGTCCACGCACTGCCCTTGCCGGCCGTGCCCGGCACCGCCGACATCCCCTGACCGTAGATCGCGTCGGCGGTCGTCTGCCGCCACTGGAAGCCGACGGCGGTGAGCACCGTCACCGAGCTGGCCGGCTTGAACGTCAGCGACGGCTTCACGTGGATCAGGTTGCTGTATCCGGTGTAGCCGGCGAGCGTGAAGTAATAGCCGTTCGGAAACATCGGGTTGAACGTGCCGACGCGCCGGTCGCCCGGATGCGCGTCGCCCGACGCGCCGTCGACCTGGATGCCGACGCGCGGCGTGCCGGCCGTCTTCGCGAACGTGTAGCCGCCCAGCGCGCCGAACGCCCACGCGCCGACCGTATCCTGCCCGACGTGGCCGGTCTGCAGCATCGCCTCGACGTCCCAGTCGAACCCGTCGGTCTTGCCCGCGTAGCGCATGTCGAACACGTCGCGCCGCTCGGTGCCGGATGCATCCGGATAGCGCGCGTTGTCGCGCGTATAGCGCGACCAGTACGCGGACAGATCGCCGGGCCCCGTCGCGGTGCGCTCGACGCGCACGCCGTCGAATCGCAGGTGCCGGTTCGACACGTCGTCGAACACGGCCGCATTGCGATACTGCACCGGGCGCGTCACATAGCCGATCAAGCGCCATTTGCCGATTTCGTAATCGGTCCACAGTCCGTCGTACGCCTGCCGCACGTTCGGGCCGTCGCGCACCGACACGAAACGCTGCAAGTCGAACGCCATCTCCTGCCGGCCGATCCGCGTCTTGAACGTGCCGGGCCCCAGTTGATCGACGTACGCGACGAACGCCTGCTCGATATCGAGCTGATCCTTGTCGACCGGGCCGACCGTGTCCTTGCCGAACGGCCGCGCATCGACGAACTGCACGAACGCCTGGAAGTGCCCGCGATAGCGCAGATCGGCATGCACGTTCGCGCGCTGGATCACGTAGTTGTCGTCGTGCGCGGCGCCGAGGCCGAACAGCGGCGCGTTGTTCAGTTCGAAGCGCTCGCGCAGGTTCGCGCCGAGCGACAGGTAGGTCGACGGATCGTCGCCGAGCCGTATGTATTTCAGCGCGTCGAACGGCTTGCGCGGCACGCACGGATTCGCGAGCACCGACCAGTCTTCCTGCCAGCGGTTGAACGACACCGTCGGGCGCTTCGCGGTGCACGCCGCGGCGGCGGCGGCCGGCGACGCGGCCGCGCCGGCCGCCGCCACATCGGCATCGGCGCCGACGGCCGATCCCGCGTGCAACGCGGCGCCGCCCGCCAGCACGACGCACGGCAGCGCGCCGCGCCACGATCGCTTCATCGGCCGGCGCACCGTCATTTCGACCGCGCGTGGATTTCGGCGACGTAGCCGCCCGGGAACTGCACGAGCGCCGCGTCGCGACCGTCCGACTTGAACGGCGGCACCAGCACGGTCACGCCCGCGGCTTCGGCCTGCTTCAGCGTCGCGGCGAGATCGGCGACTTCATAGCCCGTCATTTCCCGCCCGAACGGGTAAGGCAGGTGGCCGTCGGTCGCGAGCACGGTCATCTTGCCGAAGCCCGACTCGATGCGAATGCGGCGGTACGTATCGTTCGGCCGGCCGATCTCGATGCCCGGCGCATGGCGCACGTCGGACACGATCTTGCCGTGCGAGAACGCGGCGAAGTTGCGTGCGAGCTTGCTCGCGCTTTCCGGCGATACGTACACGCGGTTCTCCGGCACCGTCTGCAGCGGGTCGTAGTTCGGCGCCTGCGTGTGCCAGTACAGCTGCATGTTCACGCCGCCCGGCCACCGGACGATCGCGTCGCGGCCGATCGGGTCGGGGAACGTCGTCACGACGATGTCCGCGCCATGCGCACGCGCCGACTTCACCGCGACGTCCATGTCGGTGACGAGATAGCCGGTGCGTTCCTCGCAGAACGGATACGGGATCGGCGTCTTGAAGCCGAATACCGAGATCGTGCCGACCGGCGTCAGCACGAGCTGCGACATCGTCTGGCTCGGCGTCGGCGTGACCTGGAACACGCCCTGCTTCGACTTCTTGCCGCCGAACGTCGCGACGAAGCTGTCGGTGAAGCGATCGAAGTCTTCCGGCGCGACGCACACGTGGGTCGTGTCGTACTGCGGGCCGACCGCGATCGCGGGGGAGCGCGCGGCGGCGGCCGGCGACGCGATGTCGTCGAGGTGGGTTTCGTCGGCGAATGCCGGCGCGCCGACCAGCAGCGCGGCGAGCACGGCCGACGACGCGGCGGTCATGCGCAGCAGGTTGCGCAGGTTGAATGAACTCATTGGTTTTCTCCGTGATGTTGACGCGCGCGGCGTGGCGCCGCGCGCGGATTCTGATTCAGCGGGATGCAGGCCGCTCATCCGGGCGGCCCGGACGACAGGCGAGAAACACGCGCACCGCGAGCGGCAGCGCGCGGACCCATGCCGGGGAGTTGAAAGCGGTATGCACGCGATATCAGATCGCCCAGCACGAACACCCGAACGCGCCCCAGAAGCCCTTCGCATCCGACGTCGGCAACGTGCTCGCCCATGCGCTCGCGTGCGCATGCTGGTGAAGGTTGCATTCGTTCGCGCAGCCGCACATCGCGGCGGCCGCTGCCGCGCGTTGCAGCGGCGCGCCGTTGCGTTGCGTCGCGCCCCAGCCGCCATAGCCGCCGAACTCGCGCACCGGCGACCAGTCCGGCATCGCCGGCGGAATCGGCGCGTCGTGCGATGCGAACGGCCCCGCGCCCCACACGATCTTCCCGTCGACCACCGTCAGCAACGCGGTCGTGGCGGCGATATCGTCTTCCGCGCACCCGAAGAAATCGCGATCGGGGACCACCAGGTCGGCAAGCTGACCCACCGCGATCCGGCCTTTCTTGCCTTCCTCGTTCGAGAACCACGTCACATACTCGGTCCACATCCGCAGCGCGGTTTCGCGATCGAGCAGGTTGCGCTGCGGATACATGCGCATGCCGCCGACCGTCTTGCCCGTCACGAGCCACGCAAGCGATACCCACGGGTTGTACGACGCGACGCGCGTCGCGTCCGTGCCGGCCGACACCTTGAGCCCCTTCGCGAGCATCTTCGCGACCGGCGGCGTCGCCTCCGCGGCTTGCGCGCCGTAGCGCTCGACGAAGTATTCGCCCTGGTACGCCATCCGGTGCTGCACCGCGATCCCGCCGCCGAGCGCGGCGATCCGGTCCATCGATTGCTCGGTGATCGTTTCCGCGTGATCGAAGAACCAGTTCAGCCCTTCGAGCGGAATGTCCTCGTTGACCTTCTCGAACACGTCGAGCGCGCGGCTGATCGTTTCGTCATAGGTCGCGTGCATGCGCCACGGCCAGCGGTTTTCCGCGAGCACGCGCACGACGCCTTCGAGATCGTCCTCCATCTGCGCGGGCAGGTCCGGACGCGCGACGCGGAAGTCTTCGAAGTCGGCCGCGGAAAACGCCAGCATCTCGCCGGCGCCGTTGTTGCGGAAGTAGTCGGTGCCGTCGTGATACTTGACGCTCTTCGTCCAGTTCACGAAGTCTTCCTTCTCCGCGTTCGGCTTCTGCGTGAACAGGTTGTACGCGATCCGGATCGTCATCTCGCCCGCGTCGTGCAGCTTGCGGATCACTTCGTAATCGTCGGGGTAATTCTGCGAACCGCCGCCCGCGTCGATCACGCCCGTCACGCCGAGCCGGTTCAGCTCTCGCATGAAATGGCGCGTCGAGTTGTACTGATACTCGAACGGCAGCTTCGGCCCCTTCGCGAGCGTCGCGTAGAGGATCGTCGCGTTCGGGTTCGCGAGCAGCAGGCCGGTCGGGTTGCCGGCGGCATCGCGCAGGATCGTGCCGCCCGGCGGCTCCGGCGTGTCCTTCGTGTAGCCGACGACACGCAGCGCGGCCGCGTTCAGCAACGCGCGATCGTACAAATGCAGGATGAACACGGGCGTATCAGGCGCGACCGCATTGAGTTCGTCGATCGTCGGCAGCCGCTTCTCCACGAACTGGTGTTCGGTGAAGCCGCCGACCACGCGCACCCACTGCGGCGCGGGCGTGATCGCGACCTGCTGCTTGAGCATCTCCATCGCGAGCGCAAGCGACGGCACGCCGTCCCAACGCAGTTCCATGTTGTAGTTCAGTCCGCCACGAATCACGTGGCAGTGGTTGTCGATCAGACCCGGCAGCACGCCGCGGCCGCCGAGATCGACCACCTTCGTCGCGCGGCCCGCGAGCGGCATCACGTCCGCTTCGCTGCCGACCGCGACGAAGCGCCCGGCGGCAATCGCGACGGCCGTCGCGACGGGGTTCGCGCGGTCGAGCGTCGTGAATCGTCCGTTGTGCAGGATCAGATCCGGTTGGGTCACGGTTGCGGTCATATGCATCACCTCTTGTTGATCAGAAGCCAAAGAGTTGTTTGACGGTGGGTAGGGCTTGCACGCCGATCAGCATGCCAAGCAACCCGACCAGCGCAATCAGCGGCGGTGCGGGAGAGCGAACCTTGATGGCGCTGTAAATCACACCGATCAGCAGGCCCGCACCAAGGGAAACCAGATAAGGTTCCATGCGATAAATCTCCCGGACAATTTCAAATGCAGGCGCAGTGTTTCGACCCGCATGCCGCGGGCGGCATTCGTGTTTCGGTCACGTCCGCCGCCCGCGGCAATGAAGCCCATGCGGCGCGTTCGCGTCGAACCGGCCGCACCGGCATCAGCCGTTACCGGCCGTCTTCACTTACTTCGCCGGAACCGGCGCAATCGACTCGTGCGGCGTCGCGGTGCGCTGCGGTGCCTTGTGGAGCATCGTGTACGCGTAGTCCACGCCCATCCCGTATGCGCCCGAATGCTCCTTCGCGATCGCCATCACCGCGTCGTACGTCTCGCGGCGCGCCCAGTCGCGCTGCCATTCGAGCAGCACCTGCTGCCACGTGACCGGCACCACGCCGGCCTGCACCATGCGCTGCATCGCGATATCGTGCGCAGCCTGCGTCGTGCCGCCCGATGCGTCGGCGACCATGTAGATCTCGTAGTCGCCTTCGAGCATCGCGCACAGCGCGAACGTCGTGTTGCAGACTTCGGTCCACAGGCCCGACACGACCACCTTCTTGCGGCCGTTCGCGGCGAGCGCGTCGCGCACCTTCTGGTCGTCCCACGAATTCATCGACGTGCGTTCGAGCGTCTTCTGGTTCGGGAACACGTCGAGCAGTTCGGGATACGTGTGGCCCGAGAAGCTCTCGCTTTCGACCGTCGTGATCGTGGTCGGGATGTTGAAGACCTTCGCGGCCTTCGCGAGGCCGACGACGTTGTTCTTCAGCGTCTGGCGATCGATCGACTGCACGCCGAACGCCATTTGCGGCTGCTGGTCGATGAAGATCAGCTGGCTGTTGTGCGGGGTAAGTACTTCAAGCTTGGGGTTGCTCATGATGGTGATGTCCTTTGACGCGGAGAAAGATGAGACTCGCCTGGCCGACGAATCCGCGAAGCGTCCAATGCGCGGTGCCGGCAACCGGCCTGCGTCATTCAATACGCGAATGCGCGACCGCACCAGTTAATTGTTCTGATTCTCGCCACGCGCTGAATTCAGACTGAAAAGATCTGAATTTCATTGAATGCGCTGACGACGAACGCGCAGACCTGATAGGCTGGCCCAAGACTTTCGGATCGACGCCAGCCCGGTATTCATCCGTATTTTTAAACGGCCGTCATTCCATTCCAGACCCATGAAACCGTACATTGCTTCACTTCTCGCCGGCATCCTCGCCGGCGTCGTTTACGCGCTGATCGGCGTGCAATCGCCGGCGCCGCCCGCCGTCGCCCTGGTGGGCCTGCTCGGCATTCTGGCCGGCGAACAGATCCTTCCCGTGGTGCGACGGATGTTCGACGGGATCCGACTGGGAACCGCGTGGCGCGACGCGAAGTGCAACCAGCACATGTTCGGCGCGCTGCCCGGCGCACACGCCGACGCTGCCGTGAAGCGCCGCGAATCGACACCGACGTGACAGGCGGACGTCGAGCGAATGCGGCGGCGGCCCGTTGTGAACAGGATTGGAATCCGCGTCGCCCGACGGCGCGACATCGCCTGATGCCCTTGCCGTAGAAAACTCGCCATGAAGCTGTCTTTCGAAGCACTCGAGGCACTGGACGCGATCGACCGCACCGGTACGTTTGCCGACGCGGCAGAGCTGGTGCACCGCGTGCCGTCCGCGCTGACATACGTCGTACAGAAGCTCGAGAGCGATCTCGGCGTCGCGTTGTTCGATCGCAGCGGGCGTCGTGCGAAGCTCACGCATGCGGGCCGCGTCGTCGTCGAGGAAGGTCGCCGTCTCCTTCATGCCGCCGAACAGCTCGAGCGGAAGGCCCAGCGCGCGCAGCAAGGTTGGGAAACCGAGGTCCGCGTCTGCATCGCCGAGATACTGCCGTTCGACATGATGTGGCCATACGTTCACGCGTTCTACGATCTTGAAATGGACACGCGACTGCGCTTCTCCACCGAAGTGCTCGGCGGCACCTGGGATGCGCTGATTTCGCGGCGGGCCGATCTGATCGTCGGCGCGGCGGGCGAGCCTCCGGAACTGCCGGACATCGTCGCGCAGCCCATCGGCACGCTCCGGCACGTGTTCGCGGTCGCCCCTACCCATCCGCTCGCGGCGCTGCCCGAACCGCTGTCGATGGCGGCGATCGTCGAGTATCGCAGCGCGGTGATCTCCGACACGTCCCGCGAACTTCAGCCGCAGCCGGTCGCGCTTGACGCCGGCCAACCGTATCTCGCGGTGCCGACGCTCGCCGCGAAACTGGCCGCGCAATGCGAAGGACTCGCGGTGGGTACCCTCCCGGACTGCATCGCGGCGCCCGCGATCGCGCAAGGCAGGCTCGTCGCGCGGGAAGTCACCGGCATGCGCGACACGACCCATTGCTATATCGCATGGCGCGCCGACGAAGCCGGACGCGCGCTACGCTGGTGGGTCGAACAGCTCGGTCACCACGACCTCGTCGACCGGTTCACCGCGCATGCGTGACGCTGCGCTTTCCGCGAACGGTCGAGCGGTCTCGCGCTTGCCGACCTGCATCAATCAAGCGGTTCTCGAAGTCAGCGTTGAATAAAATGAAGAAACGCAGGGCGGCTTCGCCGCCGCGCCGGTGGCGCACCCAGCCGACGCCGCGTGCGGAATCGGCGTTCAGCGCGACGCGGACGGCTCGCCGGCGCGGCCGGATCGCCAGGTGAGGAAACCGAGCGCCGCAAGCGGCAGCGCCAGGGCCCAGAACCCGGCGTACAGGTACGCGGTCGCGCCGGCGCCCGCGCCGATCGCGAAACCGACAACCGGCGGCAGCGTGCGCCGCAGCCGCGCGCGTGCGGCTTCCCGTTCGGCCGGCGCGGCGATCGGCACAAGCCAGTCGAATGCATCGATGACCGCCTGCGTGACGTTGCCGGTCATCACGGTATTCGCGACGACGGTGCGCGCGGTCAGCCGGCCGTGCGCGTTCTGCACGCCCATTGCCGCCGCACCGAGCAGCCCGCAGACGATCGTCGCGGGCGCATCGGCGCTGCCGATCGGCGACGCCGCGACGCCCGCGAGCATGAAGCCGGCCAGCAGGATCGTCTGCAGTGCATACAGCGAGCACGCCCGCGGGCCATGCCCGCGCACGCGCATCCGGTGATCGAGCAGGCGGGCGGCCACGATGCCCGCAATGAAGGCCGGAAACGCGAGCCACTTGATCATCAGGCCCTGGCCGACACCGGCGAGGCCCGAGCCGATGAGGATGAAGTTGCCGGTGACGTGCGCGGTAAAGAGCCCGAACAGCGCGACGAAGCCGAGCGTGTCGACATAGCCGGCGATCGAGGCGAGGAACACATCCTCGCCGCGCAGGTGATCGGGGGCCGCCGCGCCCGCTGCCGTTACTTGCGCGGGCTGCATGTCGTGGCTTCCGTGGTTCTATCGAAGGTGTCCGTATCGCGGACCCGCGCGGCGAGCACGCGCCATTGCGCCTGCACGAGCGGAATCGCATGCTCGCGGAAGACGAGGCCGAGCAGGCCCGCTGGCGCGGTCAGCGGCCGCGCGGGCGACTGCACGCGCACGAGGGGGGGCAGGAAGCCGACTGCGATGCCGGCTCCCGGCGAGATCAGGTAAGCCATGGTCCGTTCCGGTTGCGCCGCGGGCCGGCCGAAGGGCGTCGGCCTCGTGCAGCGGTTCGGGAGCAAGCGTAGGGAATGCGGGCCTGAAAGTCATGGCGGCGACCTGAAATTTTCTGAAACCGCCGAACCGCGCGCGGCACGACGCCCGCCTTCGCGGCCTGCCGCGCGGCCCTCGCCGGGGCGCGCCTTGCTATTTTTCGATCGATAAGTGCAGAATGGCCCATTCAGGAGCCGACGCATGACCGAGACCAAGCGCAATGCAGCGCCCCGTGCGCGCAGGACGACCGCCGACGACACCGCCGGCACATCGGGCCGCCGCCTCACGCCGGAAGCACGCGAACGACAGATCGTCGAAAAGGCGGTCGAACACTTCGCGACCCACGGTTTTTCCGGCAGCACGCGCGAGCTCGCGCGGCAGATCGGCGTGACCCAGCCGCTGCTCTACCGGTATTTCCCGAGCAAGGAAGCGCTGATCGATCGCGTATACGACGAGGTCTACACGTGGGACCCCGAGTGGGAAAAGCTGATCGCCGACCGCTCGGTTCCGCTCCAGCAGCGGCTCGTCGCGTTCTACCGGTCGTACGCGCAGACGATCCTGCGGCGCGAATGGATCCGCACGTTCATCTTCGCGGGGCTCAGCCGCGAGGGCTTCAATACGCGCTATCTGTCGCGGCTGCGCGAACGCGTGTTCCTGCCGGTGCTGCGCGAGCTGCGGCACGCGTACGACATCGCGACACCGGCGTCGGAAGCGCAGCGCAACGCGGAAATCGAACTGGTGTGGAGCCTGCACGCGAGCATCTTCTATCTCGGCGTGCGCAAGTGGGTATACGGGTTGCCGGTGCCCGACGATCTCGACGCGGAAATCGAACGGCAGATCGACGCGTTCCTGAACGGCACGCCGGCCGCGCTGCAGCGTGTGGCGTCCGACGCATCCGGCAAGCGCCCCCGCCGCAAGTGATGCCGGCGTGGCATGGCGCTCAGGCCGGTTCAGAACGATTCAGCCGCGACGCACGTCACCTGCCCTATCCTCGGACAGCATCGGACGCGTGCCGTATCGCGCACCGCCCGCACAACCGGGATTTCCCATGACGACCGACACGCTTGCACTGACCCACCACACCGTTACGGCGAACGGCATCCGCCAGCACGTCATCGATGCCGGCGCGGGGCCCGTCGTCGTGCTGCTGCACGGCTTCCCCGAAACGAGCTTCGCGTGGCGCTTCCAGATTCCGGCGCTGGCACGGCACTATCGCGTGATCGTGCCCGACCTGCGCGGCTACGGCGAAACCGACAAGCCCGCGGCCGGCTACGACAAGCGCAACATGGCGCGCGACGTCGCCGCGCTGCTCGATGCGCTCGGCATCGGGCGCATCGCGCTCGTCGGGCACGACCGCGGCGCACGCGTCGCGACGCGTTTCGCGAAGGACTTCCCCGAACGTGTCGACCGGCTCGTCGTGATGGACAACGTGCCGACGCGCATCGTCGCGCAGAACATGACCGCGCAAACGGCCCGCGCGTACTGGTTTTTCCTGTTCCACCAGGTGCCCGACCTGCCGGAGGCGCTGATCGCCGGCAAGGAAGCCGAATGGCTCGGCTATTTTTTCGCCGACTGGTGCTACAACCCGCACGCGATCTCGGGCGATGCGTTCGACACGTACGTGCGCGCGTATCGGCGTCCGGGCGCCGTGCGCGGCGCGCTGGCGGACTATCGCGCGAACGCGGAAGACGTCCAGCAGGACCTCGTCGATGCGGATATCAGGATCGCGTGCCCGACCATGGCGATCTGGGGCGAGGATTTCTACGCGGTCGGCAAGATGTTCGACATGAAGACCGTGTGGGAAAGCATGGCAACCCACCTGCGTGCCGAGCCGATCGCGCAGTGCGGACATCTGCCGCACGAGGAGCAGCCCGAGCGCGTGAACGCGCTGCTGCTCGATTTCCTGCGCGGCTGGGGCGGCTGACGCGCCGTTCGCCGCACGCGGCATCATCGAGGGAACATCGGATGGAACACGGATCGGGCCGCAAGGCCGTCATCGCCGGCGGATCGGTCGGCGGGCTGTTCGCGGCGACCGCGCTGCGCGCGGCCGGCTGGGACGTCCGCGTCTTCGAGCAATCGCCGCACGCACTCGACAGCCGCGGCGGCGGCATCGTGCTGCAGCCGCCGATCGAGCGCGCATTCGCGTTCGGCGGCGTGGCGCTACCGCGCGACGCGGGCGTCGATTCGGTCGACCGGATCTACGTCGACGCGCAGGACCGGATCGTGCAGCGCTTCGCGATGCCGCAGACGCAGACGGGATGGAACGTGATCTACACGGCGCTGAGGCGTGCGCTGCCGGCCGAAATCATCCACGCGGGCGACGCATTCGAGCGGTTCGAGCAGGACGGCGAGCGGATCGTCGCGCATTTCGCGAGCGGCCGCGCCGAGACGGCCGACCTGCTGATCGGCGCGGACGGCGGCCGCTCGACGGTGCGCGCGCAGTTGCTGCCGGACGTGCAGCCGGCGTATGCGGGTTATGTCGCGTGGCGCGGGCTCGTCGACGAACGCGCGCTGCCCGAGCAGGTGCTGGTCATGCTGCGCGAACGCTTCACGTTCCAGCAAGGCGACCGGCACCTGTTCCTCACCTATCTGGTGCCCGGCGCCGACGGCGCGACCGAACCGGGCGGGCGGCGCGTGAACTGGGTGTGGTACCGGCGGCTCGCGTCCGACCGGCTGCCGTCGCTGTTCCTCGCGCGCGACGGCACGCAGCGCGACGGGTCGCTGCCGCCCGGCGCGATGCGCGACGACAACCGCGCGGAACTCGTCGACGCCGCCGACCGGATGCTCGCGCCGACACTCGCCGCGCTCGTCGATGCGACCGCCGCGCCGTTCGCGCAGGCGATCGTCGATCTCGCGGCCGCACGCATGGCGTTCGGCCGCGCGGTGCTGCTCGGCGACGCCGCGTGCATCGTGCGCCCGCACACCGCGGGGGGCGTCGCGAAAGCGGCGGACAACGCGATCGATCTCGCCGAAGCGTTGCGCGACGTCGCACGCGGCGTCGCGTTCGACGCCGCGCTGGCGGGCTGGGACGCCCGTCAGCGGGCGGCCAGCGCGCTGTTGTCCGCGCGCGGGATCGCGCTCGGCGCGCGGCTGATGGGCGCGGCGTGACGGCTCGCCGGCCGGAGGTCGAGTGCCGCGCGGTGCGGATCGAAGTCGGGGTTCAACGCGCGCAGCACGCCGGCGCGCCCGCCGTCGTCATCGGGCAGTTGCGGCTGCCCGCGCGCGAAAGCCGGGGCCGCGGCCGCCGCAAGCCACGCGGCGATCGCCAGCCCCGTCACGCGTATCGATATGGCGGCCCGCTTCATTGCGCGCTCGCGGTCGACACGGCGGCCGACGTCATGGCCATTGCCGTGTGGCTGTCGCCATGCGCGATCGCATACAGCTCGCGATTGCGCGCGATCGTCTGCGTGCTCGGCGGATAGTCCCAGTTCGACGTCGGCACCGTGCCGTCGCGCTCGGCCCGAACCAGGTCGGCGCGCACGTCGGCGCGCGTGACCGTATGGTCGGCGGTTTGCGCGAATGCGACGACCGGCGCGCTCAGCGCACAGGAAATCAGGACTGCACGAATCAGCTTGTTCATGACCTTCACCTCTCAAAGATAGCGTGTTCGCGTCCGCCGATCAGGCCGGACATCCGCTCCGCATCGATGCGATGAGGAGTGGTGTCCATTCTGCGATTCGCGCGCTGTCCGGAAGGTGAGGCTTCGATTACGGTCTTGTCATCTGGTCGCGGCCCGGCCGCACGGCCGTGTCGGTCAACGCGCAGCGGTTTCCGGATTCCGCACGCTGCTCAGAAACCGCGTCAACTCCACCGTCTGCGGCCGCTCGAAGATTTCCTCGGCCGTCCCGCTCTCCCACACGCGCCCCTGGTGCATGAACACGATCCGGTCGCTCACCGCCCGCGCGAAGTTCATCTCGTGCGTGACCATGATCAGCGTCATGTCCTCGCGCGCGAGTTGCTCGACGACGCCCAGCACCTCGCCGACGAGCTCGGGATCGAGCGCGGACGTAATCTCGTCGCACAGCAGCACGCTCGGCTTCATCGCGAGCGCACGCGCGATCGCGACGCGCTGCTGCTGGCCGCCCGACAGCTGTTCCGGAAACGCGTCGAACTTGTCGCCGAGGCCGACGCGCTCGAGCATCAGCTCCGCGATCGCGCGCGCCTGCTGGCGGTGCGACTTCTTCACCACCGACTGCGCGAGCATCACGTTCTGTCCGGCGCTCAGATGCGGAAACAGGTTGTATTGCTGGAACACCATGCCGACCTTCAGCCGCAGTGCACGCAGGTCCGCATGCCGTGCATCGACGCGTTCGCCGTCGACCGAAATCGTGCCCGCGTCGATGCTCTCGAGCCCGTTGAGCGTGCGCAGCAGCGTGCTCTTGCCCGAGCCGCTGCGGCCGATGATCGACACGACCTGCCCGCGCTCGACGGACAGATCGATGCCCTTGAGCACATGATGGGTGCCGAAGTTCTTTTCGAGACCCCGGGTTTCAACGAGCGGCATGCCATCTCCTTTGCAACGTGCGCGCATAACGGGTAAGCGGATAGCAGAGCGCGAAATAGATCAGCGCGACGAGGCCATACACGACGAACGGCCGGAACGTCGCGTTCGAGATCGCGATGCCGACCTTCGTCAGCTCGGTGAAGCCGATGATCGACACGAGCGCCGTATCCTTCACCGCCTGCACGCCGAAGCCGACCGTCGGCGCGATCGCGATGCGCGCGGCCTGCGGCAGGATCACGTGACGCAACTGCTCGACATAACTCATCGCGAGGCTCGCCGATGCTTCCCACTGCCCTTTCGGCACCGCCTCGACGCAGCCGCGCCAGATCTCGGCCAGATACGCGCTGGTGAAGAACGTGAGCCCCGCGGTGGCCGCGACCCACGGCGAAACGTCGAGCCCGACGAGCGGCAAGCCGAAGAACACGATGAACAGTTGCATCAGCAACGGCGTGCCCTGGAACACTTCGATATAGAGTTTCGCGACGCCGCGCAGCACCGTCGAATTCGACACGCGCATCACGAGCAGCCCGAGGCCGACGAGGCCGCCGGACACGAACGACACGATCGACAGCACGATCGTCCAGCGCGCGGCCAGCAGCAGGTTCGCGAGCATCTGCCCGAACGTGAAATCGGTCATCGCGCACCTCGCATGCGGCGGGAGAACAGGCGGCGGCCCATCGCGCCGAGCGTCGCGCGCATCAGCAGCGCCATCGCCAGATACGCGAGCGTGATCACGAAGTACGTCTCGAATGCGCGGAAGTTGCGCGACTGGATGTAGCTGGCCGCATAGGTCAGATCGGCCACCGAGATCTGCGACACGACCGCCGAGCCGAGCATCGTGATCACGATCTGGCTCGACAGCGCGGGAAACACCTTGGCGAGCGCCTGCGGCAGCACGACGTGGCGCAGCATCTGCGCGCGCGACATCGCGAGCGCGGACGCCGCCTCCAGATGCCCTTTCGGCACGGCGGCCACGCCCGCGCGCACGATCTCGACCGAGTACGCGCCGAGATTGAGCGTCATCGCGAGGATCGCGGCCGTGTATTCGTCGATGTGCACGCCGAGCGCCGGCAAGCCGAAGAAGATGAAGAACAGCTGGACGACGAACGGCGTATTGCGAATCGCCTCGACGTACGCGCCGATCAGCGGGCGAAGTTTCACGGCCGCGCGCGCGTCGGCGCTGTACGCGGCCGCGCCGAGCACGCCGACCGCCACGCCGAGCACGGTCGCGACCGCGGTCAGCGCGAGCGTGATCGCCGCGCCGCTCGCGAATACGCCGGCATACTCGGCAAGCTCGCCGAATTGAAGCTGGTAGCTCATGGGAACGGGATAGATTCGGGTTCGGACAACGACACGCGCCGCGCCGGGCATCCCGGCCGCGGCGACGTGTCACGCGACACGGCGATGCGTCACAGTCCGGCCGGCAACGGCTGGCCGAGCCACTTGCGCGACATTTCGCCCAGCGAGCCGTCCTGCTTCGCATGCGCGATCGCATCGTCGATCTTCGCGAGCAGGCGCGGTTCGTTCTTGTTGACGCCGACGAAGCACGGCGAATTCTTGATCACGAACTTGACCTCGGGGCGGCGCGGCGGATTCTTCGCGAGAATCGCCGCCGCGACGATGTTGCCGGCCGCGATCAGTTGGACCTGCCCCGACAGGAACGCCTGGATCGTCGCGTTGTTGTCCTCGAAGCGCTTGATCGTCGCGTTCGGCGCGAGCTGCGACAGCGCGATCTCCTCGAGCGCGCCGCGCGTCGCGCCGACCGTCTTGCCGCCGAGGTCGGCGGGCGTGCTCACCTTCACGTCGGACGGCCCGAACACGCCCTGGAAATACGGTGCGTACGCGCTCGAGAAGTCGATGACCTTCTCGCGCTCCGGCGTCTTGCCGAGCGACGAGATCACCATGTCGACCTTGTTGGTCGTCAGGTACGGAATCCGGTTCGCACTGTTCACGGGCACCAGCTTCAGCTTGACGCCGAGCGCCTTGGCGAGGAGTCCTGCCATGTCGATGTCGTAGCCCTGCGGCTGCATGTCCGTGCCGACCGAACCGAACGGCGGATAGTCCTCGGGCACCGCGACGCGCAGCGTGCCGTTCTTCGCGATGGTGTCGAGCGCATCGGCGTGGGCCGGCGCGGCGGCGAACAGCGCGATCACGGGGGCGGCGAGCAGCGCAGCCAGCCAGGTGCGTCGGGGGAACGGTCGGGTCGTCGGGCTCACGGTGAATCTTCCTTGTCTGGTATGTCGTCGGGCAGCGCGCAACGATTGCGCGGCCGACACCACTCCAGCAAAAACCGGGCCACCGACGTGAAACGCTTGCCGCACCGGCATGAGGCGGAAATTTCGGCGAACCTCTCGGCGAACCGGATTCCTCATTTCGGTGCACGAACCGGTGCCGTCGGTAACGCTTGCCCCCGCAGCGCGCGCCGGCGCACCAAATTACCTATCCGGTTCACCCGGCGCCGGGGCCCTATGCACGGATTCGAACAGCCCCAGTCCAAATTTGCATTCCGTTTGTGACGGGAATTACGGCTGAATACGTTCGCGACGTACCGGGCCTTTCGTCACGTCCGACGAATCGCGATCAGGACGGGCGCGCTCGATTGCGCGCGCGGCTCCTCCGGTACCGGTGGTCCCGATCGTCCCGCGATCGGGGCGAGTCCCATCCCATCCGTGCGCGAGGATACCGTCATGGCATCGATTCCCGACCCGTCGACAACCGGCGAAACCGACAAACGCAGCTGGCTCGAATCGCACGAAGCCGGCTATCACAAGACCCTCGGCAATCGACAGGTGCAGATGATCGCAATCGGCGGGGCCATCGGCACCGGGCTGTTTCTCGGCGCCGGCGCGCGGCTGCAGGCCGCCGGCCCGGCGCTCGCGATCGTCTACCTGGTGTGCGGCGCGTTTTCGTTCCTGATCCTGCGCGCGCTCGGCGAGCTGGTGATGCATCGCCCCAGCAGCGGCAGCTTCGTGTCGTACGCACGCGAATTCCTCGGCGAGAAGGCATCGTTCGTCGCCGGCTGGATGTACTTCCTGAACTGGGCGATGACCGGCATCGTCGACATCACCGCCGTCGCGCTCTACATGCATTACTGGGCGCCGTTCGCGGCCGTGCCGCAGTGGATCTTCGCGCTCGTCGCGCTGTGCATCGTCGCGACGATGAACCTGATCGGCGTGAAATGGTTCGCCGAGATGGAGTTCTGGTTCGCGCTGATCAAGGTCGCCGCGATCGTGCTGTTTCTCGTGATCGGTGCGGCGATCCTCGGCACGGGCATGCCGGTGGCCGGCCATGGCACCGGCATGCATCTGATCACCGACAACGGCGGGTTCTTTCCGCACGGGCTGATGCCGGCGCTGGTGCTGGTGCAGGGCGTGGTGTTCGCGTTCGCGGGCGTCGAACTGGTCGGCACGGCCGCCGGCGAATGCAAGGACGCGCGCAAGGTGCTGCCGCGCGCGATCAACAACGTGATCTGGCGCATCGCGATTTTCTACGTCGCGTCGGTCGTCCTGCTGGTCTGCCTGCTGCCGTGGAGTGCGTACAAGGCGGGCCAGAGCCCGTTCGTCACGTTCTTCGGCGCGCTCGGCGTGCCGGGTATCGGCTCGGTGATGAACCTGGTGGTGCTCACAGCCGCGCTGTCGAGCCTGAACTCCGGCCTGTATTCGACGGGGCGCGTGTTGCGTTCGCTGTCGATGGGCGGCTCGGCCCCCGCGTTCCTCGCGCGGATGAGTTCGCAATCCGTCCCGTACGCGGGCATTCTGGTGACGGTCGCGATCTATGTGGTCGGCGTGCTGCTCAACTATCTGGTGCCGTCGAGCGTGTTCGAGATCGTGCTGAACATCGCGTCGCTCGGCATCATCAGCACATGGGGCTTCATCGTCGTGTGCCAGATGAAGTTCCGCGCCGCGGTCAGGCGCGGCGACGTGGAAGACGTCGCGTTCAGGATGCCGGGCGCGCCCGTGACGTCGTGGCTCACGCTGCTGTTCCTGCTCGGCGTGCTGGTGTTGATGGCATTCGACTACCCGAACGGGACGTGGACGATTGCGTCGATCCCGCTGGTCGCGCTGCTGCTCGTGGCCGGCTGGAAGTGGCTGAGCCGTCGCGCGCGCCGTGCGTTGCTCAAGCCGACGATTCCGTCGATCGCGCTCACGCAGAACGTGCTCGAGAACGGCGAGCACTGACTCGCGGCGGCACGCGCGCCGTCGAACGATCCGCCGTCGGGCCAACGACGGCGGTCGACCGCCGCATTCAGTGATGCTCGTACAACGGTTGCTCGTCGAGCGACGCGAGCGATGCGAACGACGGCGCAGCGGTCTTGGCCGCGACGCTCGGCCGCGCGGCGGCCGATTGCGCTTGCTGTGCCGCGACCTTCGCTTCCGCGGCCTGGATGTCGTCGGGATAGTACGGATCGCTGCCGACCGGACGATAACCGGCCTTTTCGACGCGGACGAGATCGGCGCGCACGTCGGCCCGCGTGACCGCATGGTCGGTGGTTTGCGCAAAAGCGACGATCGGTGCGCTCAGCGCACAGGAAAGCAGGACTGCACGAATCAGGTTGTTCATGATGTTCACCTCTCAAAGATGGCGTGTTCGCGTCCGCAGATCAGGCCGGACCTCCGCTCCCCATCGATGCGATGAAGAGTTGGGTGCATTCTGCGATTCGCGCGCTTTCCTGAAGGTGAGGCTTCGATTACGGTTTTGTCATCTGAGCGCCGGCGCCCGTCGCGGGCCGGCCGGCCCGGTTCGCCGGACACGGTGCGGGCCCGCCACGCGACGCCTATGCCAATCGATCGTCGAGTTCACGCGGACGCGTCGAGCGGCCGTACTTCCGGAATCATCGCGGCCTGCCCGTGCACGATTCCGTCTGCGTCCATGAGCTGCCACACGGTCGCGCGCTCGATCCGGAACCGCTTGCCGGACTTCGTCACCCGCACGCCGCGGTACTCGGACACGAAGCCATCGCGCATCACCTTGTCGAGAAACACCTGGCGCTCGTGGCGCTCCATCGGCTCCGCCGACAGACGGGACGGCAACGCCGTCAGTTCATCCCAGTCGTATTCGAAGATCGCCTGCGCGCGCTGGTTGCCGTACACGAACACCGGGTCGGCCGACGTGTCGTGCGCAAGGATGCCGAACGGCGCCGTCTCGTACAGCCACGCGGCGCCGTCGGATGCGCTCATGCCGTCGGGCACGAGCGGGCCGTTCACGAGCCGGCGATACGAGTCGGCAAGAAGGAGGAAGAAGTTTGCATCGGTGCGCAACGACATCGGTCTGGCTCCTGAAATCAGCGAGATACGCGAACGAGCGAAAGTTTGCCGCCGGACATTATAGGGATGAAGCGGCGCACCGCCGTCGGCGGCGAGGGTCGGCCAGCCCGCATCGCGCTGCGCCGCCCGCCGCACGGCCGATGCCGCCGCCCGCACAGATAAC
This sequence comes from Burkholderia sola, assembly GCF_905400185.1. Taxonomy (NCBI): domain Bacteria; kingdom Pseudomonadati; phylum Pseudomonadota; class Betaproteobacteria; order Burkholderiales; family Burkholderiaceae; genus Burkholderia; species Burkholderia sola. The sequence goes on from NZ_FR989677.1 coordinate 1,004,651, forward strand.
GGTTTCGTAATCTTCGAGTCAGGGTCGGGTCAACGCCGCGCCGGCAGACTGCATGCTCGTCGCATCGAATGCGCATCCAAGCCCTGCTTCGAGGAGCACCATCATGTGGATCGTCCGGCTGGCGTTACGCAGGCCCTACACGTTCGTCGTACTCGCACTGCTGATCTTCATCGCGGGGCCGCTCGCGCTGCTGCGCACGCCGACGGACATTTTCCCGAGCATCGACATTCCGGTCGTCAGCATCGTCTGGTCGTACAACGGCTTCTCCGCCGAGGACATGGCCAAGCGGATCACGTCGAACTACGAACGCGCGCTCACGTCCGACGTCGACGACATCGAGCACATCGAGTCGCAGTCGCTGAACGGCGTGTCGGTCGTGAAGATCTTCTTCCATCCGGGCGCCGACATCAATCGCGCGATCGCGGAAGCCGCGAGCAACGCCGCGTCGATCCTGCGCATCCTGCCGCCCGGCACGCTGCCGCCGAACATCATCACGTATAACGCGTCGACCGTGCCGATCCTGCAGCTCGGCCTGTCGAGCGACACGCTCCCCGAGCAGCAGCTGTACGACCTCGGCAACAGCTTCATCCGCACGCAGCTCGCGACCGTCCAGGGCGCGGCCGTGCCGCTGCCGTTCGGCGGCAAGATTCGCCAGATCGTCGTCGATCTCGATACGCGCGCGCTGCAGGCGAAGGGGCTCGCGCCGATCGACGTCGTCAACGCGATCAACGCGCAGAACCTGATCCTGCCGGGCGGCACCGCGAAGATCGGCACGCACGAATACAACGTGCAGATGAACGGCAGCACGCAGACGGTCGCCGCGCTGAACGACCTGCCGGTGAAGACGATCGGCGGTAATGTCGTCTATGTGCGCGACGTCGCGCACGTTCGCGACGGCTACGCGCCGCAGACCAACATCGTACGGGCGGACGGCAAGCGCGCGGCGCTGCTGACGGTCGAGAAGACCGGCAGCACGTCGACGCTGACGATCATCGACCAGGTGAAGACGATGCTGCCGAAGATCGCGGCCGGGCTGCCGAAGGCGCTGCACATTTCGCCGCTCGACGATCAGTCCGTGTTCGTGAAGGCGGCGGTCCAGGGCGTCGTGCGCGAGGCGCTGATCGCCGCGTGCCTGACCGCGCTGATGATCCTGCTGTTCCTCGGCAGCTGGCGCGCGACGCTGATCATCGCGATCACGATCCCGCTCGCGGTGCTCACGTCGCTGCTCGCGCTGTCCGTGCTCGGCCAGACCATCAACATCATGACGCTCGGCGGGCTCGCGCTCGCGGTCGGGATCCTCGTCGACGACGCGACCGTCGCGATCGAGAACATCACGCATCATCTCGAGCTCGGCGCGCCGCTCGAGGAGGCCATTCTGACCGGCGCGGGCGAAATCGCGGTGCCGACCTTCGTGTCGACGCTGTCGATCTGCATCGTGTTCGTACCGATGTTCCTGCTGACCGGCGTCGCGCGCTATCTGTTCGTGCCGCTCGCCGAAGCCGTGATCTTCGCGATGATCGCGTCGTACTTCTTCTCGCGCACGCTGGTGCCGACGCTCGCGATGGCGCTGATGCGCGCCAAAGGCAGCGGCCGGCCGCCGCGCGGCGTATTCGCGCGCATCGCACGTTTCCAGGCCGCGTTCGAGCATCGCTTCGAGGCCGTGCGGCTGCGCTATCGCGCGCTGCTGTCGGCGGCGATCGCACATCGCCGCCGCTTCGCGGCCGCGTTCCTGCTCGCCTGCGTCGCATCGACCGGCCTCTACGCGTTCGCCGGGCAGGACTTCTTCCCGTCGGTCGACACCGGCGAGATCCGCCTGCACCTGCGCGCGCCGACCGGCACGCGGATCGAGGAAACCGCGCGGCTGACCGACCAGGTCGAAGCAAAGATCCGCGGCGTGATTCCGGCGAACCAACTCGCCGGCGTGCTCGACAACATCGGCGTGCCGGTGAGCGGGATCAACCTCACGTACGACTCGTCGGACCCGATCGGCACCGAGGACGCCGACGTGCTCGTCACGCTGAAGCCGAATCACGCGTCGACCGCCGCGTACGTCGCGAAGCTGCGCAACGTGCTCGCGCAATCGTTCCCCGGCGTGACGTTCGCGTTCCTGCCGGCCGACATCGTCAGCCAGATTCTGAATTTCGGGCTGCCCGCGCCGATCGACATCCAGATCGTCGGCAACAAGCTCGATCAGAACCGTGCGGTCGCGAACGCGCTGCTCGCGAAGCTGCGCGGTGTGCGCGGGCTCGTCGACGCGCGCATCCAGCAGCCCGGCGACGAACCGGCGATCAACGTGAACGTCGATCGCACGAAGGCGATCCAGGCCGGCCTCGAACAGCGCGACGTCGCGCAGAACCTGCTGATCGCACTGTCCGGCAGCTCGCAGACGACGCCGAACTTCTGGCTCGATCCGCGCAACGGCGTCAGCTACCCGGTGCTCGTGCAGACGCCGCAATACACGGTGAATTCGCTGCAGTCGCTCGCGAACGTGCCGCTGCCCGCCGGCACCGCCCGCTCGCCGCAGACGCCGGCCGGCGGCCCGGCCGCGGGCGTGCCCGCGCAGAACCTGCTCGGCTCGCTCGGCACGTTCTCGCGCGCGACGCAGCAGGCCGTGGTGTCGCACTACAACGTGCAACCCGTGCTCGACATCTTCGCGTCGGTGCAGGGGCGCGACCTCGGCGGCGTCACGGCCGACGTGACGAAGCTCGTCGACGCCGCGCGCGCGCAACTGCCGCCCGGCTCGTCGATCGTGCTGCGCGGCCAGGTGCAGGCGATGCACGAATCGTTCGCGGGCCTGCTCGGCGGCCTCGCGCTCGCGATCTCGCTGGTCTACCTGCTGATGGTCGTGAACTTCCAGTCGTGGCTCGATCCGCTCGTGATCGTCGGCGGGCTGCCGGCGTCGCTCGCCGGCATCGCGTGGATGCTGTTCGTCACGCGCACCACGCTGTCGGTGCCCGCGCTGACCGGCACGATCCTGTGCATCGGCATCGCGACCGCGAACAGCATCCTCGTCGTGAATACGGCGCGCGAGCTGCTCGCGGGCAGCGCATCGCCGTGGCAGGCCGCGCTCGACGCAGGCTTCAGCCGCTTCCGGCCCGTCGTGATGACCGCGCTCGCGATGCTGATCGGCATGTTGCCGATGGCGCTCGGCCTCGGCGACGGCGGCGAGCAGAACGCGCCGCTCGGCCGCGCGGTGATCGGCGGCCTCGCGTTCGGCACGGTGTCGACGCTGCTGTTCGTGCCGGTGCTGTTCGGCTTCGTCCACGCGTGGCTCGCGCGGCGTCGCGACGCCGCCGCCGCCCGGCGCGCGCAGCACGCACCCGATACGCCGGCGCTGCGTTGAGCGCAGGCGCCCCACCTTTCCTATCCATCGATTCGCCCGACCCCGGACCCATCATGAACGACTCGATCGAACCCGTCGCGCCGCCGCCCGCCGCCGAAGCGGCCACCGCGGCCGCAGCCGTACCGCCCGCCGCCCGCGGCGGCGCCCCCGACACCCCGCCGGCCCGCGGCCTGCCGCAAGCTGGCCGTGCCGCTCGCGGCCGTCGCGCTCGCCGCCGCGCTGCTCGCGCTCGGCATCGTGCCGCGTATCGACGCACGCGCCGCGCAACGTGCGCAGGTGGCCGTGCAGCAGGCGCTGCCGGTGTCCATCGTCGTGCCCGGCGCGGCGCCGGCCGACCAGACGCTGACGTTGCCCGGCTCGGTCGCGCCCTATGCGGACGCATCGATCTATGCACGCACGAGCGGCTATATCGCGCACTGGAGCGTCGATCTCGGCACGCACGTGAAGGCCGGCCAGACGCTCGCGCAGATCTCGGCGCCCGATCTCGACGCGCAACTGCGCCAGGCGCGCGCCGACGAAGCGAGCGCGCAGGCGAACTACGACTATGCGAAATCGACCGCGCAGCGCTGGCAGGACATGCTGAAAACGCAGTCGGTGTCGCAGCAGGACACCGACACGAAGGTCGCGGACATGAACGCGAAGCGCGCGATGCTCGCGTCCGCGCAGGCGAACGTCGCGCACCTTGCCGAACTCGTGTCGTACGAGTCCGTCACCGCGCCGTTCGACGGCGTGATCACCGCACGCAACGTCGACGTCGGCACGCTGGTCACCGCGGGCGGCACGCCCGGCAGCCCCGGCCTGTCGGGCGAACTGTTCCATCTCGAACAGACGGACACGCTGCGCGTGTTCGTCGACGTGCCGCAGGACAGCGCGGCCGGCGTGTCGACCGGCACGCCGGTCTACCTGACGACGCCGCAGTATCCGGGGCGGCGCGTTGCCGCGCGTGTCGCGCGCAGCGCGGGCGCGATCGATCCCGTCACGCGCACGCTGCGCGTCGAGATCGACGTCGACAACCGCGACGGCACGCTGATGCCCGGTGCGTATGCGCAGGCGCATCTCGTCTTGCCGAGCGCGGCGCCGGCGCTCGACCTGCCGGTCAGTGCGCTGCTGTTCCGCCCGAACGGCGTGACGGTCGCCACCGTCGGCGCGAACGGACGCACCGCGCTGAAGACCGTGCAGATCGGGCGCGATTTCGGCACGCGCGTGGAGATCGTCGCGGGGCTCGCGGCGACCGATCGCGTGATCGATAACCCGGGCGATGCGATCACGGCCGGGGAAGCCGTGAAGATCGTGGCGACTTCGCACGATGCGGCGCCGGTTGCGGCTTCGGCTGCTTCGGCTGCTTCGTCCGCGCAGGCCGCGCAACCGGCGTCCGCGACCGGTGCGCGCGACGTGCCGCCGCTGCGCGCGGCCGGCGTCGCACGCGCTGCTTCAACGCCCGCTCCGGCGCCCGCCCGCGGCTAACCCATCGACGACCACCCACGAGATGCCTGCCATGCGCCTTCTTCATCCGCTCCCGTTCGCTCGCCGCATCGTCGCGCTTGGCGCCGTCGCCACATTGACCGCCTGCTCGACGCTGCCGCCCTATTCGCCACCCGCCGTCGCGGTGCCCGCGCACTACGCGGGCGCGCCGGCCGCACCGGCCGCGCAAGCCGGCTGGCACGTCGCGATGCCCGCGGACGCCGCCGCGCGCGGCGCGTGGTGGACCGTGTTCGGCGACGCCGACCTGAACACGCTCGAAGCCCGCGTCGACGTGTCGAACCAGACGGTGAAGAAAGCCGTCGCCGACCTGCAGCAGGCACGCGCGATGGTCGACTATCAGCACGCCGGGTTCCTGCCGACGATCACGGCGGGCGTCGCGCAAAGCCGCTCGCGCGTGTCGCAGAACCGGCTCGGTTCGTCGCTCGCCGGCAAGACGACGCCCGACTACCAGGCCGGCGTGGCCGCGAGCTGGGAACCGGACGTATTCGGCCGCGTGCGCGACGCGGTGACCGGCGCGCAGGCGAATGCCGCCGCGAGCGCGGCCGACCTGCAGGCCGTGAAGCTGTCGGTCACGGCCGAACTCGCGACCGACTATTTCGCGCTGCGCTCGCTCGACACGCAGAAGCAGTTGCTCGATGACACGGTGCACGCGTACGCGGACGCGCTGACGCTGCTCAAGCAGCAACTCGCGGCCGGTGCGATCGACGCGTCGGCGGTTGCGCAAGCCGACACGCAGCTCGAATCGACGCGCACGCAGGACACCGACATCGACGCGTCGCGTGCGCAGTTGCAGCACGCGATCGCGACGCTCGTCGGCGAGAGCGCATCGACGTTCGCGCTGCCGCCGCGCGTGCAGGCGTTCCACGTGCCGGCCATTCCGGCCGGCGTGCCGTCGCAACTGCTCGAGCGGCGGCCCGACATCGCGGCGGCCGAGCGCCGTGTCGCGGCCGCGAACGCGCAGATCGGCGAGGCGCGCGCCGCGTTCTTTCCCGATCTGGTGCTGTCGGCGAGCGCCGGCCTCGAGAGTTCGTTCTTCGCGCCGTGGCTCGCCGCGCCGAGCCTGTTCTGGTCGCTCGGCCCGCAACTCGCCGGCACGCTGTTCGACGGCGGCCGCCGCAGCGCGTCGCTGCGCGGCGCGCATGCGCAATACGACGGCGCGGTCGCCGATTACCGGCAAACCGTGCTCGTCGCGTTCCAGCAGGTCGAGGATCAGTTGTCCGCGATCGGTGCGCTCGCATCCGAAGCCGGCAGCCAGCAACGCGCGACCGACGCGGCCGACCTGTCGCTGCGGCTGACGACGAATCGCTTCAATGCGGGCGCCGTCAGCTATCTGGACGTGGTGACCGCGCAGACGATCGCGCTGACGAACCGGCGCACGGCCGATCAGATCGACGCGCGGCGGATCGAGGCGGAAGTCGGGTTGCTGAAGGCATTGGGTGGCGGGTGGCAGGCGAGTGCGAATGCGGGCTCTGGTGCGGAATCGAACACCGGCGTGAAGGAACACGCCGGGGCCGCGCAACCCGAACCCGCCGTCACGCCGCCGGCGGCTGGTTGAACCTGCAAGGAACGCGTGCCGCGCGCTATGCCCGCAAAAATCCTTTCGCGGCGCACTTGCGATGCTGTCTAGGGTAAACAACCACTAGAGTCGCCCCACCGGGCTTCGGATGATGGTTATATTGTTGTGCACGCACCAATTTGTTGATCATCCGTTACGTGCACGCTATGCTTTTGTCACGAGTAGCTTTCCTCATTACGCCGCTCATGAACCCAATCCGACATTGCAAGCGCTTGAAGGCGCATTAGCAAAATCTTCGCGCATACGTCCCCCGTTTTTTGCATGAGCGCAACGCGTGCAGACACAAAAAGAACGTCGCTCTCAGCCTTTGCTGACGGCACTACCACGAGTTTTCCCATTAGCCGTATCTGTGGTGACCGTTAGCAGAAACTTCGAACGGCAACAGCGATGGACCACGCTGTTGCTCGCCCCCGTTCAACCGGGCGCGACCGTCTGATGTGCGGCTTGGCTGGGCTGATTCGCTACGACGGCCAGGCACCCGCACAGGTCGAGCGGGTGCTCGCCATGCGCGAGCGACAACGGCATCGTGGGCCGGACGGCCGGGGCTTATGGCATGACCAACACGCCGTGCTTGCTCACGACCGTTTGGCGCTACTCGACGCCGAGCATGGCGCGCAGCCGATGTGCAGTGCCGACCATCGTTACGTGCTGGTCTACAACGGTGAAATCTACAACTACGCTGAGCTTCGCCGCGAACTGAGCGCGCACTGGTCGTTCCGTACGAACACCGACACCGAGGTGGTGCTAGCCGCGTATGCGGTTTGGGGCGAAGTGTGTCTTCGGCGCTTCAACGGCATGTTCGCGTTCCTGGTGTGGGACACCCATCGTCAACGCGCCTTTGCCGCGCGCGACCGGCTGGGCGTCAAGCCGTTCGTTTACCTGCAACAGGGGCCGGAATTCCTGTTTGCGTCGGAGGCCAAAGGACTGCTGCCCGCGATGCAAGCGCCGCGTGCGAATATCGACGCCGTGCTGGAATACCTGGTGGCGCCGTTCTTCAGCGGCGTGGCGCAACCCATGTTCGAAGGCATGGCGTACCTGCCGCCCGGGCATCTGCTGCGCGTGGATCGCGATGGCTTGCAGCTGTCGCGCTGGGCGCCGGAGATTGCCGAAAACCCGGCCACCCGGGCCGACGATATCGCTCCCGCGCTGCGCGAGCGCCTCGCCGCAGCCGTCCAGCGCAGCTTGATCGCCGATACACCGGTCGGCCTGTTTTTCAGCGGTGGCCTCGACTCCACGCTGATCGGCGGCCTGGCGCGAGCGGCAGGTGCGACACCGCCCTGCTTCACCATTCGCTTTGAAGATCACCATCGCTACGACTACGCGCGTTCGCTGATCGTGGCTTCCGACGATCAACCTTTCGCCGAGCAGGCCGCCGATGAATTGGGTTTGCCACGTGAAGACGTCACACCGACGCGCTCGACACTCGCCCAGGATCTGCTGCAATTGGCCACGCAGAACGATGCACTGCCCGCGTGGGAACAGGAGCTGGCGCAACATTACCTGGCGCGAGCCGCCAGCACGCGCCTCAAGGCGGTATTGGTCGGCGATGCCGCCGATGAAACGCACTACGGCTATCACTTCTTGCTCGACCCGCACGCCACCCGTGACCCGACCCATATCCTGCAACGCTTGACCGCCGATCCCTATCTACGGCCCGGCCTGCTGGCGCAACCGTTGCAACACTACGGCGAGGTCTATCGCCAACTGGCGATCGCCGCCGGACACGATTGGCATACGCCCGCCTCACGTCTGCGCGCCACGCAATGGCTGGTGCGCCATCGTTGGTTGCAGCGGCTGTTGCATAACGGCGATATCCATGGGATGGCACATGGACTGGAAGCGCGCATCCCCTTCAGCGATACCGAAGTTCTGGACCTGGCTGCCACCATTCCGGCCGAACTGGCGCTACGTGATGGCGTGGAAAAGGCCATGTTGCGTGAAGCGTCGCGCGGTGCGTTGCCGGAAGCCGTGCGCCTGCGCAGGAAATCGGCCTTACCCAAGGATCAAGGCAACGGCGAGGCATTGCGCCAGCACACCCGCGAAATACTGGCTACGGACGCCGACCGCATCGCCGGCTTGCTCGACGTACCGCGGCTGCAGCGCCGCTGCGCCGATCCATCGCCGCTGAATGAGCAAGAACGCGCCATCATGTTTCGGGCGTGCTCGTTGGCTCACTGGTCGCGGGTTCACGGCGTGAGCATGCCATGAGGCGAGCCTCGTTTTGCGTGGTGCCCGAGAAGGAGCATCTCAATCTTTGTGTCGAACCCGACCAGCGCTTGCGAACAGGTAGGCTTCGAAGTGGCGTTCTACGCGCCCGCCGCCGGGCCCGAACCCGCCGTCACGCTGCCGGCGGCCGGTTGAACGTGAGCACGAACCGCGTGTCGCGCGCGTCGCTTTCGACCTGCGCGGTGCCGCCGTGGAGTTCCATCACCGAGCGCACGATCGCAAGGCCGAGCCCGGCCGTGCCGCCCGGCACACCGCCGCTGCGCGCGGGGTCGCCGCGCACGAACCGGTCGAAGATCCGCGGCAGCAGCGCGGGATCGATCGGCTCGCCCGGATTCGCGACGACGACGCGCACCGCGTCCGGCGTTTCGTCGACAGCGAGCGTGATGACGCCACCGGCCGGCGTGTAACGCAGCGCGTTCGCGAGCAGGTTGCCCACCGCGCGACGAAACAGCTCGACGTCGGCGGTCAGTTGCCCGTGCCCATCGACGCGCAGCGTCGAGCCCGCTTCGTCGGCGAGCCCCTCGAAATACTCGGCGATGCGCTCGAGTTCCTCGCGCACGTCGAATGCGCGCTGCCGCGTGACGAAGCTCGGGTGCTCGGCGCGCGCGAGAAACAGCACGTTCTCGATCATCCGCGCGAGACGGTCGTATTCCTCGAGATTCGATTCGAGCAGCGTCTGGTACTCGTCGACCGAACGCGGTCGCGCGAGCGCGACTTCGGTCGCGCCGCGCATGTTGTTCAGCGGCGTGCGCAAGTCGTGCGCGAGATCGGCGCTGAATTGCGACAGATGCGCGAACGCCTGCTGCAGGCGGCCGAGCATCGCGTTCTGCGCATCGACGAGCGCGCGCAGTTCGGGCGGCGCGCGCGACGCATCGAGCCGCGTGTCGAGCTTGTCGACCGTGATCCGGCCGGTGTCGTCGACGATCTCGCGCAGCGGCGCGAGCGCCTGGCGAATCAGCCAGTACCCGAGCAGCAGCGCGAACAGCGCGCCGAGCGCGCCGGCAAGCTTGAGCCGGTCGCGGTAGCCTTCGAGCAGATCGGCCCGGTCGTGCATGTTGCGCGCGATCGCGATGCGGATCGGCGTGCGGTCGCCGAGTGCGGCCTCGATCAGGACGCCGCGCATCGGCGTGCCGCCGCCGGCGGTCCATGTGACGAGCCGGTCGGCCGTGATCCGGTCGTTCGACGGAACCGGCACTGCGTGCGGCGCGAACAGCTGCGCGTCCGCCAGCGGAACGGATGCGGCCGCAGGCGCGTCGTCGAGCGCCGCGAGCCGGACGTTGTGGCGCGCGAGCACGTCGCCCTGCGCATCGACGACGACCATCGACAGCGCCTCGTTGCCCAGCACCTGGCTCGTGAGCCGCTCCGCGTGCGCGCGAACCGCGTCGAGCGACTCGAGTTCGCCCGCGAGCCGGCGCGTGTGACGCGCGGCCAGCACGATGTCGAGATCGTCCTGCGTGTTGACCTGTCGCTCGAGGCCCGCATACACGTATGCGCCGACGAGCGCGAACGCGGCGAGCGTGGTTGCGGCGAACGCGAGCGCGAGCGTCGCCGCAAGCGAGCGCGGGCGCGTCATGCGTCGTCCTTCGGTTCGAGCACGTAGCCCACGCCGCGCACGGTATGGATCAGCTTGACCGGGAACGCATCGTCGATCTTCGCGCGCAGGCGCCGGATCGCGACCTCGACGACGTTGGTGTCACTGTCGAAATTCATGTCCCACACGTACGACGCGATCTGCGTGCGGCTCAGCACCTCGCCCTGCCGGCGCGCGAGCAGCTGCAGCAGCGAGAATTCGCGCGGCGTCAGGTCGATCCGCGTGGCGCCGCGCTTCACGCGGCGGCGCACCACGTCGATTTCCAGATCGCCGACCACCAGGTGTTCGGTCTCGCGCGGCGGCCCGCGACGCGCGAGCGTGCGGATGCGGGCGAGCAGTTCGACGAACGCGAACGGCTTCACGAGGTAGTCGTCGGCGCCGAGTTCGAGGCCGTGCACGCGGTCCTGCACGTCGTCGCGCGCGGTCAGGAACAGCACCGGCGTCGTGTGCGTTTCGCGCAGCCGCTTGAGCACGCCCCAGCCGTCGAGCACGGGCAGCATCACGTCGAGCACGATCACGTCGTAACGCTCTTCCTGCGCGAGCATCAGCCCTTCAGCGCCGTCCTTCGCGAGATCGACACTGAAGCCCGATTCCTCGAGCCCCTTCTTCAGGTACGCGCCCGTCTTCGGTTCGTCTTCGACTATCAGGATGCGCATGGCGGCTCCGTCGCATTCGTGGGGACATCCGGCGATGTTACCCGGAAACGGCGACACGGCTTCGCTCCGTGCAGGCGCGAACGGCGTAGATGACAAAACGGTAATCGGACGGTCAGCCTGGCGTGCGGTCGCGGCGCCAGACGGCGGATTCCCGCGCCGTCGGTCCTGATGCGCGACTTTTTCGACCAATTGCCGTGCGGTCGGCTATCGCAGGCGGTGCATCGCGCCCGCTCTCCGGCATTGAAATGACTCGATGAAATCCGGAAGGCCGCATGCCGAAGCAAGACCATTTTGATCGTATTAATAGATCAACATGTTCTCGGCGATCGCATGCTTCAACTCCTTCAGAACAAGCGTGAGAAGACGAGATACCTGTATTTCGACATCGTCGCCGTCGAAAGTAACGAGCGCACTCACCCTGTTCCCTTCGATGCCGCCGACCCAGTCGAGGTCCTGCGGGCGTGTCGACCACACCAGCAACGGCACGCCTCGCGGCAATCGACCCGATCGGCACTCCGCGCTCGTCTTCGCCGCATCGGGACCGTTACCCGGCATGAGCGACGCGCTCCATGCACGGTGCGCATCGACGGGATCGTCAATCTGGAGAAGCGCGACTTCCGGCATCGCCGTGAAGCACGCTACGGTCGCCAAAACCGCGGCAACGCCGAGGCTCGGATCAATGACGACACACACGCGGGCCCGCTCCGAAGGCGGCAACAGCCAATTCCACGTCGACGCGACCGACGATACCGTGTCCAGTTTCCTTGCACTCATCCCGATCTCTCCTCGCATGTCGTCGAAACAGTCTCGGACCGCACCCGACGAAGCAATCGCTCGACTGTGCGGGATTCTCTCGATGCGCCGCCTTATCGGAGATTCAACATTGATCGACAGCCGCGCAACGCCATCAAGCTCAGCACGCCGAGCAACATCAGGTAAAGCGCCGGCGATGCCAAATTGCCTGTCTGATGGATCAACGATGCGACGATCAGCGGCGCGAAACCGCCAAAAAGCGTGACGCCGATGTTGTAGCTGATGGCCATGCCCGTCGCTCGGGTTTCTGTCGGAAATACTTCCGCCATCAGCGCCGGCAGCGCGCCGAAATAGACCGCCTTCAGCGTCCCGATCCAGGCCATCATCGCAATGAGCCTTCCCAGATCGGGATGTGCGCCAAGCAATTTGAAAACCGGATAAATGGTCAGAATGAATGCCATCCCGGCCCAGATCATCAGCCTGACGCGGCCGATCCCGTCCGACAGATAGCCGACGAACGGCGTCACGAACGTCAGGATCGCGCCGGTCAACATCGTTGCAATGAAGCCGAAACTGGCAGGCAGATGAAGCTCGCGCACCGCGTAGGTCGGAACATAAAGAATGACGTAACTGGCGCCGGTGGAAAGGACGAGCGTACCGATCGCCAACAACATTCTGGCTTTCTGATTGACGAACACTTCCCTTACCGGGAACGATTCGCGCCTTTCACGCGTTGCGCCGTCGGCCTCGTGCACGTGCTTTCGCAGGTACAGGCCGACGGGGCCGATCAACACACCAAAGAGAAACGGTATGCGCCAACCCCATGCGTCGATGGCGTCTGCATCGAGGGTCAAGGTCAGGAGAACCCCAAAACCGGCCGCGAGCATATAGCTCAATCCCTGACTCGCGAACTGGAAGCTCGCGAACAATCCCTTGCGTTCGGGGCACTGTTCCACCAGAAACGCAGTGGTACTGCCGAACTCGCCGCCCGCGGAAAAGCCCTGAAGCAGTCGAGCGCAGATGACCAGAATCGGTGCGATCACGCCGATCGACTCGTAACTCGGCATCAGCGCGATCGTCGTCGTGCCGACCATCATCGTCACGATCGACACCATCATCGACGCCTTGCGACCGCGACGATCCGCGTACGAACCCAGCACCAGCGCGCCGATCGGTCGGGCCAAATACGAGATCGCGAACGTCCCGAAGGTCAGCAGAAGGGATACCCCGCTGCTCGACGCCGGAAAGAAGGCCTTTGAAATCGAGATTGCGAAGAATCCGTAAATCAGTATGTCGAACCACTCCAACGCATTGCCGACGGTTGCGGCGGACACCAATCGCAACACGTTTGGAGCCTGTTCTCTTGTCGGCGCGGCATCCACCATTTCCATAGTACGCATCTCATTCTCCGTTGACTGACGATCACAAGTGCATTAAAAACTGGCGTGTTATGCCTGGACGACAAGCGCTCCTTCCTTGCGCCGATCTCGGACGGCGGATGCCGACTCTCCGAGATCCCAAAATATGCCGGCCATGATCTGCAGCGCCTCGCGCGCGACGCTTCCAAGCAGGTGTTCGTTCGGGGCGTGCTGGGAGCAGGCGCCGTATGAGTGCGGAATCCAGACGGTCGGAAGGCCCAGAACCTCGGAAAAGACGTCGTTGGGCAGCGACCCGCCGAGATTGGGAAGCAAATCCGGATGCTTGCCGGTCGTCCGCTCGATTGAATCGAGCGCCCACGCGACCCACGGATCTTCCGGCGGCAGACGCGTGGCGCCCATCCGCTCGCCGATTGCAACCTCGACGCTATCGAACCCGCGTGCGTCGAGGTGATGCCGCAGAACTTCTTCGATACGCGCGCAATCCGTACCGACGACGTATCTGAGTTGGCAATGCGCGTGCGCAACGGGCGGAATCGCGCCGACCGGGCTGGTCGGGTTACCGGTGGTAAAGGCCAGTACTTCCAGCGCGTTCCATGCGTAGACACGCTCCTGGGCCGTCAAGCCAGGTTCGCCCCAATTGGCATCGACGTGAGGATCGTTGGCCCCGCCACCGACGGCGATATTCTTCAGCGCAGTGCGTACCGCGGCCGGAATAGGCGTCGGCAACAGCGCGTCGACGAGGATCCGCCCGCGCCCGTCGACGAGCGATGAAATCGCGTTCGCGAGTACGGTTCCGGCATTGCTGAGCGCCCCGCCCCAATTTCCGGAATGATGTGCGCCCGACCGGAGCCGGACGGAAAGCGTGAAGTTGACGAACCCGCGCGACCCGAGAAAAACGCAGGGGACGTTCGATCTGGCCCGCGGGCCGTCCGAAGCGATCAGAATGTCGGCCGCGAGAAGGTCCTTGTTCTGCTCGCAGACCGCGCGTAGCCCGGGCGATCCCGTTTCCTCGCCCATCTCGATCAGCAGCGTCGCATTGAAACCCAGGCGTCGATTCCTGGCCTCGACGACTTGCTCCAGCGCGGCCAGGTTGATCGTGTGTTGCCCTTTGTTGTCCGCGGTGCCCCGCCCGAACCATCGGTCTCCTTCGACCGTGATGTGCCATGGCGACATCTGGTCCTTCCACTGTCCGTCATAGCCGCGGACGACATCACCGTGCCCGTACATCAGGACCGTCGGAAGCGCGGGATCCTCGATACGCGTCGCAATCAAGAACGGCGCGTTCCCCGCAACCGGGTTCTCGACGATACGAGACTCGAAGCCCATACGGTCGATCGACGGCGCAATCTCGTCGGCGAGGTAGGCTCGAAGCTCGCCGGCCCTTCCGGAATCCTGACTTTCCGTCATCATGTGGACGCGCCGCGCGAGATCTTTCAGGAAGCTCCCCGAATCGAAATATGTTGTGGCAGAGTCGATTGCTTGGTGGCGCGTCATCGTGATCCTCGCGTGTATCGTGGAGAGCGGGTTGTTCAACCTTGATGGATCGAGCGTACGAAGCCAAAACGCGCACTACAATTGACTTTTTTGCGCGCCCTGCTTTCCAATAATGCAAACTTGGCGGCCGTCATGCACAACGCTGCACTCCGATACTTCCTTGCCGTTGCCAACACCGGTTCGCTGAGCGAGGCGTCGGAGAAACTGCACGTTTCGATCTCGGCGCTCAGCCGTCAGATTACGAAGCTTGAGGAGGAGGTTGGCTGCCCGCTGTTCGAGCGTCAGGCGCGCGGCATGGTCCCCAACAAGGCCGGGGAGCTGTTGGCTGCGCATGTCCGGCGAACCTTGCTCGAAGGTCAGCAGGTGATCGAGGAGATCAAGGCGCTGAACTCATTCGATCGAAGCACGATCCGCGTCTCGACGTCGGAGGCGTTTTCCCGGGATGTTCTCCCGCGCGCGATCACGCAATTTCTGGAAAAGTCGCCCGGCACCCGTTTCGAGGTGGCGGTGACTGCGCCGGCAGAGGTGACGGCACACGTCCGGAGCGGCGAAGCCGATATCGGCCTGACGTTCGGTGTTGTACGAGCGCCGGAGATCCACGTCGAGTACACGCAGAGCGCGCCCATTTGCGCGGTCATGCCGCGTTCGCATGCGCTGGCCGGTCGTGCGACGGTATCGATGGCCGAGCTGCGGAATTACCCGATTGCGCTACTTGACCGCGGCACGACGATCCGTCAATTGTTCGATACGACGGCGAGCCTGGAGAATCTTCTCTTCGAGCCCGTCCTGACCTGCAACAACTCTGGCAGCCTGTATGCATTCACTCAAATGTCGGGGGTCGTGTCCCTGACGAGCCGCCTGACGGTGCAGGCGCGTCTGGCGACGGACGGTCTGGTGGCGATACCGATCGATCATCCGGGCATGTCGTTGCGAGCGATCCAGATCCAGACCTTGACCGGAAGAGTGTTGTCGACCGTATTGATCGACTTCGTTGGCGAATTGGTGAAGCAACTGCAAACGGCCGATTAGGTACACGGCGACGTCGCACTGTTGTCACGCCCAGTCCGAATCCCACGAACTGGGACAACAAGGAAACCACGACCCTGAGCAGGACCTCCTTTGCCGTCCGCCCAAGGACGCGCCTTTCTTTTGGTTACTTTTCTTTGGAAGACAAAGAAAAGTGACCGCCGCCCCGCGCAGGGGCGACGCTAGCAGACCGATAGCAAACAAATCCGCGGCGGAAGCATAGCTTGCAATGTGCCCGCCCAGTTCACCCAGCGCACGGTTGGCGCGAACCACCATCGCGAGCGCGTTCCACCGTATCAACGCCGCGATCCGCCGCTCGAGGTGCAGATCGCCCGGATAGGCCGGCTGCTCGTCGGGCGCCACGGTATTGACGTACGGCGTGACCAGCGGCGGCCGCCACGCGACGCGACGGGTGTGTGCATGCGCCAACAACGAGTCGAGAAGATGGCGTGCACGTGCGTTGCCTTGATCGCCGCCCCACGCATGCAACACGCCATCGAGCGCGTCGCACCATTCCCTGAGTTCCTCCGGGTCGGGATCCGTCATCGTGCTGGTCGGAAGTCGATTCTGCATGTCCATACTTGGCGCCCCGAATTGGCGATATGCACGCCGCGTTCCGACTTCACTTGCAGTCGGAACGCGGCCAAAGCCTCAACCGTTCTTGAACAGGAAGCTGTATGCGTTCAATGCGGGGACACCGCCGAGGTGCGCATACAAGACCCGGGACCCTTCCGGAAACTCGCCGCGGCGCACCCTATCGATCATTCCGTGCATCGACTTGCCTTCATAAACCGGGTCGGTCAGCATTCCCTCGGTCTTCGCGCACAGTCGAATCGCTTCGAGCGTCCCTTCCGACGGCAGGCCGTATTCAGGGCCGCCGTAGCGCGTATCGAGCACCACGTCCGCGTCCTCGATCGGCCGCTCGAGTTCCACGAGATCGGCGGTCTGGCGTGCGATGCGAAGAATCTGCTCGCGCGTCTGCTCGGGTTTGGCCGACGCATCGATACCGATCACGCGATCCGCGCGTCCATCCGCCGCGAACCCGACGACCATGCCGGCCTGCGTGCTTCCGGTCACCGAACACACGACGATGTAGTCGAACTTGAATCCGAGTTCAGCTTCCTGGGCGCGCACTTCCTCCGCGAAACCGACGAACCCGAGGCCGCCAAGCCGATGCTCGGAACAACCGGCGGGGATCGGATACGGCTTCCCGCCCGCGTTGCGGACACTCTCCAGCGCCTCTTCCCAACTCGGGCGAATGCCGATGTCGAAGCCGTCGCTGACCAGCCGAACGTCGGCGCCCATCATGCGGGACATCTGAATGTTGCCGACGCGGTCATACACAGCATCCGAGTAGTTGACCCAGTTTTCTTGAACCAGCACGCATTTCAGGCCAAGATGAGCCGCGACTGCCGCGACCTGACGCGTCTGGTTCGACTGGATGCCGCCAATCGATACCAGCGTGTCGGCGCCGCTCGCCAGCACGTCCGGCACGATGTACTCGAGCTTGCGGGTCTTGTTGCCGCCGAACGCCAGGCCGCTGTTGCAGTCTTCGCGTTTTGCATAGAGCTGCACTTTGCCGCCCAGCGCCTTGCCGAGGCGCGGCAACTCATGAATGGGGGTGGGTCCGAAGGTCAGCTTGTGGCGGGGAAAGCGATCGAGGTTCACGGAGGTTCTCCGAAAGATGGGCGGTGGGTTCGGACGCCTGTCGTCAGGGCGACCGGGCATGAAGAAATTCTAGTGAAATACCCTCGAAACGTGGTTGCAAACATATTTCCTCCTCCGTGCTTTGAAATACAATTTTCCCCATCCCGACGAACGCAAATTTTTTCGAATCGATGAAATCGACAACAAAATTTCTCGACAAATCGCACCCGGCGGACGCGAGCCACGTCGAACTTGACCGTACGGACAAAGCGATCCTGCGCGCCCTTCAGAAGGACGCATCGATCTCGAACGTCGCGCTGGCGGCGAAGGTGAATTTGAGTGCGCCGGCCTGTTTGCGCCGCGTCGAACGGCTCAAGAGCCTCGGTTTGATCCGAGGAATCGTCGCGTTGCTCAACGCGCCTGCCCTCGACGCGGGCATGGTCGTCATCATCGGGGTCGTGCTGGATCGATCGACGCCCGAATCCTTTGCCGCGTTTGAAAAAGCGGCACAGAACGTATCCGGCTGCATGGAATGCCATGTGGTGACCGGCGAGTTCGACTACTTCATGATGCTGCGCACCCGCGACAGCGAAAGCTTCAACCGGCTCCATGCCGAGCAACTGCTTTATCTGCCCGGCGTGCGTCAGATTCGGACTTTCATGGTGCTCAAGCAGGTTTTTTCTTCGACGCAGATCGCCATATAGCGGCTGAGACAGGCGGGCCCTTTCCTGTGCACGCTGGAACGCACCGGCGACAATCGCGCGGAAGCGGATCCGGCCGACTCGCGGCACGCGAAGGCGACACGCGGTCGCTCAGTGCGCCGCGGTTCGCGAGCGCCGGACGAAGCGGCGCGACCGACACCGGGCCGGCCAGCGCCGCCGACTCATGCGTTACCGCTCGCTCGAGCCGACGCGGTCGACCCACCCGCGGTAGAACGCGCGGTACTTGAGCACGAGCTTGTCGTACTTGCTGTAAGCGCCGCCGCCGTCCGGCTTCATCCCGTTCCAGATCTTGACGTCGTACCCCGCGGCCTGCCGGGTCTGGAGCCCGAACAGCACGTAGTCGGTCGCGCGGCGCAGGACGCCGCCCACCTTCCTGATCGAGATCAGCATGTGCATGACGTTCTTGCCGTCGCTCACCGGCGTCACGCACTGGAGCAGCTTGTACTTGACGTCTCCGTCCAGCGCGACGGTCATCACGCACCCGCCGGGGTAGCCGTCGAAGTGCAGGTTCATCTGCGACATGTTCAGGCCCAGCGCGCGCGACAGCATGCCGAGGGGCCCGAAGTACCGGTTGACGCTGAAATCGATCCCGGCGCCGAACCACGCACCGGCCCTTGCCAGCGGCTCGACCTCCGGCCACGCGCGCCAATCGTCGAAGAGCTTGAGCTCGAAGGCCGAGACCGGGAGCGCGTGGACGGGGGTCGCGTGCTGCGCGTCGTAGAAGTTCTCGACGATCCGCAACACCGCCGTGGTCGTCTCGAACGCGAAGTGCACGTGCATGAAGTCGCCGTTGTCGACGTCGGCCGCGGCGATTTCAGGCAGCGGGTGCTGCGGCTGCGGAGAGCCGTACCAGACCCACACGTAGCCGTACCGCTCGACGGTGACCCACGTCGGCTGGCGCGCCCCGCGCGGCACCGGCTCCAGGCGCTGCACCGCCGCACTGTGGCCGGGAATATGCACGCACTGGCCGTGCTCGTCGTACCGCCAGTGGTGAAACGGGCACTGGATGCACCCATCCTTGATCTGCCCGTCGGCCAGGTTCGCGCCAAGATGCGCGCAGTGGCGGTCCATCACCACGGCCCGGCCCGTCGTGCCGCGCCACGCGACGCACGGGCGGCCGAACAGCGTCAACGCGGTCGGCTTGTCCTTGAGGTCGTCCGAGCGCATCGCGACGTACCAGCTCGCGGCCACGCGCGTGGTCGCGTCATACGCCGCCGACGGATGCTCGCTGGCGCGCACTTGATTCAATTGAACGTCGTCTATCATTTTCATTCCGGGGTCGGTCGACTACTTCAGCGCCAGGCCGATGCGGGTCGTGACGTACGCCCTGAGCAGCGCGAACATCGGGTTGTAGTCGAAGTACCGCTTCACCTCCGCCGGCGCGCTGGTCTGCGTCCAGTGCAGCAGCTTCATCGCCGGCAGCAGGCTGTACTTCGAGTTGTTGAGCTGCGGTTTGGCGCCGGTGATGCAGTATCCGAAGCCGAACATCGGCTTCGCGAATTCGCGTTCGTCGATGAGGGCGTGAATCCGCGCTGCGGCCTCCCCGGCCGGCTTCAGCCCCGCGCTCACGGCCTCGACCTCGGCTTTGGCGTCGTTGAACAACTGGTAGTACCCCTCCATGTCCGCGCACAGGTACCCGAGGTACGGGGGATCGTCGTCGAGATGATCGAGGGCGCGCTCGTCGCGCGACGCGCGGAACCTCGCGTGCGCCTGCACGAGCCGGAACTGCCCGAGGATCGTGCCGACCGCCCACAGCCTGTGGAACGCGTCCCACAGGCGGAAGTCCGAGAACGCCGTGTAGCAGCAGCTGACGAAGTCGTCGTTGTGGTCCAGCAGCTTCTGCTGCAGGCGCTCGATGTACTCGAAGCGCTCGGGGGAGAAGTCGTCGTCGCGCAGCGCCTTGATCAGGCGTGCCGCGAGCGCGTGGATGGTCACCGCGGTGTTCTCGAGCCCGCGGGAGAACAGCGGATCGATGAACCCGTTCGCGTGCAGCATCAGGCAGTAGCGGTCGCCGACGCACGCGCGCGACGAGAACTGCAGACGGTCGGTCTTGACCCAGTCGCGCACCGGCACGGCATCCCGGAACTGCGCCGCGATGCTAGGGAACCGCGCGAGGAATTCGTCGAATTCCTGCTGCGCGGAGATGTCCGTTTTCGGGTAGACACGCGGGTCGAGCTGCAGGCCGACGCTCACCAGGTTGTTGGTCGATCGCGGGTGGTTGTTGAACGGGATCACCCAGAGCCAGCCGCCCTCGAACATGTGGTGCAAGGTTCCCTCGTGCCAGCGCCAGCGCTGCCCCTTGACCTTGAAGATGTCGTCGAACGGCTTGACCCCGAGCATGTGCGTGTAGAGGCTGCGCGAGTGCGTCTTGAAACGGCACGGCTCTTCGCGCAGCCCGAACTTGGTCGCGAGCGGCGCGCGCGGCCCGCCGCAGTCGATCATGTAGCGGCCGGTGAAGCGTTCGCCCTGGGCGGTGGCCACCGCGACGCCGTCCTGGTCGGCGTGGTATTCGGTCACGCTCGTCTTCTGGCGAACCGTGCAGCCGTACTTGATGGCGGCTTGCAACAGGTACGCGTCGACGTCCTGCCGGTAATAGTGGCTCTCGGGCCCCCATGGCAGCTCGGGAATCACGCACTGCGTGAACTCCTTCGGGTCGTGCTCCTCGCCGGGCTTGTGGAACACGAAGCCGAAGTTGCGCTTGATGCCCGTGCTCGACGCGACGTAACGCTGCGTCGCATAGAACGACGTGATGTGGTCGAGCTCCGGAATGCCGTAGCGATCGGCGATGATGCGGTTCATCAGCGACGTCTCGGGGATCGACGATTCGCCGATCGTGAAGCGCGGATGCGACGATTCCTCGATGATCAACACGCGAAACCGTTGCTTGGCCAGGATGGCCCCCATCTGGGTGCCCGACATGCCCGAGCCGAGAATGATCACGTCGTAGTGGTTGCTGTCGCGCCCGTTCGCGGGGCTCTGCTGAGTCATGGGGCAAACTCTCCTGGTGAGATGGAACACATGGCCGCCGCCCGCGTCGCGCCGTCAGCGCGCGTCGAGCGCGGCGCGAACGCGTGACCGTGCCGCGCGCGTGAGCGTGAGCAGATCGCCGAGCATGCTCGGTGCGTACCCGCCGCTGCCGATCGTGGGGCCGCTTCGCCCGACTTCGTACGCACGCTCGGCCAATTTGCCGTGCGGCGCGCGAAAACGCAGCAGGACCTCGAATACGCGGTCGAGGGCCGCCAACCCGGCCTCGACCGGCTCGCCGCGCGCACGGGCCGCTTGCGCTTCGCCGAGCACGCGGTCGACGAGCGCCGGCCGCCCGGCGAACCGCGCGTAGATCGCCCTGAACGCGGGAAGCACGTAGGGCAGGTACGTCTCCTTGAACTCCAGATAAGCCTCGTGGTCCGATCGCGCCCCCCACAACACGTGCTCCAGCACGAAAAGGGGCATTTCGACCGCACCAGGGCCGAGGTAGTTCTGACAGCCAACTCGAATCGGTTCGTAGTACGGACGAAGCTCGTCGTAGAACACCTGCAGCGAGATGAAGCGATACGCGTAGACGATCGAGTCGACCATTTTCTGCAGATAGTCCGCCAGCGCGTCGCACCCTTGCGCGAACGCGGGCGAACGCAGCGGCACGTCGGTCAGCTCGACGGTCAACGCGATGGCCGCCTCGAGCGCGGCCATCGAGATGCGCACGCTCTCGAGCAGGTGCGCTTCGTCGCGCAGCCCCGTGTAGCTGCGCTGCGCGTCGGCCGCCGCGGGGTTCCAGACCGTCACGTGCAACAGCGTCTCGCGCGGCGGCAGGCCGGTCGCGCGCGCCAGGTCGAGCAACACCGGCTCGAGCCCGGGCACCGCATCCACGGGCTCGTGTCCGTGCCGCTTGAGCGATCCCAGAAAGAACCCGATGTCGCGCATCGCGGCGGCGGCTTCGACGAAGCCCCAGCCCGAGGGCACGCCGCGCGCCGGGAGGAACTCGCGCAACAGCCCGACGATGCCCGGCACATCCTGTCGACGGTTCAGGCCCGGCAGCCGCAGGACGAGCGCGCGCGCCTGCAGCGGGTCGCAGGCCGCCACGGCAGCGTGCGTGGCCGCGATCGCGCGTACCCGGTCCGGGGCGCGGTCCACTACAGGATCTCCGGCGTCGCGAGCGTCGGCCCGGGCTGGCTGCGGGACAGTCCCGCATCGCCCGCGCGCAGCGAGCGCAGGTAATCGTAGTTCGTCGGCAGGGTCGCTCGCAGACGCTCCGCCTCGCGCCGGATCCGCGCGAACATCGCCTCGGCCTTGTCGATCGACTCCGGCCGGTGCCGCAAGAGCGGCAGCGACTGGTCGGGCAGCAGTCCCAGGCCGGCAAAAATGCAGTAGTAGTTTCCGTTCAACCAGAAGTTCTTGAATTCGTAATCGAAGGTGTCGTAGTACGTGGAATCGTCGAACGACGTGGTGGTCAGCGGCAGCCCCGCCTTGTAGCGTTCGACCTTCTCCTTGATCGCGTCCGACAGCCGCAGGTCGTGCCGGTTCGCGCGCCAGAACGCGGTGTCGTCGCGCGACGTGGTGAAATAGTGCGCCTGCACGAAATCCCGGCAGTCATCGAACATGTAGACGATTTCGGCGTTGAATGCGTCGGCCAACCGCGGGTCGAACGACGTATCGGGGAAGTGCTTCACGAGCTGGTAAAGCGCCGCGTAGATGAAGTAGATGCCCGTCGATTCCAGCGGCTCCAGAAAGCACGACGACAGCCCGATCGCGACGCAGTTGTTGACCCACGCGCGCCGGTTGCGCCCGACCCGGAACTTGATCTGGTTGAGCGGCTGCTTGTCCGAGAGCCCCCAAAGGTCGAGGAAGTCGGCGGTGGCCTGATCGCGCGACGTGAACTTGCTCGAGAACACATAGCCGCTGCCGAACCGGCCGAGCATCGGGATCTTCCAGGTCCACCCCGAGTTCATCGCGATCGCCGACGTGTACGGCTCGATCCCGTCGCGCGCGTCGTCGGCGGGCACGGCGCTGGCGACCGCGCTGTCGCACAGCAGGTGGTCTGACATGTCGATGAAGGGCTCCTTCAGCGCCTGGTTGATCAGGAGCCCGCGCATGCCGGAGCAGTCGATGAACAGGTCCGCTTCCAGCGTGCGCCCTTCCTTGGTGGACAGGCTGGCGATGTAGCCGCGATCGTTCAGGTGAACCTGCTCGACCTCGTCGACCACGCGCTTCACCCCGCGTTCGGTGGCCCAGCGCTTCAGGAAGTCGGCCACCAGGTGCGCATCGAAGTGCCACGCGTGGGACATCTGGCGGGTGCCGTCGGCCAGGCACGGCGCCAGCTTCGCGTCGAGCGCGTCGGTCTGCGGATAGCACGCGTATTCCATCGGCTGCTGGAAGCCGTGTTCGCGCTTGCGCAGCCAGTAGTGGGTCAGCGGCACGCCGTCGCAGTTCGGCACGTTGCCGAACAAATGGTAGAAGTGATCGCCGCGCGAACCATCGGGCGACTTCCGCCAGTTCACGAACCTGATCGCGGATTTGAACGCGCCGTTCACCTGGGGCATCCACTCCCGCTCCGGTATCCCGAGGAAGTCGAAGAACACCTTCTGCAAACTCGGGATGGTCGCCTCGCCCACGCCGATCCGGGGGATCGCCGCGGATTCGACGAGCGTGATGTTCGCGTGGTGCTGGAGCGCCCGGACGAGGTACGACGCGGACATCCAGCCCGCCGTGCCGCCGCCCACGATGACGATATTCTTGATCGGATTACTCATGAACGCTTCCCATGGGATTTGAAACCTGAATGGATAGTGTCGCCTTGTCGAATTGAACCAGCCACTCGTCCGGTAACGCGTAATGACGCGCCCGGTCCATCACGACAAATGACACCGAAAAGGCATAGTGAATCGCAGCGAAGTCAGGCGACAACGCGAAGCCTCCATCGCACGCGGAGGCACACCACGGAATGGATTCTGCTTCGACAAATTGAATTTACGATACGGTGATTGCCATTAGTGCATTTACAAATTCAGTCAACCTAATTGTTTCCGGGATCGTCGTACCTTGTGCTTGACTGTCCGACACACAATAGCAGCGTTCATGATGGCACATCTCGAAAAATTTCATATCAATCCCCGGCTGTCCAGAGAAATTCTAAATACCTGAAAATATCGACCAAATACCTCACAACGACCGATTCAATTTTTTCGAAACAACAAAATTAATTTTTTCATTTTGCGCGCATGACTCAAGAATCATTTCTTCAAAAAATATGCGAAATGACAGACGCAATTCACATGAAAGAAACAAATAATTCACCACTTCAAATATAAAGCTTCCGACCTTTTCGCATTTCGACGATCGTGATCTCGACCCAAAAATAATCCGACTCGCCGGCAGAGAAATTCGTCATCATGTGCCCGGGCGGACACGAAGGCCATGCGATGAAAACGGGCAAGCTCACGGAAGCGCAGATCGAACGGTCTGTGCATGAAGGTCAACCGCCATTTCAGCGGCGCGCCGCTTCGGCCGGACGCGAACCGCGACACTGACGAATCGAGGAGGCCGCGTGCCCATCCAGGAAGCGTTGCTGAAAATGTCGATGTACGTCTCGCTGGTGCTGATCGTGCCGGGGCCGACCAATACGCTGCTGCTGTCGTCCGGGTTGAAGGTCGGCCTGCGCGGCACGTGGCCGCTGGTCGTCGCGGAGGCGCTCGGCTATGCGATCGCGATTGCCGTATGGGGATTCTTTCTGTCCACGTTCGCTGCCGGCCGGCCCTGGCTGTATGACGTGGTCAAGCTCGCGAGTTCCGTCTACATCTTTTTCCTCGCGCTCAGGATGTGGACGCATAGCCGCGTGCTGCAGGACGTATCGGTCGCGCCGGTGCGCTTTCGCGACGTGTTCGTCGCGACGATGATGAACCCGAAGGCGCTGCTGTTCTCGAGCACGCTGTTTCCGCTGGAGGCGTTCAGGTCCGCACACTATTTCGCGTGGGCGCTCGTCGTATTTCTGGTCGTGCTCGCGCCGATCGGGGTGGGCTGGTCGTCCCTCGGCGGGCTCCTCACTTCGCAACGCGCGTGGGCCGCCCGTACGTCGACGCTGCTGCGCGGCGCGTCGCTCGTGCTGTTGATGTTCTCCGGCACGCTCGTGTACTCGGTCGTGAACCGCTGACTGGCGCGGGCGTTCCCGCGAACGCCCGCGGACGCCTCGGCCACATCGCCATCCCTGCCGCACGAGCGTCGTGTCCCTCTGCGTAAATCTGCGGACCAGATAACGGTATGAGAATTTCTTGGTTCTTGGATGCGTTCCACATCCCGAAAATACAGGCTCCCACAACTGCGTGGCCTCCGTGCATGTCGCCCCGACACTGCGCATGCTCGTCGCGCGCAATCCGGACTGGAAGGACTATGCGACGCCGCTACCGACCGACCTGATTTCGTCACCGGCGGGTGCTCGACCTGCACGCGAAGCTCAAGGCAATTTGTGGCTGGCCGAACATCAGGAACTGCCCGCGATTCGCACAGAGCTGATCTTTGAGCCTCCGCGTCGTGCCGATGTCGACGCGATAGCGACCGAGCGTTCAGACATCAAGAGCGGCTGAAACAGCTTTACCCGAAGAAGCCCGGGACGGCCCTTACGTCGCTCGCCAAGGATTGAAAACACGTGGAAGTGGACCATGTGTCAGCTAATTCTCACGCACAAAGGTCAAGTCCTTGCCGGGAATAATCAATATCTTTCCTGACGCAGGAATACGAATCACCCATCGATTCCCCAACGAGTTAGGGACTTCGACGCTTTTTACGAGGGAGGGACCTTTCTCCTCACATCGAAGCTTGGGTGTGGCAGCAGATATACGAATGGTATTGCACAGATCATTGCCAACCAATAGGTCTACCGGTGTCTTCTCAGCAATACCAACCGCGTTTGCGATAAATCGAGGCACCGGCGGCCCAAGCAATAGACTTATCTCGAGTACCAGCATGACGCCGATACTTAACTGTGCGCCCACATCCCGGAGCCCAATAGCCACCTGTGCCCCTCCCAACATGACAACGACGAAGACGGTGATCAGAAACCAAAAATTGCTATGATGGCCAGGCGAACTCGCCCAGAGCAAGTTCAAGGTTACCAGCGAGGATACCGTCGTGAATATGCCTAAAACAACCGACACGAAAAATGTCCATCGACTCTCCAATGCCTCCACACCCCACACGCGCGGACATGACACAAGGAAAATAACGGACCATATGAACCCGATTACAGCAACACCTACGCAAATAGCTGCGTGAGGCTCAGCACGCTGAGGAAAGTAGGCGAGCGCAGCCACCCCGGAGATCGTCAACGCTTGTGTGCAGAAAAATCTGGTGACGAGGTGGTTAATCGCCTCGCGTCGACGTCTTAGGGACACGAGTTCTGCCGGCCTAATCCCAAGCATGTAATAGACCCACGCCGGTACAGACAGCGAAATTATGAGCACCGCCAGAAGAAGTCCACCGGTCAAGCCCGCTTGTACGGCTACAAGGGCTCCCTGAGCGAAAGAAATATCCGGCGTGAACTCGAGCGTTCCAAAATATACGGTTAAGCAGATGATTCCAAACGCTGATGCAACCGGCACAATGGCACTGATTGTTTTCTGTAACCCATGTTGCCGTAGCATCTGTGCGAAGCTACCGATGTTCGATTCCAACATTCGCCTCCAACGCAGAACGAAAAATTGAAGTCTCTGGATAAGGTCGCTGAAAATCTAGCGAACGTCCATGCGCGGATTTCGTGTCTATCGGCGCAAAGGTAGACTCCCGTAGCTCGTAAAAGTGATCAAGCGCTCGGGACATGAAATTTACCATGTCAACTCGCATCGTCACATTCGACCACGGCGCGGGGGCGACGCGCTATCCAAAGCTCGACCAACTCTATTTGGACGAGGTGCAGTTGTACTGCGACAACGGCCCGTGTAGTCCTGTCCATGACCTCAGGATTCGCGCGCTACTACGCAACATGCTGGTCGCTCACATTGCGCAGTTGAACCAGCCCGCAGGTGGCGCGACAATGAGCGCCGCCAGTTCAGCTGACCGCGGCCGTTGGTCGGACGTATCCTCAGCGCCACCGAAGGCAGCGTCTCGGTCTCGACCGAAATGAACGTGCCAGCCGGCAGCGCGCAATGGTTCAACCAGACACCATGCGGCGCGGCGTTCCGGGCGGCGACCACCGCGTATCGCATGATGCGCTACGTAACAGTGCCGCCATCGCGCAACATGGATCCGTATTCGCCGTGGTGACGTTATGGCGAGCGTGGTGTCGGGTGGCAATCGGGTCGCTGCCGCGTTGCGCGAGTTCGCTACGAAACGCGATACGTCCGACATGCTCGAAGTCGGCTTCATGGACGGCGCGACCGAGGCCGACGGCATGCAGGTCCCCGTTCGTCGCGTGGATCAAGGAGTTCCCACGGATTCGGTCTATGTAACGACGGTCTTGTCGGGCGTGTCGCAGCAGTATGTCGCCCTGCTCGCCGACGGCATCGACAACGTGTCACCGGCGCGCACCCAGCTCTCGGCGCCGTCAATCGCCATTCAGGCGTCGAACGACATCAGCATAACGGCGGGCGGCGCACTGACGAACTCGGCGCGGGCGATTGCCCTCGACCGGGACGTAATGCAAGGCGAAGAGCCGAATGGTGACGCGGCCAGCATGGCGGGACCGCCCACCATGCGGCAGGACGTGATGGCGGCCAGCAAGAACGGTCACGACCACACGCACCGTGATTCACAGCGCAGCACGACGAGCCAGCCCCTATGAATTGCACTGATCCTGTGCCGTCTGCCTGCATCGCGATATGCCTACCGCGCCCCGACGCCTCTAGTTTACTTTCTGAGGTGGATGCAAATGCAGCCGATCTACAACGCGACGAACGACCTGCTCCGCAGTCATCTTTGCGTCGCGAGCGTCTTCCGGTCGTAGATCTGGCGGTCCGCCAGGAAACTCGGAGAGCATTCGACCAGCATGTATCCGTTGCCTTGCTCGAATTAATGTGTCCGCGCGAAGCTTGGTTGTCGGATGGAGAATTGCAGTCTTCCCGCCTGCCGCAGCGCTGGATACGAGGTCGTCGATGCGTCAGCTTGTCGTCGGACCGTCGAAACTCTTCGAACCCATCGTTCCCAAATTGAGCGAACGTGCATGCTTCACTACAAACGTCAGCGCGCCTTCAACGAGTGCGGCCGACAAAACCGTTGCTGCGAGGGACGAATTTTGCGTGCTAGCTTGCCGGAACTCAGCAACCATTTGAGTCCACCACAGACGGAATGCCGCATAGCCCAGCATTCCAAGCTCCATTGCGAATACCTCCAGCGGTTCTGCCGCTTTGGGGCGCCCATCTGTACGGCGATCGATGACATTCTTCACAATGAGAAAGGCATTCGGCGCATCCGGAAACACGCGCCGGCCGATCTCGATCATGTCGCCCGAGAGGAAGCCGTACCGCCCTCTTTCCAGCGCGCTCCACAGAGCGTCGTCGAGGGACATCAGTCCGACTGACATCGCGTCGCCGAGTTGGAATTTCATGTAGCCGATGCACCATTCAATGAACGTCTGCCGGACAACGGTCATCGGGCGTTTCACTTTGCAATCTCCGTCGCCGCGCCCGCGTATCGAAGGCCATTGGAATACCGGATCTGCCGGTGTCGGCCGCAACCCCTTCTCGACTTCCAGTCCGACGCCGCCCCTGCTGGGCTGCGCGCATGCGGCATGAGAAATTCCCAAAAAATCATGCATTACATCGTACCGCTGCGCAGCGAAATGCGAAGTACGGCCTTTTTTGCACATCGTCGCTCCGCTCTCCCGATTGCAAATTTTTTGTAT
The DNA here is from genome assembly GCF_905400185.1 of Burkholderia sola. Taxonomy (NCBI): domain Bacteria; kingdom Pseudomonadati; phylum Pseudomonadota; class Betaproteobacteria; order Burkholderiales; family Burkholderiaceae; genus Burkholderia; species Burkholderia sola. The sequence continues at coordinate 1,033,368 of NZ_FR989677.1, forward strand.
GCCGACAGCGGCGTGGGCCCGTCTCGGGCGCGCTCCGCCGCCCCCAAAGTGACCCTCCTAACATCATAGGATTGCATTTTCACACTTCATGTGATTTTATTATCACTTGCCATGACCCGCCGCCGCCCACGCGCGCGGTCGCACCCCATACCAAGGAAGAGACCCAGATGGAGACAATCGCCGTCATCGGCAGCAACATGGTCGACCTCGTGACCTACGTCGCGCGCATGCCCGCCCGGGGCGAAACGCTCGAGGCGCCGAACTTCGAGCTCGGCTGCGGCGGCAAGGGCGCGAACCAGGCCGTCGCGGCCGCACGCCTCGGCGCGCGCGTCGTGATGGTCACCAAGGTCGGCGACGACGTGTTCGCCGACAACACGATTCGCAACTTCGAGCGCGAAGGGATCGACACCACGCACGTGCGCAAGGTCGCCGGCGTGCCGAGCGGCGTCGCGCCGATCTTCGTCGAGCCCGATTCGAGCAACAGCATCCTGATCGTCAAGGGCGCGAACCGCCACCTGCGGCCGGCCGACGTCGACGCGGCCGCGCCGATGCTCGCCGAATGCGCGCTGATCGTGCTGCAGCTCGAGATCGAACTCGACACCGTCTATCACGCGATCGAATTCGGCGCGCGGCACGGCATTCCCGTGTTGCTGAACCCCGCGCCTGCCGTCGCCGATCTCGATTTCGAACGCATCCGTTCCGTCGAATTCTTCGTGCCGAACGAAACCGAGCTCGCGATCGTGTCGGGCATGCCGGTCGATTCGCGCGAGAGCGCTACGCGCGCCGCCCAAGCGCTGGTCGCACGCGGGCTCCAGCACGTGCTCGTCACGCTCGGCAGCAACGGTTCGCTGCTGGTGTCGCGCGACGGCGTGCACCACGTGCCGGGCGTCCCCGTCGACCCACGCGACACGACGGGCGCCGGCGACGCCTATATCGGCTGCTTCGCACGCTGCTACGCGGCGTCGCGCGACACGGTCGACGCGATGCGTTACGCGTCCGCGTACGCCGCGCATTCGGTCACGGGCTTCGGCACGCAGAAGTCGTACGCCGACGCCGCGACGTTCGAGCGCTTCCTCCGCGACGCCGGCTTCTGACCGGCGCCTTCATCGACGAGACATTGGGAAGGAGACACCCATGAGCCGGACCCCGATCGAACACACGCCTGACGGCTATTACCTGAATCGCACGCCGCTCTTCGCGTTCACGCTGCTGTGCTGCCTGTTCGCGCTGTGGGGCACCGCCGCGAACCTGAACGACGTGCTGATCGCGCAGTTCAAGAAATCGTTCTTCCTGTCCGATTTCGAATCGGCGTTCGTGCAGTCCGCGTTCTATCTCGGCTACTTCTTCCTCGCGATTCCGGCCGCGACCGTCGTGAAGAAGTTCAGCTACAAGACGACGATCCTGGTCGGCCTGCTGCTCTACACGACCGGCTGCCTGCTGTTCTTCCCGGCCGCGTCGATGGCGAAGTACGGGATGTTCCTCGTCGCGCTGTTCGTGATCGCCGCCGGCCTGTCGTTTCTCGAAACGGCGTGCAACTCGTATTCGACGCTGATGGGCCCGCGCGACACCAGCACGCGGCGGCTGAACATCTCGCAGACGTTCTATCCGTTCGGCGCGATGGCCGGCGTCTACATGGGCAGCTTCCTGATCTTCAAGGAAGGCGACGCGTCGCATGCGCAGCTCGCGGCGATGTCCGCCGCCGACGCGCACACGCACCAGCTCGCGATGATCCAGGCCACGCTCGAGCCGTACAAATGGCTGATCGTCGTGCTCGTCGCCGTGTTCATCGTGTTCGCGCTCACGCCGTATCCGGCCTGCAAGGGCAACGGCGCGAGTACGGTCACGCACCGGATCGACGCGCGCGGCACGCTCGCGCGGCTGTTCGGCAACCGGCGCTTCGTCGCGGGCGTCGTCGCGCAATTTCTGTATGTGGGCGCGCAGGTCGGCGTGTGGAGCTTCACGATCCGGCTCGCGATGCAGATCGGCGGCCTCACCGAGCGCGGCGCATCGCGCTACCTGCTCGCGACGTTCTTCACGTTCTTCGTCGGCAAGCTGGTCGCGACGCTCGTGATGAAACGCGTCGGCCCGGCCAAGGTGCTGATCGTGTACGGCATCCTGTGCATCGCGCTGCTCGCGTACACGATCAGCGTACACAACATCACCGCCGTGTATGCGGCCGTGTGCGTGAGCATCTTCCTCGGCCCGTGCTGGCCGACGATCTACGGGCTGACGATCGACGGCCTCGGCAAGGACACCGAATACGGCGGCTCGATCCTCGTGATGAGCATCGTCGGCGGCGCGGTCGTGCCGCTGATCCAGGGGCTGATCTCCGATCACACCGGCGGCAACATGCAGCTCGCGTTCGTCGTGCCGCTGCTGTGCTTCGTCGTGATCGTGTACTACGGCTTCTACTGCCTGCGTCACCTGCCGGCAGCGACGCCCGACGCTGCGACCGACGGTCATGCGTCCGCGCGCTACGCCGCGACGCGCAACACGTCGGGAGCCTGACCATGCGCGGCGAGATCGAACTGCGGCGCGACGACTTCCGCGAAGCGCCGCGCACGCTGTACCGCACGGACAGCCTCACCGTCACCGCGTTCGCGTATCCGTCCGGCGTCGAGGCGCTGAAGCTCGAGAACCGCCGCGGTCATCTGGTCGTGCTGCCGTATCTCGGTCAGATGATCTGGGCCGCCGAATTCGACGGCCGCGACCTGACGATGAAGCACATGTTCCGGCAGCCGAAGCGCGCGGCGTCGATCATCGATACCTACGGCTGCTTCATGTTCCATAGCGGGTTGCTGCGCAACGGCTGCCCGGGGCCGGACGACACGCACGCGCTGCACGGCGAGATGCCCTGCGCGCCGATGGACCGCGCGAGCCTCGTCGTCGGCATGGAGGCGCGCGGCGCGACGGTCGAAGTGACCGGCGAATACGAATACGTGCAAGGCTTCGGCAGCCACTACGTCGCGCGGCCGTCGGTGCGGCTGGCCGAGCACGAGGCGCGGATGACGATCGCGATGGACGTGACGAACCTCGGCGGCGCGCCGATGGACCTGATGTACATGGCCCACCTGAACTACGCATACGTGCCGGGCGGCCGCTTCGTGCAGTCGCTGCCGCGCGGCGGCATGCGGCTGCGCGACAGCGTGCCCGCGCACGTGAAGCCCACCGCCGCATGGCGCGACTACACGGCCATGCTCGCGCACGAACCGGCCCGGCTCGCGACGCTCGATGCGCCCGCGCTGTACGACCCCGAGATCGTGTTCTTCATGAACGACGTGGCAACGGACGCCGACGGCGTCGCGCATTTCCGGCTCGCGCATCCGGACGGCGGCGCGTTCCACACCGCGTATCGCCCCGCGCAATTCCCGCATGCGACGCGCTGGATCCTGCACAACGCGGATCAGCAGGTGGCCGCGTTCGCGTTGCCGTCGACCTGCGAGCCGGAGGGTTACGAAGCGGAACGCCGCAAGGGCCACGTCGCGGCGCTGGCGCCCGGCGCATCGCGCCGCTTCGAGGTGCTTACCGGCTACCTCAGCGCGGCGGAAGCGCGCGATGCGTGACGTGCTGAAAAGCGCGATGCACGGCGCCGCATCAGGTCACGAGCGCAATCCCGTGCTCGCGGATCGCCGTTTCGTAGCGGCGGCTCAGTTGCCCGTCGGAGATCACGTAGTTGAAATCGGTCAATTCGGCGAAATAGGCTGCGCGCACTTCGTCGAACTTCGTGTGGTCGACCAGCAGGAAGCGGTTCTGCGCGCGCGCCATCACCTTCTTCTTCGCATCGACTTCGTGGAAGTTGAAGCACGTGACGCCGCAGCGCTCGCTCACGCCGGCCGCCGAGATGAACGCCTTCGACACGCGTACCGAATCGAGAATGCCCGTTTCGGCGACCGATTCGAACACCATGTTCTGCCGGTGATACGCGCCGCCGCACAGGATCACGTTGCAATGCGGCTTCTGCTGCAACTTCGCGAACACGTTCAGCGAATTGCAGACCGCGGTGAATTCGAGGTCGTCGGCAATGAAGTCGACGATGAACGGCGTGGTCGACCCGCAGTCGACGAAGATCGTGTCGCCGGTCGTCACGAACTGCGCGGCCAGCTTGCCGATGCGGCGCTTTTCCTCGGTCTGCCGGTTGTTCTCGGCACTGATCAGATATTCGCCGATGTCGCTGCGCTGCGCGGCGAAATGGCGCGTCACGTAGCCGCCGATCAGGCTGAGGCCGTGCGGGTTGTCCGCGAGATCGCGGCGGATCGTCATTTCGGACACGCCGAACAGCTCGGCGACTTCCCTCAGATGAATCGCGTTCTGCCCTTGCAGCACGTTCATCAATGTCTTGATCCGTTCGCCCTTCTTTGTTTCCATGCCTGTATCCTGCGTGACCGCCGCGTGAGTCGCTCGTCGTGCCGGGCCCGCGGGCCCGGCCGGAATGTCGTATTTGTAACAAACCGATGTGAAAACATCAACTTTCCGTGTGCCCTTTCCGCACACGATCCGTGGAGTCCTGACACATGCCGCTTTCCAACGCCCAACTCGCCCAAACCATCGATCACACGCTGCTCGCGCCCGACGCGAGCGACGCGCAGATCCGCGAACTCTGCCGCCAGGCGGCCGAGCATCGCTTTTACTCGGTCTGCGTGAATTCGGCGAACGTGCCGCTCGCCGCGCGCGAGCTGGTCGATACCGGCGTGCTCGTCTGCGCCGTGGTCGGCTTCCCGCTCGGCGCGGGGCTGTCCGCCGCGAAGGCGTTCGAAGCCACCGCCGCGATCGCGGCGGGCGCCGGCGAGATCGACATGGTGATCAACATCGGCGCGCTGAAAAGCGGCCGCACCGACGACGTGAAGGCCGACATCGACGCCGTACATCGCGCTTGCGGCCCGGTGCCGCTCAAGGTGATCCTTGAAACGGGGCTGCTGACCGACGATGAAAAAGTGCGCGTGTGCGAGATGTGCCGCGATCTCGGCGTCGCGTTCGTGAAGACGTCGACCGGGTTCGGCCACGGCGGCGCGACGCTCGCCGACGTCGCGCTGATGCGCCGCACGGTCGGGCCAGCGCTCGGCGTGAAGGCGTCGGGTGGCGTGCGCGACCGCGCGGCCGCGCTCGCGATGCTCGAAGCCGGCGCGACGCGGCTCGGGACGAGTTCGGGGGTGGCGATCGTGACCGATCAGGGAGCGAGCGCGTCGGGGTATTGAGCAGGCGCCGCCTCTCACACACCCTGAGCAGTTCAATATCCCGCGGGAGGGATCGGTGGAACCAGCGAAATCGGATCAACCGACGGATGCGCAATTTGCGGAGGCACGACCATCTGATCATTTTCGTCATAGACGAACGTCGCCTCGTCTGACCGCGATGACGGAAGCGTTATCCGGATGACGGGTACGATGCGCTTCGAGGCTTGCTGGTAATCCACCTGGTCACCTTGAGCGCCTTTGAGTCCATTGGCGCGACCTGCAAGATAGAAAAATGCCATGATCGGCAGCTTCTCAGGGATATCTTGCTCCCATGTAGCTAAACGCAACTCATTTTGCTCGTGCATGGATTCTTCGGCAATCAACGCCATTGCATCAATGCTGGCTTTGAAAATCGCGGCGCTCGCTGGGGCACCGTGATGTACGTCGAAGCCGCATTGGTGTGCGTGCTTATTACCATTTGTGTTGTTGTAGTGTGACAGCCATTCCGAAGCAGTTGAAATGCCTCGCGCCTGACATGGACCGCTGTCACTCGGAAATGAGTTATCCGCACCGCATCCGTTGCCCACTCGATTTTCAGTGTTGGCGTCGATTGGGAATGAGCATAGAACTTCCGGCTCGACGACATTCGGCTTTATATTATACCTATAAGGAACGAAAATTAACCCATTACTGTACCCATAAGCCAGTTTGCTGAACTTCGAATCTTTTCGCAGATAGGAGAATGAGACGCCTCCGCTCGAAACGGAAGCAGGACTCGGGTTCCATGAGTGGTACTGAGACGAATGCACGGTCCCGCGAAGCATTACCCCGGAACAGCGAAACGCCGGGTTCGTCGCTCTACCGCAATCTGGAGCCAGATTATTGTAATTGTCCGTGAGCTGTTGCGCGACCTTGTTGCCGGCGACTCCGACAAGCGCGACCGAGCCATCTTCGCCCGAGTATGCATGGGCGAGTGATATTCCAGCGAGCGAAGACACCATTGTCATCAAGATAAAAAGCCATTTGTATTTCATTTTCCACTTTTCTTAAAATTGATATAATCCATGATACATGCCGAATTTTCATCTTCGGCACTCTTGCTTTTAATATGATTGAGCAGACGAGCTCCATCATCTCGCCCGGGCGCCAATGGAATGAACGCTCCGCGACATGGATATGTCGAAATGACAAATAATCGGAAATGGTGTCGAACAGGCGCCATGGCGCCGTCAACTTTCCCGACGAAATGGGCAGCCCGATAGCGTCATTGCTTACGGGAGTGAATGATGCGTTTCCGCGATTCTCGCTTGCGACGGCTTCGGCGCGCGGTAACCGCCCGCGGCCACTATCTCGTCGCTCCATGGCTGCTGGTCCTGCCGCATATTGCCAACAGGACCAGCCTCAGCGATGAGGTGTGCTAATCACGACCAGCAACGCAACGCGTGACTCCGGTTGCTTACCACACGAAACCGGCGCCGACGCCGCCCGCCACGGTTCCTCGTGTGTTCGTCGAACCGGAAGCCTTGATGATCCACCGCCCAGCGTAAGTGGACAGACCCACCGCAAGAGCAGACTGGCCGGCGTACGTGCCGCCGCCCACTGCGACGACGCTCTTTCCGGGCGCCGGCGCTTGCGGCAGCGACGCAATGGCCACGGCTGACGCGGTGCCTCCATTTGCATCCGCACGATCGTGTTCGATCTGCGATCGCAAGCCGCCCACCGATTCGTTGAGCTGCTGGACGTTGACGGCATCCGTCGGTGCGACGCCGGCCGACACGTTGGTCAGCGTGCGCGTCATGCCCGTGGCGCTGTTGCCGAACGAGACGGCGTTGTCCGCGTCAGCCACGGAACCTGCACCAATTGCAACGCTGTTATTGCCCCAAGCCGTCGCGCCCTGGCCGACCACGGTGCTGTTCTCGCCGTGAGCGGATGCAGCTTGCCCGATCGCCGTGCTATTGATTGCACGTGCATCCGCCCCGGCGCCGATCGCTGTCGCGCCCGACGCTTGCTGCGCCGAATTCGCGCCGATTGCCGTGGTGTCGCCGGCATCGCTGTCGATAACGGAGCCTGAGCCGGCCCCGACGTCGTTAACGTCCCGGCGCAGATTGGCCATCGTCATGACCCGACCATCACCGCGCGGATTGCCGGCATCGGTTTCGATCTTGCTGACGCGATCGTCCATCGCGCCCATTCGGTTTTCGAAGTCGCTTTGCAGCGACGACAACTGGCCATAGTTCACCGCGTCGTATCGGCGCTTGCCATCGGCAACGTTGGTCAGCATCACCGGCGCTGCCGACGGGCCGCCCAGCGTCACCGAGCCATAGTTCGGATTGCCGTGCGAGTCGAGATCGTAGCGCAGCGCCAGCGAATCCGTGGCGCCATACGCCGCAGCCGCCTGCACCGCCTCCGATACCGTCCCGTACTGGTGACCGTGCACTTCAATCGAATGAATGGCCACGTGGCCGCTTCCATCGACCGTCGTGTCGCCGCCGATCGCGTTCGCAAGACTCGCCGCCGCGCCGTGCAACTGCGCCACGTTCACCGCGTCGGTACCCTGCGTACCCGCCGCAACGTTCACGATCTGGCGCTCGCTTCCGGCATTGCCCACTGAAACGGTATTGGCTCGACTCGCCTGGGAACCCGCCCCCAGTGCCACGGCGCCGTTCGCCCCTTTTTCCACGAAGGCTTTCGCGCCGAGCGCCATCGCATCGGTCACGTTTCGGGCAACGCTCGCCCCCGTGCCCAGCGCAATGCCATTCGTCGCGCCCACCACGGCCTCGGCGCCACTGCCGATCGCAATCGAGCTCTCACCGATCGCCTGCACATTGTTATTGCCGACAGCGATCGCGCTCTCGCCGTTCGCCCGCGCCTGGGAACCGATTGCAAGGGCGCTGGCACCATTCGTCGTCACATGCGAGCCGATCGCCACCGAGTACGGCTGCTCGGCACCGGTTTGCGCCATATTGCCGATCGCCACGGAGTTGTCCGAGTTCGCGATGGTACGCATGCCAATGGCAATCGTGTCTGCGCCCGACGCAACCGACCCGACACCGATTGCAGCCGAGGTCATACTCGCCGGATCGCCATCGGCAATACTCGCCGCGTTCGGCAGGCTACCGTCAGCACCCTGGCCGTCGATCAGCACGAAATTCGACAAACGTTGCTCGTCGATGGCAGAGGGATCGGCAACCAGCAAGTTGCGCCGCGATGCCAGATCGGACGAGAGCTTGTCGGTACGGCTCGACACCTTTCCGATCGCATCAGTCAGCTGATTCAAGTTGACCGCGTCGGTACCTCTCGTACCCGCTGCGAGGTTCGAAATGCGGCGCTCGCGCCCCACGTCGCCCACCGACACTTGGTTTGCTTCCAGTGCGACGGAGTTGATACCGATCGCAACCGAATTGACTCCGGTCACGCGCGAACCCGCACCCAAAGCGATCGAGCCATTCGCTATCGCATTTGCACCGGCGCCAACCGCAACGGCATTCGTTCCCGTCGCAATCGCGTCTACACCTTGAGGCTTGATCTGGATGGCCTTCATCGCAAGGCTGACGTCAGCCAGCTCATCCCGTATCGGCTGCGTCGCAGCGGTCAATTGCCCCACATTGACCGCATCGGTATCCGCACTGCCTGCCGCGACGTTCTTCAATGTCGTGCCATGCTCGCCACGCAGCGTTATCGTGCTGCCGGCGGCATCGTCGTACGCCACCGCGTTCCGACCGATACCGCCGCCACTGTCCGCGGCTGCCGCGATCGCGTCGCCGACGTTACCGTAGGTTTTGTCACCGACGCGATACTTCGGCGCCGTCACGTTACCTCCCGCGTCCACCGTCGAACCGCCCCCAAGTGCCGTCGCGACGCTCTGTGACGCACGGTGCAATTGCGAACCGTTTATCGCTTCCATACTCGTCGCGCTGACCGTGCCGGCCGCCACGCTCTTCAGTGTCGTGCCCTTCGCGCCAAGCGTGACCGAACGCTTTGCGGAATCGTCATAAACGACCGCATTCGGATCCGTACCGCTATCGGCGGCTGCCGCAATCGCATCCGCGACGTTGTCGAAAGATTTGCTGCCCACTCGATATGTCGGCGTCGTTACGTGGCCGTTGGTGTCGATGTTCACGCCAAGCACGTTCGCCACCCTCGAAAGCTGGTTGACGTTGACTGCATCACCGGCGTGCGCGCCGTTCTTGACGTTGGAGATTCTAGAACCCGAAACGCTGATTCCCGCCCTGGACGACAACACAAGCCGGTTGCCGACAATGGTCGCGCCTTCGGCATCGACGATTATCCGATTCGACTTGAACGGATCGTCACCATAAAACAGCCCGGCCGATCTACTTCCCGCCCATACTCCCGACCACAAATATGTGTCGGCCCCATTTCCGGAGGTAAGATAAGAAAAATACCGGCCCGCCATCTGGGAAAAATGAGCCCCGCGCACACCCCTATAATTTGAATTATCCCATCTAGCGCAATTTTCAAATAGCACACCGCTATTGATGCAGTTGCTGGCCACCGGGGTTTCATATCCAATGTATGGATTATGCGCATACGCAGCAGAAGAAAACAGGACGCCACACCCGCCGCCAGCGACCGTCGCGAGAACGACGGAAACCTTATACAGCTCGCGCGCCCCCACATGCAACACCGTGCCTGAAACAAATTTACGTCGCATACTAATCAATTCCAATAGTTACAACACAAACCGACAACCATCAAAACAATTCGCCAGAATTTTAAAATCGGTTGCGTTGGCAGCAGAATACCGGCATCTGGAGAGCAGCCTCAATACATAGTCGGCGCGCTGTTGTAATTTCGGAAATTTCTCCAGTTCCAGAATTATCTAGCAGCGTTTCGAAACGAACACGCTTATCGTCCCGGTCGTGCGGTTGCATATATCCAGTTGGCGTTGCCCCTCCGCGCCGCGTAACGACGGATTCGATGCATAGCATCCTTGGAGCACCGAATGTCGGTGTTTCGGCGGTTGGTAACCGAGGCATCGTGGAAGATCGATGCTCACGGGCATGCACGCCGATCTCTCTTTCCAAGCGTTGTGCAACGCGCGCCCCGTGGTTTGCCGTCAGCGCCGCAGGGCGAGAGTCGACACGACAACTCCTGAAACACCCGAACGATACGGAGGATTTTATCGAACAGAAAAATGGCGATGAAAATCGCAACAAGGGTGCCGCCAGCCAATTTCCACCAACAGCATCACCATGAATCATTTATTCAAACTTTTCTTATCTTCAATAGCAATCATTTTTCTCAACCAAACCGTGGCTGCACAAAACATCGCCGCTCAGGCGGAAGCAAAAGTTATCGACTACGTCGGACCTATTGCGATCAGCCAGCTATACGATTGGTATTACAAAACTCCCAAAAGCTGCGGCGGTCAGTCTCGGCCAGCTTTCCTGTGTAGCGGAGTGATGTTGCGCGCCACCGTGGAAAGTCCCGCTTTCCGGCCGTGGAACCCAAGCCCGGCCTCCGAAGCGAGTGGCGGCGTCTCTTTCTCCTGGATCAGAGCCGACAGTAATTTTTCAAAGCTTGTTTTCGGTTATAAAAATGGATTCATACTATACCCCGGATATAGCGCGCTTCAAGGCAAAGACAGCATCATGGTTCTCTGTGCTTATTCAATGGATGGCGGCACCGACCAGCGCCCTGGGAATGGTTGCGGCGCGTCCGCCAATTACCCTGCCGAGAGCCGCCCCTGCATCGAGCAGGGAATCACAGATGCTCAAAAGTGGATAGAACATTTTGATTCGCTAAAGATAAAATACATCGATCAATGCGGCTGGGATGTCACCAAAGGACACTCTGGCACCGCAGATCATTTTTATCAAAGCATTCTGGCGAGGCAAAAGATGCTTTCGCCATGGTGGGACATCCAAAACGAGTTGCGCGTGGCTACATGGAAGCAAAACAATGGTAAAAAACTTCCGATTCATTCGTTTTTCTACATAGCCGGCGACAACCAGGCCCTAACCAATGCAAAAATCGATCAAAAAACCTTCTATCAGGAATATGGAATTGTAGTTCCGGTGATTGCGATAACTCTTCCAACATCGCAAGGCAAGGAAGCTTCTTTTTCCTATCAACGCAGCGATCAATCTCCGGAAGTTTTGTAACTGAATTGGGGGCTTTGACCCCCAAGCTCGGCATGATGTTCGCCCTGGTCGATACCGTCCGTAACGTGAAGACGTGCCATGTCATCCGATGCGGAATCCATGCTCCGACGTCACTCCAGTGTGGTCCGCACGATACCGGACCCGCCGATTATGCCGGACCGCTTCAATCCTGAGCGGCGCCCTCTCCATGCACGACGGCAGCAATCAGAGACGCACTCAGCAGCAGAAATTCCTGCACTGTATACCCGAGCTTCCGCGCCGCCGACTCGATATGTCGGTAATCACTGGAATCCACCTCCACGATCACTGCCTTACCGTCCACCCAAGCGCTTCTCATTCCTCCTCCTTGCATCCGACTTCTCGTATCTACTCGGCTTCATCCTCGATGCCATTTACAACGTTGCCCGGTACCGAAACACCCCAAAAAAGAGCCGTGACGATCAGCATTCTAATTACCACTATACTCACCAAAAAACCGCCCAAAAAATTTACTAGTAGAAGACAAAGACAAATACAAACCTGAGAAATCCAGATAAGACTATAAGGCAAAGCGTCCATTTTACACATCAGCCAATGCTTATTTTCAATCCAGGCACGTAGGCGCATTCTGGTTTTATTCTTTGATGAGCATAAGCGGTCTATCACTTGCTAAACTTTGCCGAAATTAATTTTGGGGATTCTGAAATGGCTTGGCGCGTTGTGCTCGCAGACGACCATCCCATCATGTTGCTCGGTTGCCGTCTTCTGATTGAGCAGAATGGCATGGAGGTCGTGGGGGAGGCGCGCGACTCGAGCGAGTTGATGTCCATCCTGGCTCACGTCGCCTGCGATATCGTCATCACGGATTTCTCGATGCCCAACACCGGACGCGCCGATGGACTTGCAATGCTGTCGACCCTTCGACGGGATCACGGCGCCTTACCCGTCATCGTGCTCACGAATATGGCGAATGCCGGTTTGTTGCGTGCAATGTTGAACGAAGGCGTACTGGGCATCGTGGAAAAGGGCGCGGAAAAAAGCGAACTGTTCGCTGCCGTTCGCACTGCGCTGCGAGGTGCGATCTACATCAGTGCCAGACTGCAGCGCGAATTGACGAAACTCGGACTGACCGAGATGGAAAGCCAGCGGGCCGCGAATTTGACGCCCCGCGAGTTGGAGGTGCTGCGCCTTCTTGCCAGCGGCAAATCGCCGACGGAAGTCGGCCAGATACTGCATCGGACCATCAAGACCGTCAGCTGGGCGAAGACATCGGCAAAGCGCAAGCTCGGCCTCAAAAGCGATGCCGAACTGTACGAGTATGTCGTCAATCTCGGACTCATTGGCTGATGCCGCTTGCCCGGCCGCGATGGCGGTTGGACGTGGCAGACGGCCCCGGTTCAAGCGTCATGCCCGCCGGAACGATTCGGTTCACGCCCCCATCAACTGAAATGTGCGCGCCGCATCGGCGGCAGCATCGCCATCCCATCGCACGGTAAGTCAATTTTGAAGAACAGCTTGTGGGTCAGCTCGCGGTTGAGCGTGGCCGTCGTCGTCGCGGTCCTGAGCACGTGCCCGATCGAGTCCGTAACGGTTGCAAATGTCGGAGAATCGACGCTTCGGTCGGCGGTGCCCTGGCCGAAGGAACCGACGGTGCCGATACAAACCCATCGCAGGGTCGAGCACTTGACGCTTACGCCGGAAGACCGTAGCTGGCTGGCCTCGCTTCCCCCGATCAAACTGGGCGTGGACCCGGAATGGGCGCCCATTGCCTACCTTGACGCGAACGATCGCCCGAGCGGCATTGCTGCGGACTATCTGGAACATATCTCGGCATCGCTCGGCATTCGCTTTGCTGTCGTGAAAACGAATTCGTGGGCGGAAACCTTGTCTCGCGCGCAGTCGGGTGAACTGGATGCTGCCGTACCGGTCAATACGCCGGTCGCCCGTGACGGGGTCTTGCTCTATAGCGTCCCGTTCATCACGCTCCCGGACGTGGTCGTGACTCGACCTCACGTGTCGCCGCAAGGCATCGTCGATCTAGCCGGCCGCCGGATAGCGGTCTCGGATCCCAGCGAGCTTCCCGCCACGGTACGGCAACAGATGCGCGACGCGGAAATCGTCATGGCCGCGAGCGCTCATCAAGCGATGAGCGCGGTGGCAGAAGGACGTGCCGATGCCTATGTCGGAAACGCGGCGATCGTCGATTTCAACATCCGGAACTATTTCCCCGGCATTCTCAAGATCGCGTCGCCGGCCGATCTCGACAGCCGGCTGAGTATTGCAGTCAACCGCCGCTACGAACGACTGATTCCCCTGATCAACCGCGCGATTGCAGCTATCCCCAAGAGGGAACAACAACGCATTCGAAGCCGATGGCTGTGGCCTCGATATTCGGCGGGCCTGCCATGGAAAACGTTCGAGCTTGTGTTGCTCGGCACCGCGATCGTATTGGCAACCATTACCACTGCATACGTCCGGCTGCGCCGCGAGGTTCGCCGGCGATTGGCAGTTGAGCGCGAACTGGCCGATCAGCTCAGCTTCCGCGAAGCGCTGATGGAATCCCTTCCATACCCATTGGTCGCGAAAGATAGCGCGAACCGATATATCGCACTCAATCACGCTTATGAAACTGCATTCTCGGTGAAGCGCGACGAGCTGATCGGTAAAACGATGCTCGACGCGTCGCCGCTGGATCCCCAATGGAATCGGAGCATCCACGCGATGAGCGAGCGAGTTCAGGATCAGCAACAACCTCATCACGCCGAGGTCAACCTGATGGATCGCGACCAGAAGCAGCGGTCCTGGCTGTACTGGATGCATCCCTTTCAATTGCCGAGCGGAAAGCCGGGCGGGCTGCTCGTCACGTTGGTGGATGTCACCACGATTCGTGATGCAGAACAGCGTGCACGCGCGCTGGATCAACGATTGAGGCGCGTGACCGCCCATCTTCCGGCGGTCGTCTTCGAATTGCGTCGCACTCCGGATGGCGTGCTCCGTTTTCCTTATGTCGGAGGCAATACCCGCGCCATGTGGGATCTGGATGCGCAAACGATGGAAGACGATGCGCTGGCGGCGCTTTCACGGGTGCATCCCGATGACCGACCTCTCATCAAATCGGCTGTCAGGCATTCCGCACGGACCATGCAGCGGGTTTCCATCGATTTTCGCTGCCGTTCCCAGGGATGCGAGCGCTGGATTCACACGGAAGCGACGCCCCAAACCGAGCATGACGGGACGATATTCTGGAGTGGCGTCTGGTCGGATGTCACTCACATCAAGGCGCAAGCCAGGGAACTGGCCCGTGCGAAAGAAGCGGCCGAATTGGCCGCGGCATCGAAAGCGAGATTTCTCGCCACCATGAGCCACGAGATACGCACACCGATGAACGGGATCATAGGGATGCTCGAGCTGTTGCGACACGAGTCGTTGAGCATCAGGCAGCAGCGCATGCTTCACATGATCGGGGAATCCGCGATGACGTTGATGCAGATTCTCGACGACGTCTTGGACTTCTCGAAGATCGATGCAGGACAGTTGGAAATCGTGACCGAACCGACCGACCTGCGCGCGCTCCTGGACGGCGTCAGTGGGGTAGCCGCCACACTCGCCCACGACAAGGGCCTCGTCGTGCGCAATTTCGTCAGCCACCGACTCGCCGCCGAACTCGAGATAGACGGCCTGCGTCTTCGCCAGATTCTATTCAACCTGATGAGCAACGCAATCAAGTTCACGGAAAGCGGCGAGGTCGGCGTACGCGTCGAGATTATCGACTACCGCAATGCGTGCCAGCGCGTTCGCTTCACGGTACACGACACGGGCATCGGCATCACCCCGGCGCAACTGCAATGTCTGTTCGCGCCTTTCACCCAGGCCGACACGTCGATCTCGCGCCGCTTCGGCGGCACCGGTCTGGGGCTGGCCATCTGCAAGCGACTGGTCGAACTGATGCAGGGCTCCATTCGCATCGAAAGCACGCCGCGTGTCGGTACGCACGTGATCGTCGAATTCGACCTGAACGTCCATCTTGTGGCTCGGTCTACGCCGGTCGCAGGCAAGCAGGCCAGTATCGACTTATCCGACATAGCGCTCGCGGCCGCGCTGCGCGAAGTTCTGATGCCGCTCGGCGTCGTCGTGACCGGCGATACGTCGCGGGCAGACATACGCTTTGTGGACGAATGCCGGCTCTTCGAAATCCGCGACGACGGGCTCGTTATCGGCCTGACCGACGAACCCATCCCGACGGGCTACGAGATCTCGCCCGACGGCACGTGTCGGCTCAGCCACAATCCGTTGACATGCGCCGCGGTCGAGGCATTGTGCCTTCATGCCACTGCCGCACCTCGCTTCGCAGGGACCGATACCCGTCCTCCATCCGTTGAATATCCGTCGTCGGGTATTCGAATCCTCGTCGTGGACGACCATCCGATCAATCGGCTCGTCATCGAGGCGCAACTCGCCCGACTCGGCTATACCGCCATTGCGGTCTCCAACGGCACGGACGCACTGCACGCGCTGGACGATTCCGGTATCGCGCTGGTGCTCAGCGATTGCGCGATGCCGGACATGGATGGTTACGACCTGGCGAGACGCATCCGCTCCCGCGAGCCCCGATCGCGGCGCATCCCCATTCTTGCGTTGACGGCCAATGCATTGCCCGACGAAGCGATTCGGTGCGCCGAAGCCGGCATGGACGGCCTGCTCGTCAAACCCACCACGCTGGCGGCACTGCGCGAGCAGCTCGCGCGTTGGGTGCCGGCGTCGCCTTGCCAGATACAGACAGACGCCATGCGCTGGCTTTCCCCGCCCGTCTCGCCTGAAGAACGCACGCACTTGCCCAAGCTGATCCGGGGATTTCTGGTCGAGACCGCGAAGGATATGGCCTTCCTTCAGGCCGCAATACAAAGCGGCAACGCAGTGGCGGCGGCCGAGCATATCCACCGCATCGCCGGCGCCAGCAAATTGTTCGGCTCGGACGTCCTGGCTGATGCCGGCGAGCGATTATCCGAGCGACTTCGAGAGGATGGCGTGACGGGCCAGGAGGCAGCACTGGCGGCGTTTTTCGCACAAGTCGAGCAGTTGACCACCAGACTCAGCACGTTGATGGCCGCACAGCGTGAATAGTGTGGCCACCCGGCGCGAAAAATCGGATTGTGGCGAGCGCCACCTCTAAAATGAAAGTCAGCCCTTTCATTAGCGGGTCGGGCTATTCCGCTCGGCGGCAGCAGTCGATACAGCAGCCTGCTGCATCGTGTATGCCACCTCTCGGCGAAATCACCCTGCGCGATCGTGTCTCCGGCGCAATTGACGCAAAACGTGCCGTGCGCTTCAAAATGCTCGCGACCTCAGCGGGGGCCAACCAAGGGTTGGTCGTCAACATCAGCGATACCACGCCCGACACCTGGGGTGCCGCGAGACTAGTGCCATGCATATCGCCGTGGGACGCATCGGCCGGTGCTCGCGTACCGGTATGGGAGAGAGCCCCGATGTTCGTCCCCGGTGAGCTCAGCGTCACACGTGAATGCGTATTGCCGCCGAGCACGCGACGACCGGCCTGGTTGCTTTTCGTCACTGAAATCATATCCCGACAACCCGGCGATGCATCGATCTCGCTAACGACATCATTGCTGGCGGCAGCGACAACCGTCACGCCTTGCCCCATGAGATCGTCGATAGCGTCCTGAAATGTCCAACTGCAGGCGTCGACCGATGCGACGCTCAGGTTGACTGCCTTTTCAGGACGTCGATTTTCCAGCGCGCGAGTAACCGGCACCGCCGCCCATCGCGTTCCGTCAACTACATCGTTGTACATGCCCCGTGCCATCACGGTGCCGTAGCGTTGCGTCCCGCCTGACGAGGAAAGTAATACGGCTATCATTACAAAAGCGGGGCATAAGAGCGGGAATTTCCTACGATCTTCAATCACGTCGAGCTCGAAAACGTAATTTAACGGTGGCGCGGGCGGCCCTTTCATTGAAAAGAATTATCTTCATAAAATGACCAAACCGCATCAAAAAATCAGCTAGCCTCGCCAAAGCATATCCCGCACGGCGTCTACCAGATCGACATTGGTCTTCACGCCGAACTTCTTCATTGCGTTTGCTTTTTGCGTACTGATCGTTTTCCGACTTCGACTGAGCTTTTCCGCGATTTCCCCGACTGCCATTCCGCGCGACAGAAGCCGTACCACATCAAGCTCGCGCGGTGACAATAAATTGGTTCGCGCCTGCCTGTCACCACCTCGACCCGAATCGCACAGCATATCTCCCGCAATGTCCGGATCCACATACCTTTTCCCGCGCATGACTTTATCGACGATTTTCGGCAAGGAAAGTGAATCGTCACTCGATTTCACAACGAATGCCGATACGCCCTTTTTCATCACGCGCTGGACGGACAGTCCATCCCTCAACTCGGCCAACAGGATAATCTTCACGTTCGGATGGTTTCTGCGGATGGTTTCAAGCATTCGCATCCCGTCCGGCTCCGGATCGTCGCCAAATGCATAATCGCAAATCAACACATCACATTCGCAAGTGCTCAACATCGAGGCCATGCCGGACAACGTATGCGCCTCGGCGACGATTTGCATACTTTCCACACTCGAGAAAATGTGACGCAGGCCCTGCACTATCATCGGATAGGAGTCTGCGACGACAATATTTATCTTCCGTGTCGAAATAAAATCATCTGCATTCATGCCGGACGAAAACGAACTCGAATAGCTCTCTCGATCAATAAAACTCATCGATGGAAATTCCAAACATGACTATCAAAAAACTGTCGTGGCGACACCTCCGACACGACAGAAGGTATCAAGTCACTGCGACAGTACGCTATCCCAAGCTGGAGATCGTGACACCGACGGTCGCGCGAAATCCAATGCCTGAACAATAGCGCTCGACATCGCCGCAAGGGACTAGAAAATTCTCATCGTCGGCGCGAAAAAAGCATATTCGTCGTGCATCATTGCGAAGACCATGGCGCGCGAAAGGCGCTTAGATGCGTTGGTAACCTACATGCGCAGCCCGTCCGGTATGTGCACGTGGCTCATGCCTGCCGTTCTCAGCGCAGATGGCATGTCGCGCCCGATCGAATGGCATTGTTCGATCACGCGTCATGGGGTGCCCACTGGCGGAACGGCTTCCGGATCGCGAGGATTTCGGCTGGGTCGTGAACGCGTCGCCCACTGTCAATACGGGATCAGGCGCGGGTGGTTGATGGAGTCGAAGTACCACTCGCCCAGTTCGGAGAGGGGCTCTCGACGGCGGGAATGATCCCGTGTCGCTTCCCGCCAGTGCGCGAATTCAGCGTCGGTCATGTCAAGTCCTTCGGCCAAGCGCTCTACCGGCACTCCATGCTCGGCCTTGGCTTGCACGTTCGTGCGCATCGTTCGCACCGAGGTGTGCCCGCCACGGTTGTGAGACTTCGTCACTGCCGTCGGGGCGGCAGCGTTGCGCACCGGGTCACGATGCGATACCTCATGCCGTGACATGGCATGCGAATACGGCCCCAGCGCCACCTCCACCTCTACGTCATCAGCGGCCGATACGCGCGCTGGTACCGATTGCCGCGTCGACACACCCGAGATGGAGCCCCGGTAAACGGTGCCTGGAGATGGATGTGCTGGCCCGTTTTCGAGCACATGTGTCGCAAGGCAGCACGACGCCGCGAACGCAAGGCCAGCGGCAAGCGTCCGCCGCAACGAACGGGACGCAGGACGCTGACGCAGCCATGCAGCGTTGCCGGATCCGAAATCCGCCGCGGATGCTTTTGCTTGCTCACGCGAGATTCCGCGGGAGCACAAGTCGAACACGCGTGGCCCGGGGCCGCCCCTTTTCTCACACATGCTACGGCACCGACCGTACGGCGGTGGCACATCCGAAAAAGGGGGCGTAAGCGGGAGCGCGAAACGACCGGTAATGTCCTGCATATCCGTATGTGAGCGACGATTCTGCCGACACGTGACGCGTCGCCCCTCCGTCAATTTGAATGAAGTGCCGAGTATCGCTGTGGGTTCCGACCGCCGTAAATCAGCCAAGGACGAATCAGCGCAATCCGGCGTCGGCCGATTCCCATCCGCCCCCGACTTGCATCCGCAGCAGCGTACTCAGGCGCAAGCACGATGGTGGCAGCCATCGCGAGCAGGACGCTCCCGGCAGCAGCATCTACGGAGTCGTGGCCGGTGCCTGGAGAATCACCATCGATGTCGGCTCCGCCGCAAGCACGCCAGTCGCTATGCTTGTCCAATGGGGTCGCGATTGATCTGGAATGCTTGTGCAGAACGCGCCCCTGTTAAACGCGATGATGCGTTCGTCTAGGCCGGTGAAGCGGCGCTTATGCTTGGGAATCAGGATCGGCTCGAAGCTGCTGTCGCGATCGCGGGGGACGTCGCCCCGGACCGGGCCGCGATCGGTGATGACCGTTTCGCCGCTGGCGCCGTTGCGCTCGTTGGCCTAACCAGGCGGCTTGGACTGGCCCTGCAGGTAGCCAGATGCAGGTTCATCTCGGCGCCCATCGCGCGCTCGATGACTGTCTTGTTGAACGCCAGCATCAGGTCCGGCACCTCGGCAGGCGTCATCGGCCCCTTGACCAACTGGTTCAGCAGTGGCTTGGCCAATTCAGGCAGCGGCCCCCGGGCCGCTGCCTTGGACGCCACCGTCTGCTTCTTCTTCATTGGCGGCATATCCATGATTTTTACACCTCATGACATGCCCGCCCACGAAATCACGGATAGGTCCTTAGTTAGAGGATTTGGCGCCTCTCATGCGTAGCATGTCGATCGTCTTCAACGTCACCTTGTGGCCTCCCGATGAGTAGAGCCCGTCCGACACTTCCTCCACAATGACGACCGTATGCGGACGAATATACTCTCCCGCTATTGCCGCAATCGCGTCGGTAACACCATCCATCATCTGCTGCGTCTTCTCTTGCGAAAACGCGCCTTTCAGCAGCTTCAAGGTGACAACTGGCATTGCTTTTCTCCCATAGGAATTGCCATCACGGCTTTGGGGCGCCCACATCACGAGGCGGGTACGTCCGGAATAAAGACCTTTCAGAGGAGTGCCGGCGTGGCATGGCGCGATCAAAAAACAATATAAAGTGATGCGCGCACTTTCGAAATCAGACAATTCTGATATTTATGAGAAGCGCACAGGCGTAATCTGGCTTTTTGGTTGGCGCACATCGGCCCCATATCATTTGGCAAACTCGGCCGATACTAATTAGTGGGGAGTCTGGAATGGTATGCCGTGTTGTACTCGCAGACGACCATCCGATCATGCTGCTCGGCTGCCGCGTTCTGATCGAGCAGAACGGCCTCGAGGTCGTGGGGGAGGCTCGCGACTCCAGGGAGTTGATGTCGATCTTGGCACGCGTCGCGTGCGATGTCGTGATTACCGATTTCTCGATGCCTAACGCCGGACGTGTCGACGGATTGCCTATGCTCTCGATCATTCGACGAGAACACGCAGCCTTACCGGTCATCGTGCTCACAAACATGGCAAATGCCGGGCTGTTACGCGCGATGTTGAACGAAGGTGTGCTGGGTATCGTCGAGAAAGGAGCGGAAAGGGCCGAACTGTTCGCCGCCGTCCGCGCCGCCCTGAGAGGGGCAGTCTACATCAGTGCCAAGCTGCAGCTCGAACTATCGAAGCTTGGGCTGACCGAAGCGGAAAGCCGGCGTGCTGCTAATTTGACTCCTCGAGAGCTCGAAGTGTTACGCCTTCTCGGCAGCGGTAAATCACCGGCTGAAGTCAGCCAGGTTCTCCATCGGACAATCAAAACGGTCAGCTGGGCCAAGATATCGGCAAAGCGCAAGCTTGGCCTCAAAAGCGATGCGGAACTCTACGAGTACGTCGCCAATCTCGGGCTCAACGGTTGACACTACCCTCCTCGCTGCGAGCGCCATTGGACGTCACGGTTCTCCCGGCTCAGGATCCATGCCCCAAAGCGATGAGGTACACGGCGCGTTGAAACGCCGTATACGGCGCGCGTTGCAACGTACTCCACATAATCCGTTATTTTGAAGAATACCTTTTGGATAAGTGCCCGGTCGAGCAGTCTCATTGCCATAGTCGTCCTGACTATGAGTCTGATCGATTCGGCAACGGTTGAAAATATCGAAGCATCAGCGCTTCGGTTGACGCTACCTTCGCCGACAAACCCGGTGTCGCCGCCGCAGATTCCTGACGAGGCCCACGGTTTGGCGCTCACGGCAGATGAGCGACGCTGGCTGGCTTCGCTGCCTCCGATCAAACTTGGCATTGACCCTGACTGGGCACCGATCGCCTACATTGATGCCAATGGTCGCCCGAGTGGCATCGTCGCCGACTATCTGGCGTATATCTCGAAATCCCTTGGCATCCGCTTCGCACTGGTGAAAACGAAGTCGTGGGCAGAGACCTTGTCCCTGGCGCGATCAGGTGAAGTGGATGCCGCCGCGCCTGTCAATGCACCGACGGGGCACGGCGACGACTTGCTCTACAGCACCCCGTTTATTACCCTTCCCGACGTCATCGTTACCCGTCCCCACGCGCTGCCGCAAGGCATCGTCGATCTCGCTGGCCGTCGAATCGTTATTTCGGATCCAAGCGAGCTTCCCGCTCAGGTATTGCGCCAACTGCCAGACGCCGATATTGCCGTGGCCGCGAACGCCTATCACGCGATGCAAGAGGTAGCGGAGGGGCGCGCCGACGCGTATCTCGGAAACGCAGCGATCGTCGATTTCAACATCAGGAGCTATTTTCCGGGTGCTCTCAAGATTGCATCACCTGCCAATATCGAGAGTCGGTTGACCATTTCAATAAACCGCCGCTATGAGAGACTGGTACCTATAATTAATCATGCGATCGCCGCGATGCCAAAAATGGAGCAGCAACGGATTCGAAGCCGTTGGCTTTGGCCTCGCTATTCAGTCGGACTGCCATGGAGGACCTTCGAGCTTACGTTACTAGGCGCTGCGATCATATTGGAGATCATTATCATCGCGTACATCCGGCTTCGTCACGAAGTCCGTCAGCGGCTGGCGGTCGAGCATGAGCTGGCAGACCAGCTTAGCTTTCGTGAAGCGCTAATGGAGTCACTACCGTATCCGCTGGCCGCCAAAGATAGTGCGAACCGATATATCGCGCTCAACCATGCCTATGAAACCGCATTCTCGGTGAAGCGCGAGGACTTGATTGGTCGAACAACGCTGGAAGCTTTACCGGTGGAGCCCGCATGGAGTATGCAAATCCACACGATGAGCGAGCAAGTCCAGGATCAAAATCGAGCCCATCATGCCGAGGTCAACCTGATGGACGGCGACCATAAGCTGCGATCCTGGTTGTACTGGATGCATCCGTTTCAATTACCAAGCGGAAAACCAGGCGGCCTTCTCGTGACGTTGGTCGATGTGACGACCATTCGCGACGCAGAACAACGTGCGCGTGCTCTGGATCAACGTTTAAGACGCGTGACTTCTCATCTTCCGGTGGTCGTCTTCGAACTTCGTCGTACACCGGATGGTGCGCTAAGGTTTCCTTATGTAGGTGGTAATACGCGTGCCATGTGGGATCTGGATGCGCCGACGATGGAAGCCGATGCGCTTGCGGCGCTCTCGCGGGTTCACCCCGACGACAGGTCTCTCATTAAAACCGCCGTCGAGTACTCGGCGCTTACCATGACGCCGATCTCCATCGATTTTCGATGTGTGTCACATGGCCGCGAGCGATGGATCCACACCGAAGCGACGCCGCAAACGGAGCCAGACGGCATGATGTTCTGGAGCGGAGTCTGGTCGGACGTCACTCACGCGAAGGCGCAGGGGGAAGAGCTCGCCCGCGCGAAAGAAGCGGCTGAAATAGCGGCAGCGTCAAAGTCGCGTTTTCTCGCCACCATGAGCCACGAGATCCGCACGCCGATGAACGGGATCATAGGGATGTTGGAACTGTTGCACCACGAATCGTTGAACACAAAGCAGCAACGGATGCTTCACATGATCGGGGAATCTGCGATGACGTTGATGCAGATTCTCGACGACGTTCTCGATTTCTCAAAGATAGATGCCGGACACTTGGAGATCGTGACGGAGCCGACTGATCTACGGGCGCTCGTGGACGGCGTCAGCGCCATAGCCTCTACGTTGGCCCACGATAAGGGTCTTATCGTTCGTAATTCCGTCAGTAACCAACTTGCCGCCGAATTGAAAGTCGACGGCCTGCGGCTTCGCCAGATTCTCATCAATCTGATAAGCAACGCGATCAAGTTCACGGAAAACGGCGAGGTCGGCATCAGCATCTCGGTCTTCGACCAACGGCAGGCATGCCAACGTGTGCAGTTCACGGTACATGATACGGGCATCGGCATCGCGCCCGCGCAACTGCAATGCCTGTTTGCGCCTTTCACGCAGGCCGACACTTCGATCGTACGCCGCTTCGGCGGCACTGGATTGGGTTTGGCCATTTGCAAACGCTTGGTCGAGCTGATGCATGGATCCATTCACATTGAGAGCACGCCGGGTTTCGGCACTCGAGTCACGGTTGAACTGGACCTGGACGTACAGCTGCAGATCCGTTCCACGCCGCTAGCGGGAAAACATGCACATATCGCGTCGTCCGACCCGGCGCTAGCCGCATCGTTACGCGAACTCTTGACACCGCTAGGTATCATCCCTGCGGGAGCCGCCTCACAGGCCGACATACACTTTGTCGACGAAAGTCGACTCGAGGCAATCGATAACGACAAGCCAGCTATCGGACTAACGGCCGACCCGATTCCAACGGGCTACGAGATCGCGGCTGACGGCACGTGTCGGCTCAGCCACAATCCGTTGATGTACTCCGCGGTCGAAGCACTTTGTCTACATGTCGTCGGTGCAACTCGATCCGCCGCGACCGATATCCGGCATCTGCAGGTCGAATATCAAACGTCGGGAATTCAAGTTCTTGTCGTCGACGACCATCCGGTCAATCGCCTGGTCATCAAGGCGCAACTTGAACGACTCGGTTATACCGCTGTTGCGGTATCCAACGGCATGGACGCACTCCGAGTACTGGACGATTCCGACTTCGCATTGATACTCACCGATTGCGCGATGCCGGAGATGGACGGCTATGAGTTGACGAAACGCATCCGCTCCCGGGAACATCGATCACGGGATACCCCCATTGTTGCCTTGACTGCAAGCGCGTTGCCCGATGAAGCAATCCGATGCGCGGAAGCCGGCATGGACGGCCTGCTCGTCAAACCGACAACCTTGGCCGTGCTGCGTGACAAACTCGCGCATTGGATTGGAATTTCGCCTTGCTCGACCCGAACAGACTCGACGAGCAGTCTGGCCCGGAATTTCTCGCCCGAAGAAGGCGCATACCCGCCGATATTGATTCAAGGGTTCGTGACAGAGACCTTGAAGGATATTGCTTTCCTTCAGGCAGCAGTAGCCGACAAAAACGCGGTAGCCGCCGCCGACCGCATCCATCGGATAGCTGGCGCAAGCAAATTGTTCGGCTCAGGTGCTTTGGGGGATTACGGGGAAAAACTGGCCGGCCAACTTCGGCTGGGTGACCTCTCGGGTCACGAGGCGGCACTGGCGGTCTTTTGCACCAAAGTCGAACAACTCATCACACGGCTTAACAAGGCACGCACCCGTGGCGAGTGATCCGCCATGTCGAAACACGCCGGATTTCCAGATCATTTGCGCCGCTGCGACGAACACGAACAGCAGGACGACCTTCCTGAAAATTTCAGGGGACATCTTGTCCCGCAGCGGACGAACCAGCCACATGCCGGCAATCGCTGGCAGCGTGGCGGCCGCCGAGATCGCGAGATCCGCACCGCTCGCCTGCGCCGCGCCACTGAACGTAGTGAGCAGCGTGACGACCGAAACCACGAGGATGATCGCGATCTGCTTCGTAAACGCCCGGCCGCTCGCGCCGGACGAAATCAGGTAAGTGGCCAGCAACGGGCCGGGAACCGATGCAATGCTCTCCGTCACTGCCGCACCGAAGCCGAGCGCGAAACCAACAGGTTTGCGCCACGCGGGTGCCAAATTGAACTTCGGTGCCGCGAGCATCAGTGTCGCGACCACAATCAGTACTGCGCCAGAGGCTGCCTGTGCGTGACCCGAGTTCAGCGAAAGCAGGATCGCCACGCCGACGATATTACCTAACACCGTCCCCGCGATCGGCGCGGCGATCTTCCGCGCCGTCGCAAGCACCTGGCCACCTTCGAGCGCCTGCGGAATGTTGCCGAGAATGATCGGCATGGACAGCAGCAATACTGCATCCCGAATCGGCATGAACTGGCTGACGATCGGCATCGCGATCAGCGGCACGCCGATGCCGGTAATGCCCTTGGCCATTCCGCCCAGTACAAGCGCAACAACGATCCCGATTAGGTCGAATGTCGGAAGCACCTGCAGGCTGGAAGCCAGCACCCCTTCTGCCACATTGAATTGCATCATTGAATGACGTGTCTCGGCATATCTGTCAGCAGTCGATGTCGATCGCGCCTGTAGGGATCAACCACGCCCCAAGTTGCCATGAAATAACCGGTTAATTCCGCCGTCCAAATGAGCGAGCCGCGCACGACTCAAAATCTCGCCTCAGCACGGTCAAATCAGTCTTGACGCTCCAATACCGCATCACGCGCAATCCGATGGCCCGCGCAACATCATCCTCCAACAAATCATCTCGTCGAGTATATTGCCACGCATTCGACCTATCATCCAACTCAATAGCATACAACAAACCTCCATTGCTCCCACGAACCGCGAAATCGAAAACCTTTTTATTATATGATTTGATATCCGATTTATCATTATGCTCAACATCAACGAGCTCTTTCAAAGCAACTTGCTTGAAAATGTCCGCCTCCGGCAATGCAGTGCACAATCGATCATAAAACTCTGACTCCTGCGCAGCGGTAAGTGTCCGATGTCCATGAGGAGCTGCCCCCGCGAGCAAAGGTTTCGGCTCGCTTTTTATCATTGGACCGCGCCTCGCGGTGAGCTTATCCGTGCAGTCAGGATGACTTCCGACGTCAGGCACTGCCGTTCCGGCCGCTCGTCCACGCTCCACAAGCAACTCGCCCCCGAACTGCGCACGCCCCGGCGCGAGCGGCTCAACTCCCTTCGCAAGACTTTGACGCTCGACCCCCGAACCACTTTCCGATTGCCGCCTATATTTTCGCGAACGCCTTACCCCGTTCACGCCAAGAGCGACAAAAGCCGTACCGACAATCGCAAGAAAAACCAGCAACAGAACCATCATGGTTTTAATTATATTTGGAAACATGAATTTTCTTTAACGCTCGAAAATCGATCAAGTCTCCCGTGACAATCCGCAACACCTCGCCACCCAATCATCTTAATTAGATTATTCCAGTTGCAAAATCGATGACCACCTTTCCGTTCATGCGGACGCGGTTCACCGGGATGACGGCCCCGAAGCGCGGCAGCTGAGCGTATATAAAAAAAGACCCGCGCGAGGCGGGTCCGGAAATACGGGAGCGGGTTGCCCCGCTCCGCCAGTCAGGCAGTTACCACTGATACGATGCCCCCAGGCCGACAGTGTTACCACCGCTCGACAAGCCCACACCGGCCTTCATCTTCAGGTTCTTGTTGATGCGGGCCTCCCCGCCGAACGCGACCGCCTGATAGCCCTTGTAGCTCGCACTGCCGATACCGAACGACAGCGTCTTGCCAGGGTCGACACCCGGGATCATCGTCAACGCCGTTGCCGCCGCGATACCCGAATAGGCATTGCGCGATACGCCGTTGATCTGACCTTGCAGCCCGCCAACCGCCCGGTCGAGCTGCCCCTTGGTCGCCGCATCCGACGCATTCACGCCATCCGCGATATTGACGATCCGGCGCTTGCCCTGGTCGGAGCCGTCACCGAACGAGACCGTGTTGTCCTCGTTCGCGACGGAGCCTGCACCAATCGCAACGCTGTTGTCGCCGCGGGCCTTCGCACCCTGACCGATCGCCGTGCTGTTCTCGCCGCGAGCCGACGCGTCCTGGCCGATCACGGTGCTATTGGCCGCGTGCGCATCAGCACCTGCGCCAATCGCCGTGCCGCCCGCGGCGCGCACCGTCGCGTTCGCGCCGACTGCCGTGGCGTTGCCAGCGTCGTCGTTGATCGTCGAGCCCGACCCCATCGCGACGTTGTCGCTGCCGTTGCCGGATTGGGCCGCCGTCACCGCCTGGCCTGCTTCGCCCGAACCGCTGATCAGGTCGTTGCCGACCGTACGGCGCGAGTCACCGCCCGAACCGCCGGTGGTTTCAATCTTGCTGACGCGATCGTCCATCGTGCCCAAGCGGTTTTCGAAGTCGTCTTTCAGCGACGACAACTGGCCGTAGTTCACTGCGTCGTACTGGCTCTTGCCGTCTGCAACGTTGGTCAGCATCACCGGCGCCGCCGCAGGGCCGCCCAGCGTCACCGAACCGTAGTTCGGGTTGCCGTGCGAGTCGACGTCGTAGCGCACCGCCAGCGAATCGGTGGCGCCATACGCCGCAGCTGCCTGCACCGCCTGCGAGACGGTCGCATACTTGTGACCGCCCACTTCGATCGAAGTGACGGCAACCTGCCCGTTTTCATCGACGGTCGTGTCGCCTCCGATCGCATTCGCGACGCTTGTGGCTGTGCCGTGCAGTTGCGAGCCGTTCACCGCATCGGTGCTCGTCGCGCTTACCGCGCCGGTTGCCACATTGTGCAGGCCAACAGGTGCACCGGCATCCCCGAGCGTGACCGACGCATGATTCGCCGAGCCGTCTTCATTGCGATCGTAGCGCACCGATGCGATCGCGTGCCCGGTTTCCGGATCGATCAGACCGCTGTTCTCGATCGTATCCTTCAGGGTCGAGATGTCGCCCGTGTTGGCCGTCACCCGCCCGTCGAGGTTGTCGATCGCCGCACCGACACTGTTCACCGTCGTCGTGCCGCCCGCGAGCGAGTAGCTCGGCGCGGAGATCGTGCCGTCGGCGCCTGCCTGCGAGCCGCCGCCGAGCGCAGTGGCCATGCTCTGCGACGCACCATACAGTTGCGAGCCGTTCACCGCTTCCATGCTCGTCGCATTCACGGCGCCGGCAGCAACGTTCTTCAGCGTCGAGCCTTTCTCGCCAGCCAGCGTGACCGTGCTCTTCGCCGCATCGTCGTACGCCACCGCGTTCGGATCCGTACCGCTACCGCCGCCGCTTGCCGCTGCTGCCGCGATCGCGTCGCCGACGTTACCGTAGGTCTTGTCGCCGACGTGATACTTCGGCGCCGTCACGCTGCCATCGGCGCCGATGCCGGCACCGCCGCCCAGCGCGGTCGTTACGCCGCTCAGCTGCGCGACGTTCACCGCGTCGGTGCCTTGCGTACCCGCCGCAACATTCACGATCTGGCGCTCGCTTCCAGCGCTACCCACCGAAACGGTATTGGCTCGCGTCGCCTTGGCGCCTGCGCCCAGCGCCACGGCACCGTTCGCCGCGCCTTCCACGCTCGTATTGGCACCCAGCGCCATCGCATTGGTCACGTTCGGTGCAACGCTCGCACCCGTACCCAGCGCAATGCCGTTGATCGCGCCTACTGCGGCTTCCGCTGCATTGCCGATCGCGATCGAGCTTTCACCGATCGCCTTGATGCCGTTATTGCCGACCGCGACCGCGTTCTCGCCGTTTGCCTTCGCGTTCGAGCCGATCGCCAGCGCTCCCGCGCCATTGGTCGTCACCTTCGAACCGATGGCCACCGAGTACGCCTGGTCCGCGCCCGTTTGCGCCATATTGCCGATCGCAACCGATTCGTCCGACAGCGCCCCGGTATTCAGGCCGAGCGCGATCGCGTTCGCCCCTGCCGCATGAGCCTCCACGCCGATCGCGGCGGCCGTCGTGGTATCCGGATCGCCCCCGCTGATACTCGCCGAGTTCGTCCCCCCCATACCGTCGACCACGACCAGGGAATTCGGCTCGTCCGAATCCGCAAGCGCGTTGACCCGAGACAACAGGTGCGACTGCTCAGCTGCGACACGGGATTTCAGTTTGCCCAGCGCCTCGAACAACTGCGATCCATTGATCGCATCCGTACTCCTGGCGGTGACGTCCCCCGCTTTCACGTGGACGATCTTGCGTTCGGTCCCGTCATCACCAACGGACACCGTCATCGCTTCGTTCGCGACGGAATTGGCACCCAGCGCAACCGATCCGCTCGCCAGCGCACGCGCACCGGTACCCAGCGCCAATGTATTCGAACCGCCTGCCAGGGCCTTTGAACCGATCGCAACAGACTGAGCGCCGGTGGCGGTCGCCGGTGCGCCGCTGGCCCGGACCTTGATGTACTTCAGATCGATGTTGCCTTCAGCCAGCTCGCGCTTCACATCGGACAACCCGGTGTTCAGCTGACCCAGGTTCACCGCGTCAGTATCATCCAC
Source organism: Burkholderia sola (assembly GCF_905400185.1). Lineage (NCBI taxonomy): Bacteria > Pseudomonadati > Pseudomonadota > Betaproteobacteria > Burkholderiales > Burkholderiaceae > Burkholderia > Burkholderia sola. Next base: position 1,063,033 of record NZ_FR989677.1, read on the forward strand.
GCCTGCTGCGACGTTCTTCAACGCCACCGGATCTTTTGCACCCGCACCGCCAAGCGTCACCGAGCCACGATCTGCCGTGCCGTCCTCCTTACGGTCATACGTCACCGCCGCGATCACCTTGCCCGTGTCCTTGTCCACCAGACCGGATTCGGCAATATCGTCTTGCAGCTTCTCGACGTTCGTCGCGTTCGTCGTCACACGGCCGTCAAGGTTCGACACCGCGTCGCCAACGTTATGCGCGGTCGTCTTGCCGCCGTCCAGCGTGTACGCCGGGGCCGTCAGCTTGCCTGCGGCGTCCACCGTCGAACCGCCGCCCAGCGCGCTCGCCACGCTCTGCGACGTGCCGTACAGCTGCGAGCCGTTCACCGCTTCCATGCTCGTTGCATTCACGGCGCCCGCTGCAACGTTCTTCAGCGCCGTGCCTTGCTCGCCAGCCAGCGTGACCGTGCTCTTCGCCGCATCGTCATATGCAACCGCGTTCGGGTCCGTACTGCTACCCATTTCGGCTGCGGCAACGATCGCATCACCCACGTTACCGTAGGTCTTATCGCCGACGTGGTAGTTGGGTGCCGTCACCTTGCCCGCCGCGTCTACCGTCGAACCGCCACCCAGCGCGCTTGCCACGCTCTGCGACGTGCCGTACAACTGCGAACCGTTCACCGCTTCCATGCTCGTGGCGTTTACCGCACCGGCCGCGACGTTCTTCAACGCCACCGGATCTTTTGCACCCGCACCGCCCAGCGTCACCGAGCCACGATCTGCCGTGCCGTCCTCCTTACGGTCGTACGTCACCGCTGCGATCACCTTGCCCGTGTCCTTGTCGATCAGACCGGATTCGGCAATATCGTCTTGCAGCTTCTCGACGTTCGTCGCGTTCGTCGTCACACGGTCGTCCAGGTTCGACACCGCGTCGCCAACGTTGTGCGCGGTCGTCTTGCCGCCGTCCAGCGTATACGCCGGTGCCGTCAACTTGCCTGCCGCGTCCACCGTCGAACCGCCCCCCAGTGCGCTTGCCACGCTCTGCGACGTGCCGTACAGCTGCGAGCCGTTCACCGCTTCCATGCTCGTCGCATTCACCGCGCCGGCCGCAACGTTCTTCAGCGTCGTGCCTTGCTCGCCAGCCAGCGTGACCGTGCTCTTCGCCGCATCGTCATATGCAACCGCGTTCGGATCCTTGCTGCTACCAATCTCAACCGCGGCCGTAATCGCATCACCCACGTTACCGTAGGTCTTGTCGCCGACGTGGTACTTCGGCGCAGTCACGCTGCCATCGGCACCGATGCCCGCGCCACCGCCGAGTGCGGTCGTTACGCCGCTCAGTTGCGCCACGTTCACCGCGTCGGTGCCTTGCGTACCCGCCGCAACGTTCACGATCTGGCGCTCGCTTCCCGTGTTACCCACCGAAATGGTATTGGCTCGCGTCGCCTTCGCGCCTGCGCCCAGCGCCACGGCACCATTCGCCTTGTCGTCCACGCTCGTATTGGCACCCAGCGCCATCGCATTGGTCACGTTCGGCGCAACGCTCGCACCCGTACCCAGCGCAATGCCATTGGTCGCCCCTACTGCGGCTTCTGCTGCATTGCCGATCGCGATCGAGCTTTCACCGATCGCCTTGATGCCGTTATTGCCGACCGCGACCGCGTTCTCGCCGTTTGCCTTCGCGTTCGAGCCGATCGCCAGCGCTCCCGCGCCATTGGTCGTCACCCATGAACCGATGGCCACCGAGTACGATTGATCCGAGCCTGTTTGCGCCATATTGCCGATCGCAACCGATTCGTTCGACAGCGCCCCGGTGTTCAGGCCGAGCGCAATCGCGTTCGCCCCGGCCGCATGCGCGTCTACACCGATCGCGGCGGCTGTCGTGCTTTCCGGATCGCCCGTCGCGATGCTCGCGGTGTTGAACCGACTACCGTCCGAACCCATACCATCGATCGTGACGAAGCTCGAGCCTTTACCACCACCGCCGCCGCTGGCTGCCGCGGCCGCAATCGCGTCACTGACGTTACCGTAGGTCTTGCTGCCGACGCGGATCGTCGGCGCCGTCACCTTGCCGGCCGCGTCCACCGTCGAACCACCGCCCAGCGCGCTCGCCACACTCTGCGACGTACCGTACAGCTGCGAACCGTTCATCGCTTCCATGCTCGTCGCATTCACCGCACCGGCTGCAACGTTCTTCAACGTCGCGCCTTTCTCGCCGGACAGCGTGACCGCGGTCTTGGCTGCATCGTCGTACAAGACCGCATTTGAATCCGTACCGCCGCCCCCGCTCGCTGCCGCGGCTGCGAGCGCGTCACCGACGTTACCGTAGGTCTTTTCGCCGATGCGATACTTCGGTGCCGTCACGCTGCCATCCGCGCCGATGCCCGCACCACCGCCCAGCGCCGTGGTAACGCCTTTCACCTGGCCCACGTTCGCCGCATCGGTGTCGCCGATGCCCATCGCAACGTTCTTCAACGCCACCGGGGCCTTTGCGTCCGCGCCGCCAAGGGTCACCGAACCGCGATCCGCCGTGCCGTCTGTCTTGCGGTCGTAAGTCAGCGCCGCAATCGCCTTGCCCGTGTCCTTGTCCACCAGACCGGATTCGGCAATATCGCCTTGCAATTTCTCGAGGTTCGTCGCGTTCGTCGTCACACGGACGTCCAGGTTCGACACCGCGTCGCCAACGTTTTTCGCCTTGGTCTTGCCGCCGTCCAGCGTGTACGTCGGCGCCGTCACCGTACCGCCCGCGTCCACAGTCGAATCACCGCCCAGCGCACTCGCCACACTCTGCGACGCGCCGTACAGCTGCGAGCCGTTCACCGCATCCGTGCTCGTCTTGGCCACCGCGCCATCTGCAACGTTCTTCAACGCAACCGGCGCTGCCACGTCCGCGCCGCCCAGCGTCACCGAGTTGCCATGCGCCGTGCCGTCGTTACGGTCGTACGTCACCGCCGCAAGCACCTTGCCCGTGTTCTTGTCCACCAGACCCGAATCAGCAAAATCGCCTTGCAGTTTCTCTACGTTTGTCGTGTTCGTCGTCACACGGCCGTCGAGATTCGACACGGCTTCGCCAACGTTTTTCGCACTGGTCTTGTCGCCGTCCAGCTTATACGTCGGCGCCGTCACCTTACCGGTTTCGTCTACCTTCGACTCACCACCCAGCGCGCTCGCCACACTTTGCGCGGCGCCATACAGCTGCGAACCGTTCACCGCTTCCGTGCTATCCGCATTCACCGCGCCCGCTGCAACTTTCTTCAGCGTCGTGCCTTTCTCGCCAGACAGCGTGACTGCGCTCTTGGCTGCATCGTCGTACACAACCGCATTCGAATCCGTACCACCGCCACCGCTTGCTGCCGCGGCTGCAAGCGCGTCACCCACATTAGCGTAGGTCTTGTCACCGATGTGATACGTCGGTGCCTTCACGCTGCCGTCGGCGCCGATACCCGCATCACCACCCAATGCCGTGGTGATGCCCTTCATCTGGCCTACGTTCACTGCGTCGGTATCCGAAATCCCGCCTGCAACGTTCTTCAACGCCACCGGCGCTACTGCGCCGGCACCGCCAAGCGTCAACGAACCGCGATCCGTCGTGCCGTCTGCCTTGCGGTCGTACGTCAGCGCCGCGATCGCCTTGCCCGTGTCCTTGTCGATCAAACCGGACTCGGCAATATCGCCTTGCAGTTTCTCAACGTTCGTCGCGTTCGTCGTCACGCGGCCGTCCAAATTCGACATCGCGTCGCCAACGTTGTGTGCGGTGGTCTTGCCGCCGTTCAGCGTGTACGTCGGCGCCGTCAGCTTGCCTGCTGCATCCACCGTCGAACCGCCGCCCAGCACACTCGCCACGCTTTGCGCGGCGCCATACAGCTGCGAACCGTTCACCGCGTCCGTGCTATCCGCATTCACAGCGCCAGCTGCAACGTTCTTCAGCGTCGTGCCTTGCTCGCCAGCCAGCGTGATCGCGCCTTTGGCCTTGTCGTCGTACGAAACTGCATTCGGATTCGTACCGCCACCGCCACCGCTTTCCGCCGCAGCCGTGATCGCGTCACCGACGTTACCGTAGGTTTTGTCGCCGACGTGATACTTCGGTGCCGTCACGCTGCCATCGGCGCCGATGCCGGCACCGCCACCCAGCACCGTCGTTACGCCACTGAGCTGCGTCACGTTCACCGCGTCGGTGCCTTGCGTACCCGCCGCGACGTTCACGATCTGGCGCTCGCTTCCGGCATTACCCACCGAAACGGTATTGGCGCGCGTCGCCTTGGAACCGGTACCCAGTGCGACCGCACTATTCGCGCCTTTTTCGACGCTGGCATTTGCGCCCAGCGCCATCGAGTCGGCCACGTTGCGTGCAACACTCGCGGACGCGCCCAGCGCAATGCCATTGGTCGCACCTGCTGCGGAGCTGGCCTTGTTACCGAGCGCAATGGAATTCGTGCCGATTGCCGCCACGCCGTTATTGCCGAGCGCGATCGCGTTGTCACCGTTTGCCCGCGCCTGCGAACCCACGGCAAGGGCGCTTTCCCCGTTGGTCGTCACATTCGACCCGATGGCCACCGAATTGGCTTGGCCGGCACCCGTTTGGGCCATGTTACCGATGGCCACTGCGCCATCCGAGTACGCGTAGCTACGCACGCCGAGGGCGACCGCATTCGCGCCTGAGGCAATGGAACCTACACCGATCGCGGCGGCAGTGTCGCTCGCCGGATCGCCGCCGACGATGTTCGCGGTATTTTCCTGACTACCGTCCGCTCCCGCACCGGCAACTTGCAGGAATTTCGATGGGTCGACCGATGCCAAGTCTGTCTTGGCTGCAAGGACGTTAGCCGTCAGCGAGCCATGCCGCGACCTGAGTTCCGACGAGAGCTTGTCGGTCCGGTCGGTCATCTTTTCGACCGCTTCGGTCAGTTGATTCACGTTGACTGCGTCGGTATCTTCCGTACCATCGGCCACATTCGAAATGCGACGTTCGCGACCGACGTCGCCAACCGATACCTGGTTCGCCTCCGTAGCAACCGAATTGAAGCCGATCGCAACCGAGTTGAGTCCATTCGCACGTGAACCCGTACCCAAGGCCAGCGAGCCATTTCCGGTCGCGTTTGCTCCCGAGCCGATCGCGACGGTATTGGTTCCCATGGCATTTGCGGCTTGCCCCGTTGCCTTGACCTTGATGTAGCGCATCGACAGGCTGCCGTCCGAGAGCGAATCGCGAATCGACTTCGTTGCATCCGACAATTGGCCGACGTTCACTGCGTCTGCATCGTCAACGCCCGCTGCAACGTTCTTCAACGTCGTGCCTTTCTCGCCAGCCAGCGTAATCGCGCCTTTGGTCTTGTCGTCGTATGAGACCGCGTTCGGATTCGCGCCGCCACCGCCGCCGGTTTCCGCCGCAGCCGTAATCGCGTCACCGACGTTACCGTAGGTCTTGTCACCGACGTGGTACTTCGGTGCCGTCACGTTGCCATCGGCGCCGATGCCCGCACCACCGCCCAGTACCGTGGTAATGCCTTTCAATTGATTCACGTTCACTGCATCGGTGTCAGTCGTACCGACTGCAACGTTCTTCAAGGCCACCGGCGCTGCCGCGCCCGCACCGCCGAGCGTCACCGAGCCGCGATCCGCCGTGCCGTCTTCCTTGCGGTCGTACGTCAGCGCCGCAATTGCCTTGCCCGTGTCCTTGTCCACCAGACCGGAACCGGCAATATCGCCTTGCAGTTTCTCGACGTTCGTCGCGTTCGTCGTCACGCGGCCGTCCAGGTTCGAGAATGCGTCGCCAACGTTGTGCGCGGTGGTCTTGCCGCCGTCCAGCGTATACGCCGGTGCCGTCAACTTGCCTGCTGCGTCGACCGTCGAACCGCCGCCCAGCGCGCTTGCCACGCTCTGCGACGCGCCGTACAGCTGCGAACCATTCACCGCTTCCATGCTCGTCGCGTTCACCGCGCCGGCCGCGACGTTCTTCAGCGTCGTGCCTTTCTCGCCAGCCAGCGTGATAGCCCCTTTGGTCTTGTCGTCATATGAGACCGCGTTCGGATCCGTACCGCTACCGCCGCCGGTTTCCGCCGCAGCCGTGATCGCGTCACCCACGTTACCGTAGGTCTTGTCACCGACGTGGTACTTCGGCGCCGTCACGCTGCCATTGGCGTCGATGCCTGCACCGCCACCCAGCGCCGTAGTAACGCCTTTCAACTGGCTCACGTTCGCTGCGTCAGTGTCAGCCGTACCGACTGCAACGTTCTTCAACGCCACCGGCGCTGCTGCGCCCGCACCGCCCAGCGTCACCGAGCCGCGATCTGCCGTGCCGTCTGCCTTGCGGTCGTACGTCACCGCCGCGATTACGTGATTCTTGTCCTTGTCCCACAGACCGGATTCGGCAAGATTGTCTTGCAGTTTCTCGACGTTCGTCGCGTTCGTCGTCACACGACCGTCCAAATTCGACACCGCGTCGCCAACGTTGTGTGCGGTGGTCTTGCCGCCGTCCAACGTGTACGCCGGTGCCGTGTGCTTGCCTGCTGCGTCCACTGTCGAACCGCCACCCAGCGCGCTTGCCACGCTCTGCGACGTGCCGTACAGCTGCGAGCCGTTCACCGCTTCCGTGCTCGCAGCATTCACGGCGCCCGCTGCAACGTTCTTCAGCGTCGTGCCTTTCTCGCCAGCCAGCGTGATCGCGCTCTTCGTCGCATCGTCGTATGCAACCGCGTTCGGATCCGTACCGCCGCCGGTTTCCGCCGCAGCCGTGATCGCGTCGCCAACGTTACCGTAGGTCTTGTCGCCGACCTGGTATTTCGGTGCCGTCACGCTGCCATCGGCGCCAATTCCTGCACCACCGCCCAGCGCCGTCGCTACGCCCTTCAACTGCGTCACGTTCACGACGTCGGTGTCCTGCGTACCCGCTGCAACGTTCACGATCTGACGCTGGGATTTGGCGTTCCCTACCGAGACCGTATTGGCTCGATCGGCTGCCGAGCCGGTGCCAAGCGCCACCGCCCACGTAGCATTCGCACCTACACTGGCTTGGTGCCCTAACGCGACCCCATTACCTGGGCTGGACTGAGCATCGGGTCCAATGGCAACAGAAACCCCTTGCGCCTGCGCGCCTGCTCCGATTGCTATTGCACGCATATAGCCGCCTTGCGAGCCATCGACCGCGCGTGCATCCTGGCCAATCGCAATAGCACCCGAATACCCCGACCGACCGGCTGCTGCGTTATCGCCAATAGCAATCACGCCCGTTCCCGCGCCCGCAGTATCCGCCTTCGCACCCACGCCCACCGCGACATTTTTACTGGTTGCGTACGCATCCTTCCCCATCGTGACCCAACCGGCATCGAGCCGGTCACTACTAGCTTTCGCAACCGCGGCATTCATCTGGTCCGACGTCACCGCCGCAGTCACTTTGCCAGTTTTCGCGTCCAGCAGGCCAGTATCAGCAAAGTTGCCTTGAAGTTTCTCGACGTTCGTCGCGTTCGTCGTCACGCGGCCGTCGAGGTTCGACAGTGCGTCGCCAACGTTTTGAACAATGGTCTTGCCGCGGTCCAGCGTGTATGCCGGTGCCGTCACACTGCCATCAGCCCCGATACCCGCCCCGCCGCCCAGCGCCGTGGCAATGCCTTTCAGCTGAGCCACATTCGTTGCGTCGGTGTCGGCCGTACCAGCCGCCATGTTTGTAATTTGACGTTGAATATTTTTGCTGCCGATCGACACTGAGTTCTCGCGAAGTGCTTTGGAGTCTGTACCCAACGCAACGGAGTTATGGGCATCCGCATAGGTGTACGATCCGATTGCCGACGTGGAATCACCCTTCGCCCACGAGTTCGCCCCGAGCGCAACCGCTCCTACGCCCTTAGCTTGCGCACGCGCTCCAAGTGCCGTTGCCGAGGCGACCTGCCACTCGTCCTCTTTGCGTGTAATACCCCCGCCTTCGGCATGCGAGGCCCAACCTACGGCGACGTCCTGACGATTAATCGCCTCGGGAGGAAAATTGAGATCTTCATATATCGAATTTGAGCGAATCGGAATGCCAGCAATCGAATCTTTTAGCTGCTTCACGGTCACTGCGTCGTCATCCGCAACTCCGGCCGCGAGAGATGTGATCTTCGAATTTGAAACATTAACGTCACTCGCCGATGACAATGTCACTTTTTGGCCGTAAATGCTCGTTCCATCGGCATCAAGCACAAACCGGCTTTTCCCTTGCTCCGCCCCACCTCCAAAAAATAAACCTGCCGACTTGTTCCCAGCCCACACACCTCCTCCGCTCAAACCATTTTCACTGGTCATAACGGAAAAAGTGGTTCCGGAGACATTGGTCAACCCGGCATCCCACGCTGCGCAATTTCGAAATTTCTCGTCTGATCCATTGGCGCACTTTTTGTTATCGCCACTTTCCCATCCAAAATACGGACCGCCCTCATTTGCGGCTGCGTAAGCATGACCCGTGGCCCCGGCCATCACAACTCCCATAGCAGCGGCTGCGAACATTACAGGAGTCTTGCGTAAAATAGCCCTCGACGATGCCCCACCGGCATACGATTTCGCTACCTCAGAGGCGGCCGTCCATGTACCGCTGGATGCATTCCAAACCACCTTGTACGACTTATTCATATAACACTCTCTATCTCAACACAAAATAGCGTCCATCCATCAGTGGATGGACCATTGCTATCGAACGAACAGCCGACCGAAATCTCGCGCCACATCGATTCGGGTAATGGCCATGAGACCCGCCGGGCTTCATGCGCGCACCCATTGCTTTACGCTCATGGACGCAATGACGATCCGACTCCAAAGTCCATCGAATTATCGGCTTCACCCGGTGCCATGAAATATAGGAAGCGACGCAAAAAAGTCGCCCGATGTCCTATTTTTCGACGAAAACATAGGCCATTTCCTATTCGAGCACTGGGGGACCATCTAAAGACGAATCGATTTAATTACAAAATCGAATTTATATTGGAAACGATTATCGGCAGGTGAAAATAACGCGCGCCTTCAAGATCCACTTTTGAAATCGTGGATCAGGCATATTTAATTTTTCAGACGGCAAGGTGGCCGTCGCGCGCAGCAATCACCTATGGTGCTCGGACGGCCTCGAATTCCACGGCGACAACGGCGAGCCGCTGTGCGTATCATTCGCACTGGATTGATGTGATCGTGAGGCGATGAGTTGGGCAGGCACGACGGAAAGCCATAGCGGCGACATCGTGAGAGACGTGATGCTCGCTACAGTGGAAAATCGGATTGGCGACGAACTGCATAAGCCATCCGAAATCGAATGGCTGAGCGACAACGGCGAGCTACATGGCCGACGACACGCGCCGGTTCGCAGTGGCCATCGGCCTAAAGGCATTGACCGCACTGGTGTCCAGCCCACCAAGTAATGGGATGGCCGAGAGCTTCGTGAAGACGACGAAACGCAACTACGTCGCCGTCATGCCGAAGCCGGACGCAGCGACTGCTACACGCAACTTGGCCATCGCGTTCGAGCATTGCCACGAGAAGCATCCCCATAGCGCGCTGAAATACCGCTCGCCTAGCGAGTCCCGGCGTTCGATGGATTCGGCAACCTTAGTGTGATGCCGTGTCCGGTATTACAGGGCCAGCTCCACCGGCGTGGGACCCTTGAAGGCCGTTGAGCGTGTATCTCGACCGCTGGCGTCACCTTTCAGGAATACTTTTGGGCTGTAGCATGCAGCGCCAGCCAAGACTCCACCGCATCGACAAACGACTTGCGATCTGCTTCCTCGACACATTTGGATTCCGCTATCTTCGCGGCCCAACCTTCCAAGTGACTCACCAGCTCGCCCCTATCAAGAATCATCAGGGCGCCCTGAATCCGGTGCAATCTTTCCAGCACCTCGGATACGTGACCCGCCTGCACCATCAATCGGAGTGCTTCTCTGTCGGAAATCCACGATTCGATGAACAACGATAGAAGTCGGCTGACACCAGGTGTAGCCCGTGGCAATTGCTGAACGTCGCCAGGCCCGAGCACGTTTTGCAGCACGAGAGAAAGGTCGCTCAAAGTCGACGGTTTTGTGATGAGCGCGTCGAACGGGGTGTTTGCCACTCCCGCGAGTGTCGCATCGGCAGTACACGAAACGACCGGCCACGATATCCCCGCTGCTCGCAAGTCGGACAACAGCTCCGCTCCGCCCTTGCCGGGCAAATTGGAATCGGTGACGACGAGATCGTAGATCCGGGACTGGCAACGTCGAATGCCATCCTCCGCGCTACCGACGACTTCTACATGTCCGATCCCGAGCATCCGCAATTGATCGTACATCAACTGCGCACTGACTCGGTCGTCCTCAACCACCAGGACGCTGGCATCACTCCACGCACCACCCGTGATCTCGCCGGAACCGTCAGTGCTCTGACGGCCATCATCATCCGCTCCGGAAAGGACCAGTTCGATCGCATCGAGAAGCAACTGACCGCTGTAAGCGCTAATTGTGACGGCATGGCCTGTGGAGATCGGGACAAGCGGCCCATCCAGGCCGATCGTTATGCGACGGTAGGCACCACTCGTTTTGGGCGAACCGTCATGTTCGAGCCAGTCGCGCGCGTCGATGAAAACGGTGGATGCAGGCGCTTCCTCCCGCCCGTCATCCTGACCACTCGTGACGCGGGCCGCCGGATACCACGCGCTGAGCTGGGCCACCAGTTGCCCACGCCAACTGGGAATATCGCAATTCACCACGAAATCGATGCCTTGGCCGGCATTGCCGTTGATTCGCGCCGCTGAATCGTGACGAAGCGGCAACACGACGGTGAAGATCGATCCGACGCCAACCTCGCTTTCGACGGTGATATTGCCACCCATTCGTTCGGCGATTTTCTGGCAAAGAGACAAGCCGAGCCCGGTACCTGCTCGCGAACTTTTCGGCCCGGCCGAGCCCTGGACGTACGGCATAAAAATCTTTTCAATCTCGTCTTCGGGAATACCCCTGCCGGAGTCAGCGACGCGGAGCCGAACCTGGCCGTCCTCCGTCGAGCCGAGTGAAACCGTGATCGCCCCGTGAGATGTGAACTTGACTGCATTGCCAATGAGATTGGTGACTATTTGCGTGAACCGGTACCCGTCGCAAATCCACGTACCCCGTAGCGCCGGATCGATCAGGCAGAGAAGCCGCACGCCGTTCTTCTGCGCGTCCACCGCAAACGTCCGGCTTGCCTGCTCGACGAGTTGATCAATGTGTTGTGGCTGTTCCTGTAGCAGGAACTCACCTGCCTCGATTCTGGACAGATCAAGCACGCCGTTGATCAGCGAAAGGAGTGAGCCAAACGAGTCCTGCGCGATCAATAAGCGCGAGCGCTGCTCCTCGGTCAATCCCATCCGCGAAAGCAATTCAAGATTCCCTAATGCCCCGTGCAACGGTGTCCTGATTTCATGGCTCATCGTCGCCAAAAACATTCCCTTCTCGTGACTTTCGGCCTGAGCACGCGCTCGAGACTCTCGCAGCCGCCGTTCGATTTCCTTTCGCTTCGCCAAATCGACCATCCCAATCACGAAAACATCGTCTCCGCGATACTTTGCCTGCGCATAGGCAACCTCGAGATCAGGCTCCATCTCAAACCGGCTTACCACGCCGGAGCGCTCGGCACTTCCCGCATGAAACCTGACCAGTGCGCCGGCACGTGCAAGTACGTTGTCGGGGCTGGCGTCCTTTTCCCCTTGGCTGGCAAAGGCCATCTGGAGGCTCTGCGCTTCCGCGTTCTGCAGCAGGATGGCTCCGCTCCTCCTGGCCACGACGGTCAAGCTCACCGGCGCGACCTGGATGATGGACCGACTGAACGCCTCGCCCTCTAAAAGGCTATGCAGCCGCTCGCTGGACGGCCGAATCACCTCGCGATTCATCCAGAACGCGCCTCCGATGACCAGACCGCACCCACTCAGCGTCGCGAGTACAACAAGCAGCAGTTGCTGGGTGATTGCGCCCAGAAGGTCGCTCCAGGTATATGCATATACCGCGACCCACTGCGGGCCCGGCACACGTTGAATAACGAAGAAGCTGCCCTCCCGCCAGATGCGTTGGGGCCGTCCGTTCGCCGCCTGATATACCCACGGATTTCTCGATATGATTTCCGCCCAATGCGCCTCTTGCGGATTCGTTTCGTCGATACCCAATAGTCGCTGCACCGCGCACGAGACCACGAAAAAATGCGGATCGCCTTCGTTGTGCAGAAAATACTGATTGAATCGATTACACGGAATCGACAATGCGATCGTTGCCTTGCGTTGCTCACCCTCGTAGACGGATGTCGCAAAATACGTGGTCGTCATGTCGTTGAGCGGATCCTTGGACCCGGTCACCCACACAACCTTGCCCCGCACTCCATTCCGGGCATCGCGCTGCATCTCCTCTTCGACAGGCTCCATGCGTTTCCCGATGAAGTCTTCCGCGGCCTTGTCAGTGTTCAGCTCGGCAATCTGGTCCGGTGCGAGTGGCGGAAGCGTGGCCAAAAATCGCTTATCGGGCGTATAGATAAACCCTTCCGATAGCGCTGGCGAGTTGTCCTGAGGGGAAAGCGAAAATGTCGACGCATATCTTGCCAGATCGATCAAATTTGTCTGGCGAGCCGCGTCCGCGGGTGAAGTGAGTGTCGACACGACCGAGAATGCGCGGGTCGCCGCAGATCCGGGCACTGTCTGAGCCAACTGGTTCTTTCTGGGCAACAGAACTTTCCGTGCCCGCGAGTCGCCTGACTCCAGGTACTCCTTTGCAATCTGGTACGTCACGACCAACTGGCGAATGCGGGCCTCGCGCCTGTCGACCTCCTCCTTCAATGCCTCTCTCTGCGCGGAAAATTGCTGCGCAAATTCCTCGTGCTGGTGTGATATCAGGAGTTCGGTCACGCCCCCGGCGCATACCAGGATCAGGCACGTCAGCGTTATGGTCGAAACAATCAGCAGGCGCTTTGAGAACGTCAACCTGAGCGGGACGTAAGCTGGGGTTGCCGTTACGATTCCGTCGTCGGCCCCATCCGAAGCTTCCTCTGCGTTGCCGCGAGACTGGCTCATGAGCCGAAATGCTCCGTGTAGATGCGGTAGAGGTCCGCTTCGGATCTTGCCCCCAGTTTGTGCATGGCCCTCATCTTCTGGTGGCTGATGGTCTTGATGCTGCGATTCGTATGCATCGCGATTTCCGTCACCGACATCCCGCGCCCAAGCATTCGAAATATTTCGAGCTCGCGCTCGCTGAGCGATTCGATCGAAGTCTGCGCTGCATGTCCGGCCTCGAGCAGGTCGACAGCCACGGCCGGATCAACGAACGTTTGCCCGGCATGCACACGGCGCACGATTGCAGCCAGGCGCGCGAAATCCTGGCTTGATTTTCTCAGGAAGCCTGCAACGCCCGTATTCATGACGCGAGAGACGAGCAGCGCGATATCTTGATGTGCGGTCAGCACGACGATCGCAACATGTGGATGGCTGCGCCTTAGTCGCTTGAACAGTGCCACTCCATCCGGCTGCTGATCGCCGCTGAACGAATAGTCGCAGATCAAGACATCGCAAGGCTGCTGTTGCAACAAATGCAGCAGCTCCGAAATTGTCGATGCAACACCGGCCACATTGATATCCATCTCGGCCGACAGGATCGCGGCGACGCCGGTAGAAACTACCGGATGGTCATCGGCCACGACGACATTGATGCGACGACGCGCGTTGCCGCTTTCAGTGGATGCATTCATCAACATTTTCCCAAAAAACAGCTGTCTATCCTTCCGATGCCCAGTTGCAATCCGGGGGCTCGCCTTTCGGCCCTCTGTCAATCTTAATCAACTTTCTATTCGGATACCGACCCAGCCGGGATTTCTCTTCGAACGTCGCGTCTGCATGCGCGGGGATTCATGTTACCCATGGTGGCTTGCGGAGCGGCGGCGCACCGCGATGTCACGGCATTCGCCAGGTCACCTTTCTCGACGTCTCGCCTCGAGCATGGCATTTTGCAATGCACAATATCCAAGAGCTTACGCAGAATGCCGCCCAGGACACCTTTCTCCTATTTCAGCCCCACGAAGCACTCGTTGACTGCATTCTAAATCTAGATCGTCCGCAAATTAATCAGGCTGACATCATCGCATCCGGTGGATAATTCGTCGAGACCCAAGCCCTGACACAGGCACCAAAGCCTCCAAAGAATATACGATGTGTCATGCATCGCGACAGAGCGATGCGATCGCGTAGGAATACACAGCGACGTTGCCAGGATTGTGGATGCTGACCGAATTGAGCAGGTGCTTCGAGCGCTCGCGGCACGCGCCGCGATTTTCGCGTCGTGCTCCGTAAATGCCTGTAGCAGCACGCGCCCGGCCGGGCGTCGAAGTCCGGATAGAAATACCCGGCCTTGCCGAGGAACGGCGAGTTATCGGTCGACAAATGGTCTGCCGTACAGCAGCTCGTAGCACAGGTAGTTCTGCGCGTTTTCCTACGTGCGCGACACCACTGCGTTGCCGTAGGCGGCCATGAACCCGTACACCGGGTAGCGCGGCACTCTCGAATGTCGTGATTTCATAAAGGTCACCGCTGTGCAACGGTGGTGGTCGATCCGCTCAGCCGGAAAATACTTTGAATCGGCCTGGGTTCGCTCGCGTGAGATGGCCGGGCCATTCAATCAGTGCCCCAAAGATGCAGCCAAGCGTATCGAAGCGGCAGCGATCGACATTGCCGCGGCCTATGAACTCGAAATCCGGGAACAGTGGTTGCAGGCGGAAATCGCCTTCGAGCTGCACCACTTCGTGGCCAAGTATGGCCGCGAAGTGATCGATCGGGTGCGGGTCGACCCTCCACCACCTACTTCAACGAAGCATTTACCCTATCTTATTCAAGTTTCCGAAGCCGCATCAAAAACAAAAGTGAAATCACCCGTGTACACCCCTGGCTTTTGTGTACCGTCCAACATACTGCCGCTTCCACCATTAAAAAGTTTGGCTGCGTAGTTGAACGTTGTACCGACGGCGGCATCCGTGCTTGCGATCGTGAAAGTGGCGCTTTGTCCCGGCAAGTAGTCATTGGTACTCGGCCTCGATCCAATTTTGGCGTACGGTCGAATGCGGATATAGCTGCCTGGATCGTCCTTGTGAACCAAATGCACTTGATAGGTATTTCCACTCAGCTCTTGGTTATGGCGATAAGTCACGCGAACGGGACCATAAGAGCTTTTGACACCAAAGCTAACAAGGTGATTTATTGGCTGCTCGCTCCCGTCCCAGTCGTCCGGAACCGGAATTGAAAGTGCCTGATCCAGCGATACGTCTGGTTTCACCTCAAAGTATTTCTGCGAGGGCACTTCACCGGAGATCTGAACATCGAAATCGATCGGCTCCGGATTTCCCGCATACGCCGAGATCGCACATGCACTCGCAGCGATTGCCAAAGCAAGGTTTTTCATCTGATTACTCCTTACTCCACTTCAGTTTCAAACACGAGGGGCACTGTGCCCATATACTTACCCGCCACCGGGGCGGCCTTGATTTTGTCGCTCGCCTCCCCGGGCGTGATCACCAGCTCGATCGACGTGCCGCTCTTCGCCTCGTCCTTCGTCACAACCTCGACAGGATCAGTGCCGACGTCCTTGCCGCCGACCTTGGCACCCACCTTGAAGTAGGCTTGCGCGTCGGCTTCGTGGACGAGGCGCGGCCCCGCGGCGTCTGCAAACTTGACCCGCACCTTGCCCACCCCGCATTTCGCGGTCACCTTCAGCTTCAACGACTCGAACTTTTTCCGGTCGTCGCCCCACTTGATCGGTTGCTGCTTGGTAAGGTCCCAACCAACCGCCTTGATCTCGATACTGCTCGCCACCGGTACCTCAGCGCTCAGCTTGATCTCCAATTCCTGCGGCTTCAGCGGCGCTGCGTGCGCGGCACCGGCGATTGCGATCGCACCCAGCAGACACGCGCGGATGATAGATTGATGCATACATGTTCCAGGAGCGGTTAATAGGGCAGCGCATCGGACTGGCGCTGCCAACCACATTTTCGGTGCCGAGCCAGTTTGACCCAATCAGACAACTCTTATTTTTGCACTCCCGATCAAGAAGGAGCACTCATAGAGGTCATCGGGGTCGCTCCTCGTGGAGCGCGCGACGGTTGTCGACCAACCGACCTATCTCTCGGAGTACACCGCTCGCAAGTTGGTGGGCCAGCCTCACTGCTGCCTTGCCACTTGCGTTGCGGTGGGATACTTCAGCTGAAGAAGGTCATCGTCACGCCCCTGACGCGACTTGTCCGGCCTCGACATGCATCCTCGTTCGCTTTTCACCTTCGCGCAGTTCGAACTCGCAACGCGAGCCGGCTTCGCACGGCAGCTCCTTCGTTTTCCCCGGGCGGATGTAGTACGCCGTCGGTTCACCGCATGCACCGTTCTTCTCCTTGCACACGCGATAGGCCTCGAGCGTCACCATCGAACTTCCCTTGTTCTCGACGATGCTCTTGCCACCCTCCACTTTGAACTCCGTTTGATAGCGCTCATCGCCCGGACGCACGATCACCATGGCCCCGTATCCGGTCAGGACGTTGATGCCCGCGGACAGCGATTCCTTGTATTGCTCGATTTCATCGTTGCTCAGCACAAAGTCGTCTTTCGCCTTCGGCACGACAGGTACAAAGCGCACGCGATAGTAGCGCTCCGCGTCGCGCTTGCCGCGATAGAGCAGACGCACCGATTGGGCACCCTCGGCCGGCACGATCAGGCGAGAGGGACTCGCGATCAGCCCTTGGCCGTCTCGTTGGGTCAACAGCGCGGGGTCGAGCGGCACCTCTTCCTGCTTGCCGTCATCGTTGAACACCACCTCGCTCACCTCGACCCGTACGAAGGCAGTCGCATCCCCCTTATTCCGGATCCGCTTGAGGATCGATGACTGCTTTCCGCCCATGTACTCGAACATGGGGCCAATGTTGATCGACGGCGTGCCCGCACTGACCGAAAGCGAGCACATGGCCAGTAGGCCAGCAAACATACACTTCGCGAGATTGACTTTCATTCGATACTCCTTTTATCGGCACTGAATGCGATCTCGCCCGATGCTTCCGGGGCCCATCTTTCGCTCATTGCGTGTGTGCCAGTTCAAAAATATGCAGCGATTGCGTGGACCTGCTGCATGTCAGAGATCCCATTTTCCGCATGCCGGGTTACGGCGAATATCGGAATAATCTGAAAGCGGCGGCTGCAGCCCTGCTCGCCGCGTCAGTCGGTAATCGCATCAAATACAACGGAGACCCTTCCTGTATAGGTCGTCCCCGGATGCTGGCCCATCTCTGAGACCCCCGGGCCGTCAATGGCGACATGGGCCGTTGCCACGGCATTGTCCAGATACCGGTCGACATCGAGCGCGGCGGGTGCCCGCGTGGTCAGTGGAATCCGACTAAATGGCGCTTTACGGTCAGTAGTCGCGCCGATCACCGTCAACGAAAGATCGACGGGCACGACCGAGCCATGGGCGTTGCGCATTACGCAGCGGCCTGCTGCGTCTTCACCGTCCTCGCACCGCAGGCTTACCCGCAGCGGCTCGCCCGTAGACAGTCCGTACATGACATCACGCTCGATCCTGGTAGAGGGCTTGCCTTCGGCTATCCAGTTCAACCAGCCCTGAGCTGGAGCGAGCTTGACATCGTTACCGGCGCCCGAGTCCGTGATCATGAATTTGTGGCGCACCTTCAGCACGAACGCGACATCAACGCTCGAGCGCGCCACCTGAGCATGCGCGCCGAAGTCGAAATCCTTTCCTGGCCCAACCGTGAAGGTGTGCACCCCTTGGTAAGTGCCATTGGGCAGCGATACGGGATCCGGCGTGACCAGCTCGTAGGCCACGGCAAGTGAACTTCCATCGAGGACGACTGCTCCGGCGGGAAGCGACTGTCGAGGGGTTTTGAAACAACCCCCACCGTCGCGGGGCAAACGCCAACCGAACCGATAGGCATTTGCCGTGGCCATAGGCTGGACGGAGAGCGCCGTACATCCTGCCGGCGGCTGTAGCCAGCCGCCTCCATTCCAAAGGGCCGCATGTGCCGTTTCAGCGCTTCCTGTCGGCGTACCGGTCAGTTGGTACACATCCGGCCGGAGCGTGTATTGCCCGACAATGCCCGCGACCCGGAAGGTGACCGCAGTGACCCGGTTCGTGCGTTCGTCCCTGAGTTCGACGCGAATCGGATGAGCTGGCGCCCGAAGATATACGCCATCCTGCCCATTCGCACCGCTATCGAGTGCACCGTAGCTCACATCGCCCACCGGCAGGTCGACAGTCGTCACACCTGCACAGCCACCAGGATCGGCCGTACAAAAGCTCGCTGGCCTCGTGATGTTGCGAAAGCCGTTTTCGCCTTGGGTCTGCGCACCGGGCAGGTATTCAGCCTCGATCGACATATCGGCGGCACGCGCGACCGTTACGCCGGCTAGCACCAGAACCGAACCGGCCAGCCATCGCATGAGCACGATGAGCGCTCGGGCGGTGGATGCGCGCGCACCCCGATTGGCGCTACCCTTCTGATTAGCCCTGTTCATCACGGCTTTCCCCTGAATCGGCATTGGTCTGCTCCTGTTCACATTCCAACTCCCCGACGATCAGAGAGTCACCTTCCATTTGATGGTCCTGCGGCTTCAGGTGAAGCGTGCGGAGCGGCTTGCCCCCTTTCTCGACCTTTACGATCGGATTGGCGTGGCTCACTTCGAGCGCGAAAAATCCGTCGGCCTCGGTGACCGACCGGCCCGCGGGGCTGGACAGGTGAGCTGCTCGCACCGGATTGCCTGCATGGTCGACCAGTCGACCGATCACCGTCATCGTCTTCATGACCTGTACCTTCTCGTACCCGACGCCGCCCTTGTTCAGGTGGTAATGCGTCGTGCTCGGCTGCAGCGTCGCGGCCGGCGCCTGCGATCGATCGAAGAAATACTGGAGTCGACCCGCGCGATAAGCCGACACGGGCACCAGATTGCGACCCGGGTGCAGTTCAATGCTGCCCCCCGAGGTGTCCTGGGCACGCACCTTGACGTCCTCGAAATCGGATGCCAGGTCCACGATCACCGCGGACTCGCCGTTGAAGGCGTTGCCTTTGCCGGATACGGCAGCGGACTTGCCGTTCGTGCCAACGGTACTGGACAGGTTCATCCCGCCGGCAAAGCCGCCTTCCTTGGACGAGCGCTGGAGGAACGCATCGCCGCGAGCCACCGAATGTTCGAACTGCGTGGTGGCGCCCACGCTCAAGCCATACCGGTCGACGGTTCCGTTCGCCCCCACCGACTTGAAGAAGCCACCGTCGAGCTCCTGCCGTACGCCCAGCGACGCATAATGATCTCGCCGGCCATCCGAGCCGCTTCGCGTTCCGAGGTTCACGTTGTAACTGCGTTTTTCCTTGCCGAGCGCAATACTCAAGCCAACATCGACGCCTCGGTTACGGGTTCTCGCCAACGTCCCGGTGGGGCGATCGAAGCCGGACACACGCCAGGTGAGATCATTGCCGAACAAGCTATGTCGATGCGAAACTGACAGGTCGACACCGAGGCCGGTCGTCGCGCCGCTGGCGTATGAAGCGCGCGACATGATGCTCGTTTGCGGCGTGAAGCGATGGCTCCACGTAATCGCCGAGTCATGCACCTTGCCGCTGCGCACGCTCGCGCGCGCATTCCGATGCCGCCGGTCGCTGCGTTGCCAGCGCTGGCTGTGGCTCAGCGATACGCTCCCGTCCCGGTATGGCATCAGGATCTGCACATCGCCACCGACTCCGTGCTTCGAGGAGTGGTACACATTCCAGTAGGTTCGCGCACGGTCCGTAAACTGCCAGTCGAGCGACGCGCCGAACACGTTGGCGTCGGCCACATGCTGCGCCGACGCACCGAGCACGACCCGCGGATGGGCGAGGTAGTTGATCGCGCCACCCGCGGTGAACGCGTGCGAACGATCCTCGCCGATCAGGTTGCGTTCCTGTCCAGCAAAAAATGCGTACTTCCACCGTTGTGTGGGATCACTCCACGCCGCGGGCTTGTAGACGAGCTCGTTCTGCGTGGACACAACCTGACCATCCTCGACGAGCCGGACCTCCACTTCATAGATGCCGCTGGGCAGCGGGCGCGTATCGACGACCTGCAGCCCCGGTTGCACCGATTGGCTGTGGATCAACGCGCCATTTCGGTAGATTTCCACCATGCCCTGGCGATTGGCGGTCACATAGACGGGATAGAGGCTCGGGCGCGCGCCTTCGACCTCGCGCGCCTCGGAGGTGCCGAACATCACCCCAAGCGTCGTCGCCGCGCCTCCGCCTGGCATGCGCGGAGGCCGGATACCCGTTGCCAGGTCCGGCGTAAAGAAGCCCGCGCGCGCGAATTTGCCCTCGAACTCGCGCTGCGCGTACAGGCGGGGCACCGAGTATTCAATCTCGCTGGCTCGCCGCATGCCGTGGTTCTGCGTCGCCTGCAATCCGGTCGTGATGGACCAGTTACCCACGCTACCGATGGCGTCAAACGAATACCGTCCGCCGATTTCACGGCCCTGGCCACCCGTGAGATTCAGGTAGTTGTACGTAATCAGGCCGGTGCTTCCACTGGCCGGCAACGGATGATATTTCTTCTGCTCACCATCCTGTTCCGCACGGTGCGTCACGATGGATAAAACGGAGTCCTGGAGGTTGTAGTGAAGCGCGAGCACACCGTCGCAGTTGGTCTCGCAGGCGCCGAGCGCACGCGGCTCACGGAGAAATTTTTCGATCAGCTCGCGATCGCCCTGTTCGATGTCGTTGCGCCGCTCATCCGAGAGCGCGACCAACTGGACCTTTCCATCGCGACTCAACGTGATCGTGCCCTCGCCTGCCGAATGGCCATCGAAATCGATTCGCACAACCAGCGGCGAATCGAACAGTTGCTCGAGAAAATCCGCCGGAAGCTGCTCCGCCTGCTCGAACAGGTCCGCTCCCGAGCCGGCAATCTCCGCACGCGCGAACGCGCCCTGTTGGCACAGCGCGCCAATGGCAAGAAAAATAGCAACGCTGATCTTGCTCATTTTTGGCATAGCTGCTCCGACATTCGTCAAATTCCGTTAAATGGTTAACCCGCCAGATGCGCGGAACAATCGAAACCGGACACGCCGCATTGGCGAAATGCGCCACAAGCCACGCGAGCACTACCGCCCGATGGACGTGGTGATTTATCTGTGTGGACGGCCGGGAAGCGCAACGCCGACGGGATACGATCGGTGTCGACTGATGAAATTATGAGAAATTGAATGGCCGAAACGAATCAGAGAATTCTGATTTAGGAGGCCAAGACACGGCTGAAGCGGCTTGGTAAACCGGCAGATTATTAAATAATGAAAAGCGGCGCCGGTTTGTTTGGACAGGCCTGCGCCATGCTGGCGCGCGATGGCCATTGAACCGGCGCCCGCGGGAGGACGGATTCATCGCTATTTATAGGGACGAATCCGTTGTCGTGCGCTGGCGGGGGAGAACCACCACGCACGCGCGAAAGCACCACCTTAAGACTCGACCCCGGTCTCGAAGATCGCAGTCATCGTGCCAGTGTAGGTACCGCTACGCGGGACGCGGTTCGGAGTGTGAAGGCGCAGTCGGGCACCAACCCAGTCGCCTTTGGCGGCCGACCCGGCCCACACGGCCTGCACTCGCTTGCCGTTCATCGCCCCCCAACCGATCCACCCCCCATTCGCTTTAGTTGTATCGGCGTCAAGCTCGACAAAATCGTCACCACTTTCGTGCACGAGCACCCCACGGTTTTCTGCCGACACGTCTTTGCCCTGCAGCGGAGACCGAAGTTCAACATAGATGGGTCCATAGGTGCTTTTCACATCCCATTGGACTTCCACCATCTGGAGACTCCCGCCACTCCAGTCCCAGCCGTCTGGCACGGTCCACTTTACGTTGGCGCCATCCCAGTTGCCCCTGTGCTTTACTTCAAAGACATCCTGCGTCGGAACTTCACCGGCGAGTTGAACCTTGAGATCGATCGGCTCCGGATTTGCCGCATACGCCGACATCGCACATGCACTCGCAGCAATTGCCAAAATCAGCTTCTTCACCTGACCACTCCTTACTCGACTTCAGTCTCAAACATCAACGGCACCGTGCCCGCATAGTTGCCCGCCAGCACTTCCGTCTTGATCTTGTCGCTCGCAACCCCGGGCGTGATCACCAGATCGATCGACTTGCCGTTCTTCGCCTCGTCCTTCGTCACAACCTCGACGGGTTCAGTGCCGACATCCTTATCGCCGACCTTGGCACCCACCTCGAAGTACGCTTCCTCGTCGCCTGTGTGGACGAGGCGCGGCACATCGGCGCTCGAGAACTTGACCTGCACCTTGCCCACCCCGCTTTTCGCACTCACCTTCAGCGTCAGCGGGTTGAACTTTTTCTCGTCGTCGCTCCACACGAGCTTCTGCTGCTCAGCACGGCTCCAACCGTCCTCCTTGATCTCGAAGCCACCCACTGCCGGCACCTCGGCGCTCAGCTTGATCTCAAAGCTCTTCTCCTTGACCTCTGCGTGCGCGGTACCGGCGATTGCGACCGCGCCCAGCAGACACGCACGAATGATAGATTGATGCATACATACTCCAAGAATGATTAATAGGGGCTGCGCAATAGAGTGCGCTCTGCCAGCCACATTTTCGGTTCCGAGCCGCTCCGACTAAATCAGACAACTCTTATTTGTTCTCTGCTGCCACGATAGGATTACTAATATATTTCATCATCTGGGCCGCTTCTCGCGGAGCTCGCGATGGCTATCGGCTAACGGCCAGGCATATCGATTGACTGGGCTGCGCCCAGTTTTAGCCCGAACTGCGATTAGAGCCGAGGCTAAGATCGATGCTTCGCGTCGTACGCCCGTACGAACTGCGAAGGCGTCAGAAAGCAGCCTCGCCAACGAGCAAGCTTTACACTAAACGCCAAGGCGCACCGCAAATACAACACCCTTTTGGACAGGCCAGCGCCACTCGGACACGCAATGGCCATTGAACCGGCGCCTGCGGAAAGACGGATTCGCCCCTGTTTACAGGGACGAATCCGTCGTCGTGTGCTGGCGGGGAGGGCCGCACACGCACGTGCGAAAACACCACCTTAAGACGCGACCTCAGTCTCGAAGATCGCAGTCATCGTGCCAGTGTAGGTACCGCTAGGCGGAATGCCATGCGGAGCCGCCAGCCTCAATCGGACACCAACCCAGTCGCCCCTGGCGGCCGACTCGGCCGACAAAGCAAGGTATCCCTTGTCGCGATTCACGAAATCCCACGACGACCATCCCCCAGTCGACTTGGTTACATTCGCATCGACCTCGATAAAGTCGTCGCCATTATCGTGTAAGAGCACTCCGCGAGCGTCCGTCGACGGGGTTTTCTCCTGCAGAGGAGATCGCAGCTTAATATGGACAGGTCCATAGGTGCTCTTTACGTCCCATTGGACTTCCGCCAGTGTATCCGTCGCCTTGCCACCCCAGTCGTCTGGCACGGTCAACTTTACGTTGGCGCCATCCCAGTTGCCCCTGTGCTTTACTTCAAAGACATCCTGCGTCGGAACTTCACCGGCGATTTGGACCTTGAGATCGATTGGCTCCGGATTTGCCGCATGCGCCGACATTGCACATGCACTGGCAGCAATTGCGAAAATCAGCTTTTTCATCGAACTCCTCCTTACTCGACCTCAGTCTCAAACATCAACGGCACCGTGCCCGCATAGTTGCCCGCCAGCACTTCCTTCTTGATCTTGTCGCTCGCAACTCCGGGCGTGATCACCAGATCGATCGACTTGCCGTTCTTCGCCTCGTCCTTCGTCACAACGTCGACGGGTTCAGTGCCGACATCCTTATCGCCGACCTTGGCACCCACCTCGAAGTAGGCTTCCTCGTCCTGTTGGTGAACGAGGCGCGGCACATCGGCGCTCGAGAACTTGACTCGCACCTTGCCCACCCCGCTTTTCGCACTCACCTTCAGCGTCAGCGGGTTGAATTTTTTCTCGTCGTCGCTCCACGCGAGCTTCTGCTGCTCGGCACGGTTCCAACCCTCTTCCTTGATCTCGAAGCCGCCCACAACCGGCACCTCCGCGCTCAGCTTGATTTCAAAGGTCTTCTCCTTGACCTCTGCGTGCGCGGCACCGGCGATTGCGACCGCGCCCAGCAGACACGCACGAATGATAGATTGATGCATACATACTCCAAGAATGGTTAATAGGGGTAGTGCAATAGCGTGCACTCTGCCAGCCACATTTTCAGCATCTGATCAGCCTGACCCAATCAGATAACTCTTATTTGCGCACAACCAATTAAGACCGGACTACTAACAGATATCGTCAGGGCCGCTTCTCGTGGAGCTCGCGATGGTCGTCGACTAATGGCCAGGCATCGATTGACTGGCCTGCCCCCTGTTTTAGCCCGAACTGCGGTTTGAGCCGAGGCTAACATCGATGCTTCGCGTCGTGCGCCCGCACGAACTGCGAAGCCGTCAGAACGTAACCTCGCCAACGTGCAAGATTCACACTAAACACCAAGGCGCACCACAAATACAACACCCTTACCCATCGATATCCGTCTCAAAGACCACAGACACAAGCCCTGTATAGGCGATGCCGCGTTTCACGGGAATGGTATCGTCAAAATAGACCCCTAGCCGCAATTTCATTTCGCCGCCATTTGCCGCGATTTCTTTACTTGCGACCTCCATTTTCGCCTGATCTACCCATTTCTCACTCGTCCCACCGGCAGCAACCAGCCTTCGCTTTACACCGATCTTCGAGATTCCATCTTCACCCTGGAAACGCCAGCTACCAGCAGCCATTGACTCTCCACCCGAAGTCGCTGACAGCGTCATATGAATAGCGCCATAGCTACTTTTAACTTGAAATGGAAATTCTCTATACCGCACCGTGCCATCCCACTCCTGCGGAATGTCAATCTTGGCCTCCTCACCACTTGCCCAGCCAACTGGCGTTACTTCAAAGACGCCCTGCGGCGGGACTTCACCGGCGAGCTGGACCTTGAGATCGATTGGCTCCGGATTTGCCGCATACGCCGACATTGCACATGCACTCGCAGCAATTGCCAAAATCAGCTTTTTCATCGAACTCCTCCTTACTCGACCTCAGTCTCAAACATCAACGGCACCGTGCCCGCATAGTTGCCCGCCAGCACTTCCTTCTTGATCTTGTCGCTCGCAACTCCGGGTGTGATCACCAGATCGATCGACTTGCCGTTCTTCGCCTCGTCCTTCGTCACAACGTCGACGGGTTCGGTGCCAACATCCTTATCGCCGACCTTGGCACCCACCTCGAAGTAGGCTTCCTCGTCCTGTTGGTGAACGAGGCGCGGCACATCGGCGCTCGAGAACTTGACTCGCACCTTGCCCACCCCGCTTTTCGCACTCACCTTCAGCGTCAGCGGGTTGAACTTTTTCTCGTCGTCGCTCCACGCGAGCTTCTGCTGCTCGGCACGGTTCCAACCCTCTTCCTTGATCTCGAAGCCGCCCACAACCGGCACCTCCGCGCTCAGCTTGATTTCAAAGGTCTTCTCCTTGACCTCTGCGTGCGCGGCACCGGTGATTGCGACCGCGCCCAGCAGACACGCACGAATGATAGATTGATGCATACATACTCCAAGAGTGATTAATAGGGGCAGCGCAATAGCGTGCACTCTGCCAGCCACATTTTCGGTTCCGAGCCGCTCCGACTAAATCAGACAACTCTTATTTGTGCACTGCCGGCAGGATAGGATTGCTAACAGATCCCAACGAAGCCACTCCCAGCGAAACCCCGGTTTCCGCCGACTAACGGCTATGCATTGCAATAGACGACCAGGACGTCGAGTGAAGGTTACTGCCCGGAGGTTGGCCTGCAGCCTTGTGTCATCGAGACAAAAGATCAGTGCTATCGCGCAATGCCGCCGGCGTCTTTAGTGCATCGTCGCCGTTCGCGATGGCAGACGCCACGAGAGAGGCGCTCAACATCACGAACTCCGAGGTTCCGTAGCCCAACCTCTCTGCGGCCCGTTCTACATGGTGATAATCGCCGGGATGGACCTCCAAAACGACTACCTTGTTTTCGCATCGATTGTTATTCACCGAAGCTCTCTCCTTTCGTTTCCCGTGGCCAAGATTTTGAACCCTGTCGGCGGAGTCCAATTGAAGCTGATGGTACCGACAGTGGCAAGCCACATCGATCAGAAATGTCTCAAAAGAGTCTCGGGTTCGCCTCGGCGCAGGCTTCGAGTCAGCGGCGTTACAGAATTCCGACCTTGCGTCGAACGGGGCATCGATAGATAGTCTGATCGGCACGGCGCCATTGAGCGGCCTCGGTTCCGGGGCGTACTTCGCGGACGTACGTGCCGGCCCGCATTGGACCCATCCGGCTTTTCCTCGCCCCCACACCGTCAATGCTTAAGTAGTGCTTCGACTCTCCCGCGGCTCAGACCAAACAACGTCGACGTGACGACGGACAGCACTTTGAAGTCCGCCGAGTCGGCAAGCGCGTCCGATACCGACTGAATGTCCGTCGTCGCCCGCACGACTGCGGGCCCGTGCTTGTCGCCTTGCAGGGCGTGTCCCGCGGTATCGAGGTGGGCGCGCAGCGTGCGGTCCGCTTGCGTCAACCCGTCGAGCGCGTGCACCACCTCGCGCAATGCCGCGCGCCGCGACACGCGGTCGGTAACTTGCCAGCGCGATGGATCGATGGCTTCCGGCACCGCGTCGACTTGCGCGCGGCTGGGACGGCCTCCAGGGAACCGCCTGCCCCCGCCCTGCACCATCAGATGATCGCGCACGATGGGCCAGCGCGACTCCGCCACCGTGAAATCAATCTGGCCGTCCGCGGCCAGCGCCGCGCGAACGCCCGTGCAGGCCAGCGCACGGTCCAGCTCGCGCGTAAAGGCGGCTGCGTCGAGCGGCGCATCTCCAAAGCTGACCGATACCGGCTGCTTGCCCAAGCCGGCCGGGTGGAAAACGAGCGTTTCCGCACCGCCGCTTCGCCATTGCTCGACATCGAGCGCGCGCATGCGGAACGTGCATACTGCATCGGCAGCCGGATGCACCACCAACTGCGCATCCAGCACACCGCCCGCCAGCGCCGCGCGGTCGCGCCAGAGCGCGCCGAATTTCGCAATAAGCGCGGCAGCACCGTCGCCGCTGCGTTCCGCGCCGCTCAAGGCCATGCCGATCGTCCTCTTCAACCCGCGCAACTGCCCGGCGGCCGTCTCGACAAACACCAGCGCGCGCTGCGCGACAGTCACGTCGGCATTCAGTTGTGCGTGGCGTGCGGTGAAGGCGACCGACACGTCCGGGAAGCGCGGCGCCACGGCGGTAATTCCCGATTCCGGTAGGTGGGCAATCGACGCCGAGGTAAGTGCGGCGGCCTGCTTCGTACGAGCACCACGCTGCGTGCGGCTGGCCACGTGCGCATCATCACGCCGGGAAACCAGCCGACCGCGAACGGGTGGGGTAGATCCCATCTTCATCAGCGGGGCCTCAGATTGCGTCGAACAGCGACAACTGCGTCATGCGCGTATAGATCGCGTACGAACCTTTCACGGCTGCGATGTAGTTGTTCAACTGGTCGATCGCCTCGGCAAAGTCCAGTTCCCCCACCAGACTAACGGCTTGCCCGTTGGCGACGAGCTGCGCCGAATGATTCTCGCTCATCAGATCCAGCGTGTTCTGGGCACCGCCCAGATCGGTAATCTTCACGCTCAGGGCATCGATACCGTTGCGCTTGACCGAATCCAATGCCGCACTCAAGACGCCTCGCACCGCCGGTGCGCTCGGATCGACTTCAGGATTCTCCATGGCCGCAATCGCCGCCTCCAGCTTGTTCATCACATCGGCCAGAGGCTCGACCGTGACGTTGGCATTCTGCGTGACGCCGTGGCCGATCACCACTTGCTGCAGTTCACCATTGCCGGCGTACGAGTAGCGACTGCCGACAGGCGCGGTCGCGTCATATGCAATCGGCGCCGTATTCGTTTGCGAGCCGGAGAAAAGAAAGTTGCCATCGCCATCCTTGGCGTTGGCGGCCTGCTTCAGATTGTCGAGCCGCATGCGCAGCGGCGCGGCGAGCGCATTCAGATCGGCCGCGCTACGACTACCGTCGGCGGCAGACAGCAACGAATCGTGCACGGACATCACCGTGTCGAGCATGCCGTCAAGATGCACTTCATTCTTTTGCAAGCGCACCGAGAGGGTATCGATGTTGTTCCGATAACGCTGAAGCAGCGAGGTGTCGCGGTCAATCAGCAGCAACCGCGCGGCCGCAATCGGGTCGTCCGATGCCCGCTGCACTCGCTGGCCCGTGGATATCTTGGACGTGAGATCGGCGGCCATGCTGTTCGACGCGCGTAGCGTCGCGAGCATGGTGTTGCCGAAGTGTTGACTGGCGATACGCATGTGCTCTTTACTGAACGCATCCCGACTGCAATAGCTTTCCTGTGGTCGTACCGAGGTTCGGCTCCCTGTCGATATTCGGCCTCTTTTTCAAACGGCCCACGCGCCACGGCTTCCCGATAGAAAGCGCCGACTCGCGCCTGATTCGCTACCTGGCCTTCAACCACATGCGATTACTTTGCAATCTTTCGACGTTCTCCCTGTGTTAAACGTTAGTCTTCGACGCTCGCAGGTGCGAGCCATCCATTCCTCTTAGAAAGCGCGCATCGTCGCGTCGAACAATTCCTTTGCGACGGAAATCACTTTCATGTTGGCCGAGTAAATCTGAAGGGCCTCGGAAATATTGACGGCTTCCTCGTCCATGCTGACCCCGGACAGCGACTGCCAAGCTTCTTCCGCTCGCTGGCGAACATTAACGGCAATTGCCAAGCTCGACTGGTTCTGCTCACTCTGTGTGCCGAGCTTCCCGACGAGCTGCACGTACGCGTCGCCCAACGACGCCTCGCCGAAACCCGGCAAATCGATACGTCGGGAGCGCAGGTCGATCAGCTTGAGAAGATTGTCGCTGTTGCCAGGGGTCTTGGGATCGCCCGAAAAGCCGAGTTCCTCGGGCTTCATCTCGTTAGCCGTCAGGTGGCCCGTTACCGGATTGAACGTGAACAGCGCCTTGCCCGGCGAACCTCCCATGCCGAAGCCTGCAGTGAGCTGGTCGTTGAAGCTGCCCGCGAGTTCGGCCGCCAGCGAGCGGAGCGCCTCCATCTGCGGCAGCAGCGTGTCCTTCGCAAAAGACGACAAGCCGCCCAGCTCACCGCCGACCTTGGCGCCGTCCACCGAATACTGCGTGCCGGCTAGTTCCAGCTTGAGTTCGAACGTGCCGGCGGATAATGTTTCCACCTTCATCTTTGCGACCTGACGGCCCGCAATGAGCGGCGTACCGCCCGCAAGACTCACGTCGACGGCGCCGTCGGGTTGACGAACGGTACGGATATCGACCAGCGCCGACAACTGGTCGATGGCCTGGTCGCGCTGATCGATGAGCTCGGAGGGTGCGCCACCATTGGCTTCCGCATCGGCGACGAGCCGGTTCAACTCGGCGGCAGTTCGGGATAGACCGTTGATCTGCTCCACGGTGGCCGCGCTCTGTTGGCGCAGCGTATCGAGCTGGCCACGCATCATCTGCTGCACACTGTTGAAACTCTTCGCCATGCCACCGGCAGCCAGCAGCACCTGCTGCCGCAGCGCGGAGTTGGCCACATCGGCGCTGGCCGCATCCAGCGCACCAAAAAACTTGCCCATCGAGACTTTGATGCTGCCGTCCTTGAGCCCCATCACTTCCTCGAGCTGACGGAAGTACGATTCCGCCGCCCGATGCTCGCCAACCGATCCGTGGGACGCCCACTTCTGCTGCGTATTGGTGTGATCGCCGAAACGGATCACCGAACTCGCATCGACACCGCCACTCACGCGCGAGGTTCGCAGCACACCCTGGCGCGTGTAGCCGACGGTCTGCTGGTTTGCCGTGTTGCGTGCCGACCTATCCATCGCTGCTCGCGCCCCGAGCGCGCCTGACAAACCAATTTGGGTAATGTTCATAGTGAGGTTCAAGTGCAAAAAATGTGGCGGTGAACGTGTCAATGCGTCAGTCTTTCGACGGCGTCGCGTCAGGCGGCAGCATCTGCGCAACCAGCGTGTCCGCGATGCCAAAGCCACGTTGCTTCGCGATAGCATCGGCCACCGCCCGGTTCGCGTAGTCAAGCATCGCTTCGCTGGAACGGTCGGCAAAGCCATCGTCTCCCTTGAGCTGGTCGGTCGCCTTCTTCATTTCGCTCAACATCTGTGCGATGAAAAGGCCTTCGAATTTCACGGCCGCATCTTCCACGCGCGCGCGGTAAGCTGGATCCGACGCCTTGACGGCCGCGGTCTCAATCGCAGCGTACTGTGCGTGTGGCTGGTATCTGGGTTCAAGCGTCATAATCGAATTCCTCGTCAGATCACCACCAGGTCCCCCGTCAGCGCACCGGCTTCGGAAAGGGCTTGCAGGATCGCCATCAGGTCATCCGGCGTGGCACCGGTGCGGGTGATCGTGTCGACGATCGCTTGCAGGCTAGCGCCCGATGTCCACTGAAACGCATTGCCGCCCGCCTGCGTCACCCCGATCTCACTCACGGGCGCCGTCACGGTGCTGCCGTTGGCGAATGCATTCGGCTGGCTGACCATCGTGCCTTCGGCGATCGTCACCTTCAGCGAGCCGTGCGAGACGACCGCCGGTTTGACCGTCACCCCCTGACTGATAACGACCGTACCGGTGCGCGAGTTAAAGACAACGCGCGGCGCCTCTGCGCCCTTGCTCACCTTCAGCGCGTTCAGGCGGGCAACGAACGCCACACGCTGGCTCGCCACCTGGGGGGCAACCACATCCACCGAGGTAGCGTCCACCGTGCTGGCGACTTCGCTGCCGAGAGCGTTGTTGATAACGTCCGCGATACTGGAGGCGGTCTGGAAATCCGGACGTTTGAGGTTCAAGCGTACGGTCGGCGTATCGGCGAAGTCGGTGGCAATCTCCCGCTCGATCGTTGCACCCTTGGGAATCCGGCCCGTGGTGGGCGTATTGATCGTGACGCTGGTGCCGCTGCGTCCTTGCACATTCAGACCTGGAATCACCAGGTTGCCCTGCGCCAGCGCATAGACGTCGCCGTCCGCCGCACGCAAGGGGGTCATCAGCAGTGTTCCGCCGCGCAGGCTCTTCGCATCACCGAGCGACGAAACAGTCACGTCCACTTTCTGGCCGCGGCGATAGCCCGGCGGGAAAGTCGCGCTCACTATCACCGCGGCCGCGTTGCGCGAACGCAAGTTGGAATTTTCCGGCAGTCGCGTGCCGAATTGCTTGAGCATATTCGTCAGCGATTGGGTGGTGTACTTGGCTTGCGTGCCGTCACCCGATCCGGCCAAGCCAACCACGATGCCGTAGCCGACGAGCGCATTCTCACGCACGCCCTCTACGTCGACCAGGCTACCGACGGTCTGAGCGTGCGCTTCAATTGCGCTGCTTAGCGCGATGCCGATTACGATAGCCAGGGCGGCGACACGGGTTGTGAGTCGGGTTGGTTTCATCGCTTCATCCTGCGGTCGATTGGGCGTCGACCTGGTTCAATCCGTTCGTCGTCAACTCAGAACGGCATCCATGGGCTGTTGAAGAATCGGGTCAACAAGCCGGGCTGGTTTGCGTCCGCCAGCGACCCGCGGCCCGCGTAGGTAATACGCGCATTCGCCACACGTTGAGACGACACACGATTGTTCGAATCGATATCGGCAGCACGCACGTAACCCGCCAAACGCACGTTCTCTTCGCCCTGGTTGAGCACGAGGCGCTTCTCGCCCCGCACTTGCAGCAGGCCGTTGGGCATCACGCGCAGCACCACCACCGTCACCGAGCCGCGCAATGTGTTTTGCTGCGAGCTGGAACCCGCACCGTTGAACCCGCTCTTCGCGCCGAGTTCGGCCTCGACTGGCAGCGCCTTGCCGAACAGTGACGGCTTCTTGGCGCTGAGACTGCTGTCCTTGCCGACCTGCGTGCCGCTTTTCTTGCTCGCCTGGGTCGACTCTTCGAGATCCACCGTCAACACGTCGCCGGCGCGGAAAGCGCGCACGTCCGACGTGAGCGACCACGCCTGATCGGGAACCAGCACGCCGCCCGCCGTGCCCCGACGGATATCGAAAACGGTATCGGGCATGTTGTCGTCGAAGTCCGGCAGCGAACGATCGAACGGCCCGGTCGCACAACCGCCCAGTAAGGCCAGCGCACCGCCCATGGCAACGAAGCGGGTGACCGTCATCAGCGCGCAGCCTGCGACAGGTACTGCATCATGTTGTCGGCAGCCGACAGCACCTTGGTGTTCATCTCGTAGGTGCGTTGGGCAGCGATCATCTCGACCATTTCTTCCACGGCCAATACGTTGGAACCCTCGAGCGCACCTTGCTTGATCGTTCCGATGCCGTTCTGACCGGGCTCACTTTCGGTGGGCGCGCCGCTGGCAACGGTTTCCGCATACAGGTTGCCACCCAATGCGAGCAGGCCAGCCGGATTCACGAATTGAGCAAGCTGAAGTTGACCGACTTCGGCCAGCGTCTTGCCAGCGCCCGTCGAAACCGACACCATCCCGTTCTCGCTGATGGTGATACCCACCGCCTCAGGTGGAATGTCGATACCCGGCACGAGCGGCAGGCCCTGTGCATTGGTCAGACGGCCCTGGTCGTTCAGGCGTAACTGGCCGGCGCGCGTGTAGCCCACTTCGCCGTTCGGCATTTCCACCTGCAAAAAGCCATTGCCGACAATAGCCACGTCCAGCGGCTGGCCGGTCTCCTGGAGCGCGCCAGTGGTGAACACCTTTTGCGTGCCGGCAATCCGCGTGCCGTTGCCGAGTTGCACACCCGGCCCCGTTGCGTTGTCCGATACCTGGGCGCCGGGCTGACGCTCCGCACGGTAGAACATGTCTTCGAAAACGGCACGATCGCGTTTGAAGCCGACCGTGTTGACGTTCGCAAGGTTGTTGGCAATCGCCTGCAGCTTCGCGTCCTGGGCCTGGATGCCCGTCTTGCTGATCCACATTGCGTGATTCATCGTTGCCCTTCAGTGTTGGTTGATTCGTTTGGCACCGGTCCACCCGACCGCTTACCCGCGGATGAGCCGGTTGCCGGCATCGGCCATTTCATCGGCCACCTTGTATAGCTTCATCTGCATCTCGAATGAGCGCGTGAGCGACATCGTTTGCATCATTTCCTCGACGGCCGACACGTTGCTGGCTTCCAAATGGCCGCCCTTGACGGTCACGCTGTCGTCGGCCGCATAGTCGGTACCGGTGCGCGAAACGATGAGGCCCTGTGCGTTCTTCACCAAGTCGGTCGGCTCCGGGTTCACCAGCAGCAGGCGACCCGCGTCCTGCACCTCCTTCTCGCCCGCCGTCACGACGGAAATCGTGCCGTCCGCGCCGATCGTCAACGCGTCGTGCTCGGGCAGTACGATCGGACCGCCTTCCCCCAATACGGCATTGCCGTTCAGGGTAAGTGCGCCATCGCCGTCGAGCGTGAGCGCGCCGGCTCGCGTGTACGCCACGCCCTGAGCAGTCTCCACCGCAAGATAGCCGGGTCCGTCGATGGCCACGTCGAGCGTGCGACCCGTTTCGCTGATCTTGCCGGGCTCGTGATTCACATGCGTCGACGTGAGCGTTGCGTGGTAACGCGAGTCGTAGCCATAACCCCGAGCTGCCTGACTCGTCACACTGGCCAAATCGGCGCGAAAGCCGCTGGTATGCGCGTTGGCAAGGTTGTTGGCTCGCACGTTGAGCGCGCGCAGCGAATGCTCGGCGCCGGTCATGGCCGTGTACAGGAAATTGTCCATCGCGTTACAGCGCCTGCATCAACGCGCGCATCATTTCGTTTTCGGTCGACAGCACCTTCGAGTTGGCCTGGTAGTTCTGCTGCGCGCCCATCAGGCTCACGAGCTCCGCGGTCATGTCTACGTTCGACTGCTCGACCGCGCGCACGGCGAGCTTGCCGGCCATGCCGGTACCAGGCTTGCCGACCAGCGGTTCACCGGTAGCAGAACTGGCCTGCCAGCCGGACCCCTCCACCGGCACCAAGCCGTTTTCGTTCTGGAACGTCGCGATCGCCAATTGGCCGGCCGACAGCTTCTTGCCGTTGCTGTACTGCACCTCGATCGAGCCGTCCTCGGCCAGCGACACGCCGGTCACGGTGCCTGCCTTGTAGCCGTCCACACGATTCTTGTCGGTCGTCTGTTTGCCGCCAAACATCGTCGTGCCGGCGTAGCCGATTGCAATCGACATCGGTGCGGCGTCGGTCGGCGTGCCGAGGTCAAGTTGAACGGTGGCGGTCGGCGTTACCAGCTTGCCCGTGTTGTCGAAGCTCAGCTCCACGGGGTTGCCGACATTCTGACCGTCCATCGCGTAATAGACTTGCATCTTGTTGCCCGCATCCTTCACGAAATACTGGGTGACGGTGTGCTCGCGACCGAGAGAATCCGTCACAGTGGCGGCCGAGATGCCGTTGTACGACTTCGGATCGTCCTTGTCGAATGGCGAAACCGTGGGCGTGGTCCAGTCGGCAGACATATTGCCGACGTATTCCAGCGAACTGCTCGCCTGTGCGGGAATCGCGCCCGTAGGAATCGTCAGGCTGCCCAGTGCCCCGTCCGCGCCATACCCCTGCACGATGCGGCTCATGAAATCGATCACGTTGCCGTTCTTGTCGATGTTGAACACACCGGCGCGCGAATACACCATCGAGCCGTCGGTGTCGCGAGAGATGAAGAATCCCTTGCCCGCGATCGCGGCGTCCAGGCCGCGCCCCGTCGCGGAGAAATTTCCGGCGACGTCCATCGACTGCGAGGTCGAACCGATCGATACTCCCGACGGCATCGCATTGATGTA
Organism: Burkholderia sola; assembly: GCF_905400185.1. NCBI lineage: Bacteria > Pseudomonadati > Pseudomonadota > Betaproteobacteria > Burkholderiales > Burkholderiaceae > Burkholderia > Burkholderia sola. Next base: position 1,097,801 of record NZ_FR989677.1, read on the forward strand.
ACTCGACGCGAAGTTGGCGCGGCCCGATTTAAAGCCGAGCGTGCCACTGTTGGCGATGTTGTTGCTGATCTGGTTGAGCTGCCCGTTGATAGCGTTGATGCCGGCGAGCGCGATGTTGAAACTCATGACTGGAACCTCTTTGAAATGGGGAGACTCTGGGGAGACGCGGTTTCCGAATACGTACGCTGCTGGTTTGATCGGCCGAGAAAGCGAGTGATATCAGCGGCCGCCGCATCACCAATGCCCGCGATCGTCAAGATCACGCGACCGTCCGTTCCGAGACGCACGCTTTGCAGATTGCCATCGAGCTCGACGGGGGGCTTCTCGCCGGAGTCGGCAACCACACGGAGCGTGTAATTGCCCGGCGGCAGACCGTGCTCTGCGGGGTCGATGTTGAAGTCGACGTCGCCCGCCTGTTTTGCGCCGAGCGAGACCTTGTACTCGGTGCCGCCCCCATCGGTCAGGATCACGCCGACCTCCGACGCCGACGATTCGAGCTTGAAGCCCCCTTTGACCCCCGCATCGCCCAACTCGACCTTTTCCGATCGCACGCGCACTTGTGATCCGACTTGTGACCCGAGCGTCACGACCAGCATGCTTTCCTGCGTCCTGGCGGTGGCGGCGCTAAGGTTGGCAAGCGTCCGCATGGCTTCCACCTGGCTCATCTGCGCGAACTGCGTCACGAACTGGTTGGCTTCCATCGGCGCCAACGGATCTTGATTCTTGACCTGCGCGACCAACAGCCGGGTGAACATGGCAGACACATCGCCTTCGCCATTGCCTGCTGTCGGCGTGGCGACCGAGCCACCTGTGCCAGTGACGTTATTGACATTGTTCTGGATGTCCACCGTGTTCAGCCCTCACCCATGCGCAGCAGGTCCTGCTGCATTCCCTTGATGCGCGTGAGCACCTCGACGTTGGTGGAAAAAGCGCGCGATGCGGCCATCATGTCGGCCATTTCTTCGACGGCGCTGACGTTCGAGTAAAACACCATGCCGTTATCATCTGCCAGCGGATGGCCCGGCTCATGTCGAGCAGCGAGCGCATCGTCGGTGGCAATCACGTCCAGCACCTGCACGCGCGCACCACCGTTCTGGAACACCGATGCGAATACCGGTTTGCGCGCGCGGTACGCGGTTTCCTCGGTGCCGGACGTACCTGCATTGGCAAGGTTGCTGGCAATGGTGTTGAGTCGCACGGCTTGTGCGGACAACGCCGAACCCGCGATCTGCGAAATGTCCTTGAAGCTCATCAGATGTTCCCCGTGATGGCGGATTTCAGCCCCTTGATTTTCATGTTGACGAATGTCAGGCTGGCCTGGAAATCCGCCGCGTTTTGCGAAAACGCCGCCTGCTCGACACCGAGTTCGACGGTGTTGCCATCTTGCGAGGGACTGCTGGGCACGCGGTACATCGGTTCATCGCCACCGAATCGCAGCGCGGCATCGAAGGCATCGTTGGCGAGCACATAGCCGAGGCTCGCACGGAAGTCCAGATCGCGCGCCTGGTAGCCCGGCGTCGATTCGTTGGCCAAGTTCGATGCAAGGAGCTTGGTGCGCTCGGCACGCACTTTGAGTGCGGCCGCATGTACGCCAAGTGCTTGTTCGAGATTCAATCCCATAGTGGCGGCTTGCCTCCGGAAAGTGCCGCGCGGTTGTTACCGGGCAGCGGTTGAGTCATAGACCGGGTGGAGGTTACGGGCTGGCGAACGTGGCCGCGAAGAGGTTTTACAGAACTTGAACACGGCGCTCGAGCGTTCGCTACAGCCGCGCGGCGCCCTATAATCGAGCAACATTCAGTTCAAGAAAAAGGATGCGATGGCTCCGACACACTCCCGCAAGCAACCGCACGAGCATGTGGTGCTGGCAGCAGTAATCGCAGCGTTGGCGATGCCGCTTGCAGCCTTTGCGCAGGCGCCCGCACCCGCCACGGCGCATCCAGGCGATCCGGCCATCCCACAGGTCGAGAAAGCGGCTCAGACCTGGCTTGCGCGCTATGTTGCCGATCGCGCGCTGGCCAAACCGGATGCTTCAGTCGCGGTGTCGGCCTCGCGCCGGCCTGCCCCGACGTGCAGCAAGCCCTACGAAATCGCCGCGACTGACACCAAGACGCTGACCCGCATGCGTTTTTCAGTGCGCTGCAACGGGGAACCGCGCGCCACGACATATCTGGTGAAGGCTCGCATCGACACGCCAGTGCTGGTAGCGGCAACCGCGTTGCGCTCCGGCCACACGCTCAACGAAGCGGATTTCAAGCAGGATGTCCGCGACTTTGCGCTCACCCCCGATGCGCTGACCGATCCCGCCCTCGCTGTTGGGCGCATGCTCCGCCGCACGGTAAAGGCCGGCCAGGTGATCCAAGCCCGGCTACTCGACCGCGCGGAAGCCATCCGCCGCGGCCAGGCGGTCCAAATAGAGGCGAATACCGGGCCGATACGCGTGTCCGTGCCAGGCACGGCCATGCAGAATGGCGCGATCGACGAGGTTATCCGCGTGAAAAACGCGAGTACTGGCAAAGTGATCTTCGCGCGGGTGACCGGTGCCGACACCGTCGAGCCGGTTGGCGTTACGAAGTAGAGGTAAAGCGGCCGCCGGCACCGGGCCGCGACGAACGTCAGCGAATCATCCGCTTGACCAGCCCTACCATGTCCACAAGCTTGGTCGCGTAGGCAGGATCGGTCGCGTAACCACCGCGCTTGAGTGCGCTGGCGAATGCGCGGGCGTCGTCGCCTACGTTGCGCACGCCGGCATAGCGGGGCGAATCGCGCAGCAGCTTGGCGTAATCGTGAAACGCGCTGCCATAGCTCGGGTACGCGCGGAAGCGGTCGACCATCTTCACGGCCGAGCCGTCCACATACTCGGTGGTGACGGCAGCAGCCGACTCCCCCGCCCATCCGCCCGTCGATTTGATGCCGAACAGGTTATGCGTGGTCTCGCCGCGTACGTTCTTCAGCGGTTTGCTGCCCCAGCCGGATTCAAGCGCCGCGTGCGCGGCGATTAGTTCCGGTGCCGCGCCAATCATCGCGCCCGCACGACGAGCGTGCGGCATGATCTCGGCCAGAAAGGCCTGCTGATCTGAATCGGTGAAGTTCGGCCCTGTCGCGGGAGCGCCGTTTCCCAGGACACCCTGCTGCGGCTTCGCGAGTGCTTCCGCGCGGGCTCGCATCATATCGGTCCATGTTGCCGCCTGCGACGAAAGCTGCGGCTCGATCGAGTGGCCGAAGCCGTTGCGGATCGTGCCGCGGATATCGCGATTCAGCGACGCGTACAACGAACCAAAGCCCATCGCCGTCTCGCTTGCGGACGCAACGGGAGGGGGAGTGCGGGAAGTCGGACCCGGCGCGGCGGGCACGAATGCGACGTCAGGCCGGAACATAGGTGTGGCTTTCTCCGTACACCAGGCGCTGCATCACCTCGTACTGCGCGACCAAGAGGCCGCTGTTGCGCCGAGTGAGGGCTTGGCATCGCGCTGCAAGCAGCTTCACTTCCTCACACCGCTCGACGAACGATGCGCGTTGCATTGCGTGCCTGTCGTCGGCCAACAGACGCCGACCCAGTTCCAGCACCGCACCCGGCACCTGACCGAGCCGCTCAATGCGGTAGCGGCGCCGCATGTCAATCGCATCGGCCTCAGCTGCGATCACGCCAGCGAGCACGCCAAGCCTCACGGTATCGAGTTGCTGCGCCGCAGCAAACTGATCTTCCAGCAGTTGCACAAGCTTGCGGTAGCCGACGCAGTCGGCGATAACGTCCACGAGCAGTTGGTGCGGGGTACCCGTGCCCGTCATTCGCTACCTCCGTGATAACGTTGAATCGTGCCCGCAAGCTTGCAGGCATCGAACCGGATCTTGCCGGCGGCCAGCGCGGCCTGAACGCGAGCCACCCGAACCATGTCGATTTCCGGCGTCTCGTCCAGCACGGCGCGTGCTGCATCCAGCACCAGGCGATCACGGGTCTTTTCGTGCACCACTTCGGTTGACGCCACAGTACGCTTGTGGCGCACGCCCTCGGAACGCTGTACGCCTTCCGCTCCATTGACTGCGGCGTGTACCGCCAGATTAGCAATTCGCATGATGTCACCCTAAGGCCCCGCGGCCCTCAAAATTGTTACCCGTCCACACTCCTTCAGAACGAGCAAGCGGATCGATCTGTTAAGTCCTTTTTTTGTCGAGCTTCACACCGACCTCCGCACCGACTCGGCCCGCGTCAGGATCGCCGGCCGACGTGGCGTTAATGCCGGGCGTCAGCGGCACGACTTGGTCGACTGGGCCGAACATGGAGCAGATAGCGCGGGCGCGTTCCGGCGTCAGCACCAGAAATTCAATGCGTCGATTGATTGCAGCGCGAGGATTGTTCACCAGCGGCGCCCGGTCGGCCATGCCGATCACTTGCATCACTTGCTCGGCGTTCACGCCGCCTCGCAACAGCCACGACCGGGCGGACATCGCGCGATCCACCGACAGATCCCAGTTCGAACGCGAGCCGGCGTCCGAGTTGCGATACGGCACCGAATCGGTGTGCCCCAGTACGAACAGTGGATTGCCGATCGAGCCCATGAGCGCGCCCAGCTTGATCAGCATCGGTCGAAACGGCTCGGAAGGTACCGCACCACCACTGACGAACACGCCGCGCTCTTCGGTATCGTGCAGCATGACCCGCAGGCCCATTGGCGTGACGATCGCTTGAACGTTGTCGAGCACCCCCGCGTCCTTGCCGAGCTTGCGCACCCGTTCGGCAAGCGCGTCCATCGCCTCGCGGCTGTCCGCCATCGGCTCGCTGCGCTTCACGTCGCCAGCCCCCTCGTCAGCCACGTGCGACGCCGACGTGTCCTGCAACGCGTGAGTATTCGGCCCCAACGGCGCACTGGCCGGCATGTCCCAGTCGTCGTCGTACAGTGCACTGTCGACCATTGCGTCCATTTTGCGGCGCGTCTCCTCGTCGCGTGCACTGAGCGCCCACAACAACATGAACACACACAGCAGCGCGAGGCAGAAATCGGCGAACGCGACTTTCCAGCCACCGCCATGATCGTCGTCGTAATCGCGCCGAACCGGGCGTTTGACGATCAAGTCGACGGGGGCCGCCCGGCGTTCACCTCGCTTGGCAGGAGTGGCCGTCGCGGGCGCGCCGGGCGCATCTTCGGTTGCGACGCTTTCGTGGGTGCTATCCAAGCTCATTCACGCCCCGCGTCCAATTGGCCGATCCAGCCCTCGAGCTGCGCGAAGCTCGGCTTGCAGGCCGGTTGCATCATGCGACGGCCTGCATCGATCGCCAGCAGCGGTGGCTTGCCGCCAGCAAAGGCCACCAGTATCACTTTCATGCATTCCATTTCCGACATCTCGGCCTTCATCGCCTGCTTGATCAGATTCGACACCGGATCCAAAACGCCATAACAGAAGAAAATGCCGATAAGCGTGCCAATCATGGCGGCCGCGACGTTCTCGGCCAGCTCGGCCGCACTGGCGCCGTCTCCAAGTCTGCCCATGGCAATCACCACGCCCAATACCGCAGCCACAATGCCAAAGCCGGGCATGGCTTCCGAAATCTTCTTGATCGAGCGCGATGGCAACTCAATGTTCTCTTGAACGGCAACCAGCTCCTGCTCGAGCACGCTTTCCAACTCGTGGGAACTGATCTTGCCCATCGCCATCAAGCGGAGGTTGTCGACAATGAAGGTAAGCAGCTCGGGACCCTGCAGCACCAGCGGGTAGCGCTGGAACAGCCGGCTTTCGTGCGGGTTCTCAACGTGGTTGTCGAGCGCCTTGAGGTCTCTGCCGATGTTCAATAGCTCATACATCAGCAGCAATTGCTGGCGCTGGAGTTCCTTGTTGGCCGTGCGCTTGCGCCTGCCCATCACCTTACGCAATTGCTTGCCCATGTCGACGAGCACGTGGCGCGAATTGCCCAGCACCAGCGCACCAACGGCCGAGCCGACGACAATCAACAATTCGACAGGCTGCCAGAGCTTGCGGAAATCGCCCCCCATGAATACGAAGCCGCCGAAGACGCAGCCAAGCACGATCAAAATTCCAAATATCTGTTGCATGATTCCTTCCCGACCTGGGCGCCGTCCGATGGGAGCGGCGCAATATTCTTCACTGTCAATGCTGAGCGAGGCGCTTGCGCATCTTGACCAGCGCGCTCTTGTTGATCTGACAGACTCGAGCCCGCGTCAGGCCCAGCACCGCCCCGATCTCCGCTTGACTCAGATCGAATTCGTAATAGAGCTGGATGATCTGCTGCTCGCGCGCGTCGAGCACGCCCAGCGCCTGTTCAAGCGAGTGGCGCAGCATGGCGCGGTGTTCGATGCCGTCGCTGCCGCCGCACTCGTACCGTTCCGCGTCCTCTTCCAGCAAGGCGTCAAAACTGACGAACTCTTGTGCGCAGTCGTCCAGTTGCAACTGCTCGTATTCGTCGTCGCCGATTTCCAGCGCGTTGCACACTTCTTCTTTCGTAGGATCGCGGCGCAGTTCCCGGCGCAGTGCTCGCTCAGTGCTGCGCAGACGGTGAGCACCTTGGCGTGCCGAGCGCGGCCGCCAGTCCTGGCGGCGCAGTTCGTCCAGAATCGCGCCCCGCACGCGAAATTGCGCAAAATGCTCGAATTCGTCATCGGGCTCACCGTAGCGACGCAGCGCTTCGAGCAGACCCATCAACCCGAGTTGCTCGAGGTCGCAGGCCTCCATGGCCCCACCCGCCTGCGACGCGAGCTTGCGCACGATGCGCTTCACCAGCGGCGCATACCGCGCCATCCAGCGCGCCTCATCGGCGGGGGACAACGCCTGGTTCTCGCGCTGTACACTTTGGTATTCGGTGTAGATCGTTGCAGTCATCGTATTCGGTCCATCATGACCTTCGTTACCGTCACGTTACGAGAGCGTGCGATTGGTGCCGCAGCACAATGTTCGTATTCCAAATTGAGCAATGCTGCTGATTCGAGCTATTCCATGCACTGCACACCGACCAGCGTGCGCGTGGCCGGTATGCTTCCGACCCTCTCGCTCAGCGCCGGCAGCCCTTCGCGCAATTCGTTTCGTTAGCCGAAAGCAGCAGATCCGGCATCAGATTGCACGGCCGCGTGTTGCCCTTGTTGCCGTGCGTTCCGGATCATGTCGTCGCCCTCTTCACGTACGCGAATTCGCGAGGCGCCAATTCGAATATCGAATCGCCGCCTGCGGAGGCCAAACCGCCACCAGGCCCTCGCGTGGGCGGCTCATCGCGTGGATGGTGCTCGCGGCCGCCCGAGCCGCCCGCCTCGCCATGGCTTTGCCGACCTGCCGAGACCTGCACGGTCACGTCGCCACCATGTCGCGCGCCCAGATCCTGGCGCAAGCTTTCTCCGATCGCCTGCAACTGGAGAACGACCTCGGGATGGGTGGCCGACAAGTGAACTGCCATGCCGTTGACGTTCTGGCGTAGTTCGATGCGTATCGATCCGTTCGAACCCGGTTCGAGTCGGATCACGGCTTGACGCATGCCCTGAGCCATCTGCACGCTCAGGCGCTCTCCCAACGCGTCGATCAGCTTCTGCTGACGCGCGGTCGGCGCACTCGTAGCCGTTGTCGGCACCATTGCCGCTTCCGGTGCCTTTGCCACTTCCGGTACCCTTGCCGCTTCCGTCAACAGTTCGGCTTGTGTTGCGCGGGTGCCTACCTCGCAGTCGGGCGTGACGGCCGATGGCCCTGTCGGAGCGATTGCGTCACCGAACGCGAGCGGGCCGAAGATCGGCGACACGTGCGTCGTCGCGAAATTCATGCTTTGGTTCAACAGCGCCCCAGGTACCGCACTCGATCGATGGTCGAACAGGCGCGCGGCCAGCATGGGCGCGACCGGTTCCTTCGCACCAACTTGCGGCAAAACCGCTTGCTCGATCGCGCCGCGCCGGTACAAGTCCGCTGGTTGCGCTGTCCCATGTGTGTGTGCCGGCAACGAAACGATGGTGGAAAGGCGTTGCATTGCGACGGTATCGACCGGTGCGTCGCTTGTCGTCCGGTCCGGTGCGACAGTGTCGACTGCACGTGCTTCCAGCGCCTGCATAAGGCCCGGTGCGGCCACCGCGCCGTCCTGCAACAATGGCATGTCGCCAGCCGGGGGTTCGGTTTCAGGCGCTCGCGCCAGTGCCAACCACGGATCCGGCACCGACACCGGATCCGCCGTGGCGTCCGTGCCGTCGTCCAATCCGGAGCCCTCCACCAGCAAGGCCTCGAAATCATCGGTTAACACGGATGGCTGCCCGCCGAGCACTGCAGCCAGCACGGCGCTACCGTCGGCTGCCGTTGCCGGCACAAGGTCGGCCGTTGCCGAAAGACCGCTCATCATTGCTGGCTCCCTTGAACTGCATAGGCATGCCAGACTTCGCGGCGATCATTGAGATCGCTCATCGCCTCGATCAGCCGTTCGGATTCAATTTCCAATAACGAAATAGCGACGCGGTGCGCGATCGTCAGAAGTCTCAGTGCTTCCAGCTCGGCAGCGGTCAACGCCGTTCCGGTTGCCATGTTGCTCACGATATCGTGTACTTCGACGCTCAAGCACACCAGCGCGTCGAAATCGCACTTCGCAATCGCTTGTCGTACGCGCATTGCAAGTCGTAGCACATAGTCGCTCTGGTCCATGGTCTATCATCCGAATCGTTGATCGACGCCTTCCCACGCCGCGCGCAGCGTGCGAATCAGCATCGAGACTTCATCGATGAGGACCGGATCCAGAGCGAGTCCGGCTTCATTCAGGCGTACCGTGCAGTACTCGTACAGCCGGGCAAGATTGACGACGACCTCGTTGCCGACGTCGAAATCGAGTGCACTGGTCAGACCATGCAGCATGCCGATGCACTTGTTCAGGCTGTTGCCCTTCTCTTCGTAGCGTCCAGCTTCGATATGGGCACGCGCGCGCGCCATCTCGTCGAGCAGGCCATCCATCAGCACAATCACCAACCGTACCGGCGACGCGCTTGCCGCCTGACTCGCCAGGTTCGTCGTCTGGTAATTGCCGTAACCATGTCCGGTCATCATTTCTTGTTTCCGCTAAGGAGGTCGTCGAGCAACTGCTTCGTGTATTCCATCCGCTTCTGCAGTTCCGCCACGCGCGTGAACTGGGTCAGATATCGGTCATAGACCTGACGGTATTGCACTTCGAGCGAACGCTCCTTTTTCTTTAACGATTGCTGAATAAGCTCGGCGGAATCCTGACGACGCTTGACCTGACCGTCGACGGAGGAGGTCCATGTCTTCAGGTAGGCGTCCATGCGCGCGACGATGCCCTTCTCAGGATCGGCAAACAAGGCAGCGAGACCATTTGGATTCTTGTCCAGCGAGGCTTTCATCTTGTCCGTATCGAGCGACAGCTTGCCGGTACGGTCCGCTGAGATGCCGTAGTCCAACATCCGCCTTTCGCCCACTGTGGCGCGCAACAGCGCGTTCATTCGCTGTTGGAGATTGCGCACACCGGCATCGCCGACGAACGGCCCTGCGTTGGATGGATTGTCAGGGTTGACCTTGGTCAGCTCGGCCAGCACGCCCATTGCTTTGTTATATGCATCGACAAACGCCTGCACGGCGTCGGCCGTGCCGCCGTGGTCAAGCTTGATATCGAGCAACAATGGCGCGTCGCTTTCGACCATCGACTGCTTGAACGTGACGGACACGCCCTGAATGCCGGTGAAAGTATTGCTGCCCTGCTTGATTTCGACGCCGCTCTCCCCGCCAAGCTTGAATATGGCGTCTCGTGCCACCGACAGTTCGTCCGGCGTACCCGACAGGGCAGCAGACAGCACTGTATCGCCGATGCCGCTGGCGTCGAGCGAAATGGCACCGGCCTCGCCGGTCTCGCCCGAGGTCAGCACGAGACGCTGCTCGCCTTCGATCGTGACGATCGATGCAGATACCTTGCCGTTGTTGCCGGCGGCCTGGTTGATCGCGCGAGCCAGTTCGGCCGACGACACGTTGCCGCTCGCGTCGGCGTTGGCTGCCGATAGGTCCACCTTGAACGATTCTCCGTTCGCGAGTGCGATCCCGAGTGTGCCCGCGTCCTTGGCACCGTATGACGAGAGGCCCTTGAAGGCCACCTGATGCGTCGACGCGAGTTGCTTGACGAAGAACGTGTAACGACCAGGCTGCGCATTGGCCGCCGCGGTGGCTTCGCCCAGCGCCGGGTTCGACAGCGCGGCCTTTTGTTTGACGATGCCGCCCACACCGGACAAGCCCTTCAACGCGCTCTGAAACGAACTCAACGCGCCTTGTAACCGGGTGAGCCCGGCCTGGGCGATCGCGTTGCCCGCTTGCTGGGTTTTCAGGCGCTGAACAGCATTCAGCATGTACTTTTCGGTAAGCGCCTTGGCGCTTGCCACTGGGTCTCCAATACTACCGAACATGGCGTCCTCGCTTGATCAGAATGGGTTGGATATCGAACGTTGCTGCGACAGCCGCCTGCGCAGCCATGCCTGGGAAGCCTGTTGGTCTTCGAGTTTGCGATCGCGTGCGCGCTTCTCGAGTTCGAGCGCGCCAAGCTTCCTGCTGCGAACCCGATCGATCTGCTCGTACCGCAGGCGTGCGCGGCACAAATCCGCGCGCAGGCCCGCGACCAATGCCTCGTGCTTTGCCAATTGATGCTGGTGCAGATGAATCAGATTGGCGAGCGCGGAGCGATAGCGCGCGCCGTTCATTGCGTGCTCGGGATGTACGTGCGTACCGGTGTCGACGCTTTGCATCAGCAAAGTCATTTGCGAAATATGATGGCGATAGCGAGCGCCTTCCGCGTCGCGCGCGGCGACATCGATTTCCAGCCGATCCACTTCCTTCGCGCGCATCGCGACGAGTTGCGTGAGTCCCGCAACGACATGTCGGGCGTTCATGCGGCAATCTCCGCCAGAATATCCAGCGTCGCCTGGCGCGGCGCGACCTCGTCCTGTGCCTGACACAGGAAGGCTTCGATCCGGTCGTGCATCTTCACCGCGTGATCGGTAACGAGATCCGCGCCGGCCACGTAGCCGCCCAGCGGGATCAGATCGCGAACATTGGCGTAGCGCGACATCATTTGCTTCACCTTGCGTACCGCGTCGATCTGCTCGCGCGGCGCCACGAGTGACATGCAGCGGCTGACCGAGCGCAGCACGTCGATCGCCGGGTAATGCCCCTGGGAGGCGAGATCGCGCGACAGCATGATGTGGCCATCGAGAATCGCACGCGCCGTGTCGACCACCGGGTCCTGTTCGTCGTCGCCTTCAGCCAACACGGTGTAGATGGCACTCATGCTGCCAACACCTTCGCCGTTGCCCGCGCGCTCCACCAGGCGTGGCAACATGCCGAACACCGAGGGCGGATAGCCGCGCGTGGCCGGCGGCTCGCCCAGCGCCAGCGCGATTTCCCGCTGCGCCATCGCGTAACGGGTGAGGGAATCGATCATCAGCAGCACATCGTTGCCGGCATCGCGAAAGTGTGTGGCAATGGCGTGGCACAGCTCGGTCGCCATCAAACGCATCAGCGGGGATTCATCCGCCGGCGCGACCACGACGATGGCTTTGGACAAGCCTTCGGGGCCAAGCGAGTGCTCGATAAACTCTCGCACCTCGCGGCCACGCTCGCCGATCATGCCAACCACCACCACATCGGCCGCGGCCTGGCGCGCGATCATGCCGAGTAGCACGCTCTTGCCAACGCCACTGCCCGCAAAAAGGCCAACGCGCTGCCCGCGGCCCAACGTCAGCATGCCGTCGATCGCGCGCACGCCTACGTCCATCACACCCTCCACCGGCTGCTTGCGCAGCGGGTTCACGCGCGGGGGAGCCAGATCGAGTACGGCGTCGCCGATGAGCGGACCACGGTCGTCGATCGGTTCACCGAGACCATCGACGATACGGCCACGCCATGCCGGGCCGATCGACAGCGTGCGCGCACCTTCATCGCCAAACACGCGCGCGCCCGCGGCCAAACCCTCTGCGGGCCTGAAGGGCATCAAATACGACACGCCTTCCCGAAAGCCGACCACGCGCGCATCGAGCCAGTCGTTCGATGCGGTTTCGATCCGTGCGAGCTGACCGGTTTCGAATGCATAGCCGGTCACTTCAAGCAGGAGGCCCGAGACGGCGGACAAGCGTCCTACCGGCCTTGCGACGGGCACATCGCCAAGGTCGAGCTTGCCGAGTACGGAATGGTTCATGCCGGCACTCCGTCCGCCTCCTCGGCATGGGCATGCGCGAGCTGTGAGGTAATCCGTTCGATGCAGGCGACAAGGCGCTGACCACAGCCCGCGTCCATTTCGATGTCATCGGCCCGCACGCGGCATTCGCCAGGCTCGAGACGGTCGTCCGGCACCAGTTGCCAGCCCTGCACTCGATCGGGTGCCGCTTCGGCCAGGCGCGCGTAATCGGCCGGGTTCAGCCGCACGCTGACGGATTCGGGCGGTTTGGTCAGCGTGCCGACGGCTTCATCCACAAACGCGAGAATCCGCTCGGGACGGGTTTCGAGCTCCGCACGCACGACCTGTCGGGCAACGTCGCCAACGAGCTCAGCCACTTCGCTGCGCACCTTGGCTCGATAAGCTTGCTGCACGCACTGGAAGCCACGAACCAGCGCGTCGACCGGTGCTACCAGCGCATCGAACCTGGAACGCACGTCGCGGCGTGCGCCTTCGGCGCCGACTCGTTCGCCGGCGACAAAGCCCTCCTCGTAACCCGCTTGCCGAGCTTCTTCAAGCAATTCCGCGGCCGGAGGGACATGCAGTTGCTCGGAGATCAGATCCACCTCGTCGGGCGCCGTGAATCCGCCAGGCTGCTCGCTTGCCGCGCGAATGCGCGCCAGCGAGGGAAATGCATAGCGTCGGTACGTCCTCATCGAAGTGCTTCCTCCGCCACGAGCCGAAGTTCGATGTCGCCGTCGTCGGCCAGTCTTCGTATGATGTCCATGATTTCGCGGCGCGCCGACTCGACTTTGCTGGGGAGTGCGGGCTCCGCCCGGCGCAACATCTCCTCGAAGGCCTGCACCGCGCGCCGCGGCATCGAGCGCAACAATGCGTCGCGCACGGCTGGGTCGGCGCCCTTAAGCGCCACGCCCCACAGCGCCGTGTCGACATGTTCGAGAATGACGGAGATCACCTCATCATCCTGGTTCGCGATCACCGCGAAATCGTAGATGAGCTCTTCCACCGCCGCGACCAACTCCGGATCCCGAGCACGCAGAATTTCCACCATGTGGGTGCGGTCGCCCGGCATACGGTTGATGATGTCGGCGGCCTGCCGCACACCTTCGACGGCCGTGCTTTGTGTGCCAAGGTTGGCGATGCAACAGTCGACCACGTCTTCCAGGTCCCGCAGCAGGTCATGATCGATCTCGGTCAGACGCGCGATATCGAGCAGCACCTGCTCGCGCCGCGCTTCGGGCAGCGCCTGAATCACGCGGCTCGCCTGCTCCGGCGGCAAGAAGACGAGGAACATGGCTTGCATGCGCACGTGCTCGTCGCGCAGGCGATCGGCAAGCCATTGCGGCTGCGCCCACTGCAGGCGCGCCATTTTCGGGCCGATCGCGTCGCCGTAAATCTTGTTGAGCACGCTGTTGGCCACCACACCGCCGAGCGCCATCTCCAGCGAGCGTTGCAAGAACGAGCGCGAAGCACCCCGTACGCCACTCTGCTCGCGAAAATTCGTGAAGAAGTGCTCGATGGTGTTCTGCACAGCCTCCACCTTGACGCCCTGCATGCGTGACATGGCGAGTGTCACGTCCAGCAACTCCTCGCGCGAAAGGCATCGCAGCACGCCCGCCGCAGCTTCCTCACCGATGCTGAGCAGGATGATGGCAGCACGCTCCACCGCGGCAAGATTCTGGGTTGGCAGGCCTGCCGTTACGGCGGTGTCCGCGGTCGCAGGTACGTCAGTTGGTGTGCTCATCGTCTCGAATCCAGGGTTTGATGACTTCGGCGACGCGCTCAGGGTCCTGAGCGGCCAGATGCTTCAGGTGTGCGATCAGCACGTCGGCACCGGAGCCAATCGGCGGGAGATTCGCGTCGGCCAGCAGCAGCGGCTGCGTGTCGGCTTCGGCGGCTGCCGCAAGCGCCGGGGTTTCCGAACCGCCGGATACGGCGTGGGCGCCCTGCGACTGCGGATCGCGCCCGCCGTTGGCCCAAATGCGAAGCACCTTAAGCAGCGGGCGGAAGATGAATACGAACCCGAGTAGCGTACCCAATGCCCACGCTGCCCAAGTACCGATCGTCACGATGTTGTCGGGCTGTTTCCACCACGGCTGCGATACGGTCACCGGCGTGCCGCGGAAGTCCAGCGACGACACCGTCAGTGCATCTGCACGGTCGGCATCGATGCCCAAGCCGTTGCGCAGGATTGTGTCCACCTGCGCAAGTTGCGCTGGCACCCATGCCTTTCCACCGCCGGGCGCGGCGGCGTTGTTCAGAACCACCGCCACGTTCAGGCGCTTCACGCGCACGGGACTGCGCTTGATCTGTACGACATTGCGGTCGTAAGCGTATTGGCGTGTCTGCGCGTTCTTGGCCGAGTGCGGCGCTTCGGGCATGCTGGCGGTCGACGGCGGTGCCGGCCGGTTCGACAACGAACCCGGTACACCCAACGCTGCCTGACCGATGTCCTTCTCGTCGCGAATCGCTTCCTGTGTAATCTTCGGGGCCTCGCCGTATTGTTCGCGGGTCTCTTCCACGCGATCGTGGTCCAGCTCGACGGCAACGCTCGCGCGAAAGTTGCCGTCACCCAACGCAGGCGTGAGCAACTCGCGAATATTGCGCAATACCTGTTCACGCATTTGCGCGCCCAACTCGCTGTCGAGTGTGGAATTTCCCAGTACCGGATCGATCTGCGCGGACAGGTGATTGCCGGCCTGGTCTATCACCGTCACGCGGGCCGGGTCGAGGTTCGCCACGCTGCCCGCAACCAGCGCGACGATCGCGGCAATCTGCTCCTTGCTCAGCTTGCGGTTGGGCTTGAGCGTGAGCACCACCGACGCCGAACTCTTGTCGCCATCGGCCAGAATGAACGACGCCGATTTGGCGATCGACAGATGCACACGAGCCGACGACACCGGCTCGAGCGCCATCACGCTCTGCGTCAGTTCGCCTTCGAGGCCACGCCGAAACCGGACGTCCTGCACGAACTGACTGACGCCCAGCGGATCGCTCTTGTCCACCTGCTCCAGCCCCTCCGGCAATTTGGCTACCACACCCTTGGCGGCCAGCATCATGCGCGCGGCGCCGAGCTTCTGCTCCGGCACCAGCACCTGGCCACTGTCCGGGTGGATACGGTACGGAATGCCGTCGGCGTCCAGCGCGGCCATCATGTCGGCGGCGACCACGGCTTCCTGGGAGCCAAAAAGCGGTTTGTAGCGCGAGTCCTGACGATGCATCAGCATCATGGTCAGCGCCGCTAGGCTAATCGCCAGGATGACGATGGGCGCCAGTTTGGACAGCGCCGCGGGGGACGGCAATCGGAAATGGCCGGGAGGCGCGAAGCGCGCAATCTGAGCCTTGACTTGAGCAAGCACGTTTGCGGTCCTCATCAAACCTGCATCTTGATGATGTCGTCAAAAGCACTCATGACCTTGTTACGCACCTGGACCATTGTGGAGAACGACAGGCTTGCCTGCTGGCTGGCAAGCATGGCGCCCACGAGGTCATCGCTGGCGCCTGTTTCCACGGCGGTGACGAGATCGTCGGCGTGATGTTGTTGCGCATCCGTGCCACGCACGGCCTGTTTGAGTAAATCGGCGAAGCCACCCGCGATGTCGGCGGAGGCGGCTTCGGTTTTCGGGTCATCGTTTTTTTGGATGACGGATTGGCGAATCGAATCGAGCATCGCGCTCGAGAGGTCGACAGTCATGGCGGCTCCAGATTGGCTATGGCACGGATTCTGGGACGTCATCCGTCGTAGAACGAGAATGTTCAACGAAACATTGATTGGCCCGCTAACGGCGGCCTGTCACTGCTGCTCGTGCTCGGTCGGGCAGAGAACGACCATACGGCAAATGAGCCGGTAAAAAATGGAGGAGCATGGTTCGGGGCGGCCCCGCTCCCGAGCGCCCCTGGCGTCGCGCTACATCGCGAACCGGCAGCCACGCGCGGGCGCGGCAGTCATCGCCACCGTCGCAGGTCGGGTTACGCCGACCGTTTCCAGCGATCCAACACCTCGCGCCTTCGACGAGACGCGTGGCAGGATCAGCTCGAACACGGTGCCGCTCCCTGGCGCACTGTGCACGGCAACCGTGCCGCCGTGTCTTTCGATCACGGCCTTGACGAAAGGCAACCCCAATCCGACGCTGGCGCTGCCATCGGCCTTGCGCTCGGCCTGGAAGAACGGCTCGAACAGGCGACGGACCGTGTCGTCGGTCATGCCGACGCCGCTGTCAGCCACCGTCAGTACCAGTGCGCCGTCGCCAGCCGAGCCGATGGTGAGCGACACTACGGCACCAGGCGGCGAATACTTGATCGCGTTGTCCAGCACGTTGACGACCGCACGCATGAGCATGTCTCCATTTCCGCTGACGAGGGTGTCTTCGACCAGGAATGCCGGTTCGCGCAACACGACGCCCTTTTGCTCGGCGGCGAGCCAGTTCTGGTCGATCGCCTCTTCGGCCACCTCGCTCAACGCCACCGGTTCGAATTCGGTCCGATCGAGTCGTTCGGCACGGCTCAACTGCATGAAGTCCTTCGCAATACGTAACGAGTATGAAGCCTGCTGCCGTAGATCGCTCAGGAAGGCGCGATCCGACTCCCCGTCCGGATTGCCGCCAACGGACGCGCCCCGGCGATCGATCAACGACAGGATGGCCGTCAGTGGGCTGCGCAGATCATGGGCGATATGACGCAACATCCACTTGTCGTGCGAGACAAATCCCTTCAGATCGCAAAGGTCGATCAGACAAACCAGGTGGGACATCTGCGTGTCGCCGTCGGAAGAAGTATCCCCGCTCAGCCCACTCGACAGCCGTTCGCACATCAGCATGTAGGTGCGACCGCCCCATTCGATTTCACGACTGGCGTCTCCGCCCTTGCATACGCTCTCGGCCACGAGCCGCTCGACTTGCATGAATGGCAATCGAGCGTCGGTCAGCTCACCTGCGGAGTCCTCGCGCATTAAAGTGGCAGCCTTCGCGTTCCACACGGCAACGTGGCCGCCCATCGTGAGAAAGACTGGATACGGAAACCGGTTGACCATGTCGACGTAGAGCTTTTGCCAGCCGCGTACCTGCAGCAACGCTGCCTTGATGCCGACCAGTTCGTCGGACCGCCCGGACGGTGCAGCGACCGCGGCAGCACCCTCTCGCGGATGGATCGCGGCGGCGATCGCTCCCCATTCGCGCAATTCGCCCCGCAACATCGAGAGCATGCGAGCATGTCGCTCCCACGCAAAAAAGCCGTAGATCAGCAGGCAAACAACCGGAAGCAGCCCCAGCGGCAACCAGATATGGAATACCAGCATTCCCAGTGGAACGGCGAAGATCAGCGCGCCCCAGCCGAGCGCCGCCAGATGCACCGCCCGACCGGGCACAAACACGCAGATCAGCACGACGCCGAACGCGAGGATCAGATAGATCGACACCCCGACGGCGGCGGGCGCTTCACGCGCGAGATTGCCTGAGGCCACGGCGTCGGCGATGAGCGCGTCGAGTTGTGAGCGCGTAACCTCGTGCGAGTTGAGCGACGAGATCTGGAACATCCCTCCGGCGCCCCACGCGTGACTACCGACGAATACCACCTTCCCATCGAACGCATCCGCAGGTACGCGTTGCTGCAGCACATCAATATCCGAATACTGCGTGAGGTGCATCGATGCCGGCAGCATTGTCATCACCGCCGGCGTGCGTGCGGCCCCGATCGACTGCGCGTATGGCCTGACGAAATCGACGACCGGCAACGGCGGCTCGATGCCCGCCACCCGCAGCGCATCGAGTGCAACGTGTGCATAACGGACGCCCGCGGACAGACGGTAAGGTACGAAACCACTCACCACACCGTAGTGGCCCATCGTAACGATGCGCTGGCTGCGCGCGGCAGCAAGCGAACTGAGTGCCGGCGGCAGCAGGCTTGAACAGCCTCCTGCGTGCCCGGCGAGGCCTGGCTCGACCAACACGGTATGCGAACATGATCGCATGCCGGCGCGCAGACTCGAATAATCGAACCCGGGCCACAGCGGCAAATCGAGCGTGACGCTGCGCGCCTTCCCAAGGGCGCCGAGCAATTGCGCCAAATACGCGTCCATGCCATGCGGGTCCAGTTGCGCGACCGCCCCTTCGTCGATGTTGACCACCACCACCTGTCGCGTCGACCGATGCGCAACCACCTGCGCCATCATATCGAACAGCACACGATCAAGCGCGCCCGACACCACGCCGCTGCCGGGGTTGCCGCTCAACGTAGCCAGCGCCAGCATCGCAAGGACGACAAGGCCGCGCAAGGGGCCAATCGCCATCAAGCGGGAAATGAGTGCGCGCATAGATCCACCAGCTTGCTGCAAGCTCAATCCAGGTCGTTGTCGGCGCCATCCGCCAACCGCTCGAGGCGATACCCGTAGCGATACACGCTCGAAATCCTGAGCCCGTTCGAACGCAGGCGAAGACCGTTTCGCACCCGCGTGATATAGGTCGCCAACGTGCCGACATTCGACGAATCCGCCGCACCCCAAACTTGCTTGAGCAGCACATCGCGACTCACCACGCGTCCGGCGTGCGCGAATAGGTACAGCGCAATGGAAAACTCGCGCTCAGGCAGCGAGACTTGCTCGCCGTCGGGCAACGTCGCCGTGCGCATGGTCTCGTCGAGTACGAATCCGGAAAATCTGATTTGCTGATTGCGCTGGACCCCCGGGTACCATTTGCGCAACTGGGCGATAACGCGCGCAATCAACATTCGCTCGCTGATAGGCTTGACCAGATAGTCATCCGCCCCGCAGCTCAAGCCGTGCAGGATATCGCGCTCGTCGTCATGCTGAGTGAGCAACACGATGGGAATCAGATAGTCGACCCGCTTGCGCATGTCTATCAGCACGTCGATGCCGGTCATGCCGGGCACATCCCAATCGAGTAGAAGCATATCGACCTTCTCTTGGCCGATGCGGTCGATAAAGCGACTGCCGTCGTGCTCGACAATAGCGTCGTAGCCCGCGGCCTCGAGCCAGTGCCGAACGGTTCTCGCATGTGCGACGTTGTCTTCCAGGAGCGCAATGCGCGGCTTTTTTGCATCGGCGGGTGTGACTGTCGACATGATTGCGAGACTGATGAGGATTTTGGGAGGCACCCACTGACTTATCCCGTCAATACGCGATCGACCGGAATTCGTGGAGCCCACGGTTAAGCAGCGGAGTTCCCTCCGCAAGGATAGACAGAATGCACATACGAATTGCGGCGTCCTTGATGCGAAAAAATATCGCGAGGCCGCAAACATTTCGGCGGAGCCGAAATCGCTCGGCACTGCGTCAGTAACCCGCAGATGCACAGGGTGCGAGAAAGGCCCTGAGATTGAAGATCAGGCGTCAGTCAAACCGAACTCGTACGTTTCTCAACACGCGTCATGCGCAACGCTCGTCACTGCCGGCGAATCGCCAGCAACCTAACGGACGGGCAACCCAAGTTCGAACCGGCGTCAAGAGAAATGCCAAGCCTGAAGTTTGCACGGCGAGACCTGAATCTCAAACAGCTCCGTTTGGACCTGCGATACAGATCCCAATGTAGAGCTAAAGTGTGAGCGAAATCCGCCGTGCCCAATATCAGACAACTCTTATTTTCCGGAGTCGCCCCATTACACGGGCTGGATCAATAGCATGTCGCCACGCGCGGAAACGCCAGCACAGCAGTATTCACTGGCGCTATTGCAGCGACTCATAGCGCCACCGCTCGGCACCGCTCAAATGGCAAGCCTTCCTCCGCCAGCGGAGAAGCAATCTCGACGTTCGCACGTCCGCCGCGCCGCATCTCCCGCTTGGCCGACTCGATTCGATTTAACGTCTGTGGATCGCCTGCCGTCTTGAACAGGCGTCGCCTCCTGACAAGTGGGCAGCGACAAACAAATACCCCAAAACCTAGTCTAGACTTAAGGATTACATACCATGCTGAGCCTGCACACCAACGCCGCCGCCATGAACATCAAGAAGGCCATCGGCAACACGAGCAGCTGCCTGAACACCACGATGACCCGCTTGGGCACCGGCTTGCGCATCAACTCCGCCAAGGACGACGCCGCCGGCCTGCAGATCGCCGTGCGCCTGCAAGCGCAAACCCGCGGCATGGGCATGGCCATGCAGAACACGCAAAATGCATCGTCGCTGCTCCAAACTGCGGACGGCGCGATGAAGGAAGTCACCAACATTCTGTACCGCATGAAGGATCTGGCCACGCAGGCCGCGGACGGATCGTCCTCGGCAAACGAAAAGTCTGCCATGCAGGCCGAGTACGATGCGCTGGGCAAGGAACTGTCGAACATCATGAAGAACACGTCGTACGGCGGCGCCAAGCTGATGCAGAAGGAAGTCAAAAATGCAGACGACACGGTAGCGAGCGAGGGCGGTCGCCTGACCAAGGAAATCACTTTCCAGATCGGCGCCACCAAGGACGAAACGATGACCGTCGATTTCTCCAAGCACGTCACAAACGCGGACACCAAGTTCGAGGGCCTGTCGGCAACTTACAAGGGCCCGGCAGAAGGCACGCCTGAAGTGGCCGGCGAGGAGCTGACTAAAAGCGCCAACGCGACGATCGATCTGATCAACAACGTACTCGACGACGTGGGCGCGCTGCGCTCGGCCATCGGTGCGGCAGAAAACCGCCTCGAGCACACCCACAACAACCTGGCCAACATGTCGACGAACACGGCTGACGCCGAAGGCCGCATCATGGACGCCGACATGGCATCGGAATCCGCCAAGATGAGCTCGCAGCAAGTACTGCTGCAAGCCAGCATGTCCATGCTCAAGCAAACCAGCAGCATGAACCAGATGGTCTTGTCGCTGCTCCAGTAAGCATTGCCTCGCGATTCACTGGAGTCCAAAACCGGCCCGCCACGAGCGGGTCGTTTTTTTTGGGGTGTTCAAACTCTGTTCAACATTCTCCGCTCCATGCAGCACGCTGCCGACAATGGCGCCCACTCTTCTTCAAAACGACCCCTTGACCGTGTCAGCATCTCCCTCCCACTCCCGCAGCAGTCGAGTCGCATCTCCGGTGGTGCTTGATCCGTGCACGCTGGGGCGTCCATACCATTTGCTCGAGGATGTGCTGCAAGATATCAAGCGCAGAATCGACCACTCCCTTCATGAACGGTTCAATCTGCGCCGTGGCACGCGCTTCGTCGCCACCGAGCTCTCTGTCGCCGCGATGCGGTCGCGCAATGCAGCCGTCTGGCGCACCTACGCATGCAACCATGGACAGATTTCAGTGCGCTGCGACCGCACGCTACTGCTGGCGCTGCTGGCCTGTCATTACGGCACTTCGCTGGACGAAGCCGTGCCGAACGCCCCAGCGCCCGTGCCGGAAACCGGGGCGGAACGGCGTTTCGCGGCACAACAACACACCGCGCTGCTAGCCGCGTTTGCTTCGGCGATGCTCGGCGACCAGGCAGAGCCCTTTTTGCCAAGCGGGGACGTCCTGCCCGGCCCGGGCGTCCGCGTCCTGCGCATGACCATCTCGGACCCCTTGCGCAACGTCGGTGGCGACGTCGAATTCGCATTGGACGACAGGTGGGTCGACCACTTGTTTGCACGCCTCGATGCTCAGCACGTGCGTCCTGCACCCGATAGTGCTCCGGCCAACGTGTGCATCCCCGTCACGATGTCGGTGCACGTGCTGTCCAAGGACATGCGCCTCGACGAACTGCTTCGCATGAGGCCAGGCGACGTCCTGCCCGTTCGCTTGCCCGATACCGTCGACGTGCTCGTCGACAACGTCCGCCTCTACCGCGCGGCCTTGGCCGAACACCAAGGCGCGCTGTGGATTACTTCTTTCGAACCCGTGGAGTAACCCCCAACATGACCTCGACCACCGACCTCGATCTCTCCGCGTTGGGCGATCTGGATCTGGGCGACGATCCCCAATCCATCGCCGAACCAGCTTCGCCGCGCGACTCGATGCGTATGCTGCGCCGCATTCCCGTGCGCTTGACGCTGGAGGTGGGGGAGGCCACCGTACCGCTAGCCGATCTGCTGTCGTACGAAACCGGCTCCACGGTGGAGCTCAATCGCCTTGCCGGCGAACCCCTCATCATCAAGGTAAATGGTACGCCGGTGGGCTTTGGCGAAGTCGTCGTCTCGGGAGAACACTACGGGCTACGCATCATCGAACTCGACGACCTCAACTCGCTGGCGACATGAAGAATCGCGACCTCCTGCCCCACCTGGGTCTGGCGTTAGCCGTTTTCGCAGTGCCCGCACTCGTGCAAGCCGACACGCTGACGCTCGCATCCGATGCCGTCGGCGGCCAAGGCTTCACGGTCAAAACTCAGATCCTCGTTCTGATGACGCTGCTCGGGCTACTGCCCGCGCTGCTGATGACGATGACGAGCTTCCTGCGCTATGTGATCGTGCTGTCGCTGATCAAGCAGGCGCTAGGCCTGCAGCAAGGATTGCCGGGACGCATCGTGACGGGTGTCGCGCTGGTGCTCACCATGCTTACGATGCGCCCGGTCGGCGAGGAAATCTGGCAAAAGGCCTTCGTGCCATACGACCAGGGCAAGATCAGCATGCAGGCCGCGCTCGCGACATCGGAACAACCGCTGGGGCGCTATATGCTTGCGCAGACGAACAAGGCCACGCTTGCGCAGATGGCCAAACTCTCCGGCACCGAAAAAATCACGGACCCGGGGAAGCAGCCGTTCCTGGTTAAATTGTCGGCGTTCGTGCTGAGCGAACTGAAGACTGCGTTCCAGATGGGCGCCATGCTGTTCATCCCGTTCCTGATCGTCGACATCATTGTCGCGTCCGTGCTGATGGCAATGGGCATGATGATGCTGTCGCCACTCGTCATCTCGCTGCCGCTGAAGCTGCTCTTGTTCGTACTGGTGGACGGATGGTCACTTACCGTCAACACCCTCATTACCAGCGTGAAGGCCTACTGATGCTGACTCCCGATCTGGCTGCCAGCTTCGCCGTCGACGCGTTGCGCCTGGTGCTCGGCATCATCCTCGTGCTGATTACACCAGGCCTGATCACGGGTGTGCTGGTGGCCATATTCCAGGCCGCGACACAAATCAATGAGCAGACGATGAGCTTTCTTCCGCGCCTGATCACGACGCTGATCGCACTCGCGCTGGCTGGCCCGTGGATGACCGGCCGCGTCATGCATTACACGGTTGAGATCTTCAGCCGCGCCGCGCAACTGACCGGGTGACTCGGCAATGGAAATTGTCCTTGCCCAGCTCCTGCCGCTCGCGAACACGATCTTCTGGCCTTTCTGCCGAATCGCTGCCGCGTTGGCCGCGTCGCCGATCCTGGGTGACGCGATGGTCCCTGTGCGCATTCGCCTGCTGATCGCCCTCATCCTCGCATTAGCCATACAGCCCGGTATTCCGGCGATGCCCGTGATCGACCTGCTGCAGCTCGAAGGTGTGGCTGCCGTGGCCGAACAGGTCCTGATAGGCGGCCTGCTCGGCTTCGTGTTCCATCTCGTGCTGGGCGCGCTGCAGATTTTCGGTACCGTCGCGTCGTCGCAATTGGGCCTGTCCATGGCGCAGATCAACGACCCGATGAATGGTCAGATGGCCGACGTACTCACCAACGTCATGTACGTGGTGTTCATCCTGCTGTTCTTCGCCGTTGACGGCCACCTGATCCTGACGGCTGTCATCGCGCGCAGCTTTGCAGTCTGGCCGGTCGGTCGTTTTGCCTTCGACCTCGACGCGCTCAAGCATCTCGCATTCGCAGTAGGCTGGGTGTTCTCCGCCGCCGTGGCATTGGCGCTTCCGGTGATGTTCGCTACGCTGGTCGTACAAGTCGGCCTGGGCCTCCTCAATCGCGTAGCACCCGCACTGAATCTTTTCGCGTTGGGCTTTTCGATCACTACCATGTTCGGGCTGTTACTGCTGACGCTGCTATTGCCGTCACTGCCGGATCACTACGGTCGCATGGTGGAACACGTTCTGGAACTCTACGATCGACTCGCGACGCGGCCCATCGGCAACGGGGGAATGTAATGAGCGAGCAACAAACCGGCGACAAGACCGAAAAGGCCACCCCGCAGAAACTGCGCAAAGCCAGAATGGAAGGCCAGGTCGCACGTTCGCGAGATATCGGTACGTGTGTGGGAATTCTGATTGCTCTCAAGCTCATCGTCGTACTAACCCCGGCGTGGCTGGTCGAACTCAAGCACATTTTCGCGCTGTCGTTTGCAGACCTTTCCGGCGACGACAGGATCGGCAATGCGGCGTCGATGCTATTTCCCGCAGCGGTGCTGCTACTGTGCAAGATGCTTGCCCCGCTGGCCGCGGTGCCCGCCGGCATCATCATCGCGTCGTTGGTACCGGGCGGCTGGACCCTAAGCCACAAGAACGTCATGCCGAAGCTGAACCGCTTGAATCCGCTTTCCGGGCTCAAGCGCCTGGTGTCCGGCAAGCATTACGTGCAGTTCGGCACGACCGTGCTCAAGGCCCTCGTATTGATGGCCACGCTCTTCATCGTCTGCCGCTCCAACTTGAGCGGCTTCGTCCGCTTGCAAGGCGCGCCGCTCGCCGATGCACTGACCGGTGGGGCAAACCTGTTCCTGACCTCCGCGCTCACGCTGACGTGCATCATCATCGTGTTCGCACTCGTCGACATACCGGTACAACAAATCATCTTCAAGCGCGGCCAGCGCATGAGCAAGCGTGACATCAAGGATGAAATGAAGCAGTCCGAAGGAAAACCCGAAATCAAGAGCCGCATCCGCCAAATCCAGCGCCAGCTCGCGCGCCAGGGAATCCGCAAGACCGTGCCAACCGCCGACGTGGTGGTGATGAACCCGACCCACTACGCAATCGCACTCAAGTACGACGTAACGCGCGCACAAGCGCCGTACGTCGTAGCCAAGGGAGTCGATGAGGTTGCGCTGTTCATTCGCGACGTCGCCCGAGGGCACAACGTCGAGGTGATCGAGCTGCCGCCGCTGGCGCGTGCGATCTACCACACCAGCCAGGTCAATCAGCAAATTCCGGCAGAGCTGTATCGCGCGGTAGCGCAGGTGTTGTCCTACGTTTTACAGATCAAGGCATTCCGCAGCGGCGGACGCGACGTTTCACCATCGCTGCCCACTGGCATCACCATTCCCGAACACTTGCAAAAGTCCCAATCCCGATGAACGTGATCGACCTGCTCAAGCGCCTGAAGTTTGCTGCGCCTCTCGCCCTGTTCACCATCCTGGCGATGGTAATCCTGCCGCTTCCGCCAGCCGCGTTGGACATCATGTTCACGTTCAACATCGTGCTGTCCATCGTGGTGGTCATGGTGGCCGTGACCGTGAAGCGACCGCTGGACTTCTCGGCCTTCCCGACCATTATCCTGGCTGCCACGCTGATGCGCCTGACATTGAACGTCGCATCCACACGCGTTGTTTTGCTCAATGGCTACACGGGCCCGAGCGCAGCCGGCCAAGTGATCGAATCGTTCGCCAATGTAGTGATCGGCAGCAACTTCGTGGTCGGGCTGGTCGTGTTCGTGATCCTGATGATCATCAACTTCGTCGTGGTCACCAAGGGTGCGGAGCGCATCTCGGAAGTGTCGGCGCGTTTCACCCTCGATGCGCTGCCCGGCAAGCAGATGGCCATCGACGCCGACCTGAACGCCGGTGTCATCACACAGGCACAAGCCCAGCAACGCCGCAAGGACGTTACGACCGAAGCCGACTTTTACGGCGCCATGGATGGCGCCTCGAAGTTCGTGCGCGGCGACGCCATCGCCGGCATTCTGATTCTCATCACGAACATGATCGGTGGCGTGATCATCGGCGTAATCATGCACGGCTTGCCTGCAGGCGAGGCATTCCATAAGTATGCGCTGCTGGCCATCGGGGACGGCCTGGTCGCGCAAATACCCGCCCTCCTGCTGTCCGCCGCCGCCGCGGTTATTGTCACGCGCATCGACGATGCACGCGACTTCGAGGAACAGGTCGGCCAGCAGTTGCTGGCTTCGCCGTTGGTGCTGTTCAGCGCCGCCGCACTGATGGCCGCGCTGGGCCTGATCCCGGGCATGCCGACATTGGTGTTTCTGTGCTTTGCAGCAGTACTCGGTTACGTCGGCTATCGGATGACGCAGCGTACTTCGCCCTCCGCAGCGGCCGAGACGGAAGAAACCGCCCGCGTCATGCAAGCCACGCTAGCGGCGCCCGGCAACGAATCGTTCGACTGGAGCAGCCTGCCGTATGTGGACGCGCTTTCGGTATCTCTCGGCTACAAGCTGGTGGAGATGTTGGATCGCACTCAAGGCGCGCCGCTGATGCGCCGCCTGCACGGCACGCGACAAACCCTATCCGAACAGCTCGGCTTCCTGCTACCACCCATCGGCGCGCGCGACGACATGAGCCTGCCCCCCTCCAGTTACACCATCATGCTCAATGGCACCACACTGGCTCAGGCCCAAGTGCAACCGGGAAAGCTGATGGCCATTCCGTCACCTACCGTCTACGGGGAATTGGATGGCACACCCGACATCGACCCTGCCTACGGCATGCCGGTCACGTGGATCGAGCCCGACCAGAAGGCCCAAGCACTCGGCCTCGGCTACCAGGTTGTCGATTGCGCGACGGTGATCGCGACGCATGCGGCCAAGCTAATTCGCGAAACGATCCCCGAGCTGTTCAGCTACGACAATGTGACCGCCATCATCGAACGCCTGACCGCCATTGCACCAGTACTGGCCGATGCGCTGGGAAAATGCCTCACGCACAGTCAGTTGCGCAAGGTATTCCGTACGTTGTTGGCCGAGAACGTGTCAATCATGGACATAGAAACTGTGTCCGCCACCCTGGTGGAGGCCGCAGAAACCACCAAGGACCCGCTACTGCTCGCAGCTGAAGTTCGCTGCGCACTGCGCCGCCAGATCGTGGCCGGACTTGGCGCCCAACACGAGGCGCTCAAAGGCTTCAGCCTGACGGTGGAACTCGAGAACATTCTGCTGAATGCGCTAAGTCTCGCGGAGCAATCGGGCACGCGTGTGCCGCTGGACAACTTCCCGGTCGAACCGAACGTACTCTCGCAGTTGCAGACCCATATGCCGGCGGTGGTCGAACAATTGAAACAAATGGGCGCCGCCCCGGTGCTGATCGTGGTGCCACGCATTCGCCCGATGCTCGCGCGGTACGCCAGACTGTTCTCACCTGATCTCACCGTCCTGTCGTACAACGAAGTTCCCGACAACAAGGAAGTCAGCATTGTCGGCACGCTTGGATGACGCCCTCGGCGAGAGCCCGGCTAAGAACCTGTGTAATCGCCAAATCGACGATACAGACGCTGATAGGGGGAATGGAAAACAACTTATGACAAGCTCCGATCATAACCGCATCCCAAGAGAACGGGGAGGACAAATGCGGCATCTGCCATGACCGCTAAGGTGACCTTTCCGGCTCTTCTATCCCAGCCTGTGATGGGCAATCGAGTTTCATTCGTTTGACCCAACCTCGTCACGCAGTTCATGTTAACCACCACCTGAAGGATTCGAAATTTTCATGTTTCTTCCGTTCCTGTTGTCGCTAGCATCCTTTGTCTCAATGATATACGGCACACGTCCACGCACTACGACCTATTTGTTCGTCGTCGCGCTGATCTCGACACTTTTTACATTCGCTCATCACGCGACAGATTCGCTCAACTTATTCCTCTAAATGACATCGCGATAATGGAAATGAAGATTCTCCGAAACGATAGCAACGAAAACGCGACGACGAAGAATACGCTAGATGTTCTTGCATTAATTGCGATTAGTGCAGCTCTGCTCATCGCATTCTATTATCAACTTGCATTCAATGAGTTACCCTGTCCACTTTGCTTACTGCAGCGCGTCGGATTGATCCTCGCCGGGATCGGATTCGCAATGAACGTCAGATACGGTGTACGTGGCACACATTATTGCTGCGTGCTCGTCAGCGCTGTCGCAACCGGCGTCATCGCAGGTCGTCAGGTACTGCTACACATCTCACCTGATTCAGGAGCGTATGGTTCAGCTCTGTTGGGCCTGCATTTCTACACATGGTGCTTTATCGCGTCGGTGTTGATCATTTTGTATGTTTCCTTGCTGCTTGCTGTCCGCCGCACAAGCCATACTGTGCAACCCGTGTCGATGAGTACCAGCGGACGAATCGCGATGGCAGTCTTCGGGCTGACGATCATCGCCAATCTCGTATCGACGTTACTCGAATGCGGTGGCGGTCAGTGCGCGAGCGATCCAGTCGTGTACGAACTGCTCGAACATTTCCGAAATAATTGAGCATTCCGAAAAGCGGGAAGTGTTTTTATGTGAAATGATAGTTTTTAAAAAAAATAGTCGTGCATGCGATACGCACGGCCAAGCACCTGAGGAACTCCGGCGCATCCATCAATTCGATCCCACGCATTTGAAATTGCGGTCAGTGACCCGCTCAAAGTATGTAAAGTGGCATCGACATCGATGCCACACATACCGGCCGTGCGGCGCGTTGCGGGAAGCCGGCAGGGCACTCGTGTGTCGGCTATACTGGACGAACGATCTCGCGAACCTCGACCATCGAGAGTTGGAGAATTCCTATGTCTTGGCCTGCTGCCGTCTCTGCCGATAGAATCCGCTCGACGGTACTTGCCGTGCTCGCCGAAGCAGACGATAGCACCCCTGCCGATGGCGCACTGTTTTGCCAGATCATAGCGGCCCCCGAGGGCCGACTCGCATGACACCCTTGCTGTTCGTGCCAGCCTCTTACCCGGACGAACTATTTGGATCTTGGCTCGCGCGGATCCGACTGCATAATGGTCCAATCGCATGGCGTGAATTCCTGGAAAACTCGGGGGTGCCAAGCGTGCGCCCGCGCTCCCTTGGCATCGCGCACATCAATTGCCAAACGTTGCATATTGCTACCGTCATCTCGTTCGACTACGTACTACGTGTCCGCAATGCCGACGCGCATTTCTATTGCCGCGCCTAGCTACTATCGAAGCCGCCCGAATTCGATGCCACTGCGGCGAAGATCTGACGCAAACCGCCCAGTATGTCGAGCCGACTGAAGTCATGCGGCGGCTCGTGGAAATCAGCGTCAGTGCCTTGAAAAATTGCACGTTCATCCATGATCGAGATCCCATTCGAGCATTTCTGTGGGATGCAATGCACCCGGCCGACTACGCGTCCACGCTCCAACGCGCATTCGGTGCGGATATGGGCGATAAAACCTCGAGTCTATTTCGCGGCATCGACGCTGCCGCGAGCGTGCAATTGCGCAACACGTTCCGCCATGCTCTGGCGCACGAGTGTTGCGCGCTGCTCGCTGCGCTCAATCTCGACCTCGACATGCTCCATGCGCAAGTAGCCAAAACGGCTGGAACGCCCGACTCTCGACCTGTCTCATTCTCCGAACGCATGACCGTCGAGCGCATCCGCGAACGGTTGATCGAAAAAGTGCGAGTCCGCCCGGGCTGCCGGCCGTCGCAATGTGGTCGAGAATATCGGTATTTGCGGCGATATGATGCGTCGTGGCTTGTCCGGCAAAAGTGTGACAGTCAGCACCGTCGTCAACCGATCTGGACTATGGCATTCACCGGTGGTCGATTGCTTCGCGACAATGCTTGTCGAACGTTACTATCTCGCATCGGCGGCTCAATCACCGTCGTCACTCATCAGGCCTTGAGAGGTTTGGCCCATTATGGGAAAAAATCTGCCTCATTGTCTGCTCCTAAATCGTCCGCCAAGCTCGCATAAAATCAACTCGCCAGGGCAGCCTTGCGTCGCAGCGCAACTCTAACGCTATCGTCGCAAAAATCCGTAACATGAAATCTTTGTCACTCTTGCGTTACAACCAAGCCTGGTGAACACGGTAGGCAGTCAAAATATCCACGATATTTGTCACTCAAAGACGACGGACGCTATGACACGCGGCTGGCTGGCAGCGGCGGCAGCGCGCCCGACTTCCGCTGCACGGCCGAAGCGTCGCACGACCGGACGTTGCCCGACGCATTCGCGCCGTTCTTCGACGACTGGCGCGCGGCCGTCGCCGCGCTGTCGCTGCAGCACGCGGCCGTCGCCCATGTCGAGGACTGCGACCGCCTCGCATATGCGTCGATCGACTTGCCGATCGACGTCGATGCGGTGCGGCCGCTGAAGACGGTCGGGCCCGCGGGCGGCGACTTCCTCGCCCGCATCGGCGCGACCGGCGAACCGCTGTGCTTCGTCGTGCCCGACGTCGCATTCCGCGTACTGTCCGAGCGGCTGCTGTAGCGCGATGTTCAAGCACGCGTTGCCGCGCGACCTGTCGGTACTCGACGCGTAATCCCGCCGCACAAAACACACGGCCGCCCGAAGGCGGCCGCGCGAAACACCGTGGACGACCGGCTTACTTGCTGTAGTCGTACACCCCACGCCCGGTCTTGCGCCCGAGCCTGCCTGCCGACACCATCTCGCGCAGCAGCGGACACGCGCGATACTTCGGGTCGCCGAAGTCCTTCAGGAACACGTCCATCACCGCGAGGCACACGTCGAGGCCCACGAGGTCGGCCAGCGCGAGCGGCCCGATCGGGTGGTTCGCGCCGAGCTTCATCCCCGCGTCGATTTCCTCGGCCGACGCGATGCCTTCAGCCAGCACGAAGAACGCCTCGTTGATCATCGGCACCAGGATCCGGTTCACGACGAAGCCCGGCGAGTTGCGCACGCCGATCGGCGACTTGTCGAAACGCTCGGTCAGCGCGCGCACGGCCGACGCGGTCGCGTCGCTCGTCTGCAGCCCGCGGATGATCTCGACGAGCGGCATCAGCGGCACCGGGTTGAAGAAGTGCATGCCGAGAAAACGCGACGGATCGGCGAGCGGCGCCGCGAGCGCGGTGATCGAGATCGACGACGTGTTGGTCGCGATGATCGCGTCCGGGCGCGCGACGGCCTCGATCTGCTTCAGGATGCGGCCCTTCAGCTCGACGTTCTCGGTCGCGGCCTCGATCACGATGTCGACCGCGGCAAGCTTCGCGTAGTCGGTCGACGTCGTGATGCGCGCGAGCGCCGCATCGCGGGCGTCGGCCGCGAGCTTGTCCTTCGACACGAGCCGCTCGAGGCTGCCCTTCAGCGTCGCGAGGCCCTTGTCGAGCGCGGCGTCGCTGACGTCGATCATCACGACGTTCAGTCCTGCAACGGCGGCGGTTTGCGCAATGCCGTTACCCATGGTTCCGGCGCCCACGACGCCGACGGTTTCGATGGCCATGACGATTCCTGTGTATTCGGAGGCTGAGCGGTCGATTATCAGATGTTCTCGAAGATCGCGGCAATCCCCTGGCCGCCGCCGATACACATCGTCACGAGCGCGTAACGCCCGCCGATGCGCTTCAGCTCGTACAGCGCCTTCACCGTGATCAGCGCGCCGGTCGCGCCGATCGGGTGACCGAGCGAGATGCCGGAGCCGTTCGGGTTGACCTTGGCCGGATCGAGGCCGAGCTCCTGCGTGACCGCGCACGCCTGCGCGGCGAACGCTTCGTTCGCTTCGATCACGTCGAGATCGGTGATCTTCAGGCCCGCGCGTTCGAGCGCCTTCTGCGTGGCCGGCACCGGGCCGATGCCCATGTACGCCGGATCGACGCCCGCATGCGCATACGCGACGAGGCGCGCGAGCGGCTTCACGCCCTGCGCGCGTGCGGTGTCCGCGCTCATCATCAGCACGGCGGCGGCCGCATCGTTGATGCCCGATGCGTTGCCGGCCGTCACGGTGCCGTTCTCCTTCGCGAACACCGGCTTCAGCTTCGAGAAGTCGTCCGGGCCCGCGTCGTGCCGCACGTGCTCGTCGGTGTCGAACGCGACTTCGCCCTTCTTCGTGCGGATCGAGATCGGCAGGATCTGGTCCTTGAAGCGGCCTTCGGCGATCGCGCGCGCCGCGCGACGATGCGATTCGAGCGCCAGCGCATCCTGCGCGTCACGCGAGATGTCGTATTTTTTGGCGACGTTCTCGGCCGTCACGCCCATGTGGATCGTCTGGAACGGGTCGTGCAGCGCGCCGAGCATCATGTCGACGAGCTTCGCGTCACCCATGCGCTGGCCGAAGCGCGCGGCCGGCACCGTGTACGGCGCGCGGCTCATGCTCTCCGAGCCGCCGCCGATCGCGATGTCGGCATCGCCGAGCATGATCGTCTGCGCGGCCGACACGATCGCCTGCAGACCCGAGCCGCACAGGCGGTTCACGGTCAGCGCCGGCGTGTGCTGCGCGACGCCGCCGTTGATCGCCGCGACGCGTGCGAGATACATGTCCTTCGGCTCGGTGTTCACGACGTGGCCGAACACGACGTGCCCGACCGCATCGCCCGGCACGTTCGCGCGCGACAGCACTTCGGCGACCACCTTCGCGCCGAGGTCGGTCGGCGAGAAATCCTTCAGGCTGCCGCCGAAATCACCGATCGCGGTACGGACACCGCTCACCACCACGACTTCCTTCGCTGCATTGCTCATCGTCTCACTCCGGTTCGTTCGCGCCCGCGGGCGCGGGGATGCGTTGCGTTACATGTTCGGGTAGTTCGGCCCGCCGCCGCCTTCGGGCGTGACCCACACGATGTTCTGCGTCGGATCCTTGATGTCGCACGTCTTGCAGTGCACGCAGTTCTGCGCGTTGATCACGAGCCGATCGCCGCCGTCGTCGTTCTTCACGAACTCGTACACGGCCGCGGGGCAGAAGCGCGCCTCCGGCCCCGCGTACGTGCGCAGGTTCACGTTCACCGGCACGCTCGCATCCTTCAGCGTCAGGTGCGCCGGCTGGTTCTCCTCGTGGTTCGTGTTCGAGATGAACACCGACGACAGCCGGTCGAACGTCAGCTTGCCGTCCGGCTTCGGATACGCGATCGGCTCGCACTGCGACGCCGGCTTCAGCATCTCGTGGTCCGCGTGCTGGTGATGCAGCGTCCACGGCACGTTGCCGCCCATCACCTTCTGCTCGAGCCCGACCATCAGCGTGCCCAGGTACAGGCCCTTCGCCATCCATTGCTTGAAGTTGCGCGCGCGGTACAGCTCCGTGTACAGCCACGATTGCTTGAACGCATCGGGGTACGCGTTCAGCTCGTCCGACTGACGGCCGGCCTGCACCGCGTCGAATGCGGCGTCGGCCGCGAGCATGCCGGTCTTGATCGCCGCGTGGCTGCCCTTGATCCGCGATGCGTTCAGGAAGCCCGCGTCGTCGCCGATCAGCGCGCCGCCCGGGAACACCGTCTTCGGCAGCGACAGCAGGCCGCCCGCGGTGATCGCCCGCGCGCCGTACGACACGCGCTTGCCACCTTCCAGGAACGCGCGGATCGACGGGTGCGTCTTGTAGCGCTGGAATTCCTCGAACGGCGACAGGTACGGGTTCGTGTAGCCCAGGCCCACCACGAAGCCGACCACGACCTGGTTGTTGTCCATGTGATACAGGAACGAGCCGCCGTACGTGTCGGACTTCAGCGGCCAGCCGGCCGTGTGGATCACGAGGCCCGGCTTGTGCTTCGCGGGATCGATTTCCCACAGTTCCTTGATGCCGATCCCGTACGCCTGCGGATCGGCGTTCGCGTCGAGCTTGAACGTCGAGATCAGCTGACGGCCGAGGTGGCCGCGGCAGCCTTCGGCAAACAGCGTGTACTTCGCGTGCAATTCCATGCCGAGCTGGAAGTTCTCGGTCGGCTCGCCGTCCTTGCCCACGCCCATGTTGCCGGTGGCGACGCCCTTCACCGAGCCGTCGTCGTTATAGAGAATCTCTGCAGCCGGGAAGCCGGGGAAGATCTCGACGCCCAGCGCCTCGGCCTGCTGGCCGAGCCAGCGCGTGACGTTGCCCAGCGAAATCACGTAGTTGCCGTGATTCTTGAAGTTGTCCGGCAGCGCCCAGTTCGGCGTCGTGACGGCGCTCTTCTCGGACAGGAACAGGAAGCGGTCTTCGCTCACCTCGACGTCGAGCGGCGCGCCGCGTTCCTTCCAGTCGGGAAACAGCTCGGTGATCGCGCGCGGGTCCATCACCGCGCCCGACAGGATGTGCGCGCCGATTTCGGAACCCTTCTCGAGCACGCACACGCCGATCTCGGTGCCTTTCTCGGCGGCCAGCTGCTTGAGCCGGATCGCGGCAGACAGCCCGGCGGGGCCGCCGCCGACGATCACGACGTCGTATTCCATCGATTCGCGCGGGCCGTATTGCGCGAGCAAGTCCTGTGTGGTCAAAATCCTGTCTCCTGCTGCGTCCCGACCGTCAGCGGTCAGAACTGGTCTTCCGTCAACGCGAGCACGCTCTCGTTGCCCTTCGCGCCGACGATCGACGCTTCGAGCGCACTCGCCTGCACGAGCACGTGCTCCGCATAGCATTGCGCGATCGCGATCTTCGCGTCGAAGAACGCGACGTCGCTCGCGCGGTTCGCGTGCGCAGCCAGCAGTGCGCGCGCCA
The DNA here is from genome assembly GCF_905400185.1 of Burkholderia sola. Lineage (NCBI taxonomy): Bacteria > Pseudomonadati > Pseudomonadota > Betaproteobacteria > Burkholderiales > Burkholderiaceae > Burkholderia > Burkholderia sola. The sequence continues at coordinate 1,132,286 of NZ_FR989677.1, forward strand.
TCTGCCAGCCACACAGCACGACGCCCGCGAGCTTCAGGTACGGCACGCTGCCCGCGAACACCGCGTTCGGGTCCTGTTTCGCGTTCGCCAGCACGTAGTCGACCACCGCCGACAACGCGCGCGCCCCCTTCTCCAGTTGCGCCTTCATCGATGCGGCCGCCGCGCCGTCGAGCTTGCCGAGCGCCGCGACCGTGTCGCCGATCTCGGCGATCAGCGCCTTCGCGACCGCGCCGCCGTCGCGCAGCGTCTTGCGGCCGACGAGGTCGTTCGCCTGGATCGCGGTCGTGCCTTCGTAGATCGCGAGGATCCGCGCGTCGCGGTAGTACTGCGCGGCGCCGGTTTCCTCGATGAAGCCCATCCCGCCGTGCACCTGCACGCCGAGGCTCGCCACGTCGTTCACCATCTCGGTGCTCCAGCCCTTCACGACCGGCACCAGATATTCGTAGATCGCCTGATGACGCGCGCGCGTCGCCTCGTCCGAATGGCGGTGCGCAATGTCGCTGTGCGCGGCGGCCACGTAGGCGAGCGCGCGCGCGCCTTCGGTCAGCGCACGCATCGTGCCGAGCATCCGGCGCACGTCCGGGTGATGGATGATCGTCACCGACTGCTTCGCCGAGCCGTCCACCGGGCGGCTCTGCACGCGTTCCTTCGCGAATGCGGCGGCCTTCTGGTACGCGCGGTCGGCCACGCCGATCCCCTGCATCCCGACGCCGAAGCGCGCCGCGTTCATCATGATGAACATGTATTCGAGGCCGCGATTCTCTTCGCCGACCAGGTAACCGATCGCGCCGCCGTGATCGCCGTATTGCAGCACCGCGGTCGGGCTCGCCTTGATCCCGAGCTTGTGCTCGATCGACACGCAGTGCACGTCGTTGCGCGCGCCGAGCGAACCGTCTTCGTTGACCATGAACTTCGGCACGATGAACAGCGAAATGCCCTTCACGCCTTCCGGTGCGTTCGGCGTGCGCGCCAGCACCAGGTGGACGATGTTGTCCGCCATGTCGTGCTCGCCCCACGTGATGAAGATCTTCGTGCCGAACACCTTGTACGTGCCGTCGCCCTGCGGCTCCGCGCGCGAGCGCACCAGCGCGAGATCCGACCCGGCTTGCGGCTCGGTCAGGTTCATCGTGCCGGTCCATTCGCCGGAGATCAGCTTCGGCACGTAGCGCTGCTTCTGCTCGTCGGTGCCGGCCGTCAGCAGCGCCTCGATCGCGCCGTCGGTGAGCAGCGGACACAACGCGAACGACAGGTTCGATGCGTTCAGCATCTCGATGCACGGCGTCGCGATCAGCTTCGGCAGGCCCTGGCCGTCGTATTCGGCCGGATGCTGCAGCCCCTGCCAGCCGCCCTCGACGAACTGACGGAACGCTGCGCCGAAGCCCGGCGTCGCGGTCACGACGCCATCCTTCCAGCTGCTCGGGTTGCGGTCGCCTTCGACGTTCAGCGGCGCCAGCACCTCGCCGCAGAATTTCGCGGATTCGTCGAGCACGGCCTGCGCCGTGTCGACACCCGCATCCTCGAAGCCCGGCAACTGCGCAACGGCGTCGATGCCTGCGAGTTCCTTCAGCACGAACAGCATGTCCTTGACGGGGGCGTTATAGCTCATGGTCGATGTTCCATTCAGGCGGTGAATAGGGGCGCCACAGGGGCCGGTACGGCAGAACCGGCCAGTGCCGGGCGACGCAATGGGCCATCCTAACGCCGGGGATCCCAATCTCCATTGTCATATCCGGCCCACATGGTGACAAAACCGGCCACGGCGCACGCCGCACGCGATCCTTGCGCGCGGCGGTGAAGCCCGCCGGGCGGGCGTCGGCGCCCGATCCGTCCGTCTCGACAATGGCGGCAACGCGCGCCAAAAAACGGCCGGGTGCACGCGCGTCTCCCCGGCTCGAAGCGGCAAAGGGAGCCCGTTATGGGAGTGTCCTCTGAAAAACCGGCCATGAATACCGCCAAGGAGCCGGTTATGGGATGCGATCCGTGAACCCGTGAAACCGCGAATCAGCGACACCCGGCCCCACTCCGGCGTCACGCGCGGCGCCGATACGTCCCCGGCGTACTGCCCGTCCAGTGCCGGAACGCGCGATGAAACGCGCTCGGATCGTCGAAGCCGATATCGGCGCCGATCGCTGCGATCGTGTCGGGCGTATCGGTCAGCCGCTGGATCGCGACATCGCGCCGCAGCTCGTCCTTCAGCACCTGGAACGTCGTCCCTTCGGCGGCCAGATGGCGGCTCAGCGTGCGCACCGAGCAATGCAGGTGCTCGGCCGCCTGATCGATCACGGGCAGATCCGGCAGCGCCGCCGACAGGTATTGCCGCACGCGATGGCACACGAGCTGTTCGCTGAACGATTCGAAGATCCAGTCGCCGGGCGCGCGCGCGAGGAACTTGCGCAGGTTGCGCTTGCTCTGCCGGATCGGCGCGTCGAGGTAATCGGCGCTGAAGCGCATCAGCGTGCGCGCGCAGTCGAACTGCACGGCCCCGGTGAAGAAGTACAGGTGATCGACCGCATGGCGCGGCCGCGGGCACGCGAACTCGATCTGCAGCAGCGGAATTTTCTGCCCGATCAGCCAGGAGCACACGCCGTGCACGAGCTTGAGCATCAGCTCCTGGCCGAGCGCGCCGATCGGTCCGATGGCGTCGTTCGGACGCAGCAGCACCTGCGCGACGAGCTCGTCGCGCTTCGATTCGACGAAGAAATCGTCGAGCAGGATATGGAAGAATTGCCCGAAACGATGCAGCGCCGTTTCGAGGTTGCGCGCATCGAGCAGGCTCAGGCACAGGTACTTCAGCGTGCCGCCGCGCAACGGGCGCGAGAAGATGCCGGGCATCTCGTCGTCGAGGTCGATCGCGAGCGTGCGGTACAGCGTCGAGAACTGCTCCTCCGTCACCCGCGCGTGCGGCTCGCCGAGCAGCTCGATCGGAATGCCGGCGCCGCGCAGGTAGCGCTCGACCACGTCGCGCTGCACGCCCGCGCTCGCGAGAAAACCGTTGACGAGCGAGATCGGCACCGTCGCGCTCGGCGACGGCAGCGCACGCCCGGGCTGGGCGGAAAGTGAATCTGAGCCGGTCATCGCGTCCCCGTCGATCGAACCGACCGCATTGTACTTGAGCGGCCCGCGCGCCACCTTCGGGGCTTTCCACGCACACCGCGCCGCGCAGCCGCGGCCGCGCGGCGGGTCGCGGCGCCGTCATCAGTCGGTGCGGCTGAGTTCCCGGCGCAGGATCTTGCCGACCGTCGACTTCGGCAGCCGGTCGACGAAGCGCACGAGCTTCGGCACCTTGTACGCGGCCAGGCTCGCGCGGCAATGCGCGACGAGATGCGCTTCGGTCACGTCGGCGTCCGGCGCCAGCACCACGAACAGCTTGACGGCCTCGCCCGTACGCGGGTCCGGCACGCCGATGCACGCGCATTCGGCGACGCCCGGCAGCGCGGTCGCGACCGCCTCCACCTCGTTCGGATACACGTTGAAGCCGGACACGATGATCATGTCCTTCTTGCGGTCGACGATCCGCAGGAAGCCGGCCGCGTCGAACACGCCGACATCGCCGGTGCGGAAATAGCCGTCCGCGGTGAACGCGGCCGCATTCGCGTCCGGCTTCTGCCAGTAGCCGCTCATCACCTGCGGCCCCTTCACGCAGATCTCGCCCGCTTCGCCGATCGCCACCTCGCGATCCTGGTCGTCGAGCAACTTCACGTCGGTTGACGGCAGCGGCAGGCCCGTGGTGCCCGTGAACCGGTCGATCGACTGCGGGTTGAACGACACGACCGGCGACGTTTCCGACAGCCCGTAGCCTTCGCGGATGAAATTACCCGTCACCGCCTTCCAGCGCGACGAGATCACGTCGATCACCGCCGCGCCGCCGCCGGCCGACAGCTTCAGCCGCGACCAGTCGACCTCCTTCAGCCGCGGATGGCCGGCAAGCCCCGCGTACAGCGTGTTCACGCCGACGAACACGGTCGGCCGCGCGGCCTTCAGCACGTCGACGAACCGGTCCATGTCGCGCGGGTTCGCGACGAGCCAGTTCTGCGCGCCGATCGCGAAGTAGGACAGGAAGTTCACCGTCAGCGCGAAGATGTGATAGAGCGGGATCGCCGTGACGATGACCTCTTCGCCCGGCTGGCGCGCATCCGGCACGATCGCCGCGAACTGCGCGACGTTCGCGACGAGGTTGCGATGCGACAGCGCCGCGCCCTTCGACAGGCCGGTCGTGCCGCCCGTGTATTGCAGCAGCAACAGGTCCGCGCCGCTTTGCGCAACCGGCTCGCACGCGAGCGATTCGCCGGCGGCGATGGCGTGCGCGAGCGCGGTCGAACCGGGCGGCAGCGCGTCGCACGCGCCGGCCGGCGCATCGACGACGCCGAGATCGTCGCGCCCCACGCTCAGCACGGTGCGCACGCGCGTGCCGCCGACCACGTCCGCGAACGTGCCCATCGACCCGCCGCAGACGATCGCCACCTCGACCCCCGCGTCGTTGAGCTGATGCTCGAGCTCGCGCGCGGTGTAGTGCGGATTCACGTTGACCTGGACCGCGCCGATCTTCGCGACGGCGACGAACACGACCGGAAACGCGAGCACGTTGGGCAGCATCACGGCCACGCGATCGCCCTTGCGCACGCCGACGACCTGCTGCAGATACGCGGCCAGCGCGCTCGACAGGCGCTCGACATCGGCATAGGTGAGCGTGCGGCCGAACGCATGGAACGCCGGACGGTCGGCGAAGCGGCGCATCGCGTCGTCCAGCAGCGCGCTGACGGAGGGATGGCGGTCGGCGTCGATCTCGGCGGGGATCGGGCCATACGACCCGGTCCAGTGTCTGTTCGTCATGTCTCACTCCTCTGGGGACGGCACGCCAGCCTGCGTGCCGTTCGCACGGCGGCCTGCACGCCGGAAGGACGCGGGCCGCCGCCTGATCGGCGACTATCGCGCGCACGACGCGCTTTGCAAATGATCCGGGCGGCCGAAAACATGATCGAAACGGACAGGCGAGGCGCGTGCCTGCGCAACATCGCACGGCGAACGCCTGTCCGCCCGGGCAGCTCCGTCGGCGCCTCAGGGTGAACCCGGTGGCGAATGGGACCGTTCCCGAGCAGAATTGCGTGCCGTCAACGATATCGATTCGGACGCAGGATCCCCGTCATGCCGCGCAGTGCGCTCTCGAAACCTCCCCATGCCCAGCCTACCGGGCTGCCGGACGCCGCCGCCGCCCACGCGTTGCGCGAGCAGCGCTTCACGCCGGCCAAGCTGGCCGTGCTCGTCGACGTGGCCGCGCAAGCCGGCCTCGACCCGGCGACGGTGCTCGCCGGCACCGGCCTCGCGCCGGCCGACGTCGCGGACCCGTTCACGCTCACGTCGCCGCTGCAGTTCCTGACGGCCGCGCGCAATGCGGTCGGCCGGTACGACGGCACCGACCTCGGCGTACGCGTCGGCCGCCTGCTGCGCGCGTCGAGCTACGGCATGTACGGCTACGCGATGCTGTGCTCGGAATCGCTCGCGCGTGCGTTCGATTCGGCCGTCAAATATCACCGGCTCGCGAACGGCATGCTGCCGATCCGCTGGGTCGAACAGGGCGATACCGCATCGTGGCTGTTTCCGGACCGCCACGAAGTCGCGCTGCCCGATCTCGATGAGCCGCTGTACCGTTTCCTGATCGACATGCAGTTCGCGCTGCACGTGACGATCATCAAGGACGTGATGGGTGCGTGGTGCGTGCCCGCGCGCGCGCAGTTCGCGCAGCCGCGGCCGCCGCACGGGGCGCTGCTGACCGACGCGCTCGAATGCCCGATCGCGTTCGACCAGCCGCATCACGTGCTCAGCTATCCGGCGGCATGGCTCGCGCGCGCGCCTCAGCTCGCGAATCCGATCACGGCCGCGCAGGTGTCGTCGCACTGCGCACAACTGCTCGACGCATTACGCAGCCAGTCGGGCATTACGCGACGCGTGTACGAGGAGCTCACCCGCACGCCGGGACAATTCCCGGACATCGACGCGATCGCCGAGCGCCTGTGCATGACGTCGCGCACGCTGCGCCGCAAGCTCGAAGCCGAAGGCACGTCGTACAGCGAACTGCTGACGAGCGTGCGCAAGGCGCTCGCGATCGACTATCTCGGCACGACCACGCTCAGCACCGAGGATATCGCGCTGACGCTGGGCTTCAGCGATGCAGTGGGATTCCGCCACGCGTTCAAGCGCTGGACCGGCACGACGCCGAGCGACGTGCGGCGCAAGCGCGGCAAGTAGCGCCTGCCGAGCGCGGTCAGCGCGTACCGTCGCCCGCCGCCGGCGACGCGACCGCCAGCGCGAACTCGAACACCGCACCGCGCCCTTCCCGGTCGACGAGCCGGATGCCGCTGCCGTTGAGCGCCAGCATCCGGTGCACGATCAGCAGGCCCAGCCCGCCGCTCGTCGCGGTGCCGCCGCTCATCGGCCGCTGCGGCCGCTGGAACAGCCCTTCGCGCCGTGCGGCCGGAATCCCTTCCCCGGTATCCGACACGGTCACGATCACGCGATCGCCGTGCGTCTCCAGCGCGATCTCGACCTCGCCGTGCGAAGGCGTGTGCCGCAGCGCGTTGTCGAGCAGGTTGGTCAGCACGCGCTCGATCATCCCGAGATCGGCCGATACGACCGGCACGCGCGGCGGAATCCGCGCATGCAGCGCGACGCCGCGCGATTGCGCGGCCAGCTCGAATTTCTGGAACACGTCCTGCACGAGATCGACGAGCGAGAACGGCTCGCGCTCGGCCTGCACGCCGCCCGATTCGAGCCGCGCGAGTTCGAACAGCGCCTGCGCGAGCCGCCCGACCTTCGCGCTCTGCGCGAGCGCGATCGACAGGTAGCGCCGCCGCTCGGGCTCGGGCAGCGTGTCGGCCTTCAGCGACAGCGTCTCCAGATAGCCGTGCAGCGACGTCAGCGGCGTGCGCAGGTCGTGCGAGATGTTCGTGATCAGTTCGCGCCGCTGCTGGTCCTGACGCGTCAGCGCGCGCCACTGGTCGCCGATCCGGTCGGCCATTTGCGCGAACGCGGATTCGAGCACCGCGATGTCGTCGCCGCGGCGGCCCGGCGGCAAGTGCAGCACCGGCGGCGGCGTGTCGGGCGTGTTGAGCGTGTCGGCCCCACCCGGCGCGCGGGGCGCACCGTTCGCGTCGAAGTCGCGCATCGCGGCCGTCAGCCGGCGCAGCGGGCGCGTGATGAAGCCGAATGCGACGAGGCCCGCGAGCAGGCCGAGCAGCGCGACGATCGCCATCGACCACAGCGTCGTGCGCAGCACGTTGCCGGCGTCGACGCGCGCGGCGAGCCGGTCATGCGCCTCGCCGAGCAGCACCACGTAGATGTAGCCGGACGGCGGCTGCCCCGCGCGCTGCAGCGGCGCGGCGCTGAACACCTTGCGCGCGTCCGGGCTGCGCGGATCGTCGCCGAGGATCGGCAGCGGCTCGCCCGCGATGAAGCGCTGCACGGGCGCGAGATCGACGCGGTCGCGCTTCACGTGGCCGGGCGGCGCGTCGTCGCCCTTGATGCGCCCCGCGTTGTCGAGCAGGTACACCTCGACGCTCGGGTTCACGCCCATCAACTGGCCGAACAGCGTGCGCACGGCGTCGGGGCGCAGCCCGTTCGCGTCCATCAGCGGCGCACTATTGGCGATGTTGGCGGCCAGGTCGCGCGACAGCGCCTGCACGACTTCCTTCTCGCGCATGTCGTTCGCGCGGATCTGCAGCCACGCCGACGCGCCCGAGCACGCGAGCAGCAGGATCGAGAACACGAGCGACAGCCGCCGGGTGAGCGTGAGCTTCATCATGCGTCCCGCTGGCCCGGCGCGGCGAGCTTGTAGCCGCGCCCCCACACGGTGAGGATCCGCACGGGCTCGGCCGGATCGGCCTCGATCTTCGCGCGCAGGCGGTTGATGTGGGTGTTGACCGTGTGTTCGTAGCCTTCGTGCTGGTAGCCCCACACGGCGTTCAGCAGATCCATCCGCGAGAACACCTTGCCCGGGTGCCGCGCGAAGAAATACAGCAGGTCGAATTCGCGCGGCGTGAGGTCGATGCGTGCGCCGTCGACGCTCGCCTCGCGCGCGATCGGGTCGATCGCGAGCCCCGCGACGTCGAGCGTGCCCGCGTCGATCCGCGAATCGCGCGCGAGCGCATCGACGCGCCGCAGCAGCGCCTTCACGCGCGCGACGAGTTCGAGCACCGAGAACGGCTTCGCGAGGTAGTCGTCGGCGCCGAGTTCGAGGCCGAGGATCCGGTGCACCTCGCTCGACCGCGCGCTCGTGATGATGATCGGCGTATAGCGCGTCATCGCCCGCGCGCGCCGGCAGATCTCGAGGCCGTCGACGCCCGGCAGCATCAGGTCGAGGATCAGCGCGTCCCAGTTGCCCTGTTCGAGCAGGCGCAGCCCTTCGGCGCCGTCCGCGCTGTGCACGACCTCGTAGCGCTCGTCGCGCAGGTGCAGGCTCAGCACGTCGGCAATGTCGGCGTCGTCCTCGACGATCAGGATGCGTTTCGGTTGGTCCATGGCGGTGGGCGGCGGCACGTAGGAGCGGGGCTCAATAACGGTGATCGGCGGGCGATCGGCCCGGATCGAAGCGCGGCGGGAGGCCGCGCTGCCGTCATTGTGCAAAATTTTGCGGCGGCGAGGGGTCACATTTCGTTTAAGTTTGGATCGTGCGCGTGATGTGAGCCCCTATCCGCGAGGCTTCCCGCTCCGGCCCCTCAAACTCGATTCCACGCCCCCCGCAATAGACACGAAAAAAGTGCGCGAGATGCCCCGTGCCGCCCTTTCCCTCGGCGCGGCGCGCGGCCGGCATCCGTGCGGCCGCCGCTGCAAGAACGAGCGCGGCGCCGAATGCCAGCCTGACCGAGCCGCTATCGGTCGATGATCGAAAAGGCGACCTCCGTCAGCCGGCCGCCCTGCCCCGCGTTACGCCGCGGCCGCTTCGGCCCAGGGCGGCCGGAAATCCAGACCGAGATGCTGGCTGATCGCCGCATCGAGCCGCTCGACCGCGTCCCGCTCGATCCGCGTGATGCCCGGATGCCAGATATCGACCAGCAGGCAAACCCGCGGCTCGTCGCTGTCGTTCCAGCTCTCATGTTCGAACGTATCGTCGAAAATGATCGCGCGCCGGTCCGGCCACTCGCGCGTCTCGTCGCCGACGCGCAGTCGCGAGCCATGCGGCACGATCAGCGGAAGCTGGCAGGTCAGCTTGAGATTGGTCGTGTCCGAATGCGGCGGAATCCGCGTGCCGCCCTGGATCACCGAAAAGATGAACGCGCCGCTCGGGCTGAGGAAATCCTGCACCTCGCGCATCAGCGCCGCGGTGCGCGGGCAACGGCGGCAATTCTCCTCGACCTCCGGCTCGCCCTTGCGCCTGAAATAGAACGACCCCCAGTCGTTGCGCCGGATCGACTCGAACCGTCCCGCCACCTGTTCTTCGTACGGCAGCAGCATCGACGTGGTGACCTGCGCGAGGAACTCCTCGCGCAGCACGTCGACCGACGCCTCGAGCGTCGACGTGAACGCCTCGAGCTCCGGATAATCGGACGCGTCGTACCACGGCTTCCCGTCGAGCCCCGGGAAATAGAACAGCAGCGGCCGCTGATGTTTCGGCAGCGCGGGCAACGGAACCCGCCCCGTATTGATGTCGACGAACGCGATCACGCGTTCGAGCGCCGCCCTCCCGTACTGCGACACGAGCGCATCCAGCGTGTCGTGAATCGCATTGCTCATCTCCTGTTTCAAAGTCGCTCTCCTTGGCTATCGTGGGGTGACAAACGAAAAAGATTGCCGCTACCGCATGACGCATCGCACCTGCATCGAACCGGCGCGCCCGGCCCTACACGCGCGCCGTCGCCTTTGCTTCTTCCACCGGGTCGGCGGCCCAGCCGCCGATCGTCGCGCCGTATCCGGACGCCGCCGCGACCAGCACGCCGACGCCGCACCACACCGCCTGCACGCCCCACTGGCTGACCAGGTAGCCGAGCAGGACCGACGCGATCATGCTGCCGAGCTGGAACACCAGCGAAAAGAACGAGACGGCGCGCGATCGCAGCGCATCGGGCGTGCGGTGATGCAGCACCGCGTTGACCACCGCGCCGGCGATGCCGAGGCACAGCGCGACCCCGCTCAGCACGATGCCGAACGCGACGACGTGATTCGCCCAGCGCGTCAGCACGAGGCTCACGGCGAGCCCGGCGAACGGCAGCGTCACGGCGAGCGCTGGCCGCGCGGCGCATTGCTTCATCACGCGATACGACACCCAGCCGCCCGCGCCCTTCACGACCAGCATCAGCGTGAGGAACAGGCCGAACGCCCAGGTCGCGCCATGCATCGGCACGAGCGTCTTCAACACGACCGGCCAGTAGCTCTCCAGCACCGACACGACGCCGCCGAGCAGCATGCAGAGCAGGATCAGCGGCCGCACCGCGCCGCCGTGCCACGTGAACCGGACCAGTTCCCGAAGATCGTCGAGAATCCTGCCGGCGGGCACCGCCTCGTGCGGCGCCTGCTCCGCCTCGGCGAAAAACCACGACGTGAGACCCAGCAGCACGACGAACAAGCCGCATGCGAGCGCGAGGCCGATCTTGTACGGGTTGTCGAACAGCCGGCTGCCGATCAGGTCCGGGAGCACGCCGCCGACCAGCGACATGCTCGCCAGCCCGAGCGCGGAAGCCAGCTCCGCACGGCCGAGAAAATACGGAATCCGCTTCGTTTCGCCGTGCTCGCGCAGCAGGCCGACATACCACGCGTCGACGGTCCCGGAACTCATCGCGCGCGCGATGCCGAAGCTCGCCGCCGCGAGGTACAGCATCGGCTTCTGGCTGAAGCACAGCATCAGCGCGCAGCCGACGCTGTTCATCAGCAGCGATACGCGATAGGTCCGGATGCGGCCCACGCGGTCGGCCATCGCGCCGAACGGCAGCTCCAGCGCGATGGTCGACAGGCTGAACAGCGCCGCGTAAAGCCCGATCTCGAACAGCGTGAAATGGTTGTGCAGCAGGAACAGCGTGACGACCGGCAGCACGAGGCCGAAGGTACCCCACAACGCCGCCTGCTGCAGGCAGTACCGCAGGTGGACGGTCATCGGCTGTCCTTGTCGCCGGACTCGAGCAGCAGGTACTCGCCGTCTTCCGCGCTGCCGGCGCCGATCTCGGCGAAGCCGCACGCCGCATAGAACGCCAGCGCCGGCGCGTTGGCGCGCAGGCACTTGAGCCGATAGCGGGTGGCCGGCCAGCCCGGCAGCGCGCGCAGCAGCGCGCGGCCGACGCCGCTGCGGTGGTGCGGCCGGGACACGTGCAGGTGGTGGATGAAATGGTCGGGTTCCCAGACCGACACGAAGCCGGCGAGTCGCCCGCTTGCGTCCTCGGCGACCCTCAGCCGCTCGCCTTCCGTCTGGGCGTCGAAGTCGGCCGGCTGGAACGCGCCGGCCGGCACCCAGACGAAGGTCTCGCGGCGCGAGTGCAGGAACAGCTCGCGCAGGGCCGGCGTATCGGCGGCCACTGCGTCACGTACGATGATCTTCATGATTCGCTTCCCTTGCAGCGGACGTGGTTGCCGGGTCGGCGCAGCCCGGCAGGCTCGCCATCACGTCGGCGACGAAGCGTTCGGTGTCCCAGCTGTGGTCCACCGTCGCGCCCAGCCGCGTGATGACCACGCGGCACGACGGCACGATCACCACCAGCTGGTGATTGAAGCCGTCCATCATCACCAGGTCCTCGGGCAGCGACGGAAACCGGCGCGCGCCGCCGGCGCCGGCATTCAGCCAAAGATGCGCACCGAGCCGGCCGTCGTGCCGGGTCGCCTCGGGCGTCGCCATGAAACGCACCCAGTCCTCATCGACGATGCGCGCGCCGCGCCACACGCCGTGCTGCAGGATCAACTGGCCGAGCTTCGACCAGTCCCGCGCCGATGCCAGCATGTAGCTGCTGCCGACCAGCGTGCCCGACGCGTCGGGCTCCATCATCGCGGTGCGGATGCCGAGCGGCTCGAACAGCCGCGCCCGTGCGAACGGCACGATGTCGAGCGGCCGCGGCGAGACCGCGCGCGCGATGATCTTCGCGACCAGCACGCTGCCGCCGCTCTGGTAGTCCACCTCGCGGCCGGGCGCGATCTTCAGCGGCCGGCTCGCGACGAAGCGCGCCATGTCGGTCGACTGGTACAGCATCTTCGTCGTGTCCGAGCCGGGCAGATAGCCTTCCCGGTAGTCCAGCCCGCTCGTCCATTGCAGCAAGTCGCGCAACCGGATCGCCTGGCGCGGGTCGCCGGACGACGCCCAGTCGTCCAGCAGGCGATCCTGCGCGAGCGTCAGTTTGCCGTCGCGGGCCAATACGCCCGCCAGCAATGCGGTGACGGTCTTCGTCATCGACCAGCCGAGCAACGGGGTATCGGCCGTGACGCCCGGCGCGTACCGCTCGCCGACGAGCTTGCCGTCCTGCCGCACGACCACCGCCAGCGTGTTGCGCAGCGATCCGGGCGCCGGCTCCGCCACCGCGCGATCCAGCACGGCGCCCAGCGCCGGCGGCGGATCGGACGGTATGACATCGTCGAGGTTGTCGGCCTCGGCCGACGCGCCCGGCAGCGCGAGGCCATCGCCCTCCACGCGCAACGCGTCGATCGCGTCGGCCGGCGCGATCGTGCAGCCGAGGCCCGGCCGGTACAACGCGACCGTCGAGCGCAGCACGCCGAGCCCTGCGGCCTCGACGGTCTGTCGCGCACGGTCGATCCGGTACGTGACGAAGTCGAACAACGGATTGATCGGCTGCACCTCGCGCGCGAACACGGCGCGCGCATCGCCGTCGCTACCGTCGCTACCGTCGCCGCCGGCGAGCACGCGCGCGCACAGGTAATGCGACGCATAGCCGGTCGCGGCGGGCAGCGCCCAATACAGCAGGCCCACGGCAGCGGCCAGCAACAGCATGACCGTGACGGCGAGAATCTTGACGGCGGTAGCGACACGGGACGGAGGACGATCCGGCATGGGGAGTGTTTTCCTCGTTCGACGATTCGACGAGACGATGCGGGCCGCCCCGCGGCCGCCCGCGCTCAAAGGACGATTTCCTTCTTCAGGTACAGCCGCTCGGACTGGATGTCGCGTGCGTGGCAGCGGGCGATCAGCTTGTCCGATTCGACGATCGGCAGCGAGGTCGGCGCGTATTCGATGCTGGAGATGAACTTGAGCCACGGCTCCGCGCCCATCGCATAGACGAACACCTGGCGCGGCGCGAAGCACTCGACCAGCGGCCACGCGCGCTCGCAGTCGGAGCCGTTCAGGCGGCGGTTCTGGTCGAACTGGCGCCCGAGCGGCTCGTTCAGGAGCGCGCCGTACAGCCAGGACATCGGCGCGCCTTCGCATTCCATGCCGATGAACAGCGTGCCGATCCGGCCGATGCGCTGCGCGATGCGCTGGTACAGCTCCGGCTGGAGATTGTTCGAGTCGGCCGCGAACAGCATGCTCTTGCCGTCCACCTTCAGCGCGAACGCCATCTTCGCCGCGATATGCAGATCGCCGTGCTCGCCGAGGAACGGCAGCGCGACGATCTCGCCGCCCGGCACGGGCACGCTGTCCAGTTCGCCGACCTCGATCACCCGCTCGAACCCGCATGCTTCGAGCGCGAGCCGGATCGACGGATCTTGCAGGAACCCGCCGTGGCTGCGCGGCACGACCAGCGTGCCGATCCGGTGCCGTAGCTGCAGCAGGCTCTCGAGCACGATGTGATCCTGGTGGTTGTGGGTCAGCAGCACGTAATCGATGCGCTCGGGCAGATCCGCGAACGTGAACGGATCGTCGCCCTGGCCGAGCGGATAGCCGACGATCGGATCGGTCAGCAGCGAGAATTTCGCGGTTTCGACCAGCACCGTCGCATGGTTGAAGTAGCGCACCCGCACCGGCTGCCCCGCGCGCGCCGGCGCCGACGGCGGGCGCGGCGGCGGTGCGTCGGTGAACCAGGTTTCGAGCGCCGTGCGCCGCGCGGCGCCGCCCTCCGCGTGCGCGAGCAGGCGGTCGATCAGGTCCGGCGCGGCGCCCGTGTGGCGGGCCGCGAACAGCTCGTCGTACAGCGCGTCGCGGAACGGCAAGCGAATCTGCACCATGTGCTCGTCCGGAAAGCGCGGCGTGCTCAGCATGAAGCTCCGGTCGTCGCTGGTGGCGAGGAAGCCGTTCACGCTCTGCAGCGCGTCGAGATAGCCGGCGCTGTCGTACAACAGCCGCTCGAACAGCCGGTACGACGCGTGGCCGCGCAGGTCGTAGCCCAGCTCGACGAATCCCTTCAACGGCTCGGGCACCCGCGCATACAGCGGCGACAGCGTATCGCCGCCTCCTTCCCGCTCGAGCAGTTCGTCGAGCTCGCGCAGCGCGTCCGCCAGCGCCAGCAGCGGCGCGGCGCGCGTGCGGGTGTCGCGGATCAGCGCGTCGACCGCCGGCACGAGCTCCCGGCCGCCGTTGAGAAACGGGCCGCCGGCCATCTTCGCGGCGGAACGCCGATGCAGCTCCGGCGCGCGGATGAAGGATTCCATGATGCGCAGATGCACCTGCTTCATCACCAGCGCGCAGGTCGCCGGCTGCAGCAGGAAAGTCCACGCATACCATTGATTGATCAGCGGTTCGAAGACGACGTTGGGTTTCAGGTAGATCTGGGTCATGTCAGGAATGATCGTGTTCGACTACGGGAACGGCTGCGTCGGCGACATGCGCGAGCGCGGCCTCCATGTGTTCGCGCCACCGACGCAGCAACTGTTCGGCGGTGGCGCGCGTGTGGACGGCGTCGCTGTAGCGGCACTCGAACGCGAGTTCGCCGTCGCCCGCGACGCAGACGAGGTTCAGCAGATGGGAACGTTCGTCGGTTGCCGCGCGGTCCGTGCCCACCGCCTCGGTGGCGGCGGAGAACCACGCGGACGGACGCGCGGCGGCCGCCGACACGAAATCGATGCTGACCTGCGGCTGCACGCAGCGCCGCCACGCGTCGGGATCGACGCCGGCGGGCGGCGGCAGGTCCGCACCGCCCAGCGCCGCCAGCGGCAGCGCGGCCAGCGTCGCCTCCCACTCGCGCAGCGCGGCGACGCCCGGCACGCCGGCGCGATGCGTCAACAGCAGCGGCACGTCGCAGACGAAGCAGCCGACCGCGCGCTCGACCGCCGGCCCGTCGTCGAGCCAGTCGCGGCCGTGCCGGCCGAGATCGGCGACGACCGCGCCGCCCGCCCAGTCGGTGAGCGCGCGCGCCGCCGCCGCGATCGCGACGGTGGCGGCTTTCACGCGCAGGCGCTGCGGCACGACGGCCAGCAACCGTCGCGCCGCCTCGCCGGTCAGCCGGTCGCGCACGACCTGCTGGCTCGCCTCGGCGTTCGCGCCGGCTTCCGCGTGCCGATCCCGCGGCAGCGCGACGTTGGCCGCCATCGGCGCAAAGTACGCGGCGGTTTCGCCCGCCTGCCGCGCGGCCGCCATGCGTGCGTCGAGCGCGCGAAGATAGGCCGGGTACGCCAGCGTCGGCGCGGCCACTGCCGGCGTCCGGCCGTCCGCATGCGCCGCATACGCATTGGCGAGGTCGTCCAGCAGCACCGCCCAGCCATGGCTGTCCGCGACGAGACCGTGCACGACGAGCAGCAGCCGGTCGCCGGCCGCGCCGCATCGGTAGTGCGCGATCCGCACCAGCGGCCCGTGCGCGAGATCGAAGCCCTGCTGCAGCGTCGTGCTGTGCGCGACGATGAAGCGCGCCGCATCGTCCGCCACCAGGTCGTGGCTGCTGAAGCAGCGCTGCACGGCGTCCGTGTCCGCCGGCGCGACGCGGCCCGACAGCGCGCCGCGATCGAATACGCAGCGCAGCCCCGGATGCGCGTCGAGCAGCGAACGGAGCGCGGCCCGCAGCGCGTCGGCGTCGAGCGGTTGCGCCGCCCGAACGAGCAACGCGCGGTTCCAGTGGTGCGCGTGCGGGCGCTGCAGCACGCGCCTTTGATACGGCGTCAGCGGGAACGCGGACACATCGTGCGCGTCCGGTCGCGCCGCCAGCGGCCGCAGGCAATCGGCCAGGTCCCCGAGGGTCGGGCTCGCGAAGAAATCCTGCGGGTCGACCGTCCAGCCGGCCCGGTTCAGCTGCGCGACGGCGCGCAGCACCAGGATGGAGTCGCCGCCCAGCCCGAAGTAGTTGTCGTCGCGGCCGATCCGCTCCAGCCGCAGCACGTCGCGCAGCACCGTCAGCAGCGCGCGCAGCGGCGGCGTGTCGTCGCCGTCCGCGGCCGCGTCCGGCAGCACCGCCGTCGATACCCACTGGCGATCGATCTTGTCGCCGGACGTCTTCGGCAGCGACGGCACGATTGCCAGCGCATGCGGCACCAGATGCGCGGGCGCGACGCGGCGCAGCGCGCGCAGCCGCTCGCGCGCCGCCTCGCGTGACGTGTCCGCCGCGCCCGATGCGTCGGCGCCCACGACGATGAACGCCTCCAGGCGCGGCGCCGGCGCGTCGGGTCCGCCCGACAGCCGCACTGCGGCCTCGCGCACGCCGTCCTGTTCGAGCAGCAGCGCTTCCACTTCGGCCAGATCGACACGAACGCCGCGCACCTTGATCTGGCGATCGCTGCGGCCGAGGTAGATCAGCGCGCCCGCCCCGTCGCGACGCACGAGGTCGCCGGTGCGATACATGCGCGCGCCCGGCTGTCCGGCGAACGGATCGGGCAGGAACGCGGCGGCCGTCTGGCCGGGCCGGCCCGGGTAGCCGCTCGCGAGTGCGCCGCCGCCGAGATAGAGCTCGCCGCGGCACAGCGGCGGCACCGGTTGCAGGTGCGCGTCGAGCACATAGGCCGTGGTGCCGGGCAGCGGCGCGCCGATCGGCACGTCGCGTTCATCCGCGCGCGCGTCGGCCGGCACGTCGTGCACGACGGACGTGATCACGCTCTCCGTCAGCCCGTACGCGTTCATCAGCGCCACGCGGCCGCCCGTCACGGCGCGCCATGTCTGCACGGCCGCGAGCGGCACCGTCTCGCTGCCCGTCACGACCAGCCGCAGCCGCGCCGGCAGCGCGGCCTCGCCGAGCCCGATCGCACGCACCCATTCGCGCCAGAACGACGCGGGCAGGTTGAGCACGGTCGCACGCTGTGCGTCGAGCAGGCCGCTGAACGCGCCGAGCGTCGGCCACGCCGTGCGCTCGAGCAGCAGCAGACAGGCGCCGGCGGACAGCGTCGTGAAGATTTCCTCGATCGACACGTCGAACACGAGCGACGAGAACTGCACGACCCGGTCGTCGGCCGTCATGCGATACGCGGCGCACAGTGCCTGGATCTTCTGCGCGACCGCCCGATGGCTGACGTCGACGCCCTTCGGCACGCCGGTCGAACCGGACGTGAACAGCGTATAGGCGGCCCGTTGCGGATCGATACGTGCGGGCGGCGCGCCGGCGGACGCGTCGCCAAGCGCGGCGAACGCGATCGCCGCGCATCCGGGCCACGTCGGCGGCGGCGCCGTCGCGTCGTGCACGAGCAGCACCGGCGCCGCTTGCGACAGGATCGCGTGCTGCCGCGCGGCCGGCGCGGCGGGATCGAGCGGCAGGTACGTCGCCCCGATGCGCAGCACGCCGAGCAGCGCCACCAGTGCGTCGAGCCCCATCGGCAAGCACAGCGCGACGCGCTCGCCGGCGCGGACGCCGCGCGCGTGCAGCGCGCCCGCAACCTGCTCCACCCGGGCCCGCAGCGCCGCGTAACTGAGCGTCTCGTGCGCGGTGGCGACCGCCGGCGCGGCGTTGCCGTCCGTCAGCGTGCCCGACAGCAGCGACACGAGGTCGGACGCCGCCCACGACGACACGTCGGCCACCCCGGACGCCGCCTGCCAGGCCTGCCGCTGTGCGGCCGACAGCACGCCCGCGTCGCCGAGCGGCGCATCGTCCGGCAGCGTCAGCAGCAGGTCCAGCGCGGCCTGGAACTGTTCGATCACCTCGTCGGCCTCGCCACGCTCCAGCGCGCGGTCGCGCGTCAGCAGCACGCCGCCGTAGCCCGCTCCGTCGCGATGCAGGTTCATCGTCAGGTCGTATTCGGTTTCCGTTTCCGGCGTGTCCTCGAACGCGACGTCCAGCCCGCCGATCCGCACATGGCGGACCGGCGCCTCCTGCATCGAGAACACCACCTGGAACAGCGGCGTCAGCGACGTGTCGCGCGGGCCCGCGAAGCGCTCGACCAGCTTTTCGAACGGATAGTCCTGGTGCGCGTGCGCGGCCATCACGCAGTCGCGCACCCGTTCGATCCACGCCCGCGCGCGGCTGGCTGCCGGGAACGCCACGCGCAGCGCGAGCAGGTTGACGAAAAAGCCGACGAGCCCTTCGGTGCGGCTCGACGCGCGGTTGGCGACCGGCGAGCCGACCACCAGGTCGCGCTGTCCGGTGCGCCGCGACAGCATCAGCAGGAACGCGGACAGGAACACGACGTACGGCGTCGTCCGCAAGCGCCGCGCCAGCGCGTCGACCTGCCGCGCACGCTCGGCATCCACCGCGACGCGGCCGCTGCGCGCGAGACGCCCCGGCGTGCGTGCGCGGCGTCGATCGGCGCCGAGGTCGAGCACCGGCGCGCCGTCCAGGTGCGCCCAGAACGCCTCGTGCGCCGCGTAGTGCCCGGCGGCGAACCGCGTCGCCTGCTCCTCGCTGTAGTCCGCGTAATCCCACGCGGGCGGTTCGGTATCCGGCGTGCCGCCCTGGCTCGCCGCACCGTACAGCGACGCGAGATCCTGCGCGATCAGCCCGAACGACCAGCCGTCGACGACGATGTGATGGAACGACATCAGCAGGCACGCGCGGCGCGGCCCGAGTTCGAGCAGCCGTGCGCGAAACAGCGGCGGCCGCGCGAGATCGAACGGCTCCGCCCGCAGCGCGTCGCGATGCTGCGCGATGAACGCGCGCAGTGCGTCGTCCGTGCCGCCTGCGTACGCATGGATCGACAGCGCGACCGTCGCGTCGGCATGCACGTGCTGCTCGCCGTCGCCGTCCGGTCCTTCGTGGAACGACGTGCGCAGCGCCGGATGGCGCGCGACCAGCCCCGCGAGCGCCGCGTGCAGCGCGGCGCGGTCGAGCTCGCCGTGCAGGTGCAGGCATTGCGGCAGGTGGAAGACCGAACCGCCCATGCCGAGCCGTTCGAGCGTCCATAGCCGGCGCTGCTGGAACGACATCGGCGCGCGGCGCGGCCCGGCGCCCGGCAGGCCGTCCGGCGTCGTTGCCGCCTGCAGGGCAGGCGGCGTCGGTTCGGACTGCAAGCGAATCGCGCGGGCCAGCCCGTCGATCGTCGGCGCACCGAAGAACGCGTCGAGCGTCAGCTCCGCATTCAGCCGCTCGTGAATTCGCGTGAGCACGCGCCCGGCCAGCAGCGAATCGCCGCCCAGCTCGAAGAAATCGTCGGTCGGCGCGATCCGCTCGTGGCCGAGGCACTCGGTCCAGATACGCGTCAATGCATGCCGCACGTCGTCGGTCTCGGCCGAAGCAGCGGGCGCGGTGTCGACCGCGGCCGGCGCGGCCACCGCTGCAATCGACGGCGACAACGCGTCCGGCTGCACGCGCTCGATGTGCCGTGCCGGCAGCCAGTGACGCGTCCGCTCGAACGGATAGCCCGGCAACGGCAGGCGCTTGCGGCGCTCGCCCGCGTAGGCGTCGCGCCGTGTCAGCCGCGCGCCCTTCGCCCATAGCCGCCCGTAGCCGGCGAGCAGCGTGGCCATCGTGCGCGGCGCGCGCTCCGTGAAGCTCGCCAGCACCGCGTCGGCCGGCGCGCAGCGATGCGCGCGCACCAGCGCCGCCAGCACGTCGCGCGGGCCGATCTCGACCCACAGCGCATCACCCAGTGCCGCCAGTGCTCGCACGCCTGCCGAGAAGCGCACCGTGCCGAGTACGTGCGTGGCCCAGTACGCCGGATCGGTGGCGCGCGGCGCGTCCAGCAGCGCGCCGTCGAGGTTGGAGATCAACGGGATGCGCGGCGCATGCAGCGTCATCGTCGCGGCATGCGCGTGCACGCGCGCCGCCGCGTCCGTCATCATCGGCGAGTGGAACGCGTGCGACGACGCGAGCCGCGCATGCGCGACACCCGCGTCGCGCAGGTGCGCCGCGAACGCGTCGACCGCATCCACCGGGCCGGACACCACGCATTGCAACGGCCCATTGACCGCCGCGATGGCGAGCGTCGGCGGCAATTGCGCGGCCAGCTCGTCCTCCGCGATCGATATCGACAGCATCGCGCCGGCCGGCTGCGCCTGCATCGCCGCCGCGCGCGCCGCCACGAAGCCGACCGCATCGTCGAGCGAGAACACGCCCGCGCAGCACGCGGCGACCAATTCGCCGAGGCTGTGGCCGATCAGGTAATCCGGCGTCACGCCCAGCGCTGCCCACGCCTGATACAGCGCGTACTCGTACGCGAACAGCAGCGGCTGCACCAGCGCGGTGTCGGTGGTGTTCGCGTCGCCCAGCAGGTAAGGTTCGAGCGCGAGCCCGGCCGTGCTCGCGAACCGCCCGCACACCTGGTCGAGCGCCGCGCGGAACACCGGATTCTCGCGATGCAGGTCGCGCGCCATCCCGGCGGCCTGCGCGCCCTGCCCGGTGAACAGGAAGATCACCGGACGCGCGGACGGCGCGTCGTCGGCGACCGGCGACACGCCAGCCGCCAGCGCGTCGAGCGCCGTATCGCGCGACTCGGCGACCACGAACGCGCGGCACGCATGGTCCTGCCGGGCGGCCTGCAGCGTGTACGCGACGTCGGCCAGCGCCCATTCGGGGTGGCGGCGCAGCGCGGCGGCGAGGCCGTCCGCCGCGCGCCGCAGCCCGTCGGGCGTGGCGGCCGACAGCCGCAGGCAATGCGCGGCGGCGGCCGTCGGCGCGTCCGCCTCCGGCGGCGCGGCTTCCAGGATCACATGCGCATTGGTCCCGCCGATGCCGAACGAACTGACGGCCGCGCGGCGCGGCGCGCCGCCGTCCGGCCAGTCGGTCGCTTGCGCGGTGATGCGGAAGGCCGCGTCGTCGAGTTCGAGCAGCGGATTGGGCGTGTCGAAGTGCAGCGTGCCCGGCACCTTGCCGCGCTCGAGCGCGAGCGCCGCCTTGATCACGCCCGCGAGCCCCGCCGCGCTGTCCAGGTGCCCGACGCTCGTCTTGACCGCGCCGAGCAGGCGCGGCGCACGTGCCGGATGCTGGCCGTAGGTCGCCTTCAGCGCGGCCATTTCGATCGGGTCGCCGAGCAGCGTGCCGGTGCCGTGCGTCTCGACATAGCCGACCGACGCGGCGTCCACGCCCGCGTCCGCCAGCGCGGCGCGAATCACCCGTGCCTGGCCGGCAGGGCTCGGCGCGGTGTAGCCGGCCTTGTCGTGACCGTCGTTGTTGATCGCGGAGCCCTTGACGATCGCATACACGTGATCGCCGTCGCGGCGCGCGAGATCGAGCCGCTTGAGCACGACCGCACCCGCGCCGCTGCCCTCCACGGTGCCGCTCGCGGCCGCGTCGAACGCGCGGCAATAGCCGTCCGCGGAAAAGATCCCGCCGGTACGGTGCAGATAGCCCGGCACGCCGTCGACGCCGATCGACGCCGCGCCCGCGAGCGCGAGTTCGCAGTCGCCCTGCGCGACTGCGCGCGCGGCCATGTGCAGCGCGACCAGCGACGTCGAGCACGCGGTGTTCAGCGTGACCGCGGGGCCGGTGAGATTCAGCCGGTAGGCGATCTGCGTCGCGGCCTGGTTCAGCACGTTGATCTGGTACAGCCCGAGCGCGTCGACCGCGTCGCGGTTGCCGAGCACGTGGTTCGCGAGGTACTGGCTCGCGCCGACGCCGACGTAGACGCCCACGTCGCGCGCGGGCCCGGGCCCGGCGTAACCGGCGTCCTCGAGCGCGCGATAGCTTTCCTCCATCAGCTTGCGCTGCTGCGGATCCATGATCTCGGCTTCGCGCGGCGTATAGCCGAAGAACGCGGCGTCGAAACAGTCCGGATCGCGAATCAACCCGCGCGCGGCGACGAAGCGCGGATTGCCGAGCAGCTCGTCCGGCACGCCGAGCGCGCGCAGCCGCGCGTCGTCGAGCCGGGTGATGCCGTCCTCGCCCGCGAGCAACATGCGCCAGAACTGCTCGACGTCGTCCGCGCCCGAGACGGTCGCGCTCATCCCGATGATCGCGACGGCGCGGCTGTCGACCTGCGACGCGCGTGCGGCCTCGGCCGTGCCGCCGGCATCGGCCGCCGGCTCGCCGGACGCGGACAGCCAGCCGGCCAGCGTGCGAATCGTCGTATAGCGGAACAGGTGATCGATGTCGACGTCGCGGCCGAATTCGCTGCGCAGCCGCGCCTGGCACTGGATCAGCGCGAGCGAGTGGCCGCCGGCGTCGAAGAAGTTGGTGTCCGGATCGATCTCGGCGAGGCCGAGCACGTCGCGCCAGATCGCGGCGACCGCCGCTTGAGCATCGCCGGGCGCGCGGCGCGCGGCGTTGGCGGGGACGGCGCGATCGGCGACGCTCGCCGCATCGAGCGGCCAGTCGGCCAGCCTGAGGCGATCGATCTTGCCGCTGCCGGTCATCGGCATCGCGTCGAGCACGACGATCCGGTCGGGCACCATGTACGGCGGCAGCGCCTGTTGCGCATGCGCCTTCAGCGCGCCGTCCGGCAGCGTGCCCGCCGCCTGCACGAACGCACAGAGCACGGCGCCCGCGCTACCCGAACGCGCCAGCACCGCGACCTTGGCGACGCCCGGATGGCGGCCCAGCACCGATTCGACTTCGCCCGTCTCGATGCGGAAGCCGCGCACCTTGACCTGCTGGTCGTCGCGGCCCACGAATTCGATGTCGCCGTGCCGATCGAAGCGGGCCAGGTCGCCGGTACGATACAGCACGCGATCCGCGTCGCCCGTCGCATACGGGTTCGGCACGAAACGCTCCGCGCTCAGTTCGGGCCGGTTCAGGTAGCCCGACGCCAGCGCGCGCCCGGAGAGGTACAGTTCGCCCGTCACGCCGATCGGCAGCCGTGCGAGCTCGGGCGACAGGATATGCGTGCCGACGTCGCCCACCGCGCGACCGATCAGCACCGGGCCGCTCGCGCAACGCCACACGGTTGCGTAGATGCTGGCCTCGGTCGGGCCGTATGCGTTGAAGAGCGGCGCGTGCGGCAGCACGCGCGCCGCCAGCTCGACGGTCGCGGGCAGCAGCGGCTCGCCGGCGGCGAACACCGCGCGCAGCGGGCTCGCCGCGCCGGCGTCGAGCGATTGCAGGAACAGGTGCAGCATCGACGGCACGAAGTTGACCACCGTCACGCGATGCTGCTCGATCGCGCGCTGCAGGTAGCGCGGATCGTACTGGCCGTCCAGCCGCGCGATCACGATCGCGGCGCCCTTCATCAACGGCCACAGCATTTCGGTGAGCGACACGTCGAACGATTGCGCGGTCTTCCACAGCACGCGGTCGCCCGCGGCGAGCGGATAGGTGTCGGCAAGCGCATCGAACAACGCGAGGATGCCTTCCTGGCGGCACAGCACGCCCTTCGGCGTGCCGGTCGAGCCGGACGTATAGAGGATGTAGGCGGGCTCGCCGGGGCTGACGCGCGGCGCGGCGGCCAAGGTGGCGTGGCTCGCTTGCGCCAGCGCCGCCAGCTCGACGAAACGCACGCCGCAGGCACGCAGGCAGGCGGGCGCGGCGGCATCGCCGACGATCGCCGCCGGGCGCGCGTCGTCCACCATGAAGCGATGGCGCGCTTCCGGCAACGCGGGATCGAGCGGCAGATACACGGCGCCGATCCGGAACAGCGCGAGCACCGTCTGCAGCGTCGCCGCCGAGCGGCCCGCGCAGACCGCCACGACGTCGCCCTGCCGCACGCCCAGCGCGGCGAGCGCCGCCGCGCGCCGGTCGCACTGCTCGAGCAGCGCCGCATAGGTCGTCTCGCCCGCGTCGTCGATCAGCGCGACGGCGTCCGGCGCGGCGGCCGCGCACGCGGCGAGACGCTCGCCGACGCTCGCGCCGACCGGCAGCCGCGGCTTCGGCGTCGCCCACTCGTCGAGCCGCGCGAGCGTGGCCGGCGGCAGCCACGTCGCCGCGGGCGCACCGGCGAGCCGCCGCAGCGCCTCGTGCTCGGCGTGCACGATGTCTTGCGCGTCGGCACGCCGCAGGCTGTCGGCCCGATAGCCGACGATGCAGCGCAGCCGCTGGTCGCTCGCGGAAACGGAGAAATCGACCTGCACCGGAAAACTGTTGACCGCGTGGCCGTCGCGGCCCGCCAGCATCCGCACGTCCGCGTCGTCCAGCTCGCGCAGCACGTGGAAGCTCGTGAAATTGAACAGCACCTCGCCGAGTTCGATTCCGCCGCTGTCCTGCCGGATCTGCTGCGACGGATAAAAACGATGCCGGAAAATGCCCGACTCGATCTCGAATACCTGCCGCACCTGCGCGACCGGCGATGCGGCGCCGTCGAGCGCCGCGCGCACCGGCACCGAATTCAGGAACAGCCCGACCGCACGCTCCGCATCCTCGGTCTCGGGCCGCACGTGCGTCACCATCGACGTCAGCACGTCGCGCCGCCCGCTCAGCGCCTGCAGCGCGCGCAGATGGGCGGCGAGCAGCACGCTCTTGAGCGGCACGTTCGCGTCGCGCGCGAGCGCACGCAGCGCCGCCTCCAGTTCGGCGGGGATCTCGACCTCCAGATAATCCACGCGCTCGTCTGCCGCGTCGGCCGTCAGAGGCGCGCGGCGCAGCGACAGCGCCTGTGCGCCGTCGAGCTGGCCGCGCCAGAAATCGCGCTGGGCCGGATCGGCGAGCGCGGCTTGTTCGCGCTCGATGAAATCGCGGTAACCGGCCTGCACCGGCTCGTCGTTCTGCCCGTCTTGCGCGCCCGCCAGGCCCGCCGTGTAGAGCCGGATGAATTCGGCGGTCAGCGCGGCCTCGCTCCAGCCGTCGAGTATCGCGTGATGGAAGCTCCATACCAGCTTGAAGCGCTGCGCCGCCAGCCTGAACACGAAGCAACGGAATAGCGGCGCGGCGGCGACGTCGAACGCGGCGAACCGCTCGCCGTCCATGAACGCGGCGATCCGGGCGGCCTGCGCCGCCGCATCGAGCGCAGTCAGGTCGGTGACCGCCAGCGGAATGCGCGCCGCGTCGAACACGAGCTGCAGCGGCACGCTGAACCCTTCCATCCGCAGCGCGGTGCGCAGCGCCGGATGACGCGCCGACAGCCGGTCGAGCGCATGCGCGACGCAGGCTTCGTCGCATGCATACGCGACCTCGTAGCCGATCACGTCGTGGTACAGGCTCGAGCGCTCGTGCCGCAGGCTGTGATAGAGCATCCCCAGTTGCAGGCGGCTGAGCGGATACGCGTCGACGACGCCGGCCGGCAGCCGCGCGCGGTCCGCGTCGTTCGTCAGCGGCGCCCGCCGTGCGGCGGCCTCGGCCGGCGCGCCCGCGCCAACATCCGCATCCGCACCCGCGCCGGCCCCGCGCTGCCGCTCGATGTGCTCGCCCAGCGTACGCACGCTCTGGTGGGCGAACAGGTCCTGGATCTCGAATTCGAGCCCGTGGCGCTGCGCCTGCGCCTTCAGCCGGATCGCCAGCAGCGAATCGCCGCCGAGATCGAAGAAACCGTCGTCGAGGCCGAACCCGCTGCGGCCCAGCACGTCTTCCCACAACGCGCGCAGGATGCGTTGCGTGTCGGTCAGCGTCTCGGGCGCCGTTTCCGCGGCCGCCTGCGCCGGCGCGAGCCGCGCGAGCGCGGCCCGGTCCACCTTGCCGTTCGCCGTCAGCGGAATGTGCGGCACCGCGTGGAAACGCGCCGGCACCAGATGATCCGGCAGCGATGCCCGCAACTGCGCGCGCAGGCCGGCTTCGTCCGGTACGTCCGCGCCCGTGCCCGTGCCCGGACTGGCGGTCCAGTACGCGACGAGCTGCTTGTCGCCCTGCGGCGTCGCGTCGACCGTCACGACGGCGGCCTGCACGCCACGGCATGCCACCAGCGCCGCCTCGATTTCCGCGGGCTCGATCCGGTAGCCGCGCAGCTTCACCTGGCGGTCGCGCCGGCCGAGGTAATGCAACGCGCCGTCATGCGCCCAGTAGCCGACGTCGCCGCTGCGGTACATGCGGGCGCCCGGCTCGCCGCCGTAAGGATCGGGCACGAACGCGGCCGCGGTCAGGTCCGGCCGGTTCGCGTAGCCGTGCGCGACGCCGAGCCCTGCGATGTAGATGTCGCCCGCCGCGCCGGGAGGCAGCGGATTCAGCGCGTCGTCGAGCACGTACACCGACGTGCCCTGGATCGGCATGCCGATCGGCACCGTGCGCCCCGCCGCCGGCGCGTCGCGCACCGGGTACGCTGTCGCGAACGTCGTGGTCTCGGTCGGCCCGTAGCCGTTGACGACCTGCCCGCGTTCGAGCAGCGCGCGGGCGCGCTCCACATGCGGCAGCGACAGCACGTCGCCGCCGCAGACGAGGTAGCGCAGCCGCCGCAGCGCGTCCGACGCGTGATCGACCATCGCCGCGAACAGACCGCTCGTCAGCCACAGCATCGTCACGCGCGCGTCGACCAGCAACGGCCCGAGCTGGTCCAGCGACGCGTCGCGTCCGGCCGGCACCACGAGCGACGCACCGTTCAGCAGCGCGGTCCAGATTTCGAAGGTCGACGCGTCGAACGCGGTCGGCGCGAACTGCAGGAACACGTCGTCCGGCGTCACGTCGAGATAGGTCGGCCGGTACGCGAGCCGCAGGATCGCCCGTTGCGGCACGATCACGCCCTTCGGACGATCGGTGGTGCCCGACGTGTACATCAGGTACGCCGGCATCTGCGCCGGCAGCCCGCTCGCGACGAACGCGCCGTCGCGCGCGGCGATCTCGTCGTCGTGGTCCTCGAGGACGATCAGGTTCAGATAGCCGTCACGCAGTGCATCGGTGCGCGCCACCACGTCCTCGCGCGTGACGATCACGCTCACCTGGCTGTCGTCGAGCAGGAATCGCAGCCGGTCCGCAGGATAGCGGCTGTCGAGCGGCACATACGCGCAGCCCGCGTTGAGCACCGCCAGCATCGCGACGATCAGCTCCGCGCCAGGCTCGAGACACAGGCCGACGGTCGAGCCCGGCGACACGCCGAGATCGCGCAGATGATCCGCCAGCCGGTTCGCGCGGGTGTTCAGCGCGTGGTAGTCGAGCGTCGCGTCGCCGTGGCGGATCGCAGGGCGACCCGGATGCTGCCGCGCAAGCGCGTCGATCACCGCGCCGATCGAGTCGGGCAGCGGCTGCCCGAGCGGCCGGCTCTGCCAGCCGCGCAGCGCGTCGAGCGTCGCCGCGTCGCCGCGCGCGAGCGTGCCGAACGGCGCGTCCGGCTGCGCGGTCAGCGCGTCGAGGTACTGCACATAGGTGCGCGACAGCCGCTCGATATCGGCGGCCTCGAACAGGTCGGTGCGAAACACCGTGCAGCAGCGCACGCCGTCGGACGTCAGCTCGGCGAACAGCGTCAGGTCGAACTGAGCGTAGCGGTACAGGTCGTCGCGCACCGTCATCGCCGGCATCCCGGCCGCCGTCGCCGGCTCGGCGGCGCCGGGCACCGCGCCTTTCGTGTCCTGCAGCACGAAGTTGACCTGGAACAGCGGGCTGCGCGCGGAATCGCGCGCGACGCCGACCTGCTCGACCACCTGGTCGAACGACACCGCCTGATGCCGCAGCGCGTCGGCGACGGTGTCGCGCTCGCGCTCGACCAGCGCGGCGAACGTCGCGCAACCTTGCCGCGCGGTGCGCAACGCGAGCAGGTTCGCGAAGAAGCCGACGATGCGCTCGCTGCCCGGATGCACGCGGTTCGATGCGGTCGTGCCGATGCAGAAGTCGTCCTGGCCGGCGTAGTCTCCGAGCAGGCAGCGCCACGCGGCCAGCATCACCGTGAACAGCGTGCCGCCCTGCCGCCGCGCCAGCGCCTCGGCCCGCGCGCGCACGGCGGCGGGAATCGCGAAGAACACCAGCTCGCCGTCGTGCGCGCGCCGTGCCGGGCGCGGCAGCGCGAACGGCAATTCGAGCGCCGTCGCGCCCGTCAGCCGGCCCTGCCAGTAGGCGAGGCTCGGCGCGCTGTCCGCGGCACCGCGCGCCTGCTGCCACAGCGCATAGTCCGCATACTGCGGCGCGTCGCTGGCGGGCGGCTCAGGCGCGCGACCCGCCAGCCGCGCCGCATAGGCCGACCACCAGTCGGCCAGCATCAGCTCCAGCGACCATCCGTCGACGATCAGATGATGGGCGGTCAGTACGAGAATCTGCCGGGCGTCGCCGAGACGATGCAGCGACACGCGCAGCAGCGACCCGTGCGCGAGGTCGAACGGCTGCGCGATTTCGGTCGTGATCGCGCGCGCGATCTCCGCGTCGGTCACATCCGCCGCGTGCCGATGCACCGGCAGCGACGCGGCCAGCTCGGCATGCACGCGCTGGTACAGGCGGCCTTCGCGCTCGTCGAACGTCGTGCGCAGCGCCTCGTGCCGCGCCACCACGTCGCGCAGCGCCGCCTGCAATGCCGCTTCGTCGAGCGTGCCCGCGATCTCCAGCACGTGCGGCACGTGGAAATGGCCGGCGCCGCCGCTGATCGCCATCTGCACCCACATCCGCAACTGCTCCGCCGACGCGGGCAGGTCCGCCGGCCGTGCCTGGCGGGTGATCGCGTCGCGGCTGCCCGCGCCACGCTGCCTGCCGAATGCTTCGAGCAATTGGCGACGCTTGTTTTCGGTGGAATCGTTATGCGACATCAAACCAGCTCTCCCGACGATGAAAACACTGTAAGTAGTTCGTCCATGTCGTCCGGCGCGAGACGATCGAGCAGCGCGTCGAGGCGGTCCTCCTGCTGGGCCTTCTGGCCGAGCGCCACCAGCACTTGCGCGCTGAACCGGTCGAGTTGCGGCGCGCCGAACAGCAGCGGCGGCGACAGCAGCAACCCGTAGCGGCCATTGAGACGCCCGATCAACTGGATCGCTTGCACGGAACTGCCGCCGAGCATGAAAAAATGGTCGTCCGGTCCGATATCGGCGACGTCCAGCACGGCCGACCACTCCGCGGCGACCTCGGCCTGGAACGGCGTCTTCGTGCGCACGTCGGCGCCGTGCGCGCGCGTCTCGAGCGCCGCGTCGGCGAGCTGGGCCAGGCGCTTGCGGTCGATCTTGCCGGCCGGCAGCAGCGCGATGCGCTCCACCACGTCGATGCGCGCCGGACGCATCGCGTCGGGCAGCCGTGCGGCCAGCTCCGCGTGCAACGCGTCGACCGGCCAGTTGTCCCATCCCGCGGCCGGCTCGACGAATGCGTGCAGCAGCCGCACGCGCCCCTGCACCCGCACCGGCACCACCGCGCACTGCGCGATGCCCGGCAGCGCCAGCAGGCACGCCTCGATCTCGCGCAACTCGATCCGGTTGCCGTTGAGCTTGACCTGCTCGTCGCGCCGGCCGAGGTAATGCAGCTCGCCATCCTCGCCGAACATCGCGATGTCGCCGGTGCGGTACATGCGTGCACCCGGACGGCCCGCGTACGGATCGGGCACGAAGCTCGCCGCGGTGAGATCCGGGCGGCCGACGTATCCTTGCGCGAGGCCCGCGCCGCCGATGTACAGCTCGCCCGCGCTGCCGGGCGCGCACGGCTCGAGGCCCGCGTCCAGCACGTACAGCGACACGTTGTCGATCGGCCGGCCGATCGGCACGCCCGCGCACGCATGAGCGTCGCCCGGCGTGCAATGCCACACGGTCACGTCGATCGCGGCCTCGGTCGGCCCGTACAGGTTGACGAGCCGTACCCCCGGCAGCAGCCGGTGGAAGCGCTCGGCCTGCTCGGCGAGCAATGCCTCGCCGCTGCAGACGACCAGTGCGAGATCCGGGAAGACCTGCCCGCACGCCGTATCCAGGAACGCGTTCAGCATCGACGGCACGAAGTGCGCGACAGCGATGCGCGCATCGCGCAGCAGCACCGCGAGCCCGGCCGGGTCCTTGTGCAGCCCGGGCGGCGCGATCACCAGCGCATGCCCGCTCTGCAACGTCCACAGGAATTCCCAGACCGACACGTCGAAAAAGTACGGCGTCTTCTGCAGCACGCTCACCGGCGCGGTATCGGGCAGCAGCGAACCGTGCCAGTCGAGCCGGTTGACCAGCGCACGATGGGTGTTGGCGACGCCCTTCGGCGCGCCGGTGGAGCCGGACGTGTAGATCACGTACGCGATCCCGTCCGGGTGAATGCGTTGCGGCGGCAGCGGTTCGGCGGCGAGCCAGATCGCGCGCTCGTCGAGCGCATGCCGTGCGACCGGCCCGGCCGGCAGGTTCGCCAGCAGGTGCCGCTGCGTGAGCAGCAGCGCGAGGCCCGCATCGTCGACGATGCGCCTCAACCGGTCCGGCGGTGCAGCGGGATCGAGCGGTACGTAGGCCGCGCCCGCGCGCATCACCGCGAGGATCGCCAGCACCATCTCCGTCGAGCGCTCGCAGCACAGCCCGACGAGCGCCCCCGGCGTCACGCCGCGCGCCGCGAGAAAGCCCGCGAGCCGGGCCGACATCACATCGAGTTCGCGATAGGTCAGTTGCTCCGCGCCGAACCGGACGGCCGGCGCATCCGGCGTCGCGACGCACTGCGCGGCGAAGCGGGCCGGCCAGTCCGTCGCGTCGATCGGGCGCGCGGGCCCGTGCCAGTATTGCGCAAGCCGTGCGCGCTGCTCGGGCGCCAGCAGGTCGACCGCGAGCGCCGGCTGCGCATCGTCGTCCAGGTACGCGCGCAGCAGTCGGCCGAAACGTGCGGCGAATTCGCCGACCCGCGCCGGCGGCAGGCAGCCGGTGTCGTATTCGAGATTCACGTGCAGGCCGTCGTGCGTCAGCTGATACGCGAAGTTCAGGTCGAACGGCCGCTCGGCGGCGACCACCGGCAGCAATTCCGCGTGCACGCCGTGGAAGGCGAGCGGCGCATCCTGCACGAAGAACGCTTCCGTCACGCCGACGTTGAAGACGGGCGTGTCGGCCAGCGAACGCGAGCGCCGCAGCGCCGTCACGAGGTCGGTCAGCGACAGCTGCTGATGGCGCTTGCTTTCCGCGCGCCGGGCGGTGGTACGCGCGACGATGTCGCGGAACGTGTCGCCAGGCCGTAGAGAAAAGCGCATCGGCAGGTTGTTGACGAAGCATCCGCTGGCGTCGTGAAACCCCGGCGAGCGCATGTTGACGGGATAGGTCACGACCAGCTCGCGCACGTCCTGCCAGCGGGCCAGCGCGATCGCGAACAGGCTCGACAGCACGAGAAACGGCGTCGAGCGGCTCGCGCGGGCCCGTGCGCGCAGTCGGCGGATCGTGTCCGCGTCGAAACGCATCGGGTGGATGCGCGCGTCGCGCGGCCCCGCCGATGCCGCCGTGTCGAACTCGACCCCGAGCGGCGCATGCGCGAGCGCGCCGAGCCAATAGGCCAGATCTTCGTCGTAGCGCGGCGACGCGCGGTACGCGGCTTCGAACGCGAGCTGCTCGCCGAGATCCCGCAACGTGCACGCGGGCGCCGGGCCCGCGCCGAGTGCGTGGTTGTACAGCGCCGTCAGCCGCTGGTTGATGTACACCGCCGAAAACGCATCGGAGATGATGTGCGGAAAGCTGAGCACGAGCCGGTGCGCATCGGCATCCTCGCGCAGCAGCGCGAAGCGGAACAGCGGCGCGTCGTCGAGCGCGAACACGTGCGCCGCCCGCGCGGCGATCCATGCGTCGGCCCCGGCGGCGTCCAGCGACGGCGCCGCCCGCGCGTCGCGGTAGTCGAGCGCGACCGCCACCCGGTCGTGCACGTCCCTCACCACGCGAGTGCCGTCCATCCGGAACGTGCTGCGGCATCCTTCGTCATGCTCATGGACGAACGCGTCCAGTGCGCGCCGCAGCGCATCGCGATCCAGCGGCCCCGACAGGCGGTAGACGAGCGCGGTCGTGTAGGCCGACGAGTGCGGATTGAGCTGCCACTCGAGCCAGAAGCGGTACTGATAGGCTGAAAGCGAAGTGGTACGCATGGTAGCCCCTGTCTGGATACATGAAGGACGTGAAGGACGGCGCGGCGAGTCGATCCCGGCGCACCGCGCGTCAACGGGCCGCGTGGTGCGCGACGTCCGTTTCCGCGAAGTGTTCGGCGATGCAGTGGCGCAGCCGCGGGCCGAACACGGCAGCGATGTCGTCGGCCGAGTACGGCGCAATGACGTCGTCGATGCCGAGCGCACGGTCCACTTCCTGCTGGAGTCGCGTGAAGATTCGCTGCGCGGCGCGCTCGTCGTGCAGGTACGTATTGAGCGCGGCCGCCGTCGCGTGCGCCGCCGCCGCGTCGAGCCCGTGCGCGGCGAACGCGTCGGCCGACCATTCGTCCGCGTCGCGCGGCGCGTCGCGCATCGCGTCGACTTCGGCCAGCAGGGCGGACCCGTCAGCGCCGAGCGTCGCCACGCACATGCGGTCCGCCGCGGCGACGAGCTGATTCAGCCCGACCGTCATCTGGCGCAGCACCGTGCCCGCCGGCCATTGGCGCGCCCGCGCGATCTCGGCTTCGTCCCCCTGCAGCAGCATCGCGAGATCCTCGCGCGCGATCTCGTGCGCGAGCGGGCTCGTGTGTTCGGTGGACCAATCCTCGAAACGCGCCAGCGCGTCGCGGAACGCTTGCGTGCGCGCCTGACCGGGCACCGCGTCGAGCGCGACGATCAGCGCGCGCAACTGCTGCGCCGCACGCACCGCGAACAGGTATTTCTCGGCTTCGAGCTTCAGGAACGCCGTCGCGTAGCGGTAGAAACCGGGCTCGGCCGCGCTCGCGTCGGCGCCCGCCAGCGACGCCGGCTCGATCATCGCGCGATAGGCCTGCTCGACCATCGTCTGCGGCCCCGCGCACACCGAGTTGCGGCCGACGAGCAGGCCCGCCGCCTCGGCGATCACGTAATACGCGTCGCTGGCGAGGCACGGCGCGGCCGGATCGCCGCCCGATGCCATCCGCTTGATCAGCGAGATATGCACGATCCGGTGCATGCCGAGCGAGATCCGGTAGATGATCGACGGCACGACGGGAATGCTGTCCGGGTCGGCCGGCTGCTCGCGCCGACGGATCAGGTAGGCGGGCAGCAATTGGCACAGCTTGCTGATGAACCACAGGTCGAGCATCGACACCTCGCCGTCGTGGCCGCGCAGCCGGCAATACCCGTCGCGCAGCGTCGAGATGGTCGGCAGCACCAGGTGCCAGTGGTTTCCGAACTGCCGCAGCGACGAGATGTTCATCGGCAGCGCGTGATGAAACCGGCTGCCCTCGTACTCGCAGCGCGCGGCCTCGATCTCGATGCCGTCGCGCGATTCGGCCGGCGCGATCTCCTCGCCGAGCGGGCGAAAGAAGCTGTCGCGATAGGCGACCATCGAGCCCAGCATCGAGCGCCAGTAGAACTCCGGTTTGTCGAGCGCGCGCGGCCCGTGATAGCCGGTCGCGTACAGCGCATCGATGACGGTGAAATCAAACTCGTTCTGCATCATGGCTTCCTGAAGAGACACGGCCGCCGGCACGGCGGGCCGATAGAACGAACGGCGCGGCGACGGCGCGTCAGCGCGGCATCGACATCGGCTTGCCGGCCGTGTCGGCCGCGCGGCGCCACCGGCGCGCGAGCGCCTGCCACAGGCTCGCGAGCTCGACCCGGCAGAAGGTCCGCACGGCGCGAGGCGACCACCACCAGTAGTTCACGTTGATCGAATCGCTCAGCGATTCCACGTAGTGCCACCAGCCGGGCGGCAGGTACAGCACGTCGCCCGCCTCGAGCACGAAGTCGTGGCGCGGCGCCGACTGCACGCGCGGAAACAGCACCGGGTCCGGGTCGCTCATGTCCACCGGGCTGAAGATCACCGGCAGATCGCGGCGCTGCCGGTAATACACGTTGGCGGACTGCTCGGGCGCGAACAGCACCCAGCGCTTGCGACCGTACACCTGCACGTTCAGGTTCTCGTGCCGGTCGAAATGCATCGGCGACGAAATCCCTTCCGGGCCGAGCCAGAAGCCCGGCCGCAACACCAGCCTGCGCCTCAGCCACTGAGGCATCCAGCCGGGAAAGCCGTGCTGCTCGTGCAGCGGCACGATGTCGTCCTTCAGCTCCGGCGCCGTCGAATAGATCGCCGCGTAGGTGATGTACGCGGTGCGGGCGCTGCCCTGCGCCCGCATCGCGCGGATCGTCGCGCCCAGGCGCGCGGTTTCGTAGCGGCGCGCGCCCAGGTAGAGGTCCGGCCGGGTCGGCGTCGGCGACAGCTGCGACGTCTCCACCGTGATCTCGTGTTCGCCGTAGCGCTCGACGAAGAAATCCGGCGTCCAGCGCGTGCGCGCGGGCCACGCGTCGATGAATCCTTCCAGCACGGCCGGATGCTTCAGTCCGGCCAGAACGTCACGCATGCTCCGGCTGCCGTCGTAGCGAATCCGCGGCATCGGCACAATCTTGCTGCCAGTCATCGTGGGGCTCCTGTCGACAGGAAAATCAGGACACCTGCCAATCGCCGTTGTGCCGAAGCACGTCGCCGGGCAGCCAGCGGATCACGCGGGTGGTGGCGCCGAGCGTGTCGAGGCGCGCGTCGATCTGGTCGAGCGTGTCGGCTTCCGCCGGCTCGCCGTTGATCCAGCCGATGTCGTCGATCTCGGCGGCGATGCCGCAGAACCCGTTCGCATACGGCGCGAACGCATGGGCGCCGGCGCGCGCGCAAAGCTCGCCGATGCCGGACGGGCCGAGCGTGATGGACGGGCCGTCGCCCGCTTCCGCGATGCGCGGCAGGCGCTGCAGGTCGGTCATCGGCAGCACCATCCAGAACGTGAACAGGCCCTGCCAGAACGGCGCCTTGCGCATCTCGCGGCAACAGCTCAGGACCAGGTCGGGCCGGCCGCGCCGGGCGACGGACCGATCGATCACGTCCATCACCGAGCCCTTCGCGTCATCGCCGCTGTCGACGAGCAGAATCACCGAGAACTGCGGCGTCGTGACCCGGTAGCAATTGCCCCAGTTGCGCACGTCGTGCGGCGGCACGGCCGCGCCGATGGTCGGCTGCTCGCCGTAGAACGGCAGGATGTCGATCTCGATGTCGCCGAT
Source organism: Burkholderia sola (assembly GCF_905400185.1). Classification (NCBI taxonomy): domain Bacteria; kingdom Pseudomonadati; phylum Pseudomonadota; class Betaproteobacteria; order Burkholderiales; family Burkholderiaceae; genus Burkholderia; species Burkholderia sola. The sequence continues at coordinate 1,167,257 of NZ_FR989677.1, forward strand.
CCGCACCGTCTCGCCCCAGCCGGGCGCGAGCACCGTCTGCCCGACGTCGCGCAGCGACTGCTGCATGTCGTCCTGCGCCAGCAGCGATGCGACCGGGATGTGCGGCACGATGACCGGCACCGATCCGTCGCCGCCGTGCCGCAGGATGGTCGGGATGTGCCAATGGTCGAGATGCCCGTGCGTCACGAGCATGCCGTCGATCTGCCGGGCCAGGTTGGACGGCGCGCGATCGAGATCGGGCAGGCCGACGTTGCCGCCGATCGCGAGGCTGATCGGGTCGGTCAGCAGACGGGTGGTTTCGGATGCGATCAGCAGCGACGCGTGTTCGAGCCGCTGGATGCCGGGGCCGTCGAACGCCGGCCATGCCAGCCCCGCGTCGCCTTTCGGCCGTTCACAGCCGAGCAGGCGAGGGTCGGCGTACAGCTCGGACAGCGGCTGCCAGCGGTTGCGCTGCAGCGCGTCGCGCAGCGCATTCGCGAGCTGCGGCACGTCGCCGGCGGCGGTGTCGAGCACGATCGGCTCGCCGCCCTGCGGCGCCAGCGCGAGCGTCCAGCGGTCGCGGCGCTGATGCAGATCGTAGAGCAGCGCACGGCTCGCGATACAGCCGCCGGCCGCCACCGAATCCGGATCGAACAGTTCGGCCAGAAACGGATAGCGCGCAATCGCATCGCGCAACAGCGCGGCACAGGCGGCCGGTTCGAATTTCGCTTCCATGAATTGCTGCATGAGCGCGTCCTGCCGCTCGATCAGCAAGCCCAGATCATGCGCGCGCGAAGCCAGAATGCCTGTATTGAGGAAGACCCCCAGGCGATCATCGACTGACATGGTGTGTTTTACCCTCGGATTCTCTCGGCGAAACGCAAACGTGCTCCCGCGCGCGCCGTTACCGGGCCGCGAAATGCCGCATCGTTCCTTTATCTTTTATTGCGCGCTCGTGGCGCGAAGCGTCGATAATTATCTCGACAGTGCGGCCCGCACGCTCAATGGGCGCATGTCGGTCCAGTTGGCGCCGATCCATTCGAGGCAGGCATCCCGGTTTCCCGACGGGCCCACCGCCCGCCAGCCTTCCGGCACATGCTTGTCGTCCGGCCAGATCGCATATTGTTCCTCGTGATTGACGACCACTTTGAAAACGGCATCGTTTTGCGGCGTTTCGGCTTCCATGTCTCTCTCGTTTCAATAATCGATCACGCGTGTCACACGCACCACATAATTCGATATTTCGATAAGAACAGCGCGCCCGGCAGCACCGGGCGACGACTCAAGCACGCTAAAAATCGAAGCGAACCGACTTTACCATAACCCATCTTAAATCAATTACATTTCTATTGCATGAAAACAGGATAAATAATATTCTTCGGCAACCAATAATCCACCCAATTGTTTCATAAATATGCGAACAGATAGACGGAATATGCCTTTGCGAATAAATCGATAATCGGCCCAATTGTTTTGTATTTTGTTTGATTCGTTTTTAGGCGGAGTTCAGAAGCATGGTCTTGCTAGCCAGTACTCTCACCATTCCGCTCGCGCGCCCGACGGCGCGGCATCGGCTGCTGGTGTTCCATCACGCGTGCGGCGCGGCGGCCAATTACTATCGGTGGGGGGCGTCGTTCCCGGAAGACGTCGAGGTGTGGCTCATCGAGCTGCCCGGCCGCGGCCGGAGTCTGGGCGCTCGCGCGATCGATACGTTGCCCGAACTGATCGACTTCCTGCGCGCGCTGCGCCCGCTGTTGCCGCGCACCTATTCGGTGTTCGGCCACAGCATGGGAGCCTTGATCGCATACTGTTTCGCGTGCGACATGGCGCAACACGGGCATCCGCCCGCCTGGCTCGGCGCCTCCGGCGCCGATGCGCCGTTCTACCCGCATCGCCACGCGCACCGCGATGGCATGCCGGTCCATTTGCGCACCGACGCCGAGATCGTCGACTATGTCGTGTCGCTCGGCGGGACGCCCCGCGAAGTGGTGGAACACGACGCGCTACGAGCCATGCTGCTGAAGCTGGCCAAGGCGGATTTCCGCGTCGTCGAGCGGTTCTTCCCGCTGCCGTCCGCGACCGCGCTACCCTGCCCCGTCACGGTTTTCTCCGGCCGCGACGACACGTTGCTGAGCCCGGCCGGGCAACGTGACTGGTTGCGTGCGTCGCACCACACGGTCAATTTCCGCGAGTTCGATGGCGGGCACTTCTTTCTTTTGGACCATCCGGCCGCGGTTCGGCACGCAATCGGCCAGGCGTTGGCGCAGGCGGGGCAGCGCGACACCGATGATTGCGCGATACCCCAGCCATAGGGCGGGCGACCCGCTTGCCGTCATCGACCGTTGCGGAGATGCGCCGTGCGATCGCGACGCGCCCCGACTCGCGATCACATGCTCTTGATCGCCGTGCCTTGCGCGGTCACTTCGACGAAGTGATCCGCCGGCATCGGACGCCCGAGCAAGAAGCCCTGCAGCGAATTGCAGCCGAGCCGGGTCAGGAACTGCTGCTGCGCGGTCGTTTCCACGCCCTCCGCGACGATCTTCAGGTCGAGTGCCCGACCGAGCGCGACGATCGCGGAAATGATCGCGGCATCTTCGGTATCGTGTTCGAGATCCCGGATGAATCCCCGGTCGATCTTGAGCTCGCTGGCCGGCAAGCGCTTGAGATACAGCAAGCTCGAATAACCGGTGCCGAAGTCGTCGATCGAAATTCGCACCCCCATGTCGTGAAGCTGCTGCAGGATTCTCAGGCTGGCGTCGGCATCGCGCATCGCGGTCGATTCGGTGATCTCCAGCGTCAGGCAGTGCGGCTCCAGCGCGTGCCGCTGCAATGCGGCCTCCACGACCCGGATCAGGCTCGCGTGACCGAACTGCAACGGTGACAGGTTCACGGCCATCGTCCAGTCGGTTCGGCCCGCATCGCGCCACGCGCGCATCTGCCGGCACGCCTCGTCCAGTACCCATTCGCCGATCGGCACGATCAATCCGGTCTTTTCCGCAATCGAGATGAACTGATCGGGCGACATGAGGCCGCGCGTCGGGTGCTTCCATCGCAACAGCGCCTCGACGCCCATGATCGGTCCATCGGGCACTTCGAACTTCGGCTGGTAATGCAGGACCAGTTCATGCCGCTCCAGCGCCAGACGGAGTTCCTGCACGATTTTCAAGTGCTCGCGGACATTCGCGTTCATCGATGCCTCGAAGAAGCAGTACGCATCTCGGCCGAGCGCCTTGGCGTGATACATCGCCGCATCGGCATTGGTCATCAGCTCGCGGAAATCGCTGCCGTTGCCGGGATAGAGCGCGATACCGATGCTGGCCGACACGCGCAATTCGTGTTCGGACACGTGGAACGGCGCCCGAATCACCGCCAATACCTTGTCCGCCACGTCGGCCGCGTCGGCGGGCTCGTTCACGGCCACGACGAGCACGAACTCGTCGCCGCCCAGACGGGCAATCGTGTCCTGCGAGCGCAGGTTCGCGCCGATGCGCCGAGCCACGTCGACCAGCAACAGATCGCCGACATGATGACCATAGGCGTCGTTGACGGCCTTGAATCCGTCGAGGTCCATGAACATCAGCGCGAAACACCCGTGCTCGCGGTCGGTGCTCTGGATCGCCTGGTCGATCCGGTCTTCGAGCAGCACGCGGTTGGGGAGCTTGGTGAGGGTGTCGTGCAGCGCCAGATACGTCAGCTCCTGGTTCGCTTCGGCCAGCGAGGTCGCCAGTACCGCCGTGCGGGATTCCAGACGCAGGTCGAGGACCGAAACGATCAGCGCGATGGCGAGTATCGCCAACGTGGCCACGACGATGACGAGCGCCAGCCCGCCGGGATCCATGCTGGAGCCGGCGGCCCCGCAGATGCTGCCCAGCGGGAACCGGGCGGCCGCCATTCCCGTATAGTGCATGCCGGCGATGGCGGCGCCCATCAGGACCGCCGCCCCCAGATTGAGCAGGCGCACGCGAGACGAACCGGTTCGCCGAATGAATACGATCCACAGCACGGCGCCCGATGCGACGACGGCAATCGCGACCGACAGGCAGACGAGCAACGGGTCGTACCGGATGCCCGGCGACATGTGCATCGACGCCATGCCCGTGTAATGCATGCCCGCTACGCCAGTCCCCATCAACATCGCGCCGCCGCCGAGCCGGTGCCACCTGAGCGTGCCCCGACAGACGAGCCACAGCGCAACCGTGGAGCAGCCGATGGCGATCAGCAACGAAAGCACCGTCATGGCCGGATCGTATCCCAGTGGAATCGGCAACGCGAAGGCCAGCATGCCGACGAAATGCATCGACCAGATGCCCGCCCCCATCACGCTGGCCGCGCCTACCAGCCACCCATGTGCGGCGCGCCCGCCGGCCGTCTTGATACGCCCGGCCATGTCCAGCACGGTGTAGGACGCCAGGATGGCGATCAGGAGCGAAAGAAGAACGAGCAACGCGTTATAACTTGTCGGCAGCATTGTTATTTACAGATCGCTTTCGATTTGGCGTAACGAGACCCCCGGCCAGCCGGGGGCTTCGCGGATTCGCGGGAAAGTTGGGCACAAACGGAAAGCGGTGTCCGAAGGAATGGACCGGTGGTGTGACGCGTCAGGCGATTCCGACGACGACCGCTTGCAGCGGCGGATCATAAACGCGCCCTCCCGTTCAGGGAAGGATTTAGCGCTGCGGGGCGCTGGAGGAGGCGGGACGGAATCAGAACGTGTGGCGAATGCCGGCCGCGAACGTGTTGCCGGTGGGGCGAGCGCTCAGCTTGTCGTAGGAGTAAATCGCGTAGATGTCCGTGCGTTTCGACAGCAGGTGGTTGTAGCCGACAGACGCGGTGTTCCGCAGGCTGCGGGCCGCTTCGGTCGGGCCGGACCGCTTCGTGCGCGCCCACTCTGCAAGCAGGAAGTCGGCCGGCGACAACGGGATCGACACACCCGCCTCGTAAGTGTGGCTGCCGGTCGGCGTACGCGCGTCGCTTGTCATCGCCCACGCGCCGTAGAGCGTGACGATCTTGAAGTCGTATGCCGCGCCCGCCAGATAGGCGTACTGCGCGCCGACCGGCCCTGCCGCGGTATAGCGCACGCGCTGGCCCGACAACACGGCCGTGAGACCGTGCCCTCGATAGTTCAAGTGAACGCCGAGGTTACCGACGCCAGGCGAGCCCGCCACGCCGCCAAGACCATAGATGACGGTGACGCCGAACCCGTTGAAGTCCGGCGTCGTGTACTTGACGGTGTTGTTCCACACCGTATCGCCGATGATCGTCCCGCCATAGTTGGTCACGAACGTCTGCAGGACGAGTGGAGAGAAGACGGTCGAGGATCCGAACGGATTGACGACGGATTCGGCCGTATAGGCCGGGTTTCTTTGTCGCCCGAAGGTCAACTGGCCGAAGTCGCCTTGAAAGCCCACGTACGCATTGCGCGACCAGAACGGGTCCGCCGCACTGCGTCCCAGCGCGCCGTTGGCGGGTTGAAAGAAGCTTTCGAGGACGAAAATGGCGCCGACGCCGCCGCCAAGATCTTCCTTGCCGCGGATTCCCCAGAACGACGTGGTCAGCCCGCCGCTTCCCATCAGTACCGTGGACCGCGGCGTATCGCTGCGTTTGATGCTCCCGACGTAGGTGCCGATGAGGCCATAAAGCTGAACCTGGGAGCCGCTGTCTGCGTGTGCGCCGCCGGAGGTCCATACCAGACCGGCGCCGAATATCGCCGTCGCGCCGAGCGTACCGACAACGCGCCGGGCGGCCACGCGCACCACGACCTGTCGTGTCTTTTTCATTTCGGTTGTCTCCATTCATATTTTTTGAGCGGCCTTTTCCGCGGCAATCCTGTCAGCAGTACTGATGGACTACTCTTTGACGGCGGCGCTTGTTGCGAGCATGTCGCTGAAGCCACGGGCGTGACGAGCGACGAAACGCCTTCCCTCGAGGCTTCTCAGGGAAAGGCGCCGTCAGGCATGCAAGTGACTACGGGGAAATCTCTTCGAGCGAACGATTGGTCGTCTCGACCATGCGCGCGGCGACGACGAAGCCCACCGCACTGACCACGGCAAACATGACGAATACCGCGGCGATGCCTCTTCCGGTCAATACGACGCCGACGATCGCCGGCGCGACGGCAGACGCCGCGCGCAGCCACGAAGTCGCGAGACCGGTGCCGATCGCGCGCATCCGGGTGGGATAGATTTCAGGGGTGTACAGGTACAGAAGGACCGTGGTCGTGGCCATCACCGCATAGGCCGACGATCCGAGCAACATCACGGACCACGCGCTGCCCGCGCCATGAATGCCCAGTGCGGCGAGCAGGGCCGCGCTGATGATGAAGCAGGCCATTGCCCACCGGCGGCGTCCGACCCGATCGATCAGCAGCGCGCAGGCAAGCACGCCGCACGTACTCAGGACGTTCGAGATCGACGCCATCTGAAGCGACGCTTGCAGCGGCAGATGGTAGACCGTCTTGTAGAGGCTCGGCAGCCAGTTGTTGATGCCATTGGCCACGAAATAAGCGCTCGCCCACAGCAGCCACACGACGACGGTGCGGCCCCGGTAGAACGGCGAGAACAGTTCCTTCCACGTTCCCTTCCGCTTCGACTGTCGTCCGGTCATAAGGCCCGACACGCGCGCGTCCACCTCGGCCCTTTGAGTCTGCGTGTCGAGGTTGCGCTTCGTCGTGCTGGCTTCCAGCCGCTCGATGATGCGCTCGGCCTTATCGAACCGCCCGCGTGAAACGAGCCAGCGCGGCGATTCCGGCAGGCGTGCGATCAGGATCGCGACGACCATGCCGGGAATCCCGCCGATCAGGAACATATATTCCCAACCGAAGCGCGGGACGACGAACGCACCGAGCTGCGCGGCCGCGAGCAGGCCCAACGGGAAAATCAGTTCGTACAGGATGAAGAAGCGTCCGCGGCCGTGCGCTTGAGACAGCTCGTTGATGTACGTGGCGGCCACGGGCACTTCTCCGCCCACACCGATGCCTTGCAGGAAACGCATCAGAAACAGCATGTGAAAGCTGCCGGTGAACGCGCATACGACGCTCATGGCCGACATGACGCCCACCGCAATGGTGGCGCTCGGCACGCGCCCCAGGCGCTCGGCCAGCCAGCCGAACACCAACGCGCCGACGACCTGCCCAAGATAGCCGGCAGCGATCAGCACGCCGATCTGGCCGGGAGAAAGATGCCAGAGGCCCACCAGTACGGGCAGCACGAAAGCAAGCGACAGTGCGTCGAACGCATCGAACAGGGTCGCGCTGCCCATGACGATCCGTGCCCGGGTGTGCCACGTGCAAAACGGCACGTTCTCGATGCGGAACAGCAGGTTCGCCGCCCGCAGTTGCTCGCTCATGGGACGCGTTTCGCTCGCGGATCGACCAAGGTCGACGCCGCAGGCGGTCGAAGGGGTGTTCATGCTGTCTCCTGAAAAGCTGCATTTTATGAACCTTCGGCTTGCTTCTTGTTGTGCGGCACCGGTCACGTTTCTTGGTGGTTTTCCGCGACATCGGCGCCCTTTTTATCATTTGCCGAGCCTGTCGGCGGCGGCGTGCGCGACGCGGTTTCGCGCGCCGCCCCGACTGCTCGACGCCGACGGCAAGCGGACGGCGCTGCGCCGTCGTCATCCGGCTATGGACGGGCCACGCCCGAGTCAGTCGACGAGGCCGGCCGAACGAAGCGCGTCCGCGATTTCGACGTCCGCGCCTGGCGCGAGCGGCAGCAGCGGCGAGCGCACGGTGGCGTGCTGGAGGATGCCGCGGGCCACCAGACCGTGCTTGAGCGCGACGGTGCCTTCCATGTGCGACCCGCGGTGATACACGTTACGCGTCACCGGCAGCAGGCGATCGTGAATCGCGCGGGCGGCCGCGTAGTCTTTCGCCTTGCCCGCCTTGATCAGTTCGACGAGCGGCTCGGGAGCCAGGCTGCCGTAGCCGACGAGCGCCCCGTCGACGTCGAACATCGTGTGGAGCAGATACTCGTCGTGGCAGGTGAGGATTTGCAGTTCCGGACGCTCGCGTCGGATGATCGGAATCTCGACGTCCCAGCGACGCATGTTGCGCACGCCGTTTTTCATCGCGAAGACGCCCGGTTGCGCGGCGATCTCCAGCTGCGTGTCGAGGTTGTAGGTCGCCTTGGTGGCGTCCGGGTACTGGAACAGGATGAGCGGCAGCCCGCTGCCTTCGTGGATGGCGCGGTAGCGATCCTGCGGCGCACCTTTCTGATAGCCGAAGCGCAGCCAGCCGTGCGACGGATAGACCAGACCGGCCGACGCGCCGGCCTCGACCGCGCGCTTCGCCTCTTCCACCGCCACTTCCGTGCCTTCGAGCGTGATACCGGCGATCACCGGAATCTTGCCGTCGACGGACTTCACGAAGCTTTCGATGACTTGAGCCTGTTCTTTCTGCGAGAGGAACGTGCCTTCGCCGGCATGTCCGAGCACCGTCAGGCCTTTGACGCCTTCGATGCCGCCAAGCCACGCGCCCAGCCGTTGAATTGCCGCATGGTCCACCGCGCCCTCGCGGGTGAAAGGTGTAACGGGTGCCGGGACCAAACCGCGCAGATCGATCGCTTTCATGACGTCTCCAAATGTGAGCTTTTCCGCTCCTCTTTCCGGGAGGAGAGCCCGCCGTCCGTTTCGCATCGAACCGGAACGACGGTGCATGCGTTGCAGTGTAGGGACGCACGACCCATGCGAGAACGGCGCAATTGCGCATTTCAGCTATACTGATTTGACATATCTACGGGAGGCTTCGCGGTGGACTATGCGGCCTGGAAGCTGTTCATCGACGCGGCGGAACTCGGGAGCCTGAGCAAGACGGCCATTGCTTACGGGACCAGCCAGCCTCACATCAGCCGGCAGATCGTCGAGCTCGAGCAGTACTGCGGCGGCCGTCTGTTTCAACGGACTGGGCGCGGCGTGGTGTTGACCGAGTTGGGCGCGCGTATCGCGCCGCGTGTGAGGGCGTGGCTTGCCAGCACGGAGCAGTTGTCCAACGACATCCGCAGCACGGCGGGCGAGCCGATCGGCGTGGTCAGGCTCGGGATCCTGCCCTCCACCGCCCATCCCCTTGTCAGCACCCTTTACCATCGGCTTCGCGAGCGTTACCCGCTGGTGCAGTTACAGGTGCGCGAGGGTCAAGGAGCGTTGCTGGAAACCTGGCTGGAGAACGGCAGCGTCGATCTCGCCATCCTGTTTCGAAATAGTCCGACGCCGAGAAACGGCGACGAATATCTGGTCGAGGCCGCGACGTACCTGGTGGGGGCGGAAGGCGATCCGTTGACCAGTCAGCCCACGATCGCTTTTTCGAGGCTCGATGGCATTCCGCTGGTCTCTTTCTGCCGCCCCAATAGCTGGCGCGAGCGGCTCGAACAAATCGCGGGCGAACATCAGGTGTCGCTGAATTTCGCGGCGGAAGCCGATTCTCTCAGCCTGCAGGGGCACATCGTCGCCGATGGCGGCATTCATGCGTTGCTGGGCCCTTACGCGATCGCCAATCTCGAACGGGAATGCCGGTTGCAAGCGTCGATGGTGGTCGATCCGTCCGTGCCGCGCTTCATTGCACTTGCCATGTCGCCGCACGGCGAACTGACGCTGGCTTGCCGCACGGTCATGCAGCTCACGAAGGAAATCGCCCGGTCGCGCACGCTCTCGCCGGATCTTCGGTTGGGTGTGTCCGCCGCGTTCCTGCGGTCAATTTGAGCGGCTCGGCACAGTGCGTTCGCAGTCCGGATCGAGTGAGGATGTCGATCTCGGCGATGCGCTGCGTGTGGTCGGGCGCCGGCTTGCGCGGCGAACGGCGCGGTGCGCGATTTCTCCATCCGCGCCGCCCATCTCGCGCCGACCTTTAGTACGACTTGCCGCCCACCGTCGCCGCTTCCAGTTCGCGCGTGATGATCTGCGTGCCGCCGACGTTGGCGACCGACTTGACCAGACCGACGCCCGGCGCGAGCCAGTCGTCCGCGGTCGTGTTGCTCGTCAACGCCGAGTTGGTGAAGGTCTCCGTGGTGTGATAGTGGCAAGCATTCGCGAAGACCTTGCCGTTGCGGAGGCTGACCGTTTCGCGCGCGACGTACGTCCGCTGGATCGAGACGGACGTTTGCGCGCCGCCCGACGGAACGACGGGCGTATCCACGTAATTCACCGTCTCGCTTCCCGCGAGCCCGATCGTCTCGACATAGGGCGGCGAGTTCACGTCCCGCAACACGAGCGTGCTGCCGCTGTAAACCTCGCCGCCGTAGTTCGTGCGTACGCCGTTGCCGACGAGGTAGTAGTGATTGGTCTGAATCGGCGAACCGGGCGTCGTTTCGGCCTGCTGCACGAGCGCCACGCCATTGAACGTCGCCGGCGCGTAAGTCCGCGTGTACACGCCGTTGTCGACCGACGGGCTCTGCGACGTCGCTTGCGTATACATGTGCAACTGCACGGTATCGCCTTGCTGGTAAATCGGATCACAGTCGACGTTCGACGCGGTCGGCGAGCCCGGATTGCCGCCGGATGTGCCCGTGGTCGGCGTCCCGCCGCTGCCGCCGTTGTTGCTCGTCCCCGATCCGCCTGACGAAGCCGGCGAGGAATTGTCGTCGCCACCGCAAGCGGTGAGCGCGAGGCAGGTCAATGCGATCAGTGCAACGGCTTTCATCGGGATCACCTTCCAAACGAACGGGACGAACGAAGCCCGTACGCGCGAATCACGCCGCGCGCACCGACCATCAAGAATCAAGAATCAAGAATCAAGAATCAAGAATCAAGAATCAAGAATCAAGAATCAGAAATCAGAAATCAGGAGTCGGCCGGCGGCCCCCGCCGGCCCGGCGACGTCAATTGACCTGCAGTTGCCCACCGCGGCCCAGCCCGCCCTTGACGTCCTGCGCCTTGTAGCTGCGCAGCGCGACGACCATCTTGTTGTACGCGTCGATGAACGCGACGACCGTCGCCTTGCCTTCCGGCGTCGACGAGAAGCCCGCCAGCGCGCCGCCCACCCCGCCGCCGAAGCCGCCCAGCGCCGCGCCGTAGTTGGTCGCCGTCGAGCTGCCTTCCGACGCCGCGATCTGCACCGCCGAGCGCACGTCGAACAGCGTCAGCGTCACCACCGACGCCTTCGTCTGCAGGTGGCCCGCCACCGCCGCCACCGCGCTGTTGCCGATCAGCCCGCCGATCATGCTGCCGATCCCGCCGATCGGCGAATCGTTGATCACGATCTGCGGTTCCATGTAGTAGTCGGCCGCGACGCGCTGGCCCTTCTGCTGCTTCGAGCCCGCGCGGTATTCGCCCGAGTTGCGCTGCAACTGCGTGATGCGCGACAGGCGCGCGTCGCTCTTCTGGTTGCCGATCGACGTGATCACGAAGCAGTTCGACTGCTGCACCGCCAGCCGCAGCAGCGGATCGATGCTCGTCACCTTGGTCGCGCTGCCGAACTGGCCCCACCAGTCGGCGTTGCGGCCGTCGTCGACCGCGATCGTGCCGAGCGGCGACGGGCAGCGCTGCAGTTGCGAATCGGCGCCGGCGCTCGCGCCGCCGGCCGCCGCGCCTGTCACGCCGGCGTTCTGCCCGCCGGGCGTCACCACGCCGCCGCAACCCGCGACGGACGCGCCAAGCGCTGCAACCAGCGCGCCTTGAGTGAGACGTTGGGAAAGGTTGGTCTTCATGTCGTTATCGATCGATTAGCGTCGTTGTTCGGCTTATGTGTTCGTGCGAACTTCGATAAGCCCCCCGGCGTGGCGCGCGATGGTGGTCTCCCCGCTGCCGCCCCGTTGCTCGATACCCGGTCAGTAGTACCAGTACGTCTGCTGCCAGACGCCGTAGTACGGATAGCCCGAGTACCAGTAGCCGTAATAGACGTCACGCCATTGCGTGCGCCATTTCCAGTCTTCTTCGTCTTCCTTCTTGGCCTTGCGTGCAAGGTCGAGCAGCTTCTTCGATTCCTTGTCGCCGCGGCCGGCCGCGATCGACAGCCACTTCTCCGCTTCGCGCGCATCCGAGCCCATTTCCTCGAGACCGAACAGGTAGAAACTGCCGAGCGCCTTTTGCGCGTTCAGGTCGCCGCGTTCGGCGGCCTCGCGCATCCACTTGAGCGCCTGGTAGCTGTCCTGGCGCACGCCGTCGCCGCGGAAATAGCGCAGGCCGAGGTCGTGGGCGGCCTTCGGCTGGGTCTTCGCGGTTTGCTTGAGCGCGGCGATGCGTGGATCGTCCCGGTCTTCCGCATCGCCCCTTTTTTGATAGGAGACCTGATCTTTAGGGCGATAAGAACAACCTGTGTCGTCGCAGATCCGTACCGTGCCGGCGGTAACCGACGGATCCTGCGCGCACGCAGCCAGCAGCAACAGCAGCCCCGGTGCGAGTAAACGGCGATACATGGGTACTTTCCTCACGTTTCATTGGCGCCGTATTGCTTCGCGCGCTCGCCCGCGAGCATGCCCCCGGCGGTGCGACGCGCAGCGAAGACGTTCCGCGGGCTCGCACACCGAGGCTCTCTCAGGTTCTCTTTTCGGCTTGAAACATCGTTGCAGCGTCCGATGCGGCGGAAAACAGCAAGCGGGACGCAGCCCCGTGTTCCGCCTCCTGAATCCCCGCAATACTGATCGATGCTTTCTGGATTCAAATGATACATATCGGTCTATCCAATAGTCAAGATGACTTGATGACCGGCGCCGCACGCGAAGATCGCCGGGCGACAATGCGATCCGACCGCGCCGGGAGGCCGATTTCGTCGAACAGCATGATGCTAGAATAATCGGTCTATGCTGCTGAAACATCGAGGAGGAAGCCGTTCGTGCGAGCCAACAAACGCCAGCTGGTGGTAGACAAAGCGACCGAACTGTTCTCCAGGCACGGATTCCATCCGGTGGGCGTCGACTGGATCATCGACGATTCCGGTGTCGCCCGCATGACGCTGTACCGGCATTTTGCGAGCAAGGACGAGCTGATCCGCGAAGTGCTGGTCCAGCGCTACGACCTGATCGTCGGCAGCATCGCCGCGCAATTGCAGCACGTCGCCGATCCGGTCGAGCGCGTCAAGACCATCTTCGACTGGTACGCGGCGTGGTTCAGGACACCCGAATTTGCCGGCTGCCTGTTCGAGCGCGCGCTGGCCGAATTCGGCACCGCTTATGCGCCGATCTCGGATGTCGCGATCCGCTATCGCCGCAAAATGGTCGAATGGATCGCGGAACTGATCGAGGCCCTCGTGCCGCCCGAAGCCGCCAACCGGCTGGCAACGGTCTTCATGATGCTGCTGGACGGCGCCACGGTCGAGGCACGGGCGTTCAACGATTCCGCGGCTGCCGCGCGCGCGTGGCAAGCCGCGCACGCCCTGCTCGAACAGGCGATGCACGCGACGGTTCCGGCCGCCGACGGTGCGGCTAGCCCGACGTAACGCAGGTCGCGCGCCGTCGTATTGCAGGCAAACCGTCGGTGGGAAGGCGCCGGGCAAGGTCGACGCAGGCGACATCGCGAAGTCGAACGGGCCGTAACGCCCGCCCGGGCCGCCAGTGCGCGACGCGCCCGACCAGGCACGGCGATTGCGCCTGCTGGACTCCCGGGAGGCCGCGATCATGAACGACAACGATTTTCTCCAGCCGGAGCCGACGGAGCCCGCCCCGAATGCGGCCACGTGGGTCCGGCGTCTCGGTCCCGGCCTCGTCACCGGCGCCGCCGACGACGACCCTTCCGGCATCGGCACGTATTCGCAGGCGGGTGCGCAGTTCGGCTTCGAATTGCTGTGGGCGCTGCTGTTGACGTACCCGCTGATGACGGCCATCCAGCTGGTCAGCGCGAGAATCGGCCGCGTGACGGGCAAGGGTCTCGCGTCCAACATGCGCACGCACTATCCGCGATGGCTGCTGTACGGGACGGTCGTGCTGCTGATCACGGCCAACGTGATCAACATCGCCGCCGACCTGTCGGCCATGGGCGCGGCCGTCAATTTGTTGCTGCCCGGCCCGCAACAGCTCTACATCGTGTGCCTGGGCGGCGTGTCGGTCGTGCTGCAGGTGTTCGTTCCGTACGACCGCTACGCGCGATTGCTCAAATGGACCGCGCTGACGCTGCTGGCGTATGTCGCGGTCGCCCTCATCGTGCCCGTCAGCTGGGCCGAGGTCGGCCGCGCGATCGTGCAGCCCCATGCGCAACTGACCGCCGCTTATCTGACCACGGTCGTCGCGGTGCTCGGCACGACCATCAGCCCGTATCTGTTTTTCTGGCAGGCGTCTCAGGAAGTCGAGGAATTGCGCGCCGCGCCGAACCAGCGGCCGCTGCGACGCATGCCGCGTCAGGCGCCCGCGCAGTTGCGCCGGATCAGCTTCGATACGTGGTTCGGCATGGGCGTCTCGAACGTGATTGCGTTCTTCATCGTGCTGACGGCGGCGGCCACGCTGAACGCGCATCACATCGACGTCAAGACTTCCGCGGACGCCGCGCGGGCGCTCGAGCCGGTTGCCGGTCACTTCGCGTACGTGCTGTTCGCGCTCGGCATCGTCGGCACCGGCCTGCTGGCGCTGCCGGTGCTCGCGGGATCGGCCGCGTATGCGGCGGCCGGCACGTTCCGCTGGCGCAACAGTCTCGCGTTGCAGCTGGGCGTCGCGCCCGAATTCTATGCGGTGATCGTGTTGGCGATCGTCGGCGGAATCGCGTTCACGTTCACGCATTTCGACCCGATCCGCGCGCTTTACTGGAGCGCCGTCATCAACGGGGTAAGCGCCGTGCCGATCATGGTCGTGATGATGCTGATGGCGCGAAGCAGACGCGTCATGGGGGAGTTCGCCGTCAGCGGCACGCTTGCGTGGGGCGGATGGATCGCGACGCTCGCGATGGCGATCGCGGCGCTGGGCGTGTTCGTACCGGGATAAAGCCTGCGGCGCGGTTGGCACGGCTCGCTGCGCTCACTCCAGTTCGCCCCTGTTTATCGCCGTGCCGACCGCATTGCGCAGCACGTCCGCGAGCCGCTGGTTTTCGTCGATGCGGGCCTGTTCGATCGCGACGTCCTCGGCGTTGCCCGTGCGGCGCGCCCATTCCTGGCGCTCGCGCGCAAAGATCATGCGCTCGTGAACCGCGCGGATGGCCCCCCATATCGCATCCTCCGCTTTCCGGGCCTCGGCGTCGTCGAGTGAAAGCACGGAGAACGCATGCCCGGTATGGCATCGATATCGCAACGGCCGTTCGTCGCGCATGCGCCAGAGCACGCCGTTGCAACTGGGGCACGTGAGGGCGGAACGCGTCCCGATCTCGTCAAGCAGTCCCGGGTCGACGAGGCCGTCCTCTGCTATCCGGCTCTCATGGTCCAGGTCGCGCAAGTCTGCCATTTTCCGCTGCTCCTTCACACATGCGCCGTAGACCGCTGCATGAATGGTCCCCGGCAGTTCCCCGGCTTTTGCGACCGCATCGGCTCCCGTCGCGGCCAGCGCGCTGCGCGGCATCGACGGCGCTTCGCATTCGTCGGGGTCCTGAACGATACCGTAGCCGCCCCGTGCGCGAATCGCCGCCAGGCCGGCCGCGCCGTCATCGAGATCGCCGCTGAGGACGACGCCGATCGCACCGGCGCCATATTCGCGGGCGGCAGACCGGAACAGCGGATCGGCGGCCGGTCGGGCGAAGTTCTCGGCCGCGGTATCGAGCAGCCATAGATTTCCGTCACGCACGATCATGTGCCGGTCGGGCGGCGCCACGTAAATTCTGCCCGCTTGCGGCGGTTCCCCTTGTAGCGCCACGCTCGCATCCAGCGTACCCCATCGCGACAGCAGCTCCGGCAACATCGTCCGATGTCGACCAATATGCTGCACGATGCAAATCGGCACCGGAAAATCCGCGGCGACGCCGGCCACCAGCGTCCGGAGGACCGGGAGACCGCCTCGGGACGATGCGATTACGACGATATCTCGACGATCCATAGACCCCCCTTTGCGGAGATAGCCGCAAATCGGGTTCCTGAACCGGGATTCCGCCACGGGCGGCCCCGCATGCCGCAATGCGGGTCGAATGGCGATTGCCGGAAACGCCGCCGTGGCCAGCCGCGCCCGAACGACCCGCGACGCACGCGCGGGCCGTCGGCCGTCATCGGGTGTCCCGACGCGCGTCGCCGAGTGCCGCGAGCAACATCCCGAAATCGAGCGGTTTTGACAGATGGCTGTCGAAGCCGGCTTCCGCCGCGGCCCGGACATCGTCCTGGCGATTGCGGCCGGTCAGCGCAACGGTCCGGAGCGTGGCCCATCGGGGATCGGCCTTGATGCGGCGAAGCAACTCGTAGCCGTCCATGTCGGGAAGCCCGATGTCGGACACGATCGCATCGACGGACGCCTCCTGCAGCATCGCCAACGCCGCGGCTCCGTTTTTCGCGGTCTGGACCACCGCCCCCGCCAGTTCCAGCAGCGCGGTGAGCGACATCGCCGTCTCCTCATCGTCCTCGACCAGCAGCACGCGCAGGCCGGCGATATTCCCCTCCGGCACGCCGCCGCCCGCTGGCACGGCGCGCTCGATCGGTGCGGCCGGCAGCCATACCGTCATCGTGGTGCCGGACCCCAGGCCAGCGGACGTCGCGGCGATCCGGCCGCCGTGCATTTCGACGAGTTGCCGAACGAGCGCCAGCCCGATACCGAGACCGCCGCGGGTCCGGTCGCGCGGCGCCTGCCGGAACATGTCGAAGACATGCGGCAGCGTATCTTCGTCGATCCCCTGCCCGTCGTCGATCACGTCGACACGCAGCATCTTGCCCTCATGCGCGAGACGCACGACGATCTCGCCGTGCGGCTGCGTGTACTTGAGTGCATTGGACATCAGGTTCCAGAAGATCTGCTCGCATCGCACCGAATCGGCAAGCGCGATGGCCGGCTCCGTCGGCAGCTCCGTTTGCAGGATCAGGCCGCGCGCGTGCACGTCGAGCTCGCAGGTATCCGTGATGCTGCGCAACATCGCCGTCAGATCGACCCGGCCCAGCTCGAGCGCGAGCTTGCCGGTCTGGATGCGCGACAGATCGAGCAGGTCGTCGATGATCTGCGCCTGTGCGCGCACGGCCTGCCGAATCGAATCCGCGGCGTCGCGCACGGCGGGAATGTCACGCGTCTCCGGCAGGCGCGGCAGCATT
This sequence comes from Burkholderia sola, assembly GCF_905400185.1. Taxonomy (NCBI): domain Bacteria; kingdom Pseudomonadati; phylum Pseudomonadota; class Betaproteobacteria; order Burkholderiales; family Burkholderiaceae; genus Burkholderia; species Burkholderia sola. The sequence continues at coordinate 1,184,295 of NZ_FR989677.1, forward strand.
TCCGACTTGACGCCGATCAGGTTGAGCGGATGCCGCAGCTCGTGGGACAACACCGCAATGAACTCGTCCTTCAGCTGACTCGAACTGAGCGCCTGCTCGCGTGCCGCCTGTTCCCGCGCCAGCGCTTCGCGGTTCGCGTCGTCGCTCTGCTTGCGCAGCGTCATGTCGCGCACGATCTTCGCGAAGCCGTTGAACGACGTATCGGAAATCGGCGTGACGACGCCGCTACAGAAAATCCGCCGTCCGTCCTTGGTCCGGTGCCAGCGTTCGTCGTCCGCGCGCCCTTCGCGGGTCGCGATGTCGCGCTCGCGCGTCGGCACGAGCGCCTGTCGGTCGCTCGGCTCGTAGATCAGATCCACGTCCTGGCCGATCATCTCTTCTTCCGTATAGCCGAAGATGCGTTCCGCTCCGGCGTTCCAGCTCACGATGGACCCGTTGCCGTCCTGGATGATGATCGCGTAGTCCTTGGTCGATTGCGCGACCAGACGCAGGCGTTGCTCGCCTGCCCGCGCCGCCTCTTCCGCGTGATGCCGGTCGGTGATGTCGATCAGCGTGATCACCGCGCCGTCGATGTGATCGTCCGCCGTCCGATAGGGCAGCAACCGCATCAGATACCACCGGCCAGCCTCGCTCTCGATCTCGCGCTCGATCAGCCGCAGCGACTGAAACGACTGCCGGACGTCGTCTGCCAGCGTCGGATACCGCAGTGCGTGGGTAATATGAAATAGCGACCTGCCCAGGTCCGTATCGATCAGATTGAAAATCGCGGTGGCGTTGGGCGTAAACCGCTTGACCCGGATTTCCTTGTCGACGAACACGGTCGCGATCTCGCTCGACGCGATGATGTTGTGGAGGTCGTCGTTCGCTTTCGCGGTGTCTTCGATCCTTGCCTGCATTTCGGCGTTGGCCGTCGTCAACTCCTCGTTGACCGATTGCAGTTCCTCCTTGCTGCTTTCCAGCTCCTCGCTCGTGGAGCGCAACTCTTCGTTGATCGCCTGCAGCTCCTCGTTCGACGCCTTCAATTCCTCGACGGATGTTTCGTACTGCTCGATGATCGTCGCGAGTTGCTCGCGGCTGTGCTGCAGCTCCTGTTCGAGCTGGGCCAGAACCGGATCCTGCCCGCTCGTCTCGACCTGGTCCTCCTCGGTCATGCGGCCGGCCACCTCGTCGAACACGATGAGCAGGAATTCCGCATTCGCGACCTTGTCGTGAAACGGCCTGACCGTCATGTTGATCCACGACACGCGGGCATCGTGTGCCCATTTCACCCGGCGCGCCTCGACGCTCGTGCCCGTTTGCAGCGCACGGAAAATCGCGGTGCGCAGATCGAGCCGCAGATCCGGCAGCACCAGCGTCATGATGTTGCTCGACAGCTCGCCGCCAACGTGCCGCAGGAACCGGCCCGCGTTATCCGACAGATGAACGACGTTCGATTCCTTGTCGATGATGACGCTCGGCGGCGAATACGTTTCGAGCGCGCGCTGATGGAGCTCCGAATAGGAGAAGTTGCGTTGGGCCGGGCTGGCCGGCACGCGCAACGGCGGCTGCGGCGCGGCCCGCTCGTCGGATGCGCCGGATTCGACCTGGAACAGCGGCGGAAAGCCCGTGGCCGGCTTCGCGCGATGCGTGACGACGCGTGCGCGGTAGATCCGGCGTTTCTTGTCCACGACGACAAACAGATCGTCCGCCGCGTCGGCGGACTCCGCGGTGCCGAGGAACAGATAGCCGTTGGGGCGCAACGCGAAATGGAACAGCTCCAGGATTTGCCGCTGCACCGCCCGCTCGAGATAGATCAGCACGTTGCGGCACGAGATCAGGTCGAGATGCGAGAACGGCGGATCGCGCAGCAGGCTGTGCGCCGCGAACAGGATACGTTCGCGTACCGCCTTCGCGATCACGTAGTGCGCGCCTTCTCGCGTGAAATACCGCTGCAGCAGCGGGGCGGGCACGTCGCTCGCGATCGACAGCGGCTAGGAACCGGTCCGCGCGCGGACGATCGCCGCTTCGTCGATATCGGTCGCGAAGACCTGGATGGCCTGGCTCGACATCGCGGCCTCACGCGCCCGCGCCAGCAGCAGCGAGATCGAGTACGCCTCTTCGCCCGTCGCGCATCCGGCCACCCACACGCGTACCTGCTCCTCGCCGGACTCCGACGCGAACAACGAGCCGATCACTTCCCGTTCGAGGAAATCGAAGGCTTCGCGGTCGCGGAAGAACTGGGTCACGCCGATCAGCATGTCCGCCAGCAGCGCGTTCGCTTCTTCCGGCGTGGCCCGCAGGAAATCCCGATACGCGAGGAGATCGCGCTGGCCGTTGACCTGCATGCGCCGCTCGATACGTCGCAGCACGGTCGCCCGCTTGTACAGCCTGAAATCGTGGCCGGTGCGTACCCTCAGGTGCATCAGAATGTCGGAGAGCGCCCGTTCGGGATCGTTGACCGTCGGCCGATCGACGTTGTGCAGCGATTGCGCGAATTCGAGGCTTTGCTGTTCGATGCGGCGCGCATTCGACCAGAGTTCGAGCAACCGTTGCGGCATCTCGGCCGCCGGCAGCACGATATCGACGCGCGCCATCGCAATCGCGTGCTGCGGCATCTCCGCGTGCTCGGCGTCGTCCGGCGTTTGCGCGAGCGTGATGCCGCCCGCCTCCTTGATGCGGCTCAAGCCCGCGGCGCCGTCGGAGCCGGTGCCGGACATCACGATGCCGACCGCGCGCCAGTCGTGCGCGTCCGCCAGCGTCCGAAAGAAGTGGTCGATCGTGAACGGAACCTCGTCGGACGGGTCACGGCTGCGGCAACGAAGGCAACCGTCCGACATCTCGAGCTGCATGCCCGGTGCGATCACGTAGATATGGTTTTTCTCGATCGGTACCGTGGACGTCACCTGATGCACCGGCATGCCCGTCGTGCGCTGCAGGACGGCGTCCATATGACTGACCTGTTCCGGCGCGAGATGGACGACGACGACGAACGCCATGTCCATGCCCGTCGGCGCGCTCTCGAAAAAGGTCTGCAAGGCCATCGTGCCGCCTGCCGACGCACCGATGCCCACTACCGGAAACGACAGATCGCTCTTCAACGTCGCGGGCGATGGAGGCCGCTCCTTGTGCGTAGGCGCTTGCCGTGCCATTGAATTCTCCTGATGGTGTTGCGGAACATGATGCGCCAGGCGCCGATCGGTGCCGGGTCGCATCGCCCTCGTCCGGCCGTCCCACGATCCCGCTGGCGATACTTCCCTTCGCTTCCATGCGCATTGTACGGCACCGGAAAGCGCGACCGGGCGCCTGACGCGAGGCTTGCAACCCTCGTGCGGCGGAGCGCCACGCCCGCACGCGGGTGTGTCGCCGGAACGTCATTCGTGCCGACATACCATTTCCGTCGGTTGGCGCAACACGATGCCTCCCGCCGATCCCCACCGGGAACGAATCGTGCTCGTGCGTCGGCCCGTCGGATTCAATTTATTTCCTTTGACGGATGCCGTATTACCGGCGAATATTCGCGTCGATCAAGTGGTTAGTACCGCTCAAAAACAAGACGAAACGATGCTCGCCCACGCAATCGGGGACGTTACGCTGCTTCGCCAACAGATACTGAATCGAAGGGGAAGAAATGACGCCGTTTTCCCAGGATGTGAGCAAGCAAACCGCCGCCGTCTCCAAGGCAGCCACGCCGTCGCCCGTTTTCTGGAAAGCGGGGCCGATCGTCGAAGCCACTCCGCCGGAGCCGAAATCCGCGACGCCGGACCTGCGCGATTTCTTCGCCGCCGCCGCGCTGCAAGGCTTGCTGTCGCGCGACGCCGGGCGCAACGTGTCGACGATCGCCGACTACGAATCGAAGCGCGCGGTCAGCGCCTATCGGCTCGCCGACGAAATGCTGAAAGCGCGCTGAACACGGGCTGCCACGATCGTCCGGACGCTGACACTCGGGCCGTTCAGTTGCCGCCCAACCGCAACGCCATCGCGCCGATCGGCCCCGCCAGCAACACGGCATTCAGCCCGACGACGACGGCAGTCGCGCCAAGCGCGGCGCAGCGCGCGATACGTCCGCTCGCGAAGGCGCCCATGACGTCACGCCGCCCGCAGAAGTAAATCAGCGCCAGCATCGGCACCGGCAGGACGACGGACAGCACGACCTGGCTGATCACGAGCGCCTGCATCGAATCGACGCCCATCCCGACGACGAACGCGGGCGCCATCGTGACGAGCCTGCGCAGCCAGACCGGAATCCGGAACCCGACGAAACCCTGCATGATCATCTGCCCGGCCATCGTGCCGACGACGGAACTCGAGATGCCGGCGCTCATCAGCGACACGAGAAAGCAGGTCGCGGCGGCCGGGCCGAGCAACGGGGTGAGCATCCGGTACGCCGCTTCGATTTCCACGACATCGCGATGGTCGGCATGAAACGCCGCGCTCGCCATCACGATCATGGCCATGTTGATCGCACCCGCAACGGACAGCGCGACGATCACTTCCCGATCCGAGAAGCGCACCATCATCCGGCGCTGCGCGTGGTCGAGCCCCGCCGCGCGTCGCTGCGTGAGCCCGGCGTGCAGATACAGCGCATGCGGCATGATCGTCGCGCCGACAATGCCGACCGACACCATCAACGCATCGCCGCGCGGCCATTCCGGCACGACGGCATGCCACGCGACGTCGGCCCACGCGACCGGCGCGATGAACATCTCGGCGAGATAGCAAAGACCGGTCACGCCGACGAATATGCCCACGGCGATTTCCATCGGCCGGAACCCGTTCCGGTCGGCCAGCAGGATGCCGTAGGTGGCGAGCGCCATCACGAACATCCCGGCGAAGGTCGGCAGGTCGAACAGTAACGACAGCGCGATCGCGCCGCCGAGAAATTCGGCGAGCTCGGTCGCCATCGCGGCGAGTTCGCTCGCGACCCACATGGCGAACACCAGCGGCCGCGGGAAATGCATGCGGCACAGCTCCGCGAGATTCCGGCCGGTGACGATGCCGAGCTTCGCGGACAGCGACTGGAACAACATCGCGATGCCGTTCGCCATCAGCACCACCCAGAGCAGCGTGTAACCGAACTGCGCGCCGGCCCGGATGTTCGTCGCGAAATTGCCGGGGTCCATATAGGCGACCGACGCGACGATCGCCGGCCCCGCGAACGGCAGCGCCGCCCGCGGCCCGCGCCGTCGGCCGGCAAACACCTCGCGCATGTCCATCGCGGTGCGCTCCGTCGCCGCGTTCCTGTCGAGCGTCGCCATCTGCACTCCTTTGCAAAGCCGCCATCACGTGCGTGCCGACGCGCCGCGCCGCACCCTTGCCCGGCGTGGTACGGCCCATGCCGCCGAAATGACAACTGCTTGAAAATCCGGCAACGAGGGCTTCAGGTCATGCGATGCGCGCTCGTATTGCCGTCGACTCCACCCTTCCCGCGTGCCGCATCCGTGCATCGACAGCGGTCCGCGCCGTTCGCGAGAAGCGACGCCTCGCGACCCGGTCGCGCCGTCTCCATCCGGCGCGCGTCCGTGCCTCGCCGGCCGTTGTCGCCTGCCGTCGCGATACGCGCGCCACTCAACGAACGCTGCCGGCGTCGACGGGAAACCGCTGCCGCTACACAGCCCGCACCAGCCAGCACCGCGCGTACCCGGCGGTGGCGGTGGCCACGGGATCGATTCGTGCTGGGTCGCCACCGCGAATGTCGCGCAACCCTTTCCATGGAGATGCCATGTTCATCCACAACACACGGCTTCAGTACACGGTGCGCGTGGGCGCGCCGAACCCCGGCCTCGCCAATCTGCTGCTCGAGCAGTTCGGCGGCCCGCAGGGCGAACTCGCCGCCGCGATGCGCTATTTCACTCAGGCGATCACCGAGGAGGATCCCGGCCGCAAGGACATGCTGCTCGACATCGCCACCGAGGAGCTGAGCCACCTCGAAGTGATCGGCTCGATGGCCGCGATGCTCAACCGCGGCGCCAAAGGCGAACTCGCCGAAGCAGTCGACGAACAGGCCGAGCTGTACCGCAAGCTGCACGGGGCGGGCAACGACAGCCACGTGACGCAGGTGCTGTACGGCGCGGGCGCGCCACTGACGAATTCCGGCGGCGTGCCGTGGTCGGCCGCGTACATCGACACGATCGGCGAACCGACCGCCGACCTGCGTTCGAACATCGCAGCCGAAGCGCGGGCGAAGATCATTTACGAACGGCTCATCAACGTGACCGACGATCCGGGCATTCGGGACGCGCTCGGCTTCCTGATGACGCGCGAGGTCTCGCACCTGAAGTCGTTCGAGAAGGCGCTGTATGCGATCACCGCGCATTTCCCGCCGGGCAAGCTGCCGCCGAAGGCGCCGTACGACAGCGTGTACTTCCGGATGCAGCCGGACGCGGCGCCGCTGGTCGGCCCCTGGAATCATGGAGAGGGTCTCGAAATCCGCGACGCCGAGCCGGCCGTCGACGGCGGCACCGGTATTGCCGAAGGGATGCTCGAGCCGCAGCAGGTGGACGCCATCGAGGCGATGGCGCAGCGGCTCGCGTCCGATCCGAACAGCGACCCGGTGACGGGCGCCGAACTGGGTGCAGGCCAGCCGGTCCCGCAGAGCCGCGCGCCCGGCAAGCCGGACGGTGGTACCTGACCGGAAGCGCGAAGACGGGCGCTCGGACATCACCGCGAGCGCCTCTTCGTTCTACTGATGATGAAATGACAACAGCCTGACGCTGCAGGCGACGAACGTTCGACGGACTGGCTGCGCGACGCGCACGCGCTCTCGCACGCTCCATCGCGTGTTCGGCGTGCGTCAGGCGCCTGCTTCGCCGCGCCCGGCCTGGTCGGCCATCAGGTACTGGATGACCAGCGTCGGATCGGCGATGTCGAGAATCAGGCGGCGCATCACGCGCTTGCGCATATGGTCGTCATCCAGCGTCCACGGCCCCGCCGCATCGCCGAGGTAGCGGCCGATCGCGACGCGATGGTCGCCGTCCGGAGGCAGGCCGAGCCGCGCCGCGAGCAGGCCGGCGATGACGTCGTCGAGTTCGACGTGCAGCGGCCTGGAATCGATCGAGAGTTCGAGCTTCATGGTCGGTTTCGCAAACATGAAAAGGCGGCGCGGCGCGCCCCCGCTGTCGCGCGCGCCGGGAAAGGCCGCTCCGGCCAGCGGCCGTTCGACGATCGCAGGCAAGCCTGCGACGCCGGTCAGTAGCCGAGTTCGGGCGCGGGAGCCGGCTCGGCGCTGTCCTCTTTCGGCGCTTGCGCGACGGTCGCATCGGTCGTCAGCACCAGGCTCGCGATCGACGCGGCGTTCTGCAGCGCGGTACGCGTGACCTTGGTCGGATCGACCACGCCCGCGTCCACCAGATCGCCGTACTCGCCGGTCGCCGCGTTGTAGCCGAAGGTCCCGGTGCCTTCGAGCACTTTCGACACCACGACCGACGGTTCGTCGCCCGCATTGGCCGCGATGACGCGCAGCGGCGCCTCCAGCGCGCGCAGTACGATCCGGATGCCGGCGTCCTGGTCTGCATTCGCGCCCCGCATGTCCGACAGCGCCGCGCGCGCACGCAGCAGCGCGACGCCGCCGCCCGGCACGATGCCTTCCTCGACCGCGGCGCGCGTCGCATGCAGCGCATCGTCGACGCGATCCTTCTTCTCCTTCATTTCGACCTCGGTGACCGCGCCGACCTTGATCACCGCCACGCCGCCCGCGAGCTTCGCGACACGCTCCTGCAGCTTCTCGCGATCGTAGTCGCTCGTCGCTTCGTCGATCTGCACGCGAATCGACTTCACGCGCGCGTCGATGCGCGCCGCATCGCCCGCGCCGCCGATGATGATCGTATCGTCCTTGCGCACCTCGACGCGCTTCGCGCTGCCAAGATCCTCGAGCGTGGCCTTGTCGAGCTGCTTGCCGGTTTCCTCCGAGATGACCGTCGCGCCGGTCAGGATCGCGAGATCCTCGAGCATGGCCTTGCGTCGGTCGCCGAAGCCCGGCGCCTTGACGGCGACGACCTTCAGGATGCCGCGCATCGAGTTCACCACGAGTGTCGCGAGCGCTTCGCCTTCGACATCCTCGGCGACGATCAGCAACGGCTTGCCGGCCTTGGACGCCGCTTCGAGGATCGGCAGCAGGTCGCGGACACTGGAGATCTTCTTGTCGTGCAGCAGAATCAGCGCATCGTCGAGATAGGCCGCCTGCTTCGCCGGATCGTTGATGAAATACGGGCTCACGTAGCCGCGATCGAACTGCATGCCTTCGACCACGTCGAGTTCGTTCTCCAGCGACTTGCCGTCCTCGACGGTGATCACGCCGTCCTTGCCCACTTTCTCCATCGCGTCGGCAATGATCTTGCCGATCGCCTCGTCCGAGTTCGCGGAAATCGCGCCGACCTGCGCGATTTCCTTGTGGGTCGAAATCGGCCGGGACAGCTTGCGCAGCTCGTCGAGCACCGCGCCGACGGCCTTGTCGATGCCGCGCTTCAGATCCATCGGATTCATGCCGGCCGCGACGTGCTTCATGCCCTCCTGCACGATCGCCTGCGCGAGCACGGTGGCGGTGGTCGTCCCGTCGCCGGCCACGTCGGCGGTCTTGGATGCGACCTCCTTGACGATCTGCGCGCCCATGTTCTCGAAGCGGTCCTTCAACTCGATTTCTTTCGCGACCGACACGCCGTCCTTCGTGATCACGGGCGCGCCGAAGCCGCGTTCGATCACGACGTTGCGGCCTTTCGGGCCGAGCGTCACCTTCACCGCGTCGGCCAGCACGTTCACGCCCTTGACGATCTGCTGGCGCGCGCCGTCGCGGAATTTCACGTCTTTTGCAGTCATTTTCTTGCTCCGGATACAGTCGTTGAACGGGATGCCGCGCGCATCGGGCAATCACCCGTGCGGCGCGGTCGAATCGGCATTCAGGCCGCTTTCCTGGCGGCCGGCGATTCGGGTTCGAGTACGCCCATGACGTCCTCTTCGCGCATCACGAGCAGTTCCTCGCCGTTCACCTTCACGGTCTGGCCTGCATATTTGCCGAAGAGAACCTGGTCGCCGACCTGAAGCTGCAGCGGGCGCTGCGAGCCGTCCTGGAGCAGCCGGCCGCTGCCGACCGCCATCACTTCACCCTGCTCGGGCCGTTCGGCGGCCGAATCGGGAATCACGATGCCGGAGGCCGTCGTTCGCTGCTGTTCGATTCGCTTGACGATAACCCGGTCGTAGAGGGGACGAATCTGCATTTTCATCTCCTGAGCGATGAGATCACCTGGAAAAGGGAATCCGCTGGCGCGTGCACGCGCAAGGCTGCACTGCGCCCGCGTGCCATCGATTGGCGAAAAGCGAAATAGTGGCGCGGGGAGCGCGCTTCAAGAGGGTGAAAACAGGACGTTTGTAACAAAATGTTTCAACGCGGAATGGACTGTTTGATGATCGGCGGTTGTCTCGCGACGGGCCATGCGAATCGTCGCGAAGCGGTACTTGAAATCCGCGCTTCCCATCCTATTTTGGGTAGCGCTCAAGCAGCCGCGGCTTATGCGCTGCGTGTTTCGATTGGTTTGTCAGCGAGGCCTCTCGTGGATCGACGAACTGGAGCGCGTGGTCCGGTTTGTCCTCCGTGCGAGGTTCAACCCGGAGCGAATCATGAACGATCCTTTCTTTATCTTCGATCGGCTGCCGGAGGTCGGCCGCCGACCGCGACGCGCCGCCCGCGTCGTCACGGGCCTGCCGGTCGGCCTGCGGGCAGCGCGCAACGGCACGCGTCGCTTCGCGCCGACCGGCGCTCGCGTACGTGCTGTGCGCAAGCCGTTCGCGTTGCGCGGCGCGCCCCAACCCGCCGCGATCGGCCGACCGAAGCCGCCGCGCCGTCGGATCGCCGCGCGCGGACGCGTGGTGCACCCTGTTTCGTTTTTCTGGATCGCGCCCGCTATGGGCGGCGCCGTACGCGACGGGGGGCGGCCATGCTGAGCCCGCATGAATTCGCGACGCTGATGCTGGTGTGCCAGGCGCCGGATCAGCTCGACATGAATCGCGCCGAACTCGATGCGTTGCTCGAACGGCAACTCGTCATGCTCGAACATGGCGCCCCCGGCCGCCGACGCGCGTATCTGACGAAGAAAGGCCGATCGATTCTCCATGCGCTCGGGGCCGACATCGCTTCCCGCCTGAGCCATGGGTCGACGACGGAGCGCGGCGGTCAAGGCGAAGCGCCTGCCGCGCCATCGGACGACGCCGGATGACGCGGCTCGGTCGCCGACTCGGCGACCGAACTGCTTACGATGTCATTCGCCTTGGCAATGACAGGGGCGTCCACCATTTTTCCATCGACGCTAATGGCCGAGCCGTCGCTTTCCTGAACGGCAGAAAGGACGCGGTGCGCCCACTCGATCTCTTCCAGGCAAGGGCGGAGAGCCGCGTGTACATGCTCGATTTGTTTGGGGTGGATGCACAGCTTGCCCCTGAAACCGAGATTGCGAGCTCGAACCGTATCCCGACGGATCCTCTGGGCCTCATCGATTGCTGCAGTGACTCCGTCCACGGGCGCCGCGATGCCGGCAATCCGTGACGCTATGGTCAGTTGCGAGCGGAAGTACACGAGCTCATCGCCATCACCTTGAATACCGGTGTCGACCTGAAAGTCCAAGGTTCCGAACAGAAGGCGCTCGACTTTCGGCACCTTCGCAAGCGAGCGGAGGTCATCAAATGCAACCGCGGTCTCGATGAGCGGCAGCAGTGCCGCTTCATCGGAGATCTCGTTCGCAAGGTTCGACAGCAGGTCGGTTCGCTCAGCCTTGGGGACGACGATGCCCTGGAGGCTCCGACACGTCCGAAGAGCCGCTATATCGTCCTTGTACCACTCGGTATCCACCGCGTTCGCTCTCACATACGCTCGTCCACCATTCCTGAGCCACGACATGACGGCATCACGAGCCTGCGCTTTTGCGGTGGGTGGCACCGCGTCTTCGAGGTCAATGATTACCGCGTCTGCGCCCGCAGCGCACGCTTTGTCGAATCGTTCCGGTCGATTGCCGGGAACGAACAAATAGGATCTCGGATACATACGATTTGTCCAGGGGCTGAGCTTGCGTCTTGCAAGCCGCAAGAGGCATCGGTCTTCCGACGCGAGCATCGTGATGAGCTTAGCGAGCGACCTCTACGAGACGCTCTGATACCGACTTCTGTTCGACAGTCTTTTGCCTGCCAAGGAAGAACGCCGCGCACGCGCTGACGACAGACATGGCCGCGAGAAAAGCGGCAACGGCGTAGGCGGAATGGAACGTCTGAAACAGCCAGAGCGAAATCATCGGTGCGGGGCCGCCGGCAATAATCGACGCGCCTTGGTATCCAAGCGACGCACCGCTGTAGCGAATGCCGGGAGGAAACGACTCGGCAATGAAAGCGGCCTGCGACCCGTAGAGCGCCGCGTGAATGACCATGATGACGACCGTGCCTGCAATGACGGCGAGCGGAATCTTCGTATTGAGCAAGGCGAAGTACGGGAAAGCGAACAACATCATGCAGATGGCTGCCGACATGTAGGTCTTCCGACGGCCGATACGGTCCGCCAGATGCCCAAAGTACGGCAACGCGAAACACGCGACGACAGCAGCAATCAACACCGCGTTCAGGATGAACGCCTTGCCGAGGCCAAGGTTCTTCGAACCGTACAGCATGGCAAACGACGTGAGCATGTAGAACGCGGCCTGTTCGCCGGGACGGACGAGCGCCGAAAGCAATATCGCCTTCCACTCGGTTCTGATGGCTTCCCGAATCGGACTCCTGGTGCGATCGACCGACTGGTTGGCCTCGACGAAATCCCGGGTCTCCGGCACGCCCATACGAATCAGCAGGCCGAACACCAAAAGCACGCCGCTTGCATAGAAGGGAACGCGCCAGCCAAATTCCATCAGCGAGTCGCCGCTCCAGCGGCTGCAGACGCTCCACACGAGCACCGAGATAACGAGGCCGAGAGGAACGCCAACATTCGGCAACGACGCCATGAAGCCGCGACGCTTGCCTTGATGACTTTCCATTGACAGGAGGACAGCGCCACCCCACTCGCCGCCCACGCCGATTCCCTGGAGGAACCGAAGTCCGATCAGAAGCCAGCCGGCAGCGGGTCCAATCTGTTGCGAGGTGGGCAGTAACCCCACGAACAACGTCGCAACGCCCATCAAGGTCAGCGTGGCGACGAGCGTCGATTTGCGGCCGACACGGTCACCCATGTAACCGAAAATGGCTCCGCCCAACGGACGCGACAGAAAGCCCACGAAAATCGTGGCGAACGACTCCATGAGGCCTTCCGAGCTGCCGTGTGCAAAGAAAAGCTTCGGGAAAACGAGCGCGGCTGCGGTGCCGTAGATGAAGAAGTCGTACCACTCGATCGTGGTGCCAATGACACTTGCGATTGCTGCGCGGCGCTCGATGCGCTTTGAGTCCTTCGACCGGGTCGAGGCATCGGCCTGACCGAGAGGGGCGTTCGGGTGCATCCATGTCTCCAATCTTGAAAAATTTTGTCGAGGCAAATTTGTGTGCGTTCAGAACGAGGCTTCGGCTCGCATGGACACTGCACCGCCGGGCAGGCTCACCCAAACGACGAGTGGGTCGCCGTCTGGCGCGGCATTGAACTCCAATTCGTTGCCCAGCACCGACGGCTGAATGCCGCGATAACGAAAGTGCTTCAGGCGACGTCCGCTCACTTCCTCCGCGAAGCTCGCAAGGAGCGTTGCATTGAGGGGCCCGTGAATCACGAGATTCGGATAGCCCTCGACCGCTCGGCAGTAGTCCGCGTCGTAGTGAATGCGGTGGCCATTGAACGTCAGCGCGGAGTAGCGGAACAGCATCGTCGAATCGGGTTTCACTCGACGCGTCCGCTGCGGTTGGGGCATGTCCGTTTGCGCAGGCGTGGCGCCGCCCTTCGACGCTTCCTTGTAGACAATGTCGTGGTGCTCGGTGACAAGCACTTTCCCTTCGCGCACGACTTCATGCAGGACGGTCACGAAGACGAGTTCGCCGCTTCGTCCTTGTTTGTGCTCGACCGATGCGATGCTCGAACGCTTTTCAACTTCCGCGCCAAGCGGCAGGTCGCCATGAAATTCGAGCTTGCCCCCGGCCCACATGCGGTTCGGCAACGGGACGGGAGGCAGGAAGCCGCCTCTTGCGGGGTGCCCGTCTCGACCGAGCGCCGAAGGTGCGTCGCCACTCAGGAAATAGAGCCAATGCCAAAGCGGGGGCAATCGTGCGCCGTCGACGAAGTCGGACTGAGGCATTCCGAGGGTCGCGGCCATCAGTCGCGCGTGACGCGACGACAGGACGTCACGGTCGGACTGGCTCTTGCCGATCCATTCGCGGAGGTGGGCAATGTCGACGACGCTCATGCGAATTCTCCCACTTGTTTCGTGGCGAACTCGGCGCGAATCCGCTCGGTGTGTTCTCCCAACTTGGGCGCCGCGTCATAGTGTTGGCTGTCCCACGGCGCGCGAACTGCCGGCGCAATCATTCGCAATGCTTCGCCGTCGACTGTCATCGGCCACGTCCGCAACGCAGGGTGTTCAGCCATCTGGGCAACCGAGCGAACTTGACCGTACGCGGTGTTCGAGATTGACAGGCGTTGAAGTGCTTCGCTGGAGTCGACCTTCGCGAATGCGTCGGCAATCACCCGTTCGAGGGCTGCGCGGTTTTGCACGCGATTCGTGTTGGACGAGAAGCGCGCGTCTTCCGCCACGTCCGGTTGCTGGAGGAACGCCGAGCAGAACTGACGCCACTCGCGCTCGTTTTGAATGCTGATGACGATTTCGTCACCGTCCTTGGTCTTGAACGCGCCATACGGCGCAATGGAAGGATGCTTCAGACCCTGGCGTGCAGGTGCTCCATTTCCGTAAACGTGGTGTACGTAGGGGATCGTCATCCAGTCCGCCGCACCGTCGAACAAGGAAACCGAGACACTCGATCCCTTGCCGGTGCTCGAGCGAAGCGCGAGAGCCGACAGCACGGCAATGGTCGCGTTCATCCCCGCGCCAATGTCGCAGATGGAAACGCCAACGCGCCCACATGCATCCGGTGCGCCAGTGATACCCGCCAGACCGCTTTCGCACTGCACGAGAAGGTCGTACGCCTTGAGATGGCTCGCAGCGTTGTTCGTGCCGTAGCCGCTGATATCGCACGTGATCAGACGCGTGTGCATTTCACGCAGTCTTTCACTGCCGAATCCGGCTCTATCCAATGCGCCGGGGGCCAGGTTTTGAACGAAGACATCGGCCTCCGCGATAAGCCGATGCAGGAGTGCGGCGTCATCGGCGTCCTTGAAGTCCAGCACGACCGATTCCTTGCCGCGATTTGTCCAGACAAAATACGACGATTGACCGTTCGCGGCCGCGTCGTAGCCACGCGCAAAATCGCCTTCCGCGCGTTCGATCTTGATGACCCGCGCCCCCATTTCCGCCAGGCGTCCTGTGCACAAAGGCGCCGCCAGCGCTTGTTCGATGGAGACGACGACGACGCCGGCGAGTGGCTTCGCCGAGGATGCTTCACCCACTGATGCGACCATCACTGCCTTCCCGAGTTAGGTTGATGGCTACCAGTATCGGAAAACGCGGCGGTCGATTACAGCGAGATTTCACGAAAGGATCGTTCGGGATTAACGAAATCGTGCAATGCAGCAATTTGCGTACCGCAAGCTGGCGAGTGCTGCTGTGCTATAAAGCCGGCGTCATCTTCGCCAAATTCGAACACGATGAGCTATGACTTGACTGACCTGAAGGTGTTCGTCGCCGTCGCCGAGGAAGGCAACGTCTCGCGCGGCGCCGAACGCTGCCACCTTGCGCCATCGTCTGCGAGCCTTCGCGTGAAGAATCTTGAAGACTCGGTAGGGGTGACGTTGCTGAGTCGGCATCCGAGAGGCGTCGCGCTGACGGCGGCGGGCCAGGTTCTCGTGGAGCACGCACGGCGTTGTCTCGCTCAACTCGACCAAATGCGCTCGGATCTTTTGCCTTTCACCCAGGGAATGACCGGGCACGTCACCGTATTCGCCAACAACAACGCGATCAGCTCCCATCTGCCGGACGACCTCGCTCGTTTCTTCGCGGCGTTCCCGAGCGTGCGCATCACACTGGAAGAACGACTGAGTCACGACATCGTCGCCGCGGTGGTGGCCGGTAGAGCGGATGTCGGTGTCGTGGCCTTGGATTCCGGGCATTCGGCGCTGCGATTCGTACCGTACAAGAAGGACCAGTTGGTCTTGCTCGCGCCTGTGACGCACGCGCTCGCCAGGCAGAGCGAAGTCAGCTTCGAGGCGTGCCTGGGCCAGCCGTTCATTAGTCTGCAATCAGGGGCTGCGCTGCACACGTTTCTGGTGAACCATGCCTCCGCGCTGGATGGACGACTCGACATTCGCGTGCAGGTATCCGGTTATCGGGCTATCGCTCGCCTCGTATCGTCGGGAGCTGGAATGGGTATCGTTCCGCGAACGGCGATCGAATCATCGGATGAGGGAAAGATCGCGGTCATCCCGCTGATTGAGCCTTGGTCCCAGCGCAACCTGCACGTATGCGTACAGCGCAGTCCGGCAGAGAAGAACCTGTACCGAGACAAGTTGGTCGGTATGCTGTGCCATGCTTCGGAGTGATTCGCCGAAAAATAAAAGAGCGCATCCCAAGCGTTATGCGGAGGCGATCCATTCGCGCTCGTCGTCCTGCACATCGTCGAACGACGTGCCGATTTGCCAGCGTCTCGATCGGGATCGGCAAGCGCCGGAAAGCTTCCGATCCCCCAACACCTTCAGTCCACGCCAGTTTGGCAGCTTCGTCGCGAAGCGCCTTCGTATCGACCGCTCGTGGAATGCGATTCATCCATGCCTCCGTTTCCCGATTCTACGAAACGTTGGCTTCCATTTTTTCCGACCGGCCTCACTCAGCCCTCCGTGACGGCTCAGAGATCCAGCACCAGCCGTTCGCCGCGGCATCGCGACACGCACGGCATCATGCAGTCGTTGCGGGCCTTTTCCGCCGCGCTCAGGAACGCATCCCGATGATCGGGCGTGCCCTCGAGCACGGTCGTCCGGCATGCGCCGCACACGCCCGCCTCGCACGACGTGGCGACCGCGATGCCGTGCTCGTACAGCACATCGGTGATCGACTGCCCCGGCGGTACGAGCAGCGCACGCTGCGCGCGCGCGAGCTCGATCCGGAACGCGTCGGCCGCGCCGTCGGCAGGCTCCGCGGCTGGCGCGGAAAAATACTCGTGATGAAGCCGCGCATCGCCGAGCGCCGGGCGCGCGATCGCGTCGACGGCCGCCATGAACGGCGCCGGTCCGCAGAAATACAGATGCGAGCGCGAATCCATCGCGCCGACGATCGTCGCGATCGCGTCGCGGGTCGCGTCGGGCGTCAGCCCCGTGTGCACCGTCGCGACGTCCGCGAGCCGCGACGCGAGCGTCGCCCCGTACGCGGCCGCGTCGGCCGAACGCACGAAGTAGTGGAACGCGAGCGGCCGCCCCGCGCGCATCAGGCTGTGCGCCATCGCGAGTAACGGCGTCACGCCGATCCCGGCGGCGAGCAGCACGGCCGGGCTGTCGTCCGGCGCGAGCGGGAAGTAATTCAGCGGCGCGCCGATCCGCAGCACATCGCCTACCCGGATCGCATCGTGCACGTGCGCGGAGCCGCCGCTCGACGCCGGCTCGCGCTTGATCGCGATCTCGTACACGCCGCGCTCGACCGGATCGTTGCACAGCGAATACTTGCGCGTGAGCCCGTCGCGCAGATGCAGGTCGATATGCGCGCCGGCCTCGAACGCGGGCAGGGGGAGACCCGGCGCGTCGCTGACGAGCCGCAGCGAAATCACGTCGCACGCGACGCGCTCGCGCGCAATCACGCGCGCGGCAAGCAGATCGTTTTCGATCATTGGATTCACCGTTCAGGAAAACTCACAGCAGCCCGATCAGCCGCCACCACAACGCATTGATCGGGATCACGAACACCACGCCCAGCAGCGCCGTCGCGATGCAGTACCGGAGCACCGCCCTCCGGTCCAGCTGCGCGAGCGCGTTGCCGAACACAATCGGCGGCGACTGGTACGGCAGGACCGTGGTCGCATAGCCCATTACCTGCGCGAGCAGGCCGGCCTTCAGGTGCAGCCCCTGCGCGAGCAGGCGCGACACGATCGGCACGTATAGCGCCGGTTCCGCATTCGACGTGACCGCGAAGCAGACGACGATCGACAGCGCGGTCAGCGCGAAGTACATGAGCATCGGGCTGTCGCGCAACGCGTCGAGCGCGAGCGTGTCCGGCACGCGCATGTCGAGATGGTTGACGAGCGCAGTCAGCCCGATGATCGCCGCGATGAACCACAGCAGGTCCATCTTCAGCGTCGCGGTGAAGCGCTCGAGCTGTGCGGGCGGCGACGTGCCGAAGTAGACGAGCGCGAAGCCGAGCCCGACCCAGCCGGGCGCGATGCGATGCACGGCGTCGGTGAACCAGAACGCGAGCGTGATCGCCAGCAGCACGATCGCGTGCCATTCGCGGCGGCCGAGCGCGACGCGCGCCGCCGGTATCTCGACTTCGCCGACCGTATCCGCGAACAGCCACCAGGACGCGAACACCAGCACCGCGCCGCGCACGATCACGCCGGCCGGAAAGAACAGCAGCAGATACTCGGAGAAGCGCAGATGCATCCCGTGCGACTGCTCGAGAATCCCCGCCATGATCACGTTCGGCAGGTTCGCGGGCAGCACCGCGGCAGCGAGCTCGTACGAGCCGACGATCACGAGCAGCAGGATGCCGCGCCGCCCGTTCGCGTGCGCGCCGAGCTTCACGACGTCGCAGTAGCCGATCGCGATCGGAATCAGGATCGCGATCCGCCCGAACGTCGACGGCATCACGAGCGACAGCAGGAAGCTCAGGATCGCGAATGCGAGCAGCGCCTTCAGATACGAGCCGCCGATCCGGCGCGCGAGCGCGATGCCGATCCGTTCGCTCAGGCCGCTCTCCTTCAGCGCGAAGCCGATCGCCGCGCCGCTGAACACGAGCCAGAACGCGCTCGACCCGAAGCCGGAGAAGATCTCGGCGGTGGGCACCGGCGTGCAGGTCGCCGCGAGGAAGAAAAACAGCAGCGACACCCACAGGCTCGCGACCGCGCCCGTCGCCCACAGCACGATGCAGGTGAACACGATCGCGACGATGCGTGCGTCGCCGGCCGACACCGTGCCGCGCGCGCCGAGCGCGGCGACGCTCGCGAGCCCCGCCGCGAGCAGCGCGACCGTGACGCGGCCGGCCGTCAGCATGCCGGCGCCGCGGCCCGGCCCGCCGAGCGCACCGCCGCTCAAGCGCGCATCACCGGCGAGTTCGCCGGGATCTCGTACTCGACGTGCGACTCGTCGAAGATGTCGCCGAATTCGCGCTGCTGGCGGAACGTCGGGTCCGGCGCGCAGCTCATCGGCAGATAGCCGCCCATCCACGCGCGCAGGTCGGTCACGTCCGGCGCGCCGCCGTACACGTTCGCGACCGGCCGCTCGCCGCGCGCGACCGCGTCGATCTGCTCCTGCAGCATCTGGCGGAACATCACGATGCCGCGATCGGACGCGCCGAGGTTCTCGCGCGAACGATCGAAGATCGGGCCCTGCGTCTCGACCGCCATCGCATCCTGGCTCATGAACGTGTCCATCAGGTAGCGGCCCGCCGCGTCGGTGCGCGCCGGCTGCCGGACGATCTTCGGCGCCTCGTGAGCGGGCGGCTGCGCGCCGTCCGCGTTCGGCGTGAACGACACCCAGACGATCCGCGTCGTCGTATCGTCGACCGGCACGCGCCAGTGCATCTCGGTCATGATCCGCAGCATGTTCGGGAACACCATCAGGTTGCCCCAGCCGCGGCCCTCGCCTTCGTATTCCCAGCTCTTCACGATGCCCCAGTCGAAGCGCTGGAAGCCGAACCGCTTGAACGGCTTGCCGAACCCGGACGCGTCGCGCATGCCGAGGCGCTCGAAGTATTTCGAGTGCGTATAGAAGGTGTGCGTGACGTCGACCGCGTTTTCCTGCACCTGGAACCAGTTGCACGCGAGATCGTCCTGCACCTCGAAATGGCGGAGGCCGTCGTTGCGCACGAGGATGTCCCAGTTCGGAAACGCGGGCTTCTGCTCCGCCGGCCCCATGTAGGCGAAGATCAGCCCGCCGCATTCGTGCGTCGCATAGCTGTCGATCAGCTTCTTGCAGACGCGGCTCGCCTTCGCCGATTCGAACGGCCGCTCCACGCATTCGCCGGCCGCGTTGTACTGCCAGCCGTGATACGCGCAGCGGATCGTGGCTTCCTCGACGAAGCCGTACAGCAGCGATGCACCGCGATGCGGGCAACGCTCCTGCACGAGCAGCACGCCGCCGTTGCCGGTGCGCGCGAGCACCAGATCCTCGCCGAGAATCCGCACGCGTTTCGTCTGGCCGGCTTCGGCCAGCTCCGACGAATAACCGACCGGATGCCAGTAGCGACGCAGCAACTCGCCGCACGGCGTGCCGGGCCCCACGCGGGTCAGCAATTCGTTGGTGGCGTGGTCAAGCATGAATACACCTCTCTCTCAGGTTGTAGCGGGCTGTATCGCCCCGGAGACGGCTGCGTACCGGCGAACCCTCGAGTCGCGATACGTCCGTCGATAAATCTATTTTTTTAGACTAAATAAAGTGAAGGAAAAATGCAAGGCGGGAAAATCCACAATTTTCAGCCCGTCATCGCCGCCGCATCACCAGAAATCGGTCGATGTGTATAATTAAAAAGACGAACGGTGCGCGCGATCGCCGAGATCGACACGCCGCGCGTCGGCCAACCAGGAGGACAAGATGGCGATCATTGGCGTGATGGGCTCGGGCAAGAACGAATGGCCGGAGTGGGCGACGCCGCTCGGAACGTGGATCGCCGCGCAAGGATTCGACCTGCTGACCGGCGCCGGCCGCGGCGTGATGCTGTCGGTCGCGCGCGCCTACGCGACGACGCCGGGGCGCCGCGGCCGCTCGATCGGCATCGTGCCGAGCGAAGCGCACCCGCTGTTCGGCTTCGTGCCGATCGCCGGCTATCCGAATCCGTTCATCGACCTGCCTATCGTCACGCCACTGCCGCGCAAGGAAGCTGACGCGCCGGACGACGCATTGAGCCGCAACTACGTGAACGTGCTGACGAGCGACGTCGTCGTCGCGCTGCCGGGGAGCAAGGGCACGCTCGACGAGATCCGCCTCGCGACGCGCTTCGCGAAGCCGTTGATCTGCACCGGGCCCGCGAGCGCGTTCGATGGCGTCGCGGCCGGCACGCGCATCGTGTCGGCGCTCGATGACGTCTATGCATTCGTGCTCGCGCACGTGAACCGCGCGGCGGGCGGCGCAGGCGCACACGTTCCGTCGGCGTGAACCGCACGCGTTCCGGCTCCACGGCGCGTCGGCCGCCATCGCTTCCCGTCGCTTCCCGTATTGCCGGTCACAGCCGCGCAATCGTGTCGGCGAGCACGCGCACGCCCAGCATGAAATCATCGATCGACATCGCCTCGTGCGGGTTGTGCGACCCGTGATCGTTGCGCACGAACAGCATCCCGCTTGGCACGCCCGCGTTCGCGAACAGCGCCGCGTCGTGGCCCGCGCCGCTCGGCAGCGTCGCATACGGCACGTCGAGCCGCGTGCACGCGTCGGCAAGTGCGGCGCGCAGGGTGGCATCCATCCGCGCCGGCGCGCTCGCCAACCGCCGGTCGAAATCGAATCGCACGCCACGCTCGCGCGCGATCGAATTGCATTCGGCGATCAGCAATTCATGGAAGACGTCGAGCGTCTCCGTGCTCTCGCTGCGCGCCTCGAAGCTGAAATGCACCTGGCCGGGAATCCGCGAAATCGAATGCTCGTCCTGGTCGGTCGACACGATGCCGGTCGTCACGACGAGATCGATGTTGCGTTCGAGCAGCCGGCGCCAGTGCTCGTCGAGCCGCGTGATCAGCTCGGCGACCGCGAAGATCGCGTCGTGCCGCAGGTCGCGCGGCACCGCGCCGGAGTGGCCGGCCTCGCCGATGCAGCTGATGGAGTTGTGCCGCACGTTGCCGCGAATGCCGGACACGACCGCGACCGGCAGCCCGCGCGCGACCATCACGGGCCCCTGCTCGATGTGGAGCTCCAGATACGCATGCGCGCGCCGCACGTCGAACAGCGGCTTGCGCGCCCGCACCGCGTCGATGTCGACGCCCGCCGCCGCCATGCAATCGGCCAGCGGGCGGCCGGCGCTGCGATGCTTCATCGCGAGATCGTCCGGCGTCAGCCGGCCGAACAGCGCGCTCGATCCCATGTAGGCCTTGCCGAACCAGGCGCTCTCTTCGCCGCGCAGCGCGATCACGTTCAACGGGTGCGGCGACGCGCGGCCGCCGCGCCGTTGCGCGACGAGGCACAGCAGCCCCGCGACGATGCCCGCGAGCCCGTCGTAGTTGCCGCCATGCGGCACCGAGTCGAGATGCGAGCCGACCCAGATCGCACGCGCATGCGGGTCCGCGTCGGGCAGGCTGAAGACCAGGTTGGCCGCACGGTCCACGCGCACCGCGATGCCCTCGCGTTCGGCGTGCGCCGCCAGCCGCTGCGCGGCCGCCGTTTCGCTGTCGCCGTAGCTCTCGCGCGTGACGCCGACGCCGTCCGCCGACAGCACGCGGATCTCGTCGAACCACTGCTCGGCGAGCGCCGTCAGTTCGGCAAGCGGCAGCGCCGCCGCGTCGTGCACGTCGAGGTCCGCTGGCGCGTCCGGCCTGTCGGTATGCGCGTTCATCACGCCCCCGCCGTCGTGCCGCGCGCGCGCGCCGGCGCCGCGCAAAAGCGCTGCCAGCGCTCGCTCAGCGCCGCGTCGAGCCTGACCTGCCCGGTCAGCGACGCGATCGCGCCGACGCCCTCGTCCGCGCAAAACTGCTCGAGCCCGTCGATGATCGTGCGCATCACGCCCGGATCGCGGAACGACGCCGTGCCCACCTGCACCGCGCTCGCGCCGGCGAGCAGGAACTCGATGGCGTCGGCGGCGCTCCGGATGCCGCCGCAGCCGATCACCGGAATCGACACGGCGCGATAGCACTGGTGGACGAGCCGCAGCGCGATCGGCTTGATCGACGGCCCGGACAGGCCGCCCATCACGTTGCCGAGCGACGGCCGGCGCGTGCGCACGTCGATCGACATGCCGAGCACCGTGTTGCCCATCACGATCGCATCGGCGCCCGCGTCCTGTGCCGCTTGCGCGATCTTCGCGATGTTGCCCGCGTTCGGCGTCAGCTTCACCCACAGCGGATGCCCGGTGCGCATGCGGATCGCGTCGACGACCTGCCAGGTCATGCCCGCGTCCATCCCGAACGCCATGCCGTCCGCCTCGAGATTCGGGCACGAGATGTTCGCCTCGATCGCGGCGACGTCCGGCCGCGATAGCGCCTCGCACGCGCGCGCGAACGCGTCCGCCGTATCGGCGGACACCGACGCGACGACCGGCGTGCCGTGGCCCGTGTACGCGGGCAGCACGTGCTCGAGATAGTCGTCGATGCCGCGGCTCGGAATGCCGATCGAATTCAACATGCCGTCACCCGCGTCGGCGACACGCGGCGTCGGGTTACCCGGGCGGCTGACGGGCGACACGCTCTTGATCACGAGCGCGCCGAGCCCGGTCAGGTCGAGCGCATCGCGATACTCGATCGCGAAACAGCCGGATGCCGGCATCACGGGATTGCGCAGGCGCAGTTCGCCCACGCGTACGCTCAGGTCAGCCAACTTCCACCTCCCCCTCCGTCACCACGTCGCGAATCGCGAATACCGGGCCCTCGCGGCACACGCGCCGGAATGCGCGGGTCGCGCCGTCGTCGAACATCCGCACGCACGACAGACAGACGCCCATCCCGCATGCCATCCGCTGCTCGAGCGCGACCTCGCCGCGCATCGACGGATGGTCGGCGAGCACGCGCTGCAGCAGCGCGAGCAACCGTTGCGAGCCGCACGTGTAGACCGCGTCCGGCCGATCGCGCGCGATTCTCGCGCGCAGCAGCGCGTCCACGTTCGCGACCGCCGACGAGCCGTCGCTGTCGAACACCGCATGCACGTCGGCCGGCGCGCCGCGCAGGAATTCCGCGGTCATCAGGTCGTCCGGCGTGCGCGCCGACATCACGACCGTCAGCGCGAGGCCCGCCCGCGCCGCGCGCTGCACGAGCGGCGCCATCGTCGCGAGACCGACGCCGCGCGCGACGAGCAGCAGCCGTCGCGCATCGGCGTCGAGCGTGAACGGGCGACCGAGCGGCCCGACGATCGACAGCCGCGCGCCGACGCCGAGCTGCGCGAGCGCACGCGTGCCTTCGCCGGTGACGTTGTACAGGAACTCGATTTCGCCAGCGCCGGGGCCGACGCCGTACACGCTCATCGGGCGCGGCAGGAATGGCCGATGCAGATCGCTGACGGGGCAGACGAGCTGATAGAACTGGCCGGCCTGCGTGACGCTCGCGAGCGGTGCGTCGCCGCGCACGCGCAGATAGCGATAGCGCCGGTTCACCGCGCGATGCGCGACCACGTCGCACGCGTGCGTGGCGACCGTGGCCGCCCACGGCTGCGCGCAGGCGCGCGCCCCGTCGATCACGTCCATCGTTCTCTCCTCGTTACGGTTGGGCGGAGGCACGCGCGTCAGTCGAGCGCGCGGTCCTTCAGTTCCGGAATCAGCGTGACCGTGACGATCATGTCGAGCACGTAAAGCGCGGCCAGCATCGCGATCGCGATCTGAAACGAATAGCGCGCGGCGAGCGCGCCGACGACGAGCGGCCCGAGCCCGCCGATCGCACGGCCGACGTTCCACAGCACGTTCTGCGCGGTCGCCCGCACCGCGGTCGGATACGCTTCGGACATCAGCGTGCCGTAGCCGCCGACCATGCCGTTCACGAACATGCCCATCAGCGCGCCAGCCCACAGCATCGTGGCCGGGTCCGTCAGCCGCGAATACACGAATACCATCGCCACCGCGCCGAGCTGGTACAGCAGGAACGTCGGCTTGCGGCCGATCCGATCGGCCAGATGTCCGAACAGCCAGACGCCGGCCATCATCCCGAGCACGGTCACCGCGGTCCACACTCCGGATTTCGTCAGCGAGAAGCCGAGCTGCTTCGACAGGAACGTCGGCATCCAGATCATGATCCCGTAGTAGCCGAAGTTCTGCACCGCGCACAGCACGACGATGCCGATGCTCGTGCGGGTCGTGCGCGCATCGGCGAACAGCAGCCGGAAACGCGCGCCCGTGCGCGCCGGCTGCTGGCTCCGGACGAACACTTCCGGCTCGTGCAGCTTGTTGCGCAGCACCCAGGCGACGATCGCGGGCAGCACGCCGATCGCGAACATGCCGCGCCAGCCGACGCTCTGCAGTAGCAGCGGCGTCAGCAGCGACGCCGCGAGCACGCCGCTCTGCCAGCCGAGCGCCACGTACGACGACACGCGGGCGCGCTTGGCTGCAGGCCACGCTTCGGCCGCGAGCGCCATGCCGATACCGAATTCGCCGCCGAGGCCGATGCCGGCGATGGTCCGGTACGCGAGCAGATCCCAGAAGCCCTGTGCGAACGCGCATAGCCCGGTGAACACCGCGAAAAGCAGGATCGTCCAGGTCAGCACGCGTACGCGGCCGTAGCGATCGCTGAGCGTGCCGAAAATCACGCCGCCCGCGACCGCGCCGACCAGCGTCCACGTGACGAGCGCCCCCGCCTGCTGCGCGCCGAGCTGCAGCGACGCCGAAATTGCCGGCAGCATGAAGCCGAGGATCAGCAGGTCGAAGCCGTCCATCGCATAGCCGATGGCCGAGCCGGCCAGCACTTTCCACGCGTAGCGCGACACCCGTTCGGGCGGTGCGCCGGCGGGCGCGGCCGCGGAGGATCGAAGGTTCGCTTCCATGATTGTCCGTATCGTGAGGAGGAAATATCGATGCCGGCGGTCCGTTTCGCGGTCGTTTGTCGTTTTTTCTAGACGAACTGACCGCGACCCGATCGTCGGCATCGCACAGCTTAAGGGCGCGGCCCGGGCAGATTCGCGCCGGCGTCGCGCATCAGACGACCAGTTCCTTCGACACCTGCGCGGCGAAGCCGTTGAGCGCCGCGAGCAGCGCGTCGTCCGAGCGCCCGCTCGCATCGCTCAGCCGCCGCGCGTGCTCGCGCAGTTCGGCGAGAAACGCCTGCACCGTCTCCGTGCAGACCGCCACGCCCTCCTGCCGTTCGGCGAACGTCGCGGCCGCCTGTGCGAGCAGCACCAGCGCCGCCGATTCCCGCCCGTGCGGCGCCGCCGCGTCCCGGCAGCGCGTCGCGAACCGGTGAATGTCGGAAAAGCCGACGACGTCCTGTGCCAGCCACTGCGTGGCGTCCATAAGGTTCATGCTTTCCTCCTCGTCTAAATATTTAGACTACCCGCATCAAAAACGGAATGCAAGCGTCCGATGTATCGGGGTAAACCGCGAAGCCTCGCATCGCGATGCCTGCGTCAGAAACGCGTGCGCAGGCCCGCGCCGTACGTGATGCCGGTCGACAGCCCGCCGACGTGATCGACCTTGATCGCCGAATAGAGGTCGGTGCGCTTCGACAGCAGATAGTCGTAGCCGAGCGCACCGGTGCTGCGATGCGCGCCGTCGGCGAGCGCCCCGCTCGAATGCGTATACGCGTAGCTCGCCAGCAGCGAACCCACGCCGATCGGCACGCTGACGCCGGCCTGCAGCGTATCGCCGTGGAAGTTGCCGCGCTGCGCGCGGTTCGCGACGTTCATGTACTGCGCGAACAGCTTCACGACACGCCAGTCGTACCACGCGCCGACCTGCACCGTGCGCTGGCTCGACAGGCCCGGCGCCGCGGCGAGCGCGCCGTCGAGATCGCCAGGCGTCGCGCTGAAATTCACGTACTGGAAGACCACGGCGGCCGCGAACGCGCCGCGCGCGTAGTTCGCGTTGACGCTCCATTTCTTGGCGCCGTTCCGGCCGGCCGTATTGCCGAGTGCATACAGCAGCCCCGCATTGAAGCCGCCGAACGTCGGGCTCGTATAGGCGAGCGCGTTGTTCCACGCCGAATCGCCGACCACGCCCTCGGCGCCCACGCCCTTGAACGTGTGGAAGATCATCGGCGAGAACGTGTACGAATTGAACAGCGGGTTGAACTGGATCGTCGCGAGATACAGCGGCGTCGTGATCCGGCCAAGACGAAGCTGGCCGAACCGCGTCTGCAATCCCGCGTACGCATTGCGCGAAAACAGGCTGTCCCCGGCGTAGCGGCCGTACGCGCCGCTTTGCGGTTGAAAGTAGCTTTCGAGCACGAAGAACGCCTTGTTGCCGTTGCCGAGATCCTCGCTGCCGCCGAGGCCCCAGAACGACGTCGTCATCCCGCCGCCCGACTGCACGAGCGCCGTGCGAGCGCCGGGTTGCTTCACCGAACCGACGAAAGCGTCGGCAACGCCGTACAGCGTCACGCTCGACTGCGCGTGCGCGAGCGGCGCGATGCCAATGGCGCCTGCCGCGCCGGCCATCAGGAATCCTGCCCGAAATCGGGCGCACGGGGTGCGCAACGTCATGCTTTTCTCCTCCCGGCGCAATGGGCCGGCACGTGGGAATGTCTGGAAGGTGCGATGCCTCTATCGCCGACACGTCTGCGCGCGCGCCGTTCGTCCAAATATTTAGACGGCGTGCCCGCGCACGGACACGGGCCGGTCGCAGGCCGTTACCGCGCACAAGACGAGCGCAAGCCGCGGGTGTGCGAGCATCCGTCGTCGGCTACGTTAAAATACCCGATACAAAAAAATAGACAAACATCGATCTTCGCGATGCCCCCGGCAGGATGGCGGCGCGGTCGCGCAACCGGTGTCTGTCGATTTTTCACCCGCCACCTAGAGGTACTTCATGTCCACCGCCGGTTCCCGAAAAACACGTCTGCGCGGCGCGCGCTTCGACTTCGACAGCATTGGCGAGCGCTTGCGCGCGTACCGGATGGCTGCCGAGTTGCGCAGCGAGGATGTCGCCGAGCGCCTGAACATCTCGCGCGCGGCGGTCTACAAGCTCGAACGTGGCGAGATCGTCAAGATCGATACGCTCGAGCGGCTCGCCGCGCTGTTCGGCGTGTCGCTCGCGAACCTGATGGGCGTCGAGGTCGAGTATCACGATTCGGCGATCAGCTATTTCGAGCGCATGCGGCAGATCGAGAGCCGCTCGCAGCGGATCTTCGCGCATTTCGATCCGTTCTCGTTCCTGCTGACCTCCGACGATTACGAAGGCTGGCTGCGCCAGATGCTCGAGGAAAGCATCCCGCCGTCGCTGACCGATGCCGCGTGGCGGCAGACGCTGTCGAAAGTGATGGCGATCCTCGCGGACCGGAAAGCCGCGTTCCGACGCGCACCGCTGAACGTGACGAGCCTGATCGGGCTGCGCCAGATCGAGCAGTTCCTGCACCACGGCCTGGTCGGCCGCCTCGGGCTGCCGCCGGGCGTGCAGCTCGAGCGCAAACTGGCGGCGCGCCGGGAAGTGATGCGAATCGTCGGGATGCTCGAGGACGATGCGAAAGGCGTGCGTATCGGCATCGTCAGCGACAACCTGCCGAACGAGACCTTCCAGATCTTCGAGGACGACGACAGCGCGCATATCGCGGTATCGCCGTTCCGGCTCGGCGAGCTGCCGAACATCCGTACCGGCATCGCGACGATCACCACGTCGGCGGATGCCGTCGCGATGTACCGGAAGATGATCGACCGGCTGTGGACCGATTCCACGAAGGGGGCCGCCGGGGCCAGGCTGCTCGCCGACCTGCTCGACCGGGCGTAGTGCGGCGTCGCATCGACCATGCGCGGTCCGGTGGACCCGCATCGCGTGCGTTCCTGCACCGTTCTTCCTGACCTGGCCCCCTGAAGTTTCTACATAAAAACCGTCAAACTTCCGCGTCCACACGCGCATCGGCCGCCCGACGTGATGCGCGACCGCGATCGAACAACGCTCACATCCCGATCCGATTCGATCGGCAAGCCCAAGTCCGGATTCATCACGCGGCTCGACGAACACTAAAAAGACAATAAAAACCGCGTCTCGAACAGAGGCTCGGCCACCGTCGGCGGCTCACCCGCTCGATGGCCGTAACCAGCCGGCGCTTCGGCAAATTCCAGCGCACCTCGACGGACCATCCCGATCATCACGTTTCATTTAACTTTGAATTGTGGCTGTGTACCGAGGCAATGCCAGCAAGGCTTTGCACTCCGGCCCCCAAAGCCAAACTTCCCTTACCCCAGTCTGAACACTAAAAAAACACTAAAAGGCGGACGCGGGTCGGGGGCGTGACGCGCCTGATCGCGCTCACACTTCCGATTTCGACATTCATTGTGATGTTCTCGATCGGCTCTATGCTGGGGCACGCGATGCCGAAGAACGGGATCGCGGCCTTTCTGACGCTTACTGTTGCATACCTCGCAGCAACGGTGTTCACCGTAACCGCCTGGAACGAAGACGGTCCATTGAGAGAGCGCGATCGGATCGTCTTGATCGCTTCCGCAACCGTCAGCGTGGCGCTGGGCCTCCTTGCCGCTTCGTACTTCTGGGTTATGTAGCCGGTGGACGGAGTAACGGCACGGAAAATCAGTCGGATATGGTCTTTCATCTAGGGACCCGTATTAACAATTTCGCTTATCTACGCAAGCGCGGCTGCAGCTGACCTCTATCCGGCCTACCGTGACCCTGCGCTTATGTTAGTGGCCTCAGCTTGGCTTTCCGTTCCGGTATCGACGGTCATCCATGAGCTTGGGCATCTGCTGATGGGGATCGCATTCGGCGTACCCGTTTCGGAGCTCAGACTTGGTGGTGGAAAGCAGCGCTTGGTCCTTCAGTTCGGCCCGAATTTCCGGCTCCTGCATGGTTGGTTACCATTCACCGGTCACGTCGAATTCAAATGGTTGCCGATATCCCGGCCACGGCGTGTCGCGGTGTACGCTGCAGGCGTGGGTGCAACGTTTCTGGCAGCGGCGGTAGTTTGCGTCTTTCCTCTCCAGGGACAGACGGCCTCACAAGCGGGGGTCCTGCTTGTTGTCGTTCTGTCAGGGCTCGAGAACCTCGCAACGCGCCATCCAGAGATTGGTCGTTGGTCAGATGGAGAGGCGATGCGGGGACTGCTGGCGTACAAAAAAGCTCCCTGAGCGCGATTGGGAACCCGCGCACAGTCAGCGAAGGCAATAACGGCGCGGCAATCCAGGGCGAACTGCATCGCTATGTCGCCATCCCCGATCCTGGTCGCTGCCATCGATCTGGATCAGTTCGCCCAGGCACGCCCGGCGCGCTCGCGGCTGATACACCTTCGGCGGTCGTTGCCGGCGCGGAATCCACAAGCCAGCGTCCGTCATCAGCTTCCTGACTGGTTTCCTTGGCCAGCCGAATGCCGTGGCATTCCAAGAGCTTCTCGCAGGCCGGCGTCGGCCCAAAATCGGCGTAGCGATCGGGGATGAACGACAGCGCCCGGTCGGCGGCTCCCGGGTCGAGGCGACGATTGCCAGGCTTCGCTCGGTGTCCAGACACCAAATCCGCCGGGCCATGCTCACGCAGCCGGGCGACCAGCCGGCGAGCCTGCCGCGTCGTCAACTCCAGCCGTGCTGCCGCACACCAAAGCGGACATTTCAATCTAGCTGCTACAACAAAAAATTCGCCAGATACAATTATGTAAAATGAATTCCTAACGAAATCAGCAGACAGTGGGCGCGTGTGGAAAGGAATGGTTCAGCCCCTGCTGTGAGCCGCCGGATTTCGGTGAGCTACCGAAGGTGACCCGCCGGCTCGAATTCATTGCGGAATCAAGAAGCGGTCTCGATTTCTGGCCTTGGCAATCCACGAAGGCGGCTTGCCTAGACCGCTCCAGGTGGCGCCGCTCTTCGGATTCTGATATTTCGGTACGGAGGGAGTACGCAAGTGCAGAGGCGCCGCGAATGAAGGCATCCCGTGCCATGGTGTCACACCAGAAGGCGTCTATCTACTTACGGTTACGCTCTTCGCCAGAAGAACAATCCAACCTCCATATACAGGCTCGATTTCAAGGAAGACTTTCTCGCCGCGCTTGATCGCAGCGATCTCGCGCTCAACTGCCGGTAGCCAGATGGCCTCATTCATTTGGTCACGGGGTACCCCTGACAGCAGAAGCGCTAGCGAGGTCCGATAGTCATTCGGATCACTCATTAAGTCCCATAGAAAAGCCCTGTCAACGATGCTCTTGTCGCGGAACTTTTCAGCGACAAAACGCTCCACTCCTTTCGCAACTAGGGTGAAACGCTGCTTGGCTTGTCCGCGGAAAGAAATGCTGACACCATTATCGTCCTCGGTCAGGACGATCCCAGTGACATGCGCTTCTACGAAATCAGAGAAATCGATCATTGGTGAACTCCTGTTTGTCATGGCCTGCGGGGCCATGGAGAATAAGGGCGCCCTGGCTCCTCGCGCTCTCCCCCCGGCCACTCATGCACATGGTCGACCTCATTGCCTTGATGCGGTTTGTCATAATCGCGCAGTGGCAAGCCATCCGGTCCGTATTCACGTCCTCGACGCGGCCCCTCAATCCAACCATTCTCGGGACCCTCATCGGGAGGATTTTTTGGCCTATTAAACGTCGGCCCATTAAACAGATCCATGAACCAGTTCGGAACACCTCCTGTATCAGGACTGCAACCCGGCGCAGGCATTGGCGGCAGAATGGGAATTGGAATTGCCTGCAACCCCGTCGGGTCGCTGAACTGCACCGGATCCCCACTGACATAAGCGTACAGGTTTCCTTCTGAGTCGCTTGTCTCGCCACTCGGATCGCGTGAGAGCCATCGCCCCGTCACGGGATCGTAGGCGCGGAACATTGTCAGGTACAGACCGCTATCCGCGTTCGCGAACATCCCCGCATATCCATAGTCGGTCAAGGGGGGATTCGATTGCAACGCGGCACCGTATGCGTCATAGTCGTAAGCCGGTGCGCTACCGCTCGTAAAGGCCCGTCGAACTGATCCGATTTGATCGACCCCGTAATAGGCGTATTGCGCCGGACTCCCCGGTTGGAATTCGCCCTCCGCGTAGTAGCCGCGTGTCACGGCGTTGCTGATGCCTCTTGCTTGACAAGGACGCAGACCACACCAGATGTAGGAAGTCGTTACCGTTCCGCCAGCGCCCGCGGGCGTACTGCTAATTGATGTTCTGCGTCCCAGCCCGTCATAGGTGAAACTGGTCGCCTTGCCAGACTGGCCAGGATACGCGATCGCGACCAGTCTGTTCTCGGCGTCCCAACTATACGTGCGCCCTCCATCCGATAGGAGATTTCCGTTGGCGTCGTACGTCAAAGGCTGGCTTGCTGCGGGCGGATTTGACAGCGTCGTGAGTTGGTTGAGCGTATTGTAGTTCGCTGTCTGCGTCGTCGCGCTTGACGGATAGGAAATCGTTGCGTCACTCGTTTGAGTGGTGCCCGTCGTCATGTCCTCGTCGTTTGACGTATATTGAAACGTTGTGTACTGGCCAGACGACAATCCGGTCGTATTGACACCGGAAAGACGCCGATCACCCGAATTCGGAAGATAACTCCATGTCGTTCCGAGCGAGGCACCCGCAAGCTGGCGTGACGCGATCTGACGGGTCTGTCCGAGGTAACCAAGTGTGAAAGAACCCAGATCACTTGCATGGGTCACCGGTCGACCAAGCGCGTCGTACTGGAAAGTTTCTGGCCCCGCACCTGCAACTGTTCGGTTGCTCAATCTACCGAGCGCGTCATAAGCATAGGAGATTGTCCCGCTCGCAAACGGCGTGCTCTCCTGCTGACGTTGGAGTGCGCCGTATGTTCCGACTGGCACGTAGCTATACTGGTTCGTGCCCGTACCATCACTCATCGACACGATGCGAGGCCAATACGCATCGTAGGAAAACGAAACGTTCGGCGTCGGATTTACCGCACCGGTGTATGTGATCGCCGTAACCGCATTGTCCTTCGCATAATTGAATTGCTTGGTCTGTCCGAGCGCGTCGGTAATTGACTTCACGCGACTCGTCGTATTCTCGTAGGTATAGGTGACCTTGCTTGTATCCGCGTAGGTTTTCGTCGTTAATCGGCCTTGCACGTCATAGTCCCAGCTTGTGACGTTACCCTTGGGATCCGTTCGGCTGACAAGCCGCCCGCTTGGATCATAGTTCAGAAGAGTCTGTTGACCGCCCGGATCGACTATCGAGGTCCGTCGACGATTCGCATCGTAGGTATAGCGCCAGACGCGACCAATTCGATCGGAATATGAAACAAGGTCCAGCTTGTCATATGTGAACCTCTTGTACGTCCCATCGGGGTAGGTGACCCGCGTAACACGATCGGCATTGTCGTAGCTATACGATACTTGCCAGCCTTCAGAGTCGGTAAAAGTCGCAACGCGATTGAACGTATCGTACGTATAGGATGCCGAGGTTACCCCGTTGGCATTCACAATCGATGTCAGATTTCCGTTCGGATCGTATTGATAACGCGTTGTCTGACCAAGCGGGTTAGTCTTCGCGGTCAACTGTCCCGCCGCGTTATACGCGCTAATCGTCGTCTGCCCCGCCGCATCTGTATGTACGATCGGGCGGTGCAGATAGTTGTAGGTGTACTGGTCAACGGTTGTCCGAGCACCAGCTGTCGTCTGCACCACTGCAGCTAGATCGATCTGGTTTGGAATGCTGAACCCAGTTACCCGGCCTACTGCATCACTCGATTGGATCTGGTTGAAGAAGCCGGAAGTGTCATATGACGCTTGCGTCAGCTGGGTTGAGCCGTCATCCAGGACGCGGCCAGTCGCTATGGGGCTACTGTAGATTCCCGCGGCGATACTCTGGGTCTGCCCTGGATAGGCGAACCAGATGCGATTCTCGAGCGGATATTTGATACTCTCGATCGTGGTCGACTTTGTTGCGGCCCCGCCCGACACGTGGGCAAAATGCGTATCCCGTGCCTTCGTGTAGTCGCAGCCGCCCGTCGGAGTACACCCCGCCGTGACGTATGCACTCTTGTCCCAATGGAAGCTGCTTCGATACGAAAGATACTGGTTGGTCAAGGTAATCGGCATACCCTGCGGCACGGTGGCAGCCGGATCGCTGTCCGGTATCGAGGCCGGCTCCACCCACTCCTCCCTCTCGTGATAGCCTAACGGATCCGTTACATCGACGAATCTCGGTGGCCCACTCGAGGTCGGCGCCGTATACGAAAAACTCGTCGTGCCGTAAGGCGTCGTCATTTTGTTAATCAGTGAGTTGGCGTCGTAGCCGAAACTCGAAGTTAATCCGATGACGTCTGTAATCGAGGTGAGCCGGCCAGAGTTGTCGTAACGCAGAATTGCACTGCGCCCGAACGGATCGGTAATTTGGGTGACAGCCAACGGCGACGAGGGCCGTCCATATGCGAACGTTGTTTGCCTACCCGTCGCATCCGTAATCGATGTCAATCGCAGACTACTGTCATAGTTGAGCGTGACCACATTCCCCTGCGGGTCAATCACTTGGCTCAGGAAGATTCTCCGCGGATACGCGGCGCTACCATTGGACTGCGAGTAAACTTCGACGCCGCCGTTCGCGAGCATGCGACGGTAGGTGATGGGCGATTGCGATGCCAGCAGCAGTATCGAGCCGTCATCACTCTGCTGAGTGAAGCGTCCAGTGCCAGCACTGTACCCGGTATAGTAGTACGCTCCTCCGCCGGGAAGGTAGCGTGACACGTTCCCGCCCGCATTTGTCGGGTCGTCAGTCACGTAGGTTAGCCAATTCAATGTCCACTTCTGACCAACGTTGAAGAATGTGAAATTGGCGGGCTGGCTGTCTTCGCGCTGGTTGTACGTCACCTTCACTTTCATCGACGGGCCGATTGGTGGCACGTAACCGACCGGGGTGTCCGACAGCGTAACGCCGACTGTCCCTTCCTTGATGTCATAGCCACACATCGGGCTATTGCAATTGTTCGGTCCGTTGTTGGCGGTCGGATCGTTGGCGTCACCCGGTTGGGTCGCGCTCGTGGGCCCCTTTCCCCAAATGGACTCGGCCTCACCCTTGGCGACAACTCGCCATCCCGGCTGCAGCGGCGTACTAGATGGAATTAGGAAATAACCGCTCGCTTCGGCATCAAGAGCCTTGTCTTTTGCCCATAGACCGTCACCAGGGAACACAGGATCCTGCACGTGATACCGGCCATTGGCGCGACCAAGGATCGCCCCATAATGTCCGACCTTCCAATGAACAATCGACGGCACCGGAACCGCTTGGCCTGGTTGGCGGTACACGACACGAGACGCAAACTTCGCGTTGCCGGCGAGCTGCTCGAGCTCCGCCAGATTCGTCCCGTTTGAGCCCGCTCGGTAGTATTGCAGCCGGTCTGCTTGCCGATTGTGCGAGTTACGCGAGAGGATCATCAGCCTCAGCGCGACCGGGCCGCAATTGAATAGGTGCCGCGGATCCTTGTTCACCAGAGCCAGTTGCTCATGTGCCTGTTGGATTCGCTCGGTCGCGGATCCCGCGATCGCACGGTCGCCCATGTCATCGAAGAGATTCGACAGGTTTTGCATTTGGCCCAGCGACGCATACAACGCGGCAAGCTCAGCACCCGCGCGATCGACAACCGCCTTGGCTTGCGGATCGTTCGCCCGCTTGCCGAGCGCCCATGCCTGCTGCCAGGCGTCGATCGCCTTCGATAAGAAGCCATCGTGCAGATAGGCAAAGCCCAAATTCGCGTAGATGGCCGGTGCCCAGCCGGAGTGTGGATAGTGCGCGAGAAACGTCGTCAAACTGCGGATGTCATCTGGCTCGCTGCGGGCCCGATACGTCGACAATGCGTTCGACAACGCACCATCTTCGGTCGGTGTTGTAGCGCCAGCGCGTACAAGCGGCTCGGCCAAGCCCGCGACGCGAATGGCATCGGAGCCGCCAGATTGGATTCCCCCTGGCAAAACTTGCTCCGGGTGCGATTGCCCGTGGCCCGCGAGCGGCAAGAGTGCAAAGACTGTGGCGAGGAGCGCGACGACGTATCGCATATTCGTTATTCTCATACCCAACCTCGGATGTCTTGTCCGGAAACGGCGGCTATGCAGCCGTTATCTGAAGGCAATGTCTTCCGTTTGGCAAACGGAGTAGCGAAGCAAGTAGGGTTAGGAGGGTGTCCAGGGTACGCAACCCCATACTCCGGTCCCCCACGTCATTGGGGGCACCCCATTGCCCGCAGTATTGGTTTGAGAGGTCCGATTCCCGTTGGCATCATAGCTATAGACGACGCAGATCCCATTGTCGTATAGCGCGGTCGTCACTCGTCCGAGCGGATCGTAGGTGTACTGCGTGGTGGCGCTCGCGGCTTCTACGGGCACGCTCCCGAACAGACCAAAGACAATCACCGTGAAATAGATTGCGAGTTGCCAATTTCTGGAGAACATGCGCCGCCTCCAATAGGATTGACCGGAGCATCATCACGGTCAATTTCCGACGGTTGGATGGTTATCAGTTCGGTGCTGTAAAGCTGAACGACTGAACGAGCATGATGGATTGCCCTTGTGCCCAGACGCCAAGCCCCACCATGTCCAGTCCCCCGCCAAGTGCGGTCAGGAACGTGCCAAGTGGCTCAGAACCTCCGGGCACGGGAACCCAATCGTATCCGTCCGAGCTGACATAAAACGTGAGTGTTGTTCCATCGTTCGACACGCGGAGCCAGGGTGTCCACGCTGCGGCCGACGCTGGAAAGCCGCTCAGCGTTTGGGACCAAGTGGTGTTATTCGTCCACCGTTGCGCGATGAGTTGGGCCGGCCAAGCTGTGCCGGAATTGTAGTAACCAAAAAATATCATCCGCCCGTTCGACGAATTACGCAGCCAAAAGCCTGCTTGGTTATTCGATGCCTGAAAAACGGGCACCTCGATGCGCATATAGACGTCCCATGGCGCGTCTGGTGCAGGCTGCTCGAGCGATTCAACATTGGATGTCGCATTGACTGGATTGAGGATGAGAGATGCCTTGCCGTCTGTCGCGACTGCTGAACCTTGGTTATTCCAGGTGAATTGAGCGATCTTCGGAAGCGTCCGTGCAGCCTCAACAGCGTTCCCGCCAGTGGCCGATATAACACCACCGCTCGATACAATGGTGTGTCCGTCGACTTTGGTGACACCGAACTGCGCCGAGGATGCCTTGTTGCAGGTTAGGGTCGTCGTCCCCGATGTGGAGCAATCGCCGGACAGGTCGCCGCTGGTGATGGACTTGGGGCCAGAAAATACCGCCAAATTCCCGCTCACGGGAGCACCTGAAGACGCCACGGCGGCATTCGCGCAACCCGCCACCGTATTGAAATTATCCATCACCTTAGACGCGTCAGCAGTCTGGCCGTTGACCAACTGGTTTGGCAGCGTACATTGTGCTTGTCCCACGGATGGGCCGGCACCCGCGATGAGAAAAATAAGAGAGCCGATAGTCGCGAAAAGACGTGATGTCATATTCGATTCCCCGTGCCGCACAACGTTAGTGGTGAGAGAGATTAATGCGATCCGCCGTGTGTGGGCGCGGCGAAATTTCACATCCGTCTCAGTTGTGTTTATGTCTAAACTGCGGGCGCCTGCCTCTCCGTTGCTGGCCAGTAACAAGCGGAGCAGGATTTGTGTTGATTATGATTCTAAGTGGGACCCTAGTCCAAGAAATAGTCTAGTCCAAAATTGGAGAAATTCCCATGTTGTGCCTGGGCGGACAGGAAGGCCAGAATTTTCCAGATATTGCCGGGGCGGACATTTGGTTTGCTTCCGACGCGATTACGGAAAAATTGTAGCGAACTCGGGAGAATGGTTTGCCAAATCTGAGTTTGGTTGCTACCTGTACCTTGCGCGATAGATCGGCCGTGCTGGGGGCCGGAAATCTCCATGTCCGACCGGGATTAATTCTGGTCCGGGGTCAGCGGTACCTCGCAACGCTGGCACGATCTCACACACCACAGGAACTGAAATGCGGGACGCGGTCGGCGCCGAGCGGACTGCACGACCAGCTCGACATCTCGTGTTATCCGTCGTCTTGCCCAACTCGAGCGCTGCATTGATGCCGCGTTCGGTTGCCAGCGGGACCTCGACACACAATTCGTGTGGGGGTTTCGTTGATGAAGCCCCAAAGCACAATCAGCTGGAGTAGAACAGCCAGCCCCATGCACCGAGCCGCGACCCATGCGCAGGGCCTGGAATGCCGCGTGATACTGCAATACGCGTTCTCCTGCTTTCTGTCGGGGCATTGGCAGCGACAAGGTCTGGGCGACCTTCACACGTCGGGGCAGTCCGAGCCAGCGCGCGAGAATATTGAGCGTGCGCTCGTGAGGTCAATTGCGATCGGCTATCTCTCCATCGCGGATATAATTCGTGAGCCGAAGTTTCGTGACTACCGCTGACTTCGGAACGATTAACCTACCGAAACATTTCGAAAAAGGATCCTACACTCTCATGCCTACATATCTCGAGCTCAAAGCGCAGGCAGAAGCGCTGGCACAACAAGCAGAAGAAGCTCGACTTGCCGAGCTGGACGCCATCATTTCCTCCATGCGCGAACAGATTGCAGAATACGGGATCACGCCGGAACAACTTTTCGGTCGACGTCGCGCCGTTGCACCGAGCCCTCGCGCGCCGATTGCGCCGAAGTATCGCGATCCGAAGACAGGTGCAACCTGGAGCGGCCGTGGCAAGGCTCCCCAGTGGATTGCGAACGCGAAGAACCGCGATCGCTTTTTGATCGAACAGTAAGCCGATCGGCAGTTGGGCACAATGTCGTCATCTTTACCAGATGGGACATACTGGGCGACATGTCGGGAGCGGACGGTATTTGCGGCCTCGGCAAACGGTCACGGCGACGTATTTCCGCACGCAGAGATGATCGTGAAAGATGGATGGGCTACGTTCACCCGTGACGGCGTCGAAGTGTGGAACTGCAGCGCGCGCTACGCCGCTGCGCACTTCGACGTTCAGTCCGCTTAGGAAGACCTGCCGATGAGCCAGTTTGTTCAGATTGCGCCGGGTGTCGTGTTCTCCGCCGATGTACTCGGGGCCGACTGGGCGCGTAAGTATCAGCAGATCACCGAAATTGAAGTGCCAAACGGGCATACGCAATCCGCAACTCGGCGGAACCGGCCCGCCAAGGAAACCGGTCAGACGATCGACGAAAGCACTTCGAGCCAGATGTCGTTGTTGTAGACGACGACCGGCCCTCCAGCCTATGCCCGTCCGCCTCGCACAGAGAAGATCAAGCGGCGCATGTTCATTGTTCGGCCAGCCGCTCGAGCTCGTCGAATTCACCAAAGAAGTCCTGCTGCCCTGGCAGTGCCGCCGGCGACCGACGTGCTGCTCGCGGCCGCGGATGCCCCGCTCTCTTCAACGTGCGCGCAATCGCATGAAGCTGCGCCCAAATCTGATCTGCTTCGGCGCTCGACAAAGTGTCGGCCGCCACTTCGAGCGCACCAACGAGCCTCTCGAGCTGTTCGGGTGCGCCGGCCAGCACGGGGCGCACTTGATCGCGCGCCTTGCTTTCCCGATATGCTTCAAGCCATCGCTCGAGCAGCTTGCGCTCGTCGCGGGACAGAGTGTCAAGCAGCCCAGTCGGGACAGGTTCATCGACACGAAACGTACCGATGACGCATTCGCGCGCCCGCGCCCTGATGGAAGGCCGCTTCGGCGGCACGGCCCGAAGCAACTTGATGAGGCGCCCTTGTTCTCGAATGAGCATCGTTCGTCTCTGATTCCATACGATCACACCAGAGCATAACAAAACAGGACGTCATGAGCGATTGAGCAACGGCCCATATCCTATCGCGTCATTGCCCGCCAAAGACGTCCTCACTGAGCTGAAACGCGCCGGCGCGCCGCACATCTGGTTGAATAGCTCACCTCCCGACCGCTTCATGTCGCCGCTTGCGGCGAGTCCTTTCGGTTGTCGTGATACTGATGAAATAACACCGAGCACACCAGTGGCCACGTCGAATCGTATTCGGTGTGGCGAGCCATCGATGTCCTCGGGCACATTCCCATTCAAGTCTGGTCGCGCTATTCACATAGATCGCTGAGACACACTTCCCACCACGCTCAAGCGCAATGCTTTTCATCAGCTCGAGCCCGAGCCTGGACCCGTCGCGGCTGCACACTGGGCACCAATGCCCCCGAACAACAGCCCCAGGAGCGGCCTCCCAGCGATGCCCGTGTTCGCACTCCCATTTCAGGCGCGTCGCCGCGTTTCGGTATGTTTCGGACAAGCACCGCCCGCCGAGTTCCCTCGCCCACAGGCGCATGCGCTCGATCCCAAAGCGCATTGCCTCCCGCTGACACTCCGGGCACCAAGCGCCACGAAAGATTCTCGCGCCTTGCGTCTCCCACTCGTGGTCTGCACCACATCGGAACCTATAGTAGGCCTTGCTGCCCTCGTAGACCTTCGAGAGACAGACTCCACCATGGCTCCTCGCGCGTTCACGTAACCTTGCCAGGCCGTCCTTGTGACGATATGCGTGTACCTTCTCTCGGTCCGCGCAAATGCGGCACCAGGCGCCCCGCACGATCCCACTACCTGAAGTCTCCCATTCATGGCCTGCAGCACACCGGAAACGATAGCGCGCTGTCAGTTTCGTGTAGCCGGTCGACAAACACTTGCCGCCTCTCGCGTTTGCAGCCCCTCGCATGCGTGTCATCCCGTCCGGATCGGCCATGCGTTTCGAATGTTGCGCCCTCGCGCAGAGCGCGCACCAAGAGCCCTTTCGCAGATTCTCGGCGGTCTTCTCGAAAACGTGCCCTGCCTTACATACAAACTGGAGTGGTGTGCCGCGGCCCGCATACTGCTCCGAAAGACAGCGCCCGCCGGCCTGCCGCGCGAGTTGGTGGATCTGACGAAGTACCCCGTCAACGCGACATGCCGGGCACTGGACCATCGTGTAGAACAGATAGGAGCCGCATCGGCTGGATTCGTGTCCCTTGCGACATCGAAATCGATATTGCGCGTGCCAACCTTTCCATTCTGATTCCAGCAACTTCAGTCCGTATGGACGAAGTGCCTCTCGCATTCGCTTCAACTGATCGAGTGACAACGTTGCTGCTCCGCTAAATTCCTTTCGTTGGCGTACCCGCGCATAGAGGCCTAGAAGTCCACCACCCCGATGTATGATTCTCACACGTTACTCTCGTGAAATCGAGGACACCCGGGCCATTCTCTGACCAGTCACCGGGAGTTGCGAAATCCTACTTCTCAGATTGCGAAATGACCCCTCCGAAATCGAACCCTTTTAATTCATTTTGCTCTACAAGCTCCCTAAAACGCTCGGATACAAATACTGAAGCAGGACTTTCTTTTAGGCGAAATATATCAACCCCTTCAATGCGACTCTTCAGAAGGAATATTTTATTAAAAACCGTCGCCTGAGGGTAGACTTTGAATTTTGATGCGTCCATATCGACGGCATTCTCGATCACCCGGGTTACATGAAATCCGAGCATGTCTTTTATCGGGGCCTCGACCTGCAATATCTCCCCGCTGCCACGAAGTACCGGCGCCAATACATCAAGCGCCCTCTCACTAAACAGGAGAAACGGAGATAGCATCGTATGAACGTCGCTGGTCTTTTTTCTGCGCGAAGTACCCCACGTAAGCTTAACGGGGTCATAGTCTTGGCCAAACCCTCGCCCACATAGAGCGGTTGCTCGTATAGCTACGCTCTTGTCATATGCGATTTCACCGTCATCATCGACTTGAACGAGAGGCTGAAATGCTTCATCCTGCCTCAAACCGTAAACGTTACTCACGCACCGCCCCACATCCAAATTCCATAAATACCGAGAATCCATCAGCTATTATGGCGCGGTGCAACTCCTCGTGCATCCCGGCCTCACACGGCTCAAGAAAAAATGTCGGCGTGTTACTCTCAGCACCCACGACATCCAGACCGATACTATTTACCTTTCTGCACGGAACCAAAGGGTGCGCCATTCCGTCCGGCTTGACAACGCCCAATCAGAAAAACGGGGCGAACGACGTTGTTAGAGAACTGAACGCTGCCATTTGTCGTTAAAATTAAGAAACTCTTTTTTCTTCACCATCCATTTACCCGCCTTTTCCTTCATCGTGAATCGGGATATCGTCAACATTCCCAATGTCTGGCGAATGGCGAAAACTACCTCTCCGTTCACGGATTCGATGCTATCTTCAACGTCGGTTTCAGGATCGTATGTCGGTGGCTCCGAACAACCCAAGTCAATTAAACGACCTTGGTTTGTTTTTTCTTGGAACGCCCATTTCTCTAAAATAGCAGAAAGATCTTTCCGTGCACGGTCATCAATACCAGAAACATCGCCACCACTTTTCAGAGCACTATGCTTTTTCTCGTAAAAATCCTTTTCCCATTGATTCATTTCCAACATGAATGATCGCAATGCCGTTCGCGCTTGCTCAAAATCGTCATTCATCGCCTTCAACCCTTAATCATTGAAAATACCGCCCTAGTGCGAGACCTCAGCGACGATGACATCCATATTTTAGCCAGGCCAGTCGTCGACCGCGACAAACTGCATCTGTTTTGTTCCGGCGACGATCATATCCAGAAATGCCGAGAATCCATCGGCTATATTGTAGAGGTTGCCACATTCTGACACCTCTGCAATATCCGGCTTCGCTGTGTCATTCGCATGCAGATGCGTTCTATCCCAATACAGGACCTTTTCAACGCTATCGAGTCGCGCCAGCGCGTAGTAATTACCCCCCGGGTCATCTCCAATCACAAAGAAATCGTTTAGAAAATCGACCTCACCTCTGACACGCTCGTTTTGCTCTATTAAATCAAAATTCTCGTTACTCGTTCCGACTCCAAAAAGCGAAGCAAAGGAAATCATTCCATTATCGACACCAAGAAAATCAAAATCGAGATAGTCGGCGCCGCCAATGAATATGCCATTCCACTTCTTCAAAAAATCCTTGTAATCCGTCGGAAGAACGAATCCGAGTTCCGCCTCCAATTTACCGAGGAGCGGCTGTGCAGGTTTTGCTCCATACAGAACTGGCACCTTACCTCCTTAACACGACGATTGATTCTTCAAATTAGAGACGCCACCCCTATGGGTGAATTCACTGTGAATATCCTTCGGAATTTCCTGCATCGTTACCATGTTCTCGTGGTGGTGCCAAGTATTTTTCGTGTAGTCGGCGGGGCTTCCTGCCTTTGCATCCGCCAATCCAAAGTCCCCTGCTGGCGCCCTACTGTGATTTCCTTTCAGCCCCTCAACGTCTACAGATCTGACCTCATACGGCTTGAAATCAGGATAACCATTTGGATAACGGACAACCGTACCTTTTGCGTTGGTATATACCCACGTCCCCGACTCCACCTCAACGTGAACGGTACCACCTTTTTCAAGCCATTTCGTCACATCCGGAGAGTTCAACGGCTTCTCCCCAAACCAGCCCCACGGATCGATCCATCCTGTAGGATTGGGGGCATACGCATACAAATTGTCGCCACCCAGCAGCCCGATCGGATCGTGGTTAATGAACCGGCCTACATCAGGGTCGTAGAACCTGAAAGTATTATAGTGAAGGCCCGTGCTTTCATCGGCATATTGTCCGGCATAGCGGAGCGGCTGATCCGTGCGTGCCGAAGTCAGTTCTCCACTGTTCGGCTTGACCTTGCCCCACGCCGTATATTGCCCCGCCCACGCTAGCTCTCCAGCTTCGTCTGTAACTTCCAATGGGGCGCCCACCAGATCCGTATGGAAGTGGTATATCCGCGACGCCAGCTTCGCCGTGTCGATCGCTGCCGCCGCCAGTGCGTTCGCGATAACCGCATCAACGCGTGCCGCTGGAGAGTACGACGCATCTGGACTGTATATGTAACTGCTCACGCCAGTCTCGCGCACCTCTTGGGCGAGCCGTAGCCCCTCCCATACGAACCGCTTCGTCTCGCTGCGCAGTTTTACGCCACGCAGGTCGTAACTGGTATCCGTCTTCGCAATCCGCCTCCCGATCGGGTCGTATTCGAACCGAGATTCGACCGTGCCACGCGCGTCGTGCGTTCGGACTGCGATCAGTCGGTTCTGCCCGTCGT
Organism: Burkholderia sola; assembly: GCF_905400185.1. Lineage (NCBI taxonomy): Bacteria > Pseudomonadati > Pseudomonadota > Betaproteobacteria > Burkholderiales > Burkholderiaceae > Burkholderia > Burkholderia sola. The sequence continues at coordinate 1,227,262 of NZ_FR989677.1, forward strand.
AGGTGAACCGCTGCGTCTGGTTCGCTCCGCGCAGCTTCGTCGTGAGATTGCCAAACGGATCGTACTCGAAACGGAGATCTTGCCACATGAGCAGGCGATTGCCTTCGACGTACCCCCGGCTACTGCGCTGCGCATCGTCAAGCAGGTTGCCGGCACCGTCCCACGCGAATTCTTCAACTTGCCGATCCATCGTGTTCACCCGCCGGGTCAGCTGCCCGGCAGGATCGTAGTTGTACTGCGTACTGCCACGGAGGCCGTCGCTCATCTCGATGAGCTCGCCAGCGGCGTCGTAGCCGTAATTCCGCCACAAGTGCCCGCGCCCACGACCCAGCGCTTCGGGTTGGAATCCTGCCGACTGCCAGACTTTCCGACCAAGCGGATCGTATGCGGAACGCTGAGTCAACCGCCCCTGTGTGCGCATCACTTCACGATGCAAATCGTCACGCTCGAAGTCACTCACCACCTGATCGCCACAACGGATCTGGTGAACGTGGCCTGAACCATACCGCAGGATCTGCAAGCTCTGGTCGTGCGGCAGCGCTAGCTTTGTCACGTTGTCGAGCGCATCGAGCACATATTCCACTGTGCCGTTCACGCCGTGCTCGGCCATAAGGCGACCCGCTTTGTCGTATTCGAAACTCACGACGTCCGGAGTGATGCCAAGCGCAATACCGGCTGGAGTTGGCGTACGCTCAACTTTCACAGTCCGGTCGCCCTTGTCGCGCTCAAAGCGGGTTACCTCGGTCGGCGTATGCTGAACCTTCAGATTGCCCATCCGGTCGCGCTCAAAGCGAATAGTGCGAATCGGGCGATTCGCATTAGCGCCATTGACCGGGGCCCCTACGATATCAAGTGTGAGCAATTCGCCAGCGTCCCCATACCCGAACCGCCGTTCCACGCCGTCCGGTCGCGTCTCGGTCAAGAGCCGACCGCCGGCACTGTACGTGAACGCATAGCATGCGCGGTCCTGCAGTAGCTCTCGAAGCCGCCCGTCGGCATCGTACCGATAACGGGTCCGGCGCCCTGCTGGATCGCTTATCTCGACGACCTGGCCACGCGCATTGCGCAGCGACTGTCGGACCCTTCCGCCGAGGCCAACGTGCCGAACCATAAGCCCGGCTGCATCGTATTCGAAGGCCTCCGAACTTCCGTCGGGATATGTGATGCGGCGCGGCTCGCCGGTCGGACGCACATCGTACGTGATGCGCTGACCAAGCGCGTTCTCACGCATAACCGGCAGACCGAACGGATCAAAAGTGGTTCGCGTCACTTTGCCGGAACAGTCAGTGCGCGCGACGAGCTCGCCAAGCCTATTCCACTCCAGAGTCTTACGTCCCCCCAGTGCATCAATGTGCGCGAGCGGGAGCGAGGTCAGCCCTTTCGGATACTCGTAACGGTTTTCGCGGCCAAGCGGATCCTGACTCACCAGCAGCCGACCCTGCGGATCGTATTCTGCACGCCAGGCACCACCGTCAGGCCCGACAATCTCCACGGGCCGCATGCTGTTGCCGTCATAGCGAGTGCGTGTCGTGCGGCCAAGCGGATCCGTCTCAGAGACGATCCGACCCACGTCGTCGTGCTCGAACTCGGCCGTGCGCTCTCCCGGCAGCATCAGCATCACCGGCATGCCGGCGTCGTTGTACTTGATTCTGTAAACGCCGCCATCGAGGTCGGTGTACTCGACAATCTGAAACTGTGCGTCGAAGCGCCAATGCGCGGTTCGACCATCGGCGTAACGAACGCGGGTCTGGCGGCCTTCGATGTCGTATTCGAGCGTCGCGTCCTCGCCCTCGCTGGTACGCGCCGCCACAACCCGGGGCTGCCCTTCGATCGTCGACCACATGTAACTCGACGTGAAACCCAGTGCGTTCACATGACTCGCCATCAGGCCGTTGGTATATGTGAACTGGCGCACGACCGCCCCATTTGCGTCCGTCACCGACGCCAGCTGGCCGTTCTCATCGTATCCGTAAGCGACGGCCAGGCGGCGCTCATTGCCATGAACGAGCGTGACCGCGCTAAGCCGTCCGTGTTCCTGCTCGTAATCGAGCACGGCATTCAATCCGCCGCACGTCAGAATCTCGGTGACGCGGCCGCGGCTATCGCGCTCGAACTGGCACCACTGTCCCGCCTGATCCTCGATGCGGCGCACCCAAGCAATGCGGCCGGAGTCCGGCTCATATCGGCCGAAGTCGTAATACGTCTCGCCAATGTCATGCAGGATGTAGCGGCCGTCGGGCGTACAGGTCAGATACCGTTGCTCGGCCTCGCTGAATGCGGCTTGCCCGGCACGCAGCAACGGAAATCCGCTCTCGCGCCCTTGCGCGTCGGTGTACCAAAGGCGTCCGTCGCGAGCGTGCAAACGAAGCTCCCACGGGGCGACCCAGCCGCGCCCGAGCGTCCCCGCATAGTCAATGCTGCTCGAATAGAACCGCTTGATCGCAACCGGCATCGGGCTCGGGATCACGAAGTCTGTTTCCGATTCGGCCAACAGGATCTTTCTTCCGGTCGTGACGTCGACTGGGTTGCCGAACATCCCGCCGAGCGCCTTGTTGATCGCGGGCCCGGCGACGTACCGTCCGAACGCCTCACCGAGCACGTACCCGCCGATGAACTTCGCAGCGCAAGGAAGGACCGCGCGCGACAGCCCGCCAGCCTGCTTCAACAACCCACCTAAGCCGCCGACCAGCCCCGCCAGCACGAACGCCCATTCCGTCGCCGTTCGCAGCCACGGCGGCACTTCGTCGTCGACCGGCAGGTAAGTCTGCGTGCCGCCGTGAAAGAACGTATCGTGCGAACCGCCGGAGATTGTCGCGCCGCACTTGATCTTGTCGTCCTTCCGCGCCGCTGGCCGCCCGTTGATGAAGATGTTCGTCGATCCTTGCGCGACAAGCGGAATGGGATTGTGCTTGCTGCAAGCCACGCCGCTCAGCGTCGCATAGGCCGCCGAAAGGGAGTTGACGTAGACGTCCGGCGAGCCGGTAATGATGTTGCCGGATTGCGAGCTGAACATCTTCCCGATCGACTCCCCTATTGATAGGAGAGCCTGCGCTCCGATACCGGCCATCATGCCGGCCAGCAAGGCCACGCCGAATCCGCATGTGAATGTGGCGAAGGCGACTGCGGCGATCAGGGCAATGCCCAGCACGGCGCCGACCAGAAAGCCCGCGAGCGCGCTGGTGTGATCGATCGGGTCAGTGACTCGTGCGGCTTCGTACACGATGATGGTCCTTTGCTGTTGTTATGCCGACTCTTGTTCTGCCGGACGATAGCCGTCGAGCCAGTCGCGCCACAATGCGTCGAGCGTTTCGCCGAAGCTCTTCGCGCTCGAAGCGGTAAAGATCAGCACGCGTCCTGGGGCAACAATGAATGCGCCTTGCCGTTGAAAAACGGTCTTGGGGCCGTTCCGATAGGCAGCGTCGATGCGCTCCCCCGGCATTCCATCGGTTTCAGGTCCAAGCCGTTCAGCCTGGCGCGAAAGCACCCGGTGTCCCTGCAACCTCGATTTGAGCAGCGCGATCTGCCGATCGATATACGGCGCAAGGGTCTCTCCGTCCTTGAGCCAGTCGCGTGCGACACTGAGGTTCGGTTGCGCAGCCGTATCGGCCGGCACGAAGAGGTTGGTCGTGCGATCCTCGAAACCGTCCGGCAGAACGATGCTGCCTTCGTGAATCCGAATACGGTTTTCGGAATCCGTCATGCTAGTTCTCTCGTGATGTGTAGTTGTTGGAATGGGTTGAAATCAACGCGCACACGCGCCGACGCTCATTTTCCCTGCAACGCGACGATGCTTTCCCGGTGCAAGCGCAAACTGCCCGCGAGCAATACGATATGCGCGACGAGCCACACGTAAAACGCGACGCCGTAGCCGGATATCGGCGTCGCGTCTGCTTCGTTGAAGTACCACTTTGTCGTGAACAATGAACAGAGCGCACACGCGAGCCCAGCGGCCGAAAGCTGACTCGCGCGGGTATATCGGTTCCGGGCGAGCTGGACAGCCGCAACGACGTAGAGCGGATTGGCGAGCCATGCCGGATTGAGCATGAACAGTCCCCACCAGCCCTGAGCGAGAACCGACAGCCCGCTAAGCGACGCTTCTTTCTCGAAATGCATCGCCGGCATCGTCAGCGAGAGCACGTACAGCGCCCCGGATACGCCGAGGACCACCTCTCGCCTGACACGCGGCGTCGAATCAAGAACGTTCGTCATTTCCCGAATCCATTGCACGACACTTCAACGGTCGCGCATGCGTTCAATCCGTCTGGCCGGCAGGTGTCACGACCTTCTCGCCGCGTGCGCGCATCGCTGAGCGTTGCGCCTTCGGATCGAGTGGCGGCCAGGGCGCGCCGGCCGTAACGATCTTGCGACGAATCTCTTCGATACGCGTACGCGCCGGCGAGTCCGCAGACGTATGGTTCTTCAACTCGTTCTGCAGCACCCATCCGTACGACACGCCGAGCTGGCTGGCAATCTTCGGATCCGCGCCGTGCGCGAGCAGGTAATCGACGACATCCCACTGCTGAATCATCGTCGCCTCGAAGAGTGCCGTCTTTCCGAGCGAATCACGAGCATTCACGTTCGCCTTGTGCTCAACCAGCAGCTTCAGCTGGGGCAGCAGCCGGTTCTCTGCAACTGCAAAAATCATCGGCGTGTCGCCGTTGTATTGCCAGTTGGGATCGAGCCCGCTGTTCAACAACACGCGCAGGAGGTTGGGCGTATCGGCCCGCAATGCGACGTCGACTACCGATCCGCCGCTGGCACCGACCGGCGCCTTGGGGTCCGCGCCGTTCTTCACGAGCACCGAAATGATCTGGAAGCGCGGATTAGACGCGTCGTTCTTGACCGGAACGATTTCCTGAACTGCATACGACAGCAGCGTCGTATTCTTCGCGCCCGGCGCATTCAGATCGGTCTTGTGCGCGAGCTGCTGAACGCGGGTGAGATCGCCGTCATGAATGGCCTGAGCCAACGTGAGTTGCTGCCCCGAAAAGAAATCTTCCGGTGCGTAACGCTTGAAGCCAGTCATGTTCGTCCCTTGGGCTTGAGTGGGCCACCACAGCGGCGAGGACACTCCAACGAGTGCGGCAATCGCGCCGGCGGTTATCGCTTTCTTGTATCGCATCAGTGAGATGAATTCAGTTGGGAGACCAGGTCGAGCTGATCCTTCGCGACCTGCTGGTTGATCCCGTTCGTCACGTCACCCATCAGGTGACGGCCGACCGTGGTCACGCTTTCGCCGTCGAGCGTGACGGGGCTGCCAACCGCCTTGGGCATCAGTGCCGCCGTACCGTCGCTGATCGGCCCGAGTCGGCCTTCCTGCAGGCCGGTCAGGATATCGCCGTCGACGCGATAGGCCGTGATGTTGGCCGGCTGGGCTGTTCCGCCGTATTGCGCGACCGTCTCCGGATTGAGGCCTGCAGCATTGAAGGTCACAGCCGAACCGCCGCTGGCCTCGGCTGCAGCGGACGCCAGGCCACCGCCGAGCGAATGCCCGGTGAAATCGACGCCGGCCGACGCGCCCGTGGTCTCGATGTTCTTGCCGATCGTGACCGCATTGCGGTAGTACGGCGCATCGGCGCCGAGCCCTTGCGCCATGTTGTTGCTCATGTCTTCGCCGAAGAGCTGCTGGGTACCCTTGAACGCGATCGTCGGCTTCATGCTGTCGCCGAAGACATTCGGATCCGGGATATACATCTGCGACCCGAAGTTGCTACCGCTTTTCTCGAAATCGCTCGGCTTGAGGCCGAACGCCTTCAATGCTTCCGGATCGTTGGTCGCCATCTTCCACCCGGTCGGCGGCGGATCGTTCGGGTGATACACGTGATCCGCGAGTTTCGCCAGTTGCTGCGCCTTCAGCGAGCTCGCCAGCTTGGCCGCCGCCGCGCGCGTCGCCGGGTCGGGGCTCGCCAGCCCCTTCGCGATCGTCGCCTGCTCTGCCGCCCACTCGAGCGCGAGCGCCTGTTCCGCGGATTGCGCACTGCCGCGATTCAGATGGATGACAGGCCCGTCGAGATAGATGCCGTTCGCGTTGATGACGATCGTTGACGGACCGAAGGTCAGCTTGATGCTGTCCGGCGTCATTGTCACGACGCCATCGCCGACACGATGCTCGATGCCGTCGCTCGCCTGATGGCTTTGCATGCCGGGCCCGGCCTTGCTCGCGATGGCCTTCGTATTGATCACGTTCGCCGTGGTGTCGCGCGTCAACGCGATGGTTTCCTTCAATCCGCCCTGCGCGATCTGCTTCGTCTCGCTGCCCTTGAGCAGCGACACCGTGCGACCGCCGGCTTCGACCGTGTGCGTTTCCGAATCCTTGATGACCGTGTTCATATCCTTCTGCGCGTGCAGAAAGACTTCTTGTGCGCCGTTCACGTCGGAGAATCGCAATTCGTTTGAGCCCGCGCCCTTGTGGGTCTGGCTCTTGATCCCCATCGTCTGTCCGGCAGCACCGTGATAAGGGTTGCCCTGCTGGCCGTTGTAGACGCGGCCCACAATGACCGGATTGTCGGGATCCCCTTGATTAAACGCGACCAAGACCTCCTGATTGATCCGCGGGATGGCGGCCGCCCCCCACCCGTCACCCGCCCACGGTTGGGACACGCGGATCCACATCGAATCCGAGCCGTCCAACTTGCCGCGGCGATCCCACAGGAAGTGCACCTTCACGGCACTGCCGTTCGTGTGAATTTCTTCGCCCTTTGGGCCGACCACGATTGCCGACTGCGTGCCATGAATGACGGGCTTCGGCGTATTTCTGGGTGAACGATACGGAAACTTCTTCGGGAGCAGAGAAAATGTATTGCGGTACGGCAGCTTTGCGTTGTGTTCCGTGTAATCGTTCACGGCCTCGTGACGAACATGCAGGATGGCGTATTCCTGATTGTTGGCCATGACTGGATGGTTCATCACCGTCACGCTGCCTGCAGTGGTCATCCGCCACGCATAGCCGCTGCCCGTATACCGATGCGCGCTTGCTTCTTCTGCTTGCATCGCAATGCGAGCGTAACGGTCGCCATCATCGCCGTGATCGAACAACGACTGGTGTTCGAAACGCTCCGTTGTCTCGAGCCCCGCATGCCGCAGATTCTCCGGCTCGGCCTGCACCAGCATCAGCGGCGACGATGGGTTCTGGTGATTGAAGTCGCGAAAGGCGATCTTGCCGACGCCGAAGCGCCGACCTTCATGCAACTGGTCGATGCCGTTGTCTTCACTCGCCGCAGTGGCGGCATACGGCAAATTGGCCAGCCCGTCGATCGGACGGAAAACGAAATTCGTATCGCCAACGACAAGGAAGTGCTTTTCCTTTTCGTAGCGGTGCGTCCAGATCAGGCCTTCCTGCTCCATCAGCCGCGCGCAGAAGTTGTAATACGACTCCTGATACATCACGATATATTCGAGCGGCTTCTGCGCAGTCCGGATGTCGAATTCGAAATCGGTGAACCCGTGATCCTGGAAAATCTCGGTGAGGATATCCTGCGCGGTCTTGTTCTGGAAAATCCGGCAGTCGGTCGAGCGCGTCAGAAACCAGAACCACGGCGCCACCGTCATTTGATATTGCGTCACCTTGCCCGGATTGCCCGCCCGATCGAACGACGTGACGTAGCCGTCGAAGTAACGGATGCTGTCGGTGGCGCCTGACGACACGATGCGCTCAAGCGTGGACTGCCGTGCGCTCTGGTCGAATCGGATCTTGATCGGTTGCCCGATCAGTTGGTCGGGCACCAGATCATGCTGGTGTGACAGCAAATCCAGGTGGATCTCCGGCAACCGATTGACGTGTTCGTCGATAACCGCGGTGCTGACCAGCAGCACGTCCGGACCGAGCGGCGAATCGATGGTCACGTATCGATTTAGCTGAGTCAGTCGAGCAACGCCGCCGGCCGCATTGTTGAGCGCGTCCGCAATCGCGGCCGGCGTCTTGTTCATCAGCGAGAAACCGGTCTGCGCGAGCTGGACGGCGCGTTGCACGGTGTCGATATGACTTGCGACGCCGGCGAGCGGGCCAATCTGGCCTGCTACCGTGGACGCAACCGGCCCGGCAAGGCCGCCGAGCGCGCTCAGAGAGCCGAACAGATTCCCGCCGGAACCAGCCGGAATACCGCCATTCGGGGCGAAACTCATTTGAATTCCCTTTATTTTCGTCTCAGGTTCTGTCCCCAATTGGCTCACCAACTTGAGGCCCCGCTACTGTAGGACAAAACGTTTGCCAGCGAAAGATACCTGAAATTCCTTTGCAATTTCCCTGCTGATACCCTCTCCACCCGCCAATCAAATAAGTGGTTGGGTGCCGGCGCAGGGTTCACCGCGTCGCAATACCGCACAGGTCTCCGCCGAGACCAAGACGATTTGCACGAAGCTGGTGACAGGAACGTACGGGGAAAATAATCGATCCATCACGCGCCCCAATCCGGCGAGACTGAATTGGACGAAACGCGGCTCGTCAATCACGAGCCGGATCTCCAATCCTTGGACGAACGCTGAAGCCGGCTTGCCCGGCATCCAGCGCCGCACCCGTTCAGTCGACAGGGATACGAGCGCGTCGAAACGCCGCCCGGCGTCGGGGGCAAACTTGCCGAAGCGGGTGCACAGCCGCTTGAATTCATTGAGGCCTTCGGCGTTCAGCCGCACTGCCTGCGGAACCAGCCACGACATCAATTCCCACAGCTCGCCGCGACGAAGCATCGGCGCGGGACTTGCGCTGGGCTGCGCCAATAACTCGATTTCGTCACCGGCGTCTCCATCGCGCACGGCCAACTGGCGTTCGCGTATGTCCACCAGGTTGCCATTTGTGCAAGACAGCACGATGTCGAGTTGGCGCTGCGCGGCCGGATCAACGGGCTCGCCGCGAGCATTCACAAGTGCGAGTTCCAAGCCACGCAACCCGTCTGCGCGCGCTCCAGTTGCCTGTCCGCGCGGCGTTTCCTGTCCCGTCTTCCCGGGCTCGGAAGGCGGCTTCGGCGCGCGCCTGGCTTCGTCGCGCAAAACAACCCAATACAGGCCTGGCGCTGCGCCAAACGCGTGCTGCAAAGATTCGAAGGGCGGCAAAATCGCGGTGCCCCGGGCGGTCGTTATGCGAACCTGGTCAACTGACCACACCTCGCTCGTAGCTGCGGTCTTGAGCGAAAACGGTTTCAGCGGATAGTACGCTTGCCCGGCCTTCGTTTCGATCGGCTCCGCATTGCTCGAGAACAAGTTGACTACTGGTGTGCAAAATAGCCGGAGATTGTCGGCCGACGCTCCGACCAACCGTTGAGCGCGACGTGAGTCCGGATGGATGCCGGCAAGGGCCAAATGCAACGTGATCCGGCGCGCGCCAACCGCCAACCGTTCCAACCGCGCCAAATTCAGATCGAGGTTGTCAAATCGAGCGGGAAACGCGCCGTACTCCATCAACAGATGAAACGGAGCAATCGTGTTGTCGGGAGGCGGCGGAAGCAGCGCGTCGGCATCGTCGAAACCTGCGGCCGCCAGCGGCATGTCCACCCGACGCCAGCGCCCGTTGCCGTCCAGTTCAACAAAGGCACGCGTGGCGTGCAACAGCACGCCGTCGGCGAGCGCGGCCACCACCTCCCTCTCCCCCGCCAAATGCAGCCGCAGCATGTCTGGAGCATCCGAGAACTGGGTTGACGGCGATGTGAGCTCAAGGGTGAAAGACAAAATCCCCGTCGTGTCGGGCGGCAGTGGGGTTTGCATCGGCGCGACGGTCGACGTCGCGTAACGTACGCCGGAGACAGCCACCGGCACCAACGTGACGTCGGCGGCGGTGCGGAACACCTGACGGCTATTCGGCGCCACCAGCTGCGTGCCGCGTGGAACAAGCCGCGGCTCAGTCTGCTTGCTGTCTCGATCCACGCGAAATTGGGCCATCGCACAAGATGGAAACGGCCGCAGGAACGCTCCGTGGATCGTGTCAATCAACGCGTGCGTAAACTCCGGCACCTCATCTTCGAGTCGGATGTCGTGCCGAGCGCACATCAACGCGAACGATTGCAGCAGCCGTTCGACATATGGGTCATCCGAGTGCTCACCGGACATCGCAAGACGAGCCGCGACTTTGGGGTAAAGCTCGGCGAATGCGCGCGTCGAACGGCGCAGCAGACCCAGCTCACGCTCAAAATGCGGTAGAAGATCCTCGGGTTCGATGGCCATACGCGTTTCAGATGGTCACGCCGATCTGTCAATCGGTACCGTGCTCATAGGTAGACGCGCCGATTCTAACCGGGCACCGCGCACGCTTATCTCGAATTTATCGAGTCGGGGGCGAATAAATGAGAATGCTCGAAATACGCAAGCCCTGAGCACCGCCGATTTTATGAAGCGAGGGCAGCCACTATGGCCCTCGTGACAGCCCTCTGGGCTTCGGTGGTGTCAAAACTGGAGTTGCCCCTGTAATACCGGACACGGCATCACACTAAGGTTGCTGAATCCATCGAGCGCCGGAACTCGCGAGGCGAGCGGTATTTCAGCGCGCTATGAGGATGCTTCTCGTTGTAATGCTCGAACGCGATGGCCAAGTTGCGTGCGGCAGTCGCTGCGTCCGGCTTCGGCATGAAGGCGACGTAGTCGCGTTTCATCGTCTTCACGAAGCTCTCGGCTATCCCGTTACTTTGCGGGCCGCACACCGGCGTGGTCAATGGCTTCAGGCCGATGGCCACTGCGAACCGGCGCGTGTCGTCGGCCGTGTAGCCCGAGCCGTTGTCACTCAGCCACTCGATTTCGGACGGGGTGTGCAGTTCGTTGCCAAACCGATTTTCCACTGCAGCCAGCATCACGTCGCGCACGATGTCACCGCTGTGGCCTGCCGTCGTGGCCGCCCAGCTCATCGCCTCACGATCGCAACAGTCCAGCGCAAACGTCACGCGCAGCGGCTCGCCGTTGTCACAGCGAAACTCGAATCTATCGGAACACCATCGCTGATTCGAAACTCTCGCGGACCATCGCCAGCTTCTGCTCCGCCGTCCAGCGCCGCCGACGCACCGGGCCCGTCAACACTTCCATCACTTCCTGCCTGGTGTTAGTCAAAAACACAGTCTTATGCCTACCCGTTATTGTAAGTGGGTGACTGTGTCCGGCGTTTCAGGGGGCTGCTCCATCGAGCCATCCGGGCCGATGCGCAGGAACAGTCCGCGCCCATCCGAGAGGAAATACAACTTCCCGGTCGCCTTCTCGGCTTCGATTTGTCTAACCGTCAGAGCACCCATGATCGCCCTCCTTTGATATTGCAACCGGGTTGGCCCGCGCATCTCTACGCAGAGCCTACCCCACATCGCAAACACTAAAAAAACACTAAAAAGTTGCGGCTCGTGGAGAATTTCCGCAGAAGTTGGTGGACCACCAACTTCCCGCAACCCCTTGATGGATGGGGCTTTGACGGATTTCAACGGACCTGGCCGGATCACCCAAAAAACAATCACGATTCGTTTAACTTTCCGTGAGGACTTCGACACCGGCCGCCGCCTACGATGGGCGCATGTTTTCAGCACCTGCTTCCAGGAGCCCATCATGCCCACCCGCAGACATCTGCTGTTCGCCGGCGCCACCGGCCTCGCCGCGCTCGCGGCGCTGTCGTCCGCCGGCCACCGCGCGCTGGTCGGCCGCGCGTTCGCCGCGCCGCCGGCCGGCTCGCCGAAGGCCGCCCCGTTCGAGATCACGCTCAGCGACGCCGAATGGCATCGCCGGCTCACGCCCGCCCAATACACGGTCCTGCGCGAAGCCGGCACCGAGCGGCCGTTCACCAGCCCGCTGAACGACGAGCACCGGCACGGAACGTTCGCGTGCGCCGGCTGCGACCTCGCGCTGTTCTCGTCGGCCACCAAGTTCGACAGCCATACGGGCTGGCCGAGCTTCTGGAAACCGCTCGACCATGCTGTCGGCACCGACACCGACGCGTCGTTCGGGATGGTCCGCACCGAAGTGCACTGCCGCCGCTGCGGCGGCCACCTCGGCCACGTGTTCGACGACGGCCCCGCGCCGACCGGTCTGCGCTACTGCATGAACGGCCTCGCGCTCGCGTTCCACCCGGCTGCCGCCTGATCCGGCCCCGCTCCCATCCGACTGGAGAACGCCTCATGCTGCTCATCGTCCTTGCCTATCTCGGCGGCGTGCTCACGATCCTGAGCCCGTGCATCCTGCCCGTGCTGCCGTTCGTATTCGCGCGCGCCGACCAGCCGTTCGTGCGCACCGGCCTGCCGCTGCTCGCCGGCATGGCGCTCACGTTCGCCGTCGTCGCGACGCTCGCCGCCGTCGGCGGCGGCTGGGTCGCGCAGGCCAACCAGGCCGGCCGCTGGATCGCGATCGTGCTGCTCGCCGTGTTCGGCCTGACGCTGCTGATGCCGCGTTTCGCGGAGCACCTGACGCGCCCGCTCGTCTCCGTCGGCAACCGGCTCACCGGCTTCGCGCAACGCGACGGCCGCCCGGCCGGCCCGGCGTCGTCGCTGCTGCTCGGCGTCGCGACGGGCCTGCTGTGGGCGCCGTGCGCGGGCCCGATCCTCGGCCTCGTGCTGACCGGCGCCGCGCTGCGCGGCGCGAGCGTCGGCACGACGCTGCTGCTCGTCGCATATGCGGCCGGCGCGGCGACGTCGCTCGGCGTCGCGCTCGTGATCGGCGGCAAGGTGTTCGCCGCGATGAAGCGCTCGCTCGGTGCCGGCGAATGGATCCGCCGCGGGATCGGCGCGGCGCTCCTGGCCGGCGTCGGCGCGATCGCGCTCGGCCTCGATACCGGCGCCCTCGCGCAACTGTCGACGGTCACCACGGGCGGGCTCGAAACGAAGCTCGTCGACCGCCTCGGCGGCCGCTCGAACGGCGCGCCGGCGGCACCGGCGGCACCGGCGGCACCGGCTGCGACCGCCGCTACCGACGACGCGACGGGCGGCGCGATGATGGCCGCCGCAGCCGATGGCGCACCGGCCGGCGGCGGTGCGATGGCCGGCAGCGCGATGATGCGCGCGGCCGGCGCCACCGCGTCCGCGCTGCCGGTCGAAGGCACGCTGCCGTCGCTCGACGGCGCGGTGCAGTGGCTGAACTCGCCGCCGCTGACGGCGGCCGGGCTGCGCGGCAAGGTCGTGCTGGTCGATTTCTGGACGTATTCGTGCATCAACTGCCTGCGCACGCTGCCGTACACGACTGCGTGGGCACGCAAGTACGCGTCGTACGGGCTCGTCGTGATCGGCGTCCACGCGCCGGAATTCGCGTTCGAGCGCGACATCGGCAACGTGAAGAAGGCCGTGCACGACCTCGGCATCGACTACCCGGTCGCGATCGACAACGGCTATTCGATCTGGCGCGCGTTCAACAACGAATACTGGCCCGCGCACTACTTCATCGATGCGCAAGGGCGGATCCGCCATCACCACTTCGGCGAAGGCGAATACGCGCAGTCGGAACGCGCGATCCAGTCGCTGCTCGCCGAAGCCGGCCACCCGGACGCGCTGAACGTGCCGCTCGGCCTCGCCGGCGCGCCCGCGAAGGGTGCGCTCGCGGCGGCCGACAGCGCGGACGTCCGCTCACCCGAAACCTATGTCGGCTATGCGCGCGCGGAAAGCTTCGCGTCGCCGGGCGGCGTCGTGCGCGATGCGGCGCACCGCTACGACGCGCCGGCCGGCCCGGATCTGAACGGCTGGGGCCTCGCGGGCACGTGGAACGTCGGCGCCGAGCACGCGTCGCTGGCCGCGCCGGATGGCCGGATCGTCTACCGCTTCCATGCACGCGACCTGCACCTGGTGCTCGGCCCGGGCACGAGCGGCCGGCCCGTGCGCTTTCGCGTGACGCTCGACGGCGCCGCGCCCGGCGCCGCGCATGGCACGGATGTCGACGCGCAGGGCTACGGCACCGTCACCGGCCAGCGCCTGTACCAGCTCGTCCGGCAGACCGGCACGATCGCCGACCGCACGTTCGCGATCGAGTTTCTCGATCCGGGGGTCGATGCGTACGCATTCACTTTCGGCTGATCGCGCGCGCTACCGCCATCCGGGCGCCGCTTTTCCCAACGCATTCCGAAGGAGCAAAACATGAACCCGATCCCTATCCGCGATGCCGCCGGACGCCGGCGCGCCGCCATGCTGCGCCGCATCGGCGCCATCGCCGTCGCGGCGGCCGCCGTGTTCGGCTACCAGCGCATCGTCCATTCCGCCGAGCCGATGCGCACCGTGCCCGCGCCGACGCTCGACGAAACGCCCGGCGCGTCGCACGACGAGACGGCCGTGTTCGCCGGCGGCTGCTTCTGGGGCGTGCAAGGCGTGTTCGAGCACGTGAAGGGCGTGAAGCAGGTGACCGCCGGCTACGCGGGCGGCGCGTCCGAAACCGCGCACTACGCGCTCGTCGGCTCGGAGCTCACGGGGCACGCGGAATCGGTACGCATCGTCTACGACCCGACCCAGGTCACGTACGGCCGGCTGCTGCAGGTGTTCTTCTCGGTCGCGCACGATCCGACGGAGCTGAATCGGCAGGGCCCCGACGAAGGGTCGCAGTACCGCTCCGCGATCTTCCCGACCACCGCGCAGCAACGCACGGTCGCGACCGCGTACATCGCGCAGCTCGGCGGCGCGCATGTGTTTGCGGCGCCCGTCGTCACGCGTGTCGAAGCCTACAAGGGCTTCTATCCGGCCGAGGCCTATCATCAGAACTACCTCGAACTGCACCCCGACGCGCCGTATATCGCGTTCAACGACCTGCCGAAGGTCGCCGGGCTGAAGCAGCGCTTCCCGGCGCTGTACCGCGCCGACCCGGTGCTATGGCGCGAAGCCCGCTTATGATTCGTTCATGAATCGCTTGCGACCGTCTGCTCGCGGCATGACGGGGTTGCCGCCCGTCGCCCGGCAGAGCCGCCGGCACCACGCACCAGCGGCGTCCCGTTTGCGCCGGATCAACGAACCGGCGGACGCGATGCCGGGGCAAACCCGCATCGCATCCGCCGCGATCGGCAACTTCGCGTAGACTCTCCTGATTCCCGCCGCTTCTTGCGGCGTTCGACATTCAGTCCCGCCAGGAGGCGTCACGCATGCGCGCAGTGCCTTTGCCTGACAGCAACACCCTCGAAGAACCGTCCACCGGCGCGGTCGTGCGCGACCTGCGCCGCGTGCCCATTCACCCGGATCACTGGTACCCGCTCGCGTGGTCGCGCGAGCTCAAGCGCGGCAAGACGCTCGGCGTGCGCTTCGCCGGCGATCCGATCGTGCTCGTGCGCACCGAATCGGGCGCCGTGTATGCGCTCGAAGATCGTTGCGCGCACCGCCAGGTGCCGCTGCACGCGGGCGTCGTGAGCGGCGAAACGCTGCGCTGCTGCTATCACGGCTGGACCTACGCGTGCGACAGCGGCCGCTGCGTCGACGTGCCCTACCTCGGCCGCGAGCGCTTGCCCAACGGCGTGCGCGCGTATCCGTGCCGCGAAGCGCATGGGCTGATCTTCGTGTTCCCGGGCGACGCGACGCTCGCCGACGAACGGCCGTTCCCCGCGCTCGAATCCGCGGACAATCCCGCGTACAAGACGCGCCGCTTCGGCCGCGAGGTCAAGTGCCACTACTCGTTCATGCACGAGAACCTGATGGACATGAACCATCAGTTCCTGCATCGCAAGCAGATGGGGCAGATGCGCGCGCGCTCCGTGGGCCGCCGCCGCGGCGACGACTGGGTCGAGGTCGACTACACGTTCGCGCGGATGGAAGGCAAGCAGCCGGTCGGCGAGGCGCTCGTGTTCGGCGCGAGCAAGAAGCCGGCCGACCAGTCCGACAAGAGCGTGATGACGGTGCGCACCGGCTACCCGTACCAGACGCTGCAGATCCGCTCGAGCGAAGGCACGCTCGTGATGGACCTGTGGATCGTCTACGTGCCGCTCGACGCCGAACAGCGCACCAACCGCACGTTCGGGCTGCTGTCGATCCACAAGCCCGGCATCCCGTTCGCGCTCGATCTCGCGTGGCCGCTGCTCGTGTGGTTCACCGAGCGGATCTTCCGCGAGGATCGCTGGATCGTCGAGCGCGAGCAGGAAGCGCACGACGCCCAAGGCGCCGACTGGAACCACGAGGTGTTTCCGGTCATCAACGAGCTGCGCGACCTGCTGCGCCAGTGCGGCGCACGCACCGTGATCCCGATCCGCGACGCGCGCGACAGCGCGTGACATGACGCATGCGACGCGCGGCGGCTCGCCGCCGCGCGTGTCGTTACAGCGTGAACGCGCCCGGCAGCAATGCGCGGGCCGTCGTGACCTCGACGGCCCCTTTCAGGTTCGCGAGGATCACCTCGATATCGGGCTTGCCGATCTCGATGATCACCTGACGACATGCGCCGCACGGCGCGATCGGGCCGTCCGTGTCGCCGACGACCGCGAGCCGCGCGAAATCCCCCGGCCGATGGCCGGCGGCGATCGCCGCGAACAGCGCCGTACGTTCCGCGCAATTGCACAGTCCGTACGACGCGTTCTCGACGTTGCAGCCGTGGAACACCGTGCCGTCGCACGCCAGCAGCGCCGCGCCGACCTTGAAGCGCGAATACGGCGCATACGCGCGTTCGCGCGCCGCCTTCGCCTGTTCGATCAGTTCGTCTCGTTCCATCGTGGTGATGCCTCCGGGAGCAGGGTCAGCCGATCTGCTGGTAAAGGGTCGGCGGCGCTTCGCCGGTCTCGCCGAGCACGTAGCTGTGGCGCACGGCGTCCGCCGCGTGGGCCGCGGCCGCTTCGTCGCGGGCATGCACGAAACCGAGCGGCTCGCCCGCCTCGATGCGCTGCCCGATCTCTGCAAGCGCCGTCAAGCCGACGCTGACGTCGATCGCGTCCTCCGCGCGCGTGCGGCCGCCGCCGAGCGCGACCACCGCCAGCCCGAGCGCGCGGCAATCGACGCGCTGCACCACGCCGCTCGCGGGTGCCGCCACCGGCACGATCACGGCCGCCCGCGCCAGATGCCGCGCGGGCGCGTCGATCAGGTCGGCCGGGCCGCCGAGCGCGACGACCATCCGCGCGAAACGCTCGGCCGCCGCGCCGGAATCAAGCGCCTGCTGCAGCTTCTCGCGTGCGTGGGTGGCATCGCGCGCCAGCCCGCCGGTCACGAGCAATTCGGCCGACAGCGCCATCGTCACGTCGTGCAGACGCGCGGGACGCGACTTGCCCGTCAGGTAGTCGATCGCGCACGCCACTTCGAGCGCATTGCCCGCGCACGGCGCGAGCGACTGGTTCATGTCGGTGAGGATCGCGGTCGTCTTCATGCCGGCGCCGTTGCCGACGTCGACGATGCTGCGCGCCAGTTCCGCCGATTTCTCCGCGGTCGGCATGAACGCGCCGGAGCCGACCTTGACGTCCATCACGAGCCCGTCGAGCCCTGCCGCGAGTTTCTTCGACAGGATCGACGCGGTGATCATCGCGACCGATTCGACGGTCGCCGTCACGTCGCGGATCGCATAGATGCGCTTGTCGGCCGGCGCGAGCCGCGCGGTCTGCCCGATGATCGCGACGCCGACCTCGCGCACCGTGCGGCGAAACGCGTCCGTCTCGGGCATCACGTCGTAACCGGGAATCGCGCTGAGCTTGTCGAGCGTGCCGCCGGTGTGTCCGAGCCCGCGCCCCGAAATCATCGGCACGTAGCCGCCGCACGCGGCGACCATCGGCCCGAGCATCAGCGACACGACATCGCCGACGCCGCCCGTCGAATGCTTGTCGATCACCGGCCCGCCGAGATCGAGCGCGCGCCAGTCGAGCACGTCGCCCGAATCGCGCTGCGCGAGCGTCAGCGCGACGCGTTCGTCGGTGCTCAGGTCGTTGAAATACACGGCCATCGCGAACGCGGCCACCTGGCCCTCGGTCACGCTGCCGTCGGTCACGCCGCGCACGAACGCGGCCATCCCGTCGCGATCGAGCGGCTGCCCGTCGCGCTTCCTGCGAATGAATTCCTGCGGTAGAAACATCGTTGCCTCGCCTTGATCGGTCGGAGTCTGCTGCACGGTTCAATGCAGCGAGAAAAACAGCCCGGCAATCGCCGCGCTCATCAGGTTCGACAGCGTCGCGGCCGTCAGCGCGCGCAAGCCGAGCCGCGCGACGTCCGAGCGGCGCTCCGGTGCGACCGCGCTGAAGCCGCCCGCGAGAATCGCGATCGACGAGAAGTTCGCGAAACCGCACAGCGCGAACGACACGATCGCGAGCGTCTTCGGGTCGAGCACCTGCAGGCCGGCCGCCGCCGCATGCGCGCCGCCCTTCAGGTACGGCGACAGGTCGCCATACGCGACGAATTCGTTGAAGATCAGCTTCTCGCCGATGAAGTTGCCGGCCAGCGTCGCATCGTGCCACGGCACGCCGATGATCCACGCGAGCGGCGCGAACAGGTGGCCGATGATGCCGACCAGCGTGACCTGCGGAAAGCCCGCGAACGCGGCCGCGCCGCCGACGATCAGGTTCATCAGCGCGATCAGCCCGACGAACGCGATCAGCATCGCGCCGACGTTGATCGCGATGCGCAGGCCGACCGACGCGCCGGATGCAGCCGCCTCGATCACGTTGGCGGCGCGCTTGTCGTCGAAATCGAGGCCGTCGACCACCACGCGGCTCGGCTCGACGGTCGGAAACAGCAGCTTGCCGAACAGCAGCCCGCCCGGCACCGCCATGAACGACGCGGCGAGCAGGTACTCCATCTTCACCCCGAGGCCGGCATAGCCGACCAGCACCGAGCCCGCGACCGACGCCATCCCGCTCGCCATCACCGTGAAGATCTCGGCGCTCGTCATGTTGCGCACGAACGGCTTCACGAGCGCGGGCATCTCGCTCTGCCCGAGGAAGATCGTCGCGACGGCCGAGCACGCCTCGATGCGGCTCACGCCCAGCACTTTCGCGAGCCCCGCGCCGAGAATCGCGACGATCCACTTCATCACGCCGATGTAGTACAGCACCGAGATCAGCGCGGTGACGAAGATGATCATCGGCAGCACGCGCAGGCCGAATACGAACCCGCCATCGCCGAACAACTGGAACATCCGCGCGTCGACGAGCCCGCCGAACACGAACGCGATGCCGTGATTGCCCATGTCGAGCACGCGATTGACGCCGTTCGCGGCCGCGGCCAGCGCTGCGCGGCCGGACGGCACGAACAGCACGAGCGCGCCGATCGCGAACTGCGTGAGCAGCGCGGCGATCATGGTCCGCGCGCTGACCGCGCGGCGGTTGTTCGACAGTAGATACGCGACCAGCAACAGAAACAGCATACCGAGGAGACTGCGCAGAATATCCACCTTTGTGCTCCTTTCTCACTATTTGAACTGTCCGGCGGGCGGCCCGTGCCCGCGACCCGCGTGATCGGGTGGGTGGATGTTACTCGCTCGATATGCACGCCCGCAACGTCGCCAAAATCGCCGCGATCAATGGCATCGCTCGTTTCTGTTTTCGTCTTCGAGAACTTGATCAGTTGTTCTATCTACGCCGCTAAAACACGCGCGGGGCGTGCCGTCAGAACGGACACGCCCCGCGCGACACGCATCGTTCAACCCGCGCGCTCGACCGGATGCGGCTCGCGCAGCCGGTTCGCGATCCGCGCGGCCTCGTAGTAGCCAGCCGCCGGCGGACGTTTCAGATAGCGGCCCGCGCCACGCACCGCGCGCAAGTCGCCGTCGGCCCATGCGAGTGCGCCGCGCGTGAGCGTGTGCGTCGCGACGCCCTGCACCGTCATCCCCTCGAACACGTTGAAGTCGACCTGCTGGTGATGCGTCTTCACCGAGATCGTCTTGGTCGCGGCCGGGTCCCACACGACGAGATCGGCGTCGGCGCCGACCTGCACCGCGCCCTTGCGCGGATACAGATTGAAAATCTGCGCGGCATTGGTCGACGTGATCCGCACGAACTCGTTCGGCGTGATGCGGCCGTGATTCACGCCGTGATGCCACAGCACCGACATGCGATCCTCGACGCCGCCGCAGCCGTTCGGGATCTTCGTGAAATCCTCGCGGCCCATCGCCTTCTGCGATGCGCAGAATACGCAGTGATCGGTCGCCGTCGTATGCAGCTGCCCCGACTGCAGCCCGCGCCACAGCGCCTCGCGATGCTCGGCCGAGCGGAACGGCGGGCTCATCACGTGGGCCGCCGCGCGCGTCCAGTCCGGATCGCGATAGACGGCCTCGTCGATGACCAGATGCCCCGGTAGCACTTCACCGAACACGCGCAGCCCTTCGCTACGCGCGCGCGTGATCACGTCCACCGCGTCCTTCGCCGACACGTGCACGATATACACCGGCACGCCAAGCACCTGCGCGATGCGGATCGCGCGGTTCGCGGCCTCGCCTTCCACCTCGGGCGGCCGCGATAGCGGATGCGCCTCCGGCCCCGTGATCCCGCGCGCAAGCAGCGCCTTTTGCAGCTGGAACACGAGCTCGCCATTCTCCGCGTGCACGGTCGGCAGCGCGCCGAGTTCGAGCGAACGCGTGAAGCTGTTCACGAGCACCTCGTCGTCGGCCATGATCGCGTTCTTGTACGCCATGAAGTGCTTGAAGCTCGACACGCCATGCTCGCGCACGAGCGTGCCCATGTCGCGGTGCACGCTCTCATCCCACCACGTCACGGCCACGTGAAAACCGTAATCGGAAGCCGCCTTCTCGGCCCAGCCGCGCCATGCGCGGAACGCCTCCATCAGCGGCTGCTTCGGGCTCGGAATCACGAAGTCGATGATGCTCGTCGTGCCGCCCGACAGCCCGGCCGCCGTGCCCGAATAGAAATCGTCGCTCGCGGTCGTGCCCATGAACGGCAGTTCCATGTGCGTATGCGGATCGATGCCGCCCGGCATCACGTACTGGTCGTGCGCGTCGACGACGGTTGCGCCGGCCGGCGCGTCGATCCGCTCCGCAATCTGCAGGATCGTGCCGCCGTCCTGCGGGTCCGCGCAGAGCACGTCCGCGCGATAGGAGCGGTCCGCATCGACCACGGTGCCGCCACGAATCAGGATTGCCATGTCGTTGCCTCCTCGTTGACTGTCGGGTGCCGCATGCCGCGCGCGAGTCGCCTCCGGCTCGCGCGTCATGCGCTCGCGATCTGCGCGCGCGGTCCGGCGCGCCACTTCATCCAGGTGCCGTACACGCCGGACGCCAGCACGAGGCCGACGAACCACGCGTACGTGTAAAGCGTGTTGAAGAACGCCGGCACGTTCGGAAACGACGCCGGAAACGCCGTATGCACGAAGCCCGGCAGGTTCGGCAGCACGCCGACCGCGAGCGCGACGAGCGCGGCCGGGTTCCAGCCGCGCGCATAGCTGAAGCCGCCGCGCTCGTCGAACAGCGCGCGCGTGTCGAGCTGCGTGCCGCGAATCAGGAAATAGTCGACCATCAGGATGCCCGCGACCGGCCCGAGCAGCGCCGAATAGCCGACGAGCCAGGTGAAGATATAGCCGTCCGTCGTCGCGAGGATCTTCCACGGCATCATCACGATCGCGATCGTCGCGGTGATCATCCCGCCCGTGCGGTACGAGATCGCCTTCGGCCACAGGCTCGAAAAATCGTAAGCAGGACCGACCAGGTTCGCCGCGAGGTTGCAGCACATCGTGTCGAGCGTGAGGATCACGAGCGCGATGCCCACGCCGATGCCGGTCATCCGGCTCGTCAGGTCGATCGGATCCCAGATCGCATTGCCGTAGATCACGACGGTCGCCGACGTGACGACGACCGACACCACCGACAGCAGCGCCATCGGCAGCGGCAGCCCGATCGACTGACCGATCATCTGGTCGCGCTGCGAATGCGCGAAGCGCGTGAAATCAGGAATGTTCAGCGCAAGCGTCGCCCAGAAGCCGACCATCGCGGTCAGGCCCGGCCAGAAGGTCGCCCAGAACAGCCCGGCCTTCTTGCCGCCCGCCGCGAACTGCGACGGCGCCGACAGCATCGAGCCGAACCCGCCCGCCTTCGACGTCGCCCACCACACGAGCGCCACGCACATCACGACCTTGATCGGCGCGGACCAGCTTTCGAGCCAGCGGATCGAATCGGTGCCGTGCCAGATGAAGTACAGCTGCAACACCCAGAACACGAGAAAGCACGCGAGTTGCCCGAACGAGATGCCGACGAGCGGCAGCGTCGCGCCGTGCAACGCGTTGCCGGTCAGGATGTTCAGCAGCGTGTAGATCGCGCTGCCGCCGAGCCAGGTCTGGATCCCGTACCAGCCGCATGCGACGATCGCGCGCAGCAACGCCGGCAGCTTCGCGCCCTGCGTGCCGAACGACGCGCGCACGAGCACCGCGTACGGAATCCCGTGCTTCGCGCCCGCATGGCCGATCAGCAGCATCGGCACGAGCACGATCAGGTTGCCGAGCAGTACCGTCATCACCGCCTGCCACGGCGACATGCCTTCCTGGATCAGCCCGGCCGCGAGCATGTACGACGCGATGTTCATCACCATCCCGACCCACAGCGCCGCGAAGTGGTACCACTTCCACGTGCGCTGCGCCGGCGTCGTCGGCGCGAGGTCGTCGTTGTACAGGCTGCCGCCGTGCGCCGCGGCGCTGTCGGGATCGGCGGGAATCGCTGCGTGATTCATCGAACACACTCCACGAAAACGTCAACGCCGGCATCGTGCGATGCCGGCCCGGGTGGAACGAAAGGCGGCGGTGCAGGATGCCCCGCATCGCCGGACGCCGGTCAGGCAGCCTGCTTCGCGTGCTTCTCGGGCGCCGCGGCGCCTGCACTCGGCCCCGCCTCCGCGCTCGCCGGATTGTTCGGATGCGTGGTCCAGTTCGCGTAGTCGCCCGCGTCGACGCGCTCCATCGTGATGCATTGCTCGACCGGACACACATGCATGCAAAGATTGCACCCGACGCACGCCGAATCGATCACTTCGAAGTGCCGCACGCCGTCCTTCGTCGCCGTGATCGCCTGATGCGACGTGTCCTCGCACGCGATATGGCACAGCCCGCACTGGATGCAGCGATCCTGGTCGATGCGCGCCTTGATGTCGTACTTCAGGTTCAGGTATTTCCAGTCCGTCACGTTCGGCACCGCGCGGCCGCGGATGTCGTCGAGCGTCGCGTAGCCCTTCTCGTCCATCCAGTTCGACAAGCCGTCGGCGAGATCCGACACGATCCGGAAGCCGTAATGCATCGCGGCGGTGCACACCTGCACGCTGCCGGCGCCGAGCACCATGAACTCGGCCGCGTCGCGCCACGACGAGATGCCGCCGATGCCCGAGATCGGCAGGTTCGGCGTTTCCGGATCGCGCGCGATCTCCGCGACCATGTTCAGCGCGATCGGCTTGACCGCCGGCCCGCAATAGCCGCCGTGCGTGCCCTTGCCGTCGACGGTCGGCATCGGCGCCATCTGGTCGAGATCGACCGCGACGATCGAGTTGATCGTGTTGATCAGCGACACGCCGTCCGCGCCGCCCTTGTATGCGGCGCGCGAGCCCATCCGGATGTCGCTGATGTTCGGCGTGAGCTTCACGAGGCACGGCAGCTTCGTGCCTTCCTTCACCCAGCGCGTGACCATCTCCACGTATTCGGGCACTTGCCCGACCGCCGCGCCCATCCCGCGCTCGCTCATCCCGTGCGGACAGCCGAAGTTGAGTTCGACCGCGTCGGCGCCGGTATCCTCGACGAGCGGCAGAATCCATTTCCAGTCGCGCTCGTTGCACGGCACCATCAGCGACACGATCAGCGCGCGGTCCGGCCAGTCGCGCTTCACCTGCGCGATTTCTCTCAGGTTCACGTCGAGCGGACGGTCGGTGATCAGCTCGATGTTGTTCAGCCCCGCGATGCGCTGGCCGTTCCACTGCACCGCGCCGTAGCGCGAACTGACGTTGACGACGTGCGGATCGAGCCCGAGCGTCTTCCAGACGACGCCGCCCCAGCCCGCCTCGAACGCGCGATTGACGTTGTAGGCCTTGTCGGTCGGCGGCGCGGACGCCAGCCAGAAGGGATTCGGAGAAGTAATGCCTGCGATGGTGCAGCGGAGATCGGCCATGTTCGGCTCCGTGAGAAGGGGGTCGTGTTCGGTGTGCGTGCGGTGCGTCGCGCGTTCAGGCCGCCTTCGCGTCGCGCGCCGCGAGCGTCGCGTCGATCGACGCGGCCGCGCGCTTGCCGTCCTGCACGGCCTGCACCGTGAGGTCGATGCCGCCCGTCGCCGCGCAGTCGCCGCCGGCCCATACGTCCGGCAGCGCCGTGCGCCCGTCCGCATCGACCGCGATACGCGAACCGTCCGCGGTCAGCAATTCCGCCGCGACGCCGTCCGGCACGAGCATCTGGCCGATCGCCTTCAGCACCATGTCCGCGTCGACGCTGAAACGCTCCCCCGACGCGGCCTCGAATTCGACGCCCGTGACCTGCCCGTCCGTACCTGCGATACGCACCGGCTTCGCGTGCGTGACGAGCGTGACGCCGCTCTTCTGCGCGAACTCGCGCTCAGCCCACGTCGCGCTCATCGCATCCACGCCGCGCCGGTACACCATCGTCACGCGCTCGGCGCCGAGCTTGCGGCTCTGCACCGCCGCATCGATCGCCGTGTTGCCGCCGCCGATCACGACCACGCGCCGCCCGACCGGCACGTTCTCCAACCCGTCCGCCTGCCGCACCTGCTCGATGAAATCGACCGCGTTCATCACACCGCCCAGTTGCTCGCCGTCGATCGCGAGCGTGCGCACACCGCCGAGGCCCATCGCGAGAAATACCGCGTCATGCTGTTCGCGCAATGCGTCGAGCGTGACGTCGCGTCCGAGCGCCATACCCGTTTCCAGCGTGATGCCGCCCAC
Source organism: Burkholderia sola (assembly GCF_905400185.1). Classification (NCBI taxonomy): domain Bacteria; kingdom Pseudomonadati; phylum Pseudomonadota; class Betaproteobacteria; order Burkholderiales; family Burkholderiaceae; genus Burkholderia; species Burkholderia sola. Next base: position 1,251,944 of record NZ_FR989677.1, read on the forward strand.
CGACAGCAGCCATTCGACTTCGCGTTGCGCGAAATCGTCGACGGTCTTGTACGCGGCGATCCCGTATTCGTTGAGGCCACCGGCCTTCGGCCGCGCGTCGAACAGTGTGACGCGGTGCCCGGCGAGCGCGAGCCGGTGCGCACAGGCGAGCCCGGCCGGCCCAGCGCCGACCACCGCCACGTGGCGGCCCGTCTCGGGCGCGCGCCGGAACTGAACTGCGCCGGTCTCCATCGCCCAGTCGGTCGCGTGCCGCTGCAACGCGCCGATCGCGACCGGCTGTGCATCCTGATGGTTGCGCACGCAAGCGCTTTCGCACAGGATCTCGGTCGGGCACACGCGGGCGCACATCCCGCCGAGCGGATTCGCGGACAGGATGTCCATCGCCGCGCCTTTCAGGTTGCCGTTGCCGATCTTGCGGATGAAGCTCGGGATGTCGATCTGCGTCGGGCACGCGTGCACGCACGGCGCGTCGTAGCAGTAGTGGCAGCGGCTGGCGGCAGCCGCCGCCGCGGTCGGATCGAGCAGCGGTGCGATATCGGCGAATTCGCACGAGAGTTGCGTGGACGACAGGCGATGCGCGGCGATATCGCCGGTTGGCTGGGTGGTCATACGCGTTCCTTCGACTGGGTGGAGACAAAGCCGTCCCCGCCGGCTGCGAATGCACAGTCGGGGCGGTCATGCTTAGGAATGCTACGGTCGAACTGTGCGCGGTCTACTGGCCGCGCTATACCCGATCCGTCATGAAGCCGGCTCGCACGCACGCGACAGCATCGCGTGCAGCAGCACGTTCGCGCCGGCCTCGATCCATGCGGGCGTCGCGTCCTCGATCTCGTTGTGGCTGATGCCGTCGATACATGGCACGAACACCATCGACGTCGGCGCGACCTGCGCCAGATAGCACGCGTCGTGGCCCGCCCCCGACACGATGTCGCGATGCGAGTAGCCGAAGCGGTCGGCCGCATCACGCACGGCCGCCACGCAGGCGGGGTCGAACGCGACCGGCTTGTAGTAGAAAATCTGCTCGAGTTCGGTGTCGAGCCCGATGTCGCCCGCGATGCGCGCGACGCCGTCGCGCAGCGCCGCGTCCATCTTCGCGAGCACGGCATCGTCCGGATGACGGAAATCGACGGTGAAGAACACGCGGCCGGGAATCACGTTGCGCGAGTTCGGGTGGACCTGCATCATGCCGACCGTCGCGCAGCCGAACGGCGCATGATCGAGGCCGATCCGGTTGACGAGATCGACTACCCGCGACGCGCCGAGCAGCGCGTCGCGGCGGCGCGGCATCGGCGTCGGTCCCGCGTGCGCTTCCTGGCCAGTGAACGTGATCTCGTACCAGCGCTGTCCCTGCGCGTCGGTCACGACGCCGATCGTCTTGCACTCCGCTTCGAGAATCGGCCCCTGCTCGATATGCAGCTCGAACGCCGCGTGCAGCTTGCGCCCGCCGCACGGCACGTCGCCCGCGTAGCCGATGCGCGCGAGCTCCTCGCCGATCGTCTTGCCGTCGACGTCCTTGCGCGATAGCCCGTAGTCGAGCGTGAACACGCCCGCGAACACGCCCGACGCGACCATCGCCGGCGCGAAGCGCGAACCCTCTTCGTTGGTCCAGATCACGACCTCGACCGGATGCTCGGTCTCGATGCCGTGATCGTTCAGACTGCGAATCACCTCGAGGCCGCCGAGCACGCCGTAGATGCCGTCGAAACGCCCGCCGGTGGGCTGCGAATCCGCGTGCGAGCCCGTGACGACCGGCGCCGCGTCGGCCACGCGGCCCGCGCGGCGCATGAACACGTTGCCCATCGTATCGACCGTCACCGTGCAGCCAGCGGCCTTCGCCCAGCCGACGATCAGGTCACGGCCAGCCTTGTCGAGATCGGTCAGCGCGAGACGGCACACACCGCCCTTCGGGGTCGCACCGATTTTCGCGACTTCCATCAGGCTGTCCCACAACCGCCTGCCATCGACCTTGATCGACGTGTCGAAAGCTGCCCGTTTCACTGTTTCCGATACCGCGTTCATTCGTATCGCTCCTGTGGGGTCGGTGATGTCGTCGGCCCGGTCTGTGCCGGTGCATGTGAGACCTGTTTCGGGGCACGCCGCCCAGATGCCGTGCATGCCCTGTCGGTTCGCGAAACGCGTTAAATCCTGTCCGATTGGACAGGTTTTAGACGATCAAAATGACCAGCGCAACGTCTTTCTTGCGCGACGCACCGGAGCGAGAAACGTGCCATCGCAACGCAGCATCGCCGCGGCGTGGCGGCATCCATCTGCGTGCGCGCGACGCGAATCAGCGGCTAGAATGAAGCCCAACGCGGCATGGCCGCCGCGCGAGGGTAACGATGAGACATGACGAGGCGACGATCGAAGCCACCGACCGGGACGAAGCGCCGGCGCCTTTGCGGCGACGCAAGGCGCACATCCGCGAGTCCAACGAAGCGCATCTGCTCGCGTGCGCGGAGGCCGTATTCGCGGAACGCGGGCTCGCCGGCGCGAGCACCGCGATGATCGCGGAGCGCGCGGGTCTGCCGAAGGCGAATGTGCACTACTACTTCCCGACCAAGCTCGCGCTGTACCGCCGTGTGCTCGACGACCTGTTCGAGGACTGGCATCGCGCGGCCGGCTCGTTCGAGGCCGGCGACGATCCGGTCGAGGCGATCGGCGGCTACGTGCGCGCGAAGATGGCGCTGTCGCAGCGACGCCCGCTCGGCTCGAAGGTGTGGGCCAACGAGATCATCCACGGCGCGGAGCACATGCAGGACATCCTGTCGCAACGCGTGAAGCCGTGGTTCGACACCCGCGTGAAGGTGATCGAAGGCTGGATCGCACGCGGGCTGCTTGCGCCGATCGACCCGCATGCACTGATGTACCTGATCTGGGCGACCACGCAGCACTACGCGGATTTCGATGCGCAGATTCGCGCGCTGAGCGGCAAGCGCGCGTTCACGAAGAAGGCGTTCGACGAAAAGACCGAGCAGGTCGTGCAGCTCGTGATTCGTGCGTGCGGCGCGGTGTCGCCGAACGCGAAGCCGTAGCGCGACACGACGATCCGCCGAATAAAAACGGGCGGCGCGCACCACACGGGATGTCCCGTGCGATACGCGCCGCCCGTGATGCCGCGAGCGTGCGAGCGTGCGAGCGTGCGATGCGATGCGATGCGTTACGCGATGTATTACGCGACCCGCTCGATCGCAACCGCCGTCGCTTCGCCGCCGCCGATGCACAGCGAGGCGATGCCGCGCGTCAGGCCGTACGTTTCGAGCGCGGCCAGCAGCGTCACCATCACGCGCGCGCCCGATGCGCCGATCGGATGCCCGAGCGCGCACGCGCCGCCGTGCACGTTCACCTTCTCGTGCGGCAGGTCGAGGTCGCGCATCGCGGCCATCGGCACCACCGCGAACGCTTCGTTGATCTCGAACAGATCGACGTCGCGCAGGCTCCAGCCGGTTTTCTCCGACAGCTTGCGCAGCGCGCCGATCGGCGCGGTCGCGAACAGGCCGGGCTTGTCCGCATAGGTCGAATGCCCGACGATCACGGCCTTCGGCGTGAGGCCGAGGCGCTCGGCTTCCGAGCGGCGCATCATCACGAGCGCGGCCGCGCCGTCCGAGATCGACGAGGCGTTCGCGGCCGTCACCGTGCCGCCGTCGCGGAACGCGGGCTTCAGTGTCGGGATCTTGTCGAGTTTCGCCTTGCCCGGCTGCTCGTCGATCGACACGACGCTTTCCGTCTTGCCCGCCTTCACGGCCACCGGCGCGATCTCCGACACGAAATGCCCTTCCGCGATCGCGCGCTGCGCGCGCGTCAGCGACGCAATCGCGAACGCATCCTGCGCTTCGCGCGTGAACTGGTAAGCCTGCGCGCAATCCTCGGCGAACGTGCCCATCAGGCGGCCTTTTTCATACGCATCCTCGAGCCCGTCGAGGAACATGTGGTCGAGCACCTGCCCGTGCCCCATTCGCATGCCCGCGCGCGCCTTCGGCAGCAGGTACGGCGCATTCGTCATGCTCTCCATCCCGCCCGCCACGGCCACGCCCGCCGAACCCGCCAGCAGCAGGTCGTGCGCGAACATCGCCGCCTTCATCCCGGAACCGCACATCTTGTTGACCGTGGTCGCGCCCGCCGCGAGCGGCAGCCCAGCCTTCAGCGCGGCCTGGCGCGCGGGCGCCTGACCCTGGCCGGCCGGCAGCACGCAGCCGAACACGATTTCATCGATGCGTTCGGCCGGCACGTTCGCGCGCTCGAGCGCCGCGCGAATCGCCACCGCGCCGAGGTCGCTGGCGCTGGCCGCCGCCAGGTCGCCCTGAAAACCACCCATCGGCGTGCGCGCCGCGCCCACGATTACGATCGGATCCTGAGTCGTCATGATTCGCTTCCTCCAGTGTCAGCGCGGTGCCATGCGCAACGCGCCATCGAGACGGATGACTTCGCCGTTCAGCATCGTGTTCTCGGCGATGTGGCGCACCAGCGCCGCAAATTCTTCCGGGCGGCCGAGCCGCGGCGGAAACGGCACGCTCTTGCCGAGCGCGTCCTGCACGTCCTGCGGCATGCCGGCCATCATCGGCGTCGCGAAGATGCCGGGCGCGACCGTCACGACGCGAATGCCGAAGCGCGCGAGCTCGCGTGCGATCGGCAACGTCATGCCGACCACGCCGCTCTTCGACGCCGCATACGCGGCCTGTCCGATCTGCCCGTCGAACGCCGCGACCGACGCGGTGTTGACGATCACCCCGCGCTCGCCTTCCGCGTCAGCGTCCTGCTTCGACATCGCTTCGGCGGCCAGCCGGATCATGTTGAACGTGCCGACCAGGTTGATCGATACCGCCCGTGCGAAGCGGTCGAGCGAATGCGGGCCGTCGCGGCCGACGACCTTCTCGCCCGGTGCGACGCCCGCGCAATTGACGAGCGCATCGACGCGGCCGAACGTGTCGCGTGCTGCCGCGACGGCCGCCTGACCGTCGGCTTCACTCGTCACGTCGGTCTTCACGAAGCGCGCGGCCGCGCCGAGTTCGTTGGCGAGACTCGCTCCCGCCTCGTCGTTGACGTCCAGCAGCACGGCCTTGCCGCCTTGCGCAACGACCATGCGCGCCACCGCGGCGCCGAGGCCGGAACCGGCGCCCGTAATCAGAAAAACGCGATCCTTGATATTCATTGGCAGTCCATATTCAGGGTTGAGCGGCCTTCTCGGCTTCCATCTTGCGCAACACGAAGCGCTGGATCTTGCCGCTCGGGGTTTTCGGCAGCGCGTCGACGAAGTCGATCGCGCGCGGATAAGCGTGAGCGGACAGCCGCCGCTTCACGTGCAGACTCAATTCCTCGGCCAGTTCGGGCGTGCCGTCGAACCCTTTCGACAGGACGACGAACGCCTTCACGATTTCCGTGCGCTCCGGGTCGGGCACGCCGATCACGGCGGCCTCGCTGACGGCCGGATGCTCGATCAGCGCGCTCTCCACGTCGAACGGGCCGATCCGGTAACCGGACGACGTGATCACGTCGTCCGCGCGGCCGATGAAGCTCACGGCGCCGTCCGGCTCCAGCTCGACGTTGTCGCCGGTCCGGTAGTAACCGCCCGCGATCGCCGGCGTGTCCTGCTGCCAGTAGCCGCGGAACCACAGCAGCGGCGAGCGCCCGATGTCGATCGCGAGGTTGCCGGGCTCGCCGGGGCCGAGCTCGCGGCCCGCTTCGTCGAGCACCGCGACGCGATAGCCCGGCATCGCGAAGCCGGCTGAACCGACGTGCACCACGTGCGCGAGGCCGTGATGGTTGTTCACGACCATTCCGAGCTCGGTCTGGCCGTAGTGATCGTGGATCGGCGCACCGAGCGCCGCGTGGAACCAGCGCACGACTTCCGGATTCAGCGGTTCGCCCGCGCTGCTCACCACGCGCAGCTGGCCCTTCATGCGCGCGGCCGCTTCCGGCCCGGCCGCCATCAGCATCCGGAACGCGGTTGGCGAACCCGCGAGGCTCGTGATGCCGAGCCGTTCGATCACGTCATACGTGCTGTCGACCGTGAAGCTGCCCTCGTAGAGCGTCGTCGCATGGCCGAGGAGGAGCGGGCCGGTGATCGCGTAATAGAGGCCGTACGCCCAGCCCGGGTCGGCGATATTCCAGAACCGGTCAGTGGGGCGCAGATCGACCGCTTCGCGCATGTACGCGCCGAACGCAAGCAGCGCGTACAGCGGCACCGGCACGCCCTTCGGCAAGCCCGTCGTGCCCGACGTCGACATCATCATGAACAGGTCCGACCCCTTGCGCGGCACGGGCTCGAACGTATCGGACCGCGCGTCGAGCGCCGCGCGGAAATCGATGTCGTGCGCCGACAGCGTCTCGCCTGCTTCGCGCACCGTCGCCACTGGCGGGCACTCGGCAATTTCGTCGAGCTTCGCGCGATTCGCGACGTTGGTCACGATCAGCCGCGCATCGCTCATGCGCAATCGGTGCTCGATCGCCTTCGGGCCGAACGCGGTGAACAGCGGCTGATACACGGCGCCCGCGCGCCACGTGCCGAGGATCGTCGCGACGAGTTCCGGCGTGCGCGGCAGCAGCCCGGCCACCACGTCGCCCGGCTTCACGCCCTGCGCAACGAGCAGGTTCGCGACCCGGGCCGAGAGCGCCTGCATCTGCGCGAACGTGAAGCGATGGTGCTGCCCGCCGGCGTCGATCCAGTCGAGTGCGATAGCGTCCGACTTCGCGTGCCGGTCGCAGCATTCGATGCACGCGTTCAGGCCGCGCTCCAGGTCGCCGCTCAGTTGCGCGGCGGCGGTCTCGATACTGAATCGGGCCACGGCGTCGGCGTAAGCCGGCACCGCCCGGGCGGTAGCTCCTTCTGGCATGCGTGTCTCCTGTGCGTTATGGCCGCCGGCGAGCCAGGGGCGCGACGGGGATACATCGATAGTAGACAGCCCATACATTGCAATCAATGACAAACGGAATCTAGAATCGTGATCGTTTTTGCCATGTCGGGAGGACGCAGGAAAATGGGGCCGCAGATGATTTCGCCGGATTTCGTCGACGATGCGCTCGCGTGCCTGCGCCGGCACGACCTGCCGACGGCGCCCGTGCTGCGCACCGCCGGGCTGCCGGCCGTCGTGCGCGAGCCCGTCACGCCGCAGCAGTACGGCCGACTGTGGCTCGCGATCGCGGGCGTGCTCGACGACGAATTCTTCGGCCTCGCCGCGCGCCCGATGCGGCGCGGCAGTTTCACGCTGCTGTGCCACGCAGTACTGCATGCGGGCACGCTCGATAAGGCGCTGCGGCGCGCGCTGCAGTTCCTCCGGGTCGTGCTCGATGAACCGCACGGCGAGCTCGTCGTGGCCGACGGGCACGCGCAGATCGTGCTGGCGCAATCGGGCACGCCATACCCGGCGTTCGCATACCGGACGTTCTGGCTGATCCTGCTCGGCGTCGCGTGCTGGCTGATCGGCCGGCGCATCCCGCTGCAGCGCATCGATTTCGCGTGCCCGAGCCCCGGCCAGCGCAGCGACTATCACCAGTTCTTCGGCGTCCCCGTGCATTTCGACCGGCCCGACAGCCGGCTCGCATTCAACGCCGCCTATCTCGCGCTGCCGACGATCCGTTCGGAGCAGGCGCTGAAGACCTTCCTGCGCGGCGCGCCCGGCAACCTCCTCGTGCGCTACCGGCACGACACGGGCTGGGTCGCGAAGACGCGCGCGTACCTGAAGGCGCTGCCGGCCGCCGAGTGGCCCGACTTCGACACGCTGGCCGCGCGCCTCGACACGACGCCCGCGACGCTGCGGCGGCGTTTGCGCAGCGAAGGGCAAAGCTTCGCGGCGATCAAGGACGAGTTGCGCGGTGCGCTGGCCCAGTCGCTGCTGCGCGGGCACGCGCTCAGCGTCGCGGAGATCGCGGCCGAACTCGGCTTCACCGAGCCGAGCGCGTTTCATCGCGCGTTCCGGAAATGGACGGGCACGAGCCCCGGTGCATTTCGGCGCGACGTGCATGCGGCGAACGCGGAGTCTTGAGTGGCATGCAGGCGCGGAGCGTCTCGCCACGCGCCGCTGATACGATGCACCCACGTGGCTGCCGTCCGTTGTCCGCGGACCGCGGCGAACACCGATCTACCATCACCGCTCACGCTCCGATGCAAGCCACCCACTTTTCCGACACCGAACTGGCCGTTCTGCGCGCGCACGGTATCGTGCTGTTTGCCGGCCGCGTGATCTTCGACGCGCAACCGGCGATGGCGGCCGACCAGATCGCGGCCGTGCAGGCCTGCTGTCACGGCGACATTCCGCTCCCGTTGCTCGAGCTATGGCGCGTCACGGCCGGCGGCAGCCTCGACTACGACCTGACGCTGGAGATGAACGGCAATGTCGAAGCGATCAGCTGGAGCGAGTTGTTCTACAACGGCAGCGACGGTTACCGCGACCTGCAGGGCTGGATCGACCATGAACTCGAACTGGCCGAAGAAGCCGCGGAAGAGAACGCGCGCACGTGGAACGGCAAAATCGGTGCGCTGCCGTTCGGCGGCTTCGAATATTGCGACCGCATCTACGTCGTGACGGAGCCCGGCGCCCACGACTATGGCCATGTACTTGCGTGGAAACAGGGGTTGCCGCCCGCGTGGCGCGGCGCGATGCACGAGGACGGTGTCGCGACGATCGCCCCCGATCTGTACGCGGCATTCGGCGCGCTGCAGCTTCATGTCGACCCGCTGGCGCCCGGCGGCGAACCAGGCACCGGTGTCACGCTGCTCGAATACGTCGATGAACGCCGCGACGATCATGGCCTGTCGGCATCGCTGGCGGACAAGCTGATCGCGTTCTATCGACAAGCGGTGATCGACTGGCGCACGCCGCTCGCCGACGGCACACTCGGCGCGCAGCCGGTGCTCGCACGTCACGCATTGCGCCATGCGATCGATCACGACGATGCGGCACTCATCGCGCGATTGGCGCCGCTTGTCGCCGATCTCGGCGTGGCGCTCGCCGGCAGTTCGATTCCGACGGATTACGCGCTGCGACGCCAGAAGTTTTCCGCCGCCGCCGCGTTGCTCGCAGCGGGCGCACCGGTCGTGCCCGATGCGCTGGCATCCGTGTCCGGCGCCATACCCGCCATCCTGATGCGCATGCTGCTTGACGCCGGCGTGCAGCCGGATGCCGACGCAATGGCGCGTTGCGTCGCGGGCGGCGGCACCGATAGCGCACGGCTGATCGGCGCAGCGCTGTCGGCCCATGGCGTCGATACAGCAGCTGCCTACCGCGCGGCGAGCGAGAAACTGCTGGACAAGCTGCAGGCCGACATCCGCAAGGTTCGCGCCGGCAAGCTCAGCCACTATCTCGGGCTCGACGGGCTCGAAGAACACGCCGAGCGCCTGCGGACATTCGATTGCTGACGTCAAGCAGGCGCCGATGCGCCGTGGGTTTGCCTGCAGCATCGCCGTCCGGGTGCCGTTTGTTTGGATCGGATTTCTCCCACGTTCCGGTGCGAATCTGCATGAAGCTCGCCGCACCGCAGCGCGCGTATGACGTTGCACCCCGATCCGTCAGACCACATACTGGTCGGCCGGTCTGAACGAGGTTGCGCCGATGGTGAATGTCGATGGGAGCGCCGCTTCGATCTTCGGCGTGATCGGAACGGCCGTGTCGTTGCTGGCAGCGATCCCTTACGCGCTCGCGATCTACCGGCGCACCGTTCGCCCGCATCTGTTCACGTGGCTCGTGTGGTCGGTCGTCACGGCGATCGCGGCCGCCGGCCAGTTCGTCGCGGGCGCGGGGCCGTCCGCGTGGTGCACGGCGGCGATTGCCGTCACGTGCTTTTTGACGCTGATCGCCAGCCTGTTTCGCGGCGAGCGTGGCTGGACGGGCCTCGACTGGTTGTTCCTGTGCGTGGCACTGTCGGCCATTCCGCTGTGGATGCTGACCGACGATCCGACGGTGTCGATCTGTCTGGTCACGCTGATCGAGCTTGCCGGCCTTGGCCCGACCGTGCGCAAGACGATCCGCGATCCGTGGAGCGAGAGCTTCGCCTATTTCGCGCTGTGCGTGCTCAAGTACGCACTGGCGTTGCTGGCATTGAGCACGTGGAGTGTCGCGGTCGCGTTCTATCCGGTCGTCAATCTCATCGCGTCGATCGGCATCTGCCTGGTGATGCTGGTCCGACGTCAGTCGTTGTCAAATGCGCGGTAGGCTGCGTTTGTCGCCGCCGTGCCGCTTCCCTTCCGAAATGATGCGAGGTCTGACATGGATGCAATCCGTACCGTCATCGAACCCTGCGAAACCGCGCTCCGCGCAGCGATGCTGGCCAACGATGTCGAAGCGCTCGACGCGCTACTGGACGACGATCTGGTATTCACCGTCCCGACCGGCCAGATCATCTCGAAGGAGGACGACCTCACCGCGCATCGCGCGAAGCTTCTGCGTCTCGACGCACTCGACGTCCACGAAATGCGTGCATGCGCGATCGACGAGATGATCCTGACCACGACGCGAGCGAAGCTCGCAGGCCATTTCGATGGCGCGGCATTCGCCGGTACGTTTGCCTATACGCGACTTTGGCGTCGATCGGACGCCAAATGGCGGGTCGTTGCCGGACATGCATCGCAGGTCATGTCATTGCGCCGGCCGTGCGGGGATCAATAGTGTCGGGCAACGCCCCCGCGAGCATGCTGGCCATCAATCGGGCAATGCTACGCCGCGGTTCTGACGATGCACTGATGAAGACGCCGGCCGACGTGGTGTCGGCAGTGATGAGAGACGAAATGCACAACCTATTTGCCGTGCGTTCTGCGCGTGCCGCGGACGCGGACGAACTCGCGCGACTGGCGCGCCTGTCGAAAGCGCACTGGGGCTATCCAAAGGAATGGCTCGACTTGTGGCAAAAAGATCTTACGATTTCGCCGGAGACGATCGAAGGGGCGATTGGCTACGTCGCGGAATCAGGCGAGTCGATCATCGGGTTCTGGATCCGAGCATCATTGGATTCGGATCTGCCGACACCCGGATGGCTGTTCGTTCATCCCGATCATATGGGCCAGGGCATCGCCCGTGCTCTGTGGGAATCAGTTCGGACCGAAGCCGCCGCGAGAGGAATTAAGCGCTTTGTGATCGAAGCCGATCCCAATGCTGCACCGTTCTATCTGGCGTTGGGAGCCGAAAAAATCGGCGAAAAAGAATCGGGTGTCATCCCGGGTAGATTCTTTCCGATCTTGCGGATTCCGGTCTGATAGGAGCAGATGGCAGCAAGATCGCTCACCGCGTGCAATTGATGGGATTGAGCTACCGACTGCGGTAACAGAGGTTGCAGCGGAAACAGCGGAGTTGGATCAGTCCGGCCAGCGGGCCTGATAACGCCGTTTACGCCCCAGCTCGTGTCGCGAGGCACACCGAACATTTCCGCCGCCGAAATGCAAAAACCCCCGCCTTTCGGACGGGGGTTTTTGGCTTGAGGGAGCCTGACGATTACCTACTTTCACACGGGAATCCGCACTATCATCGGCGTAGAGTCGTTTCACGGTCCTGTTCGGGATGGGAAGGGGTGGGACCGACTCGCTATGGTCATCAGGCAAAGGGGGTTGTCGCGTTGCTTCGCAGCGCGACCAATCCTGGAAGAAGCAGTAATTTAGGTGGGTTGTGAGGTTGTATCTCACACATACGCGGTAGTTCAACCGTCGTACGTCGAGTGCCTCGCACTCGACGCTCGATGTCCGTAAGCGCTGAAGCGCTAACGGGCATCGAGACAGACTTGTTATAGGATCAAGCCTTACGGGCAATTAGTATCAGTTAGCTGAACGCATTACTGCGCTTACACACCTGACCTATCAACGTCCTGGTCTCGAACGACCCTTCAAGGGGATCTAGTCCCCAGGGATATCTCATCTTAAGGCGAGTTTCCCGCTTAGATGCTTTCAGCGGTTATCTCTTCCGAACATAGCTACCCGGCGATGCCACTGGCGTGACAACCGGTACACCAGAGGTTCGTCCACTCCGGTCCTCTCGTACTAGGAGCAGCCCCCTTCAAATATCCAACGCCCACGGCAGATAGGGACCAAACTGTCTCACGACGTTTTAAACCCAGCTCACGTACCTCTTTAAATGGCGAACAGCCATACCCTTGGGACCGGCTACAGCCCCAGGATGAGATGAGCCGACATCGAGGTGCCAAACACCGCCGTCGATATGAACTCTTGGGCGGTATCAGCCTGTTATCCCCAGAGTACCTTTTATCCGTTGAGCGATGGCCCTTCCATACAGAACCACCGGATCACTATGACCTGCTTTCGCACCTGCTCGACTTGTCGGTCTCGCAGTTAAGCACGCTTATGCCATTGCACTATCAGCACGATTTCCGACCGTACCTAGCGTACCTTCGTACTCCTCCGTTACGCTTTGGGAGGAGACCGCCCCAGTCAAACTGCCTACCATGCACTGTCCCCGACCCGGATCACGGGCCAAGGTTAGAACCTCAAACAAACCAGGGTGGTATTTCAAGGACGGCTCCACCGAAACTAGCGTTCCGGTTTCATAGCCTCCCACCTATCCTACACAGATCGGTTCAAAGTCCAATGCAAAGCTACAGTAAAGGTTCATGGGGTCTTTCCGTCTAGCCGCGGGTAGATTGCATCATCACAAACACTTCAACTTCGCTGAGTCTCGGGAGGAGACAGTGTGGCCATCGTTACGCCATTCGTGCAGGTCGGAACTTACCCGACAAGGAATTTCGCTACCTTAGGACCGTTATAGTTACGGCCGCCGTTTACCGGGACTTCAATCAAGAGCTTGCACCCCATCATTTAATCTTCCGGCACCGGGCAGGCGTCACACCCTATACGTCCACTTTCGTGTTTGCAGAGTGCTGTGTTTTTATTAAACAGTCGCAGCCACCAGTTTATTGCAACCCCTTCACCCTCCTGGCGCAGGCCAGTCAAGCTACAAGGGCGTACCTTATCCCGAAGTTACGGTACCAATTTGCCGAGTTCCTTCTCCCGAGTTCTCTCAAGCGCCTTAGAATACTCATCTCGCCCACCTGTGTCGGTTTGCGGTACGGTCATCGTTAGACTGAAGCTTAGAGGCTTTTCTTGGAACCACTTCCAATTGCTTCGCTCCCTAAGGAGCTCGCGCCACACCCTTGAATTGCGCGCCCGGATTTGCCTAAGCGCCTTCTCCAATGCAGCGACCGGGACTTCCAACACCCGGACAACCTTCCGCGATCCGTCCCCCCATCGCATCTAACAATGGTGCAGGAATATTGACCTGCTTCCCATCAGCTACGCATTTCTGCCTCGCCTTAGGGGCCGACTCACCCTACGCCGATGAACGTTGCGTAGGAAACCTTGGGCTTACGGCGAGGGGGCCTTTCACCCCCTTTATCGCTACTCATGTCAGCATTCGCACTTCCGATACCTCCAGCACCCTTTACAAGGCACCTTCGCAGGCTTACGGAACGCTCTCCTACCATGCGAGCAAGCTCGCATCCGCAGCTTCGGTATATAGCTTAGCCCCGTTACATCTTCCGCGCAGGACGACTCGATCAGTGAGCTATTACGCTTTCTTTAAAGGGTGGCTGCTTCTAAGCCAACCTCCTGACTGTTTTAGCCTTCCCACTTCGTTTCCCACTTAGCTATATTTGGGGACCTTAGCTGGCGGTCTGGGTTGTTTCCCTCTTGACACCGGACGTTAGCACCCGATGTCTGTCTCCCGTGATTGCACTCTTCGGTATTCGGAGTTTGCTATGGCGGGGTAATCTGCAATAGACCCCCCAACCATGACAGTGCTCTACCCCCGAAGGTGAGACACGAGGCACTACCTAAATAGTTTTCGGAGAGAACCAGCTATTTCCAGGTTTGTTTAGCCTTTCACCCCTATCCACAGCTCATCCCCTAACTTTTCAACGTTAGTGGGTTCGGACCTCCAGTACGTGTTACCGCACCTTCATCCTGGCCATGGATAGATCACCTGGTTTCGGGTCTACGCCCAGCAACTGAACGCCCTATTCGGACTCGCTTTCGCTACGCCTGCCCTATACGGTTAAGCTTGCTACTGAACGTAAGTCGCTGACCCATTATACAAAAGGTACGCCGTCACCCCTTGCGAGGCTCCGACTGTTTGTATGCATGCGGTTTCAGGATCTATTTCACTCCCCTCCCGGGGTTCTTTTCGCCTTTCCCTCACGGTACTGGTTCACTATCGGTCGATCACGAGTATTTAGCCTTGGAGGATGGTCCCCCCATCTTCAGACAGGATTTCACGTGTCCCGCCCTACTTGTCGCACACCTAGTTCTTTCATACTGTTTTCGCCTACAGGGCTATCACCTGCTATGGCCGCACTTTCCAGAGCGTTCGGCTAACAATACAAATAAAGAGTGCAAGGCTCATCCCATTTCGCTCGCCACTACTTTGGGAATCTCGGTTGATTTCTTTTCCTGCGGTTACTTAGATGTTTCAGTTCACCGCGTTCGCTTCACTGGACCTATGTATTCAGTCCAGGATGACCCAAAAGGGCCGGGTTTCCCCATTCGGACATCTACGGATCAAAGCTCGTTTGCCAGCTCCCCGTAGCTTTTCGCAGGCTACCGCGTCCTTCATCGCCTGTGATCGCCAAGGCATCCACCACATGCACTTGTTCGCTTGACCCTATAACGAGTCTGTCTCGTTACAGGTTGAGTTCTCGCGTTGTGCCGTATTCCAATTGAGTCGAACATAGAGTTCGAATCATCTTGAGATACATCGATACAATCACAACCCGGATAACTTCCACGTCCATCTCGAGACGCTTCCGCTATCCAAATTACTTACTTCTTCCAGATTGTTAAAGAACGACAGCCGATACATACTACGTATCACTCTGACTGGCTCAATCGCCAATGACAAAGACTCGAACAACGCTTCGTTCGAACGCTTGTCATTGAAGATTGGTGGAGGCAGACGGGATCGAACCGACGACCCCCTGCTTGCAAAGCAGGTGCTCTCCCAGCTGAGCTATGCCCCCATTGAGTACAGATGACCTCAGGTACTACAGCCTATCGGCATGGGCTGCTCGTAAGCGCTAAAGCGCTAACGATCACCGACACGTCAGACAATGGTGGGTCTGGTTGGATTCGAACCAACGACCCCCGCCTTATCAAGACGGTGCTCTAACCGACTGAGCTACAGACCCCTGAGTCTGTCTTTGATTTACAGCCGATAAGCGTGAGCGCTCAACTTTGCGAGATAGCTCTGGAAAGGAGGTGATCCAGCCGCACCTTCCGATACGGCTACCTTGTTACGACTTCACCCCAGTCATGAATCCTACCGTGGTGACCGTCCTCCTTGCGGTTAGACTAGCCACTTCTGGTAAAACCCACTCCCATGGTGTGACGGGCGGTGTGTACAAGACCCGGGAACGTATTCACCGCGGCATGCTGATCCGCGATTACTAGCGATTCCAGCTTCATGCACTCGAGTTGCAGAGTGCAATCCGGACTACGATCGGTTTTCTGGGATTAGCTCCCCCTCGCGGGTTGGCAACCCTCTGTTCCGACCATTGTATGACGTGTGAAGCCCTACCCATAAGGGCCATGAGGACTTGACGTCATCCCCACCTTCCTCCGGTTTGTCACCGGCAGTCTCCTTAGAGTGCTCTTGCGTAGCAACTAAGGACAAGGGTTGCGCTCGTTGCGGGACTTAACCCAACATCTCACGACACGAGCTGACGACAGCCATGCAGCACCTGTGCGCCGGTTCTCTTTCGAGCACTCCCACCTCTCGGCAGGATTCCGACCATGTCAAGGGTAGGTAAGGTTTTTCGCGTTGCATCGAATTAATCCACATCATCCACCGCTTGTGCGGGTCCCCGTCAATTCCTTTGAGTTTTAATCTTGCGACCGTACTCCCCAGGCGGTCAACTTCACGCGTTAGCTACGTTACTAAGGAAATGAATCCCCAACAACTAGTTGACATCGTTTAGGGCGTGGACTACCAGGGTATCTAATCCTGTTTGCTCCCCACGCTTTCGTGCATGAGCGTCAGTATTGGCCCAGGGGGCTGCCTTCGCCATCGGTATTCCTCCACATCTCTACGCATTTCACTGCTACACGTGGAATTCTACCCCCCTCTGCCATACTCTAGCCTGCCAGTCACCAATGCAGTTCCCAGGTTGAGCCCGGGGATTTCACATCGGTCTTAGCAAACCGCCTGCGCACGCTTTACGCCCAGTAATTCCGATTAACGCTCGCACCCTACGTATTACCGCGGCTGCTGGCACGTAGTTAGCCGGTGCTTATTCTTCCGGTACCGTCATCCCCCGACTGTATTAGAGCCAAGGATTTCTTTCCGGACAAAAGTGCTTTACAACCCGAAGGCCTTCTTCACACACGCGGCATTGCTGGATCAGGCTTTCGCCCATTGTCCAAAATTCCCCACTGCTGCCTCCCGTAGGAGTCTGGGCCGTGTCTCAGTCCCAGTGTGGCTGGTCGTCCTCTCAGACCAGCTACTGATCGTCGCCTTGGTAGGCCTTTACCCCACCAACTAGCTAATCAGCCATCGGCCAACCCTATAGCGCGAGGCCCGAAGGTCCCCCGCTTTCATCCGTAGATCGTATGCGGTATTAATCCGGCTTTCGCCGGGCTATCCCCCACTACAGGACATGTTCCGATGTATTACTCACCCGTTCGCCACTCGCCACCAGGTGCAAGCACCCGTGCTGCCGTTCGACTTGCATGTGTAAGGCATGCCGCCAGCGTTCAATCTGAGCCAGGATCAAACTCTTCAGTTCAAACCTGTTACTGTTTTCGATTCCGTAGAACCGGTCGCTCACTCAAAGCTGACAGGAATATGAATCACTTCATAAACCTGACTTACTTTAGTGTGAGACTCTTGATACTTTCGCTATCTGATCCGAGGATCAGCTCGCTTTCATCAAGCGCCCACACTTATCGGCTGTTAATTTTTAAAGAGCATTCTGCGAGGAACTCCGTGTTTCCCGGCAGCGCTGCGTTTTCAGCAGCAGAGAAGCGAGATTATGAACCGCGTTTCGCAGCTCGTCAACAACTTTTTACACTACATCGTTGCGACTGCGGGGCTCAACTTCCTGTACCGCCAAGGCTCGCTACGACCGAACCCCAACAGCACCGCTTTCCTTCCTCCCGCGCCGCGTTTCCGTTAGCGCGAAAGAGGCGTGATTCTAAGCACCTGCCCCCATCCGCGCAAGCCCTTTGTGAAGAAAGTTTGAAAAAGCCTCCGTGCGGTGGCGCGTACGGAGGCTTCTGGCTCGACGGACCGTAAAACGCAACGCCCGCCGCCCTCCAAAGATATGACGAAGGCGCCGCTTCCCTTCTATATAAGAGGACGCGGAACAAGCAAGGAAACGGGCGCGGTCGAGTATCATGCCGCGACCGAACCACGCACTCATATTGATGATGGACAGCACGACTCAATCCGGCGACAGCGACCTTCGCGACGAATATGCGGCACTGCGCGAACGCGCGATCCTGCTGGAAGAACAGGTGCCGCCGCTTCTGCAACGCATCTCGGACATGTTGCCGCGCATCAGCGGCGAATCCGAACTGGCCGACACGCATCGCGAGCGGCTCGTCGGCGCACGCAATGCGGCGCTGGTCTCGATCGAAAACTATCAGCAGGCCATTCCGTTCCTGCAGACGGCCGACTCGATCATCGAGCAGCTGGACAAGGCGCCCGAACGCGACGAAGACATCGAGTGGCGCGAATCGCTGCTGCAACGGCTGGACGAGCTGATCGACGTCGCGGTCGTGATGATCGACGATGCGGACAGCTACTTCGAACACGCGCAAGCCTGCGACCTGTCCAGCGTGCCGAAATCCATCCTCGAGAATTGAGCAGGCTTACCCGAAATCGCGCGATGCAGAGGCGTCGCGCCACGCCCGCCGACAGTCGCTAGCTGACCTCTTCGTCGCCGGGCCTGCCGCATCCCCTCACGAAACGCCCCCTGCGATCGCCATCATCCCGCGCAGAGCCACACGCCACTCCTACGGCGAATCGAGCACGATCGTCTCGCTCACCATCGGCACACGGATGTATCCGCCCGCCGCATCGCCGTACGCATGCGCGTTCCCGTCGATCACGTATTGCGCGGTCAACGCACACAGCGTCGCGTCGCGCGCATCGACGGAACGCAGCGTCGATACGTCAATGCCCAGCCGCTCCAGCAAGTGCCGGCGCTGGTTGCGCTTCTGCTTCGCCGACGCCACGGCCTTGCCCAGCATCGCGCAGGTAATCGCATACGGATAGGTTTCGAAGCTCACGCGTCCGCCCGCGTAGCGCGCGTCGGTCAGCAGCGGATAGGCGCCGGCGAGCGCGCGGTAGACGCGCTCGCCCATGAACATCCAGTCGAAGAAGCCTGACGTGCTCGCGACGGCCTGCGCCCGCGACGGTGTCGGAAAGCACGAGATCCGTTCACGCGCGAGCGCCTGTTCGGCCGCGCGGCGGCCGCTCCCCGCCCACCACAGGCTCGGCGCGTCGACGCCGATGGCGACGACATCATGAGCGAGGCACAGGGCGGGCAGCGACTCGGGCACGATCCGCGCTTCCCGGCAGACGACCGTCGACCCACGCAGGATCACGAGATCGCACAGCTTCCTGTCGCCGCCGACGTCGACGCCCGCCACGGCAGCCGATTGCCGTGCGGCGGATCGGGCCGATCGCATAACGCGTGCGTCAGTCCGCCGGCCGCGCGGCGTACGCGGTGTCGAAGATCGCCTCGAGACCGGGATGGACGCCGCGCATCGGATCGACGACCGACTTCGCCCAGTCGAAGTACGCCTGCTTGCGTTCGAGCGGCCAGTCCGCGGGCGGATGCCGGGCGATGTCGCGCAGGTTGCAGATCTTGTCGGCCAGCTTCACGAGCTTCGCGCGCCGGCTGATGGTGGCCGCGTGTTCGACCTGCAGACGCTTGCGTTCTTCCTTAGGCAACGACTTGTCGTCGGTGACTTCCATCACGATGTCCGCCACGTCCTTGCCGAACAGCCGCAGCAATTCCTGCTCGGTCGTCTCCGTATCCTCGACCGTGTCGTGCAGCACCGCCGCGACGATCACGCGTTCGTCCTCGACGCCGGCTTCGTTGGCCAGCACGTCGGCGAGCGCGATCGGATGATTGATGTACGGCGACGCCTCTTCGTCCTTGCGCCGCTGATTGCGATGCTTGTCCGCCGCGAACGCAATCGCGGCTACCAGCTTCTTCATATTCCCCCCTCGTGTGGCCAGACCCGCGACCGTTGAACCGGCCGCATGCGTTTCGGAACTGCTCATACTACCTGTACGCGATGACCCTTCCCGCGCACCGACCCTCCGGCATACCGCGCATCACGCGCCGGCCGGCGCGCGCTGCAACTCGACCACGTTGACCCGCGCGCCGAATACGTCCCGCACGAGCGGCAGCAGGTGGTCGTGGTGCGTCAGGAACAGCACCTGGGTGCGCGTCGACAGATCGCGCAGCGCATCGAGCCCCGCCTTCGCGCGCGCATCGTCGAAATTGATGAACAGGTCGTCGGCGACGAACGGCAGTGCGGTGCGGCTGCCGAGCTGCAACTCCAGCGCCGCGATCCGCAGCGCGAGGAACAGCTGATCGCGCGTCCCTTCGCTCAGCCCGGCGACCTCGACCGACGTTCCCCTCGTGCGGCGCGCATACAGCGCGGGCGGCGCCCGCTCGGTATCGACGGTCAGCTTCGCGAATTCGCCCAGCGTGAGCCCCGCGAAAATCTCGCCCGCGCGCCGGAGCATCGGCCCCTGCTTCTGGTCGCGGTAGCGATCCGTCGCCCACTTCAGCAAGCGGCTCGCGGTGGCTGCCTCCAGATACTGTTCGGCCGTGTCGCCCATCGCCGCCAGCGCCTCCTGCCGTTTCGACTCGGCAACCGCCGCGTTCGCCTGGCCGTCGATCGCGCCGAACGCCTGGTCGGCCACGACCTGCTGCTGCGCCAGCTCGTTCAGCCGCTTGCCGACATCGCCGAGCGACTGCTTCACCGCTTCGAGATGCGCGGGCACGTCGGCAATGTCCTGTTCCGCCACCTCGGCCTCGACGGCGGACCGGGACAGCCCGTCGCCGTCGCGCACCAGCGCTTCATGCGCGGCATCGACCGCCTGCCGAAGCTGGCGCTGCCGATCCGAGCGCTCGGCCAACGGCAGCGCCGCGTCGATCGACGCGACGCCGGCCAGTTGCAGCAGCGGCTGGATCCGCGCATCGGCGCCCGCGACCGCGGCGGCCGCGTCCGCGACCTTGGCGTCGGCCTGCCGCACGGCCTCGTCGGCACGATCGATCGCCCGCGCGACTTCCCTGGCGGCCGCGAGGCGCATCGTCAGCCGGCGCGCCACGTCCGGCCAGTCGCCGCTCGCCAGCCATTCCGGCGCGAGCGCTTCGGCAAGCCGCCGCGCGCCGGCCTCGAGCGCGGCCAGCTCAGCGCGGATCGCGGCGATCCGGTTGCGCGGCGCGTCGGCATCGGCCAGTTCGGCCGTCACCGTGTTCGCGAGCCCGAGCGCGCCTTCCGCCGCGGCCAGCGTCGTCGCGCTCGCGGACAGTTTCGCGTCGGTCAGCGCGTCGCGCCATTGCGCTTGCCACGCGTCGTAAGCCGCTTGTGCAAGGTCGGCCCGCGACTGCGCGGTCTCGCACCCGCGTTCGGCTTCCCGCGCGCGATCGTCGAGACTGTCCTTTCGTGCGGCCGCTTTCTCGGCCGACTGGACGAAGGTCTCGGCAACGGCGACGAGCGCGGCCAGCCCGTCCGACTCGCCGCCTCGCGATACCGTTGACAGCGCCGCACGCAGCGCGGCTTCCGCGCCGGCGCGGGCAGCACGCATCGTGTCGAATTCGCGGCGCTGGCGATCGAGATCGGCCTGCGCGGCGAACACCGCGTCGCGCTTCGCCAGCCAGTCGCCCATCGCCGCCAGCGGCATGCCGGGCACCGCGGCCGCCGTCGCGAGCGCGGCCCAGGCGTCGCGATGCGCGGCGCGTTCGCGCTCGCGTTCGTCGAGCGCGGCCTGCCGGCGCGCCACGCCCGCACGCGCGGATTCGACCTGCTGACGCAGCGACTGCAGCGTCGCCGCGGCCTGGGTCGCGCCGAGCTGTGCATCGACGAGTTCGTCCGCGAGACGAATCGCGTCGTCGACCGCCGGTGCGCCCGTCACGAGATCGACGGCGCCGCGGCGGATATCGCCCCACGCGCCATCGCGACGCGCGCGTGCCGCCAGCACGTCGGCGGTCGTGACGACCTTGTGGTTCTCCGCGAAATGCCTTTCCTGCAATTCAAGCCGCTCGAGCTCTTCGAGCGCACCGTCCCGCGCGTCGCGCGCGGCAGCGACGGCGCTCGCGCGTTCGCTGTCTTCCTTGAGCAGCGCGGCAAGCCGCGCCGCCGACGGCACGTCGAGCGCACGCAGCGCGTCGACCGGCATGCGCCATTGGCCGAGTGCATCGAGCGCGCCGGACAGCGTGCGTTCGGCAGCCGCGATGTCGTGCGCGAGCGCCTGCTCGCGCGGGCCGCTGTTGCGAAAACCCTGCGCATCGGCCAGCGCCGCGCGCAACGCTTCCGGCACGTCGACGGTCGACAGGCGCGCCTGTTGTTCGCGGACCTGCACCAGTTCGCGCGTGCGTTCGTCGAGCGATTCGCGCGCGCCGGCAAGCGCCTGGTGCAGCGCGCCATGTTCGCGCAGCAGGTTCGCGACGGTCTTCAGCGACAGCGCCGTCGGCAACGCGGCGCGCAGCGACGCCTCGTCCGTCGGCCAGCCGAGCTGCGCGGCCGCCGACGACGCGGCGCACAGGTGCCGCTCGACGTCCGCGCCGAGCAGCAACAGATCCTGCGCGTGATTCATGCATGCGCCGCGCAGCCGATCGAGCGCCTCGATATCGGCTTCGAGCGCCAGCGCGTCGGCGTCCGCGGCGATCGCGTCGCGCGCCTGCCGCTTCGCGAGCAGGTCCGCACGCCGTTCCTCGAGCACCTTCCGCTCGGCCGCGAGATCGCCCTGCGCCTTCAGCAGATCCGCATACGCGGTCGGCGGCAACTCGACGACCGCGCCCAGTTCGGCCAGCGCCGCGTCCTTGACCGTCAGCTCCTTCAGGTACGGCGCGAGCCGCCGCACGCGTTCGAGCTTCGAGCGCAGCGCTTCGAGCCGGCGCTGTTCCGCGCGCGCCTGCTCGATCTGCTGCTCGACCGCTTCGCGCGCGTCCTTGCGATCGACCCAGTCGCGCGTGCGCACCTGGACCGTCTTCAGCTCGGCCACCGCTTCGTTGAATGCCGTTTCGGCCAGCGCGAACGCGCTACCGCTGCGACGCGGCGCCCACAATTCGAGCGCGCGCGCGTCGAGTTCCTCGCGCACCGGCCCGAGGCTGCCCACCCCGGCAGCCGATTCGAACAGCACCTGGCCGAGCTTGTCCGAGGCATCGAGAATGCTGCGGCCGCCATCGACCAGCCGCCCGTGATCGAGCCCGAACATCTGCTCGAAGAATTCGCGCGTCGCGCCATCGAGAATCGACGCCAGATAGTCGTCGGGCAGCTTGTCGTCGGCGGGCGTGCGCAACGGACTGCGCCCGCGCGCACGGTGGAACGCGAGTTCGCCCGTGCCGCTCTCCAGTACGCCGCCGATCCGCAACTCGGGCGTGCTGTGCAGGAAATCGAGCGGCGTCTGCAGCTTCATCCCGAACAGCAACTCGGACACGGCCGTGCGAATCGTCGACTTGCCGGCCTCGTTCGGCCCGACGATCACATGGAAATCCTCGGCGGCCGACGGGAACCGCAGCGTCTCGTCGGTGAACTTGCCGTACTTGATCAGATCGAGCTGACTGATGCGCATCGCTTATTCCCCCCTCGCGAGCCGCGCGAGCAACGCGGGCCCGACCTGCTCGACCAGCGCCGTCAGCTCGCCCGCCCGCGCCATCGTCAGCAACGGCACGTCCTCCTTCACGTCGCTACGGACCTTGCCGACGAACGGCTTCAGGTCGCGCTCGAGCAGCGCGAGGAAATCCGGATCGTGCGCGGCATCGGCCAGGATCTGCTTCAGGTCCTCCAGCGCTTCAAGTTGCTCGCTCTCGCCCGGCTGATGATCGGCAGCGGACGTCGCGAGCCGGACCTTCTCGAGCCACAGCCGCTCGTTGCCGATGATGCCGATCTGGTTCAGCACTTCCGCACGCAACTGCGGCGCGCGGCCGAAAAAGAGGCCGTGCGCGGGCGTGCGCCCCGTGACGGTGACGCGCACCGCGCGCGGCACGTGGCCGTCGACGGTCAACAGCGCCTCCAGCGACTGGCCGATCTTTCGCGACAGATCGGCCACCGACAGGCAATCGGACGCATCGACCGACACGGCTTCCCAGCGCAGCACGTCGAGATACAGACGTTCGACCTGCGTCCTGCCTTGCTCGACCGTGACGAGCACCGCGCCGCGCCGGCCCGTCTCGCGGATATGACGTCCCTGCAGGTTGCCGGGAAACACGACGGTGGAGGAGCCCGTCCATTGCTGGAATTCGTGCACGTGGCCGAGCGCCCAGTAGTCGTAGCCTTTCGCGTGCAGTTCGGCCAGCGTGCATGGCGCGTAGTTCGGATGCGCCGCGTAGCCTTCAAGCGCCGTGTGCAGCACGCCGATGTTGTAGTGCCCGGGCACCGGGTCCGGATAGCCGATCGCGAGATTGTCGACGACGGCCTTGTCCTTGAAGCTCTGGCCGTGCAGCGCGACGTCGAATTCCGGCAGCCTGACGGTTTCCGGCTTGCGGTGGCCGAACACGGTGACGTTGTCGGGCAGCGTCAGCTTCTTCGTCATCTCGCTTTCGGCATCGTGGTTGCCGCCGAGGACGAACGCGCGGATGCCGGCCTTGCGCAGGCGCCCCATCTGCTGGCCGAAGAAGATGCCGGTGTTGTGATCCTTCCAGTCGCCGTCGTACAGGTCGCCCGCGATCACGAGGAACGCGACTTCCTCTTCGATCGCACGATCCACGAGTTGCCGCAACGCCTCGCGCGACGCGTTGCGCAACTGCGCGGCCGGCGCGTCGGGATACGCGCTCAGGCCGTGCAACGGGCTGTCAAGGTGAATGTCTGCCGCGTGGATGAACTTCACGAAGGTTCCTCTGTTTCATGGCGAACGGGCGACGCCGCTCGCACGGGCCGTGCCGTCATGCGTCGTCCCGGTAGCCGCCGGGCTTGCCGCCGCACATGCGACACGCGTCGGACCGGATCATGCTGCCCGCTGCAAGCGGGTCGGGATGGTACCTGAAAGCGGGTAACGACATGCGCTCTCCGTCGGTCGGGATGACGGGGAAGCACGCGATACCGATGCGAACCGACATTGTGCCGCAGCACGAGCGAGCGACGGCGATACCGCGCCGCTGAAGAACGGGCAGCGCACGACATGATGGCCGCGCGATCGCCCAATAGCGCGGACGCGCGCCGAATCGTGTGTCGGGCGAAACCAAACGGGAACGGCGTTGAACGGGCAGCAGGAAAGCACACAGGCTCGCCCCGCGTGCGTCACGATGCACGCGAGCGCCCGGCTACCTGCGCTCACTCGCCGCGCGGGACCGGCGGCGGCGCATAGCCGTTGTCGTTGCCGGGAAACGGATTCGCGCTGCGGCGCAGCGCGTCCTCGTCGCTCTCCTTCTGCGCGAACAGCGCGACGCCGATCACGCCGACGTTCGCGGCATCGCCGTACTTCGAATTCGCGACATAGCTGTCGGGCACGGCCGCGAAGCGGAACGCGGCAACTTCGTCGCGGCTCTTGCGGAAGCCCTCGATCGTCAGCGTGCGGCCCGGATACAGCACGTAGCCGCCGTTCGTATAGCTGCCCGGCCGCCCCGACCGCACGTCGAGCCCGTCGACCGTCGACACGACTTCGAACGCGCGCCGCCCCTGGTTGCGCAACACGATCATGTAGCGCGATCCCTCGACGCCCGCCATGTGCCAGCGGCCGTCGCGGCGCGCGAGTCGCAGCGGCGCGCCCTTCTCGTCGGTAAACGACAGCGCGATGTCGCCGTTCGCGAGCGCGACGCGGGTCGGCAGCCGACGCACCTGCGACGCGGGAAGATGGCCGGGCAGCACGTCGTTGTAGTAAACCGACGCGAGATCCGTCGGATTCGCCGGATCCGCGCGTTCGAATTCGACCTGCCGGGTTTCGGATCGCACCGACTCGCCCCACGCGGTGCCGAGCCCGCGGCGCTCGCTGGCATCCGGTGCGGGAGCGGACGCGGTGGTACTGGAAGGCGGCGGGGGCGGCGCCGCACAGGCGGCCAGCCACAGCGCGCAGGCGAGCGCGAGAAGACGGAACAGAATGGTCATGACGTGATGCCTCGGAATGTTATCGGACCGCGCCGGGCGCGCCGGAACGGTGTTTTTGTATCGTCTGTCGTCACGGTGTCGATCGGACATGCTGGCCCGTGCCGACCGGCGCTGCCATCGCGGCGACCGGCGGTCGGGAGCCCTGCTATTTAAGCATGGCGCGCGTGCATTGGGCAGGGGTCGGCCGTCGATCCGGGATTGATCGAGCGCGGCACTTCGGTGATATTCGTTGGAGGTATTTTCTCACCGATGGGCGCGTTGCTGCCGGGCGACCCTGCGCGGGTGCATCGTCAAAGCTCGGCACTTCAACCGCTCGCGATCCGCCAATACAGTCGGCAGATAACGTTTCGATGCCGGCGCGACTTGCAACAAGGCAACGTATCGCTCTCGGGCAATGCGGTAACCGGGACGACGGTGAGCCCGCCTTCCCGGCATCGACTATTCGACGACGTCGGTCGTCGCGGTCCGACGGCGCCGACCTCGGATCATCGTCTCGCGCGCGGTCTCACCGGCGAACCACCCCTCATGCGGTGACCAGCTTTTCATCCGGCTGCTGGAGAAAACCGTCTTCGTAGAAGTAATCGAAGAACGTGCGCAACCAGTCGTTGGCCGGACGCAGACTCGATGCGAGCACGTCGCCCGCGAGCCGCTTCAGTTGGGTGACGTCGATCGGAAGAATGCGCCCGACCGTCGGATCCGCAACGGGATTCAATTTCTTGAGCACCGGAATCAGCATCGAAAGCGGATGCGCCGGGTCCTGCCGCACATGCTCGGCCAATGCCGCGAGCCACGCGTCGTAGCTCACCCGCTCGATCGCGAAGCCTTCGTCTTCGATGAAATCGACCAGCGCGTCCAGCGAGTTCCAGCGCGGGTTGATCACATGTACGCCCTGCCCCGCGGCGGTCGGGTCGAGCGACGCGCGTACGATGATCCGGCTGACGACGTCGACCGGCAGGATGTTGTCGAACCCCACGTCGCGCGGCGCCTTTCCAAACAGGATGATGCCCTTGATCAATCGACAGAACAGATCGTCCAGGTTCATCCGCCCGCTCACCGCATGCCCGACGATCCGCGCCGGACGATAGACCGTGACGGGAACGCCGCGCGCGTGCGCCTGCGCGAGCAACTGCTCGGCGACCCATTTGCTCTGTTCATAGCCGCTCGTCAGGTGTTCGTGGAACGGCACCGCGAGCGTTTCCGGCAACGCATCCGAATAACGGTTCAGCGTGCCGACCGTGGACACGTAGTGAATCGGCGTCACGCGATGCAGGCTCGCCAGTCTGACGATGTCCTGAGTCGCCAGCACGTTGACCTGCTTCAGCGTTGCGTACGGATAAACGAAGTTGACCAGCGCGCCGTTGTGGTAGATCGCATCGATTTCACGTGCGAGCGCGTCGAATGCAGCCGCCGACAAGCCCAGGTTCGGTTCGCCGAGATCGCCCGGCACGGCGACGATCCGATCGCGGTGCTGCGCGTCCCACAAGCCGTGCGACTGCATCGCGGCCTCGATACGTCGCACGCCGGCGGCCGGATCGTCGGCGCGCACCACGCACATCACGCGTGCGTCGGTCGTCGCGAGCAGCGTATGGAGCAGGTGCACGCCTAGGAATCCGGTCGCGCCCGTGAGCAACACCGTCCGATACGGGCGCCACGCATACGGTTGCCGTGTCCCGATCGCCGGGTCGAGCCGCGCTTCGCCCGGCAAATCGACGGCCGGCGTATCGCGACGCACATCGCCATTCGCGATACTGGCGGCCAGGCCGGCGATCGTCGGCGCGGCCAGCAGCGTTTCCATGTCGATCGGGTGCTGAAGCCGCTCGCCGATCTGATACAGCATCACGGTGGCTTGCAGCGAATCCCCGCCGAGATCGAAGTAATTGTCGTGAATGCCGATACGCGGCTGCTTGAGCAACACGCACCAGATGTCGTGGATCGCCGTTTCCACCAGGTCGCGAGGCGCCGCATGGCGACCATGCCGGCGAACCTCGACGTCACCGGAAAGCAGCCGGACGCGGTCGATCCTGCCTTTCGCGGAACGCGGCAGGGCGGCGAGCGCGACGACTGCGCCGGCGGACAGTGCCGGCACGCCGCGCAGCCCGGCCAGTCGGCGCACGATGTCCGCGGCGTCGGCCGTCGCGTCCTGATGGAACAGCGCATGGTCCCATTGTCCGCTTTCGGCGATCCGCTCGACGAGCGCCACCTCATCGACGCCCGCCTGCCGTGCGACGTCGGCCTCGAAATCGAGCCAATCCGCCGTCGTCTCGTCGGAACACGCGCTTCGGTCGGGCAGCCACGTATGACAGCCATGCTCGGTGTGCCACGCGTCCAGCGTCGTGCGCAACCACGTACCGTTGCGCGTGACGGTCAGGCTGTCGCGGTCCGGCTTGCCGTTGCGCAACATCAGATCGGGCACCGAATGCCCCGACACGACGAGCGTACCGAGCGCGTCCCCACCCGCCGGGTTCAGATGGGTGTCGGCGACGAACACGGATTCATTGGCCGATACCACGCCCGATTCGACGCGATCGAATCCATCGGCCGACGACACCGCATGCGGGAGCGACCACGCAGGCCAGCACAATTGCCGGAAACGTTTCGCGCCGGGTGCGAGCTCGGCGAGTCTCGCGGCGTCCGCACGCGTCAATGAGCGTGCATCGGCCATGACCCAGTCGGTGCGAAGCGCGCCGGCCGACAGCATCGACGCGGCGCGGACGATATGACGCGTCGCTTCCGGACTCAGGACGATACCGTGCCAGTGCGCATCCGGAGACGCCGCTCGCCGCAGAAACGCGGGATCGCCGGCGCTCGCGATCTGGTGCAACGACAGCCCGGCACTCAGTGCGCCCAGTACCGTCCACAACGCCGTATGCGACAGCGGCCCGTCGCCGAGCGCAACATCCCGCGATGCACCGGCCGGTAACGTCGCGCCGAACGCGCGCGCGGCTTCGACAAGCTGGGCGTGCGTATAGCGCACGACATGCCAATCGCCATCGACATCGCGCCGCAGCAACGAACATGCGCCCTGTACCGGATCTGAACGATCGTCGAGCGCACCGTCGATTTGCCCGTACATCGGGTCCTGCTCGTCGAATACGTAACACATGACGCCGGTCAACGGCGTATGCTGCGCGGTCGTCACGCAGCTTCGCAGCGGTTCCGGCGACCAACTGCCGTCGACGAGCGCATCGAACGCGGCCGACGGCAGATTCGGATCGGTCATCGCGCAATCGACGCCATACGTCAGCCCGGACAGCAGCAAGACCAGCCCGGAGACGGGGTCGTCGCATGCAATCAGCACGCGCTCGCCCGGCCGATAGCCGAAACGCCGCCATTGATGAACGGCACGCTGCACGCGATCGGCCATCGTTCCATAGGTGACGCCGTGCGCGCCGCCCGGCAACTCGCGCCCGTCCAACCGGGCAAAGGCGATTCGATCCGGCGTGCGTGCGGCATGCGCGGCGATATGCGCCGACAACGTCGCGTCGCCCATCGATGCGTGTGCGGATGCGTCGGGCGCGCCGCCGGTACCCGTCGACGGTCGCGCATCGAGCATGAGATCGCGCACTTTTCGCGGGGTCGCGTCGGCCAGGATTTCGAGGAGCCCGCGGTACTGCGACGCCATGCGTTCAATGAACGCCGCGTCGAAGCGGGCCGTGTCGTAGGTCAACTGAAACGTCAGCGTATCCGTCGGCAATACGATCAGCGCCAGCGCATAGCTCGTTTCCTCGACGGCGCGCGGGTCGTCGATCCGCCACCCGCAACTCGCCGCGAGCCGGTCGAACGCATCCCGGCCCGGATAGTTCTCGAATACGTAAAGCGTGTCGAACAGCGATTGCTGGCGCGGCACTTCGCTGCATTTCAATACGTCCGCGAGTGCGCTGTGCGCATGCTGTTCCAGGCGCTGCGTATCGGCTTGCAAGCGTCGCAACCAGTCGGCCGTATCGAGCTCGCCGTCGAGCGTCGCACGCCACGGCAGCGTGTTGATGAACAGGCCGGCCATGCGTTCGATGCCGTCCACTTCTGCCGCACGTCCCGATACGACGATGCCGCCGACGACGTCGTCGCAACCGCCGTAGCGCGCAAGCAGCATCGCCCACGCACCCTGGCACAGCGTATTGAGTGTCACCCGGGCGACGCGGCACGCGCGGCCGGCCGCCTCCATCCATCCGGCCGGCATCGTGTCGGCCCGAACCGACAGCGTGCGGCGCGTGTCGGCGCCGCTTGTGGCACCGTTCGCCGGCGAAGGGCATACCGACGGCGCGAATCCTGCCGGCCTGCGATAGCCGCGCAACAGATCGCGCCAATAGTCGAGCGAACTGTCGCCATTGCGTGTGCGCAGCCACGCAACGTAGTCGCGATAGTCCCGCGCGATGGCAGGAAGCGGCGCGTCCGGGCGGGAATAACGCTGAAACACCTCGCCGAGCAGCAATGGCATCGACCAGCCGTCGAGGATCGCATGGTGATAGGTCCACAGGAACCGATGCCGCTCGTGACCAAGGTCGATCAGCGTGACACGCATCAGCGGCGCGACGCTGAAATCGAAGCCGCGCGCGCGGTCGCTCGCGAGCAATCGATCGAATCGATCGGCTTGCTCGTCGGCCGCGTGATCGCGCCAGTCGATCACCTCGAACGGCAACCCGACCGTATGCCGGACGACCTGCAACGGATTCTCTTCGTGCAGGCGAATGAACAGCGTCTTGAGTGTATCGTGGCGATGCACGACCGCTTCCCACGCGCCGCGGAATCGCTCGAGGTCCAGCGGGCCATGCAACACGCAGGAAAATTGCTCGACGTAGATGCCGGAGGCCGGATCGAGTCGCGAATGGTGAAGCATGCCTCGCTGCAGAGGCGTGAGCGGGTAAATGGTGTCGACGTTTCGGGTCATCCTGAATTCCTGGTGCGGTCATGCTCGACGAACGCGCGGTATCGCGCGCCGCCGCGTTCAGCGCTCGAGTGCGTCGATTTCTTCCAGCAGCGCGTCGAGCGCGTCCTGGTCGACATCGAGTTGAGGAACGTCGTCGGGTGTCAGACCGCCCACCCCGTCGGCGCTGCAATGGCGAATCAGCATCGTCAGCGCCTCTTCGACGCGGCACATCAGGCAGCCGATGCTCTCATCGACGCCCGGCACCCCGAAGAAGCTGGACTCCACGGTCAGCCTGCCGCGCGACACGTACGCGACGACGTCCAGCAGGTGCGTGCGCCGCTGGCGCGGGCTGCGGATGCCCGGCGCCGGTTCGGGCGGCCCGCCGTACAGCGGCGACGACGGTCCCGACAATTGCTCCAGTTGACCGAGGTAGGTAAACAGGATCGGTGCGCGCGGAAACGACGTCAGCGCATCGGCGCCGGCCTGCGGTTTCGTGTCGAGATAGCGCAGCACGCCATAGCTCGCGCCCTTGCGCGGCACCTCGCGCAGTCGGGCCTTGACCGACTTGATGAGCGCCGACGGATCCGCGGCGGTGGCCGGCGTGTCGATCAGCACCGGATAGATCGACGTGAACCAGCCGACCGTGCGGCTCAGGTCGATCGCGTCGCCGAGGCCATCCCGGCCATGCCCCTCGACGTCCACCAGCAACGCATCGCTGCCGCTCCAGGCATGGAAACCCGCGTGCAGCGCGGCGATGAGCAGATCGTTCGCGTCGGTGCCGTAAGCACGCGGCGCCGTGGTTCGAAACGCGTGCGTCAGATCCGCATCGAGCGTGATCGCACAACTGAGCGACGATTCCTGATAAGCATGCTGAACGATCGAGGTCAGCCCGTGACGCATCAGCGCCACCCGCTTCGGCCCATCCAGCACGTCACGCACCTGTGCGTTCACGTTGCGCCAGTAGAGACGGTCGTCGTCGAGCGCGTCGCCCTGCGCCAGCGCAAGCCACTGGTCCACCCAAGCCTTTACGGAGCTCGTCTTCGGCGGCAACGCCGCCGCCGTGCGGTCACGCAAGCGCAGATAGCAATCGGCCAGGTCCTGCAGCAGGATGCTCCAGGACACACCGTCGATCGCCATGTGATGAACGACGATCAGCAGCCGGCTGCTCGACACGCTGGTGCTCTCGAGCCACCTGACCGCGATGAGCCGACCGCCCTCGAGGTCGAGGCTGCGCTGTGCGGCGTCGATCGCATCGCGCCACATGCGTTCGCAATGCCGGCCAGCCGAGTCGATACACGGGACGATCGCAAAATCGACGGCGTCGGCGCCGCCGTCGCCGGCAAACATGTGTCGCATTCCATCGCCGTGCGCGACGAACCGGGAACGCAGCACGTCGTGATGCCGCATGACGACGCGAATCGCCTCGGCCATGATGTTCGCGTCGGGCGTCTCGCCGAGCGGAACGAGCAGCGCCTGGTTGAAGTGCGAACGATCGACGTCGACGCGCTCGACGAACCATTGCGCCGCCGGACCCAGCACCGTCTCGCCCTGCACCGGCCCCTGATCGACATCGAGACCCGGCGTCTCGCGCACCACCGTCGACAGGCCCGCCACGGTCGTATGCAGGAAAATGTCCTGCGGCTTCAAATACATGCCGTCGAGCGCGGCCCGCGATACGATGACCGCGGCGAGAATCGAATCGCCGCCCAATTCGAAGAAATCCTGATCGACGCCGACCGACGGCTGGCCGAGGACGTCGGCCCAGATCGCCGCGAGTTTGCGTTCGATGTCGGTCGACGCGCGACGGTCGGCCCGCTCGCTTGCGCGAGGCAGCGGGAGCCCGCCTGCGTCGAGTGCGCCGCCCGCGTCGAGCGGCAGCCGGTCGAGCACCACGATCGCGTCGGGGTGCATCGCGTCCGGCAACGCATGCTTCAATGCCGAACGCACCGCGTTTTCGAGCGCATGCACATCCACGTGGCCGTCATCCGCGACGAGATAGGCGACCAGCATTTCCCGCGTGTCGCGGACGACGCATGCACAGGCGACGGCGGCCACACCGGGGATCGCGGAGATCGCCTGTTCGACCGTGCCGATTTCGATCGGCACGGGCCGGTGACGCGCGACCCGTGACGAAGGATCGGCGCACAGCAGGTCGCCGCCACGGCGCACGACCGACACGCCAGTGGGTATCAGCGCCCTGTCCGGGGGCGCGGTTTCGAGTGCAGCTCCTGCAGCCGACGCGCGGATCGACGCGCCGTCGAAGAAATGCAGTTTTCCGGCCTGACGATCGTCGGCGAAACTTCCGGATGATCCGAGCGCGAATGCAACACGTCCGGGATACGACGGCGCCAGCAATTGCCAGCCGTCCGGGCCGGCCGCAAACGCACACAGCGCCGAACCGGTAGCCGCGTGCTGCACCGGGACGAAGTACGCCGCCGTGGGTATCCGGTTGGCCGCGGCGAGCGACTTCAACGGTTGCGGATGCTCGCCGTACGCGACAAGCGCGCGTGCCCGCCCCACGCCGGCGACGTCCGCACGTTGCAACAGAAGCGACGGCAGCAGGAGCGACGGGCCGTCCGCGAGCAACCGGTCGAGTGCCGCGTATGCGCTGTTCGCGATCGCAGGGTCGCCGGAAGCGAGCGCGCCAATGGCGGCCTGCTCGGACAGTCGAGCCGTGCCGCCGACAAGCACGGCCTGTGCAAGCGCCGCTGCCGACAGCCAGTCATGCGCGCCGTGCGGAACGAGCACCGTTGCGTGGGCGTCGAGATGGAGCAATTGACCGACATAGTCGAGCAGCGGCTCGACCGCAGAAGCGCTGCCTGCGGCAACGCCGTCGCCGCGCGCGGCGTCATCGCGCGCCTGCACCACTTCTATCGCGTCGATCTCCCAGCCGGACCAACCGTCGCCACGACCGCGGCACACTGCGTCGGCCGTGTCGCCCGACACCGTATAGCACGCGCCGACGGCGCGGATCGCGAGCAACGCGACCGCGCGCTCGGCGACACTTTGCAGTCGGAGTTCGACTCGATTTCCGGCACCGATCCCGAGGGCGTCCAGTTGTGCACGGACGGCGCGAACCGCATCGCGGACCTCGCCATCGCTGATCGCGCGATGGTCGAATTGCCACACCACGCGCGACGCATCCCGCTGCATATCGGATTCGGCATCGGCCGCCCGACGCACGAATGCGTCGGCCGCGGCAATGCGGCGTCGCGCATCGTCGGTCGGTGCGGTCGCGAGTGTGTACTGGTGCAGCGAACGGCGCGTGTCAGCCACCACCTGCTCGACGAGATGCGCATACTGGCTCGCGAATCGCGCGATCGTTTCGTCGTCGAACAGATCCGTATTGAACGTCCAGGCGGTCAGGTATTCGTCACCGAGATCCTGTACGTTGAGCGTCAGATCGTGTGTCGCGCCGCGCGTACCGGTGCTCGATGCGGCGAGACGCTCACGATAGAACGGCACGCCGCTCCCGCCTTCGGCGGCGAAATCGCCGCGCGCCTGGTTCCAGTTGTACATCACCTGGTAGATCGGCGACCGGCTCGGATCGCGCGCCGGACGCAATGCATCGACCAGCAACGGAAACGGATAATCCTGGTGATCGAGCACGCGCAGCATCATTTCGCGCGTGCGCTGCAGCAGCGCGTCGAACGAATCGTCCGGTCGGACTTCGCACGCGAGCACGACCGTGTTCACGAAATGACCGACCACGCTCTCGCTGCCCGGCGCATTGCGCCCGGAAGTCGGTGCGC
The DNA here is from genome assembly GCF_905400185.1 of Burkholderia sola. NCBI lineage: Bacteria > Pseudomonadati > Pseudomonadota > Betaproteobacteria > Burkholderiales > Burkholderiaceae > Burkholderia > Burkholderia sola. Next base: position 1,285,767 of record NZ_FR989677.1, read on the forward strand.
CGATCATCACCCGCGCCTGCCCGGTGTGAAGGTGAAGATGCAATTGATAGACCGCGAGCAGCAGCATGTACGGGGTCACGCGCAGCAGCCGGGCCGTGTCGCGCACCTGCTGCGATAGCGTCGCGCCGAGCGACCGATCGTAGACGCGTCCATGCTCGGTTTTGCGCGGCGGGCGCAACCGGTCGGTCGCGAGGCTCAACACCGGAAATCCGTGTGCCAGCTCGCGCCGCCAGAACGCCGCGAGATGCTCGCCGTCCGCGCCGTCGAGCCGTGCGCGCTCGTGTTCGACGCAATCCTTGTACTGCACCGGCAGCGGCGGCAACTTCAGCGGCTCGCCCGCGCGGGCGAGACGGTAGAGCGTGCGAAGCTCGTTGAGCAGGATCTCGAGCGACCAGAAATCGGCGGCGATATGGTGAACGTTCAACAGCAGCACCACGCGAATCGCGTCGGCGCCGTCGTGCTCGTTCAGCAGCAGCTTGAGCCGGATCGGCGATTGCGTCAGATCGAACGGGCGATTCGACTCTTCGTCGATCCACCGGCGGATCGCGGCTTCGTCGGCCGCGAACACGCGATCGACCGAGAACTGCGCGCGCGCTTGCGACCCCACCTGCTGACGCGGCTCGCCATCGATCACGCGGTACGCGGTGCGAAGGATCGGATGGCGTGCGATCAGATAGTCGACGCAGCGGCGCAGCGTGGATAGGTCGACATCGTCGTCGATGCGCGTCGCATACGTCACGTTGTATGCCGCGCTGTCGGGATTGAGCTGATGCAGCGACCAGAGCGATTTCTGCGCGAACGAGAGCGGGTAGGTGCCCGCCGTTCCCGCAAATTGCTCGAGCAGCGCGATGAGCGTCGCCTTGTGGGTCTTCAGCTCGTCGACGAGCGAAGGTGTGACCGCGCCCTTCGGCGCCTTGTATTGCAGCTTGCCGTCCTGGGTCCAGAGCTCGATGCCGCGCCCCGCCAGTTCGTTGATGAATTCGATCGAGCTCACAGCTCTCCTCCTTCCATTTCGACGCCGAACGTCGCTTCTCCTGACACCACGTCGATCCGGTCCGCCGCGCGCGATGGGGGTGTTCCGTCGGGCGCCCGCGACTCGCTGCGGTCGAGCGTCGTCACGATCGTGCGCACGACGTCGTCGACGGACGCGCCTTCGAGCAATCGCCCGAACGGAACATCGACGCCCAGCTCGCTGCGCAATGCATTGCGGAATTCCGCGGCCATCAGCGAATCGAGGCCGAGCTCGATCAGCGGAATATCCGGCGCGATCCGCTCGCTCGACGTATGCAGGGTCGCGGCGATGGCGTCGGTCAGGTGTCCGCGCAGCAATTGCATGCGCTCGTCGTCCGGCACCCCCGCGATGCGCTCGCGCAAGCCAGGGCCGGTACCGGCCGGGCGATGCGCCGGCGGCGCTGGCGGCACGAGTTCCGACAACAGCGCGCCCATCGCCCGGCTCGGGCTGCGCTTGATCAGCGTATCGACTTCCACGTTCCAGATCTGCGTCTGCCCGTCGGGTTCGGCGACCAGCGCGTCGAACACGCGCAATGCGACGTCCGGCTCGATCGGCTTGAGGCCGAACGATGCGATGCGGCGCAGTTGCCGCGCGTCGAGCTGATCGACCATCCCGTTGCCGCCCCACAGGCCCCAGTTCATCGTGTGCCCAGGCAGGCCGTCCTGGTTGCGCACGGCCGTCAGCGCGTCCACATAGGCGTTCGCGGCGGCGTATGCACATTGCCCCGGGGAGCCGATGCAGGCCACGATCGACGAAAACGACACGAAGTGCCGCAGCGGCAGATGCGCGGTCGCGCGATGCAGATTCAACGTTCCCGCGACCTTCGGCGCGAGCACCTTCAATACGTCGGTCATCGGCTGGGTCGCGAGCAGGCCGTCGTCAAGCGTGCCCGCCGCATGCAGGACGCCGACGAGAGGGTGCGCGGAATCCGCTTCGAGCGCATGGACGAGCGCGTCGATGTCGGCGGACGAGGCGACGTCGGCCGCCACGAATTCGACGATCGCGCCGTGCGCATCGGCGATCGACGCAAGTCGCGCGCGTTCGCTGTCGGCCGGGACCTGGCGGCTGGCCGACACGATCTTCGGCACGCCATTCCGGATCAACTGCTCGATCACCCGCGTGCCGATTGCACCGCGTCCGCCCGTCACCAGATAGGCGCCGTGCGCAAGCGGTTGCGCCGCGCCGGCGTCGCGTGCGACGAGCCGCGGAACGTATACGGTGTCGCCATGCGACACGAACTGCGTCTCGCCGGTCGTCGCGGCGCCCGCCACTGCGGTCAGCGCGCGCGCGCAAGACGTCGCATCGGGCGCCGGCAGATCGATCACACACACCGGAATGTCGCCGCTCTCGTGCATCAGGCTGCGGGCGACGCCCCAGGCCGCCGCCTGAAACGGCGCTACGCGCACGTCGATGCCGGGCACGTGCTGCGCCGCGTGGGTCACGATGCAGACGGCCGGCGTGCCCTGCGGCCAGCGAGCCGACTGCACTTCGCGCCAGAGGTTCGCGAAGCGCCGGTAAGCTGCGCCGACTGCGGCGAGTTCATCTTCTGATTCCGCGTCGTCTCTCGACGGCCACACATAGAGCAGCACGGTACGTCGTGCATCCAGGCCGGCTAGTGCATCGTCGAGCGCAGCACGAATGCGCCGGGTACCTGCATCGTCGTCGAACAGGTCGTCCGCCGGCAGCGCCGCGATTGCACACGCGTTGTCAGCGTCTTCACATGCCTGCGCCAGCATCGCGTCCAGCGCGGACCCGTTGCCGATCAGCACGAAGTTCGCGCGCGCGTCGGCCGCCTCATGTTTGGCCGCAAACAGCCGCCAGACGAGCGTGTTCAGCGCGACAGGCTCCGCGACCCGCTGAAACCGTCGCGGATCGACGGCCATCAGCCGCAATCCGGAGACGACGGCGACGCAGCTGCCCGCGTCGTCGTATATCCAGAGATCCGCGGTAGCAACGCTGCGCTTCACCCGAGCCCGCACTGCACACCACACCGCCTGCACGCCGCGTATCGGCATGCAAGCGATCCGTTCGATGCCGATCGGCACGAAGGCGGTGTTCAGCTCCGCATCCCATAGCGCGCCCGCGACGGTCTGAAACGCATTGTCGAGCAGCGCCGGATGAACGATGCGGACGAGGTCGTCCGTGCCGTCCGGCTCCATTTCGATTCGGGCCAGCGCCACGTCGTCGCTCCGCGACAGCGCGCGAATCGAGCGAAATGCACCGCCGTATTCGAGCCCGGTCGCTTGCAAGCGCGCGTAGAAACCGTCGACAGGCAACGCGTCGCCGCATTGCGCGCGCCATTCATCGAGCGCCGGCACGTCGGACACGTCGGCAACGCCATGCGTCGTCCCGATCTGCGCGGCGCACTGCAACGTCCATTCGGGTTGGGACGCGGCCGTGTCGTGGCAGGCGTGAATGTCGATCCGCACGCCTGCTTCGCCCGGATGCGAGGGGTCACCTGCGTGCACGACCGTGCCGAACGTGGCCGCGTTGCCGGGCTCCAGCGTGAGCGCGTTATCGAACGACACCTCACGCGCGACCAGCCAGCGGCCGGCCGCGGATTCCGTATCGCCGCCATCGCGCCGCGATGCCGCGTCGAGCAGCGCCTCGACGAAGCCTGCCGCCGGAAAAACGAGTTGCCCGTGCACGCGGTGTCCGCCCAGAAACGGCAGATGCCGATCGGACACCTCGCTCTCGTAGCGAAGATGATCCGATGCCGGAATCGCGAGATGCCGGCCCAGCACGCCGCGACCGGCGGTCCGACGCGCGCCGGTTGCGCTCGTCAGCACGTTCGCCCGCTGCGCCGGCTCCCGCGCATTCACCCAGTAACGCTGCGCTTCGAGCGGATACGGCGGCAGCACGCCGCGGCGCGCGGCTTGCCGCATCGGCGCACCGGTTCGGGAGCGCTCGTACGCATGCCAGTCGACACGACGACCGCACATATAGACATGTGCCAATGCACGCAGCAACTGCTCGGTTTCGCGCCCGTCATTGCCCATCGACGGCAGCGCAATCACGTTGCGATGATCCGCCCGCTCCGCCGTGCACGCGGAGACGAGGCTCGAAAGCGTCTTGCCAGGCCCGATCTCGATGACCGTCGTCACCTTGTCGTCGAGCAGGGTGTCGACACCCGCACGGAAGGCTACGGTGGCCCGGACATGCTCGACCCAATACGCGGGATCGCACAGGCGTTCGGCCTCGAATCGGCCCGTCACGTTGGACACGATCGGAATCGCAGGCACGCGATAGCGCACGGTCGCGGCGACGGCGCCGAAATCGGCGAGCATCGGCTCCATCAGCGGCGAATGGAATGCGCGCGATACCGCCAGCGCCTTCGTCGCGATGCCGCGCGACGCGAACAGTCGCTCGATCGACTCGATTGCGTCCGGGTCGCCCGACACCAGCACGCTCTCCGGTGCGTTGTCCGCGGCGATGGCGACGCGCCCGGGGTAGTCGCGCACCGCATCGGCCACGTGACGCACGCTTGCGAACACCGCGAGCGCACGGCCCGGCGCGGTGAGCGTATCCATCAAACGTCCGCGCGCCGTCACGAGACGGCAGCCGTCCTCGATCGAGAACACGCCGGCAATGCACGCAGCCGCGTACTCGCCGATGCTGTGGCCCATCACGACCTCCGGCACGACGCCCCAGTGCATCCACAAGCGCGCGAGCGCGACCTCGAGCGCGAACATCGCCGGTTGCGTGTAACGCGTTTCGTTGATCCGGTCCTGATGGTCGCCCCACAGCACGTCCACGAGCGACAGTTCTCCTTGCGCCTCGATATGGCTGTCGCATGCGTCGAATACGTCGCGAAACGGCGCGAAATCCCGATAGAGCTGTCGAGCCATCCCGGCGCGCTGCGCGCCCTGTCCGGTAAACAGGAACGCAAGCCGGTCGCGGGCGCCGCCCGGCTGCCCGCTCCGGACCGTCATGGCCCGCGCCGCGTCCGACAGCGCATCGAGCAGCGTGTCGCGAGCATCCGCGACAATCGCCACGCGATGCCGATGGCTGTCGCGCGCGAGACGCAGCGCGCTGGCGACCGCGTCGGGCGCCAGCGACGCGTCTGCCCGCACGTGCGCCGCGCAGTCTTCGATCGCCTGTTTCAACATCGGCGCCGTGTGGGCGGACAACGGCCAGATATCGTGACGCGCGTGCCCGGCCAGCGCGACGTCCGCGTCGGGTTCCGCTGCGCGCGTCTCCTGCCATGCCTCAATGATCAGGTGTGCGTTCGTGCCGCTCATGCCGAACGAGCTGATCGCCGCGATACGCCGGCCCGGTCGGGACGACGGCCACGCCGCATGCTCGGTCGGCACGCGAATGCCGTTCGCATCCCAGTCGACGTGCGTGGTCGGCGTATCGAAATGCAGGTGCCGCGGCAATTCACCTTTCTGCAGCGCGCACACGACCTTCATCAGCCCGGCGACCGCGGCGGCCGATTCGAGATGCCCGATATTCGTCTTGATGCTGCCGACGTACAGGTCGCCGGTGCGATTCGTGTCGCGGCAATACACGTCCTCGAGCGCACGCAGCTCGATCGGATCGCCGAGCGGCGTACCGGTGCCGTGCGCCTCGACGTAGTCGACGTCGGCCGGCGACACGCCGGCATGCTCGAGCGCGTCGCGGATCACGTCGCGTTGCGCACGGCCATTCGGCGCCGTCATTCCGTTGCTGCGCCCGTCGTGATTGACGGCTGAGCCGCGGATCACCGCCCGGATCGGCCTGCCCTGCGCCCGCGCATCGGACAGCCGCATCAGCGCGACGACGCCGCAGCCTTCGCCGCGCACGTAACCGTCGGCGGCCGCGTCGAACGTCCGGCAGCGGCCGCTCGGCGACAGCGCCTGAAGCTCGCTCAGCGCGATCGTCATCTCCGGCGACAGCATCAGGTTGACACCACCCGCGAATGCGACATCGGACTCGCGGGTACGCAGGCTATGGCAAGCCAAATGGACGGCGACGAGCGACGACGAGCACGCGGTGTCGAGATGCAACGCCGGGCCATGAAACCCGAACAGATAGGAAATGCGTCCGGCCGCGAAGGGCCGCGCGGTACCGAGCGATGTCTGCGCATAGCTGAGCGCGTCACCCGCTACGCTCTCGCTGACGCGCGCGTAGTCGTCGACCGACGAACCGACGAACACGCCGGTTCGGTACGACGCGATCGTTTCCCGCGAAAAGCCGGCATCTTCCAGTGCACGCCACGTGCATTCGAGCAACAACCGCTGCTGCGGATCGATGTGCGGCGCCTCGCGCTCCGACACGCCGAAGAATCCCGCATCGAAACGATCGACGTCGTCGATGAACCCGCCATGCCGGCTGTAGCTCGTGTCGCGCCGGCCCGGCCGCGGATCGTAGATCGCATCGGTCCATCGGTCGGCCGGCACCGGGCCGACGGCGTCGGTCCCGTCCGCGAGCATCGACCAGAGCGCGTCGGCGGAATCCACGCCGCCGGGCAGGCGGCAGCCCATGCCGACGATGGCGATCGGTTCGCTCATCGCGCTGCGCGCTTCTGCCAGTTCGCGTTGCAGCGCGTCGATCTTCAGCAACGCTTGCTTCACGGGTGTAAGGGGCGCGGCGGCCGCGCGATTGGACTCGATCATGTGTACCACTCCAGACGTTCGCGGAACGAGACTGCCGGGGATCGGCTCAGCCCTGCAGCGCTTTCAGCAGCAGCGCTTCGGCCTGCGCGTCGGAGAGCGCCGCAAGCTGCTCCCGGGTAGGCGGCGCGTCGGCGCCGTCGACGACCGACGCGGAACGCGCGTGCGCGGCGGCCGGTGCGGGCGCGTCGCTCGATCGCAACGCATCGGCCGCGCCCTGCATGCGCGCCAGATGCGCGGCAAGCTGCTCGACGTTCGAACAGTCCCACAGCACGGCGGCGTCGAACGTCAGCCCGATCGTGTGCTGCACCTTCAACGAAAACTGGAGCGCGCTCATCGAGTCGAAACCCATCTCGACCCACGCGGCCGTGCGCGACACTTGCGCCTCGGCGATCTTGAGCCGCTCGGCGACGATCCGTACGATCCGGTCCGCGATTTCGCGCTCGATCAGCGTCGATTCGGAATGGGGCGCAACCTCGGCGACAGCCGGCGCCACCGCACCGTCACGCGCCGCGCCCGCATCCATCGCATAGGCGCCATCGGTCCAGCTGGCGACGGCCCGCAGTTCGCCTTGCAGATACGCACGACGACACAGCGCACGCGCGATCTTGCCGCTGGAAGTCTTTTCGATGGTTGCCGGCTCGACCAGCACGATCGCGTGCGGCGTGACCCCGAAGTCCTCGCCGATCGCGACCACCATCGCGCGCAGCGTGGCGTCGAGGTCCAGCGTGCGGCGCGCGGTGCGCCCGACTTCCTGGATGAGCACGAGCTTCTCTTCGCCGTCCGCCTGCACCGATACGGCGGCGCCGCACCCGCGGCGCAACGCCGGCACCGCGTCCTGCACGCACGCCTCGATATCCTGCGGATACAGGTTGCGCCCGCGAACGATCAGCATGTCCTTCACGCGGCCGGTCACGTACAGGCGGCCGTCGACGATCGCGCCCAGATCGCCGGTGCGCAGGAACGGACGGGCGCCAGGCTCGTCATCGACATGCGCGCCGAACGTCGACCGTGTCGCTTCGGGGTTGCCGTAGTAGCCCACGCCGATCGCGCCGCCGCGCACCCAAATTTCGCCGACGCCGTTCGGGTCGGCCACCGGGCAACCATCGGGCCCTGCGATCCGGATCTCGGTGCCGGGCGCCGTGCCGCCGCACGACACGAGGCTCTTCGCGTTCGCGGCGCCGGGCTGAACCGGTTCGACGATGCCTGCGGCAAGCTTCACGTTGTCGACGTCCAGATAATGGGCGCCTTCACCGTAAGGGACACCCGATACGATCAGGGTCGCCTCGGCCATCCCGTAGCACGGATAGAACGACCCAGGAGCGAAGCCGTGCGGGCTTGCGGCGTCGATAAAGTCGGTGACGGTCTGACGATGAATCGGCTCCGCGCCGCAGAACGCCACCCGCCAGCTGGACAGATCGAGCCGGCCGCCGTCGTCGCTTCCGTCGAGGGCGGCCGCGGCAAGCGCATACGCGAAATTCGGCCCGCCGGACGTCGTCGCACGGTGTGCGGCAATCGCGCGCAACCATCGCCCCGGCTGCTGGACGAACGCAACGGGCGACATCAGCACCACTGAAAGCCCGATCGACGCCAGTTGCAACGGCATCGACAGTCCCATGTCGTGATACAGCGGCAGCCACGACAGCATGCGCGTGTCGCGATCGTGCTGCATCAGCAGCGCGATCGACCGTTGGTTGTCGATGATGTTGCCGTGCGTGATCATCACGCCCTTCGGCGTGCCCGTCGATCCGGACGTGTATTGAAGAAACGCAAGATCGTCCAGCGCCGGCATGCGCGGCAACGCCGACGTGTCCTTCGCACCCGCGTCGACGAGCGCTTCGTACGTGACGAGCTGGCAGCCGGTGAACAGCTGCTGCGTCGCGCGCAGGGTCTCGATGGTCTCGACCGAGGTCGCCGGCGCGACGATCAGCGTGGCGCCGCAATTGTCGGCAATCGCGTGCAGCTTCGCCCATTGCGCGACCTTGCGCACCTGCTGCGGATGATAGGCCGGCACGGCGACGCGCCCCGATGCCAGGCATCCATAGAACGTGCAGACGAACTCGGCGCTCGTCGGCAACAGCAGCAGCACGCGAGCGCCCGGCTCGGTCAGTTGCGCGAGTCCGCGCGCCACGCGCATCATGCCGGCATGCAGATCGCCGAACGTGCTTTCGCTTTCGATCGCCTCGCCGTCGCGCAGGATGGTCAGCGCGACGCGGTCGGGGTCTCGCTCGGTGTGATGGGCGAGCGTCTCGATGATGGAGGTCGGTTCGACTTCCATCTGAAACACGTTCGGATTCGGATGCGTCGTCATGGTGTATCCAGAATGAGGTCCGTGCGCGCCGCCGCGCAAAGGCGGCGGCTTGCGCACGGGGGGTGATCTCATGCGTGTCGCAGGAACGCGTCCGCGATCGCGCGGCGATTGAGCTTGAGGTTGCGCGTGCGCAATCCGCCTTCGACGTCGAACGCGCGGTCGGTGAAAATCACCTTCACCAGTTGCCGTTGTGCGGGCAGCGTGCCGTTGACCGCGCGGACGAGTTCGCGCAGCGCGTCGGTGACGTCGGGATCGTCCGGCCGGCGTGTCGCGATGACGACGCTGAGCCCCGCTTGCGGGCCCGCCATCACGACGGCCACGTCGACGCGCGGATCGCGATACAACAGCGCCTCGATCGGCTCGGGATGGAATTTCTCGCCGTTGCTCGTGATGATCGCGTCCTTCTTGCGCCCGACGACGCGCAGAAAGCCGTCGCGGTCGAATTCGGCAATGTCGCCCGTCGCGACCGCATTCGGTGCGATGAATGTCGCGCGACTGTCCTCTTCCGGCGCATCGAAGTAGCCGAGCGACAGCAGGGCGTTCCGTGTGACGACGACTTCGCCGTCCTCCAGCAACGAGACGCTGCCCGGCTCCGCCGGCTGGCCGACCGTACCGACGCGTACCTGCCCGGGCTTGTTCCACGCAACCATGCCGGCCTCGGTGATCCCGAACGCCTCGTACAGCGCGATCCCGCAATCCCAGAAGAAATCGAGCGCCGCGCGCTTGATCGGCGCCATCCCGGTGACCATGTAGCGGATGTTGCCGCCGGTCAGCGCGCTCAGTCGCTCGGCGAGCGTCGACGGATCGCTGCCGGGCCCGGCAGCCGCGCGCGCCAGCGTATGCAGCGTCTCGTACAGCACCGGCGGTGCGATCACGAACGTCGGCTGGTGCCGCTTGAGCCCCGGAAAGAGTCCGTGGAACGGCACCGACACGAGATCGACCCCGTGATACAGGCAGAAGTAGTACGTCATCCGTTGCTGATAGTTCGCGAACGGCAAGAACGTCAGGAACCGCTCGCCCGGTGCGACGCCGAATGAGTCGCCATACAGACCGAGCAAGTGCGCGGTGCCGCGGCGGCTCATCACGAGCCCTTTGGTCCTGCCCGTCGTGCCCGAACTGAACACCAACGAATGGGTATCGGGCATATGCTCGACCCGCACCGGCTCGATGCGCGCGTGCGAATCGCCGCGGCTGGCGGGATCGATATCCACGACGCGCCCGGCAATCGTCTCGCCGGCATCGATCCATCGTGCGTCTACTGCCAGCACACTCAGCTGGTAGCGCTCGATCAACGCGTCGCACGTGTCGAGCAGGCCATCGTTCGGAAACGCGACCGAAACGCAGCCGAGCTCGATGCACGCCAGATCCCACACCATCCACGGATAGCCGTTCGGGGCCGCGATGCCGACGCGCGCCCCGGGTACGAGGCCGATTGTCTTGCCGCGCTCGACCGTGGCGAGCACGTCTTCGAACAGTTCGTGGAAGGTCCGGACGGTTTCGGCGCCCTTGTCGTCGACAAAGGTCAGCGTATGACTGCTGTCGCGCAAGCGCGCGACTAGATCGTCGAAGGTCATCATCGGCGTTGTCCCGTCACGCGTGCGCGACGCCCTCGGCGGACGCGTAGTACTTTTGCGCGGCGCTTTCATACATGTTCCAGAACAGCTTGCACGTGTGGCGCACCGCGAACAGCGCTTCCTGTTGCATCTCCACGGTCGTGCACAGGTCGGTCACGAGCGAGATGCCCTCGGCGACGTGCGCGACGTCCTCTTTCTGGTGAACCGAGAAGAATCGCGTGTCTTCCTCGGTGAGCCCGTAGCACTTCGCCAGAATCGAGTGGCGCGCGTCGCCCGCACGGGTTTCCAGGCTCTGCCCTTCGCTCGCGATCATCACCGCGGCGGCGCCGATATGGTAGGTACCCTCGCCCTTGCAGTTCTCGAGGCGATAGTCGATCAACTCGCGCGTGGCCGCGGACGGCGTCCACGCATCGCGCTCCTCGTCGCTGATGTTTTGCGCGCGAATGAAGTCTTCCATGAGCTCGACATGGTTCTTCGTTTTCGAGAAGCGCCCGGTTTCCTCTTCGAACAGGTTGTACAGCAGCCGGCGCTTGTGGTCGGGGAACGGGCAGCGGAAGTACAGGTTCTCGATGTACTCGAGAAAGTACCGGGTGATCTGGTATCCCTCGAGCGAGATGATCTTCAGCAAGCGCCAGTTTTTCTGCGGCGTGAACAACTCCGCGAAGATCGGGTGATCGAGCGTGAGCTGCTCGTCCAGCGTTTCGCGCAGCGCGCGCGAAAACGTCGCTTTGTCCATCAGCACGGCTTCTTTGGTGAGGGTCATGATCGTTCCCTGTCGGTGAGGTAACCGGCAATGTAATGGCCGCTTTCAAGACTGAAACCTGTCCGTTCGGGCGAGTGTTTCCCTTGCTGCGCCAACCCTGTACGTCAGTGCAGGTAGGCAGTGCGGTGGCTTGACGCTATAAAGCGGAACCCCTACGGCACTTGGAGAATCCGATGGACGACCACGCGAACGTGTTCGCTACGCTTACCGAACTGATTCCGCAGATTGCTGCGCTCGATATTGCGCCGGACATGCTGACGCGGGAAACGTCGCTGACGTCGGATCTGATGCTCGATTCGATCTCGCTGCTGTCGCTGATGGCGCTGACCGAGGATCGGCTCGGCATCAGCTTCGCATCGCACACGGAACAGGTCGCGAACCTCGAAACCATCGGCGATGCGGTTGATCTGGTGGAAATGCTGTTGTCCGTGAAAGCGTAACGAGATGACGATGAACGATCATCCGCACGACGCATGCAGGATGCCGTCGGCCGGCGGCGACGACCGTATCTGCCTGCTGGATGCCGGCGACCTCGCCGCGCTGCGCGCAGCGGCCGATGCCGGCGATGCGACTACGGCACTCGGTGCGTACCCGCGCATCGCTCGGCTTCGCGACGCATTGAACGCGCCCGGTTCCGGGCAGCTCGCCGTCGTCGTCGACGATCCCGAGATTCGCCGCACGCGCGAATTCGCGTCCTTGCCCCGCCTCCTGTCGGCCGCGCTCGACGTTGCGTCCGCATCCGTTGCGAACGCATGCATCGTCGTACTCGGCGACGCGCTCGCGGACGGCACGGCCGCCATCGGCGAAGCCGGTACGCTATCGCTGGCGTCACTCGACACGCTCGCCGACGCGGTCGCCGAAACCGTGTTCGAGGTACGCCGCCGCGTCGACACGTACTTCGAGCAAGAGCCGCTGGCGTTGCCTGCCGAAACAGCCGGCGCGGCCTGCCTGCTGACGGCTGAAGCGGTGCTGGCCTGGCTTGCGACGCAAGCGTCGCCCGGCCTTCACGTCGTGCATGGCGATCGGCGTATTGCTTGGCGCGAACTCGCCGAAAGCGTCGCGCAAAGGGTGCCCATTCCGACGCGAAGCGATGCCGACGAGGCCGGCTCCGACGCCGTTCTCGCGCTGCTCGAAACGAATCTGAAGCACGCCGAGCACATGCTGGGATACGCGGATGACGCGCACGTTCCCCCGACCGACATCCGTTCTCACCGACTACGCTGTGACGGCTTCGACTGGCAAGCCCGGATCGCTTCACGCGTCGCCGCTCACGCGGCCCGGCACGAAAGGCGCGACGCGCCCCGGTTTGTCGACCTGCCGTCCGCGCGCCGGATCACGACCGGCAACGGGCATCGGTATCTGAATGCCGGGCGCGGCTCGCGGGCCATGCTGCTCATCAACGCATTCGGCATCCCGCACGACGTGTGGCACGACTTCGCGGCCGGATTGGCGCCGGATTTTTCGCTCTATCTGGCGGACGACGCGAGCGATGCGTCAGCCGATGCAGGACTGACACGCGCGTACTATTCGAGCCCCGATGCGCCGGACCGCTACGCGCGCAGCGTGGCTGAATTGCTCGACGTCGAGGGGATCGACGCGATTCACGTCGCGAGCTGGTGCGGAGGCGCCCGATATGCGCTGGCGCTGGCGCGCGCACTGCCCGGCCGCATCGCGTCGATGAGCCTGATCGCGCCGTCGTTTGCCGGCGCGCAGGACTACGACGGCGCCGACAGCGCGTACGAAAACAATCTCAATACGATGTGCTCGCTCGTCGCGCGCATGCCGAAGGCCGCGGACAGCATGGCCAAATCGATGATCGGGCTCCTGGAGAAGCGGGCACGCAGCGACGCACGCGAAGGCGGCCACGCATCGATGTTCGCGCTACCCGATTCGGCGACCCGTCACTGGCTGCACGCGCCGTTCGTGTCGGCGGCGAACATGATCGAATACAGCCAGCAACTGCTGAATTTCCGCGCCCATCGGATCGAAGCCGAACGCGACGGATCGATCGCCGGCATCCCCGCGCTGCTCGTGACCGGCGAATACGACGAAATGACCTGCGCGATTCGTGCGCGAGCCATTACGTCGGCCCAGCTTCGCCCGATCCAGATCGAGCTCCAGGCCGGCAGTCATCACATGGTTCAGCAGAATGCGGCGCTGCTCGCGCAACTCGTCGGCGCGTTCGTCGGCGATCGGGCGCTGACACCCGACGCACTGCCGCATCCGAGACTGCGCGTCCTCCCTGCGGCCGACCGCGGCGAGAGGGAGAGGGAGACAGAGATGGAATCGGGCGAACTGTGACGCACGCGCCTTCCGATGCCCGTTCGGACAGTTACAGGCCCCGGGCATCGATCACTAAAGTCGCACTGTGAAGCAAGCCGGATCACACGCGGCCGATCGCGTCGTACAACTCGCAAACGACGCACAAGCCAACGCCAACCCGCTGGTCGGAGATGTCGAATGTACGCAAACAGCCTAGTCGAACTGATCGGCGATACGCCGCTGCTGTATCTGAAAAGCCTGTCGAATGAACACAGGCGAATCCGCGTGTATGGAAAGCTCGAGTGCTACAACCCCGGCAACAGCGTGAAGGACCGGAGCGCGCTGCAGTTGCTCCGCCAGGCCGAGCGCGACCATGGCCTCAAGCCGGGCTGGTCGATCGTCGAATCGACGTCGGGCAACATGGGGCACGCACTTGCGATGCTGTGCGCCACGCGCGGCTATCGCTTCATTTGCGTGCTCGATCCGAAGACGCCGAAGACGAATGCGAATCTCGTGCGCGCATTCGGCGGAGAGGTCGAGATGGTCGAACACCCCGACGAGACGGGCAGCTATCAGCGCAAGCGCATTGCGGTCGCGAAGGCGATTGCCGCGAGCGTGCCGAATTGCGTGAACCTCGATCAGTACAACAATCCGGCCGCGATCGACGCCCACTATTACTCCACCGGGCCCGAAATCGTCTCCCAGCTCGCCGACCGGCTCGACGCCGTGATCGTGTCCGCGAGCACCGGCAGCCATCTGAGCGGCATCGCACGCTATGTGAAGGAGCGCGACCCGGCCACCCGCGTGATCGGTGTCGAGCCCGACGGCTCGGTCGTGTTCGGCGGCACCTACCGGCCGCATCTGCAGAACGGCGCGGGGCTCAGTTTTCAGCCCGGCAACATCCTGATTCATCTCGTCGACGAAACGATGCGCATCGTCGATCGCGATGCGTTCGTCGGCTGTCGTCGCCTCGCGCTCGACGAAGGGTTGCTGCTCGGCGGTTCGTCCGGCGCCATCGCGCAGGCCGCGCGTCGCTACGTCGCCACCTTGCAAGGTCCGGCCAACATCGTGCTCGTCTTCCCCGATAGCGGCACCAAGTATCTCGACACGATCTACGACGATCAGTGGCTGGTCGATCATGGCCTCCAGGCCGTGCTCGACGACCTGTGCACCGACGCGCCCCCGCCACGCGCCGAAAGCGCCGTGGCCCTCGAAACCACGTGATCCAGGGACACCCATGAACGACTCCATCCGTACCTTGCTTGCCGACGGCGCGCAGTATCCGATCGCGTTGCCGAAGGCCAACGTCACGCACGTCACCTATCGCTGGACGAACGCCGTCGACGATACGTTGGGCGCGCAGATCGTCGAACTGATGCGGCGCACGAGCGAAAGCGCGCCGATCATCGGCTTCGCCGAAACGATCACGGACGCGGAAGCGAGCCGCTATCTCGACGAACTGCGCTCGAATCTCGCCGCGGAAAAGGTGCGCCTGCTGACGATCTTCGCGAACACCGGGCAGCTGATCGGCCTGTGCACGTTGCGCCGCAACCTGAACCCCAACAATCGCCATATCACCGATCTCGCGAAAGGCATGATCCACGACGCCTGTCGCGGCGGTGGCGTGCTGCCTGCCGCGTTCGTCGAGATCGCGCTGCAATGCGATCGGGACAATGTCGAACTGCTGACGCTCGACGTGCGAGACGGCACGCCCGCTCACCGCGTATGGGAACACTACGGTTTTCAGACGTGGGGCACGTTGCCGGACTACGCCCGCGCGAACGGGAAGATGCATGCCGGCCACTTCATGATGCAGCGCGTGGCCGACCTCAAGGAACGCGCGCTCGGCATGCTCACCGGTCGCGACGCCGACCGCACCGCCCCCGTCAAAGCAACGGCATGAGCCACGCCATCTACGACGGGCCGATCATCGACTCGCACTGCCACATCGCGTCGACGCGCTTCATCCCCACTGCGTTCCTCGAGGGATTCTGCGCCAACGTTCATGTCCGGCTCGTCGCCAATGGCGTACGGAAATCGCGATCGGAACTGCTCGATACCTATCTCGCGCAAAGCCAGGACCACTTCGGCGATGCACTGGTGGCCGACATGACGTCGGCCGGGATCGAGCAGGCCGTGGTGTTGCTGCCCGATTTCACGTACGTGATGAAAAGCGACCTCACGATCGCCGAGATGTATGCCGAGCATCATGCAATTCTGCAGCGTCACGGCGAGCGCTTTCACGTTTTCGGCGGCATGGATCCGCGTTGGGGCGCGGACGGTGTCGCGTTGTTCGAGAAAGGCGTGGTCGAGTACGGCTTCTCCGGATTGAAACTCTATCCGCCGTGCGGCTACAGCCCCAGCGACAAGCGCCTGTACCCGCTGTACGAAATCTGTCGCGCCCACCGGTTGCCGGTGCTTCTGCACGTGGGGCCGACCAGCCCGGCGCTCGAGTTTGCGTACTCGCACCCGGATCTGCTCGATCGCGCGGCGTTCGATTTTCCCGACGTGAACTTCATCCTCGCGCACGGCGCCGTCCATCACGTCGACGCTTGCGCGCGACAGTGCGCGTATCGACCCAACGTGTATCTCGACGTCAGCGCATTTCTCGGCTCGCAGCATCCGCAGGGGTGGTCGGTCGCGCTCGCGGAGCTGTTCCGCATGAACATCAATCACAAGATTCTGTTCGGCACCGACTGGCCGGTCTTTCGCAACTCGGGCGGCCACCGCAAGGTCATGGAGCAGTTCCTCGCCGCCGATGGCCCGCTCGCGGCGGTCGCGCCGGTGCAACGCAAGTGGTTGATGTCGGGCAATACGCGTGCGCTGCTGCCGGCATCGCGCACGATCGATGCGGTCGCGTGATTCCGGCCGTCGCATGCGACGGCCGTCCCGCACGCACTATGGGCTCGCCGCTGCGTCGATGATCGGCGCGCTGCTCGTCTGGACCGCATGGCCGGGGCATCGCGCCGACGCGATGGCGGAAACCGCCGACGCGCCGGACCACTGGCGCGCCGACGAACGGGCGCAGCTCGAATCGATGCGCCTGCCCGCGAACGTCGTCGTCAAAGTCGACCCGTCGAATCGCGTGGCCACGTCCGCACCGGCGGCGCAGCTTGGCAAGCGTTTGTTCTCCGATCCGCGGTTCAGCCGAAACGGCGCGATCGCCTGCGCAAGCTGCCACACCACCGATCGCCAGTTCGAAGACGGCCGACCGCTGGCAATCGGCCTGGGCATCGGCGTGCGTCGCACGATGCCCGTCGTCGGCATGACCGATGCGCCGTGGCTGTTCTGGGATGGCCGCAAGGATAGTATGTGGTCGCAGGCGATCGGGCCGATCGAGGATCACAACGAACACGGCGGCACCCGGCTGCGCGCCGCCCATGTGCTTGCCGAGCACTACCGCGACGCTTACGAGCCGCTGTTCGGACCGCTGCCCGACCTGAGCGCGCTGCCCCGTGACGGCGGCCCGCTCGGCACGGACGCGGAGAAAGCGGTGTGGCAGCGACTCGACGAACGCACCCGCACCGACGTGTCGCGCGTGTTCGCGAATCTCGGCAAGGCGATCGCGGCGTACGAAGCGACGCTTCAATACGGGCCTTCACGCTTCGATACCTATGTCGACGGCGTCCGGACCGGCGACCCGGCCAAGCTGGCCGCGCTGACGCCGACCGAGAAAGCAGGCCTGCGCCTGTTCGTGAACAAAGGCCAATGCATGACCTGCCACACCGGGCCCATGCTGAGCGACCGGCAGTTCCACAACATCGGCGTACCGCCACGTAGCGGAACGGCTGCCGATCCCGGTCGCGCGGCGGCGGTCGCCAAGGTGTTGCACGACGAATTCAACTGCATGGGGCCGTTCAGCGACGCGAAGCCCGAGCAGTGCGACGAGTTGCAGTTCATCTCGACCGACGATCCGCACATGCTCGGCGCGTTCAAGACGCCGAGCCTGCGCAACGTCGCGCTGCGGCCGCCGTACATGCACGCGGGTCAGTTCGCGTCGCTGGACGCGGTGATGCGCCACTACGCGGACGCGCCCGCGGCCGCGATCGGGCATAGCGAACTGAAAAGGATCGCGTTGTCGGATGACGAGCAACGGCAGCTCGTCGCGCTGCTCGGCGCGTTTTCCGGCCCCATCGTCGAGCGCTGATCGTCCGCGCCGTCGTGCGTCAGCGCGACGCGTCGCGAACGGCGACGCCCATCACCTTGACCTGGCCGCCAAACGGCAACGCAGCGGCCTGATAGACGGTTCGCGCCGGCCGGCGATCCGCGGGAAACAGGTCGGCATAAACCCCGTTCACGTCCGCGAGCGCACCGAGGTCGGAGAACGCGATGTCGACGAACACGAGATCCCGCGGGCTGAATCCCGCCGCCTCGATCGCACGGAACAGGTTCGCGAACGCGCGCCGCGCTTCTTCGGCCGGCGTACCGGGCACATAGCGGCCGTCGGCATCCAGCGAAAGCTGGCCGCTGAGATAACAGGTGTCGTTCGCGACCACCGCATGGCTGATCGGCGACGGCCACTGCGGCAGTTCATGGCCCGAGGTCACATAGTGTTTCATGCAGTGCTTCTCCTTGAAGCAGGTGGCGCTGCCGCGTCACAAATAGTGCTTGACGAGCAACTGGAAGAGATTCGACTGAGGCAGCGCGCCATATTCGGTCGACGACGCGCCCGCATTGATCTGCCATTGCAGCGCGACATCGGTTCTGGCGAAGCGATAACGCGCCTCGAGCCATGTGAGCCGGCTGCGATCGGCGAGGTTCAACCTGACGAAACCGGAGAGATCCAGACGCTGGATCCACGCGTCCTGCCACCTGATCATCGCGAAGAGCCCGTCGCGGGTCGTCGGGTCCTGCTGGGCGGCCGCCAGCGTTCGATACGCGGCGTAGCCGGCCGGCGGGCCATTGCGCAGCGCCTGCCAACCCGCACGGTCGAGCGCGGCGCCGTCCCGGTCGTATTCCAGCGTGACGGAAAGATTGCGCGACGTCGTGCAAGTCGCACCGGTTGCGAGTTTCCAGCGGAACGCGACATCGCCGTACGGCTGCCCAAGCGCACGCGCCAGCGTCGACGGCCCTCGCCCGCCCGACCACTCGACGTAGCCGACACACGCATTGTTGACGAGATGAACCAGGTTGACACCGAATTGCGGCGAACTGCCGGGCTTTCCGTCATCGTAGATCACGATCTGCGGCGACAGATCCGAGATGATGCGCTGGGTGAACTGAAGCATCCAGCGCGTGCGCTGATTCGTTGCGCCGAAGTCCGGCGAGAACGATGCGTCGGTGGCGCGATCCGCTATCCGCGGCGCGACGAGCGCACTGACGGAACCGTCTGCCCACAATTGCTGGCCGCGCAGCATCACCGTACCGAGCCGGTTCTCGCGCAGGCTCGCGGGATCCACCGAGGTCACGGAACGAACCGCGTTGTCGCGGAAAAAGTCGGTGGGGTTGTAGCCGGTCGCAACGCCGAGCCGCACATTGACGCGACCGGCCTGCAGCAGCGTGCTGCCGCTGCCTACGCGGCCGTCCACATACAGTTCCTTCAGCGTGTTGATCGCGCCCGAGTCGCCATCGAAGCGCCACGGACCGTTCAGGTCGAGTCGGTCTGCAAGACTGATGCCCCAGCCGTTCGAGAATGCGTGACGCGCCGTCAGGTCGAGCGACAGCCGCGTGGCCGTCCGCGTGCCGCCCGGGCGCAAGGTGGCGAAGCGCAGGCCCGGTTCAAGACTGAACTGGTACTTGCCGTCGTCGACCTTCTGCACCGGCGTCGCGTCGGCCAGCGCCAGCCCGGCCTCTTCCGCGTCGTTGGCATGGCATACGCCCGCCATGCCGGCCAACGCGATACAGGCGATGCCGATGCGCGTCATCATTCAGGCTGGAAACGCGCCATGAAATCGGACTGGAACCAGGCATCCGGAATCTCCTTCGCCACGTAGTCCGCATATCGCATCACGGTCACGAGATTCGGATTGAGCCCGTCGATGATCACGATCTCGGTGGGCCGCAACGCACCGAGCTGCTGCTGAAAGCGCCGATAGAACGCGGTCTTGAGAAGCTTGCCGCTTTCGCTGAAGAACCGTGCCTTCACGGGGCGCGAGTCCGTCGTATCGATCCACATTTCAATCGAGTGATACGTCATGTCGGATACGCTCTGGACCAGCTTCAGCCGGTACGCACGGCGCATCTGGCGCTCGCCGTCCTGCACGTCCTCCTCCGCCTCGACCTGGGCACGATATCCCTGTGCGAAATTGACGGTGACCACGTCGCCGTTCGACGCCTGCCCGAGCAGCCGTTGCTGCGGCGAAATGCGGATCGTCGCCTTGCTTGCCGGATCGAAAAACCACAGATCGTTGCCGCTCTTGAGCATCAGCTTGTTCGCATCGCGCGCCGGCGCGGCGAATCGAATCAGGCTGCGAAACTGACCGCTCGTCGGGTTGATCCGCGAATAGGCGGTCAGTGCGTTCGAATCCGTTTGCTTGCCGTCGGTGTACTGGGTCAGCGTGACGTTCAGCGTGAACGGTTCGCTCGGGTTGCGAACGGCATCGCTCGCGGCGAGGATGCGTTGCGGATCGGGCGCGGCGTGTGCGGTACAGCAGGCGAGTGCGAGGATCGCGGCGGCGGACAGGCGCGCCATCGAATGCGTCTGCATCGGAATCTCCGGAGCAATTACGGAATGACAGGGACGAGTTCGGCTCCCACCCGAAAAACGGGTGGAAAACCGACAGGCTTGGGGAGGAACGGGGTAACGCTGCGGTGTGCCGCTCAGTAGCCCGGATACTGCATCTGCAGTGCGACCCATGCGGCCGTGCGCTTGCCGAATTCGGACGAGATCGCATTCAGCGATGCATCGAGCGCATGCAACGGATAGCGCGTGATCGGCGCGGACAACATCCGCGTCGGCGCGTCGACGCCGGCCACGCGGTCGGGAACGATCGTCAACCCGCGCCGGGTGCGCACGGGTTCGCGGTTCGCGGCCACCGTGTAGGCCGTCGAGCGGAACGTCGTGGAATACGCGTCGGCCTCGAGCACGAGCGCGATTTCGTCGACGCCCGGCGCGATCGGAATACCGAAATCCTCATGCGACCAGAACGACACGTAGTTGGTTGCGATCGTCGCCATCGCCGGCAAGCCGAGGTTGAAGCGGTCGCTCGCGATCTCGGACGACCATGCAGGGCGTCCGAGCCGCTCGGCGACCTGCAGCGCACGTTCGCGCCCCGCGAGCGCCTCGACGAGCGCAAGCGATACCGGAATCGTCGCGGTGACGCCGGTCGTCGTGACGACCTTGCCATCGGCAACGTAACGCTTGCCTTCGACCCAGCGCGTATCGGCAAACTTCTTGCGGAGATCGTTCATCGAATACCAGTGCCCGGTTGCACGGCGGCCTTCCAGCAGCCCCGCACGGGCGACCACCCAGACGCCGTCGCACACGCCGATGATCGTCGCGCCCTTCTTCGCCTGCTCGGCCACCCACGCCAGCAGCGCCGGATCGCTGTCGCGATGCACGGCCGGCACGATCACATAGTCGGCCCCTTCGGGCACGCGCTGATCGAACTGGGCAGTGGTTTCGTCCGGAATCACGTTCATCGGTGCCGGGAACATGCGGATGGGGCCCGGCTTCGTCGCAAGCGCGACGAGATCCGCCGCGCCCGATTCGGCCACGATCCCATAGGGAACGACGTAATCGGTCAGCTCGGTATAGTAGTTTTCGCCGACGACGGCGACGATCGGGCGCGTGCGCCCGAAGCGCGGCTGATACGCGGGCAGCCGGTCCGCGCGTGCCGCCGCGGACGCGGCGGCCGGCGCCGACGCTTCGCTCGCCGGCCCCGCATGGGCCATGTTCGCGATACCCGATGCAAACGGCACGAGCAGCACCATCATCCAGTACAGCATGACTTTTCGCATTGAAGCCTCTCCGTGTATGGAACTCATCCAGTAATCAGGCATGGCGCCCGTGTCGACCGTCATGACGCCGCCGCCGGCGGCAACACGACGTTGAACGTCACGTCGTCGTCGCGCTGCGCGTCCCGGACCTTCAGCGTGATCGTCCACCAGCCGGGCATGCTGAACTTCATCCCTTGCAGTCGATACGTCCCGTTCGCGTCGCCGTCGATCACGCGAGGGCGCGTCGGCAGACCGTGCCCGTGCTGAGGCATCCCGCCACCGACATCGATGCGCGCACCGCGCACGGGCTCGCCCGATGCTCGCTTCACGATCACGGTCCATGCATGGATCCGGTTCAGCGGCGGCGGTGTCGTCGGCGGTTCGAGTGTCACGACGTACGCGCCCGACGCCGTCGCTTGCGTCAGCGACAAATTCAGACCCGCGGGCGCCGGCTGCTCGGCCGGTGCGCCACATGCGCCGAGCATCGCGATGCCACTCCCGGCGAAGGCTAACATGACAATCCGCCGACGAATCGATTTCATCGACATTTCATCGATGGCCGATCCGATCGTTCGATCACGCATAGCGGAGCGCATCGACGATCTCCATTCGCGACGCGCGGCGCGCGGGCAGCAACGCGGAAAGCATCGCCACCACGAGCAGGCCGATCGCGGTCCCGACGATCAGGTCGTTCTCGCCCCACACACGAATGATCAGCGGCACCGGCGAGCGGCCCGGCGGCGTCCACGTCAGACCGCTGACGTTGATGACGCCGGCGAGCAACGCCGCGCTGGCGACGCCCGGCACCGCGCCGATCACGCCGAGCAGCAACCCTTCGCACAGGAACAGGCGACGTACGCCCGCACGGCGCAATCCCATCGCGCGCAGCGTGCCGATTTCGACCGTGCGTTCGAACACCGCGGTGCTCATCGTGTTGCCGACGGTGAACAGCACGATCGCGGCGATCAGGAGCGCGACGAAACCGAACAGCGTCGCGAACATCGCAAGCGCTTGACCATAGAACGGGTTCAGCACCGTGTAGTCGACGACTTCCGTGTCCGTACCCGCGAATTTCGTTTTCAGCAGCGTCTCGATCCGCGCCTTCGCGGCCGGCAAATCCGACGTGTGGCGCAACTGGACGACGATCGCCGTCGCCATCGGCCGCTCGGTGCCGTAGACGAGTCGTTGCGCTTGCGCGAGATGCAGGCCGACGTACATGTCGTCGTATTCCTTGATGCCCTGTCGCTCCGCCTTCACGACCTGCAGTTCCGCCACGTTCGGCGCACCGCGCGCGGTCGCCGCAAGCAGTTCGATCCGCCGACCGTCCGCCGCGGCAACCGGCGCCGCACGCGTCCCCTCGGCAAGGGCCGCGATGTCGCCCGGAAGCGGCGAAGCCGGCGTGGTATCCGCGGGCTTCCCGGGCGGGTGGCAGTCGGGTACCTTGAGCGGCCCGCACAGTTCGAGCACGCGCGCGAGGCCCGTCCCGATCACGGCTGCGTCGCCGGTCGTGCCGGTCAGCGCCATCGGCGGGATCGTCACGGGGAACTGATAGTCGTTCCACGCTCGCATCCGGTTCTGGTCGTCGACGCGCACGCCGAGCGCGAGCGCGGTACGCGACAACCCCGCGTCGAAGTTGCCCGCGATACCCTGCAACTGCAGCGTGGGCGTCGCGACGAGCACCATCGTCGCCAGTTCCGGATCGGCCTTCACCGCATCGATGATCGCCTCGTAGTTGTCGATCCCGTACGCGGAAGGATTGCCGCTACCGAACTCGTAGAACCCCTTGCGTTCGATCTGCAGGTGGCCGCCGTACTTCACGTAATCGGTTTGCAGACCGTACGTGATGTTGCGCGTATAGCCGCCGAACAGCAGCACCGCGTGCGCGCCGACGATCATCGCGAGCAGGGTCGTGATCGAGCGGCGACGGTTGCGCAGCAGATTGCGGAGCGCGAGCGAAAAAGTCTTCATGCGAACGCCTCCTGGTCGTCGGTGCGTGTCACGTCGGACACGATCCCGTCGGCAATGTGAACGACGTCGTCGCCTGCCGCGATGACCTGCGGATCGTGCGACGAAATCACGAACGACACGCGCCGCTCCCGTTGCAACCGCCGCATCAGCGCGATGATTTGCTGACCGGTCTTGCTGTCCAGATTGGCGGTCGGCTCGTCCGCCAGCACGAGGTTCGGCGACGCAACGAGTGCGCGTGCGATCGCGACGCGTTGCCGCTGACCGCCGGACATCTGTCCCGGACGGTGATGCGCCTTGTCCGCGAGGCCGACCGCATCGAGCATGTCCCGCACCTTCAGTGCACGTTCGGACTCCGTCAATCGCGTGCCCGCGAGAAGCAGCGGATATTCGACGTTTTCGTGCGCCGTGAGCACCGGCAGCAGATTGAAGTTCTGGAAGACGAAACCGAGCCGTCGCGCACGAAAATCGGACAGTGCGTCGTCCGACAAACGACCGACGTCTTCGCCCGCCACGACGATGCGGCCGCGGTCGGGCCGGTCCACGCATCCGACGAGATTCAGCAACGTCGACTTCCCGCTACCGGAAGCACCGGCGATGACGGTCAGTTTTCCGTCGCGAATGTCGAGCGTGACGTCGCGCAGCGCGGTCACGTTGACGGAACCCATCAGATACGACTTTTCAACGGCTTCGAGTATTACGGCGTTCATGGTCTCGATGTACGAAGTTGGCGGGCCGCGACAGCACGGTGCAGGACGATCGCGCAGCGCAGAATACCAACTTGCGTGTAGGGAAAAACCTGTTCGTTGGGGCAGCATCCGGGCGCGAACCCGATGCCGGGATCGCATGTCGCGCCCCGCATTCGCGAACAATCACGGCCGGGAGGGATCGTCAACCTGTACCGTCGGACGGCACCCGTCGCCGGCCCTTGCGATTACGCTGCACCGTCATCGGCGCGCCGCCCCGGATCGGATCGCGGCTGCGACGCGTCACGACTTCCGCTCTCAATCGGCATGCCAGTCAAGATCACGCCCTGGTTCATCCTGCATCGCCCCCAACCCGCGGCCACGCACCGGCTGTTCTGCTTCCCGTACGCCGGTGCCGGCTCGCTGCTCTATCGGCGCTGGGCGCTCGAACTGCCCGACTGGATCGAAGTCGTGGCGGTCGAACTGCCTGGGCGCCAGACGCGCTTCTCGGAAGCGCCGCCCACGTCGCTGGATGCGATGACGGATGCATTGGCCACCGCCGCGCACGGGCTCCTCGACAAACCGTTCGGCACCTTCGGATACAGTTTCGGCAGTGTCGTCGGTATCGAATGGCTGAGGGAACTCGACCGACGACGGCTTCGCGGGCCCATTCACGCATTCTGCGCGGCGCACCGTGCGCCGCATGTCGTCCCTCGTCCGTTAGCGATTCATCGGTTGCCGGAACCGGACCTCATCGACTGGCTGAAGACGATGGGCGGCACACCGGATGCGTTGCTGTCGGAGCCGGACTGGCTTCGGCATTTCCTGCGTGCGCTGCGAGCCGATCTGGCGCTCGCCGAAGGCTATCGCACCGATACGCCTTTCGCGTTGCGCTGCGGGCTGACCGTATTTGGCGGCCTGCACGATCCGCATGTCGACATCGACGCGCTGCGCGAATGGCGCCGCTACAGCGGCGGGCCGTTCTCGCTTCATCGGTTCGACGGCGATCATTTCTTCATCCATGCCCGGGAGCGCGAGCTCCAGGATCACGTTGTCGCGACGCTGGCCGCGCACGCATAGTCTCGATACAGGGAACCGGTTGCGCCCGCCTTGTTTGCGAGGTCATTGCGTCACAGCATCACGCGCTCGATCCCGCCATGGTTCGCCCGTGCGACATAATCGGCCATCCAGTTCTCGCCGAGCACCTGACGCGCGATTTCCACCACGATGTAGTCGGCCTCCAGGTTCGCGTCCTCGTTGTAGCGCGACAGCCCCTGCAGGCACGACGGGCAGCTCGTCAGGATCTTCACGTCCGGGCCGTTCGCGCCCGCGGCGGCCGGCGCCGGCGCATCGCCCGCCACCACCGGAATCGCACGCAGCTTCGCCGCGCCCTTGCGGATCTCCTCTTCCTTGCGGAAGCGCACCTGCGTCGACACGTCCGGCCGCGTGACCGCCAGCGTGCCCGACTCCCCGCAGCAGCGATCGTTCTTCTCGATCCTGTAGCCGTCCTTCTCCGCGCCCATCAGCTCGTTGACGAGCTTCACCGGGTCGATCGTCTTGATCGGCGTATGGCACGGGTCGTGATACATGTAGCGCGTGCCCGTCACCCCGTCGAGCTTCATCCCCTTCTCGAGCAGGAACTCGTGGATGTCGATGATCCGGCACCCCGGGAAGATCTTGTCGAATTCATACCCCGCCAGCTGGTCGTAGCACGTGCCGCACGACACCACCACCGTCTTGATGTCCAGATAGTTCAGCGTGTTCGCGACCCGGTGGAACAGCACGCGGTTGTCCGTGACGATCTTCTCGGCCTTGTCGTACTGCCCCGAGCCGCGCTGCGGATAGCCGCAGCACAGGTAGCCCGGCGGCAGCACCGTCTGCACGCCCGCTTCCCACAGCATCGCCTGCGTGGCCAGCCCCACCTGCGAGAACAGCCGTTCGGAGCCGCAGCCCGGGAAGTAGAACACCGCTTCCGAATCGACGGTCGTCGACTTCGGGTTGCGGATGATCGGCACGATCTTGTTGTCCTCGATGTCCAGCAGCGCCCGCGCCGTCTTCTTCGGCAGGTTGCCCGGCATCTTCTTGTTCACGAAGTGGATCACCTGCTCGACCGCCGGCGGCTTGCCCGTCGTCGCCGGCGGGTGCTGCGTCTGCTTCGTCACGACCTTCTTCAGCATGTCGTTCGCGAAGCGCTGCACCTTGTAGCCCACCCCCATCATCACGCCGCGCGCGAGGTTGATCGTCTGCGGATTGGTCGCGTTCAGGAAGAACATCCCCGCCGCGTTGCCCGCGTTGAACTTCTTCTTGCCCATCTTGCGCAACAGGTTGCGCATGTTCATCGTCACGTCGCCGAAGTCGATCTTCACCGGGCACGGCGTCGCGCACTTGTGGCACACCGTGCAGTGGTCGGCCACGTCGTTGAACTCGTCCCAGTGCTTGATCGACACGCCGCGGCGCGTCTGCTCCTCGTACAGGAACGCCTCGACCAGCAGCGACGTCGCGAGGATCTTGTTGCGCGGGCTGTACAGCAGGTTCGCGCGCGGCACGTGGGTCGCGCACACCGGCTTGCACTTGCCGCAGCGCAGGCAGTCCTTCACCGAATCGGCGATCGCGCCGATGTCGGACTGCTGCATGATCAGCGACTCGTAGCCCATCAGCCCGAAGCTGGGCGTGTACGCGTTGCGCAGATCGGCGCCGTCGAGCAGCTTGCCCTTGTTGAAACGGCCGTTCGGGTCGACGCGCTGCTTGTACGCGCGGAATTCGGCGATCTCGTCGTCGGTCAGGAACTCGAGCTTCGTGATGCCGATCCCGTGTTCGCCGGAGATCACGCCGTCGAGCGAACGCGCCAGCGTCATGATGCGGGCCACCGACGCGTGCGCGTCCTGCAGCATCTCGTAGTTGTCGGAGTTGACCGGGATGTTGGTGTGGACGTTGCCGTCGCCCGCATGCATGTGCAGCGCGACGAACACACGGCCGCGCAGCACGCGCTTGTGGATCGCCTGCGCTTCGTCGAGGATCGGCTTGAACGCGCCGCCGTTGAAGATCGCGCGCAGCTCCGCGCGGATCTCCTGCTTCCACGAGATGCGGACCGTGCGGTCCTGCGTGACGTGGAACACGGTCGCGCCCGGTTGCGCGTCCGCGCGATCGGCGAACTTCTCGGCGAGCGCCTCGTAGCCGAGCTGCACCAGGTAGTGCTGCGCCTCGCGCAGCGGCTGGTCGAGCCGGTCGCGCACGAATTCCCAGCGCGCGCGCACGCGCTTGAGCAGCTCCAGCGCCTGCTGCACGCGGTCTTCCAGCAGCTCGGCGCTCGGGATCTCGTTCGCGTCGTCGGTCTTGCCGAGCGGCAGGTTGCCGCCCTTGAAGAACGCCTCGAGCGCGTCGACCAGCTGCAGCTTGTTCTTCAGCGACAGCTCGATGTTGATCCGCTCGATGCCGTCGGTGTACTCGCCCATCCGGTTCAGCGGGATCACGACGTCCTCGTTGATCTTGAACGCGTTCGTGTGCTTCGCGATCGCGGCCGTGCGGCTGCGGTCGAGCCAGAAGCGCTTGCGCGCCTCCGCGCTGACCGCGACGAAGCCTTCGCCGCTCTTGCCGTTCGCCATCCGGATCACTTCGGACGTCGCCTGCGCGACCGCATCGGCGTCGTCGCCGACGATGTCGCCGATCAGCACCATCTTCGGGAACGCGTTGCGCTTGCTCTTGGTCGCGTAGCCGACCGCGCGCAGGTAGCGCTCGTCGAGGTGCTCGAGGCCCGCGAGGATCGCGCCGCCCTGCTTCGACGTCTCGAACAGGTAGTCCTTGATCTCGACGATGCTCGGGATCGCCTCGCGCGCCTGGCCGAAGAATTCGAGGCAGACGGTGCGCGTATGCGCGGGCATCTTGTGCAGCACCCAGCGCGCGGACGTGATGAGCCCGTCGCAGCCTTCCTTCTGCACGCCCGGCAGGCCGGCGAGGAACTTGTCGGTCACGTCCTTGCCGAGCCCTTCCTTGCGGAACCGGCGACCCTCGATCTCGAGCATCTCGGTCTTGAGCAGCTTCTCGCCGGGCGCGTATGCGCCGTCGAACCACTTCAGCTCGAAGCGCGCGACCGCGATGTCGTGGATCTTGCCCTGGTTGTGCTCGTGGCGCGTGACTTCGAGCCAGTTGCCGTCCGGGTCGACCATTCGCCACCACGCGAGGTTGTCCAGCGCGGTGCCCCACAGCACGGCCTTCTTGCCGCCCGCGTTCATCGCGACGTTGCCGCCGATGCACGACGCGTCGAGCGAGGTCGGATCGACCGCGAACACGTAGCCGGCCGCTTCGGCCGCCTCGGTCACGCGGCGCGTGACGACGCCCGCGCCGGAGAAGATCGTCGGCACCTTGTGCGCGACGCCCGGCAGCTCGGTCAGTTCGACCGCGCCGAGCTGTTCGAGCTTCTCGGTGTTGATCACCGCGGAGAACGGCGTGAGCGGCACCGCGCCGCCCGTGTAGCCGGTGCCGCCGCCGCGCGGGATCACGGTCAGGCCGAGCTCGAAGCACGCCTTGATCAGCGCGGCGATCTCCGCTTCGGTGTCCGGCGTCAGCACGACGAACGGGTATTCGACGCGCCAGTCGGTCGCGTCCGTCACGTGCGACACGCGCGACAGCCCGTCGAAGCGGATGTTGTCCTTCTGCGTGCAGCGGCCGAGCGCCTTGGTCGCGCGGCGGCGCAACTCGGCCATCTTGTCGAATTCGTCGGCGAATTCGTCGACCGCGCGCTGCGCGGCGGTTTCGAGCATCTCGACGCGCGACGCGCGTTCGCGGCCGGCGTCGTCGTACCATCCGCTCACACTCACCCGACGGCGCCTTGCAATTTCGGACAGCCGATCATGCATCGTGGCGATCAGGAACCGGCGACGCCTTCGGTTATCGAGCAGGTCGTCCTGCAGGTACGGGTTGCGGCGCACGATCCAGAGGTCGCCGAGCACTTCGCAGAGCATCCGTGCCGAGCGGCCCGTGCGGCGCTCGGCGCGCAGTTCGTCGAGCACCGCCCACGCGTCCTCGCCGAGCAGGCGGATCACGATCTCGCGATCGGAAAACGACGTGTAGTTATACGGAATATTGCGCGACGGTTCATGCAATCCTGCTATTGCCCGAATACGCTCCAGCAATTGTACGGTTGGCAGTCGGGCATTCATTGGCGTCTATGAAATGAATGATGAAGCGATCGAGAACCACGCTCGGAAAAGCGGAATCGTATTCGGCAATCAGCAGGGAAACTAAACGGAAATGACGGTCCGGATCAAATCGAATGCGCCTTTCAGCATCATCGCCGTGGCGATACCGACCAACGGAGGCGCAAGCACGCCGGTCACGCACAGCAAGACACGGCCCGGGATCGGCAAGCCCGGTCGCTTCCATGCGATATAAAGTGCTGCCGGCGGCAGAAAGAGAATCGACAAAATATAGGCTTTGTACGTCAACCCGTGACGCGCGACAAATGCCTTGACCTTTTCCTTGAAAGACATTCCCGAACTCTCCTAGATCAATCCCAGACGGCTAACCTTCGCCACCGCTTGCGCTCTATTCGACACACGCAGCTTCTCATAGACGTTCGTCAGATGAAACTTGACCGTTCTTTCAGACATCGAAAGGATCCGGCCGATTTCCCACGCAGTCTTGCCTTCGACGACCCATTTGATTACATCGGATTCCTTTCTCGTGAACTGAATCCTGTTCGCGCTTTCGCAAGCATCCGGCTCGAGACCCGCTGCACACGGTTGCGCGCCTTCCCGGTTCTGCCTCGCAATCTTCTGGGTCAACGCTGCGTGCAAATGCATGGCGATGAGACTGACGAGCAACGCCGAATGCAACGTCGTGTCTTCGCACTTCAGCTGCAAAACGGTCCGAATGGCCGTCGAATCACCGGGTGGAGCGCCGATGCAAGCGACCACACCCCGCCCGCGCATGTATGACGCGACATCGTTGACCTGCGCATCGCGTTGCGGCGCTTCCCCGTCGAGATCGCGCCAGCGAAACGTATGATCCTGACGATCGGACAACGCGAAGCAACTCAGATATCGATCGATATCGATCCCGGGACCAAACAAAGTCACGCCTCGCCGGGTTCCGGCGTCGCTCGCGGCCCCATAGCGATATATCAGCCCGTGAGAAGCCGTATCGCCGCTTCCGCCGTGCAAAATCAAACACTTGTCGAACGGAATCACGCGTCCGATTTTTTCCGCGAGTTGATCGATCCCCTCGGTCAAACCGTTGGGACGAAGAATCTCGCCAATGATGCGAGAAAAGGTCTCCAATTTTCTGGGCCCTTATTGAAAAGACAAGATTCGTATTCGTTGACATGCTCCGGCAGCCGAATATCTGCCAAGGCTTCAAGGCCGTACCGGACGGGCAATCCAACGCCGCTTGCTTTCTACGCGCCAGCACTGCGACAGTATCCGATGGCAACGTCTAGGCCGCCATCGTTCGCGAACCATGTTTTGATAACCAGTACTCACGAGGAATACAAACCAATTACGCAAGACCATTAACATCTGAATTATTTACTTTGCCAATGGCTGAAACAGTTCACTGTACGGGCCACCTGTCTAGATTCCGCGCTCTAAACTTGAAGCTGCGCAAGTATATCGGAGGACAGAAGACAGAAACATTACTTTCCGAAAAAATATGTAATGAACCTTTCTTTTGTATTACGCGAAAAAATGGCGGTTTGATTGCATAAAAACGATTTTATATCGCATAATATTTCAACAATCCGGCGAAGTGCGGCATTTTGTCACAATTCCGACCCGAGGACGCCAGAAAACTTTACAAATCAGCCGACATCAATTTCACCCCCTCGTATAATGCGAGGCATTATTTACATCCCCCGAATCCACCGCAATCAATTACCGTTTCGATAATTCAAGAAATCCGGCCGATCAAATCATGTCTTTCAAATGCCGTTATATTTGTCGCGCTCTTGCGGCCATCGATCGGCCGAATTAGAAAAATTGGCAGACTACGCAAACTTTCCACCGACGCATCTCGTCGGCATACGATTAGCGCAATCATGAGCAGTGACCGTCACCGCTTGTGCGTCCCCAAAGCGGAATACGCCGTATGAGGCCGGTTACGACGACCATGCCGCGCACCGGGTACGGTTGCGGACAAAGATACGTCGACGTCCATCAACGACAACACCTGCGGGCAGTCGGGGATTCGGCCGGCATTCCGCCGCTGGCGAGACGAGCGGACGTGGCGCGTTCGATGCAATGCCGGCCGGTATTTCAGGAAATTCCGGTGCCCGATGTGCACCGGTGTGCGCATTGGAAGCTTCGTCGCGTTCACGAACGTCCGTCTTGCGTCCGCTTCGTCATCGCGCGAAGGCGGCCCTCGAACTTGTGCAGCAGCATCGATGCCGTGGCCGCAAGCCCGATGGCGAGTCCGCTCCAGATGCCGTAGATGCCGTATCCCAGCATCACACCGGCCGCCCAGGCGATCGGCAGACCAATCAACCAGTATCCGACGATCGATATCCGAAACGAACTCGTTACGTCACCGAGGCCCCGCAAAATGCCGACGCCGATGTTCTGGCTGCAATCGAAGATCTGCAGCAGCGCCGCGATCGTCAGCAGCCCACCGGCGAGGCGCAGGACTTCGGCACTCGCGGCCACGCCGTTATCGAGAAATGGCGCGAGCACGCGGGTGGGCGCAACGAGATACGGCAGCGCAACGATCAACATGGTCACGACGCCCAGCGCGAGCCCCGTATAGCCGAGTCGACGCGCACCGCGATAGTCGTGCCGCGCACACGCATGGCTGATGCTGATCGACGAAGCGTGAGACAAACCGACCGAAATCATGAACACGATGTAGATCACCTGATTCACGATCGTCTGGGCAGCCAGCGCATCGGCGCCGAGCGTCCCGATCACGAGCGTGAGGACGGTGAAGAACGCAGCTTCCGATCCATAGGTTGCCGCAATCGGCAAACCCATCCGCCACGTCCGCGCCAACGTATCGGCATCGGCGCGCCAGACGGCAAGCGACAAGTGTTCGGACAGTTCCGGCCGGCGCCTGGCGATCGTCAGAAACGCGATGAAGGAAAGCAGGTACACGCTGCTGGTTGCGCACGCAATACCGATCAGGCCGAGCTTCGGAAAGCCGAACCGGCCGAACATCAACGCGTAGTCGAGCGCCGCATTGACGACGATCGATACGATCGTGATCGCCAATAGCGGCCCGGGCTTGCGCAGTCCGACGGTATATTGTCGAAGCACCTGAAACCACAGACACGGCAATATGCCGGGTGCGGCCGCCGCAAGATAGAACGAGGCTTGCCGCGCAACGTCCGGATCCTGCCCGAGCCAGACAAGCGGCATTTCGATACACAGCATCATCAATGCAAACGCCAGTGCCGCGAGCGTCGACAGCGCAAAGCCGGAGCGCACCAGCCGCATGATGTCGGCATGCGCGTGTTGACCGTTCGCGAACGCGACGAGGTTGCCGGTTCCCGTCACCAGTCCGGTTCCCATCGTCCGGAACTGGTTGAAGATCGTCAGCGCGAGCCCCCCAGCGGCGATCTCGCGCGGGCCAAGCATCCCCATCATGACGATGTCGGTGGTCGTCAGCGCCACCTGGGCGAGCTGCGTAAGGATCAGAGGAGCGGCCAGCACGCCGATTTGCGCGGCATCGAGCCAGACTTGTCGATGAACTTTCATGCGGCGCCGGAAAATATCGATTCGAGTTCCTGATCAATCGACTCGTCGAGCAGATTTCGCGCTCGCATCCAGTCGTCGTCGAACACCGTGTCGAGGTATTTTTCGCCGCCGTCACAGACCAGGGCCACGAGCGTAGCACCCGCCGGCAGCGAATCGAACATCTTCAACGCGTGCCAGATGACGCTGCCGGCCGAGCCGCCGACGAGCAGCGACTTCTTGCGTGCGATATAGCGTGCCGTATTGAAGGCGGCCGCGTCCGTCACTTTGTGGCCTTCGTCGAGCAACGCATAGTCGACCAACGCGCCGATCTCGGCGCCGGGCGGCGTCCCGGTGCCGGACTGATAATACGATCCGCCTTCGCCGCCGAACACGATCGACCCGACGGGCTCGACACCAATGACGCGCGGCGCCGGGCCCGTCGCGAGCAGTTCTCGTGCAGTGCCGAACAGCGAGCCTCCGGTGCCAACCGACCCGACCAGAAAGTCGATTCGGTCGCCGAGGACGTCGCGCAGTTCATGTGCCAGCCCGCGGTAACCGTTACCGTTCGCGGGATTGTTGTGCTGCTCCGTCCAGATGCTGTCCGGATCGTCGGCTGCCATGCGCTTGGCAAGCGCGTCGCGGTCCGCCGTCGCGATCGTGTCGCCGTCGCTCACGCAAACGAGCTTTGCGCCGAATGCTTGCATCGCGCGCAGCTTGTCTTTCGACGCGTGACTGTCCACGATCGCGGTAAACCGATAGCCGCGCTCGGCCGACAACAGCGCCAGCCCCATGCCCGTATTGCCGGACGTCGATTCGATCACGTGTCCGGCCGGCCGCAGACTGCCGTCCTGTTCCGCTTCGTCGAGCATCTGCCTCGCCATCCGGATCTTGGCGCTGCCGGTCGGATTCGTCGATTCGAGTTTAAGCAGGATGCGCGCGCCGTTGGCGCCGCGAATCAATTCGAACAACGGCGTGCGGCCGACAAGATCCGATACCTTCGACACGATCGCAGGGACGGTGATCGTGGCTTGCTCACCCATAAAACGCACATTCATTGGTCAGGCTCCCGGAAGCTGGAAGAGGCGATCGACGCGCCAGCGTGGCCGCGCGCCGTCAAGTGTCAAGACAAGCTTGGGGGGAAGCGGCAGCTCGTGAAATGAAGATTCGTTCGAATCCATCTGATAGCCGGCCGTGTTCGGGTAGATCAGCAGATCGCCGGGTTCCGGGCGCTGCCCGAATGCGATCTTGCGCCAGGTCAGCATGTCCGAATCGAGGCAGCTCGCCCCGCCGACACAGGCGCGATAAGGCATGCCCGTGCGCGGCGATCGCGAAGGCTCGCGCACGACGCTTAGCAGTTCCGGATCGGGCAGGAATTCGCTGGCAAACCATTGCTCCGACACGCTGAAGCTCGTGCCGTTGACGGTCGCGATGCCATAGTCGCCGCAGTCCTTCACGCCTTGCACGGCAAACGCCGTGAACCCTGCCTGATCCAGCAGCGCCCGCCCCGGCTCCAGCATGATCGTCAGGCCGTGCTCGCGAAGCAGTTCGGCGAGCGATGCGGATTCCCCACCAGGCGTACCAGCCAGGATCGCATCGAGCATCTGCGCGCCGCTGCAGGCCGAGTGATATGGATAGAATCCGTCGAATACCTTGTTGGCGTGGTAATCGTCCGCCCGGTGCGCACGCTGGAATGCGTGCCAGTCGCGCTCGCTCGCGTACGACATCGCGAAGCCGCCACCGATGTTGATCGTGTGCGGCGCAAGACCGAGTTCGCGCGCAGCCAAGCACGCACGCATCGCGATCGCGGCCTGATTGCAGCGCTCCGTCGCGCTGTAACCGGACAGATGGAACGAGAACCCTTCAAGGACGAGCGACGCCCGCGTCGCGGCACAGGTCGATAGCGCAACGCGAAGTGCGTCGGCACTCAAACCGAATCGGCTATCGTTGCGTGCCGCCGGCGCCATCCGCAACAGAATGCGTGCAACCCGCTTCGCCTGTTCCGAGATCGCGATCAGCCGATTCAGTTCTTCGTCGCTGTCGATGGCGATCAACGCATCGTGCAAAACCGCGAGCCGCAGCAGCGCACGCGACTTCGACGGGCCGGATACACCGATATCGGCTCCGCACACCCCCGCAGCCAACGCTTCCGAGAACTCGCCCGTGCTTGCGACGTCGACGCCGATCCCGGATGCTGCCGCCGCATGCGCAAAGCATCGCGCCTTGTTCGCCTTCTTCGCGTAGTAAATGCGCCCGGACACCTGGCGATCGTCCAGTACGCGCCGAAATTCGGCGACATTGTGCGCGAAACGTTCGGGAAACAGGAAATGAACGGGCGCGTCGAAGCCATGGACAAGATCGTGGATCATCGCCTGATGCTCGTCCACGAAATCCCGCAGTAGCGGATCCCACAACGCCGGCAGTCGCGGAATATCC
Source organism: Burkholderia sola (assembly GCF_905400185.1). Classification (NCBI taxonomy): domain Bacteria; kingdom Pseudomonadati; phylum Pseudomonadota; class Betaproteobacteria; order Burkholderiales; family Burkholderiaceae; genus Burkholderia; species Burkholderia sola. The sequence goes on from NZ_FR989677.1 coordinate 1,320,905, forward strand.
GTCACCATAGCTCGACTTCCCGGCCGAGCCCTTTCGTCAGCGCGGCGTCGGCCAGCACGCGCCCCAGCGCGATGTCGGTCACGATCATGCCGCTGTTGAACGCGTAAACGATATCGGCATCGTTGCGCCGCGCAGGCTTGCGGCCAAGCAGTATGTCCGGAAACTCCGCATCGACGGCAGGCAGTTTTCCGGCTTCGTCCGCGAGATCGGCACCGGTCACCTGCATTTGGGCCTCGCTCGTCGCGATGCGGTAATCGGCGCCATGCAGCGCGTCGGCGTGAATGCCGTATCCGACCAGAAGCGCGAGCGCACCCGGCTTCAACGCCGCGTGCCGCACGCTCTCCGATACGCCGGCGCCGGCCACCCCGAGCACGATGTCCGCTGCGTTCGCGGAGGCGGCGAGATCCTTCGATACTTCGATGTCACGGCCCGGATGAAAGCGCTTCAACGTCTTGCGGACAGCATCGATTCCCGACTCATAGTGGCCGTGTACGATCACGCGCTCGATGTCCGGCAATGCGGTCAGCAGGAACGGCGCCGCCATCCGCCCCTGCGTCCCCGTGCCGACGACGAGCGCCGTTCGAGCCCGCGGCGCGGCCGCACGCGCGATCAGGGCGGACACCGCCGGCGTGCGCAGCGATCCGACAAGGCTGCCGTCCATCAATGCGACAGGCATGCCGGTTTCGTCGTCGAACAGCAACAACGTCGTGTAGTACTTCTGCAGTTCGCGGTTGTGTTCCGGATCGAACTTATACGACGTCTTGAAACCGACCGTTCTGCGTCCACCGTCTCGACCCAGCATCGAGTACGCGACGGAATGCTTGTCCGCGGGCTGGCTCATCAGCTTGCGCGGATTGTCGGATTCGCCGGTACCGAGGCCAAGGTATGCCCGTTCGACGGCATCGAGCACCATCGACGGGTCGTAGTCGAGCTCGTCGATCGTGCGCTTGCCAAGCACAAGGAGTCTCGAGGGTTGCGTTGCGAGCCGCGGTCGAACGTCCGCGTCGGGTTCAGCGCCATCAGCCATCGTGGATATCATCGTATTCACTTGTGTCTCACCGGATTTCACGTATCGAACGGGCCTGCCGCGCACGTCGTGCAGGTTGACTTGAAGATTGACGTGCCGCGACCGGCACCGACGCGCCAGATCGCACATGCTTGTTCGGCTGCGTTGCCACTGCGAATCGCGCGCTCGACATGAGGGCGGATGCGCCGGGAGGCTGGCGGCACGTTCAATTACTGCGGGTGCTTCATGCCTGCAGCGTATTGATCATGGAATCTTTCCTTCCGAAATGCAGATCACGGAGCAAAATATTGGATCGGCAATCATTTCGTTTTTCATTACATACAATTCCATCATTATGCAATCCGAATCAAATTGATTAAAAAAGCCACATTAATATCATCGATAACCACAATATGGCTCGCGATTGACGCCGATCAGATAATCAGCATTTCGATAACGAAAATGCCGTGTGCCGCCTGATATTCACCAGGCGCGGGCTGACGAGTTCAGCAATTTCGACGGGATTCCCTCACGTCGGCATAGCTGCCTGGCAGGCGCATTCATGTCGCGACAACGCGCGCACATGATGAGGCGCAGCGAACCGTGTCACGACCATCTGGGCGTTCCGTCACCGTCGATGGTTGCGACCGGTAGAGAAAATACAAATCGCTCGTATTTATAAACTAGCTTCCACTTTCCTTGCAAATACTTTATTTCATTATTGCGAATGCATTTACGGCGGCCGTCATTGAATCATGAAAGTGAAATTGAGGCCGCTAGCCGCTCGATGGCGGTATAGAAAAGCAAAATCGGTTTGTTGAGGGAGAAAAAATGCCCTGCATCGGGGGCTGCCGAAACGTTCGGGGGAGATATGTCGTTACGGTGCCGGGCTTTCCGCGGTAGGCGGTTTGGGGAACCGCCTGCGGGCCGCATTGCGTGCCAGTTCAGTCGACCAGCCGCTTATTATTCTTCGCAATCCAAATCAATATCGATGCATCGTTTCCCCGCGTTTCGACATGAGGCTCCGTGCGCGACGTATCGCGTTCCTCAATAGAAAAACCCGGCCCGCAACGAAGCGGGCCGGGCCGGGCCGTGACGGGATGCGTGCTGCTTGTTACAGCGCGCCGCCTTGCGCCGACGCCGAGCCCTTCACGCCGACCGACGCGCCGCCCTGCACCGAATTCGTCGCGCCTTCGAGCGCTTCGCCGGCCTTCGCCTTCGCGCCGCCCGCGACGTCGCCTGCGGTCGACACCGCGCCTTGGGCATGGCTCTTCGCCGAGGCGGCGACGTGCTTCACGTGCGACTTCGTCGTGTGCACGGCCGATGCCGCCGCATCCTTCGTCGCGCCGGCCGCCGAACCGACCGCCTGCGTCGCGCCGCCCACCGCCGTCCCGGCTGCCGAGCCCACGCCGCCGACCGTCTGGCCGACGCCGTTCAGCGCGCCGCCGACGACATTGCCCGCGCCCGAACCCGAGCCTGCCGCATTCGCACCGGCGCCAGCCTGCACACCGACGCCGCCGCCGAGCAGCGGCGTCTGGACCTGCGCGCCGACGCCTGCGGAACCCTGGGCGCCGGTCTGGGCCGTCTGTGCAAATGCAGCCGACGTCGCCATCGCCGTCAGAGCGGCACCCAGCAGAATCGTACGAATCTTGTTCATGGTCATTCTCCCCAAAGACGTTGTTGCTGCGGGCCGCGTTCGTGCGGCTGGTCGCATGCCTTGCCGCGACATGCGGCAGGTGGAGCCAATGTAGCGGCGCCGGCGAGCAAAACGACTGAATTGCGGGGACTGTTACTTCCGTTGCAAATGCTGACGATTGACTCACACTGTTTGACAATCGGAGGTTTGTGGCGGGGTGGCCGCTGCATTTGACGACGGACGGCCGCGGCCCGGGCCGGCAGACGTGCTTCATTCAGACGCCTTCATCTGCATTCCGAATTATTGGGGATTGCGCGGCCGTCGATGCGACCTCGTCATGATGCACGGCCCCGGCCGCCAGCAAGCGAACCGGGGCCGTGCGCACGCTGCGCGGTTACGGCCGGAACGTATCGCCCAGCACGACGCCTTCGCGACGCGGATCGGTGCCGCCCTGCAACGCCGGCGACTGGCCGACCGTCACGCGCATCACCGTATTGACGCCGCTCGCCTGCGCGGACGTCGACACCTTGTGCCCCAGCGCGAGCAGCCCCGTGATCAGTGGATCGTTCGCACCGTTGTTCGCCGCGTTGACGTTCGGATGCTCGCCGCCGATCGTGGTCGTCGGGCTGTTGCTCGCGCCGAAGTCGACGAGCCCCGCCGACTGCTGCGCGTCGAGCCCCCAGTCGAGCGCGCCGACCAGCGTCTTGACCACGTATTGCGGAATCGTGCCGCCGCCCGGCGAACCGGTCGCCATCACGAAGTCGCCGCGCGAGCCGTCGGCGGCCCGCCCGAACACGATCGTCGGCGCCATCGAGCTGCGCGGCCGCTTGCCCGGCTGCAGGCGGTTCGCCACCGGATTGCCGGACGCGTCGAGCGGGTTCGCGGAAAAGTCGGTCAACTGGTTGTTCAGCAGGAAACCGTTGGTCATGTGGAACGAGCCCATGCTCGACTCGACCGTCGTCGTCGCGCTGAGCACGTTGCCGTCGCCGTCCACGATCGTGAACTGGTTCGTGCCGTGCTCGATCAGCGTCGTGTCGACGCCGAGCGGCACCGCACCGAGATTGCCGGGCTGCGCGGTGCCCATGCTTTTGGTCGTGTCGATCAGCGCCGCGCGCGATTTCAGGTACGGCTTGTTCAGCAGCGTGTCCCACGTGCCGCCCGGCAGCGGCACGAAGTCGGTGTCGGCCACGTACTTGTCGCGGTCGGCATACGCGAGCCGTTCGGCTTCGGTGATGAGGTGGACGCCCGCGACGGTCGGCTTGCCGCCTTCGAGATCGATCGCCGTCGGCTTCAACGATTTCAAGTCGTAATTCTCGAGAATGCCGAGCGCGGATGCGACCGCGATGCCGCCCGACGACGGCGGCGGCATCCCGCAGACCCAGTAGCTGCGATAAGTCGTGCACACCGGTTCGCGGCGCTTCGCCTGATACGCGGCCAGATCGGCGACGGTCGTCTTGCCCGGCGTGAGCGTCGAGCCGTCCGCGCCCTTCGTCACCGCGATCTTCGCGACGATGTCCTGCGCGATCTGCCCCGTGTACAGCGCATTCGCGCCCGACTGCGCCATCAGCGACAGCGTGCGCGCGTAGGCCGGATTCTTCAGTACGGTGCCGAGCGGCTTCGGCGAACCGTCGGCGTTCAGGAAATACGCGGCGGCTTCGGGGTCGCGCTTCAGGTTCGCGGCGTTCGCCGCGATCGCGTCGGCCAGCCGGCCGCCGATCGGGAAACCGTTGGTCGCGAGCGTGATCGCGTCGCCAAACAGGCTCTGCCACGGCAAGCGGCCATGATCCTGTTGCAGCGCCTCGATGAGCCGCGGCACGCCGATCGTGCCGATCGAGCGGCCGCTCGCACGCGCGTTCGGCAGCGGCAACGAATGGTCGGTGGCGTCATCGACATAGCGCAGATAGTTCTCCGTCGCGGCGGCCGGCGCGGTTTCGCGGCCGTCGTACGCCTGCAGCGTCTTGCCGCGCGCATCGTAGTAGAGCAGCACGCCGCCCGACCCGAGGCCCGTGGCCTCCGGCACCGTCAGGCCGAGCACGGCTTGCACGGCGACCGCCGCGTCGGCGGCCGTGCCGCCCTTCTTCAGCACCGCGCACCCGGCCGCGCTCGCGTACGCGTTCGACGTGGCCACCAGGTACGTTTTCGCATAGACGGGCTTCATCCCGATGCGATAGCCCGACGACGCTTCCGGCAGCGACGGGTCGCCCGGCTGGTTCGAACCCACCACGACCGTCGCGCCGCTGTTGTCGACCGCGAGACAACTCGTATCGGTGGAAGGTGCGGTCGTGCGGCCCGCCTCGTTCTCGACGTCGCCGCCGCATGCGGTCAACAACGCAGCCGCGAGCAACGCGGACGCATACGGAAAAATCGCTGTTCTGTTCATTGTCTGCCGATGTGCTGGTCGTTGCGATGGACATCCTGTCGCCAGCGACCCCCTCGGTGCGCAGGCGATGCGTTCGATAGTCCCATGAACAGAATTTTTTTCGCAATCGGGAAATGACGTCATGCAACCGGACGTTGTGTGCGCAACGTCACCGAACCGGCATGCGGTTTCATCTGCTGCATTGCAGCGCATGGGCGTATCGTAACGTCGGTACCTTTTCCCCCGGCGACGCGTGCCGGCCCCGTGCTCCATCGCGCCGATCGCCTCGGAAAAGAATGCGAGACACATCGTCATCGCGACCGTCGCGCTCGTGTCCGCCCGCTGGTAGATGCAACTGAACGAGCGCGCGACGCATGACGGCAGCGGCGCGCCGCTTGATGACGCCTGCGGTTCGATCGACAATCGCCGCCCCCTCCTGCGCGGGCACTCGATCCAGCCGGCGCGTGCGTCTTCTCGACGCCGCATTTCGCCCGCCCATTCATTTCGGAATCCGTGATGATTATTTGTCTCTTCCTGGACAGCCATGCATAGACGACACCCGGGCCGCGGCCTGACGCGCCGGCTTCGTCGCGCGCCGGCGACCGGCCATCGGGACGATTGCCGGCGTCGCCGCGTCCGGCTATAAAGCGGGGATGGACACGAATCGCTGGATTCACGACCCCGTCGGCGCGTTTCGCGCCTGGCAGGAAACCGCCGCGACCGGCGCCGGCCGACGGCCGTTCGCGCCGCGTTCGATCGTCCAGCATGTCGCGATGTTCGAGCGATTCCTGCGTCACCTGAGCGCACGGCACGTGTCGCTCGTGACGTTCGGGCCCGACCACGTCGCGTCCTTCCTCGCGGAACTCGACCGCACCTGCGCGCCCGGCACGTCGACACGCGTGCGCTATGCGAAGCTGATCGACCGGCTCGGCCGGCATCTGGTCGATGCCGGTGTGCGGACGATTCATCCGGCCGGCCGATCGACGCACCATCTCGCATGGCCGGACGGCGAGCCCGAGCCGTGCTACCTGCCGCCCGACGCCGACGCGGCGCTGCAGCGCCATGTGCAGCCTCGGGCGGACGACACGCCCGCCGACTGCCGGAATCGCGCGATCGTCGCGCTGCTGCTCGCGAGCGGCATCACGTCGGCCGAGATTCGCGCGGCGACAGGCGACGCACTCGATCTCGACGCGCGGCCAGCGGCGTTGTCGGTGCCGCGCGATCGCGCGCGGCCGGCGCGCCGGATCGCGCTCGCCGCATTCGCGCTGGCGCCGCTCGCCGCCTGGCGTGCGCGCTCGGACGTGCCGCCGTCGGCGCGGCTGTTTCCCGCGCCGCGCGGGGGCGCAATGAACGACATGTTCCTGCTGCTCGTCGTGCGCGATGCGCTGAACGCGATCGGCTTTCACGCAGCGGACATGAGCCCGCGCGTGCTGCGCAATACATATGCGCGCCGCCAGTTGCTCGCCGGCCATGCGCATGCCGATGTCACGGCGATGCTCGGTCTCGCTAGCCCGCGAACGGTCACGCGCATTCGGCAAACGCTGCCGCCCGATGCGGCCGCGGATCGCGCTGCCCACGAGCGGTGATCGCGCGCCGCCGGCGCGAACCGCGTTCCCCCGCTGCGCTATTCGCCCGGCTTCGGCTGGACCAGCCGCAGAATCCGCGTGTCGTACGGCGACTGCATCACTTCCGCGATGCGGATGTCGGAGGCGGCCGGATGCAGCGGGTTCAACAGGAAGTTATGGGCGTGCGGCACGACGACGCTTGGCACGCGCAGCAGCGCGCTCGGCTGCGTGTCCAGCCACTCGGTGCCCGCGCTGCGGGTCCAGTCGACGTTCGTGCGCCAGTCGTCCGGCGCATCGCCTTCCGCGATTTCGGCGACGTCCACCGAATCGGGCACCTCGATACGCAGCAACTGATATCCGCTCGGCAATTGCGCGACGGCGGCGATTTCGAAATGAACCAGCGTCTCGAGCAACGCAAGCGCCGGATGTTCGGCGAGATACACGACGGGCTGCCCGGCGAAATGCCAGCGCCCGCCGGCCCGCAACCCGCCGATGCCTTTCAGATCGGCGTAATTGCTGATCCGCCACAGCGTCGTCAAGCGAAGTACCCCTCGTCGATCTGCGTGAGGGCCTCTTCGACGAGCCGCGCGCCATGCTCGGTGCTCGCCATATCGAGCGACGTGCGGCCGCCGAAGCGCTGGAGCCCGTTGCGCAGCCACGCCATCGCCTTGTCCTGGTCGCCGAACGTGGCCGCCGCCTGCGCGACGATGCGCGCGAGACGGATCGCCTTGTCCGACTCTTCCGGCGACAGGCGCTCGTGCGCCTGCCGACGATGACTCAGCGTGCGGCGCGGAATGATGAACGCCAGCTCGTCCGATTTCAGCCCGCGCTCCGACAACCGGTCGATCACCGACACGTCGACGCGCGCGCTCGCCAGCTCGGCCAGATCGGCGCCCGACCGGACGCGGATCGCCAGCAGCTGCTCGAGAATCGTGAATTCGGCCTGACGCGGATGCGCGACGCCCGAAGGATGAAAAGCGATGGTGCTCATGACCTCTCTCCGGCAATTTGCCCAATCATTATAGGCGTTTTGCCGAATACTTGCGGGTGGTGGAGCGGCAGGCTTTACCTCGTTGGGCTGGCAGACCGGTATTGGGGGTACGCGAATCGGAGATTCGCCTCGGGGACGTGGCACGGAAATTCAGTATATAAAGTTCCTGTTCGCGATGATCTGAAGTTGTCACGTAACAATTTCGAACGGTAATACGCGAGTGGCGGGAATCCCCGCTTTCCCTGTGTACACGCCGGCGGACGATCACCGTCGGCTGATGCGCAACCGACCGTCCAAGGTCAACCGGCCCATGCGGACGACCGGATCACGCTGCAGAAATTGCCCGCATGGAAATGCGGCTCCTTGTCCGCGAGCACGTCGGCCTTCACGTTGCCGAACGTCGTGCCGGGCTTGTGCTTGATGCCGTCATAGAACGCCTGAATGATGTCTTCCTTGAAATGCGGCGTGCGCGGATGCGCGCGCACGACCGCTTCCCGCCCGATGTCACTGTATTCCGGGTAAGCGAGGCCCAGTACGTCCATCTCGACGCCCGCCGTGACCAGCGCGACGACCGGATGCATGTGCTGCGGAATACCGGGCGTGGTATGCAGTGCGATCGAGGTCCACACGACATCGATGTCCTGCTGCGAGACTCCCTTTGCCTTCAGAAAATCGCGGGCGGCATTGGCGCCGTCCACTTCGAAGCGCTCGCATGCGCTGCTGTACCGGTGCGTCAGTCCCATATCGTGGAACATGCAGCCGCAATAGAGCAGCTCGGGGTCGTACTCGAGCCCGCGGCGCCGGCCCGCCAGCGCCGCGAAATAGAACACGCGGCTCGAGTGATGGAACAGCAGTTCGGATTCGGTATCGCGCACGAGTTCGGTGATCTCGCGCGTCAGTCGAGTATCGGGAAGGGTGATGCCGGCAACGTTCACAGTCATGATCGACCTCCATGGAAGACACGCTCGATTCTCCGCAGCCCGACAGGTGTCCGAAATAGGCTGGTTACGACGAATCCTGCCATTTCGCGCGACGAACGGACACGGTGCCTGCATGGTGAAAGAAGCGCCCCTATACTGCTGCGCATCACGTTCGATACGACACGCAACCGATCATGCCGAAGGTCGTGGGCATTTTTGCCGTTCCGGGCGTTCAACTGCTCGACGTCTCCGCGCCGCTCGACGTGTTCGCGCAAGCGAACGTCGAATGCGGGAAGCCGTTCTATGTGTCGCGGATCATCGCGAGCGGGGCCGGTGCGATCCGCAGCTCGTCCGGCGCACGGTTGCTGCCCGACTGGATCGCCCCCGACATCCCCGAGCGCATCGACACGCTGCTGGTCGCCGGCGCGCCGAACGCCGGCCAGATCGCGCTGCGCACCGACGTCCTCGCTTGGTTGCGCGCGGCGGCCGTGCACAGCAGACGCTACGGGTCGATCTGCACCGGGGCATTCATCCTCGCCGCCACCGGGCTGCTGAAAGGACGTCACCTGACCACGCACTGGGCCGCCGCCGATGCACTCGGCGAAGCCTATCCGTCGCTCGTCGTCGTCGCCGACGCGCTGTACGTGCGCGACGGCAAGCTGCGCACCGGCGCCGGCGTCACGGCCGGGCTCGATCTCGCGCTCGCGCTGGTCGAAGAAGATCTCGGCCGCGAGATCGCACGGCGCGTCGCCGCGCAACTGGTGATGTTTTTCAAGCGCCCGGGCGGGCAGCTCCAGTTCAGCCGCAAGGGCGAAGCCCGCCCCGCCGGACGTTCGGTGCTGCAGGAAGTCCAGCGCTGGGTCGCGGCCCATCCGGATCTCGAACATTCGGTGGCCGAGATGGCCAAACATGCAGGCATGAGCCCGCGCCATTTCGCGCGGCTGTTCCGCGCGGAAGTCGGCATGACGCCGGCCGCATGGGTCGAGGCGACCCGCATCTCTGCCGCCCGCCAGTTGCTCGAGAACGGCCATGACACGCCGAAGCAGGTCGCCGCGAAATGCGGCTTCGCAAACGTCGATACGCTCAGGCGAGCGTTCACCCGGCATGTCGGCGTCACGCCGGCCGAATATCGGAAACGGCAGGCGATCCTGGCTGCGTGAGGCGGAACGAGCGGCGCCGAATGAATGACACCGACGGCCTCGCGAAAATACTTCGGAATGCGATTCAATTGTTTGACCCGCTTCTTCCGCGCCGATCGACCCGCCGCTCCTTACCCACGCTCCAGCTCACCGGCAATCTTCAGATGAAATTGCGTACCGCGCGAATCGTTTACCCAGTTGCAATAATGATTCGCTCCAACGCGTATTTCCGACCGGGAACGCGCTCGTTACGATGCAATCAACCGCTGAACGCAACGAGCGAAGCGCGAAATCAACAGAACCGGAGGTCACCATGAAGTCGTTCATCACCGCTGTCGTCGCCGCAACCGCGTTGTCCGCGTCGTACGGCGCATTCGCGCAATCGAACCCGTCGGGTCAGCTCACGCGTGCCCAGGTGCGTGCGGAACTCGTCCAGCTCGAACAGGCCGGCTACAAGCCCGAAGTCTCCGATCAGTATTACCCGCGTGCGCTGCAGGCCGCGCAGGCCCGCGTGACGAACGCCGACGTAGCCGGCTACGGTGCGCAAGCGGCCGCCGGTGCGCGTGCAGGCCGCACGATCGCAGTCAAGCAGGAAGGCCGCAACTCGATCTACTTCGGTCAGTAAGCCGGATACCCGCCGGCGTATTGCCGGCGTATTCCGGATACGCCCCGCCGTACACGCGACACCCCGCTCCCGTTCATCGGGGCGGGGTGTTCGTTTTCCAGTCGTCCGCTCCCTTCGCGGCTCGCGTGCCGTGCGGCGCCGTTCACGCAAGCGTCCGGTGTTTGCGCATAGAATGGCCGCGTGGTCGGCGTCGGCCAGCACGAACGCGGGCGGTATCACGACACCCGCTGGCCGGCCCGATGTCGCACTCGGCGCATTTTTCGAAAAGGAGCGGTTTCATGTCTCAAACATCCGGTTCCACGATCACGTTTCGCCGCCCGGACGGCCAGGAACTGCAAGGCTATCTCGCCACGCCGGCACGCACCGAAGGCGCGCCCGCGGTCGTCGTCATCCAGGAATGGTGGGGGCTGAACGACCAGATCCGCGGCGTCGCGGATCGCCTCGCGCGCTGCGGTTACTTCGCGCTCGTGCCCGACCTGTATCGCGGCAAGTCGACGGTCGAGGAGGAGGAAGCGCACCACCTGATGACCGGCCTCGATTTCGGCGACGCCGCGTCGCAGGACATTCCCGGCGCGGTCGCATACCTGAAGACGCTGTCGCCGCGGGTCGCGGTGACGGGCTACTGCATGGGTGGCGCCCTCACGCTGCTGTCGCTGCAGTACGCCGACGCAGATGCCGGCGTCGTGTGGTACGGCCTCCCGCCGCTCGATTACATCGATCCGGCCAAGCTCAAGGTACCGCTGATGGGTCATTGGGCGACGCAGGATGCGTTCTTCACGATCGACCAGGTCGACGCACTGGAAAAGAAGCTGACCGATGCGAACGTCGGCTTCGAATTCCATCGCTATCTCGCGCACCATGCGTTCGCGAACGAAACGGCCGTCGGCCCCGGCCGCATCGCCGGCACGCAGTTCGATCCGGTGTGGTCGGAAACGGCGTGGGACCGCACGCTCACGTTCTTCGGCCGAACGCTCTGGACGAAGCACGCGTAACGTAATGCCGCTTCCCGCGCGGCGACGGTACAAACGAAAACACCACGGATTTGCGTCCGTGGCGTTTTCGTTTTCACACTCCTTCGGTTCGGTGGACAGGCGCGGCTTTCCGCTCCTGCCATGTGCCATGCTTACCCGGTCGTTGCCGTCTGATCGTCGACCGGCGCATCCGGCGCGCGCGGCGCTTCGCCGGCGCGCTGGATCCACCCGCCGCCGAGTGCGCGGTACAGATCGACCAGGTTCGTCCAGCGCGCCAGGCGCGCGCTGATCAGCGACTGCTGCGCGGCGTACAGATCCGTCTGCGCGGTCAGCACCGACAGATAGCTGTCCACACCGTTCTTGTAACGCAGGTCCGACAGGTCGAAGCGACGCTGCTGCGCGTGCTCGTTGCGCTCCAATGCCGCGATCTGCTGATCGTACGTGCCGCGTGCGGCAAGCCCGTCCGACACTTCGCGGAACGCCGACTGGATCGCCTTCTCGTAGTTCGCGATCTCGATGCGCTTCTGCACGTGCGCGAGATCGAGGTTCGCGATGTTCTGCCCGCCCTCGAAGATCGGCAGCGCGATGTTCGGCGCGAACGACCACGCCGCCGTGCCGGCCTTGAACAGGCCGCCCAGCGTCGGGCTCGCGGTGCCGAATGCGGCCGTCAGCGAGATACGCGGGAAGAACGCCGCGCGCGCCGCGCCGATGTTCGCGTTCGCGGCCAGCAGCGTCTGCTCGGCCTGCATCACGTCCGGACGACGCGTCAGCAGATCCGACGGCAACCCGGCCGGCACGTCCGTCAGCAGGTTCTGCGCGTCGAGCGGCATGCCCGCCGGCAGATCGTCCGGCAGCGGCTCGCCGATCAGCAGCACCAGCGCGTTCAGCGCCTGTGCGCGCGCACGTGCCTGCGCCTGCTGGTTCGCGAGCGCCGTCTCGACTACCGTCTGCGCCTGACGCAGCTCGAGCTCGGAGCCCGTGCCGTTGTCGAATTGCAGCTTGGTCAGGTCGTACGACGCCTGCGCGGTCTTCAGCGTGTCCTCCGTGACCTTCAGCAGGTCATCGGTCGACAGCAGCGTCAGGTACTGATCCGCCACCTGCGACACCAGCGAGATCTCCGACGCCTGCCGCGCGTACGACGTCGACAGGTACTGCGCGAGCGCCTGGTCCTTCAGGCTCTGCACGCGGCCGAACAGATCGAGCTCCCACGACGCCGACAATCCGACGTTGTAGGTGCGCGAAATCAGCGGCTGGCCCGTCTGCGATACACCTGCCGGGAAACGCTGGATGCTGCCCGTGCCCGTCCCGTCGAGCGTCGGGAACAGCCCCGCACGCGTGATCTGGTACTGCGCACGCGCGGCCTCGACGTTCAGCACCGACACGCGCAGGTCGCGGTTGTTTTTCAGCGCGATCTCGATCAGCCGCTGCAGGCGTGGATCGACGAAGAATTCGCGCCAGCCGATGGCAGTCGCCGCCTGGCCGTTCGCGCTGCGCGCGCCGGCCGCGCCCGGCTGCGTCGCGTAGACGCCGCCGGCCGGGTACGCCTGCGCGACGGGCGCGTCGGGCCGCGTGTAATGCGGCGCCATCGTGCAGCCCGCGGCAAACAGCGCGGCAGCCAGTGCGGCCGCGGTGGCAGTCAAAACATGTTTTTGCATCGTTACTGCCCCTTCGAATCGTGTGCGTCGTCGCGACCGCGCTGCAGGTCGCCCTGCACGAGACGCCATGCGTCGTCGACGTTTTCCGTTTCGCCGCTGAAGATCGCACGAACCCGCACGAAGAACATCGGGATCATGAAAATGGCGAGGAACGTCGCGGTGATCATCCCACCGATCACGCCCGTGCCGATCGCGTGCTGGCTCGCCGAGCCCGCGCCGTTGCTGATCGCGAGCGGCAGCACGCCGAGCATGAACGCGAGCGACGTCATCAGGATCGGACGCAGCCGCAGGCGCGCCGCCTCGATCGCCGCGCGCACCGGCCCCATGTTCCCGCCCGCCTGCAGTTCGCGTGCGAACTCGACGATCAGGATCGCGTTCTTCGCGGACAAACCGACGGTCGTCAGCAGGCCGACCTGGAAGAACACGTCGTTCTCGAGGCCGCGCAGCATCGTCGCGAGCAGTGCGCCGACCACGCCGAGCGGCACGACCATGATCACCGAGAACGGGATCGACCAGCTTTCATACAGCGCCGCGAGACACAGGAACACGACGAGAATCGAGATCGCGTACAGGATCGGCGCCTGCGAGCCGGACTGGATTTCCTGGAACGACAGCCCCGTCCACGAATAGCCGATGCCTTCCGGCAGCTTGCTCGCGAGCGCTTCCATCGCGGCCATCGCCTGCCCCGTCGACTTGCCTTCCGCGGCCTGCCCCTGGATCTCGATCGACGACACGCCGTTGTAACGCTCGAGCTTCGGCGACCCGTAGATCCAGTGGCCGGTCGAGAACGCGCTGAACGGCACCATCCCGCCCGCGCTGTTGCGCACGTACCAGATGTTCATGTCTTCGGGCGTCATCCGGAACGGCGCGTCCGACTGTACGTACACCTTCTTGATCCGGCCGTCGGTATCGAGGAAGTTGTTCACGTACTGCGACGCCCACGCGATCGAAAACGTCTGGTCGATCGCCGCGGCCGTCACGCCGAGCGCGTTCGCCTTCTCGCGATCGATGTCGACCTTGTACTGCGGCGTATCGTTCAGGCCGTTCGGACGCACGAGCGCCAGCGCCGGATCCTTCGCTGCCATCCCGAGCAACTGGCCGCGCGCGGCCATCAGCGCTTCGTGACCGAGGCCGGCGTTGTCCGTCAGCTCGAAGTCGAAGCCCGCAGCGGTACCGAGTTCGGGAATCGACGGCGGGTTGAACGGAATCACCATCCCGTCCTTATACGTCGAATAGTGCGCGAAGGTCCGGCCGATCAGCGCCTGCACCTTCTGGTCCGAACGCTGGCGCTGCTCGTACGGTTTCAGCTTCACGAACACGAGGCCCGCATTCTGGCCGCGGCCCGCGAAGCTGAAGCCGTTGACCGTGAACACCGAGTCGACCACCTCCTTCTCGGCGGTGGTCAGGTACGTGTTGATGTTGTCGAGCGTCTTGCCGGTCGTTTCCTGCGTGGAGCCGGACGGCGTCTGCACGATCATGAACATGTAGCCCTGGTCTTCATCGGGCAGGAACGACTTCGGCAGCCGCGCGAACATCACGCCGACCGCGAGGAACACGGCCAGGTAGATCACGAGCCAGCGGCCGGAGCGCTTGATCACATGGTTCACGCCGCTCGTATAGCGATCGCGGCTGCGATCGAACGTCCGGTTAAACCACCCGAAGAAGCCCTTCTTCTCTTCGTGATGCCCCTTCTCGATCGGCTTCAGGATCGTCGCGCACAGTGCCGGCGTCAGGATCAACGCGACGAGCACCGACAACACCATCGCCGACACGATCGTCAGCGAGAACTGACGATAGATCGCGCCGACCGAGCCGCCCGAGAACGCCACCGGCACGAACACCGCCGACAGCACGAGCGCGACGCCGACGAGTGCGCCGGTGATCTGGCTCATCGCCTTGCGGGTCGCCTCCTTCGGCGACAGCCCTTCTTCGGCCATCACGCGCTCGACGTTCTCGACCACCACGATCGCATCGTCGACCAGCAGGCCGATCGCGAGCACGAGCCCGAACATCGACAACGTGTTGATCGAGAAGCCGGCGAGACCCATGATCGCGAACGTGCCGAGCAGCACGACCGGCACCGCGATCGTCGGGATGATCGTCGCCCGCAGGTTCTGCAGGAACAGGTACATCACGAGGAACACGAGCACGATGCCCTCGATCAGCGTCTTGACCACTTCCTCGATCGACAGGCGCACGAACGGCGTGGTGTCGTACGGGTAGTGCACGACGAGGCCATGCGGGAAGTACTTCGACAGCTCGTCGATCTTGGCCCGCAGCGCGTTCGCGGTCGCCAGCGCGTTCGCGCCGGTCGCGAGCTGGATGCCGAGGCCGGCCGTCGGTTGCCCCATGTACTTCGTGTCGAACGTGTAGTTTTCCGAACCGAGCGCCGCGCGGCCGACGTCCTTCAAGCGAACCTGCGAGCCGTCCTGGTTGACCTTCAGCAGGATGTTGCCGAACTGCTCGGGCGTGCGCAGCAGCGTCGATTCGGTGATCGTCGCCTGCAGCACGGTGCCTGGCTTCGCCGGCGTGCCGCCGATCTGGCCGCCCGCGATCTGCACGTTCTGCTGCGTGATCGCGGCCGTCACGTCGGTCGGCGTGAGGCTGTAGTTGGTCAGCTTGACGGGGTCGAGCCAGATCCGCATCGAGAACTGCGAACCGAGCAGCAGCGTCTGGCCGACGCCGTTCACGCGGCTCAGCGGATCGAGCACGTGCGAGGCCACGTAGTTCGTCAGGTCCTCCTTCGACATCCGGCCGTCCTCGGAGTTGAACGCGAACCACATCAGCCAGTTGCTGCTCGACTTCGTGACCTGCATGCCGAGCTGCTGCACGACCTGCGGCAGGTTCGGCGTCGCGAGCGACAGCTTGTTCTGCACCTGCACCTGCGCGACGTCCGGATTCGTGCCCGGCGAGAAGGTCAGCGTGATCGTCGCGTTGCCCGAGTCGTCACTCGTCGACGACATGTAAAGGAAGTTGTCGAGCCCGCTCATCTGCTGCTCGATCACCTGCGTCACCGTGTCTTCCACCGTCTTCGCGGAAGCGCCCGGGTAGTTCGCCTGGATCTGGATCGTCGGCGGTGCGATCGTCGGATACTGCGCGATCGGCATCTTGAAGATCGATGCGACGCCGGCCAGCATCAGCACGATCGCGATCACCCACGCGAAGATCGGGCGATCGATAAAGAACTTGGCCATGAAACGGACTCCCTGTTATTGCGCGCTCGACGCGGCGGCCGAACTCGCTGCGGCACTGGCCGCGGTAGTTGCCGCGGTAGTCGCCGGCGCGGCGCTTGCCGAGGTGGCGGATGCGGCATCCGGCGCCGGGGCGAGCTGCGCGGCGACGGTCTTCACCGTCGCGCCCGGGCGCACCTTGTCGACGCCTTGCACGATCACGTGATCTCCTGCCTGCAGACCGCCTTCGACGACCCAGTTCTGGCCGTACGTGCCGGTCGTCGTCAACGGACGCATCTCGACCTTGTTGGCCGCGGTCACGACCAGTGCGATCGCCTGCCCCTTCTGGTCGTGCGTGACGCCGATCTGCGGCACCAGGAACGCGTTCTCGTTCACGCCTTCCTCGATCCGTGCGCGCACGAACATCCCCGGCAGCAGCACGCGGCCGGGGTTCGGGAACACCGCGCGGATCGTCACCGAGCCGGTGGTCTGGTCGACCGTCACGTCCGAGAACTGCAGCTTGCCGGCTTCCGAATAGGTCTTGCCGTCTTCGAGGATCAGCGACACCTTCGCCGCGCCCGGGCCGCTCGTCTTCAGGCGGCCGCTCTGCACGTCCTGACGCAGCTTCAGCCCTTCGAGGCTCGACTGCGTGAGGTCGACGTACACCGGATCGAGCTGCTGCACGGTCGACATCAGCGTCGCCTGGCTCGCCTGCACGTATGCGCCCGGCGTCACCTGCGAGATGCCGACGCGGCCGCTGATCGGCGACACGACGTCCGTATAGCCGAGGTTGATCTGCGCGGTGTCGACCGCCGCCTTGCCGGCCGCGACGTCCGCAGCGGCCTGGCCTTGCGTGGCGACCGCGTTGTCGTAGTCCTGCTTGCTGACCGCGTTCGCCGCGACCAGCACCTTGTAGCGCGCGACCAGCGCGTTCTGCGTGACGAGGTTCGCCTGCGCCTTCGCGAGCGTCGCCTTCGCGCTGTTCAGCGCGGCGATGTACGGCGCCGGATCGATCTTGTAGAGACGCTGACCGGCCTTGACGTCGGTGCCTTCGGTGAATTCGCGGCGCAGCACGATGCCGTCGACCCGCGCGCGGACCTGCGCGACGAGGAATGCACTGGTGCGGCCCGGCAGCTCGGTCACCGCGGGCACGGCTTGCGGCTGGACGGTGACGACGCCGACTTCCGGCGTTGGCGGCGGCGGCGCCGCTTCTTTTTTCCCGCACGCGGCCAGGAAAACGGCAGCCGTTGCGGCAGTGATTAAGCGGTATGGAACCCGTTCGACGCGCATGGAGCGACCTCTCACAATTAGACGACCTTCAATGGGAATCACCAGATCTCCTCATGGCCCTGACGCGCGGCGAACCTGAAGGGTCCTGTCCGCCGCGGATGCGGACACGTGTTGCGGGTGTGCGTTGCACCCGGCGGAGCGTTCGTTCGCCGAACTGCTTCCGAAAAAGAACGGCGAGCCCGCTGCCTCGGCGGGATCGCGTTGCCATGGGTTCTGCCAGACTGCTAGCGCGCGGGTCGGAATGCAGCGCCGGCGAATTCGATGAACGCGCGCGCGGCGGCCGGCAGACGTGCGGCACGCGCATGCGCAAGCTTCAACGTGACGGGCGCGAGCAGATGGAGCGGGGCCACGCGCACCAGCGTGCCGGCCGCCAGATCGGCGTCGACGAGATACGCGGGCAGCACCGCCGCCCCCATGCCGGCCACGGCCAGCCGCCGTGCCATCTCGAGATGGCCGACGCCCGTATTGCCGGGCGCGACGCCGGATCGAATCCCGGCCGCGTGGTCGTCGTCGGCCGCCGGCAACTCGAGCCGCACGGTCGCGATGTCCGGCCAGTCGCCGGACGCAGCCGCGCCGCCGTGCGCGGCGACATAATCGGGCGCCGCGACGCGCACGGATTCGTACGCGGCCAGCGTATGCAATGCGTGCGCGCCGGACACTGGCATCCCGTCGGTCAGGAACGCGACGTCGATGTCTTCGGTAGTCAGGTCGACGTGGGCATCGGTCAGCGTCACGGTCGGCCGCACGTCCGGAAACCGGTGCACGAAACGATCGAGCAGCGCGCTCAGCTGGCTGAGCCCGAACGCGACCGGCGCGGCCACGCGCAATACGCCTTCCGGCTTGCTGCCCATCGCGACGAAACGGCCGTCGATCTCGTCGATCGCACCGAGAATCCGCTCGACGCGCGCGAGATACAGCTCGCCGATTTCCGTCAGCGACTGGTGGCTCGTGCTGCGTTGAAGCAGGCGCGCGCCGAGGCGCGTCTCGAGCGCATCGACCAGTCGGCTGGCCATCGCCGTCGACACGCGCAACCGCGTCGCCGCCCGGCGAAACCCGCCTTCCCTTGCCACCGTCACGAATGCCCGAATCGATTGAAGTTGGTCCATTTGTCCGGATTTCCCTGCGCGGACGACTGCCCGTCCATCTGCACCCGACGCCGCGCCACAGCCGGCCCGCATCGGCCCGGCCAATGCGGCGGCCCCGACACCGGCTCCGCCGGGTCGGTCGACACGCTCGCGACGAGCACGCGTCGGCTTGCAACGGACGCAAGCCGGCCTCGGCAAGCCCGATGCACGATCGTTCAATAGCAGTCCTGAGTCTTTCCCGGCGATTCGCGGCGGCAACGCGCGCGGCAAGGCCGGCGGCGTCCGCGCATCACGCGGACGGTGTTGCCCGTATCGTCCGGGCACGCTGAATCGCATTTCCTTCAGCAGGTGCAATGGTAGGGAAACCGCCGGAAAATGGCTTGCCCGATCCTGCGATTGTTTTGCCTTAATTTCCGAATTTGTGCGTCGCACACCCTGCCACGACAGGCGACGCGGCCGCCGATCATGCAGGTCCGGATGATCGGGCTAATTTCGGACAGTTTTAGGCAATCCCGCGCACGCAACTGGCCGTACGATGTGACCGCCATGCCTGCACGCCGGCAGCGAATCGCAGCGCACGCACGGCATCGCCCGCTCCGCCAACCGCTCACGCAACATGGAAATCGACGCCCGAACGCCGACCCAACCGCGCCATCCACCGGATCACGATGCCCGGTCGCCAGCCCGATCGCCCGCTGCCCGGCTGGCGGCGCTGATCGCCGTGTACGCGCCGCACGACGGCATGTTCGACCTTCCGCTGCGCGGCATGCGTGTCGCGCGCGCGTCCGCGCTGCCGCCGCAGTGGAACCACGGCGTGCACCACGCGTGCCTGAGCATCGTCGGGCAAGGCGCGAAGTCGATGCGGGTCGGCGACGATACCTACACGATCGACGAATCGCGGATGCTGGTCGCCACCGCCGACCTCCCCGTGACCGGACGCGTGACGCGCGCGAACCCCGCCGAGCCGTTCCTTTACGCGCAACTCGCACTCGATCCGCACCGCATCGCGGCGCTCACGCCCGTCGTCTTTCCGCGCGGGCTGCCGAAAGCCGTCGACTACCGCGCGCTCGACACGCTCGACGCGACGCCCGAAATCGTCGACGCCGTCGCGCGGCTGATGCAACTGATCGCACAACCGGACGACCTCGACCTCCTCGCACCGCTGATCGTCGACGAAATCCTCATCCGGCTGCTGCGCGGCCCGTCGGGCGCGCGCATCGCGCAGATCGGCGACGCCGGTTCGACGACCCAGCGCATCTCGCGCGCCGTCGCATGGATTCGCGATCACTATCTCGATCCGATGGCGGTCGACACGCTCGCGCGACGGGTGGAGATGAGCCCGTCGACCTTCCACCATCATTTCCGTGCGGTCACGTCGATGAGTCCGTTGCAATGCCAGAAGGTGCTGCGGCTGCAGGAGGCGCGCCGCCTGATGTGCGTGTCGGCGATGGATGCGCGGCAGGCGTGCCGCAGCGTCGGCTACGTGAGCGCGTCGCAGTTCAGCCGTGAATACGCACGGCTGTTCGGCGACGCACCGGGCCGCGACGTCGCTCGGCTGCGCGGCGAAGCGGTGCCGCTGTCGCGCGTCGCACCATGAACGCGAATCGCAAGAAAACGCTTTCATAAGGACGTGCCGGGAACACGGGCATCATTGTCCAACCGGTCCGCGCACATGCATGCGTCGCCTGCCTTTAATGCAGGACTGCGAATTATTTCAGTTGACCCGAAAGACAGTGCGCGGTACTCACGTATCGATCATGCGTGAATCAGGACTGACGAGACGCGCAGCAAGCGTTCAACGCGGCCTCGTCGGCGGCCAGCATCTCGGGCACGCATTCCCGCAGGAAATCGACGAACGTGCGGATCTTCGCATCGAGATACTGACGCGACGCATACAGCGTATAGACCGTCAGCTTCTGCAACCGGTAATCGGGCAGCACGCGCACCAGCGCGCCGCTCGCGAGCGCGGGCAGCGCAGCCGACATCGGCAGCGGGCCGATCCCGAGCCCCGCGCGCAGCGCGGCGCCGAGCGCATCGGCGATATTCACCTGGAAATCGGGCACCGACAGTTCGAACGTTTCGCGGCCGTTCGGGCCGTCGAGATGCCAGCGGTCGCGCGGAAACAGCGACGTGACGAGCCGCAGGCACGCATGCCCGGCGAGATCGCTCACCGCGCGCGGCGTGCCGCGCGCCTTCAGGTAGGCAGGCGACGCGCACAGCACGCTGCCCACGTCGCCGAGCCGCTGCGATACCAGCCCGGAATCGGGCAGCTCCGTCGTGCTCAACTGCAGCGACACGTCGTAGCCTTCGTCGATGATGTCAGGCACGTGCTGCGACAGCGTCAGCTCGACCGCGACCGACGGATAGCGTTCGCGGTAGCGCACGACCGCGGGCACCACGTAGGACTGGCCGAAACTCGTCGTCGCGTGGACGTGCAGCCGTCCGGACGGCTTCACCTGTGCATCGGCCGCCTCGGCTTCCGCTTCGTCGATATAGCCGAGGATGCGCTGGCAGCGGTCGAGATAGCGCTGCCCGGCGTCGGTCAGTGCGATGCGGCGCGTGCTGCGGTTCAGCAGGCGCGTGCGCAGATGCGTTTCGAGTTGCGCGACCGAACGCGACGCGTAGGCCGTCGTGATGTCCAGGCGCTGGGCCGCGCTCGTGAAGCTGCCCTCTTCCGCGACCCGGACGAAAATGCGCATCATCTGTAACGTGTCCATCGACCTGTCCCCGCGATTGTCACGTCGCGCCGTCGTGCGGCCAGGGTGCCGGCAGCGCTGGCACACGCCGGTCTGGCGCGAATTGTGCGGAACAGTACAGCAGCGGTGCAGGCGTGTCCAGTTCGCCGTAGGCGGCACGATCCGGATGCCGAATCGTGCTGCGAAGCCGCTCACCGAGCGGCATCCGGGCCGGGCGGACATGCGTATGGAGGGATCGACAGGCCAACCGCAGCGATCGGCAAAAGCTACCCGCCGACCACGATCGCGCTCTCGATCGACACCCTGTGCATCTCGCGCGTTACGCGACGCCCGCCGCATCGAACGGATTGCGCAACACGATCGTGTCGTCGCGCTCCGCGCCGGTCGTGATCATCGACACCGGCGCGCCCGCCACGGCTTCGATGCGCGCGATGAAAGCCTGCGCGGCGCGCGGCAGCGCCGCACGCTCGCGCACGCCCTGCACGGAGCCTTGCCAGCCTTCGAACCGTTCGTAGAGCGGCTTCGCGCGCGACTGCGCATCGAGGCTCGCGGGCAAATGATCGACGCGCGCGCCGTCGAATTCGTAACCGACGCACAGCGCGATCGACTCGAAACCATCGAGCACGTCGAGCTTGGTCAGCGCCAGCGACTCGATGCCCGAGATCCTGACGGCCTGACGCAGTTGCGCGGCATCGAGCCATCCGCAGCGTCGCGGCCGGCCGGTGTTGACGCCGAACTCCTGTCCGCGCGTACGCAGCGTTTCGCCGGTCACGTCAGTCAGCTCGGTGAGGAACGGGCCGCCGCCGACCCGCGTCGCATACGCCTTCGTCACGCCCAGCACGTGGCCGAGCTTCGCTGCCCCGAGCCCGGTGCCGGCCGCCGCGGCCGATGCCACGGTGCCCGACGACGTCACGAACGGATAGGTGCCCCAGTCGATGTCCAGCATCACGGCCTGAGAGCCCTCGAACAGGATGCGCTCGCCGCGATCGGTCGCGTCGTTGAGGTCGGCCCAGACCGGACGCACGAACGGCAGGATCTTCGGCGCAAGCGCAACCAGCGTCGCCAGCATCGCGTCGCGATCGTACTCGTCGAGCCCCAGGCCGCGGAACCACGCGTTGTGATGGTCGACGAGCACGTCGAGTTTGGCGGCGAGCCCGCCCGGTTCGGCGAGATCGCCGACGCGCAGCCCGCGACGCCCGACCTTGTCCTCGTAGGCCGGCCCGATCCCGCGCAGCGTGGTGCCGATGGGTTCGCGGCGCAAACGCTCCTGCGCCTCGTCGATCGCGCGGTGAATCGGCAGCACCAGCGTCGCGTTCTCGGCGATCGACAGGTTGTCCGGCGTCACCGACAGCCCGAGTTCGGCCATCCGCCCGGTTTCCGCGAGCAGCGCTTCCGGATCGAGCGCCACGCCGTTGCCGATCACGCCGCGCTTGCCGCGCACGATGCCGCTCGGCAGCAGTGCCAGCTTGTACGTGTTGCCGCCGACGACCAGCGTGTGGCCCGCGTTGTGGCCGCCGTTGTAGCGTGCGACGACATCGGCCTGCGCCGCCAACCAGTCCACGACGCGCCCCTTGCCTTCGTCGCCCCATTGGGCGCCCACGACCACCACGTTCGGCATGCTCCGTACTCCATGTGAGAAATTCAGACACTCGGTCGGCCCGGTTGGCCGTTTGTGTGCCATATTGACGGAGCCGAATCACCCGATCAAACGATTAAACCTGAACCATCGTGTGAGTAAATTTCACGCGAAACGATGCAATGGCCCGACGACTCCCTCCGTTGAATTCGCTGCGCGCGTTCGAAGCCGCCGCGCGGCTCGGCAGCTTCACGCTGGCCGCCGACGAGCTGTGCGTCACGCACGGCGCGATCAGCCGGCACGTGCAACAACTGGAAGCGTGGCTCGGGCGGCCGCTGTTCGAACGCCACAACCGGCGCGTCGAACTGACCGCGGCCGGCCGCGCGTACCTCGCCGAGGTCGGCGCTTCGTTCGACCGGATCGCACTTGCCACCGCGCAGCATTTCGGCCACGCGCAGCAGCGCGTGCTGCGCGTCAGCGCGCCCGCGACGTTCTCGCTGCGCTGGCTCGTCCCGAAGCTGTCGTCGTTCCAGGTCGGGCATCCGGCCATCGAGGTGCGGCTGTCGACGTCGAACGAGCCGATCGACAAGCTGCGCGACAAGGTCGACCTGATCGTTCGCGGCGGCCCGCAGGCCATCGACGGGTACGTTGCGGAGGAATTCCTGTCCGAAGTCCGGCTGCCGGTGTGTGCGCCGAAGTTGCTGGAGGGCCGGTCGCTCGAGACGCCTGCCGATCTCGCCGGCTTCACGCTGCTGCACGCGGCAACCTATCCGGGCATGTGGCCGGAATGGCTCGCGGCGGCCGGGCACCCGAACCTCGTCCCGCGGCACTCGCTCACGCTCGAGCATTTCTACCTGACGCTGCAAGGCGCGCTCGACGGGCTCGGCGTCGCGATGGGCCCGATCGCGCTGGTCGCCGACGACATCGCCGAAGGCCGGCTCGTGCAGCCGTTCAGCGAACCGGCGCTGCCGCCGTGGCGCTACTTTACATATGTGGCGTCCGCGCGAGCGGACGACGACGCCGTACGCGCGTTCAAGGACTGGCTAAAGGCAACGGGAAGCGCGACTGCGTCGGGCGAGCGGCGCTGAGCGCCCGCGCCTGTGTGTCGTGCATCTTCACGACATGCAGGATTCCGAATCGAATTGAATAAACGTGCGGAACGTGTTTGCCTTCGTGCATCGCGCGATCGCGACGCACGCGGCAAGCCGCGGACCGAATCGCGGCTTGCCGCCGGACGACGCTTACTGGCTTGCGGCGCCGGCCTTCTTCTCCGCGTTCTGCAGGTTCTGCGGATAGTTCGGATCATTGGCCGCCGGCTTGTAACCGGCGTCTTCGAGTTTCTTCAGCTCGGCGGTGTTCTTCGCACGCGCAGCCTTGCGCTCGGCTTTGCGTTTGGCCTTGGCCGCCTTGCGCGCTTCGCTCTTCGCGGCCTTGGCGTCCTGTGCAGCCGGCGCGCTTGCGGTTTCCTGTGCAAAGGCCGGAACGGCCGAGCCGAACAGGAAAGCGGCTGCGGTAGCAGCCAGCGTGAGTTTTCTGATCTGGATTCGCATCGCTGAACTCTCTTTTTTGATGACCATCACGGTTTGAAAAACCATCGAGATACCGCCCCTGCCCTGACCAGTCGTCATGTCGCGGTCAGGACTTGAGCATCATAACCGTGTCGCAGAAATTGTGGCGTCAACGTGCTGACGGAATTGGGGATACACGTATGGGAGACAACGCGATTGGTGCGCTCGAGGTCGGGCGCCGCGGTACTCGACGCGGTGCGAGGCGCCGACGCGTGTTTCACTGGTGGCGATATCGATACGCTCATGCACTCATGCGCGACGTGAGGATCGTCGTGCTTGCACGATCACCGCAGCAGCAGTCGATCCATGCGTCACGTTATCGTTCGATGCGGCTCGAGCGACGGTTCCTCCCATAAACGACCACGATTCGTTTCTTCGGCGGTCAGGAGGGTTACGTTGCGTCGTTGCGGCGTGCGGTGATCTGTTCGGTACCGCTTGCCGCACTGTGATGCAGAAGGTTGTCTGTGTGTGGAGGCAAAGCGGGTTGTCGATCCGTAGGTCTGACAAAAAAGGCGGGGCGGCGCAAGCGGTGAAGACGTCGGCCCGATGGACTGCACGAATGCGCTGAAACTGATCATGAGCGAGCAGCGCTCGTCGGGTGGATATGCCCATGGCCGTGAAGCCTATCCGTCTGTGCAACCGTGCTTGCCGACGCTGAAGCGCCACACAAGGATGCCGATCGTTTCCCGTTTGCTCCCATCGATGGTTCCTTATGTGGATGAGGCTGCGATCTACACAGCTTGCTTATACCTGTGCCACCGCCTATCGGTGAGCTTTTACGGGACTCTGCTTTTTCGGAAGGTGAGCATATTCGGGAGCATCGGGGAATTCGATTGCGGTGAGCTGCGGCACCGACAGCACCTTCACGTTGGTTCGCAACGATGTCGACGGACACAGCATGGCTTGCCGGGCGGCACTCCAAAGGTAGAAAAACTGACCGGACGTGGGATGGAAACAGCCGGGATCGGATTCCGTCGGGCACAGTCCACAGGCTAAATTTGGCGAGCGGCATCACAGGCGATCGACAAAAACTTGTCCATAGACGGGGCAGCGCGAGTACAAAAAACCATTCACGGGCAGTCCAGGATGATTTCGAACTGCTGTGGACGAAGCGACGCGATTCGCTGCGCTCGTCAGTCATGGTGCCGAGGGTGCCATGGGGCACATTTTTGGGTCCCATAAACGGGAACCTCTACGCCGAAACTACGCATTTCCTCCCATAAGTTTCTACGTTTCGGCGTTTGTGAGTGGGTACTCACCTCTTCGGGAGGCCTTGTCAGGCCTGGAGCCTTCCTGGAGCGGTGTGTCAAACAGAGCCGAGTCGGCCTGGATCGCAGGATCTGAACGCCTTGCGTCCCACAGACGACTCCCATTGGTAGCGGTTTATGGGGTTCGTCTTTCTGTGCAAGCACACGTGTGTTTACATCTTTGGTAAACCACGTTTACTTCTTTAACTACTTTTAGACGGCTCACAGCCTTGTCTGGCAAGGGTTTGAGGGGTGTTCGGTACCCATTTATGGGAGCACAGGTGGAAGGGTTTGGGGTTTCAGGTCTGTGGATTTGGGGGTTGGGGTACCGTGTTGTGGGGAATCCGGGTTGTGGATATGGGGCGAACGTATCCGGTTATGGGAAATCGACCGTCAATCGCGCTCGGTAGTCGTCTATGGGAACACAGGAAGGTAGCCTTTTATGGGGGGCTTTTCTCGGTTGGTAGTCCGATGCGTGCACAGTGATTTTCTTCGGGTAGCCGGTTATGGGAAATCTGAAAGGTACCTATTTATGGGAGTCGGTCTCAGTCAATTTGCTGCCCTTTGCTCGGGGACGCCGTGAAGCTTTCCCATAGACAGGGCTAAGGCCACGGACAGGTTACCGTCTATGGGGAAAACGAATGGTTGCCGTTTATGGGAGCGATTTCCACCTTCAATCCGGAAAGCAGCTGCGTCGACCCCGGTGACAGGTAGCCTCCTATGGGAAACGACAAAGGTAGCCTGTTATGGGAGAAAAAGGCGGCTGTGTTGCGGGGCACCACAAATCTTCCCGGCGATCTCGATTCCGTCCGTTTGCCCCCATGGATGGGTACCTTCGTATGGCAATTCTTGTGCCGGGTTGCCCTGTCGAGCCAGGAAAGGTAGCGGCTTTTGGGAGGTATTTTGATCAAAAGGTAGACGGATATGGGGCTCTGAACAAATCGTGAAACACGGATTTCTCATTACGTGTCAGATAGTTAGCTCATATAGTGAAAGTGATGCTTGAGCAAGGGCGTTGCTCCGTGGCGCGAAAAGGTATAAAGTCCGCTCTCAATAAGGCAACCTTACCCGGACACCACG
>NZ_FR989678.1:0-140347 GCF_905400185.1 Burkholderia sola
AAAACAATAAATTTATGTGTAGAGGGCCGAAGGGGGTGATT
This sequence comes from Burkholderia sola, assembly GCF_905400185.1. Classification (NCBI taxonomy): domain Bacteria; kingdom Pseudomonadati; phylum Pseudomonadota; class Betaproteobacteria; order Burkholderiales; family Burkholderiaceae; genus Burkholderia; species Burkholderia sola. Next base: position 42 of record NZ_FR989678.1, read on the forward strand.
CCAAGAGTCACCTTCGTTTCGATTTTTGTAATAATTTTCATGATATCTGCGGGAAACGTTATGTCAAATTCAAATCGCAGCAGACCTCACGAATCTAGGGAATTCTGGATGGGGAAACTCGGTCTGGAGCCTCATCCGGAAGGAGGCTATTTTAGATACGCGTTTGGTTCTGACATTTATCGAAAAACGGCGAGCGGCGCTGAAAGGAAAAATTATAGCGGAATCTATTTCATGGTGACCCATGATAGCCGGTCGCACTTCCATCAGATGATATCCGATGAAATATGGTACTACCACGCTGGCGACCCACTTACCATGCACGTCATCGATGAAACGGGAGCATATCGGACGGTCCGTCTCGGCCCGAACGTGGAACATGGGGAGGTACTTTCTGTAGTTATGCGCGGAGGATGGATCTTTGGGGCGTCGGTCGATTCAGGTGATTACACTTTGGTCAGTTGCACTGTTGTGCCGGGATTTGACGATGCTGATTATAGAATTCTTACTCAGTCCGAGTTGCTGGGAAAGTATCCGCAATATCGAGATATCATATTGAAGATGGCGTATCAGAATCTGCCCAAGTGACGTGAGTGTTCGGCTTTCCATGGTAGGCCGGTGGTGCTATTGGTTGTTTGGTGGATCGATTTTGAACAGGCGCAATTATGGTAACGGCAAATAGTATCCCGAGATGCCAGGTAGAGGCGATTCTTCCGAAGGATGGTGAAAAGCGATTTTCGGTCGCGAGAGTGCGCGTGAATGATACGGGTATTTCGATGAAGCTACCCGTTGGTGAACTGTTAGAGGCGGATTGGATTGGCAAATTCTCTGCCAACGATGTCGCATTGCTCGCTACGGTGAATGCTAACGACGTCAATATCCAGAACATCACCGAGCGAGTGCCGCACTTCCCTTACGGGATTATTTATCTTACGGCACTTTTCAGCGTCATGTTGGTCACTACCAATTTAATTGGAGATAGTATCACCACCATCAACCTGCCGTTCCTGCATGGGTACAGCGTCCTCTTTCCGACCGCGCTAGTCGTTTTTCCGTTGACGTATTGCTTTGGGGCTTGCATAACGGAGACGTATGGATTTGTTGTAAGTCGCCATGTGATATGGGGTGCGTTTTTAGTGAACATCCCGGTTATTATGATTATTCTGTCGCTCGAGAAGGCGGGATGGCTGGGCGGTAGCGTTCTCGGAGTGTCCCATCAAATGATGAGGGCGCTGGGCGCGTCGGCTGTCGGCTACTTCGCAGGCGAGTTATCTAATTCGCTGGTCGTATCTAGGCTGAAGATCGCACTAAGAGGCCGCGCCCTGATTCTTCGTTTTCTTGCGGCCAATGCAGTCGGAGCAGTCGTCGATAGCGTTCTATTTGGGACACTATTGTTTTACGGTGTTGTGCCGTTGACTGTGCTTCTCAAGATCGTCCTTGCACAAATCACGATAAAGATGCTGTACGAAATGGCGTTCTCTGTCTTGTTTTCCAGAATCGTTCTCTGGATAAAGTCGCGTGATGGTGTCGATCATTACGACTATAAGGTGAATTTCATTCGGAGCTAGCGCCCATTATGATTTCCACAACTTTTCCGATGATCGCTTGCTCATTTATCAATATGGGCCGGCGCTTTGAGGTTGATTCTATGTCGTAACCGATGAGTTTTTCGCCATCCGTCAACTTGACGAAGGTGTAAGTTTGTTCATCTACTTCGACAAATGCAAAATCGCCTGAATCAAGAGAGGCATAATCTCCGATGACAAGGATGGCATTGTGCGGAAGCGGTTCGGTGCGGCTCTTGGGGGCGAGTGCAATCGCAAATCGACTCGAATTTGCGTTCGATACCCTGATCCACAGCTGACCGTGGCGCGGCGCCGCGGATACTTTTCGCGCGTCGCGCAGACTCCGCTGCTCATAGACAGGCACGAACCCCCTGCTCTCTTCGCCGAAGAGGGACGACATCGGAACGGCGAAAAACCGGGCGATTGCTGAAATCGTGCTCAATCTCGGATCGATAGTTTCACCCGACAACAGGCGGCTGAGCGTGCCCCGGTCAAGATCGATCGCGCGCGACAGTTCCGAGTCGTTGACGCCGGCCTCCTGCTGCAAATGTTTGACCGTTGCCACAAACGTGGCCGCTAGGCTTGCAAGTTCTTCCTTTTTCTTCACGCGTTTTGTCCGACCCTAATTTTTGTTCAACGAAGGAGTTGAAAATTTTCAACATCCTGTTACAGTTGGTAACGTCATTTGCTGGTCAACCGATCGGCGCTGGTCAGGGTGAGAGGAAAAGATCGTAGTCTCCCGCTGCGTCTTGCAAAATATGTTGTTTTGCAATGCAATTCATGTTCTAATGCAGTGCAATACAGGTAATGTTGGTAGAAATTGAATCGAACCATCCGAATCGGTAGCTATCGCTTTACTATCCTCCAGTTGAGCACATTGGAGGGTGGGTTGAGCAAGATTACTGAGGCGGAATTTCGGGATGCCGCGAAGAACAACGCTATCAAGCACGCATCGGTTTTGCGCACGGATAGGGGCTATCTCTTCGTCGTCGAACTGTCTTGGAAAGAGGGCTTGCACACGTTGTATACGTTCCGCAATGAACCGAGAACATGGGCAAGCCTGGATAGCATGATGAAGTACTTTGAGAAGCACGAGCTGAACGTTAACGTGATCACCCTGCAGTGGAATCCAAAGGGATGAGCGGTACGAACCTGGTAGATCCAGGTAGCGGCAGTCGCCAGGTTTACCGATGCGAAGTCGGCCCGGCCTCTGAGCCGCTCGCGCGAAAGCGTAATGAGTTCTGAGCGCTGCCCACGTGTGACTAGCTGTTCTGTACGCGATCTTGGTCAATTGACCGCCGTGGGTTTTGAAGTGGACAAAAAAACATGTGCGGCGCTTCGAATATCGTCACGCCGCAGATTCGGAAAGTCTCCGAACATTCATGTCTGTGTTGTGCAGTTGTAGTTAATTAAGACGGACATACAGGGTGCGCCAACACCCCATATGTCCTGACCACAAGCAAATAGCTGGGAAAGCTGAGAGAGACCACTCGTGGCTACAGATATTGTACGTCAATCCTTCGGGGTTGACGCGTTCGATGCGTCCCTTTTTAAGGCGACGGCGATACGCCTTGTCCACCGCACTGGAATATCACGCGCGAGCAACACATTCGATCGCTGTTCCGCGTCAAACCTCCTCCGCAGCGGCATGTCTTGCCCTGCGGGTTCGGTGTCACGCATCTATTCGGACAGACCCCCTTTTTGCTCCATGTTGCTCTTTCGGTACGAGCAGCTTTCGCTCGTATCCCGCCTGTCGCTTTTTTCTCTCAGTGCCTCGACTGCAGGCGGTCTCGTAGCGAACCGGGTTGACCCGGTTCGCTACGTTTTTTATTCCGTGCGTCGCCACTCATCGCGTGCGATGCGCACCTTCTGCGTGGCAGCTGCTGCCACGATCGCCCTGCTCTCTGCTGCGCCAGCGATCGCGGACGTTTGCACGGGGAATATCTTCAATGAGGCTGCAGCCCTCTATCACCTCGATCCCGATCTCCTGCGGGCGATAACCTGGGTCGAATCCCGTGGCGTGCCCAGCGCCATTGGGCCGCGCTTGCCGGACGGCCACAGGGCATGGGGAGCAGCGCAAATCAACGATGTCCATCTTCCCGAACTCGTCAGCTACGGCGTCACCCAACGCGACCTCCTGAACCCGTGCGTGAACCTTAAGCTCAGCGCGTGGGTGCTCGCCAACTGCATCCAGGCCAAGGGCGCGACCTGGGCCGCCGTCGGTTGCTACAACACAGGGCCCGGTTCCACGAACATCGCCGCCCAGGCGCGCTATGTCCGGCTGGTGCAGCGCGCATATGCGGGCTATCGCGCCCGGTCGGCGCTCGGCAAGGTCGCCGAAGGAGGCGCGCGATGATGCGCCTCGTCCCTCTTCTTGGCCTGATTGTCGGGACCCTTACGCAAGCCTGCTTTGCGTCTTCCCGTCTTCCGGACTACGACGTCACGCAGATCGGCGAACCCGGCTCCGGCCGCTACGTGTTCTGTTCCGGCGACTCGTGCCCTGAACCGACGATCAAGCACCTCGCGGCGCCGACGCCTGTCGTTCAAGAGAATCTATCGCTCCCTGTATCGGCCGCAGAAACCCGGCCCATTCAAGCGCTTTCCACGCCGATCGCCAAGCGCCACCGATCCCTGCATGCGCGAATCCGACATGTCCACCGAGTCGCGAAGGTGGCGAATCGAACGCTTTGCACCGCGGGCGCCGCGGTCGGGACGGCGTCGAAGCACCTGGCGGGCCGTTAGTCCGCGCAGCTCACCGATTCACCACTCGACCAAGGAGGAAACACAATAGTAAGTAATCCGTAACGAAATTTCGATTGTTCGTTTAACTACTTTCCCCCTGAATCGTGCTCGCGCTGCATATAGCGGCGCGAGCACAACCCCCGGCCCGCGCTGCTGGCTAGCTACCACATGAGGACTAGATGAATACCGCTCAATTCAACCAGCTCGAGATGCTCGAATATCGAGCCGCGAGCGCCCTCGTTGCTTTCGAGGATCGCGCGAAGGCGCTTCTGGAGAAATCCGAAGTGCGTGAAACGCTGAACTTCGTCGTTGCCGTGATCCTCGCGGTCACGCTAATGATGGTCGCCCGTTACGCATTTGGAACGGACGGCGTGGAGTTCCAGCAAGGGTCGACCACCCTTGAGGGATGGGTCAAAGGCAATCCCGGAAAAAGCTGCGCACTCGCTGGTTTGATGTTCGGGAGTGTGCGCGCGATGTTCGTGAAGGACTACGGTGCTTTCGTTGTCCCGTCGGGAATCGGCATCCTGACCGGGATAATCGTCGGCATCATCGACGCCAGCTATACCGCGACGATTTGACCGGGAGCGGCGATGTCGGATGATCTCAGTCACTACGTACCCAGTCGCCTTGACGACCCGGAGAAGTTTCTGTTCTTTCGCAAGGATGTAGCAGCGATCGGGCTCACTGGCACGATCGGCGGTGTGTTGCTTAACCACACCCTGCTTGGTCTAGTCGCGGGCGTTGCGGTCGCGGCGCTTTGGCAGAAGTTCAGCTCGGGCCAGCATCCCGGTATGTCGGCTCACGTCATGTACTGGGTATTGGGTCAGCCAGCGCCGAAGAAGTTTCCGCCGTCCGATCTTCGCGAACTGAACGGGTGATTCGATGACACCCGGTAAAGCCGCCCAATCACGCGAACAGCTGCAGGCCGAGAACCGCTTTCTGAAGAAAGTGCTGCTCGGAAACGGCACCACCAGTGTGGTCATCGCGCTCACCTGTGCATGGCTGGTCGTCACGCAGCGCGTCATCATCATGCCGCCAGCCGTTCGCGGCACCTACGTCGTCGGAGCCCGGTATGCAAACGACCAGTACCTCGCCGATCAGGCCGCGTACGTGCTTTCCCTTTCCAAAAGTGTCACGCCGACCACCGTCGACAACAACGTACGGATTCTCCTGTCCATGGTCGACGACGATCGGCGCGCCGCGCTCAAGACCGAATGGGAGGCCGACGCGCTGCAGATCAAGCACGACGGCGTGACGAACGTCTTCGAGCCGATGGGGGTAGGTGAGGTGGACTTCCGCAACAAGGCCGTGAAAATCACCGGCACCTTGACCACCTACATCTCCGGCAAACGCACGAGCTCGGAACAAAAGACTTATGAGGTCTATTTCGGAATCACCGTCTTCGGCCGCTTGGTCCTCCTCGACATCCGAGAAGCCACGCGCGGCAAACAAGGCGTCGAGCCGCTGGTCACAACGGAGACTCCCGCATCATGAAATTTGCCTTCAATCGACAGTCGCCGAAATTGTGCACGGCCTTCAGGCCGCGTCTCGTGTTTGCCGCCGTGCTGTTCCTGACTACCGCTAGTGCGCATGCGATCCAGGTCGTCAAGGGAGCGGATCGGCAAGCGCAGCAGGTCTCGATCTCCGCGGCGGAATACAACGTTCTGTCAATGTCCGGGGGGCGCAGCTTTTCGAAGATCGTGCCAGCCGTACCAGGCTCGATCTCGTGGACGCAAGACGACGGGAAGCTCTGGCTCATGCCCGCGAATCCCACCGCGCTGAATGAGTCGATCACGGTGTTCGTGATCGATGACGCTGGCACCACCTACCGTTTGTTGCTCGTACCTGGTCCGCGACCGGCCGAAGATATCCGTATCGAACCGCCTGCAGCGCGCTCGACCCAAGCGCTCCAAGCATCGGCCTTTCAACGACGGGTGAAACTCATGATGCTGGCGATGGCCGGTGGTCGGGGGGCACCGCAGCTGTCGTACACGTCGCTCGACACTGTCGTGCCGCTCTGGAAGGAGGCTGTATTGACGCTGGTCCGTCAGTACAGCGACGGCGATTTCATTGGCGAGACCTACACGCTCTCGAATACCTCGCACACCGACATGGCCATCGACGAGCGCGAACTCTACGCGCCAGGTGTGCTCGCCATCGCAATCGAAAACGCAAACCTGCCGGCCGGCGCCAGCACGATCGTCTATGTCGTTCGTGAGCGGGGCGACCATGAGTGATGTCAATCAAGCAACCAAGCGCCGCCAGCGGATCCTGACCGTGGCCGGTTTCGCCGTCCTCGCTGGCCTCTTCGCCGTTGGTATGTTTTTCACGCAGAGCGGGCCGGCCAATCGTCAGTTCACCACGAAGGTGCCGTTTACGAGCCTCGGCGACCAGAACGATCGCAATGCCTGGCGGGCTCACTCCGAGGCGCAACTCGCAGATCTTACGCGCAGGATGTCGAGTATAGATTCGCGCGCCGACGATGCCATGTCGCAGATGAAAGCCTTGTCGAAAGCCCAGGACGAGCTCAGCAAGCGGATCGACGCGATGAAGAGCACGCCGGCAAGCGCGCCCGCGCCCGCGTCCGGAGCGACGGCAGACCACGCGGCCCTGGACAAGCCAATTCCCCTCAACGGGGCCCCGGCCAAGACGGGCGCAATCCTGAATTCGCCATTCGGCAAATCCGGCAAGCCCGGTGTCGACATGGCTGCCGCCCCTCCAAAGCTCGCCATCATTCAATTCAATACACCGATCGGCAACGGGGCCGACTGCGTCGACCCCCGCTACTCGTCGTTGCCGTTGGATCAGGCGACACGCGCACAGCAGGACTGCCTGAAGGCCAACGGCAAGAAGAAAGTCAGCTTCATCCCGGGCTCCTCATTTGTTCGCGTATTCATGATGAACGGTGTCGACGCCCCAACGGGCGGTGAGGCGCAGCACGACCCCCTTCCCGTGTTCCTCCAGGTATTGGACCCAGCCAATCTGCCGAACAGCCGGAAGCTCGACATCACGGAGTGCCGGATTCTGACGCAGGCGTATGGCGATGTGTCTAGCGAGCGCACTCACATGCGCGGCGAAACGCTCGACTGCATCTTGAAGAACGGCCGAACCGTGGAAATGCCGATCAAGGGCAACGTGATGGGCGAGGACGGCAAGGAGGGTGTGCGAGGGCGGCTCGTCTCGAAGGCAGGATCGGCATTGGCCATGTCGGTGTTCGCCGGTATCTCGTCCGGGATTGGGCAAGCGTTCAATCAGTCCGCCAACACCCTCAGTAACACCGCCCTTGGGTCGACCTCCATTATCAATCCGAGCCAGGTCGGCCGTGCTGCTATCGGCAGTGGCGTCTCTGGAGGCGCCGACGCTCTTAAGCAGTACTACATCCGCACGGCTGAGAAGCTTTTCCCTGTGATCGAAACGGACGGTGGTCGCATTGTCGAGTTCGCCGTGACAAAGGGAGCCGAATACGACGGCGCCCTCTCCGATATCAGCAACATCAACGATGGCTTGGCCAACGATGGCCGTGCTAACGATGGGGGCTACACCGATGATTGATGAAACGAAGAGCGTGACCATGGCCGCGTTCGAGGCCGCAATGCAGCGGTGTGCGGACGAAGCGGACCACGAAGCGTCGTTCAGGCAGGATGGAGACGGCAACTACCACCAACCGGAAATGCGCCGGGCGCTTGCCGGTTGGCTCGGTGCGGCTTTGCTCGTTGCCGAGCACGTGCGGGGATTCGCGGATATCGGTGCCGATCGATTTCGCGGCGATCCCGCGTTTCAATCGGGCTTCCTGGAATTTCTTAAGCAAGCTGCGGATCTGCTGGACCTCTCCAGCAACGAGCTTGGGTCGTCAGCCGTTACCGACGTGACCGACGCGAATCCGCTGACCAGTGCGGCAGCGTTCGACGACGCGGCACTCGACGGGTTCACCAGCGAGTTGAAAGCAAAGATGGCAGTGGGGAGAGCCCAGGGGCGTACCGGCTGGTGGGGCGCGCAACGGGATGACCTGTCGACGATGTTGCGCTCGCACGTCGACAAGGGCGACCCCATCGATATCGGCCTGCTCGCCATGATGCACTGGTACAAGGGCGAGGCCATCGCGCCTGCCCCTGCGTCGCCCGAGATCGTTGCAGGTGGCGAGCTCACGAAGATTTCCAGCAGTCCGGTCATGGGCGGCCAACTCGACATCAGGACGCCGGCCGGTGCCATTGGCATTACCGGCTTTCCGAACGAACTTGCGCGCGACTGCAAGCCCTGGCTCTGGGAACAGGTGGAGATTGTGATCCGTTCCACGGCCGAAGCGCGCCGCGCCGGCGCCGTCAAGCTGGACGCAGGCGCGGATCGTGGGGTCGGCTGCCAGGATGCTGCCGCACCTGCCGTGGAGCATAAAGCGTGAGCCGACTGACGAAAGCACAGCGCGATCGGCTCCGGCGCAAATACGACGGCCGCTGCGCGTACTGTGGAGTGCCATTGCCCGATCGGTGGCATGGCGACCATGTAGACCCGGTTGTACGCGCGGTCGAGACCAAGCGAACCGCGGATGGCCAATGGAAGCTTGTGAGCGGCCCGTCGAGGCATCCGGAGCGTGACGTCGAGTCGAATTACATGCCGTCCTGTCCGCCTTGCAACATCAGCAAGGGGCAGATGTCGCTTGAGCAGTGGCGCCAAGCGCTCATGAAGCATGTCGCCTCCCTCAACGCGTATCACCCGATCTATCGCCTGGCGAAGTGCTACGGGTTGATCGAGGAAACCGGGGCGCCTGTCGTCTTCTATTTCGAGCGGGTCGCTGCGCGCGCGGCCGTCTCTGGAGAACTTCAATGAACTCTCCCCGCGATTATCAACTTGTCCCGTGTCCGTACTGCGACCTTGACGCGGTCATGCGTGTTTCCGAGGCGATGTTCGGTGGGAGTTGCGTCGAACTCGCGTGCCCCGGCTATCAGATGGTGCTGCTCTTCAACGACGCCGCTGCCGCTGCAGCCGCCTGGAACCGACGCGCTGGCTCAGTACATCCGGACGATGTCGCCGTTGACCTCTTCGCTGCGCGGATGAAACGCAAGCTCGCCAAGAAGCGTCAAGAAGGCCGTAGCGGATGGCGCGACCCCGCGACCGTCTCGGCGATGACGCTCGCGAGCGAGCTTATCGAGGTCGTCGCGATGGGCGATCCCGTGGATGTTGCCAACGTCGCGATGATGCTCGACCAGCGAGGTGCAGAGGCGCGGTTCTTGCCGGCAGCGCTGTGGGACTTCGTGCAACGCCGCAAGGCCCTGGAGGACTGACCATGCCTCGTGCCAAATATATGCCGACTGCCAACGATGAACTGGCTGCCATGCGCCCACGTGTCGCCTATGCAGCCTACGCGTTGGCAAGCGAGTTTCACCTGAGCGCGGCACGGATTCGCCCGCTGCTCGAAGCGATGGTCTCGCAGGGCACGCTCTCGATTGCGCATGTTCCGAATTCGCGGGGCTACAACGTCTGCATTGCCGGAGATAAGCGGACCGCGGATTCCCCTGTTGAAGAGTATGTCGGTGTGCCGGCCGCACCGCGCACGCATGTTGTGTTGACCGGCGACTTGACCGTATACGCGGCTGAGATCAAGCGCCGGGCGGACCTTTGCATGATGGTGCGGCGATGACCGAGATCAGCAAGATGGAGTGGTGCGACCACACGTGGTTCGGAGCGTGGGCCAAACGGACTGGCCAGGTCTACGACGGCAGCGATTCAGCAGCCTACGACGACGGCGACGCCCGCATGCTGCGCGTTGGTAAGAAGCTGGCTGGCCGCACGATCGATGGGGTCAAGCATCACGCTTTTTCGAAGCCATCTCGGCAAATGACCGTCCCTCCAGCGTCGGCGCCCACGTTCGCCGCCGGCACCTCGCCCTCAACATGCTCAATGATCCAATGAAACACGCCAAATTCACTTTCGCTCTTCTGATGACGACGTGCATCGCGTGGGGCTGCACCACCCAAGGTACATCCGCGGTGCCATCCACGGTTCCGGCGCGCGTCGCCGGGCCAAGCTCTGAAGTCGGTGCCACGGCGTCCGTCGCTCAGGCTGCGACGTCGCAGATCAACCCTGCCGACCCGAACCTTGATCCCGGCGTAGCTGCGCTCAAGGCGGCGCTCCATGCACGCTATCCGGCTACCCAGTTTCGCGAGATCGCCGCCACGCCGTCGGCTGGAATCTACGAGGTCGTGATGGGTAACAAGGTTGCCTATACGGACGTCACCGGGCGGTACTTCCTGTTTGGCCACCTCTTCGACATGGTGACGCAACAGGATCTGACCGTACCGCTCGAGCAAGCACTGCAGAAGGTGCGGTTCCCTGCGGATCGGCTTCAGGACGCGTTCGTCGAGGTTCATGGTAGCGGCCGTCGCAAGCTCGCGATCTTCGACGATCCCGATTGTCCCTACTGTCTGGCCTTGGAGGATGACCTCTCCAAGCTGAAGGACGTCACGATCTACCGTTTCATGTACCCGCTCGAATCGATTCATCCGCGTGCCCGCGCCCATTCCATAGCGATCTGGTGCGCCGACGACAGGCTTGCCGCCTGGCATGCGTGGATGCCCCTCGCATTGTCGCGCTGGATGCGCGACCAAGGATCGACTCCGGCTGGCGGCGCTGCCAAAACGCCTGCCCCGCCACGCGTCGAGCCGAAGCTCGTGTCGTGCGCAAATCCCATCGACGCGAACGAAGCCCTGGCCGCAAGCATTGGAATTTCCGGCACGCCTGCGCTCGTGAGCGAGGACGGGCGGGTGCTGCCGGGCGCCGCCAGCGCCGAAGCAATCGATCAATGGCTTGGAGCGAAGTGACCATGAAAAACAAGATCATGCTCGCCACGCTTTCGGCCCTTCTCAGTCTGACCGGCTGCAGCTTCAGCGGCTACGACGCGAGTTCGCAATTCGCCTGCAAGGCGCCTGAAGGCGTGCTCTGCAGCAGCATGTCCGGCATCTATGCCAACGCGATCGCGCATAACCTGCCCGATCAGCGCGTTCATACAGGCGCCGGCGCGACGACCAATATCGCACTCGGAAGCTATGCCGGAGATACCGGCCCGGCATCGAGCGCATCGGGTGCTGCGGTCAGTGCCAGTTCTCGACCCGTCGTCGGCGCCGCCGGGATTCTCCCCAAAGCGCTCGATAGCGGCGCTCCGCTTCACACGGCTTCGCGCGAAATGCGTGTCTGGTTCGCGCCGTGGCAGGACGCGGACTCCGACTTGCATGACCAGGAATACGTCTATCTGATCGTCGATCCTGGCCACTGGTCGATCGCGCACAACCAGCAGCGCATCCAGGCCGCGTTCCGGCCGGTGATGCCGCCGACTCCTGCGCGGGATGCTAGCAGTAGCGGTAGCAAGGCGGCTACTTTCAGCTCCAACAGCGATTCGACGTCGGGGTCGATATCGAGTGCTGATCGGGTCATGCAGGGCATTCTCACGCCTGCCGGCGCAGTCGACCGTGCAGCGGCTGCGATGCCCGCAGCGACGGACCATTGATCCAGGAGTCATTGATGAGCACCTTGCAGGCCTGGATCGATGACGCGAAATCGCTCGCGCGAATTGCGATCAGCGAAGCAATTCTCGGCACCGAGGACGATCTCGGGCCGCCCGCGCCCGTTGCCGCGGACCAGCGACGCATAGAGACGGTCGGACTTCATAACCTGCTTCCGTATGACCAGTACGACCCCGCTACCGAGCTCTACTACAACACGGATTCGGTTGGCTTCGTGCTTGCGGTTGCACCGCAGACGGGCGCCGACGCGGAGTTGATCCGCAGTCTCCACGGCCTATATGACTCGGTTCCGGCCGGCTATGGGCTCCAATGGATGCTGTTGGGCGACCCCATCATCGAGGAGTCATTGAACGCCTACGTCGACCTTCGGCGCGAGTACGCCGAGGCGGGACGTGCGCCCTCGTTCTATCTGGAACAGGCCGAGCGCCGCGCCGCATTCATTCGCGGCAAACTCGGCCAGCCGCTGTTTCTTGGCCAAAACTATTCGATCACGGACAAGCGGCTGTTGCTGTCGATCGTGCGCAAGGGCTCGCTCGACGATCTGAAGCTGATCGAAGAAATCCAGAATATTCGCGACGTCGTCGGTGCGACGTTGAGTTCCGCAAGCCTGGCAAGCCGTAGCGCGGAGCCCAACGATCTGTTGCGTTTTCTCTGGCCGATCCTCAACCCCGGTGCGTTCTTTGGCGATGGGGCTGAAACGATCGATCAGACTTATAGCGACGACAAGCCCATTCGTGACCAACTGACGGCTTTCGGTCACCACATGCGGGTGAAGGCAAAGCATTTGCTCTACGGAGTGCCGCCGGAGGATGCCGACGAGCCCGACGCACGCATCGCTGTGCGCAGCTTTGGCGTGCACCAGTATCCGAAGAGCAAAGAGCTGTGGGAGATGAACAACATCGTCGGCTCGCTCTTCAACGATGTCCATCAATACCCCTGCCCGTACCTGATCACGCTCGGCGTCCTGATTCTCGATCAGACCGCCGTCGAGACACGGGCCGCTTTGCGTAGTGCGCGCGCGACGCAGAACGCCGAATCGAAGATCGCGAAGCTGCAGCCCGAACTGGCGCTGCAGAATCAGGACTGGAAAGCCGTCTCGATGCAGCTCACGCAAGGGGGCTCGATGTGTGAGCTCTATCACACGCTCACGCTCTTCGCGCCGCGCAAGAAGATGGAGCAGTGTGTGGCGGCCGCGAAAGGCATCTGGCGTTCGGAGCGCTTCAAGCTGTTCCCGATGCTGACCCAGCAACTGACGACATTCCTGTCGGCCCTGCCCATGATGCTGACAAGCGACATGCGGGACGACCTCAAGAAGTTTCGGTTGATCACCACCAAGACCACCGTAAATGCGACCGATATGGCACCGGTGCTCGGCGAGTGGTCGGGTACGAATGGACGGGCAAGCCTGCTCTTTTTTGGCCGTCGCGGTACACCCGCGCTTGTAGACATTTACTCGAGCGGAACGAACTACAACGGCTTTGTCGATGGTACTTCCGGCGCCGGTAAATCGGTGCTCATGAACGACATCATCGGAGCGTTCCGCTCGGTCGGCGGAATCATCCGGATCTGTGACGTGGGCTATTCGTACGAAAAGCAGATCGACATGGGAGACGGCCAGTACATCGACTTCAAGCCTGGGTCGCGAATCGTCATCAATGCGTTTTCGACCGCTGGCATCGATACCGAAAATGGTCTCGACAGCGAGGTGAAATTCATCCGGCCGATCATCGCGCGCATGGTATCGCCGACCGCTCCTATCACTCCGTTCGAGGGCGCGTTGCTCGATGTCGCAGTGCGCATCGTATGGAAGGACTACGGCCAGGAAGGTAGTCCCACGTTGGTGCGAGACGCCCTGCTGAGCCTGAAGGACCAGAATGGGCAACCCGAGCGCATCGCGTATGAACTTGCCGTGCGTCTCGAACCGTTCTGCAAGGGGGGTGTTTACGGCGACTACGTCAACGGGCGCACCAACGTACGACTCGACAATGAAGTGGTTGGACTTGAGCTCGAGCACCTCAACAGCGATCCCCAACTGCGCACGGTGATCATGCTCGGCCTGACCAATCAGGTCACCAACGAAATGTACCGCTTTGACCGGTCGCGACCGAAGCTGTTCCTGCAGGACGAGGGCTGGCAGATCGTCGGTGACGATCAGGAATCGGCCGACTTCATGGAAGAAGGCTATCGGCGTGCGCGCAAATACGAAGGCAGCTTCTTTTTCGCGACGCAGGGGATCACCGACGCCGGGATGAACAAGGCAACGCAGGCCGCGTTCGACAACTCCGCATGGAAGTTCCACCTCAAGCAAAGCGACGACACGCTCAAGAAGATCGAGAAGGGCGACGTGATGGATCTGTCGCCGGGGTTGAAACGCATGTTGAAGTCGCTACGCCCGGTACCCGGTCGCTATAGCGAGTTCGTCCTCGTCGATCCGAACGGCGGCACGCACCTACTGCGCCATATCCCTGACGAATTCACGCTGGCCATGGCGACCACGAAGGGGCCGGACTACGAATTCATGCAGCGTTTGCGTGCCGGCGGCACGTCCACAGAAGACGCGATCCGCGCCCTAATCCAAGCCAAACGGAAGTGAACATGCGACACGACCTCGTACTCACCGGCCTTATCTCGATCGGCGCTTCATTGGTGCTGGGCTCCCCGCTCGTCTACTTATGGACGCAACGCGAAAGAGTTGCGCCGGTCGTCGTGGTTGACGTGCAGAAGCTCATCAGCGATGAGCAGGAAACGCTGCTGAAGACCTTCAATAATGGCGATCCCGTCCACATGACGGACGACGCGAAGAATAAGGCGACCCAACACGCCGGCGATTACGCAAAGCGCCTGTCGGCCGCGCTGGACCAGCTCGGCACACAGTGCGGCTGCGTTGTCGTCAATAAAGCTGCCGTGCTCGCAGGTGATGCGCCCGACCTCACTGACCTGATCGCCAAGAGGATCGCGAAATGACTCGTCTCCGATCGACGGCCCTCTCCCAGTTTTCTGCGCGCACGCTTGGAACAAAAATGGTGGGCGGACGATTTGCACCGACCGCCGTTGGTGATTATCTGGCCGCCTCGACCAGTACTTGTGCGGCGGCGCTTGCAAACGTAACGACGCATTTCGACTTGCGTCGATCGGGGGGCGCGAATTTTGCAAAAACCGACCTTCGCGGAGATGAGCAGTGATCGCGCTCGTCGCCTACTCCAGCGGCCTGGCTCGCTATCGACGGTTTGTTCGCACCGTGGTCGCGCTGACGGTCGTGGCGGCTGTCGCATGGGGCCTCACGCCTTGGTATGGGCTGACGTTCAACATGTCGACCAGTCTGCCGGGGACGCTCTACTTCATCCGCAAGGGCCCCTGTCGGCCGCGCCTCGGCGACACCATCGCATTTCGGTGGCACGGTGGGGCGACCTACCCCGCAGGACTGACCTTCATCAAACACGTGGCTGGTTTGCCTGGCGATGTCGTGCACGTCGTTGGTCGCAACATCTGGGTCAATCAGACCTATATCGGCTACGCCAAGCCGCTCTCGCTTGCAGGGATGGCGCTGTTTCCGACCGAAGACGGCGTGATTCCGCCGGGACACTACTTCGTGGCCACGCCGAACCCGAACAGCCTCGATTCGCGGTACTCGATCGCCGGCACCGTTCCTCAAACCGCAATCGTCGGGGAGGCCTATGAAATTTTTTAACCGCTGCCGCGCCCTCAGCACGCCGGCCGGCGCTTCAACTGGAGGCTCAGATGACGCTTCTGATGCTTGCAATTGGCTTGTTCATATGGGCCGTATGGATGTGCGTGATCGTGTTCTGTCTTGGTGTGGGGTTTCTGGTGGCCTGGTTTATAGGCATGTCATTGGTACACCTCATTTCTTTATCGTCCAAATAGTGGACACAGGGATAGGTCCAGCCTGCTTGCTCGTTGGTTGGAGGCAGCTACGACAGCTTATCCGACGAGCTGCAGTCCTGTGGATCGCGGCACTGACGGTCGCGGTATCCCCAATTTCAGCGATTGCGGAGGACCTGGGCGTGGTTGGCCCGACGTATCCGATTGCGGAGCACGACGCGATTGCGATGCTGAAGCGCCGCCTGCTCGAACTGCAAGCCAATGGTGGGCTGGCGGCCATCGAGCGCCGTGCGCGCCAGCGCGCGCTGCATGACGTCACGTCCCTGCCCCCGGTGCCGGGCATTTCGACCGTCAGCGCGTACTCGAGTCGCCTGATTGATCCGACGGTCACCTACTCCAAGCCCGTCACCAACGACGAGGGCGCCGTGATCGTCGCCGCCGGCACGCGTATCAATCCGCTCGACATTGTCACGCTGCACGAGCGCCTGGTGTTCTTCGACGGCCGCGATGCGGGACAGGTCAAGGCGGTGCAGGCGCTCGCGGCCCGCTCCGGCGATTCCATCAAACCGATCCTGACTGCTGGTTCGTGGTTTGACCTGACGAAGTCGTGGAAACGGCAAGTGTATTTCGATCAGCAGGGTCGACTTAGCCAGCGTTTCGGGATCACCCGCGTGCCGGCCGTCATCAGCCAGCGCGGCAACCAACTGCTTCTTGAGGAAGAACCTGCGGAGCAACTGCGTTGACCCGGCGACCAAATCACCTGTCACCTCCCAATTTATCGGAATCGCGATGAACAACTATGACCGTCTGGACTTCACTGCCGACCCGGCCGTTATCGACGTCGTCGAGAAGAACTCGCCCCACGACGGCGCTGCTGCTCTTCAGCACTTCAATGCGACAGTCGAGCCGATCCGGTATGTCGTAGACGTCACCAATGATCAGGTCGTCGTTTCAGGAAAGGGTGTGCTCGCGACTTACTACTGGCGCGCGAGCCCCTACGACAGCAGGGTCGCTCGTCTATCCGTTCAACCTGACCGCCAGATCGTAGGAGACAGCAGCGGGGAAACCTTTCGTGTTGTGGCGGGTGCTGTAGATGATATCCACCGTCCTGCTGCGGTCCTCGCCGAGCATCTGAGCGAGGTCGAAGCCGTTGAGCTGATCGGTCGTATCGAGAAGGGGGTGAAGGCCGCCCTCGGTATCGGCGTCGAATCGACCCATACGGTCCAGTTGGATGAGCCTCTTCCCGTCTCCGGCGTTGTTGAGTCCGCACGTCGTTCGATTGGAGCGAAGCTGCTCGACATCCTGGCCACGGTAACGTCACGTGTGGTATGGGTCGCCGCTTGGGGCGTTGCCGGTGCGGCGACCGGCGGTCTTGCAGTGATCCTCCTGCCGATCGTCTATCGCCTTGGCCATCACGTCGGCGCATACCTGATCGACTTCGTCTTCCACGTGTATCCGGCGATGCGGGAGCTGCTTTCATGAGCATGCGCCCTCTCCTTCGCCGCTGGATTCTCGCGATCGCGCTGGTTGCCAGCTGCTTCTCGTTCTCGGCGCCGGCCGATGCCGGTCAGTGTGTCGGCCGATTCGCCAATCCGATCACGGATATCTGCTGGGAATGCGCTTTCCCGATGGCCATCGGTAGCGTCACGTTCCTCAATATGGGCCAGGACGACACCCCGAACCCGGGCGGATTCCTCTGCTTCTGTAGCGGCACGTTTGGCGTCAAGTTCAGCTTCTGGGAGCCGATCCGGCGCGTCGACGTCACGCGCTCGCCCTACTGCTTCGTGTCGCTCGGCGGGATCTCGCTGAACCCGGGCATCCACGCCCCGGAGGGGGAGGTGCGCGAGCAGAAGGACGACACCAAGCAGAGCTTCTATCAGGTGCACTGGTACACCGATCCGGTCATGTACTACACCGAGATCCTACTAGACGACCCCTGTATGGAGACGGGCAGCTTCGATGTCGCGTACATGACCGAAGTCGATCCGACGTGGAGCGACGACGATCTCACCATGCTCCTCGAGCCGGAGACCTACCTGTTCGGCAGTCCGATCGCCCAGGCCGCTTGCGCAGGTGACTGCGTGCTCTCGAGCCTAGGTTTCGGCAGCAACCTGCTCTTCTGGTGCGCGGGCTGCAACGGCTCGATCTATCCATTCAACGGCCACGTTCAGGCCCATGTGTCCGCGATCCAGGCGTCGTCACTGCTGGTCGAGCGCATGACCGCAAAGCTGCATCGCGAGGGTTTGATGTGGGGCACGACAGGTGACGGGGCCATGTGCGGCTACTACCTGCAGCCGGTGATGGACAAGACCCAATACAAGTACACGATGCTCTACCCCGTTGCGCAAACCGACCAGATCAACGGTCAGTGCTGTCAGCCGTATGGCCGCACGTCGGCGCTCTGGGGCGCCGGAAAGATGATCCCGTACACGGGGGAGGACTTCGCGTACGAGATTTTCCGCAAGCGCAACTGCTGCATGGGTGCGAACCTCGGAGACTTGCCCCAATGAGTCGGCTCACTTTCTCCATCATAGCCGCCGGCACGATCGCCCTCGCGGCCGGTCATGTGTCGGCACAAACCGTGTCGAATGACGCGCTCGCGCGTGAGCAGCAGCAGATCAATACCACGCGCCGAGCGACCTTCGATGAGGCAGCCAGCGGCACCGCACGTTACCGAGGCGTGATGCCATCGTCGGATGCGATTGATGCCGAGATGAGCCGTATCCAGCGCAGTCGCGATCGGCAGATGGCCCAGGCGGCAGCAAAGGCAGCTCACGATGGCAACGCGTTCCCGAACCTACCGACGCCGGCGCCAGCCGCCGCCGGTGCAGATCCGTTCGCCGTCGCCAAACGGTACGAAAGCCGTACGCAGCGTCGTGTGACCGACTCCTTCGTCGCGTTCGCGAGCTTCTCGATGCCCGCTGCCTCGCTGGTACGCCTGGTGAAGACCATGAATCAGGCCGGGGGAACTGTGGTGTTCCGGGGCTTCAAGAACGACTCGCTGAAGGCGACGGCCGCTGAAATGCAGCGGCTGGGGATTGCGTCCGGCGGCATCGTCGTCAACCCGAAGGCGTTCACGCAGTATCGCATCGCCCGTGTGCCCGCCTATGTCGTCACACGCGGTGGAGACGCCAACAGTCAGGTCGACAGCAGCGGATGTGCGCTGCCGGCGTCGTACGTCTCCTTGTCGGGAGACGTGACGCCCGCGTATGCCCTGCGCCAGATCGTCGATCACAGCCCTACCTACGGGGGGATCGCCGAGCGATATCTCCGTGCACTGGGGGATGTCGAATGAACGGAATGCGGGCAACCCTGCGCCGAAGCGCACCACTGGCCATCGCGACCGCTCTGGCTGCGGTCGCCGTGTGCGCTGCTGCGGACGCCCCATCTACCGGGACTGCGTTTACTGAAGGCCAGTCGTTCGGTAAGTCAGGAATGAACGCGGCTCACGGAAGCATCAGTGGCGGTGGCTCGAACGTGCCGAACTACACGAACCAGGACGGCGAGCTGACGCCGCTGTATGGCGGTGGGCAGGGCAGTCTCGGGCCGGCCGGGTCAGGGAAGGAAGCGGATTGCTCGACGCAGCCAGCGAACCCGAGTGCCTACTGGCGTCAGGAATGCGATGCCGTGAATTACCTCGCGAAGAAGCCTCCCAATCGCATGCCGATCACCGCGAGCGATCCGATCGTGACCGGAAGCAAGGGCACGATCAATAACCCCGGGTCTACGACGAGTTCGCAGGACTGCCACAACGTGACGTCGACGGTGCCGGCGACCTACCGGAAGGAAACCTGCGAACAGGCCGTGGGTACGCAAACCTATACCTGCAACCGCATCAATGACCCCGTCTGCACCGAACCCTATCAAGGCTGCGCCGCTGGCGGGGTCGTCGAGGGAAGCTTCACCGGCGGGTTTGCCGCGCGCCTGGCATCGAACTCTGCGCTCTGGAACTTCGGCGCTGACACGGGCTATCACGACAACTCAGGCTACAACGGACTGACCGTGTCCGGCTCGATGAGTTTCAGCGTCCAGAACCTTGGTCAGATCGGTACCGCAGTCATCAGCCAGATCACGGCAAACAATACGCTGCGCAGCGTCGACATTAACGGCGTCACGGTCTACACCGATGCGCCGGACGGCGGGCGCATTCTCCAATGCGGAGTGGCGACGCTGCCGGCGTCGGCCGGCGGTATTGATGGACGGCAGACCACCGGCTATCTTGCCGCGTCCTCGCCTGGTGTGACCTTCACACACAATTTGATTTACAACGGCATTCGGAGCGTGTGTTCGGATAAAACTGCCTTTACGGCAGATGGCGGTCTCACAGAGTATCGACCGTTCTTTACCTTCGGTAGCGAGTACGAGGGGAACCCGTCGACCATTGCGCCCAACACCGACATCCGCTCGTATTTGCACGAGGGCGTCAATACCGTCGAGATTCAAGCGGCGATAGGCGGGTACGGTTTCCAGGGCGGCGGGCAGGCCCGAGTTCAGCTCACGCTGAACCAGATCTGCACCGCGACTTGCACGCCGAACTGGATCGACCAGTGCAGCTCGTTCGAACAGCGGGCCGCACAATGAATATCCGCGCTCTCATGTTCGCTGCGCGTGCGTTCACCCTCGTCGGCAGTGTAATGACCGTCACCCTGCTCGCCGCGCCGGTAGCGTATGCCGCGCCCACCTGCCAACGCACTGGTTCAACCTGCATCGAGCCGGCCGGCACACGCATCATCAACGGGATTCCGCTCTACCAGGATTGCTGGAACTACCAGGATACCTACGAATGCCAAGCCGCTTCCACCGTTAACGACTGCGCGCCATTGCAGCAGCAAGGCTGCGGCCTAGTGAACCAGCGGTGTGTGTCATACAACGACGCGGTGCAGGGAAGCTGCGACACGATGCAGTACACGTACCAGTGTCTCGATACTCCGGCGCACACGACGACCGTCACCCAATGCACGAACACGATGTGCGCACCGGGTGCCGGATGCTTCTCGTCAAGTAGTGGTGCGGACGGCGCGCTCGGCAAGGTCGTAGCAGGGCTGGAAACCGGGCGCGAAGCCGGCGCCTACGGTGTCGGTGGCGGTAACGTGAACATTTTCAAAGGCTACGACAGCAGCTGCTCGATCAAGGTGCTGGGCGGCCTCGAGATCAAGAGCTGCTGCACCAGCAACGGCGGCGGTGCCGCTTACTCGAACAACGCGATCGGAAGCGCCGCGGTCAGCGCTGGACTGTCGGTTGGCGGAACGGCGGCGAAGCAGGGCATCGCGTTAGGGTCGAAGTATGTCTTTGACCAGCTGTACGAAACGGTCGATAGCTCGATCGTGAACTCTGGTCTCTTGCAGATGGGCGCATGGGCGGACAGGGCGTTGTCTACCTCCGGAACCTTTGGTGCCTACGGCTTTAGTTTTTCGTTCTCCCTCACCAATGGTGTTCAGCTTGCCGATTTCAATCCGTACGTATTCGCGGCCGAGATCGCTGCGCAGCTGATCCAGATGTGGCTCGCCTGTTCCCCTGACGAGCAGGTGCTCAGTCTGAAGCGTGGCCAGAACCTCTGTGTTCAGTACAACCAGGGCTGCTCCAAGCGCGTGCTCGGCGTGTGCGTCGAGGAAAAGAAGAGCTACTGTTGTTTCAACTCGCTGATCGCGAAGCTTGTCAACCAGCAAGGCAAGGCGCAACTCGGCATCCCGTTCGCAGGCTGCGGTGGCTTCACGGCCGACCAGCTGCAGCGTATCGATTTTTCGAGTATCGACTTTACCGAGTTCGTCAATTCGATCCAGTCCAAAGCCGTCGACGAGGACGCGATTCTGCAGCGCGTGCGGCAATCGATCGGAAGCGGCAAAGGGGTATCCCAATGAAGCGCCTCGTCTCCGCAGCGTTTACTACTGCGATTTTTGCGCTGCCGGCCGCCGCCTTCGCCGGCAGCTACGACGACTTCAGTGCAGTTCTCATCGACGCGATTGATCACGGGTCAGCGTTTGGCGCGCTGCGTGGACCCGTTGCGGGTTCACTCGTCACCAAGCTGCACGCCAACGGTCCGGTCTACGTCACGGCTCGCTCGATCGGCGACTTGCCGCGGCCTGGCTGCAAGCGTCTGGATGTGCTGTTCGACGTCCGCGGCATCCAGACCGAGGCGGGCGAAACCAGCGGGCGTCTGGACGTGAAGATGAACTACTGCCGCGATCGAATTCCGCCGATTGGCTTGGCGCCGGCGGCGCCGGCGCAACCTGCAGGAGATACACCGTGACGCGGGGCCGCCCACTGGTTGCAGATTTCAAAACCCTCACTACCCAGGAGCGTTGATCATGTCCATCGAAAGCCTGTTTCCCCCTTCGCGTGTCCGCTCGAACTGGCGCTATGCGCTGCTCGCCAGCCTGCCCTGCTACGTGCGGCGATTCCTCTTCGCTTTCGTCATTGTGCCGGCGGCCGTCCCCGTCGTCGCGCTCGCAATACTGAATCATGGGTCTTTCACGGGTATGGCAACGACCGTGCTCGAACAGGCGGCTGGAAGCGGTACGAATCCGGACACGATCCGACTGCGGACATGCACCGATACGGCGGCTCGCCACGCGCCGTCGGCCGCCATTTGTATGCACTGGCGCACTGACGACGTGCCGATCACGACGCTCGCCCCTCAGGTTGGTCACGGCTTGTTCGTCGCGTGGCTCGTTGCTGTCGTCGTCATGCTTGCGACGGATCTCGGCGTTTCCCCGCCCTCGCCTATCGGACTGCGCAGACGTCTCGACTCGATCGGACGGCCGCGTGCCGAACTTAGTCGTGCAATCCGCGAAGGAGAGGTGAAGTGAGACTGCAGATTACGATCACCAGTATGCGCGCCGCGCCGGCGCCCGACTTGCCGAGCCATCTCTTTGCTGGTGCCGCCAGTGACCGCGCGACCTTCCGGGTAACGCACGGCGCCGCGCCGTCGCGCGAAGCCATTTCCGTGTTGCTCGAGGACGCCGGCTTTGAAGTCGACGCGCAGCGGAGCCGGCCATGAGCGCATTCCGTGGATTCCGGCTCGCGGTAGCGGTCCTGCTTCCTGCAGCGCTGCTGGTGCCGCCGTTTGCGGACGCAGACGGGTTGGACTACAAGTCCGCCTGGAGCTGCGACGGGCAAGAGAAATTCAACTGGTACTGCGATGACGACAAGCCCGCGGCGCCCGCGGGTGCGAGCGCGGCCAAACCGGTCGATTCCGACGACTTCGATCAGATCAAGTCGGCCGACGAGATGCGCGAGGCACTGAAGCACCGACTCGACGTCGCAAACATGGACCCGACGCTCGAGCACATCAAGGAGTACATCAAGCTTTGGGAGTACGTCCAGCAAAAGAGCGCTGTCTTCGCCGATCAATGGCGCCGAGTCGTATGGCAGAACCCGAGCCTCGATTACTCGCTCAAGCGTCCGACCAACAACGTCGCTGTCCATACCTATGACCGGACCCGGGATTCCGACCAGGACGGGCAACTGCGTGCACTCGCGCAGAAGCACGGCCTGATTTTCTTCTTCCGCTCGGACTGCCCGTACTGCCATGCGATGGCCCCGACGATTGTGCTGCTCGCGCAGCGCTATGGCATCGACGTGCTGCCGGTCTCTCTGGACGGTCGGGGTATTGGCGAGTTTCCGAACCCGACGCCTGACCACGGTCAGGCGTCGGTCTGGGGTGTGCAGCAGGTGCCCGCCCTCTTCATTGCGTCCAAAGAGACCGGCGACCACGCAATGATCGGCTCGGGAACGATGTCCCTCCAGGACATCATCGACCGCATTTTCGTTCTCACTGCCTCGCAGCCCGGGGAGCTTTTCTGATGAAACCGACACGCTGGTTTGCCGTACTGACGGCTGCAGTGGTTGCCATCGCCCCGGTGTGTGCGCAGGCGATGTCGATGCAGCAGGTCTTCGACTCAATCAACGCCATGGGCAACGTATCGAGCCCTCGGGCGTTGCAGGGCGAGACGATGGATATGTACAGCGGCGGCAGTGTGTTCATGCGCACGCCACACAAGACTTACCAGCTCGCGAGCGTCACCGCACCGGAATGGGGTGCGGGTTGCGGCGGGATTGACCTGTTTGCCGGCGGGTTCAGCTTCATCAATAAGGAGCAGTTTGTTGCGCTGCTGCGCAACATCGGCTCGAACGCCTTGGGCTACGCATTCAAGCTTGCCCTGCAGAACCTCTGCCCGACCTGCGACAACGTCATGCAGTCGTTGCAGACCATCGCCCGCGACGTCAATCGGATGAACATCGACTCGTGCCAGGCCGCTGAGGGCATCGTCAATGCGGTGACGCCTGTTGCATGGAAAAAAGAGCAGGCGAACCTGGCCGACACGCTCGGGCCATTCACGAACCTGTATTCGGATATGACGGATGCCTGGACAAATACCGGAAACAGCTCGGCGCAAGCGGCGCAGACGATCAATACGGCCACTGCATCGGATTCCAATCTCGCGGCCAAGCAGCCGTACGGCAATGTGACGTGGCAGGCGCTGCAGCAGCTGCCGGACCTGAGCACGTCGGATCGCGAATTCCTCATGTCGCTGGTGGGGACGGTCATTTTTCCCGACCCGTCGGATTCGGGCGGCACGGAGGTGAATCCTGTATTCCTGCCGCGAATCGGCAGCCTCACGGTGCAGGAGTTGGTCGGTAACGATCCTGCTGCGAACAGTGGCACCACGATTCAGGTGTACGTGTGTGACGAGACGACGAAGTGCCTGAATCCGTCAGTTCAGGAAATTGGATACACCCCCTTCCGTACGCTCGTACAGCAAAAGCTGCAGGTAATCACGGATGCGATCGCATCGCGCTCCGCGATCCCGAACCCGGCGGACACGTTTCGGTTCCTGAGCATGACGGACCTGCCGGTCTACAAAATGATCGCGGTCGGCACGCGTCTGAACAACTCGTCTCTGGCTGACCAGTTGTTGAGTACCTACCAGTCGCTGATCGCTGCCAAGTACGCCGAAGCGTATATCCACGGATCCGCTGAAGATCTTCGCCGGGCAATCGCGCGTTACGGCACCGTGAAATCCAGCACGTCGCTGCTCGACGAGGCCACGAAGCTCAATACCAACATTGACACGGTCGAATCGGAAGCACGCAGCGCAGTGATGCAAGCCTTCAGCCAGACGTCGAACGCGTGGCAACTGGTCGAGCAACTCCAATCGATCGAGCGCGCCGTGCACGCGAATGTGTCGTCCTCGCTTCGGAACTCGTTGGCCTTTGGCCAGACGTTGAACGGCGGGGGGACTCAATGAACATGGAAATTGACACCTATGGGAACGTCGATACCTTGTACTACGTCATGCAGGGTATCGCGTCTTTCATGGGTAGCGGAACCTGGACAGGTCTCATCCGTTACACGTTGTTGAGCGGCGTCGTAATCTGGACGATCGTCGCGATCGGCCGGAAAGGCTATGAGATCTTCCGGTGGTTCGCCGCCGCGATGCTGATGACGCAGCTGCTTTTGCTACCGGTCGAGAACGTGTTCATCACGGACGTCAACAACGTGCAGCCGACTCGGGAGGTGGATCACGTCCCCGCCTATCTCGCCGCGGTTGCCCAGAGCTTCACGCTCATCTCTCGCGTGCTGACACAGTCGTACGAAACGATCTTTTCGGTGCCGGATACGCTGACCCTGAAAAAGGGGGATGTGGGTTTCGGCATCTCCGTGCTGCAGAAGGTGAACAAGGCTGAAATCACCGATCCGGGGCTGCACGCTGACCTTATCCAGTTCTTCAAGGAGTGCACGGTCTACGACATCCAGGACGGCGCGATTGATCCGAAGACGATCATGAACGGCACCGACCCCTTCAATACCGTGTTCACGTCGACGAGCCCTGCCCGATATGTGACGACGAACACCCTCACCGCGAACCCTACGACGGACACCTGTTCCGCGACCGGCACTTTGTTGCTGCTGCGCGTACAGGACGCTGAGCAAGCGGCCGAGCAGATGTATGGCAGCGAGATGTATCCGGAGATCGCCGACCCCTCCATGGCGAAGGCGGAATTCGTCAACGCGATTGGAGATTCGTACGGCTTCATCCTCCAGTCGTCGCAGAACGCGTCGTCGGCGCTACGACAGGCAATGTTCAACAACGTATGGCGCCAGGCGGGAGCGGAGCTGCCCGCGATGCTGAACGATCCGGCGCGCGTGGCCGAGGTCAATGCGTTGATGAGTTCTGCCCAGGCTGCAGTGGCGACGAACGGCTCACTCGCCTCCATGGCGATTCTCGCCAAGAACACGCTGCCGACCGTTCGCAACTATGCCGAAGCGATCATCTATGCGGTTTTCCCGCTCATTCTGGTGCTCTGCCTGATCAGCGGCGCGGATGGGGCCAAACGAATCCTCGCGATGTACGCCAAGACGGTGGCATGGGTGTCTGTCTGGCCGATGCTCTTCGCGGTCATCAACGGGCTGTCGCTGATTCACCTGAGCCATGAGATGCGCTCGATGTCGCTGCAGGCCGGCGTGCCGTTCGGCATGGCGGCGAAGTTCGGACAGACGTTGCTCGACGAGCAGGCGCTGCTTGGATACATGGTGATTATTACGCCTCCCCTTGCGTGGCTGTTGCTGAACTTCGCATCGGCCGGCGTTGTCGGTGCGTTCTCTCAACTGAGCGGCGCGTTGACCGGCTCTGCTCAACAGATCGGTGGTCAACAGGCGCAAGGCGACGAAAACATCGGCAACGTGCACATGGATTCGTCGTCGATCGATAACGCGTCGCGCAACGTGACCTCGGCGAACAAGTACGACAACACTGTGCAGTCGCGCACCGGGTCGATGAACGTCGATACCGGGACCGGCTCGGCCTTCACGAACTTTGCCAATGGCCTGATCGCTCGCACCGAGTTTCAGAACAGCCTCGGCGTTTCGGCCACGTCCCAGGACGCATTTGAGCGGTCGCTCGGCACCGACACCTCGACGGGTGTCGCGGCAAACCGCACGAATTCCACGTTCGCTGGGCGGGAGCAGCTTGCGTCCAGCACGAACAGTGTCTCGAGCAGCCAGGAGCGTGGAAGCTCACAGCGCCTGTCCGACGATTCCAGTTCGGGTACGCGGGCCTCGTCTAGCCAAACAGGTGAGCGGCGGACCGCACATGATCAGCAATATGCGATAGATCAGTCGCACTCCGTCGACGGTACAACTTCTGCAGGAGCCAAAGGTTCGATCATGCTTGGTGGCGGCTTTGCCAAGTCGTTTGGCGAGGATGGGGCGCCGTCCGGCAACGCCGGCGGTGGAGGCGGCGGCTCAGCCGGTGGTAGCGGGCGTGGGCCTTCCGGCAATGGTCGGCAAGGAAGCAGCAATCCGGTCTCGAACTCGCCTCTTTTTAACCAAGCAGAAGAAGACAAACTCGCTCGTAAGGCCGAGTCACTTGGAAAATCGCCGAACGAAGTTCAAGCGATTCGGGATGCGTATCGATCGAAGGTGCGGGCTGCGGATTATGCAAATGGCGGTGGCACGGGGAAAGGGCAGTCGAGTCTGAAGTTTGGTCTCGATGTTTCGGGCGAAGGTGGATATACGAAGTCTTGGCGGAATTCTGACGCACAAAAATTCGTCGATCAAAACAGTAGTTTGGCCGCCTACACCGAGAGCGATAACGTCTCTCACGAAGGCTCGCAGATGCACAATGACTCCACCGGAATGGAGTCCGGGCAGCACGTTCGCCGCGACCGGTCGGCGTCTCTGACGGACCAGGTTTCGTCCGGCTCTCGCGTTGCAGCGGATCTCACTCGCAGCGCAGACGTGCGCCAGCGCGGATCGACGCAAGTGGTTTCGCGCGTAGATACCTCGACCAACCTGATGACGCCTGAGAACCTGCAGGCGGTCGCTGCGCGCAACGGTATCCGATACAGCCAGCTGATGACGTTGCCGTCCCCGCAGATCGCTCAGCTGGTCGCCCAAGATGCAGCGATGCGCGACATCGTTTCGCGCAACTCGACGTTGCCGACCACGGCTCGTGATGGGTCTACTCTCCCTGCGAGCGGCATCGACGTCGTTCGCCTGGACCAACGCAACCAGTCCGGCGTTGGTGCAAGTGCCCCCGCGTCGTTCCAGCGTTTTGCAGGTGCGGTTGGACCAGTGGATACGACACCCCTGGATGTTGCGACGCCGATGCCCCAAATCGTGACCGACGCACAGCACCGTGTGGATGTTACGCAGCAACGGGTCGCGAGGGAGTCCGCCGCGCCGATCAAGCAGGTGCGTGACCACGTCGATCCGTCGGCCGACAACAAGCCGCTCATGACGCCCGAGCGGGCGCCGGGCCGCTCGCTTTCCTCTCCGCCCGCGGCGCCGTCAGCTTCCGATAGCAAGGGGCCCCTGTCGGCATGGGTGAACTCGATTCAGCCGAGCGGGCCGGCTGGAACAACGTCCACCTCGGCACCAATTGAAAACTTCCTACATCCGCGAACTACGGGAAATGGCCCGACTCTTGAAGCCGCTCGAGCGACGGGAACCGGCACGGGCTCGCCCGCGACTCAACCGCGTCTGTCCGAATCTGACTTCAGGATCGTGACTCTGCCGGCCGGCAATGATCACATGTCACATCGGCAGAGTGATCGTCGAGTGCCCGATGCTCCTGACGGGACATACAGCCGGCCGTCTCCGGAGCTACCCAGCCCTGATCAAGAAGCTGTAGCGCGGCCCGTCGGCTCGATACGGGGTCGCCGGGTGGTTGACGATGGAAGTCGGGGAAGTAGCTTGCCGACCGCATCAATGAAGCGTAGCGGCGGGGTCTCAGTCATGGCTCCTGGAACGACGGCTGGCAACCCTGGTTCACGAGTCGACAACGTCAAACCAGCTAACTCTGGTCAGGAGCAGGCTACGCCGGCGCCTATCGCGCCTGAACCAGCTGGCCGGAGAAGTTCGCCGTCCGGTGGCATCGGCCTCGCAAGCGTCGGGTCAGAAGTCGGTGGCGTCGACAGAAAGGTGCAGATCGGTCGCGCGCCAGGCGGGTCATCTGCTGCAGGGGATGCCTTGCCATCGACACCCTCGCAATACCTCGATGCCGCAACCGTCGGAGCCGACGCATCTGCTCCGCACGACGACTCGGCGGTAAGCGGCGCGGCCACTTCCCCGAGCGTTTTGGCTTCGGCGAGTCGACTAGGACGCGGTTCTGCAGATGACGCACGTGGAGTCAAGTCGCTCCCGAGCGCGGGCGTTGCAAACGATGATCCCGACAACCAATGAAAAAGGGGCCTTGCGGCCCCGGACGGTAATTCCCCAATCAATGACGCCAATCGCTATGACTCATCTGATTTCTTTGGTCTCTCCAAAACCAATCGTTCGAGAGGTCGCTGCTTGCATTGTTGCTCGAACGAGCGGTGTTCCAGCCGTCATCATAGTGCGCGCCGGTCATGATGAGATGGCCAAGCTTGACTGCAACGCCCAATTGGGCGAACACGCCGAAGATGCAGGAAAAGAGAGCGCCAAAAGCCAAAATGGTAAAGGGCAGCTGCATTACCGTAATCACGATGGCCGCAACCAGGAGCGTGGTCAGATAGCCCCACATGATTTTCCGGTAAATCAATCGGCCACTGCGCGAGGCGATAAACGATGTGAAAACCGAGAAAATCGCTGCTGCCATTATCGCCATGAAATTCGCAAGCACATAGTCCATGATGAGCGCCCCCGTACGCAATTAGTATCGACGTTACGCCTGATTTCTCGTACTGGCAAGTTAATCCTTGATGACGTAATTCGTCGTGGTGTCAATTCATTTGCGTCTTTAATTAGCGCGATCTCGACGGTGAGTCGAGTGCGTCTGGTCGCGCTCACGTTTTCTGCCCTGCTTCTTGCTGCTTGCGCCTCGGTGCACAGCTACGACGCCTGCGCCCGCTCCTATTCAGCGGATGGCCACGCCTCCCACGTCGGGAGGTCGGCATGAAGTTTCTCCTCTTCCTCGCGATCACGGCCGGTGCCGGCTACTACGTGCTGCATGACGGGCCGACGCCGGATCTCGGCAATTTGTCGTCGTCCGTTGGGCATTTTGCGAGCTCTCTGAAGCACCCAGCCGACAACGCCTCACATTCTGAAAGCGCAGGCTCTGGCGACCACGCCTCCGTCCAATTCGCGACTTCACCCGACGGCCAGGCCGAGGCGCTCGTGCTGAGCGTGATCGACAGCGCGCAGTCGGAGCTCGACGTCGCCGCTTACGAGCTCACCAATCGTCGCATCGTTACCCATCTGATCGAGCGCGCCCGCGCTGGTGTCCAGGTCCGTGTCGTCCTCGACCGCTCCCAGCTTGACGGCCGCAGCTCGAAGCTCGCGGATCTCGTCGCGGCCGGAATACCGGTTCGCATCGACATGGCCGTACCGCTCATGCACGACAAGTTCATCGTCGCTGATAGCGATACGACCCAGACAGGCTCGATGAACTACACGCAGGCCGGTGCCAATCACAACGCTGAAAACGTCCTCGTCATCTGGCATCACGCCACGGTCGCCGCAGCCGTGCGCGCCGCGTGGGCGCGCCTATGGAATGAATCGAAGCCTTACCCAGGTGTTTGACCCGGCAATCACGCGCGTAAGCCGAACTTTTTAATGGAGAACACGATGCCTCATGTCGATTTCGAAGTCGCCTGCCAGACGATCGGGCAGCTGATCGCCCACTATGTCGCCGTCATCGCTGAAGAGGAGTCGCGCAGCGAGCCGGATGCGGAGTGCATCGCTATAGCCGACGCGGAACGCAAGACTCTGGTTGCCGCTCGCGATGCGCTGCATCCGGATGATGCGGCTGCGATCGCTCGTGCGCTGGACATCTACGGCCTGCGTGTCCGTCGCTTGAACATCGGTCACGCCTGATTCCGGAGCCCATCATGGACACTATTCCGGATGTCGTGATGCAGCGCGCGTATGCGCGAGTGGAGCGCGAGGCGATTGACGGCAGCCGCGAGCAAGCCGAGCCGAAGGCGATCCTCATCGGTGGCCAACCCGGTGCCGGCAAGACGGCCATTGCGCGTCAGGCGATGGGCGAACTCAACGAGCGCGGTGGTGCCGTTTTGATCGACGCCGATCGCATGAGGGAGAACCTGCCGCAGTACAGCCGGCTTCTTCGCGAGGATCCGCAACATGCAGCCGACCTGACGCATGCCGATGCTGGCCGGTGGGCGGGCCGGCTAACCACGGCCGCATCCGACGTGCGCCGTGATCTTGTGGTCGACGGCACGATGCGTAACCCCGATAGCCTGCGCAATCTGGCGCGGCGGCTCAAGGACCGCGGTTACACGCTGGAGGTTCGGGGCGTGGCCATGCCAGCGGACGTGTCGCTTACGCGTGCGCAGATGCGTACCGAGCGCGAAATCGCGACGACGGGCGTGGGACGGGTGGTCAATCGCGAGCAGCACGACCAGGCGTATGCCGGCATGGTGGAAACGGTCGCATTGCTCGAGCGTGAGAAGGCAGTGGATCGAATCCTGATCGTCGATCGGCATCACCGTGAGATATACCGCAACGAACTGCATCAGGGTGAATGGCGCGAGCCGCAAGCGGCCGCGGCGTCGATCGTGCATGAGCGCGAGCGTCCGATGACCCGCGACGAGATAGCCCATCACGTTCAAATGCTCGATGACATTCGTGACGCTCGTACAGGCCGAGGCGCGCCGGCGCCGGAGATTGCCGACATCTCGCTGCGTCGTGAGCAGGCGCTACGCGTCCCGGAGAGGGATGCGCAAGCACGGGTCAACGGAGCGTATGCGGATGCGCGGCCGGCACCGGAGCGCGGCTTGCGCGACGTCCTCCGGTCGATGACGCGTGACGTGCCGAACGTCGGTGGCCACTTCCCCGATCCGGTCGCCGAGGAAATCGCTGCGTCGCGCCATCTGCCCGCCCTCGAGGCCAGGCTTCGCTCGCACGGGATGACTCACCTGACACCGCTGGACGCCGGCGCGTCGTCGGTCGTGCTGGCGGCCGACGACAAGCATGTGGTGCGGCTCGGAACCGGCGATCTTGCCGTTCGGCCAAAAATTCCCGAGGTCTTGCAGCCGGTGGCGAGCGGCACCGAAGGCAATCTGCGATACGAAATCATGCCCCGCGCCGATATGCGAGGCGTGACATCGGCCGACGTCGCGCGCACGGCCGACGCGCTTCGTCAGCGCGGATACCACTGGAGCGATCAGGGCGTCGACAATCTGGGCATCGTGGACGGTCGTGTGGTCGTCGTCGATCCGGGTGGCATAGAGCCGGTACGCGAACGGGCCATTCTGCCGTCTGCACGCCAACCGGATCAGCCAAAGACGGAGGTCGAAGTCGATACGGCGCGCGCGCCGCGCCGGCGTACCGTTGACCACGCGCGCGACGCGGAGCGCGGCCGCGCGTTCGACACGCTGGGCCGTGACCAGGCGCTCGCCCTCTTCCCCGAGCTCGACGCGGCCTACCACCACCTCGAAACGCGGACCTCGATCAGCACGGTTCCCCACAGCGAAATCGAACGCGCCAACCTGTCCGAACAGATCCATCGGGGCCAGCTACCCGAGGGTGACGTGCCGGACGATGTTTCGCGCCGGGCGATCGGCCTGGCCGGCGATTACCACAACCTGATTCTGCGCGATGCGCAGCAGCTGGAGCGCCACTACCGCGGTGAGGTGCTCGCCAACTCGACGCACCACTCGCTGGTCAAGATCGGTCAGACCGTTGGCATCGTCTATCCGCGCGATCGTCTGTCCCGCGATGTCGAGGTCGGCGAGCAGATCGCGATTCAGTATTCGCCGGACAGCGCGCTGCACCAGGTCAGGGAGCGCGATCACGAAGCGGAACGCGCAGACCGATCACACGACCACCAGCTTTCTATCGAGCGATAGGGGCCGCCATGTCTATTTTCAATCGCCCCCCGACGTGTGCGTCCCGTTCCGCATTTTACGCGGCTCTATCTGGCCGAACGTCGACACATTCGCCGTCGGCTGTGGACCAGTCCGAGACTGCTGCGTATCGAAGCCGATTGGGCGACGCGTTACGTCGTGCAGTGGCTCGCACTGTGCTGGTTGGCATGGGCACCGGCGTTGTTGCTCTGGTGGCGGCTGATCTCCAACGGATTCCACCTCGACTACCCGATCGTCGTCGAGCCGCGCGCTTCGCTGCCGATGTACGTGTTCGCCGGCCTCGTCGCTTCGCTTTTCTACGCGTGGTGGCGACCGTACATCAGCTACGTCGAGCTGCAGGTCAGGCGCCACATGGACGACTGGTATCGCACTGTATGTGAAGCGGCGCGATCCGGCCGCCTGTATTAGGCCAGCAACGAATCACCGCCATTTTTGACTGTTGATCACACCAAGGGGAAGACCATGAAATTCACGAAGAACACGCTCCTGATCGTCGCGTTGTCGGCCACTGCGTTACTTGCCGGTTGCGCCACCACTGGCAACGAGCACCTCGAATCCGCGACGCAATCAAGCGTTCAGGCCCAAATCCAGCAGGGCAAGAGCACGAAGCAGGACGTTCAGGATGCTTTCGGTTCACCGAACAAGACCACATTCACCGATTCGGGTCTCGAGATCTGGACATACGAGCTGGCGCACGCCACGCCGCACGCTATCAACTTCGTCCCGATCGTCGGTGCGTTTGCACATGGCGCTGACGTGCGGAAGAAGACGTTGACAGTGCTGTTCGACGACAGCGGGGTCGTCAAGAAATACACGTTTGCCGAGACCACCGACGTGGCCAAGGGAGGCATCGGCCAGTAGCGCCTGCCTGATCGCAATTTAGTGGCGGGAAGGTGCTGTTCCTTACCTTGCGCCTTCCCTTTGACGCCAGCCGGCTTGCCGGCTGGTCTTTTTCCCCGATCTCGCGTTTCTGTAGAGGCACCCGCAATGAATCGATATCGCGCATCTTCCATCGAGCGCCGGCGAGCTGCAGCCTCGATCGCCTGGCCAAAAGGCACGTTGATCCTGACCAACACGGATCCCTCTGCCCAACGCACGCTGAAGGGCGCGGCGGTCGCGCTTGCGGCGGCGGCTTGCCTGTTTTCCATCACTTGCACAAACGGGCCCTTGCAGTCCTGGGCTCGCTCGCGCGAGCACTTCGACATGCGACCTGCGATGGAGGCCGCCCTGAAAGCCGGAAGTCGTTCCGCCGGTACATGGCTTGCCGTTCATTTCAATCGCGACTATCCGGGCTTGCTCCAGGCCGAGTCAGACGCTGGCGAACCGACAGCGATGTACCTGGTTGGTCGCATGCACCTGCAAAAGCACGCGGGTTTCGGCCACACCACGGCGGCGACCGATTCGGATCAGGAAATCGGCATGCAACTCATGCGTCGAGCCGCGGCGGCAGGCGGTCAGGACGCCCTGCGCTATCTGGTCAGTGGGTCTGCGAACTGAACACCACGATGGAATTGGACAAATACGCGGCATGTAAAGGAGAAAGCCGTATGCATACGCGTCCCCTTCACCCCCCCGTTCATCGTCGACATGTGCGAATCATGCTCGGCGTGTTGGCGCTCGTTACCTGGTTACTGATTGCGCCTATTGCTTACCTTGATGCGCTCGGATTCTGGAATAGCACGGAGCCCGTGTTCATCGCCGCGTTTGTTACGGCGCTACTGTTCTTGGCGGCTGTACGTTCGACGTGCACTCGACGTGGAACGTGGAGCGCACTACGTCGTGCGCAACGCGGTTTGCACCGTTTCGGCATGTGTGTCTATTTCATTTGCATGCTGTTGATGATCGTGATCGTCGGGAACTTCGATTCGTCGGCGGCCGGGTTGGCGGAATCGGCTTTCGACTTGTGTTTCGACGGAATGGTTGCCGGCGCAACGTTGTACTTCTGGAGCCTACTGGCGCTGCCGGTCTTATATATTCTCGCCCGCACTGAATCGGCGTGGAAGCAGCGAGGTGCGCGATGACCGCTCGAACTCGCGTTCTGCACCGTTTAGTCGTGGCCGTGTCGCTGGCGTTGCTTGCGTGGATCGTTGGCGGTGTCCTCGCTCGCCAGGCACACGCGCAGGAGTTTCTGTCGCCCGAGCAAGCGTTCCGCGTTCGCATGACCGAAGAACGTGGCGCTGTCGTCCTCCATTTTGCGATCGCTGACGGTTACCGACTTTACGGCGACCGCTTCCGGGTCGCGAGTGATGACGGCCGCGCGCACCTCGGTTCAATTCAGCACCGCGCCGGCAAGGTCGTCGCTGATCCGAGTGCTGGGCGTCCGGTTGAGGTGTTCGAGCGAGAAGTGACGTTGCGTGTGCCGGTCAATGCTCGCGAGATGTTCGGCCTCACGGTGACCTATCAAGGCTGTGCAATCAACCAGATCTGCTATCCGCCGATGCAGCGGACCTTTCCGGTGATTGCTGCTGCACTGCTGTCGCAGTCGGAGGCGTCGCGATGACGGCCGTCCGTTCTCCCTTCTCGCGTGCCCAGTACGCCTATGCGGTCTGTACGACAGACCCCGGTTCGCCAAAGTGGTTCAGCCACCTCCATGCCGCTCGGCACCACGCGATAGCACCCGCTCGCGCATGCGTCGGCATCCACGATGGGGAATTCCCGCCCCTGACTGCCGATATCCCGATGCTGCGCGACGCCTTCGAGGGTGCCGTGCTTGAGATTCACCAAAGGCAGCGCCGTCAGATCGATGGCGATGTTGCCGAAAGAAACCCCCTCTGTTCCCGGAATCTTGGCGGAGGACAGGAACAGAGGGCTCCAGGTCCTGCGCGAGCGCAGGCGTAAACGTCCCGTAGACCGGGCACTCGTTGTTAAGCGGGGATTGTAATGAAATTTTCGAAACGCCCTACACCAAGCGGTTTATCGATCGCGATCGCCGCGGCGATCGCATCGATGGCTGGTCCAGTGCATGCTCAGACGTCCGGAGACGGTGCGCTTTCAGATGGGAATGGTGCCGTTGCCTCTGGCGATTATTCCGTTGCGATCGGCACGGCGGTTACCTCTGCCGGGCCGCGCTCGTTGAGCTTTGGTTACGCGTCGACGGCGGCCGGAGCCGATTCGATCGTGCTCGGGACGTCCAGCACCGCGCAGACGAATGCGGTAGCGGTCGGCAATACGACGGCGGCCGGTACGAATGCAACGGCAATGGGTTCCGCCGCCACTGCCGCGGGCAATGGTTCCGTCGCGATCGGAACCGGCGCCGTCGCGAACAATTCGCAGGATGTCGCAATCGGATCGGGATCCACGACCGGCGCCGCGCATCCGCTTAGTAGCTTCGGTATTGCTGGTGAGAACTACTCGGTGGCGGGATCAACGTCCAACGGGGTGGTGAGTTTCGGTGCGCCGCAAAGTCCGAGGCAACTGACTAATGTTGCCGCCGGCGCCGTTAGTGCAACAAGTCTCGACGCCGTCAACGGATCCGAGCTCTATCACATGGGACAGGCAGTTGGGAGTCTCTCAACGTCGACGAGTCAGTCCGTGACGTCGCTGTCGACTGCGACCGCCAACAATGCCACGGGAGTTGCCGCCGTCTCTTCCGGACTCGCTACGCTGTCAACCACCGCCTCACAATCTTTGTCGTCGCTATCGACGGGGCTCTCGAGCAACACGGCCAACGTCACGAGCCTGTCGAGCAGCTCGGCATCGGGCTTTGGATCGCTCTCAACCGGACTGTCCGTTATCGGCACGACGGTCACGAGCTTGTCCACGAACACCGCTGCCGGGTTCGTGTCGCTCTCGACGTCGACCGCACAAACGATCGGAAGTCTGTCGACGGGCACGGCCAGCGCGATTGCGACGTTGTCGACTACGACAAGCCGATCGATCTCGTCTCTTTCGACTGGCCTGGCTGGCGACGGCGCGACACTCTCGGCAATGCAGTCTGCTTTGGCTGCAGGGACCGTTGGTCTGGTTCAGCAAACAGGCGGTGCCGGCACGGGCGCGATCACAATCGGCGCCAGTACCGGTGGTACGGTGCTCAACGTCGCCGGCAACGCGGGCGCGCGGCAGGTCAAGGGTGTGGCCGCAGGCACAGACGCTACCGATGCGGTCGACCTGCAGCAGCTGCAGAGCGTGGCGGCTCAGGCAGGCGCAATCGGCTCGAGCGCGGTCGTCTACGACGATGTGTCCCACGCGCGCATCACCTTTGGTGCGGTGGGTGTGCCAGTCACTTTGACCAACCTCGCGAACGGCTCCGTGAACGCCGGCAGCACGGACGCGGTCAACGGCCGGCAACTCTATGCCGCGCAGCAGGCGACGAATGCCAACAGTGGTGCGATCGCCGCACTGTCTACTTCAACGCAGGCGGTCACGTCGTCGCTTTCGACGGGCGCGGTTAATAGTGCGGCCTTGTTCGGAAGCTTTTCATCCAGCACGGCTGCTACTTTCTCGCTCCTGTCGACTGGCTTGTCCGCGACCAACGAAAGTGTGTCGTCTCTCACGTCGAGCCTGGTGGCCGGAACCGTCGGGTTGGTCCAACAGACCGGCGGGACCGGCAGTGGCCCGATCATGGTCGGGGCCAACACCGGCGGTACGGCCCTCGACGTGGCCGGCACATCTGGACCGCGTCAGGTCAAGGGCGTTGCCGCGGGCATCGACGGCACCGATGCGGTCAACCTGCAGCAGCTGCAGAGCGTGGCAGGCCAGACGGGCGCAATCGGCGCGAGCGCAGTTAGCTATGACGACGCGTCGCATACCCGCGTCACGCTCGGTGCATCAGGGTCGCCTGTGACCCTGACCAACCTCGCGGACGCCTCGTTGAACGCGAGCAGCACCGACGCTGTCACGGGTCGGCAGCTCTATGCTGCCCAGCAGGCGACGAACGCAAACGTCGGCGCGATCGCTGCCCTGTCCACGTCAACGCTGGCGGCAGCGTCCTCGCTTTCCACGGGCATCGCCAGCAACGTCGTCTCGATCGCGAGCCTGTCGACCAGCACGACCACGGCGCTTTCTACTCTCTCGACCGGCGTCTCCCATGGCCTGGCGTCGCTGTCGACCGGCTTGTCCTCGGCCAACGCCGGCGTATCAGCCCTCGCGTCCAGTCTTGCGGTCGGGACTGTCGGGCTGGTGCAGCAGTCCGGCGGCGCAAGCACCGGCACGATTACGGTCGGCGCCGGCACCGGAGGCATCGCGCTCGACGTCGGCGGAACTGCGGGCGCGCGCCAGATCAAGGGCGTAGCCGCCGGCACAAACGCCACCGACGCGGTCAACCTGCAGCAACTGCAGGGCGTAACGGCGGCTGTGGGCGCCGTCGGCGACGGCGCAGTCTCCTATGATGACTCGACGCATTCGCGCGTCACGCTCGGCGACCCCGGCGTCGGATCGCCCGTCGTGCTCACCAACGTCGCAGACGCGGCACTGACGGCCACCAGCACGGACGCCGTGTCTGGTCGGCAGCTTTACACCGCCAACCAGGCGATCAGCGCCAACGCGGTCTCGATCGCAATGCTGTCGACGTCGACTGGCCTCGCCGTGTCGTCGTTGTCCACCGGCGTCGCCAACGGCGGGGCGACGCTGGCCGCGCTGCAATCGGGACTGGCGGCCGGTACGATTGGCCTGGTGCAGCAAGCCAGCGGTTCCAGCACGGGCACGATCACGATCGGCGCCAGCACCGGCGGTACGGCGTTTGACATCGCCGGCACCGCCGGCGCGCGCCAGGTCAAGGGCGTAGCCGCCGGCACTGACGCCACCGATGCGGTTAACCTCCAGCAGCTGCAGGGCGTGGCGTCTCAGGCCAGGGCGCTCGGCGCGAGCGCGGTCGCCTACGACGACGCCTCGCATACGCGGGTCACATTCGGCACGGCAGGTGCGCCCGTCGCCCTAACCAACGTCGCTGATGGGGCCTTGACGGCGAACAGCACCGACGCGGTCTCGGGACGTCAACTCTATGCGACGAACCAGAGCGTCTCCGCCCTGGCTGGCCAGCTCGCTACGGGTACCGTCGGACTCGTGCAACAACGCGGCGGCTCGAGTGCCGGCGCGATTACGATCGGTGCCGGCACAGGCGGCACCAACATCGACGTCGGCGGCCTGGCTGGCGCGCGCCGCGTCTCTGGTGTGGCAGCGGGTGTGAATGTCACCGACGCCGTCAATGTCGGCCAGTTGAACCAGGTTATCGGTACGGTCAATACGATCGCCGGTAACGCGCTGTCTTACGACGATCCCACGAAGCTCAGCGTGACGCTTGGAGGGCTCGGAGCCGGGACGGCCGTCACCATCCATAACCTGGCGCCCGGCGCGTTATCAGGAACCAGCGCGGATGCGGTCAACGGGGCTCAGCTCTTTGCCACGAATGCGAACGTCGCCGCCAATACCAGCGCGATTGATGCACTTTCTGTCCGACTTGGCGCGATCCTTCCGTCGAGGTTCAGCCAGAGCCTCCCCGAGCCCGGCCAGGGCAGCCTTAAATATGCCGCGTTCAACAGCACCGGCGCCGGTTCAGTTGCAACCGGCACGGATGCGACGGCTATCGGCAGCAATGCGGTGGCCACCGGCGATCGCAGTGTTGCACTCGGCGTGGGTGCCGTTGCCCAAGGCAGCGGCTCGATCGCGGTCGGCAGCGGTGCGAGCACAACTGGCGCCAATGCCGTGGCGCTGGGCGCCGGCTCAGTGGCCGACCGCGACGATTCGGTGTCGATCGGCAACTCGGCGACAAGTACGACGCGAACACTGGCCAATGTCTCGGCCGGAACGGCCCCGACCGATGCCGTCAACGTCCAGCAGCTGAACGACACGGTGACGAACCTGAGCAACCGCATCGAACACGACCGACGTGACGCCAATGGCGGCATCGCCGCGGCTGTCGCGATCGCCAGTCTGCCCCAGGCGCCGGCGCCGGGAAAGAGCATGGTGGCCATCGGGGGCGGGACGTACGGCGGGCAGTCCGCCATGGCGCTCGGCATTTCAACGTATGCCGGCCACTGGATTCTGAAGGCGAACGGCTCGACCGATACGCGCGGCACCGTGGCCGCCGGTGTAGGTGCGGGATTCGTCTGGTAACCAAGGAGATCACCATGAATTCGAAACTTCCTGCTGGACCGGACGTGGTGAGAGGCATCGGCCTGCGCAATCCTGAGGTGCCGATTGCTTTCGAGCGCGCGCTGCAGGCTCGCGTCGACTACGCGATGGCGATCTGCACGACCGATGAGGGATCCGAAGCGCGGAACGCACTCCTGAAACGGGCACGCTATGGGGCGAGCGATCTCGGCCGAGATCTTGTCCTGGTCGGTGCCGACGATCTCGGTTGTTCGCCGTTGCTCGCCGACGTGCCCGTGTTGCGAGACGCATTCGAAAGTGCCGTCGACTGGGCGCAGGTCGACCAGGCCAACGCCGAGGCTGAACTGGCGGAGGCCTTGGCTGAAGCCGAGAACGAGCTGGCGCGAGAGAAGGCGGCCGACGAGCGACGTGCCAACACGAAGGCGGCAATCGAAGCCGGCGATTGGCCGGCGCTGGATCTCCCAACGCCCGACGCCTTCGTGCAGGCGCTGGCCGCGGGCAAATCGGTCGACGTCGACGGGCACTGTTTCGACTTCGTCAGCGGCGAAGGTCTGTGGTGTACGAATCCGTATGGCGTCGATGCCTATTTCGGAGACGCCATACCGTCGGTCACCTACGCCCGTGAACTGCTCGGTGCGATTGCGCTCGGCACCGTATTCGGCGACGTCCCGCCTGACAGCGATTGAGCCACCCCATCCCCATACCGGAGCTTCCCATGCCCGATCAGGTGTTTCGAAGTGGCAAACCCGTGACAGCACACAGCATCGTGTCGGCCGCGATCGCTGGCGACATGACGGCCGACGAGGCCGTGGAACTCGTCCAGTTGCTGATTGAGGCCCGCGCGCGCGGCCTAGATGTCCGAGAGGCCGATCCCCGCTCTGCCAAAGCGCCCTTGAGGGGCTCGGCCAAGCGCTCAGCCGCCGTTTAAACCAGGAGATCTGGCATGCAGAACTTTGAATTAGACGGGTTGGAATACGAGGCGGGAAGCAATAGTTTCCTCGCGAAACTGCCAGCTGCGCACGAGGCAAAGACACGTCCGCTCTGCCTGTGCTCGACCCCACCGATTCCGATGTACATCGCACGTTTCGAGGGGCGGTATCAGGTCAAGCGTATGCCCGGTACCGGCGCGAAGCACAAGCTCGGCTGCGACTCGTACGAAACCCCGCCCGGCCTGAGCGGTTACGGCGATGTAGAGGGGTCGGCCATCGTCGAGGATCCGGAATCCGGAGAGGTCACCCTCAAGTTCGGTTTCGCGTTGGCGAAAGGTGCCTCGCGGGAGATGCCGGAGCCCTCTGGCGACGAGCCTGACAGCATCAAGACGGATGGCAAGAAGCTGACCTTGCGGGGTTTGCTGCACTACCTCTGGGAACAGGCCGGCCTGAATCGCTGGTCGCCGGCCATGGCCGGCAAGCGGAACTGGTCTGTGGTCCGCAAATATCTGCTGTTGGCCGTCGCGGGCAAGAATGCGAAGAAGATGAGCCTCGAGGACATGCTGTACGTCCCTGAGATGTTCGTCGGCGACCAGAAGGACCGCATTGCCCAGCGACGCACCGAGCATCTCGCCCGGATTTCTGTTTCCGAATCCGGGAAGCCGCACTTCGTGCTGGTGATCGGTGAGCTCAAGGAAATCGCGACCGCTCGCTTTGGCTTCAAGCTGGTCATCAAGCATCTACCCGACTATGGCCTGATGGTCGACGAGAAGACCAAGAAGCGGGTCGAGAAGGTCTTCGCGTCCGAGCTCGAGATCTGGGCGGCAACGGAAGGCACCCACCTCATGGTCATCGCCACCGCGAGCCTGTCAGCGGCCGGTATCGCCACCGTCCAGGAGGTGTCGATGATGCTGACCAACGAATCGTGGATCCCGTTCGAATCGCTCGCCGATAACGCGCTTCTGAAGGCGTTGGCCACCCGTCGTTACCAGAAGTGCCTGCGCTACAACCAGACCGCTAAGCATCCAATCGCCACGGCGTTATTGACTGACGCCGAGCGCGGTACGGCGCTCTATGTTGTGCCGGCCGACGTGTCGTCCGGCTACCAGTCCGAGCTAGACACGCTTATCGCGGAGTCGGAACTGGATCCATGGATCTGGCGGCCGGGGACCGAAGTGATGCCCCCGCTTCCCCTGACCGCCTTCGACGCGGCGCGGAAGGCCCAACGGCAACCGCGGCCGCTCGCATCGGCAGCGGCCACGAATGCCCTAGCGGTACCGGGCTCCGCGATTGCGCGCGAGCTCGAAAACAGAACGCGCACGGTGGTTAAGGCGCCCGAAACGGAACCGGATTCGACTCCGCTGTTCGCCGAACCACCGGTCGTCGATGAGCCGCCCCCGAGGTTCGATGATCAACCGCCCTATACCGATGAGGATCGACCGGCGAATTGGTTGTGAGTGCAACTGGTCATGGAATCGCCTAGTTCCGCTGGACTGAAAGCGATTCTTTTGGAATGTTGTGTAGCACTAACGAATACGGAGGACTGGATAGGCCAGTCAAAAAAAACGCCCCGATTGCACTCGGGGCGCGACCAATATGACGTACGACAGGGACCTTCGGCGTCGCAGGCGTCAAACCAGAAAGTTCGGATTCTAGAACAGAAGCGTGCCCTGTCAAGCGTCATCTATGTGACAGCAACTTAACGAATCAGCACATCAGATGATGATCCAGAACAACATTGGCCGTATTGTCGGTGAGGCATTGAAAACAGATGCAACGGCGCTGCCGCTCCGCCCCGTGGTAGCGGCTGGCGGCGACCCCGATATCCAAAATTCGAGGGTATCGGGTACGGACTGAACCAGCTCATGACTCGGCTGATTCCCGGTACGTCGCCGAATCTGGCGCACGCCCCGATGAATCCGACCTGTCCGGCCGCCAGCGACGACTGGATGGCCGCGCCTACGCACGCCCCCCGTCGACGCGCGTCGCTGCCCGAGCGCGTTTGGCCGGCGGATATTCCGTGTCCGGCGCCGGCGAACAGCCCCCGGCTGCTGCGCGAGTTGAAGTTGCGCCTCGGCCGATATCTCGAAACGCCGCAGGCCTGGTTGCCGGCCCTGAACGCTGCCAATGGAAGCCGCCGCCAGCAGCGCAGCGAGCGCCGTATAGCGTGCGTGCAACTGGTGCGAGCGCTCGTCAAATTTTGTGATGTCTCGACGTTGCGTATTGCAGTGCCGGCGCAGAGCGGCTGGGTGGATTTCACCCTGCCCTACCTGGCCGAGCAGGCGGGTCTCTCGGTGCGCCGTGCCGAGCGCGCGCTGCGCGACCTGGTCACCGCACGGCTGGTGAAAAGCCGGCCGCAGTGCGAGGTGGCGGTCGGCGACGAAGGGCCGCGCTATCGTGGGCTTGCCGCCATTCGCTACGTGACGCCTGCACTGTTCGAACAATTCGGCCTGGGCAAGTGGCTGCGCCATGAGCGCACTCGCGCCCACCTGCGTGCGCAGCGCCGGCGTAATGCCGCGCGCAAGTCCGAGCGGAAGGCCCATGCCAGTGCCGGCCAGCTGCGCACGCTGCTCACCGACAAACTGGCCGCTGCTCAGGCCAAGGCCGTCGCTCGGAGCACGCGCTCCGACGACGATCGTCGTGCCGATCTCGAGCGCGCGATCATGATCCGCGCCGGCGAACTCAAAGATATCTACCCGGACTGGGACCGCGACCGGTGTTTCCGGGTCGCGCATAACCAGCTCGCCCCACCCGCCTAGCGTCCAAACGGTTTCCTCCTATCTATCGCTACCGCGAGGATGGCGCTTGCGCGGATCCGCCGTCGTGCCGTCTTCTGCCGGTATTTGGTGTCTCATTCGCTGGTTTTCGGTCTGGATTCTGACGCCGTGTCGCCGCCTGGCCGTTCGCAACTGTGGATAAGTGCATTTAACTGTCGGGACGGCTCGCCGTTAAGTGTCGGGGCTTAGTCAGAACCCATCTCTACCTATACCCCATATCCACCCGCGGCAATGCCGCGGTGTCACGCGGGCTCCGCCCGCTTGGCAGGAAACCCCCACGGGCTGCATGCGCTTTCCACCGGCAGGCCGTAAGCGCTACGGCGGCCGCTGGCCGCCGCACCGCTAACGGCGCGACAAAAGATTTCGGGGCGCGTCAGAGCCGCACCCCGAAATCAGCGCGCGCGCGTGCGCGCCCGGCTGCCCGCAAGCACCGTCGACTATCCCCGGCAGCTTAGCTTTCAGAGAGGGGGACAATCTGATTGCGCAACTAACGGTCAAGCGGATCGCCCCCGCCGAAATTTTCCCCTGCCACTCCACGCCCCAAATGTCTACAAGAACGGGGCCGCCCTCAACCCTCGTGGAATCCGCACAATTCTGTTCAGCCCGTGCCTGAGCGCGATACTCTGTTGGAAGAGCAATGGTTATGGGAGACGACGATGTGCTACTCGGCCAAGATCCAGGCGAACTATCGAGAGTACGTCCGACGTTACGGCGCCGACATGGACATCGAGACGTTCCGGCGCATCTTTTTCGCGCGCGCATCCGGCGCCGACATCAAGATCCCGAAAGCGGTCGACGCAGCATTCGCTGGTGTCGATGACGAAATCTCGGCCGCGATCGCAGCGTTTCGTAGCCAACGAACACGGGACCTGGAGACCGATCTGTTCGAGCAACGAGCGCGCCTCGCCGCGGCCGAGAAAGAGCTCGCCGTGAAAATCACGAAGAAGGCCAGCGAGGACGTCCGGATCGCCACGAACAAGATCGAGGCGGCGACGCGCGGG
Organism: Burkholderia sola; assembly: GCF_905400185.1. Classification (NCBI taxonomy): domain Bacteria; kingdom Pseudomonadati; phylum Pseudomonadota; class Betaproteobacteria; order Burkholderiales; family Burkholderiaceae; genus Burkholderia; species Burkholderia sola. The sequence goes on from NZ_FR989678.1 coordinate 44,263, forward strand.
CTCAACGAGCTTCGCCGGCAGGACCTGCAGGAGCGTGATTCGCGGATCTTCCCCGGCTGGTATGCGCCCGTGCTGATCGAACTCGACGGCAAGCGCCTGGTCGTGCCGATGCGGTATCGATGCCGGATACCGGGCTGGACTGAAGCGGACGAAAAACAGAAGCCGGCAACCTATAACGCGCGCTCGGATTCGCTCGCCACGGCCTGGCGCAAGGTTTTCGGCTTCACGCATGGGCTCGTGCTCGTCGACGCTTTTTTCGAAAACGTGAAGCGCGACGGCCAGAATGTCGTGCTTCGCTTCGACCCGACGCCCGCGCAGCACATGCAGGTCGCCTGCCTGTGGACCCGCACCGAGATCCCTGGCGCCGACGATTTGTGGTCCTTCGCGGCGATCACCGACGACCCACCACCGGAAGTGGCGGCTGCTGGACACGACAGATGTATTGTCCCCATTAAATCCTCGAACGTCGACGCCTGGCTCGCACCGGATCCAAGCCAGCGCGCGCAGCTGCGCGAGATCCTGGCCGACCGCGAGCGGCCGTACTACGAGCACCAGCTCGCAGCGTAAACGCGGGGGTTGGAGGGGCGGTTATCTCTGGCATATACTGTATAAACATACAGGTATTTTGCGTAACTGACCCCATGCACCCCGCCCTTGCCCATCCCGAGGCTATACACCCGGCCCTCTGGCGAGCCAGCCAACTGGCTCGCTCCAGCACGCGTGGCGTTGACACGGGCCATCCGGAACTGACGGCCGAACTGCCCGGCGGCGGATGGCCAGCCGGCGCGCTGATCGAGTTGCTCGCGCCGCAGCCTGGAATCGGCGAGCTTCGGCTGCTGGCGCCGGTGCTCGCACGCGCGGCCGGCAAGCCGGTCATGCTGATCCAACCGCCGCATGCGCTGCAACCGCTGGCGCTCGCGTATTGGGGTATCGATCCGTCCGGCTTCGTGATGCTGCCGGCACCGCGCACGGCCGATGCGCTGTGGGCCGCCGAACAGGCGCTGCGCGCCGGCACGTGCGCGGCTGTGTTGCTCTGGCAACCGCATGTCCGTGCGGACGCATTGCGACGGCTCAACCTAGCCGCGCAGAGCGGCCAAGCGCTGTTCTACCTCTTCCGGCCGGCGGCCGCCGCGCGCGACGCGTCGCCGGCACCCTTGCGGCTCGCGCTGGCGCCCAAGCGTGACGGCGTCGACGTCACGTTCGTGAAGCGCCGCGGACCGGCACGCGATACGCCCCTGTTCGTTCCCGTGTCCCCCTCGCCGATTTTGTTGAACCGTCATGCAAGTCTGGATCGGCGTGCATCTGCCGCACCTCAACCTCGAAGTGTTCCGGCCGCGATCGCCGGCGCCGTCGTCTGACGATGCGCGCGGGCTCGTCGTGCTCGAGGGCGGCCGCGTCGTGGCGCTCGATCGCGCCGCACGTGCGCTCGGCGTGGTCGCCGGCATGCGCCGAGGTGGCGTCCTGTCGCTCGCGCCGGACGCGCAGATCCGCGAGCGCGACGCCGCGCGCGAGCGCGAGTTCGTGCTCGGGGTTGCTTATGCGCTCCTGCAATTCACGCCGAGCGTTGTCGACGCCGAGGAAGCCGTCGTGGTGCTCGACGTGACCGCGAGCCTGCGCCTCTTTCACGGCGTCCGCGCGCTGCGCCAGCGCGTGCGCGACGTCGTCGCGTCGTTCGGCGTCACCGCGGCGATATCGGTCGCATCGTCGGGCCCGGCCGCGTGGATGGTTGCCCGGGGCCTGCGCGGCGGCCTCGCGCTGTCCGCGCGATCGCTGCGCCGCGCGCTCGCGCGCGTGCCGCTCGTCGTAGCGCCGGACGCCCGACGCTACGCGAACTGGTTCGAGGATCTCGGCTGCGAAACGCTGGCCGATCTGCAGCGCCTGCCGCGCGCCGGGCTGAAAAAGCGCTGCGGCACGCAGTTGCTCGACTGGCTTGACCAGGTCGCCGGCACCGCGCCGGCCGCCTACGACTGGCTCGAAATGCCGCCGTCATTCGATACGCGCGTCGAACTGATGGATCGCGTCGAGCACGCCGAGGCGCTGCTATTCGTCGCGCGCCGGCTGATCCTGCAGCTGACTGGGTGGCTCACCGCGAAGCAGCTGGACGTCGCCGCGTTTGCGCTGCTGCTCGAGCACGAGCGCGGCCGGGACGCGATCGCGCCGACCGAAATCGAAATCGCGTTGGGCGCCCCTACCCGCTTCGAGGAACACCTCACGCGGCTCGTCAAGGAACGACTCGGCCACGTCGAGCTCGCCGGGCCCGTGATCGCGGTTCGCCTGGTCGCCCGTAGCGTGCAGGAAGCGGCCGCGCCGAGCGACTCGCTGTTCCCGGACCCCGGCGGCACACCGCAGGATCACGCGCGGCTGCTCGAACTGCTGACTGCGCGGCTCGGCGCCGAGAACGTGCTCGTCCCGGCTCCCATGGCCGACTACCGTCCGGAGCCGGCCGCCCGATGGGTGCCGATGCGCGACGCGCCGAAGCCGGCGCCGCTGCCCGCGGATCTGCCGCGCCCGGCCTGGCTGCTTGCCAAGCCTGTGCCGCTGCTCACGCGCCAGCATCGGCCGTTCTACGGCACGCCGCTGCGCATGGTATCGCCCGGCGAGCGCATCGAAGGCGGCTGGCAAGACGGGCAGACCGTGACGCGCGACTACTTCGTCGCCGAGGACGACAACGGCGTCTGCTACTGGATCTACAAGGAGCGGCCGACGGCCAGCGACGAGAGCGAAGCGCGCTTCTTCCTGCACGGCCTGTTCGGCTGATCCATCATGGACGCCGGCAGCTTCGGCGCCCTGCCCGCCTATGCGGAACTTCAGGTCGCCTCCGATTTTTCGTTTTTACACGGCGCGTCGCGCGCCGAGGAATACGTCGCGCGCGCGGCGCAGCTCGGCTACAGCGCGATCGCGATCACCGACGAATGCTCGCTCGCCGGCGTCGTGCGCGCGCACGTCGAAGCGAAGGCGGCGAACATGCCGCTGATCATCGGCTCGCACTTCCGGCTGACAGGCGCCGACGGTGCCCCCGCGCTCGCCTTCACCGCGCTCGCGATGAACCGCGACGGTTACGGCAACCTTTGCGAATTCATTTCGCTCGGTCGCATGCGCGGCAAGAAAGGCACGTACCGGCTGGCGCCGCTCGATCTCGAGCACCCAGAAGCGCCGTACACCCACCTCCGCAGCCTGCCCGACTGCATCGCGATCCTGTCGCCAGACTTCCCGGCCAACGAGCAGCGCCTCGACGCGCAGGTCGAATGGTTCGCACGCGTGTTCGGCGATCGCGCATGGGTCGCGCTGACGCTGCACGCACGCGCGATGGACGACATCCACCGCGGCGTGGTCGAGCGCGTCGCCGCGCGCCACGGCGTGCCGGTGGTAGCCACCAGCTGGCCGCTCATGCACGTGCGATCGCGCAAGCCGCTGCAGGACGTGTTGACGGGGATCCGGGTCGGCCGACCGGTATCGGAGTGCGGATACGAGCTCGCGCCGAACGCGGAACGTCACCTGCGATCGCGTCTGCGGCTCGCCAACCTCTATCCCGCCGGCGCGCTCGAGGAAACCGTACGCGTCGCGCGGCGCTGCACGTTCTCGCTCGACGATCTGAAGTACGAGTATCCGGATGAACTGGTACCGGCCGGCACCGACCCGGCGACGTACCTGCGCGAGCAGACCTACATCGGCGCGCGCCGGCGCTTTCCCGCCGGCATCCCGATCGACGTCCAGACGCAGATCGAGCACGAGCTGCAGCTGATCGCCGACCTGAAGTACGAGGCGTATTTCCTGACCGTCTACGACATCGTGCAGTTCGCGCGCGAGCAAGGCATCTTGTGCCAGGGGCGCGGCTCGGCTGCGAACTCGGCAGTCTGCTACTGCCTCGGCGTGACCGAAGTAGATCCGTCGCGGCAATCGATGCTCTTCGAGCGATTCATTTCCAAGGAACGGAATGAGCCACCCGATGTTGATGTCGACTTCGAGCATCAAAAGCGGGAAATCGTCATGCAGTACATCTACCGCAAGTACGGCCGCGATCGCGCAGCGCTGACGGCCGCCGTCACCACGTACCGACCGCGCAGCGCGTTGCGGGAAGCCGGCAAAGCGCTCGGCGTGGATCCAGCGATCGTCGATCGCGTGGCGAAGCAGCACCATTGGTTCGACTCGCGCGCCGATCTGCTGCAGCGGTTTGCGGAGGCAGGCCTCGATCCCGGAGCGCCGCTGAACCAGCAGTGGGCTGGATTTGCCGCGCAGCTGCTCGGGTACCCGCGGCACCTGTCGCAGCACTCGGGCGGCTTCGTGATCAGCCGCGGCAAGCTCACGCGCCTTGTGCCGATCGAGAACGCAGCAATGGAGGATCGCTCGATCATCCAGTGGGACAAGGACGACATCGAGGCGCTTGGCATCCTGAAAATCGACGTGCTCGCGCTCGGCATGCTGTCGATGGTGCGCCGCGCGCTCGACATGATCTCGGAGAAGCGCGGCGAGACGTTCGAACTGCAGGACATCCCGGCCGAGGATAAGGCGACCTACGACATGTTGTGCGACGGCGACAGCATGGGCGTGTTCCAGGTGGAATCGCGGGCGCAGATGTCGATGTTGCCGCGACTGCGGCCGCAGTGCTTCTACGACCTGGTGATCGAAGTCGCGATCGTGCGGCCGGGCCCGGTGCAAGGCGGCATGGTGCATCCGTTTCTCCGTCGGCGCCAAGGGCTGGAGCCGGTCACGTTTCCGTCGGAAGGCATGGAGAAGGCGCTGGCGCGTACGCTCGGCGTGCCGATCTTCCAGGAGCAGGTGATGCAGGTCGCGATGCTGGCGGCCGGCTTCTCTGCCGGCGAGGCCGACCAGCTGCGCCGCGCGATGGCCGCATGGAAGCGCAAGGGTGGGCTCGAGCCGTACCACGAACGGCTCGTGAGCGGCATGCTCGAGCGCGGCTACGATCGCGAGTTTGCCGAGTCGATCTTCGCGCAGATCAAGGGGTTCGGCGAATACGGCTTCCCGGAGAGCCACGCGGCCAGCTTCGCGCTGCTCGTCTACTCGAGCGCATGGCTGCGTCGACACGAACCGGCCGTGTTCCTGGCTGCGCTGCTCAACAGCCAGCCGATGGGCTTTTACACGCCGTCGCAGCTGCTGCAGGACGCGCGGCGCAGCGGCGTTGAGGTGCTGCCCGTCGACGTCAACGTCAGCACATGGGATTCGGCGATCGAAGGGCCGACGACCTCGGCGCCCGTGCGTCTCGGCTTCTCGCTATTGCGCGGCATGCGCGAGGACGTCGCCGGCCGCATCGAGCTCGCACGCGCAGCGCGCCCGTTCGTCGACGTCGCGGACCTCGCGCGCCGTGCCCGGCTCGATCGGCACGACCTGCAGGTGCTCGCGCGCGCGAACGCTCTTCGCTCACTCGCCGGCGGCACCCGACGCGCGGCGCTTTGGCTCGCGGCCGCTGCCGTGCCTGATCGCGACCTGCTGCGCGGCACCGAACGCGACGACGCGGTGCCGGCGCTGCCGCAAGCATCGGAGGGCCACGAGATCGTAACGGACTATCGCGCGATGGGCTTCACGCTCGGCCGGCATCCGCTGGCGCTGCTGCGCGATCGCCTCGCGCTTGATCGCTTGCAGTCGGCCGAGCAGCTCGCAACGCTGCGCAGCGGGCAGCTCGCACGCGCGTGCGGACTGGTCACGGTGCGACAGCGGCCGGGCACGGCGAACGGCGTGCTGTTCATGACGCTCGAGGACGAGACGGGCCAGGTCAACGTGATCCTCTGGCCGGGCCTGCTGGAGAAGTTTCGAAAGGAGGCGCTCGGCGCCGCGCTGCTCGCCGTGTACGGCGTGTGGCAGGCCGAAGGCAAGGTGCGGCACCTGATCGCGAGCAAACTCATCGACAGGACCGAGTTGCTCGGCGCGCTACCGACGACGGCGCGGGAATTCTGTTAAGCGATCATCACCAAACTAGAAGCCGCGTCACTGCCCGGCGAATACCGCCTCTTTTTCAGGCCGCAATCGCGCCACGCGACGACGCACGCACGACATGTACCAGGTCGTTCTTGTCGATCATCCAGCTGACCAAGAAGCCCTCTTTCACGAGTTCGTCGAGCGCCTTCTTCAAGTTCGCGCGAAAGTGGAACAACTCTTTCGTCTGCGAGCCGCACTGACGATGAAGGAAACGTACGGAATGCGCGAAAGGCACTGCATGCGTGTGGTAGTACGTATGCAACCATTTCGACAACTCATATCGCAGTCGCTGACGCTGCTCGCGCGCCAGCCGCGTGTAGTCGTCGTCAGAGAATAGCGCGACGATTTCTGGTTCGACGTACGCCACCCACCGCGTCTTGCCGTCAGTTCCCGTTTCGGTGCCTTCCTTCCACAGGAATTTACGGATCAACGACCCGACAAACCCCTTTTTGTTGCCCGTGAAGCGGACCTTGACTTGCCCCGCTTGCAACCGTTCCAGCGTCGTCACGAGCCTGTCGTAACACTTTACCGACGTGCCCCAGCCAAGCGACTTCAACACGCTGTAGCCTGTGAATTCCACCTTCTCGTTCAGCTGAGTATCCCGGGCCAGGTGAAGCACTTCAAGAAAGACGTCCGCGTCGTCCTGTCTCAGTTCTTCCCCGCTAAACGAAATTTCGACGCCATCAACGCTTGCGATAAGCGCCTTCTCCATTCGGATACGCGGCGCGTTCGATTTGTTCACGTTGAACAGAGCCGAGCGCGCGAGGGCGTTTGGCATCCCACGAACGTTCGCCGGCCACAGTGGAATCTGTGTCGGATGAGATTGCGTTTCCACACCCGCGCTGCTAGCGCGTGCTGCGATCGCTTTCACCTGGTCGACGATGGAATTTGCCATGCGAGAAGTATAAGTACGTGAATTTCGCCATCAAGACCCTTGTCTCGTCTCTCCAGCGATGGTTCAGCAAAAAAACTACGGGACTATCGTGCCTCCAGCGAGGTATCACAGCGCACTCGTCACTGCAGCGATGTTCCTCGTTCCTCCAGCGTGATGCCCCTATCGTGCTTCCAGCGTGGTCAATCGTGCCTCCAGCGAGGTAACACTCGTATTGCCAGCGATGCCGCTATCGTTCTTCCAGCGAGCAGGCCTTTCAAAAAACACCTTTGCAATCAAATGGCTACCGCTGTTGTCCACAGAGCCTAATCTTCTTTTAATCTTTTTCTAATCGACCTGTCCATCGTTGTAAGCACGATACCTCCGCGCCAAAAGTGCAGCGCCGACACGGTAGATCATCGCTGGAAGAACGACAGTGTTGAACAAAGAGGCCGTCGCGGCCATCGCTGGAGAGACGACCCTGCCATATCAGCATCGCTGGAAGAACGACACGATACCGCCAAGCTGCCCCGACGCAAGGTGAGTACACACTCTCACGCTCACGCCCGTCCCATATAGCGCATCGCTGGAGGAACGTTACCCTCCATCGCTCCAGAGACGAGTCCGCGCTACAGGACCACGCTGACTTCCATCGCTCCATAACCGATAGTCGTGTCCCCTGCCCGTGCACCTTCCCATCACAAGAGCAATGCGCCCCAGCGTCATCCAGGGGCCCACTCCGATATCGACCCCAACCCGTTACGCGGAGGAGCAACCGCCCTATTCCTTCGGAAATAGAGCCAAGATCTTTTCGCTGATCTCTGCCGCGACGTCCGGAGCCAACCCCTTCAGCTTCAACTCGATCCGGCCATCTTCTTCAAACGACTTGAACTCGCCCTTCGCTCCACGGAAGGTCAGTTGCTCGCGCGTCGACCTGGGCCGCCGAACCGTCCCTTTCGCAGCAGCTTTACGGCGAGCAGCGACATCGCGGTAACCCATCCCGCTTTTAGCCGCTTCGGCGATAAGGTCGAGGGTCTCCTCTTCCCCTTTCACTTCCCAGAATTCTCGAATTGCGTTCAGCATTTTGAGTGAGAGAAGTTCCGGATATTCCGCGGCGGCTTGAACGATCTTGCTCGGCAGTTGGGCAAGCGACAAAGTCCGGCTAACATGATCTTCCCCGAGCCTCAGCGCTTTGGCCAGAGCCGCTTGTGTCGGATAGATCTTCCGCGATATCAATTCCTTCCATTTGATCGCGTCATCGAGCGGGCTTTGATCCTTGCGCTCTACGTTCGCAGCGCGGGCTTCCTCATACAGTTCCCGCTCACTTGCTGGTTTGGGGCGAATCTCAAGCCGCAACGTAGGAAGACCTGCCGTTCGAGCCCCGCGAAGGCGCCTCTCTCCGTCAATGAGTACGACGTCGCCCGCTTCATCCTGATACGCACTCGCAGACTGCCCCTGCCCTCGGGCCGCGAGCGACTCAGCCATCTCAGATACAGAAGAGGCTGTATAGATGGCCCTTGGATTGACAGAATTCGATTTAATTTTGCCAACCGGAACTTCATACGTTTGCCCGATTTCATATCTAGGAGGCTCTTGGCTCGAGCCAACCCCGCCCCCACGAAGCTGGGAGATAGTTGCCACTGGCGGCGCCATCCGCGGATCGCCCACGATGGGAGCCAACGAAGCGGCATCCTCCACCGCCGCAACTCGCTCGACCGCCACTGCTTTTTTCTTAAAAGTAGCCATTACTTGACCTCCGCACCGTTGATCCGTTCGATGATTTCCCGATAGACCGCCTCCATCTCATCGATCGCCTTCTTCGACCGATCACGGCCCTTCAGCTCATGAACGGCCCGGCCGGTTTTGCCGGTCGCACGCCAAGCTTCTCTCTGCGGAATCTGGGAATCGAAAAGTCGAATGTCTTCGCTCTTCAAATATGCCCGCAATTCCGCAGTCGCCTTCGATCCTTCGACCGGCGACACCCGAGTGAGCACCACGTATGCGGGGATCTCACCGCTTTCATGCCGCGGCCCCATGTCTTTAAGGGTCGCGAAGACATTCAACGTCGACTCCACTTCTTGTTGATCAGGCCCGCACGGCACCAGCACGAGATCGGATAACAGTGCGCATTCCAGCATCGTCCGATAGTTCTGCGCGCCGATGTCAACCACGACGAGGGTGTACTTGTTGGCAAGGTTTGCCAGTTCGCGGGCCGGATTTGCCGGGAGAGCGAGCACTGGAATGGCTGGTGTAACGCCCTCTTCGTTTCGAATTCGCGACCAACTCATCGCAGAACCCTGCTTATCAGTATCGAGAAGAACGACATCCACTTCTTCCGCGGCAGCCAGAGCTGCTATGTGCGTTGCTAACCGCGTCTTAGCAACACCTCCTTTTTCCGCCCCAATCGTGATGACCATTTCACCTCCACTGGAAAGTGTTTGTTTCAACGCTCGGAGTTTTATTCTTCAGTCAAAATAAGTCAATCAAATCACCATATTTTTTTGTGATCTTTATAAAATGTGGTCAGGTAACAACGATTCGGATCGAGAATGCCACCGTCTTGGCCCGAGCCAAGATCGCAATCCGATGTTGAATGATTCGCCATGGACCGCACTTCTGAACGGTCTTGGCTCGAGCCAAGACGGATTTCCATAGGGAGTGTCACAAAATGTCCAAGAGTTGGCTCGAGCCAAGATCTCGCGGAAGTAGCTCACTGAGATTGCCGTGGTTACGATTGCCGCCGATCCTGAACAGTTCATTCACCCTCTGGTCGACCGGTCTTGGCTCGAGCCAAGATCGTCTGTCCTGGTCAAACGCCCCACGCAACGGGCATATAGATTGCCCACATACCTACAAAGCGAGGAGGGCATATGGGGCGGTGGACAACTGAGCGCGGCATCCGTGCCCGGACGCAAGTACCCGAAAATGGTCGCATGCCGGAATTCATCGAGCCGTCGCTGGCCGTGCTTGCTGCAGAACCCCCAACGACGGGAGAGTGGGGGTATGAGATCAAATTCGACGGCTACCGGATGCTCGCGCGTATCGACGCTGGTGACGTCCGAATCTTCACCAGGAACGGCCACGACTGGACCGCCCGACTTCCGCACCTGAGGTCCGTCCTTGAACGATTGCCGGTCGACCGTGCGTGGCTTGACGCGGAGGCCGTCTGGTTCGATACAGAAGGGCGGCCAAACTTCAACGGCCTGCAGAACGCGTTTGACAGACGTCGAACTGCAGGGATTTCGCTCGTCGTCTTCGACCTGATGTGGCTTAACAACAATGATCTCCGGCCGTGGACGTGGCGTGAACGCCGCGCCACGCTGACGAAGCTCGTTGCCGAAATTCTCGGGAACGAGGTGCGCTTCTCTGAGGCGATCGACGCCGACCCCGACGCCATGCTGGCCTCGGCGTGTGCCCTCGGTCTAGAGGGAATCATGGGCAAGCTGGCGGACGCGCCGTATCGCTCGGGAAGATCGGACGGCTGGATCAAACTCAAATGCAGCAAACGCCAGGAGTTCGTCATCGGCGGATTTTCACGCCGTAAGGGCGCAACAGCGGGCGTGCGCGGACTGCTCTTAGGCGTGTACGAGGAAGGTGGTCGACTCCGTTACGTCGGGCAGGTCGCGCCGCGTTTCACGCCCCGCCAAGCGCGGGAATTCGAAAGTCAGCTCGCAGTCATGGGCCGCAACCGGTCACCGTTCGTCAGTGTCCCTACACCCGAAAGGGATCGAGACTTCCACTGGCTGAATCCAGATCTGGTCGCCGAAGTGGCGTTTCTTGAATGGACGCGGACCGGCCAGCTGCGTCATCCGTCGTTTCGCGGGCTGCGCGTCGACAAGCCGGCACGGAGCGTGATTCGCGAAGACCCGCGCGAACCGAAACGCCCCCACAACAGCAAGTGATCTCCTCAAAGCAGAACGGCCCAATCGATCGGCGCGCCAGCATGATCACGAGCGCATTGCGAATCCGCGTCGGCTTGTATATGCTGTGGCATATGCTAACCCGATTGAAGAGGGGCCGTCCTGATGCCAACCCATGACACCCGCCACGCGCGCCTGTTTCGCAACGGGCGCAGCCAGGCCGTGCGGATCCCGCGCGAGTTCGAGCTGCCGGTCTCGGAGGTCACCATCCACCGGGAAGGCCGCCGCTTGATCATTGAGCCCGTGGAGGCCGCGCCCCTGCGCGAGCTGTTCGCCCAGTGGACCCCGCTGGACGAGTCCTTTCCGGACATCGAGGACCTGCCGCCTGAACCGGTCGACATCGAATGACGCTGTACCTGCTCGATACCAACATCTTGTCGAACGTGATCCGCGACCCGCGCGGCGCATGCGCCACCCGGATCGGCGAAACCCCGCCGGAGCAAGTGTGCACCTCGATCGTCGTCGCGGCGGAACTACGGTTCGGCGTCTGGAAGCGTGGCTCGTCAACGCTCGCGCAACGCGTCGAGCAGCTGCTCGCAAGCCTGACGGTGTTGCCGCTGCAGCCGGACGCGGACCGCTGCTACGGGCGGTTGCGGGCCGAGCTTGAAAAGCAAGGTCAGCTGATCGGCGCCAACGACATGCTGATCGCCGCGCATGCGCTGGCCGTCGACGCCGTGCTGGTCACCGACAACACGGCTGAATTCACCCGCGTCGCGGGGCTGCCGGTCGAAAACTGGCTGCGGCCGGCGACGTAATGCGGCGTGGCGGCCGCAGGCGGCACGATCGGAGCCACCGACGCACGACAGTGCGCCTGACAACAGAATGGGAGCGGGGATGAACGGATACGGCGGTGCGGCGATTTTTGCCTTTTCATTGACGGTCGGGTGCCTCGCGCTCGGCTGGAACGTACCGGCGGTAATAACGTTCGCCGCGTGCATCGTGTGCACGGTCAACGCGTCCCGAGGCGAGCAATAAGCGCGGGCCGACCGCCGGGCGAACCAGGTATGCCGATCGCCGTCCTGCGATACGTGGGCGTGGCGAAGGAGGTGGCGAAGTGACAACGCCGATGACGGCTGTCCAGCAGATGTTCCTCGAGTGGTGCATCGGCTACATGAAATTCCGGATCGCGGATGCGATGTCGGTCGGCCTGATGTCCCTCGAGGCCGAGCGCTACGATGCGCTGTGGACCATGCTGCAGAAGGGGCGGTACGGCTTCCTCTGCGACGACATGATCGAGACCGGCCGGCGCCTGTTTCCGGACGCGCCGAACGCACCGGAGGGTTCCGGGCTCGACGCGGCCTACGAGCGCGTGTGTACGGCCCTGGACGACTGGTTGCCGAGCTTTGTCATCCCGCCCGGCCAGGTGTCGTTCCTGCCGGACCCCGAGCTGCCGGACGGTGAGCCAGCTGCGTGAGTGGCTGCCGCGATAGAATCGACCACTACCGAGAGGAGATCGGAAATGAACCCAGGAATCGGGCTGCTGGCGGTCGCGGCGGGGCTGGTAGGGCTGGCGGCGATAGACCGCGGGCTGTCGGCTCTCTGGCCCGCCAGTTACGGGCTGTATCACCCGCTGGCGGCGATCGCCATGCTGGCTAGCTTGCCGCTGGTCGTGTACCTGATTACGCGCCGCTGAGCGACGAGGAACCCGGCTGCGGCCGGGTTTTTGTGGCGCGCGGTCAATGCCGATAACTCTCCTTATCGGCATTGCGTTTAATATGCCAAAACCCCGGAGGGTAGGTTATACCTGTCCTTGACACGACAAAATGTCGTGCTATGCTGAAAACCACCCGACGTTTTGTCGGCTTCTGCCAGGGGGCGCGGATGGAGAAGGGCAAGGACGGCGTGCGGTACGTGTACCGCTGCTTCGAATGTCGCCACAACGGCGAGGTCCGGCTTCCGGACGACAGCCACGACGGCGAGGCGGCCACCTGCGCGCAGTGCGGTGGCCCCGTCACGTTGGAATGGGATGGCGGCGTCACGCTGGAGGTCGCCGTGCGGCGTGGTGCACCGACGCCGGCCGAACTGAAGCAGATGCGCGCCAGCAACGAACGCACGCAGGCTGAGATGGCCGAGCGCCTGGGCGTCACCGAGCGTCAGGTGCAGCGCTGGGAGGCCGGACAGGGCGCCATGCCGATCGCGTCCTGGCAGCTGCTGCGCCGCGTGTGGGGCTATCGTGATCCCGCTGACTTCACGATCGCGCCGGCGCTCACGCGCGGCTGGGATACGGCGCGCGACGTCGCCCGCGACACGATCGAGCGAGGCGACGCGGTCGAGCTGCAGCCCAAGATCGGGCCACGTCTTCTCGCGATAGTGAGCGACACGGCGCTGACCGACAACCGTTATGGCGCGCGTATCACGGAATTCCCGGACGCCCCCGGAGAAGAAGAATTCGCCGGCTTCTGCGTCGGCGAGCGCGTGACCTTTGTGCGCGCGAATGTGATCCACCTCGAGCAGCGCGTGCCGCGCAGTTGAACGAAACGCCTTCACCAGGAGCGACGATGAAAACCGCTTACGACCTGCTACTGGACGCCCCCGACGAGCAGGTGACGCGCTGCCGGCTCGCCTGGAAAGCCGTGGCCGCCGGCGACTGGCAAGACGCCGCGCACTTTCTGCGCAACGCGGCAGACGAGGCCGGCGCGACCTCGTGGGCGGCCGACGCGCGCGCTCTGGCTGAAGCGTACGCCGCCAAGATCGGCGCTGCCTAAGCGCCTCAAAACCGGAGAAAACGATGAGCCTGAAAGCAGTCGAACGACCGATTCTGACCACGGCCCTCACGACAGGTACGCTGTACCGCGCGTTCGTCGTGCTGCCGGATGCCCTGTGCCAATCGCGAGGCTCGTACGAGGAACGAACCGTGTTCTTCGAAGCGCCGCGCGGCGCAGATGAGGCCGCCCACCTGCAACGATTGCTGGCGCACGCATGGTGTGTCGACACGCAAGACTGGGCCGAGGATGGCGCCATCTACAACATCTACAGCGCCGCCGAGCTCTACGCCGACAAGACCGATCCGACCGTCGATCTGCGGCTGCTCGATATCGGCGGTGGCCCGGATGGTGTCGGGCCGACCAAGGCGTACTACGCCCGCACCGCCGACGTGGATCTGTTCGTGACGCCGCGCGTCGCTGCACGCCTGCGCGAGCTGCTCGCGATTGTGGACTCGTTCTACGAGAAAGCCGGGCAGACGCCGGCGAACTGACCGAGCATTGGCCCACTAGCCGTTCGTTGCGAACCAGGGCACCCTTTTTCGGAAAGAGGACAGCGGCGGCATTGACCAACACACAACGAGGAAACCATCCATGATCGAAGTCCAGCGCCTACAGGCCGGCGTCTCACTCGAAGGTCCGCACTACATCATCCAGCTGATCCCGGTCAGCTCGGCCGACTCGCTCGGTTCGCCCACCGTAATCGTCAGCGTGCTGGCGCGCCCCGCGCTGACCGGGGACGATCGGAATGTGCGCCTGGAGGCGTACGACGTTCGGCACGAGTTCCAGCTGGCCGACATCGCCGTCGACGCGCACGAAATGCGCTGCCTGCGCATCGCGTATGAGCGTGCGCCGCTGTTCCGCGAGGGCTTCACGCTGGCGCTTGAAGAAGGCATGGCTGAGCAGCTGGCCGCCTACCTGCCGCGCATCGACCTGATCAGCCTGGTCGCCACCGGCGTGAGCGAAGCCGTTAAGCCGAAGCTGGGCCGTGCGCCGCTGCCGCACGAGCAGGCGGTGATCGCCGACGTCGTGGCCAGCACGGTGCTCGACCAGAGCACGCCGGCGCAGGCGATGGCGTTCGCGATGGGTTTGTCCAGCGAGTGCGTGTTTTCTGAGACCCGGGGCGACCATCCCGACTACGTTGTGCTCGGCGCTGCGCTGCGCAGCCCTGCGGTGGTCGCGATCCTCGAGGACGCTCAGCGAGGCCGGTGATGCGCTAACGACGGGAAACGGAATAGGGAGACGCGATGCAAATCACGCTCGAAACGGCTAAGGCGATCTATCGACAGGCAATAGATCCCAGCGCCAGCGACTCCGCAGGCGCGGCCTGGTGGGATGAGGTCGCGGACGAAGTTCGCGACGTCGTCGCAGCACGAACGATCGCCATCGCCGCGGAGCTGATTGCATGGTGGCACCACGACTGGACGAGCGTCAACGATACCCCGCGCATGGCAGCGACGCGTATTCGAAACGCGGCGAGAATGACGCGCCCCGGAGCATAGGAAAACGACATGACTGATCCGCGCGATATATTTGCGAAAGCCGAGTGGATTCTCACGGGTGGCCAGGGATGGGACTCGTTCTATGGCGCCCACGAGCGGGCAATCCGACACGCCTCTGCACACAACTGGTTCATTCAACCGGAGTCGGAAGTACGGTTGTTTGAGGAAATCGACGACTGCCGTTCCAATGTGGCCGAGCTGGACATATTGATGTCCGAATCGACTCGCGCGCTCCTCGCGGACATCGAACACCGGACCGCCCACGACTTTCCGCCGCGTGCCCATATTGTCAGCGAAGCTTTCGAACTCCACCGAGCAGGCCGCTATCTGGCCAGCATTCCCTTAATGCTGGCAACCGCCGAAGGGATCGGGTGGGACGACACAGGTAAGTCGTTGTTCAATGTTCATCGGAACCGCCCAGAAATCGCCGGCTGGATCGATAAGAACCCCGAGCGCTATCACGGCATCACATTTCTATCGGCGCTGATGGAGAGCCACCCGATGGCAAAGCCGCGGCCCGGCTTTCTGAACAGACACCAAGTGCTTCACGGGCGGCAATTGGATTACGGTAGCGAATTGTTCTCGCTTCAAGCGATCTCTCTGCTCGGATTTGTCGGCTGGGCGTTCTCCGACGATGGCTTGATATCGGTCCAGGATGTTGCAACGCGATCCAAAGCGAAGCAGTAGCCACGGCGATTCATCGAACATCCCATTCCCAGTTGGAGTAGACACCATGGCCCGTTCCTCTTCCAAGAAAGCGCCGGCGCGGCCGGCGCCGCGTCGCGTCGACGCGATCGTGTTTTCGGTCGCGATGCAGACCGGCGACGTCGAGGTGATCGGCATTCCGTTCGAACACCGTGACCGGACGTGGGCCACCCACGCGATCGTCGGTCTGCCGATCGATACAGCGCCGGTCTACGCCGTATCCGACGTCCTCACGGGCCGACATGTGCCGAACAGCGAGGCGGAAACGCTCGACGCGGCACGCGCGCGGGCGATCGCAACCCTCGATGCCGTCACGGACGCGTCGTGGGCCGAGGCCTTTGGCGTAGAACTCCAACCGGCGACCGCCTGAACGATGGCCAATCGTCCCCAGCAGCTGGCCCAGATGCCTTTGCGCAGCTACAGTCGCACCGAATTCACCGCGCTGCGCGCGCGCGTGAAGGGCCTGCCGATCGAGACGATCGAGCGACTGTACTTCGACCGCGAAGACGCCGAGCCGGTCGACGTCGCGCAGCTGCTGCGCACGATGCGCGACGACCTGGTCACGGCCGCGCTGCGCGACGGTTCGCCGGTACTGAAATCTCATCTGCAGGCGGCGATCGAGAAATACGGCGAGCCGCGCCTGACGCCCGTGTCGCTGCAGCTGATCGAGCAGGTCGCCGCGCAGTGGGCGGTCGCGACGCCACGGGCCGAGCATCCGGTCGGCCGATGGTTCCGCTCGCTCGTCGCGGCACGCCTGGAAGGCGAGGGCATCCGCACGCTCGGCGAGCTCGTAGCGTTCGTGAACCGCCGCGGTGGGCAGTGGTGGCGATCGGTGCCGCGCGTCGGCGTCGGCCGCGCTCGTGTGCTGGTCGCCTGGTTGCGGCGACACGCAGAGTCGATCGGCGCGGCCGTTGAGGTGGACGTCGACGCCGGCGACGCGCTCGCGCCGACGTCGGCAGGCGTCACCGTCGGCGCCGGGCAGTTGGCCCCGCTCGAGCGCCTGGCGCTGCCCGTCGAGCTGTCCGGCGCCCACGGGGCGAATCGGGCGCCCGTGTTCGCGTATCTCGGCGCGGCGCACGATCTCGATGCGGTGCGGGCGTACCTGCATCGCTACGACGACCGGCCCGCGACGCAGCGGGTCTACAAGAAGGAACTCGAGCGCCTCGTGCTGTGGTGCGTGGCCGAGCGGGGCGTGGCGCTGTCGTCGATGCGGGTCGAGGATTGCGAGGCGTACAAGGCATTTCTCGCCGCGCCGGGCGAACGCTTCACGGGGCCGCCGGTCGCGCGCACCAGTAGCCTATGGCGGCCGTTCGCGCCGGGCGGCCTGGCGCCGGAAAGCCAGCGCTATGCGGTGCGCGCGATTCGCGCGGCATTCACGTGGCTGGTGGCGGTGCGCTATCTGGCCGGCAACCCTTGGGCGGCCGTCTCGGACCCCAGTGTCGTCAGGCGTGTACGCAAGCTGCAGGTCGAGCGAGCGCTCCCACTCAACCTCTGGACGCGCGTACGCGCGACGCTGGCCGAACGAAGCGAGCTGCAGGGCCCGAGCGGGCCGCGCTGGCGCGCCGCGCGCGCGCTGCTGCTGATGATGGGGGATGGCGGCCTGCGGATCGCCGAGGCGGCCGCAGCGAGGCGTGCGGCGCTCGTCTGGATGCCGGCGGAGGACGACACGCCGGCTAGCTGGTTGCTCGAGGTGATCGGCAAGGGCAACAAGCAACGCTTCGTGCCGATCAGCGACGAGTGCGTCGACGCGCTGCGCGCGCACTGGCGCGATCGCGGCCAGGATCTCGACGCAGCGGCCGCGGCGAAGCCGCCCGGTTTGCCGCTGGTGGCGCCGCTGGTCATCCCGCCGACGCCGCGGGCCCGCGAGAAATTCGGTGAACCGGTCGACACTGACGAAGCGGTAGCCGCAGCAGCAGCGGGTGGCGGGTATTCCGTGCGCGGCGCGCGCGGACTCACGCAATGGGCGGTCGTGCAGCTGCTCGAGGTGATGTCCGATCTGACGGAGCCGGAGCGGCGCAAGCTGGCCAGCACGTCGCCCCATGCATTCCGCCACACGGTTGGCACGCAGATGCTGGCCGCCGGCGTCGCGCTCGAGGTCGTGCAACGCACGCTCGGCCACGCGTCGCTCGGCACGACCTCGATCTACGTGTCGCCGGAAGAGGCACGGATGCGCCGCGAGGCGGCGAAATATCATGCACGTTTGGCTCGTGACAACGGAGAGCGTCGATGATGACCGATGACGAACTGCGGCAACGCCTCGGCGACCATGAAGATCAGCTGGTAGAGCGTAAATCAGAAGGCGTAAAGGGAGACGAATTGCGGCAGACGCTGAGCGCTTTTGCCAACACCATTCAGGCGGGCCGCGTCGGCATTCTTTTCATTGGTGTCGCTGACAAAGGCGGCATGATCACGGGCGTACCGAACTCCGACAGCGTCCAGAAACGCGTGCGCGAGGCTGCCAACGACTGCTACCCGCCAATCCGTAGCTACGAGTCTCATGCATTCACGGTCGACGAAAAGACGATCGTGGCGGTCGTGGTCAGCTCGAGCGACGGTCGGCCTCATTTCACCGGGCCGGCATACGTTAGAGTCGGCTCGGAGTCGGTTAAGGCGTCTGCGGAGCAATTCGACAAGCTTATTGCGAGTCGCAATGAGAAGGCCGGAGCAATCCTGCGGATGAGAGATCAGCCGATCACCATCGAAGCAATCGGCCGACGCTTCGACAATCCGACGCACGCGCCCGGCGCGCGCTCCCAGAGCGAAGCGCGAATCCACGACTGTGACGCCCACACCGTGCGACTCACCGTGCTTGCCGCCGGCATGTCTGGCTGGACAATCGCTGAGCCGCTCGAGCGAGTAACGATCAGCCACGACGAGCGGCGACACAGGCCGATGCTGATTCTCCGTCCCCAGCCTTGATTGCGGCGAGGACCTCGACATTCTCCTAAGGGGGCTCTCCGACACGTCGCGAGACTTTGCAGTGATGCCAGGCCGATGCGCCAAACTTGGCCGTACACACGATCATCGATTAGCCATGGAACAGACCAAGCACAAGCCCGAGCCGGTCCAACCGGGAAATCCGCACCAGCTCACGCGAAACCAGCACATTTTCCCGCGCGCGAGCATTGAGCGGTTCCGAAATCCGAAAACAGGCTTGTCTGCGCTAAGTTTCGCTGCAAAAAAAATTATTCGAAATATCGATGCCCGAAACAAGCTCTTTTGCGCCAACCATGTGTGGGACCAGCGGGCGGAAGGGGGATTCGGTGCAAGCATCGAACGCGATTTTCAGTCCCTCGCCGAGAGGCTGATAAAGGGGGACACGCGGTGGCTGAGTTTTAATCATCGGCTCATCACGCAGTTCCACGCACTATGGCAAGGCCGAGCGCAATACGCCGACAACCCCGAACCAGCAGTCAAGTTCAATGCTGGCCGAGGCACTCCAGACCTCACCCGAGACTTTAAGGAACGTCTAGAGGCTTGCCACACGACATACATCGACGAAGACAACTCGCTACCGAGTCGCCAAGCCACCGGGCTTCATATCCACGCTGGAATCATGATGGCCATGAGGACGCACGGTGCGTTGGAGTGGCGCTTGTGCCAGGCGAGCCCGGACGCCGGGGAATTTCTCGTGCCCGATACGCCGGCGACCTTCTACATACCGCTCACTCCAACTTTGGCCTTGCTCGGCGCGTCAGACATCGACGTCGCACGGCCGAACGTGATGAAGATCATCAATCTGACGGCGTTGGCGCACAGCCGTCGATTCGTGATCGCGCATGATTGGACCCGTTGCTTCGTTGCCTACAGCGAACGTCAATATATGCATTCGCGATTGCAACCGCGGTTCCGCGTCAATCTCTTTCCTGACGACTGCATGGCCGCAAGCATTACCGCGAACTACATCGACCGAGCCTGACGATTATGCTAAGTTGGATTCATTACCTAGCTTTCTACGTGGACGGAGTACACGTCGAGCGTGGTGCTAGAGAATGTAAAAAGTCATAGGAAAACGGGGAGAGTCGCGATTCGCAATCTACTCATCTTGCTTCTGCTGGCCGTGGTCTTCACGCTTGGGAAAGCCCTTGTCCGCGTCGAGAACGAGCGATACGCGCTTTGGCTCGGAGCGTGTCCGAATATGAATGGAACGCTCAAGGCCATGAGTGCTGGCGACACTGATGCATGGAAATGCACGAAGGCCGTGAAGTCGCGGACAGCTTGGTGGTGGCACCTGTACTACGCCGTTTCGAACAACGATTGACCAAAGAAACCAAAGCGGAGACTCATACGATAGCGCGAATCAGAAAGCCCGAGGCTCATGTCCACGCGCGCAGTCGCTCGGGAGCCGACCTCTACGGAATACCGGATCCATTACCGGAAGCCGATACAATGCACAAGTCAATTCCATCCTGACCGACCATGCGACTCTACTACCTGACAGCAGAAAAATGGGCGAAGAAGATTATCGACGAACGTCGCATGAAAATCTCGCTTTTCGAAGAACTTAACGACCCCTTTGAGCTGTTACCACACATCCTCCCTACTCAACAGCATCGAAGGGTTGCTCAGGTGCTTCGCCAGCATCTATCCAAACAGCGTGGTGTTATCTGTTTTTCAACGCATTGGCAAAGTCCGGTCATGTGGGCACATTACGGCAACAAACACTACGGCATGTGTCTTGGGTTCGATGTACCAGATGAATGGGCGATGAAGATCAATTACGAACCAAATCGACTCAATTTCGACATCGACCTAAATGCGCACAACGCTGGGGTTACCCCCGACATGGTGAAAGCTATGCTGCTAACGAAGTTCGATGCGTGGCGATACGAAGGCGAGTATCGGGTAATGGCTGACCTTCAGGACCGGGATGACGATGGACACTACTACGCGGAATTTGGTGACCATCTCGCGTTGCGCGAGGTGGTCATCGGCGTGCGCTGCGAAACGCCACAAGAGGAGGTTGCGTCCTGGATCGGTGACATTGGCCACGACGTAGAGGTCCGAAAAGCACGGTTGGCGTTCAAAGAATTCAAAATCGTCGAACAGAGAAATATGCCTGTTCTCGTGACTGGCCGCCATTCGGAATAGAATGGATACGCACGGCAAACAAAGCGGACGCGTCAGCACTCGCTACGCGATATGGCGAGCAAGCGAGCCGACAATCGTGCCATTGTGATAAACGCGCTTACCGCTGCACGCGACCGCCGAGAAATGGTGCTGAACGCACCCCCACGACCGCAGGCAGTCTGTTGCGATCGAGGTAGAGCAACGGCCACAAGTGCCGTACGATCACGACGATGGTGCATGGTGGTTGGTCCAGTCTGGCGCGCAACGCCAGCCTTGTGAATATCACGGCATTCAATGGGAGGACTCGTCGATGACGCTGCTGATTCAGATTGCCCCCGGCGTACTGTTCTCGTCCGATGTCCTGAGCCCCGAATGGGGCCGCGAGCGCTGCCGGAACGAGCGGGGGGGCGATGCCATTGCGAGTTCGCCTGTCGCGGAGCAACCGCAAATGGCGGCACCGGAGCATGATCGCGAACCCTCAACGGCCAGCGGCAATCAATTGTCGTTGCTGTAGTCCCGGTCACCGGCGACAACACGACCAGGTCGACCGCTGTGATGACTGACCAAAAAGGGAGAAGCGCGATCTCGTTGACCACGGGATTCCAATCCGTCCGCGACCTGCATGCTACGATGCTGACAAGTTTCAAGAGGGTGTCCGTCGCTTGTGCTCGCTTGGCGAGGGACAACCGAACCTCTTGAGACCCAGAGGGGTGCCGCGTGGGCCATAGCTGCAGCCCTCGCTTCACGACGTTGGCATTCCTGATGACTTCGGTATGCGAGTGCAGTGAACCGTTGCGGACGACGCGGCAAGCTACCCGATAGCTGCGGCCATCAGCTGGTCCAGCACAAGCGCCAGCACGACCGCATAGGCGTGAAGCATTATGGGCAACGTCATGCCGTTCGAACGAATTCTCGCCACTGCGAAAACCACGCCGACAAGAAAAATCGTCAAGTTCGTCGTCCAGTATTGGTAAGCGTGGACGTACGAGAAGAACAACCCGGTTGCACATACCGCGACCGCTGCGACCCACCAGCTCGCACGGAAGGGGAGCATAGATAGCAGGAAATGGCGGAAGGCCAACTCCTCGACTACCGGCGGAAGCAAAAGCATCGCACCGATCATCACGACAATTTGTAGGGACGTCTTGGACTGAAAGAGCGAAGCCATGATCGGTTCACGCGGCTGGTGTGTTAGCCATGCGAGCCCGTATCCCAGGAGATACACGAGCGTGACCAACGCGATGCCGGTAACCACGTCTCGCCGCTTGAACGCCCCAACAAATTGAATGTCGGGAAACACCAGGCGCCGATGGACGTAGAACATGCCGCCAAGAAATACGAGCGCGGGGACGTATGCGAAGAGGATCGTGTAAGACTTGGCTTCGGAAGTCAGCCCGAACTGTTCTACCACCACACCAAGCAGAACAAGCTCGAGTAGTCGATAGCCCCAATAGACGAAAAATCCGAACAGCAAGGCCCAGCGCCAGCTTTTGGCAAACGCTTTCGCGCTGCGAGGGGGAGGGTAGCTGGGTTCAGTAATCGTAGTGGCCATCGGGTTTAGTCTCTAGGGTAGGAGGTGATGATCTGCTTAGTTGGTTGATGCTTGTACCCGGAAACTACGTGCGCCCGGATGTCGGAAGTGAAGTGATGAGCACCGCACCGCATGAGGTCTTGTGGCCGTCGAATGATGCGAAACTACCCTCCACGTTGAAATCGGCATCACCCTCCACGATCACACACTCGCCGTGGATAGGGCAGGTGCAGCGGTCGCCGACTCGTGCGACCGGCCGTCCCATGACTTCGCTGTTGGGCGCGCCTAACTCGACGCGTCCTCCGTGACTGTGTACGTCTCCAACCCGAATTACACCGCGCATGAAAGCTCCTGCTACTGGTTCAAGACCGACGTAGACTCTGCCGCACGGTCACATCGATTTTCCATCGTGCTGGCAATTCACGTGCAGACGCCATATCGCTTCATTTGCGTGCTCTGAACGCTTTGATCGCTTTGACCAAACCCACGATAACCAGGGTGAGTCCGATTACAACGATGAGAACCGGCATGGAGAAAACGAAGCTCAACTGAGCATTGCTTTGCATATGCCACTGGTCAAATGCACCAATCGCCAGAAACACAATAAGAACGGAGAAAAGGCCAATTCCCGCGCCAATTAACCCAACGCCCCACCCCAACAATTGATGATGGCGTGAGGGTTTGTACGCCCCCAGTCCCATAGCAAACCTCACGTCGAAAACGGATGACGCGCGCACCGCGCGTCGTCCACGTTGCTCCATGTCACGCTGCGGTTAGCTTAGAAGCTGTAGCCTTGCCCGGACCGACTGTAATCGACGTCGTGCCGCTTTCCCCACCAGGGCAGATACGCACTGCCTTCGCCGGCCGCGCGGAACCATGGCTTCTTTGGATCGACCGGATTCAGCTTCGCAGGAGGAACAACGACAACGGCCATCGGGTGTTCGGCATCGTTCGTGCCGGCAACCAGCGTATTCCCGCCGAGATGGTTCGCGCGGCCGATCGCGAGTGCCACGTCGGTCAGCGCGGTACCGGCACCCATCTCGCCAAGCAGCGCCGGCGTGTTGAAGGTCTGCTTCTTGAAGTCGTACTCGGGCAGCACCTCGGTCAACGTCTGTGACAGCGCACCAAGCCGTGCAGACGCAACGTCGCTGCCCTTGCCGGCGTCGTGGACCACGTAGTGCAGGTCCGCCGTCGTCACACCTGCATTATGGGCCGCCTGTTCGATGGTCGATTTCCACGCCTGCACTGCGCGCGTCGTCCCGGACTTCTTCTCGAAGTCGTTCACGTTGCCGACAGCTACGCGCCCGACCCATGCGAGCGGTTCACGCTCCGTCTTGAAGTCCGGACCCGTTAGAACGAGCAGAACCATGTTCTCGTTCATCTGGTTGTCTTTCGGCGGGAAGCTCGGCGCATCCCAGTTCATCACCCATACGCTCTGGTCGGGGTGTGCTTGCAGATAGTCGAGTGCGCGATTCAGCGAAGTGAAGCCCGCGTTCGGACCACCGGGCGTGATGTGAACGTCTGGCGGAGTATCCTTGCTCCACAAACTTGGTGCATCCTGATTGCCAATCTCAAACATCGACACGAACTGCTTGACCAAGTACTTTCGAGATTCCTCCGGATCAAGGCGTTTTTCCGGAATTGCAAACTCGATGTGGGTTCCAGCCAGCTCTCGCCACCCCTTTCGTTCCTTTGAGTGGACGTTGTAGAAATACACCGGGCTCATCACGTAAATTTCGCCGAATAAAACGAGAAGTTGATCGATGTACTTCTCATAAAACCCGTCAAACGTCTCGCGGCCATCATTGCCATAGGCTACGCCGGCGACTGGCTGCAAGGTGGTGAAGCCTTTCGGATCCTCCTTGACCATGTCATCGTGCTCGTTGGGCTGAACGAGACCCATCGTCCAAAGCAGCTGCCATTCGGTCGGATAGTCGCGCCGTTCTAGCGGATTGAGCCACGCGAGCCCAACGACTTGCGCGCGAAACGGTTGATTGGGGACTGGGGCTGCCACGGCGACGCTAGCCCCTGTGCCAACCGTGGTTGCCGCGACTTTTTCTCCGCCAGATTTTCGAAGTCCCGTCCAGAGCGCCAACACAGCGACCACGACCAACAGCGGCAACACAATCAATCGTTTCATCCATTCCTCAACCGAGAGCGGCTGCGGTGCAGCCTGCTGAGCATGATACGTCCAGGTCGCCGCTATCGCGACCGACAACAGCAAGATGGCAAGCGCGACGGCAACACGTCGCGGCCGAGACGAAATGAGCGCGCTCATAAGGAATGAGCCGCGTCGAGAATCATCCAGCCGTCTCTTTCATCAACGATTTTCTTCGGCATGTGCGCATCGGGATCTTCTTTGATCCAGCGAGTAAGAAAGCTTCCGTTCATCTTGCCTTCGTGAAAATATTCCGCATATTTTTTGTGAGGGTTGGCTTTATCCAGCCCCTTTCCGAAGCGCCAGTCGGCTTCAATACGCAAATCCCTCCAGTCGTCCGGCGTCAGCTTGCACAAGCCGATCGCGACATCATAGGCGAGAGCGTGCTCCGCATGCATCGCGTTCGTCATGATCGTCGAGTGATTGGTCGGGTTGTTCTTCTCCGTCTCACCAAGGTAAGCCGTTACGGTGGCCCCGGAGTACTGCTTTGCCTCGCCGTTCGAGTTGAAGCCTGGTTGCTCTGAAATGACGTTGCCGTTTCCGTCCATCAACGCGCTGTTTGTCTTTTCGTTATGCCGAACGGTTTGGCGAACGATCGCGTGCATTTCGTAGCGCATATCCGCTTCGCTGTCTTCGTTGCCCAGCGCAGTGGCACCGCCGTAGTTGTCGATTGCATCGCCCGACTTCTTTTCCGCAGCAGTTTTGCTCTTGTCGCGCGCAGCGGCGACCGGGTCATTGCCTTCGTTAAAGAGGCTGGTTGCTGCCGGGCCGTCATGGACGGGCGACATCGGACTACCGTATTTCATTGCGACCGGGGTGAAAGGGTGATCCAGCTTGGGTGCGTCGATCGGAATCGCCCACCAGTCGGGTGGCGTCGCATTGACCGCCGGCCGTCCGATGTTGACGAGCGTTCCAATACCTCGCATCTTCCAGATCCCCCACATGTCTCGAAGGGTCGTTCGGCTTTGCAACGATTTGATGATCGAGAACTGTGCTTCGGGCGACGGGGGATACCAGAAGCCTTTCGTCTTTCCCTTCTTGTAGCGCCAGTCATTCTTGGTGTAATCGTAAAGCTCCCCGGGCTTCTGGCCGACAAGGTAGCCCGAGGCGAATACACGTTGCGTGAAGCAATCAGCGCCGCCCGTGACTTCGATTTCATATGGGGTCAATCCTCGCCAACCGATCCCCTGGACGGTCGTCGCGGAGATCACTTGATCGTGCGGACAACAGTAGAGGGTAACCCGACCGTAGGTACGGTACGTGTTTCCATAACCTGTCGGTCCCATGGAGGTTTTACCCCATACCTGAAGCCCGTGCGCCTGTCGATCGTCTGCTGCCTTGTAGGGTTTGCCTTTTGACGACGTGCACATATTCGACATTTCCGGATCGATATCCTCTGGTGTCGGTTCTTGGCTGAACCGAGCCCGGATAATGTCGAAGAAGTTGGACAGAGTGTGTACGCGAGCTTCCCACGTTTCACGGCCGCGTCGGCCTTTTGAATCCTTTGCGGTGCGTTGAGTCCAGGAATCGGTCTTGAGGTCGTCAACCAAGCTGTATGGCGCGTTGGCCAGCACATAGGCGTCGGCGACACAATGGCCGGATTTCCCTTGGCCATCCTTCACATCAGGCAATTGGTCGCCCAGAAACGCGGCCGTGATCCCGACGATGTTGCCTTGGCTATGACAAACCACAGTGATCGGACAATCCGCTTGCTTTTTCCGAATCGACTCGATCAATTTAGCGAGACGCAGGGCAGCCATTACCCCGTAATGACGATTAGGTGTTGAGTACACCATCCGCGCGGCAACGGGGTTCAAATCCTGGATCTGCAGCCACAGAAACAGTCGGTCGTTGACCCCGACGTTCCACAAGTCCGGAAGGCTCGAACACCCGTTTGCAAATGGGCCGCCCCCCCAGTAGTTTTGTTCGTTCAGGAAAATGTTCCCACCAAACTCCTGCAGCTCTTCCTTATTCGCCTTATGTCCCCACCGGAAATGGATGACCGGTGACCACGAAGGGTCGGGTTGCACGTAGGTTTGCGGCGTCATCTTCGGATTGACGAAGCCGTCATTCGTCAGGAACTTGATGTACTTAGCCGGGGTAAGCTGTCCGCCCTCGGGGCCTTTGAACATCATCTGATCGTCGAGCCGCCCAAGGCGCCGATTCAATCCTCGGCAGATACCTTCTTCGGCCGGGCCGAACCACTCCCCCTCGGAGTTGACCCCGTGCACGAAGATCACGACGCCTGGCAACGGCATCGGTTTGACTGCAACGAGTTCCTTCTTCTTGTTGGGCAGTAGAGTGCCCTTGGCGGTCGCGGCTGGACTGCGTGGTGTTGTTGGCATGACCCGTACCCTGTAGCTCGTTTATGCGTCTTTCTTGAAGAATTTCACGACCACCTGTTCGAACTGGTTGTGGTCGATCGGGGGCATCGTGCCGGCGCTGTCTGTCTGGCCGTTCACGATTTCACCCGACGCCTTGTGGACCTCGCCGACGTAACCCTCGATCGGATTGCCGTCGGAGGCCCGCACCAGTTTCGGCACCCGCCCGAGCGGCGCATGGTCGAATTTCGGCATGTCCGTGCTCATGCTGGCCGGGCCTTGCCACGAATGGCCGGCCGATTTCACGGTGAACTTGCCCGGACATCCGAGCTCAATGTCGCTGCCGTGCAGCTTCAGGTAGGCCCCGCCGGACGTCGTGAAGACCACCTGGTCGTTCGCCATGCCGGTGATCTTGCCGTCGGCCGCCGAGAACTGGATGTTCTTGGCCGAATCGATCTGCGTGTCGTCGGCCTGGCTTTGCAGGATGACCTTGCCTTGATTCGCGATCGCCGATACGCCATCGCTGTGGGCGAACATTGCAACGCCGCGGCCACCGTGCAGGTTGATGCGCTGGCCACTGGTCAACTGGACATGTTGCTGCGCGACCTGGTCGATGTTCTCGCCCGCGTACGTCACGTGCGTCTTCGGGGTGATCGCAACCGAGCCGGCCTGAGCGCCAAACGCCATCAGCGCCTGCGAGCCACCAGCTTCGCCGGCACCAGTCCCCGATGCGCCACCCGCGGGCGTCCAGCTCTTGAACGCTGATGCGACGGCCTGCTGGCCGGCCGTGTCGGTCGCCTGTCCGCCGTGCTCGCCCGCATAGTCCCCCAGCGACTTGAACAATTCGGTGCACTCGCCGAGCAGCTGCAGCAGCTCGTCGCGATCAAGCTGGCCACCGCTCGCCTGCGAACGAGCGTAGGTCGTCAGCAAGATGCCTTGTGCCGCACGCAGCGCTGCGGCCGCGTCGGTGCGCAACTCCGCGCCTTCGCCACGATCCTTTCCTTGGCCGTCCTGGCGCGGTTGCGTCAGGTAGCCCAGATTCAGCTGCGAATGCGCGTGCTCGCTCGCCAGCTGACTGGAAATCTGGCCTGGCGTGTCGTCGAGGCGTAGTTGGTTGTAACGCTGGCCTTTGATTTCCTTCGTTTTGATACCCGACACATACCGGTTGCCTGGCAGCGAACCGGTGTGCGTGAATGCTGCGGGTGGATTCGCACCGTTGCCGAGGACCGCAATGATCACCAATCGGTCAGGATCCCCGCCGATCGCGCCGAGCAGGACCTCCATGCCGATGCGGGGAAGAAACGACGCACCGAACTGCGTGCCCGCCAGACTCGACGCCACTCGGACCGGTGCGCTGTCGCCGGCATTGTCGTTCGTGCCGGCCCCTTGTGCGTGCGAATGGTCAGCGGGATCCAGGCCGTGGATCCGCACATAGACTCGACCGAGCTCGTCGGTCACAACTTCATCGCCGTCCCGTGTGACGATGACGCCGGTCAGAAGATGAACCGGAGGGAGGTCGATCTTCGGATCGTACGCGGGCGTGATCGGTACGCCGCGCCGCACGCATGTGAACGTGTTCTCGTAACGCGTATCCGATTCAGTGGAAGAGGGCGCGAGCTGGGCCGGCGAAGGCGACACCAGGTTCTTGCTCGCAGCGAACAGCATCTGCACGCGCTCCGTCAGCCCCTTTGGCAGATTGTTGGAGACGTCGTGGCGAATCGACGTGATGACGAACTGCCGCTTGTCGGCCGCCTGCATGTCCAGTTCAGGATCGCCCGTCAGCGTGATCCAAGTGCCGACCGCGAGATCACGAATCCCACTCGCCCCATCGTACTGTTCAGCTTCGAATTGATGAGCCAGCATGCGTGAGCGGGTGAGTCGATCGTGATCGTCCCATGAGTCTCCTGCGTGCGGGACATCGATCGCGACGTCGGTCAGGAGCTTGGCGAGGTCATTGCCGGCGTCGCCTTGGTCGACACTACCGGCGACCGTCGACTCGTCGATGCGCGCCTTTTTGTAGTCCCACGAAGGACGGCTGGCGGTGCCCGGTACCAGGCGCGCGTGCAGCGCGAACAGCGTAACGGTATCGCGCTCTTCGGTGCCGGCGTCGCGCGGGTGAAGACGGACTGTTCCGGCCACGCTTTCCTGCAGCGAGTCCGGATTGTCGCAGCAGATCAGCGTATGGATCGGGGTATCGTCCTGGCCGCTCGAGCTGCCCTTTGCGGGGCCGGACTTCGCGAAGATCGAAATCCCTTCGCGACGCACCAGACGCCGCACAAACGCGGCGTCCGACTCGTTCACCTGCCGAGTCAATTCTCGGGGCGGATAGCGATCGCGATTCAGAAAGGACAGGTCAAACTCGAAAGCGCGGGCGAGGGCAGGGCTGCGCTGGCGCCATTCGTTAAACATCACGGCGAGGATGTCGACAACACTTTGCTTTCGGAAAACGCGCGAGTTCGTACGCTTGTCCATCAGCGAGAGCGCATCACAAATGGTCAGCTGGTAAACGCAAAGTTCGCCATCGCTCTGGCCAATCTGCACGTTCTGGATAATCGCGTTGATCGTGTGCAACTGGCCGCGGTCGGTCACCAGTCGCACGGAGACCGGCACGCCGATAAAGAGTGTTGGCGGTAGGTCGTGTCGGGGCGAAACGCAGGTGAGATGCCCGTGAATCCCGGTCATCAGCCCCTCGTGAACGTTTGCGTGCTGAAGCGCAAGGAGACGCCCCAGCGTTCCTTGCAGCCGCCCGAAATTCAATGCGACCGGGCGCCGGTTCCAGTCGACCGCGCCCGATGCAAAGCTACTGAGTGTTTCGCTGATGCTCACTTCGGCCCTCTCTGTTTCTTGTTCATGTCCTGCCAATCGCGACGTCGACCGAAGGCCTGCGAGGCGTCAGGCGATTACGTCGCGCGGCACGAAGTGCCAACACCCGGCCTCCGGGTCGTACAGCGCCAATTGCTCGGCCTCGCCAGCCGGCACAACTATCGGAGCGACAGCGTCGAGCGCGGCGACTGCCCGCCGGAGCGAGCTTTCTTCGACCGTCGGCGAAGCGAGCCACCGACGCGCGATCTGCAACGTGTCTCGCCAGGCAAACAGCCCGGCGCGCTCGTGTAATCGATCGAGTATCGCCCACGTCTCAGCTTCGATCGCCATCACCTTATGGCGCCGCGGGCTCACGCGCCACCGTGCCGCCTGGTCTCGAGCCGCCCGGATGAGATGGCCATCCTGATGCGCAACGAGCCGATTCTCGTGAGCCAGCCACGCTACATGTACGGTCAGCGGCCGCTGCCGAAACGTGTTCGAAAAGAAGATGCCCACCGGCAAGCGGCTCGACTGCAGAACCGACTCGACTGCGTCGGAATCCTGGCGCCGCAGGAACACCATCTCCAGCAGTGCGTCGAACGGCGACAAAAAGCAGCGGACTGCTGGGCCGAACCTCGAGCGATCAGCCAAAACCGACGAGACATCCACCGGTGTTGGCGTCGTCAGGACGAAAACCGGCTGCTCCGGCTCCAGCGTCTTCATGGCGTCGAACAGATGGCCCGGACTCGACATCAAAACGTACGAAATTCGGTCATTAGATCATAAGACGATTTGGTCAAGTCATTCTAGGCGGGCAGCTCCAGACAGAACGTCAAGCATTGTTACGTCGCTCGGTTGCTCCTCGCGCTGGTGCCAGTGCCATACTCCCCGGCCTTCCGTAGAGGGGTGGTCTTGATTTCCGTGCGCTTTTCCGGTTAGACGCCTTTAGGCCTGGCAAGGCCTTGCCTTGCGGCCCTAAATATTAATTCCGATAAAACAATGGCTTAGTGTCTACCCTCCGCTATCGAAGCAGAGGGTGTCTCCGGACGAGGTGAATCGAAGATGAGAGGTCCCTTCACCGGCGGCGCAAGTTCACCCCGTCGTTAGGCGCTCCGACTGGTTGACGGAATGGGGTTGTCGGCCGCGATGCTCGGCAAGATCCGCTTTGCGTACAGTGACACGGGAAAATTGAAGGTGCCGCGCAAGTTGATGCCTTCGATATGAGTTGGGGCGATTCGCCGGAGTTGCTCGGTCGCGATCGGCTGCCCCCGACTAGCTTCGATGTTCTCCAGGGCTCGTTGCATGTGGGTGGTGTTCCAAGCCATCAAGATGTTCGAGAGCAGGGTCAACGCCGATGACACTGCCGCGAGCGATTCTTGGCGCCGAGCTAGCTCCACCGGAATGCGACCGATGTGAATCGCGCGTTGCACGGTATGCACCGCTTCTCCCCGATTCAGGGCATGTTGCAACTCCGACCGGAAAGAGGCATTTGTGAAGTAGTCGATCAAAAAAATACTTCGGAATAAGCGGCCGATGTGAACGCCGCCATCGTACACAGCCTGCCCTCGAGCAGCTGATCCGAATCTGGCAATCGCTTCGACAGCCGTGCATTGGCCAGAGCGAATCGATGCGGCGATCCTCACGAACTCGTCCCACACGTCAACGATGAGACCGAGTCGGACGTCCCGATCCGTGACCCCTGCGAGCCGCGCCGGCACCACCTGACTGCGAGGCACGTGCAAACGTCGGTCACGAAGGTGTGACAGGCGAGGGCATAAATCAAAGCCAAGTGCCCGGGACACGCCCATCGCGAAATCGGTGTAACCGTGCGTATCGACGGCGAGTTGAGCGATGTCCTTGGTTGCGCTTTGCCGGACGACGCCCTCGATTGCTGCGCCTGCTTGTCGCTCATTCAGGATGATGGGCTGGTCGTAGAAAATGCCCCAACGATCCAGCACATGCGTGTACATCCCGATGGATGCAGTCCGGCGACGTGGATCCGCACGCGCTCGCCAAATCGTCCGGGTTGTCTCCAGCGACATCATGTCCGACGACGCTAGATCGGCTCGACCCCAGTGGGCGGCGATCGGGTGTTCGTGCATGAATTCAAGGACGGCGTCGGCCGCTGTACGCAGCATTCGTTCGTCCGCGAGACGCTTCATCATTTGGCGAATCGCCTCAGTTGACACTTCCGGGACCATCCGAGAAATATCAGCTGCCGTCAGCGAGGTGCCGTGAGCCAGTATCGCCGAATACACCATCAGTAACTCGGTGCGTGACCGCGGCTCGCGTCCAAGCAGGATCCAACTGAAGCGTGTCGCACTATCGATCTCGAGGATGATCTCGGGAAATTGGCCTGGCGGATGAGCTTCGAAGATCTGACGGCGAAGTTGATCGGCTTCTGCGTCTGGATCCTGCGCAGCAATCGGTTCGAGGTGGACAGCAGTATCAACCCGGATCGAACCATTGACCACGGCATCATCGAGTAATGCGAGGCGCTGTTCGAGCTGTTCAAGGATTGGTCCGAGAAATTCGTTCGGGTCTTGGGGCAGGCCGAGGTGTCCATAGTGATTGTTACGCTTTGCCTTCCACTGCTCGGCCGAGATCAGCATATGCGACTGACTTCTGAACGAGAAGCTGTGGTTGATGAAAACCGAGCCGTTGCGCAGGGCGACACGGAGCGCAAAGAGGGTGGCCCACTCGAAAGCAACCATGGCCCGCAGCCGATCGTAACCATCGATCGCCTCGCGCCACGCGCGCCCAAGCCTGATATTGACCCCGTCGGGCAGGAGATAAGCGCGACGTCGATATAGCACACGTAGTAACGAGAGAGCATCGACTACAGGATGAGCACCCTCGGCCTCGAACGGCAACTGCACGATCCGATTCAAAAGGTTACGGGCGTAGTACCGCTTTCGGACCAGGCACTGCCGGATCTGGCTCCGACGGCTGGTGGGATGCGGTTGCAAAACATCGTCTGCAAGCAGACAAAGCTTCTCCCCGAGCTGTTCGCGCGAGAGGGTTTCATCATTGGCAAGTGCTTTGACGGCAAGCGCGAACTCGCGGAGTTGATCCGCGGCCTTCATCCGCATCGCATCCACTTCGCGTGACGTGTCGTTGACAACCTTCAGTACCCATCGCCGGAGCATCTCGAGTACCTGATCAGTCGCAATACAGAGGGAATATCGCATGAAGCAGGCGGCTTCGATTCGTCGGCTTTGGGGTTCGATTCGCTTACTGATCGATGGCGGGCGGCTTGCACAACGGCGGGCGTAGTGGCGCACCATGGCATCGTTGCATTCAACCGGCCAACGCGTTGCCACCTCGTGCATCGTGAGCAAGTTGACTTTGTCGAGGATCTCGCTCATCTGATGGGTCGAGTTGCGCAGCGGGACGGCCCACAGCCATCGCTGGAGACTTGAATGTTCTCCATGGGGCTGAGCCAGAACTCGCGCCCAACTCTCGAGTTTTTCCATACCAACAGCCTGCTCGAGCGCGCCGTGCAATTGCCCCTCAATGTCGCGTACAGCCTGGACGACAAACTGCCTGAGCATGCGCTCCGGTGGTATCACGATGCGATGGTCGTAGAACCAACGTTTGAGATCGTTCGTCAACTGGCCGCGTTCCGGGCGACCGGAGAGTTGTTCTTTGAGCCAACGGATGACATACCGACGTTGATGTTCCGCGACGGCGCGAAAATTGATGGCGTCCCGAGCAAAGCGCTGGTGGTCGGATAAGGTCTTGAGGTTGCCATCGTAAAGTGAACGTAACGTGCCTAGGTCTGGCGGCTTTACATTCAGCTGTCGGCCAAGATGTCGCAAGAGAACTGTGGGGATCTGCTTGTACGAGCCGAGCGGCCGGCCGGTCATGCGCAGAAAGCCGATGTGCAACGCCACCGCGAGCCGAAAGAGATCGGTGCGTCTCGAATCAATGGCAACACGCTCGCGCTTGGAGAACGTGAAGAATGTCGCGAGCTCGAATTCGCTCAGCTCGCGCGGCACCTGTCGGATCCCGAGATAAGCCAATCGCCAGTGGTCCATCAGCGACTCCGCATCGATGACGAGAGCGGCCCAGCGTAGCGAGGCAAAAAATGAGGTGCTACGGGGAAAGTCGGGATGGCAGCTGCAGCTGTCGATCGCCTAAGAATGGTGCCGGAACGAAAACGAGCCGAGGCGCTCAAGCTGCGCGAGCTGTCGTCGTTGAGACCAGGTGGCGTGCGTCAACAAGGAGCTTGCTCGATGCAGAATTTTCTTGCGACCCTAAAACGTCGCTAGTTTAGCTTATGTCAAATGTTGTGCTCGTGCGCCCAATAACCTTCGACCGCACGCCGTCTCAATCCTCCCACCATACCCATGCGAGACCAATACTAGGCGAGTTGCGCTGCATCTGTTTTACGGCAAGCATGGCTACTGGCTGAATGCCGAATCATCCACGGCCCACGAGAGGCTTTGATGCCGCCAGCATGATCCCCTGCGGCCCCTCGGGCTCATCCATCCCGAACTCTCTACCGGTTCATATCGGAAAAGTTACGTGTCCGCGTTCATGCCCGTCATCTCGGCCGCGCAATTCATCGAACGGGTCAATCCGCGCCTGCCGTTGCATCACGTGTTCAAGGCCGGGAATTTTCCGTCAACCGCGCAGTGAAATATCGGTTCCATATCGAGCGCGCGTGATTGCGCGCACCTTGATGAGGCATGTGCCGACACTATAATTTTTGAAGGCAGATTCGCATTCGAACGGTCATTCCACACTCGTCGAAAAAAGGACGCATTGGCGCCGGCAGCCCGTCCGGTCGTCGGATCGGTAAAGTATGATCGTTGTCTCGTCCCGCCGATTCCCGCTGCGCCCATATCGGCCGGATTCTCCATCATCTGCCGGGCGCGAGCGCAGGAGCCACGCATGCTGGACAACCCGCCCATTACCGAAAATCACCTGCTTGCCGCACTGCCGGAAAACGAACGCGCTCACCTCGCCCCCCACCTGACCGTTGTCGACATGCCGTTGGGAAACGTGCTGTACGAGTCGGGCGGCCAGATGCATCACGTCTATTTTCCGACCACGTCGATCGTGTCGCTGCTGTATGTGATGGAGGATGGCTCATCCGCTGAAATCGCGATCGTCGGCCATGAGGGCATGATCGGCGTGTCGCTGTTCATGGGCGGCGAAACGACGCCGAGCCGCGCCGTCGTGCAAAGCGCGGGGCAGGCCTACCGGCTCGACGCGCGTATCCTGAAAGAAGAATTCCGACGCGGCAATGCGATGCAGCGCCTGTTGTTGCGCTATACCCAGGCGCTCATCACGCAGATGGCCCAGACCGCGGTGTGCAACCGGCATCACTCGATCGACCAGCAACTTTGCCGCTGGCTGCTGCTCAGCCTCGACCGCCTGCCTTCGAACCAGCTGCGCATGACGCAGGAACTGATCGCCAACATGCTGGGCGTGCGCAGGTCGGGCGTGACCGAAGCGGCATTGAAGCTGCAGGACGCGGGCCTCATCCGCTACAACTACGGCCATATCGAAGTGCTGGATCGCCCTGGGCTCGAAAAACGCGTGTGCGAATGCTACAGCGTGGTCAAACGCGAATTCGATCGCCTGCTTCCCGATCTGAAGCGACTCTAGCCGCTACTACGCCGCATCGTACCGGCCTTTCCCGCACGTGCCCCTGGCGCCACGCGAAGGCGTGGAAGCGACCCGATATCTCCGTGACATCGTCTCATCCGGCTACCCTGTACACCGGGTACATCGGCGCGCCATCGCCACGATCGTTACTTCCGCGATCAGCGATATCGCTGAATACCGGCGACGACTCGATGGATCGCGGTCACGCAGGGCGCGGCCCCGCGCCGCGCCGTGCAACCCGCGCTAACGGTGCCTGACGTGCGACACCTTCCGGTGATGCTTTCGATGGGCCGGGCGGGAAATCATCCTGGTGACACCGCCGACCGACGGTGGATCGCTGGCGGGGAATGTCCCCTCGACTGCCTCGTCGACATTGCGTTCGCTCTTGCCGCCGTTCGTATGCTGCTCTCGATACCTGCTGCGCATAACCGCCTCCGTGGCGCTGAGTGTCGGACGAGGCTGGCCGCTTCGACTGACCGGCGTATCGACGGCCAGTCAGCGTGGAATCCCGCCGATTACGACCCCAGCATAGGCCCGATTTGAAAATGCCGCTCGACGCGGATCGCGAGCCACCGCGAAGCGCCGCGTATCGGGAGACGAGCCACGCGCACCGGCAAACCGTCCGGCATCGGACAGACTGAGCCACGCGTCCCGCGCATACCTAAGCTATCGCGCCGAATTTTCCGTCGACCGAGTGAGTCGCGGCACGTCGACTCCTTCAGAAATTTCATTAGGATCCGCCATGACACCCGCTCTCCTCGCCGCCCCCCGAAAGATTGGCTACGCGTTCTCCCTGGCGGCGACAGTCGCCCTCGGCGCAGCCGTCTTCCCCCAACTCTCGAAGGCCGCCGGACCCGCACCGGATCGGTCACCGCCCCACGTCATGACCGTGGCCGCACAAAAGTCGGTCGACGGGCGCATCAAGAGCCTGCACCAGCGACTTGGCATCACACCCGGCCAGGAATCCCTGTGGCAGCCAGTCGCGCAGGCGATGCGGGACAACGCGAAAGCGATGGAAACGCTCAGGAAGATCCGTAGCGATCATGCGAGCAGCATGAGCGCGATGGACGATCTCCACTCCTATGGCGATGTCGCCAACGTGCACGCCGATGGCGTCAAAAAGCTGACCACGGCATTTCAGCCGCTGTACGACAGCATGTCCAATACGCAAAAGCAGAACGCGGATGCGATTTTCCGTGGCAACGACCACCACCTGATCAAGAAACAATAGTTCCGGACCGTCCGCCGATACCGGCTGTCGATGGCAGTCACTGACCAGCGGATTCCGGATTCGTACACAGGAGAACATGATGGACGTTTCTATCGGACATGCACGTCGAACCACAATGGCGCCGAGATCGGGCATGCGACTCGTCGGCCTGATAGTCGCGATCGGCTGCCTTTTCGCCGCACCGCCGTTGCATGCGGAGAGAATGAATCACGGTTTGGACCAGGGCAATCACGCGCGCATGACACATCAGGATGGTCGTCACTACGGCCATTACCGGAACGGTGGCCACGACGGTTATGACGGCGACGAGGAGTATGCGTATGGCGCGCCTCCGATGGTTTACGCGCCGGTACCGGCACCGGGCATCTCGCTGTTCATGCCGCTGCGGCTGCGCTGAGACACGAACCGAATCCGGCAGCCTCGGTCGCCCGGCAGCCCGTCGACGTGTTGATCCTAACTGCTTCGCGATCCTGACGACGAAGACCGAGAGAATGTTCCGCGACATATCGGGAAGGACGGCTCGCCGCCGGATGGATCACCCCCGTGCTCAAGCGGGTGCATGCTTTGTACGGTTTCGTACCGCATCGGCCATTCGGCGCGTGTAGCGTTTCAACCATGCCGACCATCCGAGGGGACGCGATCGGCAGGAATCGCTCGGCACCAACGGACGAACGACTGGATGCCACGGTGTGACAGGCAGTTCAGCCGGATCACCGACGTGCCGGGCATCGCTCTGGCGAGGACATCATGTTGCGAAGCATTCGAAGGTTGCACGGAGACACGGTTCGAGCGAAGGACGGCGATATCGGCCACATCCACCAGGCCTACTTCGACGATGGCAACTGGTGCATCCGTTACCTCGTCGTCGAGACGGGCGACTGGCTGCACGACAGGCAAGTGCTGGTCTCGCCATATTCCGTCACGCATGCCGATCCCGAGACCCGCACGCTATACGTCAGCCTCACGCAACAGCAGGTGAGGGACAGTCCGAATGTGGACACGCACAAGCCGGTATCGCGCCAGCACGAGATCGAGTACCTGCGTTACTACAACTACCCGACCTACTGGGGTGGCCCGAACCTTTGGGGAATGGGCGCATACCCTGCTTTCGATCCCGCCGGGCCGTCGCAGGACGCCGACGCGGGCGATCCGCTTCTCCCGCACACCGCGCCGGCCGGCACAGCGGCGGATACGCATCTGCGCAGCACCGGCGAGGTCGACGGATATCGGCTCGAAGCCAAGGACGGACATATCGGTCACGTGTCCGACTTCATTTACGACGATGAAGCCTGGGTGATCCGCTATCTGGCAATCGACACGTCGAGCTGGTGGTCGACCGGCAAGGAAGTGCTGATCGCGACTCACTGGCTCGACCAGGTGGACTGGCCCACGGAAACGGTATCGACCACGCTCACGCGCGACGCGATCCGCCAGAGCCCTCCATACGACGACTCGCAGCTCGTTCATCGCAGCTACGAGATCGAGTTGCACGAGTTCTACGGCAAGCACGGCTATTGGCACGGAGACCGATAACGCTGACCCGCGCAACGGGTAGCCAACGCAACCCCCTTCCATGCGGGATATCGCGTGACAGGACGCCAGGGAGCAGCTGCATGACCTCAACCGATTTCCCGCCAACCGAAGGTTCGGCACTCGATGCGCTCTGCATCAATACGCTGCGCTTCCTGTCGATCGATGCCGTGCAGAAAGCAGCGAGCGGACATCCAGGCTTGCCGCTCGGCGCCGCACCGATGGCCTATGCGCTATGGATGCGCCATCTCAAGCATCACCCCGTCAATCCGGCGTGGCTCGATCGCGATCGCTTCATCCTGTCGGCCGGACATGGTTCGATGCTGCTGTACAGCCTGCTTCACCTCACCGGTTACGACCTGCCGCTCGATCAGATCGTCCGCTTCCGGCAATCGGGCAGCCTCACGCCCGGCCATCCGGAGCGTGGCCTCACGCCGGGCGTCGAGACGACCACCGGCCCGCTCGGCCAGGGCCTCGCCAACGCCGTCGGCATGGCGATGGCGGAAACGCGGCTCGCCGCGTGCTACAACCGCCCCGGTTTCGAGATCGTGGATCACCACACCTATGTACTCGTCAGCGACGGCGACCTGATGGAAGGCGTCGCGGCGGAAGCCGCATCGCTTGCCGGCCATCTCCGGCTCGGCAAGCTGATCTGCCTGTACGACGACAATCGCGTCACGCTATCCGCCGGCACCGCGATCACCTTCACCGAAGATCGCCCGCAACGGTTCGACGCCTACGGCTGGCATACGGAAACGGTCGACGACGGCAACGACCTTGCCGCCATCGACGCGGCGCTGCTCGCCGCACGTGCCGAGCAGCGGCGTCCGTCGTTGATCCTCGTGCGCACACATCTCGGCTACGGCTCGCCCAACCGGCAAGACACCTACCAGGCTCACGGATCGCCGCTCGGCGACGCCGAGGTGCGTCTGACCAAGCACAACCTCGGCTGGCCGCCCGATCCCGCGTTTCATATCCCCGCACCGGCGCTCGCGCATTTTCGCCGGGCGCTGGCGGAGGGGCAAATACGGGAAGCGCACTGGAACACCTTGTTCGCAGCCTATGCGCGCGCGTTTCCCGAGCTGGCGGAGATGCTGCTGAGCTCGGTGCGCGGCGCGCTGCCCGACAGTTGGGACCGCGATATCCCGGTCTTTCCGGCCGATCCGAAAGGCATGGCGACGCGGGTCGCATCCGGCAAGGTGCTGAACGCCCTCGCCCCCCGCGTCCCGTCGCTCATCGGCGGCTCCGCCGATCTGAATCCCTCCACCTTCACCGCGCTGACCGGGCACGGCGATTTCGAGGCCGCCGGCATGAACGCGCTCGACCGGCAAGGTTCCGACGGCGGCGGCTGGAGCCGCAGCGGCCGCAATCTGCATTTCGGCGTGCGCGAGCATGCAATGGGCGCGATCCTGAACGGCCTGGCGGCCCACGGCGGCATCGTGCCGTTCGGCGCGACCTTCCTGATCTTTTCCGACTACATGCGTCCACCGATCCGGCTCGCCGCATTGATGCGTCTGCAGGTGATCTACGTGTTCACGCACGACAGCCTCGCCGTCGGCGAGGACGGTGCGACGCATCAGCCGATGGAACAGCTTGCCGGCCTGCGTGCGGTCCCGGGCCTGCTGGTGATTCGACCGGCCGATGCCAACGAAACGGCCGTCGCGTGGCGCGTGGCGCTCGAAGCGCGAGAACGGCCGACCGCGCTGATCCTGACCCGCCAGGACGTGCCGACCATCGATCGCCTCCGGTTCGCGCCGGCAGAGGGCTTGCGGCGCGGCGGCTACGTGCTCGCCGATGCCCCCGACGGTCGCCCCGCGCTGATCCTGATCGCGACAGGCTCGGAAGTCGGGCTCGCGCTGGCAGCGCACGCCGAGTTGCTCGCGCGCGGCGTGGCGGTTCGGGTGGTGTCGCTGCCCTGCTGGAGATTGTTCGACGCTCAGCCCCAGTCGTATCAGGACGCCGTGCTACCGAAGTCGGTCGGTGCGCGGCTGGCGATCGAAGCGGGCGTGTCGCAAGGCTGGCACCGCTATGTCGGCGATCGTGGCGACGTACTCGGCATTGCGGGTTTCGGCGCGTCGGCGCCGGGCGCCGAGCTGATGCGCGATTTCGGCTTCACGGTCGAGAACGTCTGCGACCGCGCACTGAAACTGCTCGCGTGACCGTTGGGCGGCCCATGCGCGTATCAGGCGTTCGAGCCGCCACCGGCATTGCGCGTGCCTGCTTCGAGCACCGCGTCGACCATCGACTGCGCATCGGACACGATGCGCGCCACGTGATCCTCTCCGTTGAAGCTCTCCGCATAGATCCGGTAGAGATCTTCGGTACCTGACGGCCGCGCGGCAAACCAGCCGTGCTCCGTCATCACCTTGATGCCCCCGATCGCGGCCCGATTGCCCGGCGCCCGATCGAGTATCCGGACGATCGCCTCTCCCGCCAGTTCGGTCTGCGTGAACTGATGCGGCGTTAGCCGCGCCAGCAGCGCGCGCTGCTTAGGTGTGGCTGCGGCCTGTACCCTCCGTTCGGCGGGCGCGCCGAAGCGGTGCGCCAGGTCACGGTAATGCTCCGCCGGATCGCGGCCGGTTCGGATCGTGATTTCGGCCGACAGCAACGCGGGAACGATGCCGTCCTTGTCGGTCGTCCAGGGTTGCCCGTCGAGCTGCAGGCACGTGGCCCCCGCACTCTCCTCGCCGGCGAACCCCAGCGTGCCGTCGAGCAATCCGCCGACGAACCACTTGAAGCCGACGGGCACTTCGTAGATTGCGCGATCGTGTGCGCGGGCGACACGATCGATCATCTCGCTGCAGACGACCGACTTGCCGACCGCCGCGCGAGCGGGCCATTTCGGCCGATGCGCGAGCAGATAGTCGACGAGCACCGCGAGATAGTGATTGGGCGGCAGCAAACCGTCGCTGCGTGTGACGATCCCGTGCCGGTCGTGGTCGGTATCGCACGCAAACGCGACATCGAATTGGTCTTTCCGCGCGATCAGGCTCTGCATCGCATACGGCGACGACGGATCCATGCGGATCCGCCCGTCCCAGTCGACGCTCATGAAGCGAAAAGTCGGATCGACTTCCTCGCTGACGATCGCGAGATTCAGTTGGTAACGCTCGGCAATCGCACCCCAGTAGTGCACGCCGGCGCCGCCGAGCGGATCGACGCCGAGCCGGATCGGCGCGCCGCGCAGGATGTCCATGTCGATGACGCTGGCCAGGTCGTCGACATACGCCGCGAGGAAGTCGTACCGGTGCGTCGTGGCGGCATTCGATGCCGTCGACAACGAGGCGCGGCTCACCCCCGCGAGCCGCGCCTCGAGCAGATCGTTCGCGGCCGCTTCGATCCATCGGGTGACGGCTTCCCCGGCCGGGCCGCCGGTCGCCTGGTTGTACTTGATGCCGCCGTTGTCCGGCGGATTGTGCGACGGCGTCACGACGACGCCGTCGGCGAACCCGGCATTGCGTCCCCGGTTGTACGTCAGGATCGCGCGCGAAACGGCCGGCGTGGGCGTGTATTCACCCGGTGGCGCCAGCATGACCTCGACGCCATTGGCAGCCAGCACTTCAAGCACGCTCGCCTGCGCCGGTTCGGAAAGCGCATGCGTATCGATGCCGACAAACACCGGACCGTGGATGCCGTGCGAACGTCGATACCGGCAGATCGCCTGCGTGATCGCGAGGACATGCCACTCGTTGAAGCTGCGGGTCAACGCGGAACCCCGGTGTCCCGACGTGCCGAACGTCACGCGTTGCGCCGGGACTGCCGGGTCCGGCATATCAGTGTAGTACGCGGTCACGAGGCGGGGAACGTCGATCCACAGCGCGTAAGGCGCGAGCCGGCCTGCCAGCGGACTGACGGGCATCGCGGCTGGCGCGCCCGGCGGGTCGGATGTAGCGGGATTCAACATGCCTCCTGTATGGGCCCCAGCCGCCATTCTCGTTCGAGCGCGAACCATGACTACCGCCACGCGCCCGGCGGATGGCGGGCGCCGCCGCGCCCCCCTCGAACGCGCGACGCGGCGGCCGTGCTCAATGCGCGGCCAGCTTGCCCGCTCGACGCTCGAGCATGAGGAGAAGGGCGATGATGCTGACGAGATGCATGCGCTCCGAGGGTGTCACGCAGCCGTGTTCCAGGATCGATTCCAGCCGAATGCGCCAGAGAGCCCATGGCGCAGGCTCACCGAGCGTGACGCGTGCAACGAGTCGTTCAAGTGAACGCAGATCTCCCTCGATTGCTGTATGCGCCATGGCCATG
This sequence comes from Burkholderia sola, assembly GCF_905400185.1. Taxonomy (NCBI): domain Bacteria; kingdom Pseudomonadati; phylum Pseudomonadota; class Betaproteobacteria; order Burkholderiales; family Burkholderiaceae; genus Burkholderia; species Burkholderia sola. Next base: position 86,407 of record NZ_FR989678.1, read on the forward strand.
CTCCAGTTGTCACGAGGATCGGCGAACAATCTATGACGAAGCACTGCACCGCTCTGCCCGCTACCGTACATGGGTGCATGCCGCTTCGTGTGCACTTTCCCGGCTGCGTCAGCCGCGGCCACGCGTCATTTCGATCGCGATGGTTGCGACGGTTGCGCCCGGTTCTTTGTCCGCCATCGGACAGACGCCGAATCGACTCGCTGCGAACGTGGTACGACCGGAGCGATATTGTGCGACGAATGCAAGGCATCGACGCCCAGTCCGGTGTGTGCCGTCCCGCGCGTGCCGCGTGCCGCCTGAACGACACCGCATGGCGACCTGCGTTCGACGCTCGACGCGCGGCGAGCGCGACGTTACCCACGCAGGACATTCAAATTGACCGAAACCATCGGATGCCTCATCTTCGGAGCCCTGCTGATTTTCATGGGACTCATCGGGTCGTCGCTCAAGCGTCTGCCGCTGAGCGCGGCCATGGTGTATCTCGGGATCGGCTTTCTGATCGGACCGGCCGGCCTCGGCTTCTTGTCGCTGACATTGCCGGACGACGTCACGCACTTGCGCATCGCGGCCGAAATCGGCTTGCTGATCTCGCTGTTCGCGATCGGCCTGAGGCTGCGTGTCCCGCCCGCCGATCGCCGCTGGATGCTGCCGATTCGGCTTGGCGTCGTCGCGATGATCTTCACCGTCGCGTCGATCGCCGCGCTCGGCATGCTGGTGCTGCATTTGAGTCTCGGCGTCGCGGTACTGCTGGGCGCGATGATCGCGCCGACGGATCCCGTGCTCGCTCATGACGTCGGCGTACGCGACGCGGGTGACGTCGAACTGGTGCGTTTTTCGTTGTCCGGCGAAGGCGGGATCAACGACGGCACCGCCTACCCTTGCGCGGTGATCGGCCTGCTTGCGTGCGGGTCTGGCACGATGTCGGAGCTTCACTGGAGCATGCTCGGCGGCATTGCATGGGGTATCACCTCCGGCGTGGGCGCCGGCTGGCTGCTCGGCTTCGCCACCGCCCGGCTCGTCGCATTCCTGCGCAGCCGCCACGGACAGGCGCTCGGCCTCGAAGGGTTCTTCGCGCTGGGCCTGATCATGCTGTCGTACGGCGTGACGCTCGCCATTCATGGCTACGGGTTCCTGGCCGTGTTCGCCGCGGGCGTCGCGATGCGGCGTGTCGAGCATCGAACGAGCGGCCGGAAGACGTCGAAGGAGACGGTCGGCATCGTGGACAGCGAGGATGTCGAGGCCACCGCCACCGATCCCGACAAAGCCCATGCCTTCGTCGCGGAGTCGGTCATGGGATTCACGATCGAGCTCGAACACATCGCCGAAGCCGTGCTGATCCTGCTGATCGGCGCGCTCGTCTCCCGCTATTGGGTTGACATGCTCACCTGGGCCGACGCGGCCGTGGTCGCGACCCTGCTGTTCGTCATCCGGCCGGCGGCCACCGGGCTCGCGCTGATAGGATCCCAGGCGTCGCGCCACCAGCGCCGGCTGATCAGCTGGTTCGGCATTCGCGGCGTGGGTTCCCTGTATTACCTGATGCTGGCCCTCGAGCAAGGGCCGCGTGCGCAACTGTTGCCGCTGGTTCCATGGGTACTGGCCATCATCGCCATGTCGATCGTGCTGCACGGCATTTCAGCCGCGCCGCTCATGCGTCGCTATGCGTGAGATCCAGCGCGGGCGCGGTGGCGCGATGCGTACGCGGGTCGAACGATTCGGCGGGATGCCACACCCGACACTCGCGGTGTCGGGCGGCAGTCTTCCCATGAACCTGCAGCGCCGATGATGTCCCGCGTCACAGCCTGCCCAGCAGCATCAGGATGAGTAACACGACCAATACCAAGCCCAGCAATCCGCTTGGACCATACCCCCAGCCGTTGCTGTAGCGCCAGGTCGGGATCACCCCGACCATCAGCAGCACGACAACGATCAGTAGAAGAAGTCCCAGTGACATGTCGTCTCTCCTCAATCAATCATCCGGCGGGTCATGGCGCAGTGCGCTCGCAACGATGGCCATCGAATGCAATCGAACCGATGTGTCCGTCGATACGCTCCCGTGCGCTTCCACGTCGACGCGCGCACGCGCCGTTCGCCGCCTGTCGCGTCGAAATGGGCGGTGCCGTATCTCGAATGCCGGAGGAGCCGGGGAGTCAGTCGTCCTGCTCCTACATGCAGGACACGTGCTCGATGCACCCGGTTCGGGACGTGCATCGACTCTTTCGAAATCAATGTAGGCGGACGCACGCATGGAGTCTGTCCGGCAACGTACCGGACGCGTGCGGATTATCGCGGACATCGGCGCAAATCATCGGCGTGCCGGTCCGAAGCGACGCCAGCCGCCACTGTACCGACTTCCGCTGTTCGCTCGTCCATTCTGGGTCGGCACGCGCGCATGCGCTGCCGATGCCGATACGCGCTCGGCGCCACAACGCGCCGACACACTGCCGATGGTCTCGCCGTGCTCCGGTTCGAGCGGCCGGATCCATGCGAAGCGGCATTCACCGGAGAAGCTCATGAACGACCTGACTCGGAAAGCCCGCGGCACGCCGCAACAGCATCGGAAATATGCGCAAGATACCGCGACCGATGACGGAATGCCCATTGCCCCCGAAAAGCCGAGGCTGACGAACCCGAACGCGCGCGAGCAACCGCGCACCGCGGAGCAAAAGCGTTCCGACGCGAGCCCGCGTCCGGGAACGGCATGCCGATCGACTCCATAGCGCATGCAGCCCGCTTCAGCCACCACGCGCTCAGAGTCGTGCGATGCGCCGGCCCACGCCCGTCAGCGGGTGGCAGGCTGCCCTCGTTGCGCTCCGGAGCGTGAAGATGGCGCGGTCGGCCCGCGCCTATGTCCGGGGCAATACCGTCAGATTCCACGCATGGCTCGAGAGCCTGGAGCGCCGCACGTTACCGGAAGAACCCCCGGTCCGGATTGGCGGCAACTGCCACGCAGGCAATCCGGGCCCCGTCGCGAACGCTCAGGGGCACGTCGACAGTCGGAGATCGCGGGCGCCGCCCGCGAGTTTCGTCACCTGCTTTTTCGCGAGAGGCTCGGTTCAGTGGAGATGTCCTCCGAACAGCCCGAGCAACCCGATGACGATGAGGTAGATCGCCACGATGTAATTCAACAGACGGGGCACCACCAGAATCAGAATGCCGGCGATCAGCGAAACCAGTGGGCCCGCGCTCGTGAGAATGTGCATACGCCCTCCGCAAGAATGAAAACAACCAATGAAGACCAAGCCGCCCCGCGTCCGCCGCTCGTTACAGCGACTTGAGCCGGGTGACCTTCGTGCCTTCCAGCGTCACGCCGGCCATCAATCCGTTGTTCGTCAGTACGAATGCTTCGATCGGCGCGGTCGCGGTGCTGGTGTCGACATTGCCGTTCGCGCCGACTTTCAGTACTGCCACCGATGCGTCGCCGCCCACCGACCAGCCTTCGCTGTTACGGAAGCGACCAAGCGCATCCTCGGTCATGAACAGGAAAATGATGGCTTTCGATTGCGCACCGATCTGCAGGCCGATCGAGCCGGTCGTGGTGCTGTAGTAACCGACCGTGCTGCCGGCAACGCGCAGCGAGCCTTCGCCGTACTGGCCGCCGACGAAGAAGCCGGCCGCGATGACCGACGGGAATACCAGCACGCCGCGCGCCTTGCCGACGAGTTCACGCGAGCCTTTGGCGGTCGTGTAAAGGCGTGCGAGGGTCGAGTCGACGCCTGCATCGATGGTGTGGCGCTTGTCGGTCTGGTGACCACTGGCGTCGGATGTACCGGTCGTCGTGCATCCCGAGACCGCGAGGCCGATAGCCAGGATCGATCCCGGCGTACCCCATAGAAATGTTCGTCGCTGCATGATTCACCCCAGGTTGTTCGTGGATACCCCTGACGCTACACACAGGCGAATGCGGTACGAAAGCGTACCAAGCCTGCAAAAACAGACAACCTTCTCAACCTGGCTTCGCGGCGATCGATCCAACCGCCGCCCGCATGCATACGCTGGCGCACCGGCGGCGATCCGCGTACGGCATCGTACCGACTTCCATCGCGATTGCGCTCAGTGTGTCTTCGGGCGCACCGGTTGTTCCGCGTAAAGCGCCCGATACGACGCTTCGATGGTTCCAGGTTTCGTACCGATCAAGCAGGCGACCCATGTCAAGGAGCAGTGTGATGAACAGGGATCAGGTGAGAGGCCGCATCGCGGAAGCGAAAGGCAGACTGAAGGAAATGGTCGGCAGGATCATGGGAAATCGATCGACCAGAATGCAGGGCACGGTCGAGCAGGTCGTCGGAAAGACACAAGCGTCATTCGGTGACGCGAAAGAGCAATTCAGGAAGCGGCCGTAGGGGGGCGCTCGAACGGTTCCGTAGCGCCGCGCGATCGGGCAACGTGATGCGGATTCACTGGATGTTGACGGCGCGTGCAGGCAACATCCGGCGATACCCGCTTCCCGACTGACCGTCACGATGCCTCAATGCGTCGGGGGTGGTCGCCATGCGCAGCGGCAAGCGGCTTGTGCTGCTCGTTTCCCACGCCGGGAAAGAACGCGTCCCACGCGTCCCGGACACCTTTCGCCGCGGTCGCATCTGCGGTCGCATCCACTGCATCGCCCGACTTGGCTGGATCGGAGCGCAAGCCTCGCCAGCGCGTAAAGGTAAGCATCGGCTTTTCCGTCCATTCGCCATCGCCAAACTTCGCAAACGCCGTGTCGCCGCTCACCAGTCGCACTTCATACCATCCGTCGCGAATGGGCGCGTATTGGTCCAGCGCAAACCATCGTGTAGATTGGGTTTTCATCATTGCCTCATGGATCCATGGATCGTTGTACAGGACAAAATCCGGTCTCGCCTGGTCAACGCATGCGCGCAAATCCGCACACCGATTCAGCCACAGACGGCCTGCCGCCGTCATGTTGATCGAACCGCCGGTGCGCAACTCGTATGCAAGCCCGTGGGTCAGCAGTTCATCGGCTATGGCGCGTGGAATATCAGCCTGGCAATCGCGAACCCGATCAAGCGATTTGAGGGTCTCGACGACCTCGGGTGAAAGTGGGATGCACATGGCGGCCTCCTCGGTGTTGAGTTCATCGTGACCCGGGCGACGCGCGTCGGTCTGTACGGTATCGACTATTTGGAAGCGAATTCTTCCGCAACCGCACCGCAACTCGCTGATTGACCCGCATCGAAAATATGCTTCGGTATCCGATATTGTTATTGCGAAACCATTGTCGAGCGCGCACACTGAAGATACCTGCCGGTTTGTTGTCAAGGCATCGGCGCCCTTGAATCCTTCGGCGCCAATCGTTGCTCTGTCAGGAGCAAATCATGACCATCCCCACGCTCGAATATCGCGGACATGAACTCCGCGTCTATTCACAAATGCTTTTCCCGCCGTTCGGCGATCCCCACGCTCCCGGCCCGAAGCGTTTTGCTTCAGTCGTGCGCATCGACACGATTCCGGCAACCTCCGCAACGGCACCGCGTTACTCGACCATTTTCGAGCATGGCGCTCCGCAAACGGCGGCGCTCGCACTCGACCTGGCGATGCAATTCGGCAAGGACATCGTGGACGGCAAGATCGCCCCCACGGCGATCTGATCCGTCCGCCACATCCGGCTCGACGCGACGTCTTGCGACGCGAGCACACCTCACTCAGGAGCGATCCATGAAATATCACTCAGGCACCTCAATCGATCGGCGCGATGACGCGACCCGGCAAAAGCAGCGGGATGATCTGGCCCGTGCCGACGTCGAACGCGCCGAAAAGCGCATCCGCCAGGATGCCGGCATCAATTCCAATGCAAGCAAGTGGCGTTATTCGCACCCAGACAATCGGGCGAGATGAGCGGCGCTTGCGCCGCACGCTGTGGCATGCCGGTCCCGCATGGCGGGTCACCGGCATGCCGGGATCACGCATACCGGCGCAGGCGCATCGAGAAATCGGCAATCGCCTTGATGCCGCTCTGCTCCGCGCAACGGCACCAATCCTGCAACTGAACCAGCAATTGCTCGTGCGATGCGTGCGACCACGTCCATAGCTCGAGCAACGCCTCGTACATATCGACGTACACGCGCATTCGCCGATTGGCATTTTGGCTCGTCAGCGGCCGCAGATCGGGCTTGCCCCGATGGCCCCAGGCCTGGCGCAACCAGCGTTTCATGGCGAGCGCGAACGCGCGCTTGTCGTCGCGGCTCATGTCCTTGATGCGGCGCAGTTCGCGCCGGCAGGCGGGTTCGAGCATGCGCGCATAGGCTGCCATCACCGCATGCCGGTTGCGGATGACCGCTTGCAGCGTTGCGTCGTCGACCACTGCCTTGTTCGGGAGCAGGCGCGGCTTCGTAGCGACGCGCCGAACGGTCGCCAGTCTCAACGCCGCCAGCAGGCGGATGTACAGCCAGCCGATGTCGAACTCGAACCATCGGTTCGACAGCCTGGCGGACGTCACGTATGCGTGGTGATTGTTATGCAGTTCTTCCCCGCCGATCAGGATGCCCAGCGGGAAAATGTTGGTGCTCGCATCGGGCGTCGCAAAATTCCGATAACCGCCGAAGTGGCCGCAACCGTTGATCACGCCACCGGCCCAGAACGGAATCCACATCATCTGGATCGCCCACGCCGCCACGCCGGGGAGCCCGAACAACCCGACGTCGATCACGGCGAGCAGCCCGACGCCGAGATTCGGATAGCGGGCATAGACGTGGCGCTCGAGCCAGTCGTCGGGCGTACCCGATCCATACCGGCGCAGCGTTTCCTCGTTCCGCACTTCCTCCCGGTACAGTTCCGCGCCGCGAAGCAGCACGGTCGCGAGGCCACGGGTTCGCGGGCTATGCGGATCCTCCGGGGTCTCGCTTCTCGCGTGATGCTTGCGATGCACCGCGACCCACTGCAGGGTCAGCATGCCGGTCGTCAACCACAGCCAGAACCGGAAGAAGTGGCTGGCGCACGGGCGCAGATCCAGCGCCCGATGCGCCTGACAGCGGTGCAGGTACACGGTCACGCTGATGATGGTGACATGCGTGAGCACGAACACGACCCCCGCAAGCTGCCACCAGGACAGCCTCAGCTCGCCGTTCAGGAGAAATGCCGACATACCGGTCGCACTCCGGGTCACGCATGTATCCGCGCGCGCTTCGCCGCGACGGCGAGTGCGCGTGCCGATTCCCTACCCGTCGGCCGGCCTATTTCCCGACCTGGTTGCCGACAACGCCGCCGACGGCCGCGCCGCCCACCGTGCCCAACGCACTGCCGCCCGTCAGGACCGCGCCGGCGACGCCACCGACACCCGCCCCGATCACGGTATCCGTTCCGCGGCGAGACATACCGCCGCAACCCGCCAGCACGACGATCGTCAACGTGACGATCGCCATCTCGACTGCCATGGAATGTAGCTTTCTCATGATCATCCCCTCGGGTTGCCGCCGCGCCGTCCGATCCGGCACGACGCACGGAAGCCCATGCGCTGACATCCCGATGAAATTCGGGACGTCGGTTCATGATGGGCGGTGAATCGCGCGCAGTCCGTCCGCTAACGTACCGGCCCGGATGCCGCCCCGGCGCCTCACAGAAGCACCGCTTGCGCCGCCCCCAGCGTCACGACCACGCTGTGACGCCGACCGTCGTCCACGAGTCGCACCATCGCTTCTCCGGCGGCGAGCCGCACGCCATCCACGACGAGGCGGGACACGCCGCCGCTGACGTCGTCCGGATTCTCGACGACGATGTCGTAGTGCGACGCCCCGTGGCGCAGCGTTGCCCTGAAGCCCGGCCAGGATCGCGGTATGCACGGTTGAATGGACAGCATGTCGCCATGCCTGCGCAGGCCGAGCAGGCCTTCGATGCCCGCACGATATAGCCAGCCCGCCGAGCCGGTGTACCAGGTCCATCCGCCACGGCCGACATGCGGCGCGACCGAATAGACGTCGGCCGCGACCACGTACGGTTCCACCCGATAACGATTCGCGCCGCTGCGCGTGCGACTGCGATTGACCGGATTGAGCAGCGCGAACAGCTTCGCGGCGCGATCTCCGTCACCCATTTGCGCAAACGCAAGCACCGACCACGTGGCCGCATGCGTGTACTGGCCACCGTTTTCCCGGATGCCCGGCGGATAACCCTTGATATAGCCGGGATCGACCGGCGATTGATCGAACGGCGGCGCAAACAGCAATGCCAAGCCATCGTCGCGGCGGATCAGCCGCGCTTCCAGCGCGTCCATTGCCTGCGCGGCGCGCGCCGGGTCCGCCGCGCCCGACAGCACGCTCCACGACTGCGCGATCGCGTCGATCGCACATTCGGCGTTGCCGGCCGAGCCGAGCGGCGTACCGTCGTCGAAGTAGCCACGCCGATACCACTCGCCATCCCACCCCGCATCGGCAAGCGCTTCGCGCAACACGCCGGCGCGCGTCAGCCAGCGCGCCGCCAGTTCGCCCGAGCCGCGCGCCGTGGCGAGCGGAGCGAACGCCGTGAGCGTCGCATGCAGGAACCACCCGAGCCAGACGCTTTCGCCCCGCCCGGCCTCGCCGACCCGGTTCATGCCGTCGTTCCAGTCGCCCGTGCCGAACAGCGGCAGGCCATGCTCGCCGACCTGCGCGAGACTCGACTCCAGCCCGCGCACGCAATGCTCGAACAGCGACGCGCTCGTTTCCGAGACGCGTGGAATGAAGAACGCGTCGTGCTCGTCGGCGGCCAGCGGTCGCCCGTCGATGAACGGGATCGACGCATCGAGAATCGCGCGGTCGCCGCTGACGTCGACGTAGTGCGCAACCGCATGGGCGAGCCAGACGCGATCGTCGGAGATCCGCGTGCGTACGCCGCTGCCGCTTTCGGGCAGCCACCAGTGCTGCATGTCGCCCTCGGGAAACTGGCGCGCCGCCGCCCGCAGCAGATGCTCGCGCGTCAGGGCTGGGCGGGCGACCGCGAGCGCCATGCCGTCCTGCAGCTGGTCGCGAAAACCGTACGCGCCGCTCGCCTGATAGAAGCCCGCACGCGCCCAGATCCGGCACGACAGCGTCTGGTACAGCAGCCAGCGATTCAGCATCAGATCCATCGCGCGATCGGGCGTTTCGACCTGAACGGCGCCGAGCGTCTCGTCCCAGAACGCCGTCACGGCGGCGAATATCGCGTCGAGATCCGCCTGACGGTAATGCGCGATCAACTGTCGCGCCGTTGCCGCGTCAGCGCCTTCGCCGAGCAGCAAGACGATTTCGACGCTGCCGCCGGGTTCGAGATCGACCGTGGTCTGCAACGCGGCACACGGGTCGAGCCCGGTGCCGACGCGGCCCGACAACGGCGACGCGCCGGCCCTGCCCGGAAAACCGGCGGGATCGCTCAGGACGCCATTGCGGCCGATGAACTCGCGCCGGTCCGCGCTCCACGAGGTTTGCAGCCCGCATAAATCGACGAACGCCACTCTGCCGCGATACACCTGACTCCAGTCGTTGCGGGCAAACAGCGCGCCGGTCGGCGGATCGATCTCGCTCGCGGTGTGTGGCGCCGCGGCGCTGCGCGACGCCCCCAGCGCCCACTCCGCATAGGTGGCGACGGACAGCCGGCGGCGCCGACTCGACAGGTTGCGCAACGTCAGGCGGGAAATCTTGACAGGATCGGCCAGCGGCACGAACTGCAGCAACTCGACGGCGACGTCGACGGCGGAATGCGCAAACCGGCTGTAGCCCTGGCCATGACTCGCCACGAAAGCGCTCGCGCTCGGCGCGTCGTCGCCGATCGAACCCGCCTGCGGCCCCCAGCGCACGCCCGTCTCGTCGTCGCGGATGTAGAACACTTCGCTCGGCGGATCGGTGACCGGGTCGTTCGACCACGGCGTCAGCGGATGCTCGCGGCTGTTCGTCACCCAGGTATAGCCGCCCCCCTCCGCCGATGTCAGGAAGCCGCACGACGGATTCGCGACGACGTTGACCCACGGCATCGGCGTGCATTGACCGGGCTGCAGGATCACGACGTATTCGCGGCCGCCGCGCGCGAAACCGCCGATGCCGTTGAAGTATTCGAGACCGGCGCCGGCCTGTGCGCCATTCGGTGACGGAATCGCGGGCAGTAGCAGCGGCGGGCTCGCGGCATCCGGGCGCGCGGGCAGCGGCGAAGCCCCGAGGCGCCGCAATTGATCCACCAGCCGGCCATTGCGCGCGGCGAGCACGGCCCGCGCAACGGCGGGAAACAGCGCGCGCGCCGCCACCGCCATCAGGTCCTCGCGCAGCACGAAAATACTGCCGCGTCCGGCTTCGCCCGACGGCTGCCGGGGCCGCACCAGCCCCTCGAGCGCCGCCTGCAAATCCTGCACATACGACGCCGCGCGCTCGTTAATGATGACCAGATCGACCTCGAGCCGCTTCATCCGCCAGTACTCGTGCGCGCGAATCAACTGCCGCACCATGGCGATGTGCTCGATGTCGTCGATCCGGACCAGCAGTATCGGCAGATCCCCCGATACGCCATGCGTCCATAACGGCGACGCGCCCACGCCTCCCGCCGCCGATATCGCCGCCGCATGGCGCAGCAGCGCCGCGGAGCCCGGCCGCATCGACGCATCGCTGTAGAGCATGTATCCGGCCAGCTGCTGGAACAACGCGGCCTCGTCGAGGCTCACCGCGCTGTGCCGCAGCTGCACCTGCGCCTGGGTCCACGCGAGCATCGCCGCACGCGCGAACGATTCGCCGTCGCGATGCTTGTCGACCAGATCGAGCAACTGCGCGCGCGAATCCGCGACGATGGTCCAGTAGACGATGCTCGCCTTCGCGCCCGGCTCGATGCGCAGTTGCCGCCGCAACGTGAACGCCGCGTCCAGCACCGCGCCTTCGGAAGCACTCAGTGCACGCCGTTCAGTCAGCGCAAGCGGCAAGCGAACGCTGCGTCCGCGTCCGATGACACGCAATCGATCGGTATCGAATTCTTCCGCGCCGACGGTTTCGCCGGCAGTCACCGCCAGATGAGCGGCCCAAACCTCCGCCTCGTTCGGCGCGCGCTTGCGGCGCGTCGCCAGGATGGCGCCGGACGCCGGCATGTACTCGGTCTCGATGAACAGCTTCGAGAATGCGGGATGCGCGTGATCGGCGGCGGCCGGCGCGAGCACGATTTCCGCGTACGACGTGAATTCGATCACGCGCGGCCGGGTGCCCGTGTTGGCTACCGACACCCGACGCACCTCTGCGTCGTCCTCGGCGGATACCACCACCTCGAGCGACGTCGTCAAGGTGCCGTCGCGACGCACGAATTCGGCGCGATCCTCGGTGAACGTCACGTCGTAGCTGTCCGGCACCACACCAGTGGGCTGCCACGTGGCCGACCACACGTCGCCGCTCTCGGCGTCTCGCAGATACAGATAGCTGCCCCAATCGTCGCGCGTCGCGTCCTCCCGCCAGCGCGTAACGGCCAGATCGTCGCGACGGCTGTAGCCGGACCCCGCGGCCGTGAGCATCACGGCATAGCGGCCGTTGGACAGAAGATGCGTGACGGGGGCGGGATCGTTCGCGGACAGCAGGCGCCGCGCGACGCCGGCATCGATCCCATGCATCCTGCCGGCGGGGCGCGTGTCGACCCGCGGCCGCCCTGCCGCGACCCGGCCCGGCACCCGCTCCTGCAACAGCAGCTCGGTGGCTCGAACGGCCGGTTCCGCATGGAAGAAGGTGCGAATACGCCCGCCCAGCAACGCATTGGCGATCGCCACGATCGACATGCCCTGGTGATGCGCCATGAACGCCTGCACGATGGCAACCGGCACGCCTTCCGGCACGCGCGCGGGCGTATAGTCGAGTGCTTCGTAGAAGCCGAAGCGCCCGCACGCGCCGGCCGTGCGCAGCCGTTCGAAGTTGCACGCGGCGGCATGCGGCGCGACCATCGCCGCCAGCGCGGTCGCATAGGGCGCGACCACCAGATTCTGGTCGAGATCGCGCTTGAGCCCCAGCTCCGGCACGCCGAAACTCGAATACTGATAGGTCAGCTCGATGTCGCGCGTGTTGTACGCCGACTCGGACATGCCCCACGGCAGCCGCAGCCCGTCGCCGTAGGCGATCTGCCGACGCACCACCAGGTGGTTGGTCCGCGCGAGCAGGCTGCTGTCCGGCGCGCGCATCACGAGCGACGGCATCAGGTATTCGAACATCGATCCCGACCACGAGACCAGCGCGGCGCCGTGCCCGATCGGCGTCGCCAGGCGGCCTAGCCGGAACCAGTGGCGCGCCGGGACATCCCCTTTCGCGATCGCGACGAAGCTCGCCAGGCGAGCCTCCGACGCCAGCAGGTCGTAGTTGCCCGGATCGCGCTGCCCGTCGGCCACGGCGTAGCCGATCGAAAGCAGGTTCCGCACCGGGTCGAGCAGAAAGCCGAACTCCATCGCATAGGCCATCTGCAACGCGGAATCGGCCAGCACCTGAAGACGCTTGTTCAGCACGTCCGCTTCGTCCGGCGTGCGCGTCGCGTCACGACAATGCCCTTGCACCCCGTGCTCCAGCGCCTGCGCCCAGAACAGCACGTCGTCGACGTCGCCGCCCCGCACCCGGCCGACCTCGTCCATCAGGGCGCGCGCGACGTCGGCGACTGTCGCAGCGAGGATCGTGATCGCGTTCCATTCCGTCGCGGCGCGGCCATCCGTCGCGGCGAGCGTGTCCTCAAGCTCGGTCGCGGCCCGCTCGAATTCGCCGTGCAAGGCCGTCCGGGCGTTGCCATTTCGGCACACGGCCTTGCGCAACAGCGCCAGCGTATCGCCGATCCCTTCGTGCGCGGCCTGCCGTCCCACGCCAGCGGGCTGATTCGCCCACGCCCGGCAACCGTTGCCGAGCGCGATCAGGTGCCCGGCAAGATTGCCGCTGTCGACCGACGATACATACCGCGGCTCGAGAGGCCGCAGGTCGCGCGTGTCGTACCAGTTGTAGAAATGGCCACGATAGCGCGACATCAGCCGCATCGTCGCGAGCGTCGCCTCCAGCCGCGACACCGCGTCCAGCGTGCCGAGCCAGCCGAACTCGCGGGCGCTGACGACGGACAACAGGTACAGCCCGATATTGGTGGGCGATGTCCGGTGCGCGCAAACGGGCTTCGGGTCCTCCTGGAAATTGTCCGGCGGCAGCATCTGCTCGTCCGCCGTCACGAACGTCTCGAAATAACGCCAGGTCCGGCGCGCGTCGCGCCGCAGTTGACGCGCATCGTGCGGGGTCACCGCCAGTTCGCCTGCCGGCCGTGGTGCACGGCTCAGCCAATACGCGACCGCCGGCGCGGCAAGCCAGATGAGTACGAACGGCACGGCCAGCCAGCCCGTATGACGATCGAAGCGCCAGCCCGCCGTCAGGCTGGCAGCCGCGGCAAGCAGCGCGAGCGTCACGCCGCCGCGCATTTGCAGATAGGTGGACGCGAGGGTCCGACGGTCGCTCGCGCCCGCTGCGGCCGCTGTCGTCCATTCGAGCAGGTGGCGACGGCTGATCCCCAAGCGAAACAGCGTGCGCGCGATCGCGTCGCCCATCGACCACGCCTGCTGCGGCAGCATGACGATCGACAGGCCGAACCGCGTCAACGCGAAGCGTAGCTCCATCGACCACGCATGGAGCACGCTGCGCGTCGTCATCCTGACATGCGCGCGCCGCCAGCGCGGCACCAGTCCGCTCAATACGGGCAACAGGAACGGCAACGCGATCGTCACCAGCACGAAGGCGCTCCAGCCGAGCGATACGGGGAGCGGCAGCATCCATCCGACCAGTAGCGCGATCAGCATGGCGGGCGCCGTGAGCGTGCGGCGCAGGTTGTCCAGCATCTTCCAGCGGCCGACCGCCGTCAGCCGTTCGTGGCCGAAAATCAACCAAGGCAGGAGCTGCCAGTCCCCGCGCGCCCACCGGTGCAGGCGTCCCGCCGCGACGTCGTAGCGGGACGGCGACGCTTCGACGACCTCGACATCCGACGCCAGCCCGGCCCGCGCGAAAATGCCTTCGAACAGATCGTGACTGAGCACCGTGTTCTCCGGCACGCGGCCGGCGAGCACCGCCTCGAACGCATCGACGTCGTAGATGCCCTTGCCCGCATAGGAGCCTTCGTCGAACAGGTCCTGGTAGACATCCGATACGGCCGACACGTAGGGATCGATGCCGTGCGCGCTCGACGACACGCGCTGGAACAGCGACCCCTCGTCGCCGCTTGCGAGGGACGACGTGACGCGCGGCTGAAGGACGCCGTAGCCTTCGACGATGCGCCGGCTCGCCGAATCGAATATCGGCCGGTTGAGCGGGTGCGCCATCTTGCCGATCAGGCGGCGCACGGTATCGCGCAGCAGCCGCGTATCGGCATCGAGCGTGATCACGTAGCGCACGTCAGGCGGCACGCGCGGCGGCCTGCCTGCCAGCGCGACGAACGTCGTGTCCAACGACCCGCGCAGCAACCGGTTCAGCTCGTGCAGCTTGCCGCGCTTGCGCTCCCAGCCCATCCAGCACCGTTCGCCGCCGTTCCACACGCGCTTGCGGTGCAGCAGCAGAAAGCGCTCGCCCTCGCCAGGCGCCGCCGGATAAAGGCGATTCAACCGGTCGATGCCCGCCGTCGCGGATGCCAGCAGTTCGTCATCACTGTCTGCGTGCGGGGTGGGCGCGTCCACCCAGTCGGAAAGCAATGCGAAGTAAAGCGCGCCGTCAGGGCTCGCCAGATGATGAATTTCCAGTTGCTCGATCTGCTCGCCGAGCGCCGCTTCCGTCGTCAGCAGCACCGGCACGGCGACCATCGTGCGCAGGCCTGGCGGAATGCCGTCGCGCAATGCGAGGCCGGGCAGGATCTTCGCGCCGACATCGCGCATCACGCCGCGATTGACGAGCGCGACCGCGGCATCGAGCGCGGGTAGCAGGCCGGCGACGCCGAGCCAGATCAACCAGTGACCGGGTGGCTCGATGCGAGTGAGCCACGCCAGCATGGCCGTGAGCAGCAGTGCCGCAATCAGCCCGATACGGCCGAGATAGCCGCCGAGACCGGCGTGGCGCGTCAGGCGTCGCAACCACAACGCAACGGGCGGCCGATAGCCGATCTCCGCCTCGAACGCGGTGCGGCCGTCCGCCAGCAGGTAGTAACCGGGGTCCGTCTCGCGGGCCGGCACCGCGCCGGCGGCCGGCACGCGGCTCGCCCCTTGCGCCGCTGCATCGGCGACGGCGCGGCGGGCAATCTCGAGTTCGCTGACGGGCGCGCCGCGGGCAAGCGCTTCCACCGCGTCGCGATACAGGTTGCGCGTGGGGAAATCCATCTCCGCGAAGCCCGGATGGCTGCGCAGCACCTGATCGACCAGGCTGATGCGCTCGAACAGATCGGTCCAGTCCACCTCCGAAATCAGCCGCATGCTGGTGATCACGTTGCGCACGGTCAGGCTGGCAGCGCCCTGCTGATGGTTGACGGAGGTGACGATCTGGTCCGGTGTCGCGCCGCGCGCCGCCAGGTGCCGATGCAGCCACGCCAGCGCCGGCGCGACGGCCGGATCGGGATCATGCAGCCGCTGAATCAATTGCACCGCGAACGCATCGTGCAATACGGCCTGCTCATAACGGGCGACGAGCGGCTCGGTTTCCACCCGCGCCTGCCCGCGTTCGCCGAGCAGGCGATCCGCGAGCGCGTCGGCGTCGAGTCGCGCGCGCCGGTCGTCGATGATCTGATCCGCGAGCCGCCGCAGGTTTTCGATCAAGACGATCCGCAGCGTGATCGCCACTGCCCACAGTTCGCCGATCGTCAGCGGTTCCACGGCCTGATAGGCGAGCATGAAGCGGCATAGCATATCGGGATCGAAACGGCTGTCCGTATGGGCGACGAACGACCAGTTGATCTCGAATACGCGCGGATAACCGGCAAACGGCCCGTTGCCGAGCTTGGGAAGTTGCCGGTAATAGCGCGGAGAAAGATCGTCGCGGATCTGCCGCACCTGCTCCGCGACGAGATAGTAGTTGTCGAGCAGCCACTCCGCTGCCGGCGTGATTTCCTCGCCGCGCGCATCCGCGGCCACCGTGTTCCGGTACGCCTTCAGCAGATGATCCGCGTTGTCCTTCAGCCGCGTCGCCAAAGACGGGCCAGAGGGCGCACTGGGAAGTACCTTCTGCGCACGCGCCAGACTGCCCGCATGCTGCGCAAGCCGTTCATCGCCGAAGAACTCCTCGCGAATCGGCCGTGCATTGCTCCATGGCGATGTCCGGCGTCGCGAAACACGCGCAACGTGAATCTTCAAGGCACCTTCTCCCCAATGACCGCACCACCCGTCCGGCGTCATACCCGGTGCGTCGCACCATCAACCCGCTTCCGACAGCGATTTCGCGACGGGTTCAAAACGCACGTCGCGATGCTGCGCGGATCGATCGGCGGCGTTCGTGCACGCCATCGACACGAACGCATCGCGAGTCATGCGCAGCGCGCTCGCCGTCATGTCGATGTCGCGCACGATGCGCTTCGGCAGGCACAGCGCGATCCGCACGGAACTCGAGGTCACGCCGGTCAGGTCGATATCGAAGAACCGCCAGATTCCGTTACCCAGGTCGACATCCGACGCCTGCAACATCGCCATGTCCGTGGTCGGCGGCGGCACGAGACGCGCGGAGCGGTCATAGCAGGCCATGACCTGTCGCGCCGCAGCCGCCTGCAACTCGCCATACGAGTCACCCTCCACATCGATTTCCGGAAAATCCGGAAGCGCGCCGCGATAGCGGGGATTCCCGTGATGCGTGATATAGACCGGATATTTCATGAACCGCTCCCGACAGAAAATGACGACGAACGTCATCATGCGTCGCGGCGGCCCGACGAGTCGGTACGCTGAAGAACAGTCTGCGGGGCACGTTTCGTGGTGACCTGCCCGCCGTTCACACCCCGGATCGCCCGATGCCTCGCCACCCGGTCAGTCAGGCACAACTCGCTCGATCGAGGTACGGCACCGTACCGATCGGCACTGCAATGGCGCGCACACTCACATCAAGGGCCTCTGTCCCTGTTGCCAGAATGCCCAAGACGACCTGAATGCGGCGCGCTTCATCGCTCATCCGACAGGTCGTTGTCACCCAAACGGAGCCTCACCATGAATCCCATCACACTCGTTTTATCGGCTGCGTTCGTCCTCGCGGCATTCGCCGCCGGCGCGTGGGGCTACCTGTATCTCGCGGTCTCCCTTTTTATCGTCGCGGTCCTGATCGCGTTGTCCGTGCGGGTCGCCAACGTCTGGGAAAAATTCGTGATCCTTCGGATTGGCAAGTTGCAAAGCGTCAAGGGTGCCGGTTTCTTCATGATCATTCCAATCCTGGACAACGTTGTCGCGATCATCGACGAACGTATTCAAACCACCGCCTTCAACGCCGAACAAGCGCTGACCAAAGACACCGTTCCTGTCAACGTCGACGCCGTGATTTTCTGGCACGTCCATGACGCGCAGAAAGCCGCGCTCGCCATCACCGACTACCGGCAAGCCATTGACCGCGTTGCACAAACCTCCCTGCGGGAAATGATCGGGGCATCGATGCTGGCTGCATTGTTGTCGGATCGCAAGGCGGCCGACATGCATTTGCGCGACGAGATTGGCCGAAAGACCGTGGAATGGGGCGTGACCGTCCGCTCGGTCGAGACCCGCGATGTCGCGATCCCGGTCGCGCTGCAGGATTCGATGTCGCGCCAGGCGCAAGCCGAGCGCGAAAAGCAGGCACGGGTGATCCTCGGCTCGGCGGAGGCCGAAATCGCCGCCAAGTTCGTCGAAGCGTCGCAGGTCTACGAAAATCATCCAGGTGCGCTTCAGTTGCGGGCGATGAACATCATCTACGAAACGACGAAGGAACGCGGAGCGACGATCCTGATTCCCAGTGCCATGGTGGACAGCCTGAATCCTGTGCTCGCGCTTGCGATTGCCGGGCATGAGGCGGCGGGCGCCGCGCCCGTGCCTGCGCTCAAGACAGCGGCGTAATCGCTAGCTCGTATTCACTCCCCTGCGACGCCTTGCACAGATCGCCCGGACATTGCCAGAACGGGGTTCACCGACAATTTGATGACGAGTCTGTTGCGAATACTCCACCATGGGCAGGAGGCAGAAATCGCTTCACCACGTTACAACGCGGGGATGGTCGCGGCGAAGGTCAGTCCGACACTCATTCCAGATCGGCCGTCGATCCTGATATAGCGTCGATTGCTGAACCTGCGTGAACGTGTCATGGCAAGAAGGTAGTGGCCGCGCTCATATCGCAAAGGCTGATCCTCGAATTGCATCTGGTTCGTCACCGAGACGGTGCCGCCGACGCGCCATGCGACTGCTGCTACGAAGTTCGCCTGGTTCGCGTCGGCAACTGACCCGACATGCACTGCGATGACGGTGCATCACCTTGCGGGCGACTCGCGCGCCCTTTTCCGGGCTTTCATTTCTTATTCACGGTTTGTTTGACGGTATGCCTCGAACCCGCCAGCATGGCACCCAGACAACAATCATTTGATTTTAAACCAATATTTAATGGGGCTGGGTCGCAAACCCGCATGCAGTCTAGTGCGCTCTAACCGGAGAACTCCACGGAAATCAAGGTTACCCCGAACGATCGATGCCGAGCGGGCGCGCGAGCTCACCGCGTTTGTCTTGCGCGCCGCGATCGTGTCACCTTCAATCCTCGATGTCCATGAGCCGGAGCATCAAGACGGTCTATAAAATTAGCATCCAAGCGAGCGTGTCGACGCGCTGCATGTGAATTGTTCGCGATCGTCGATTTTCTAGTACAACGCGTCCGCAGGTAATCCCCCCGTTTTCCACGGGGTTCAGAAGTAGAAACTAAGCGGCCATGGCCAGCCGCTGCTTCGGCGTAAATCCGCCCAGGGCCATGTTCGGGCGGTCGTGATTGTAAGTCCACATCCAGTCGGTCGCGAAGCGCTGCACGTGGTCCAAGTCTTCCCAGTGGTACTGCGACAGCCATTCGTATCGCACGGTCCGGTTGAATCGCTCGACATACGCATTCTGCTGGGGCTTCCCCGGCTGGATGTAGTCGAGCTTGATGTCGTACTGCCGGGCCCATTCGGTGATCGCTGCACTTAGGTACTCGGGGCCGTTGTCACACCGAATCGCTTTCGGCCTGCCACGCCAACGGATGATCTGCCGTAGCGCACGGATCACCCGCTCCGACGGCAAGGAGAAGTCGATCTCAATTCCGAGCGCTTCGCGGTTGAAGTCGTCGATCACGTTGAACAGCCGGATGCTGCGCCCATCGGCCAGTTGGTCGTGCATGAAGTCCATCGACCAGACCTGGTTGACGGCAGACGGTACCGCCAGCGGCTCAGGTACCTGTCTGACCAGCCGCTTGCGCGGCTTGATCCGCAGGTTCAACTCCAGCTCGCGATAGATCCGGTACACCCGCTTGTGATTCCAGCCGAAGCCCTTCACGTTGCGCAGGTACAGGAAGCACAACCCGAAGCCCCAGTTCCGGTGGTTGTCGGTCAGACGCAGCAGCCAGTTCGCAATCTCGTCGTTCTCGGCATCGCGCACGTTGGCGTACCGATAGCAAGTCTGGCTGATCCCGAACGCCTCACATGCCAGCCGGATCGACACGCCTCGACTGGACACCGCATGCTTGGCCATCTCGCGCCGGCGAGATGGCCTCAGTCCTTTTTTGCGAGTGCCTCCGCGACGATCTCTGCCTTGATCTTCTCCTCGACGTACATCTTGCGCAGCCGGGCATTCTCAGCCTCCAGTTCCTTCATCCGTGCGATCAGCGACACATCCATGCCACCATATTTCGAGCGCCATTTGTAGAACGTCGCCGTGCTGATGCCCAGTTCCCGGCACAGGTCCGGTACCGCCAGCCCCGCCTCCACGCGCTTGAGCGCATCCATGATCTGGCTGTCCGTGAATCTCGACTTCTTCATTCTGTAGAACTCCCTCAACGAGAAAATTCTACTTCTGATCCCGCCGGTTCTGCGGGGGGATTACCCCCAATGAATCCGCCCACCGGCATGTCCTCGCCCGCGCCAGAAACACAGGGCGCCGCAACGATGACCGCACCGCTTTTCGATCGCCGCGGTGGGAGCTGTCAATCCCCTAGAGAGGGCCGCGCTCGCGAAACTCGTAGACCAAAGGAAAGTTGTCACCGTTTGCGAAGGAAAGATGTCACTTCGTCGGTCGTCGTTGAGCGAACGATGCGAAATCCACACCGGCATCGGCATGTTCCGACGCGATGCGATTCGCATTCTCGCGGACGATTCCAACGATCTGACGCCGAGTATGCGACAGCTGCTAACGGATCTGTGGTCTGACTTCCTGCGTATCGATGAGCGCGTCATCGCACTTTCCAGTCAGATCGAAGCCTCCGCCAAGCACGATGACGTTGTACAGCGCCTCACGACGATTCCGGGAATTGGCCCGCTTGGGGCAAGCGCTCTGTGCGCAGCCGTTGGAAACGGCAAGCAGTTCCGCAGCGGACGTGACTTGGCTGCGTGGATCGGCCTCGTTCCGCGTCAGCATACGACCGGCGGCAAGCCAACGCTCTTGGGCATCAGCAAACGCGGCAACACGTACCTGCGCCGCCTACTTGTATTGGGCGCTCAGTCCTGTCTGATGCATCTGGATCGCTCAAGAGATCGGCTCGGGCGATGGATCGATACGCTCGAGAGCAGGATGCATCACAACAAGGTCGTGATAGCGCTGGCGAACAAACTTGCTCGCGTCGCGTGGGTTGTGCTCACGCGTCCGGGGGCCCTGTACGAAAAAATGGATCCTCGCTTTTAGAACCGAACCGACCTCAAGTTTGCAGGGACGTGGAATCGAGATGACGCAACAGTTGACTGGCGTGCTGTAAGCCTTGGTCAAAAAAGCGGGCTAGGTGTGAAGCGTCAAGAGGTTGTTTCTCGACGCGGGAAGTCTGGCCATCGGCGCAACGCCGCCGATGGCGCTATGGGCACGATGCCAGTTGTAGTGGTGCTGCCAACTCGCCAAGGCTTCGATGCGATGGGCCGAGCTCTGGTATGTCCATGCGTAGGCCCATTCGCGTAACGCTGACTGGATGAAGCGTTCGGCCTTGCCGTTGGTCTGCGGACGATACGCCCGCGTAAATTTGTGCCGGATACCCAGTTCCTGACAGGCTCGCGCAAACTCGTGTGAGCGAAACGCCGAACCGTTGTCGGTTAGCAAGCGATGCACACGCACGCCGAGTCCGGCGTACCAAGCCACTGCATCGCGCAGGAACTGCACGGCACTGCGTTTCGTCTCGTCTGGATGCATTGCCGTGTAGGCAATCCGGGCGTGATCGTCCACTGCGACGAACAGGTACTCCCAGCCAACGCCGTCCACTGTATCGCGCCGATTGCCGGTGACACGATGGCCAGGACGCGCGATACGGCCAAGCTTCTTGATGTCGATGTGCAGCAAATCGCCCGGCGCCTCGTGCTCGTAGCGCTGAACCGGTTCACGCGGTTGCAGGTCGCTCAACCGAGACAGTCCGGCACGCACCAGCACCCGACTGACGGTCGAGGCCGACACTCCCACCTGTCGAGCGATCTGACGTTGCAGCAAGCGCTGCTGGCGCAATTCCACGATCAGTAAGGCCGTCGACGGGGCGATGGCGCGTGGAGAGCGAGCCGGTCGAGAAGAAGCGTCAGCCAGCGCAACCGCACCGCCGGCTAGGTAGCGTCCAAGCCATTTGCGCACAGTCGGTGCTGTCACGCCGTGATCGGCCGCCGCTTGCGACACGCTCGAACCGGATTCGGTGATCTCCTGAACCATCTCAAGTCGACGTGCGAAAGTGAGTCGGGCATTCTTATGGGTGTTCATCCGGCTGGGTTCCTGGAAGGTTGGGTGTTTGGCGACTTCCAGTCTCCCAGACTCAGTCCGGATGAACCATCGATACAACCTATTGAAGCTTCACAGCTAGGAAGCCCGAGCCAACTTATTAGGAACGGTACGCGCAGATCTCATCATGGCCTGAACGCCAAAAGCGTTCGACTCGCGAGAGGCCGGATACATTTACGCAAACTGACATGCGTCGGATTGACAACGCTCGCCTTGCAAAGCCGGGGCGGACCATACATTTTTGACAGCACATCCTGCAGCATGGCCTTGTCCAGCGACAGATCGGCCACGAGCCGCTTGAGCTTCGCGTTCTCTTCCTCAAGCTGCTTCAGCCGGCGCAGCTCTGAGGGCGATAGCCCGCCGTACTTCGTCCGCCAGTTGTAAAACGTCGCGTCGCTGATCCCCATCTTGCGGCAGACCTCCGCGACAGGCGTGCCCAGCTCGGCCTGCTTCAACGCATATGCGATCTGCTCTTCGGTGAACTTGCTCTTCTTCACGGCATGACCTCCTGGTCTCGATGACAACGTCATGCCGGAATCTTCAACTTCCAAATGGGACAGTTTTGTGGGCTAGGGTCATTTAAACCAACTCCTGGAAAGCGGCAGGAGCATCCGCGGTTGCCCGATGTTTCGCCGCAAACTCTGACGGCGCAGGGTAGTTCAGTGCGCTGTGCGGCCTTTGCTCGTTGTAGTCCTGACGCCATGCCGCGATGACAGCCCGAGCGTGCGCGAGTGTCGTGAACCAGTGCTCGTTAAGGCATTCGTCGCGGAACTTGCCGTTGAACGATTCGATGTACGCATTCTGCGTTGGCTTGCCCGCCTGAATCAACTTCAGCGTGACGCCGTTCGCATACGCCCACTGGTCAAGCGCCCGGCTCGTAAATTCGGGGCCCTGGTATGTTCGCACCGCCTTGGGATACCTGACGGCGCAGGAAGCACATCGGGACATCAGTCATTACCTGATGCACCGGTACAACTGGATACGGCCGCATCAGTTCAATGACGGACTGGCACCGGCTGTCGCGGAAGAAAAACTTAACGCAGTGTCCGGAATGAGTTGACCACTACACTTCTCGACGCGACAGAAACATTGCGCCCTGACCTAGCGATACCCGCACACACTTGAACCACAGCCTCGTAGCCCCGACCCCGCCCGCGACCGGAATCCGCGGCAACAAAAACGGATCGTCGTTCGCACCGGCGCATCCGCGCCGGGTCGTCGTCGCGTTGCCGTAACCGGCAGCGATGACCTCATCGCGCACGCGCGCATCGAGATCGCCGTACGGATAGCAGAACGATTCGACGCATTGGCCGCTCAGCATTTCGAGTTGCCGCTTCGATTCGGTCAATTGAAATGCCGAGACAGGTGTCGGCACATACGACAGCGCAACGTGATCGAGCGTATGCGAGCCGATTTCATGGCCGTGATCGCGCCACGCGAGCATGTCCTCACAGGTCATCAGCGGTGAGCGCTTGGTCGGCGCGCCAGCATCCCAGTCGTTCGCGCCGCCGAACCGGCCGGCGACGAAGTAGCAGGTCGCGGTGAACCCGAGCGCGTCGAGCACGGGCATCGCATGCGTGAGCACGTTGCGAAAGCCGTCGTCGAACGAAATGCCGAAGACCTTGCCCTGCTGCTCTCCGCGCAGGTATGGCTGTAGTTCGCGCACGCTCAGGCCACGGTAGCCGAGCCGCTTGAACAGCGCCATCTGGCGGCGGAATGCGTCGGGCGCGACGCTCAGGCTGCGCAGCCGGTCGGTCGTCGGCGGTAGTTGGCGGATCTGGTGATACGTCAGGATCGGATAACGTGGGGTGAGCGCAAGCATCGGCGGATCGCAGGAAGGCGGGATTACGCAGCCTCGCGGAAAATCCGCATGGTCTTGAAGTCTCCGACCTCAGTAAAATCGGCAGTGGCGGCCCACCGCGCGGTGATCGGTGCGGCATTCCAGTAGGCCAGCGGCTCCTTGTGGTGCAGGTCCCGGTACTTATTCACTGCCATTTTGTAGATATCAATGAAGTCACCCAGCGGTAGGGGTTGTGCCGAATCGATTCGTGATAAACGGACAAGGTCGCGTCGACGAACGCGTCAAACGAGAATTCGCGCTTGCCTTTCAGCCGCGCGCTGCGCCCCATCGCACGGACGCAGCCGGGTTCCTGCACGATCGCGCGCAGGATCGCTTCGATCGCCGCGGGCTCGCGCGGCGGGACGACCCAGCCGTCCACGCCCGGTTCGACGTTCTCGGGCAGCCCGCCCACGCGCGTCACGATCGCGGGGCAGCCGAGCGACATCGCTTCGCGGCACGCATACGACAGGCTCTCGTGGTACGACAGCACGAACGACACGTCGATGATCGAGAACGGCGCCCGCACATCGTCGAGGCGCCCGGTGAACGCGGTGCGCGACGCCATGCCGTGCCGCGCGAGTTGCGCGCGCTGCTCGCCGGACGGCTCCGCGCCGACCAGCAGCACGCGAAACCGCTCGCGCTCGGCTTCGGGCAGGCGGCCGAGCGCGGCGATCAGGTCCATCCAGCCTTTTTCGGGCGCTGTGCCGGCGCTGCTGCCCAGCACGATCGCATCCGCGCCGGACGCGCCGAACAGCGCGATCTTGCGGCGGCGGATTTCGTCGGCCGCGAGTCGTTCGGCAGCGGGCCGGCGCACGCCGTGCTTGACGACCGTGACGTTGCCGTACGGCGAGCGCAGCGCGAGCATGCTGGCGACGTAGTCGCTGACCGCGATCGTGTGGTCGGTGGCCAGCCGGGCACGCAGCAGGTTGCCCAAGCTGTCGGCGCGATAGGTGTTGTGCTTGGTCAGCACGACCGCCGGCCGATACCGGCAGCCGAGCAGCGCCAGCATCACCTGCCGGTGATCGGCGGACCCGTTCACGTGGATCACGTCGAAGCGCTCGGCGGCGATCCGCTGGCGCAGCCTGAGAATCTCCCGGCACAGCCGGTTCCAGCGCGGCTTGAATTCCATGTCGAAGATCGCCACGTCGGGACTGTCCTTCAGCAGTCGCGACAGGCGGCTGCCTTCTGGCGACGCCACGGTCACGCGGTGATGGCGGCTCATCGCGACGGCGAGATCGCGGACATAGGTGTCCTGGCCGCCGCCGTAATCGCCGTGGAAGTTGGTGTACAGAATGTTCATCATGCGTAGCACCTATTCACCAGTGCACATTACAGGACCCAAGATTCAGACAATGAATGATTCACCATCAAACTTGTCAATAACGCCATTTGCGCGCTACCAATTCACCATGGGAACGACGCGAGACGTGACAGATACGTGAAGCGGGGCCGTCTCGGAGTCTGATACCCGTTACAAAAACTTTGCGTGTCCAAAAGCAAATGCTATTTGCGTTTGGACACCCCAGCTGCCGTGGCACAGAAATACCCTGCTACACATCAATGGTGGATACATGGATTCGCTTAAGGCACGTGGCCCGCCTCTACCATTCGGCTTACGGCGGGCCGCACCACACTTTTCAGCTCAGGGGTTGCGCGGATAAATGTCCGTAAGCTTGACATTCCATGTCGAATCGGTCGCCATCAATGCCTGGCTCAAACTTCCGTGCACCGGGGCCAACTGGAGATCGAAATTCGCCAGGCTGAACACGGGCGTCGCCGGAACGAGATCGGTTGCCCTCCCTGTCGTCGTGTCGAGCTTTACGGCAAGGATGCGCACCTTGTCGTCCGCGGCCGGTAACGGCATCAGTCGGGGTACGCGATCCGAGAGCGAGGATGTCGTGCCCACCGCAGTCCACTGCGGCGCCGCATCGGCAGGATCGTCGTTGAGCTGATACAGGAGATAGGTCAGCTCTCCGTTCAGCTCGATGGGAACACCCCAGTATTTATTCTTATCGTCAGCATAGAGATAGCCGAGAATCACCGGGTAGCCATCGAGCGTGGGCCAGTCGCCCGACAGCGGCACATTGAACGACTGCGATGCGCTGAATCCACTTATCTCGCGCAGGGGGCTGCTGCCTACCAGTGTGGCCGTACCATCCGTTCCGACATTGGAAAAAAGAAGATTATCGAGAGAAAGAATCCCGGCGTCACTGGAGACGCTCCCGGTAATCGCCCCTCCCCTGACGACTGCATTGATATCGCTGATATGCGGCTTGGACGCGATGGCGGCAATATATTTGCTTGTGAAATCGCGGTACTTCGGCGAAAAATCGATCGCCTGATACTGTGACTGTGTTGCGCCAGATATGAACGATCGAGACGGAAAGTAGACCGACAGGCCAGACGCGTTGCTGTAATTCGCACTGGTGTTGCTATATACCACCGCCTGACTGATCGCATTGGCCAGCGCAACGGAACCCTGAACCTTGTCCGCGATGTTCCGGGAGAATTGTTTCAGATCGACCAGATCGAGGGACGGGTTACTGTCGGTGCCGCTACCATTGCCGCCAAAGCCCAGTGAGGTCGCCCGCATCCAGGCGACCCGGGCCCAACTGTCATCCGAACCGGAAATCGCCGAGAGCACGGTTCCCGTCCATGATTCGAGGGTAGTCTGAACGTTAGCGATCTTGCTCAGATCGATCAACGAGAGCGTACTGAATTCCCGCTCGCCGTCCTGTTTCTCGATGTACGAATCGGCAACCGACTTCCCAAACGTACGTGCGTCTTGCGTCGCGGAGGCCACGACAGTAGTCCAGTTCCAGCCGCTGCCGGGTTCGAGTTCCTGCGACGCCAAGAGATAGTCGGCATATGGGCTCAGCGCGCTCGCGACTTCAACCGTCGCCATCAGGCATGCGTCGAAGCCGATCAGATCAAAGCGAATATTCGCCGCTTTCTCGCCGTCCGCAATCGCCTTCGACAAATTCGGCAATGTCATCTGCGACTTGTTGAAATTCTCATCGCCACCATATCCCGTCCAGCCGCCCCCGTGATCCCACAACAGCAGCTTGTAATTGCCGGCCGGGTACTTGCTTTTCGTCCATGCAATGAAGTCGGACAGGGTTGACGGCGCCCCCATATCGACCTTGCCCAGATCCGCGACCTGCTGAAGCTTACCGTTGGCAATGACATGGCGCTTTACATTGATCCAGTTCGGCACGAGGCGGGTGGGGTCGTTGACGACATTCGCACCACCGGTTTCGATCACGATATTGGCATTGGGCGGCAGGGTTGCCTTCAACATCTCTTCGAGGTTCTTCGTAGCATTTCGACCCGCCTCGTCGTTTCCACCACCACTCTCAAGATCGGAGCCGAGCATATAAACCATCACGGTGGTAGCGGCTTGCGGCTGGGGCTTGGGTTGGGGCGACGCTGTATCGTCGCCACCGCACGATGCCAGAAACACGACAAGCGAGAATGCCGTCACTTTCATTGATAACGATTTCACGATATCTACTCCATTTTTTAACAATGAATTCGAACTCCAAATTGGAGAACGACATTTTTATTCAGTGATATTTTGCCGCGCGACCGGTTCATTATTAATAAACTGGACACGTGTTCAGATAGCTCGGTCAATATTCGTAATGATCGAGCCAATCCCGGAAATATTTCGCCTGCGAATGCGTTCGGCAAATGCGAACGATCGATGTCCCCGCCTGTTACTGGACGACCTGAATCGGTACGGCGATATCCTGGTTGCGCATCGACGCCGCGGCCGCACGCGGACTCGTATTGATCATCACGTAGCCGAGCACGCCCGGTGTCGCGTTCGGCCGCACCGTGACGGTGACACGTCCATTGCCGCTGTTGACGCTGCCTTTCTCGACCGACGCCACCAGCCAGTCAGGCAAATTGGTGACTTGCCAAGCCAGCCTGATCGGCGTGGAGTAATCGCCCGCGGAAATCTGCAGCTCCGTGGATTCCCCCGCCTTCAGGCGTATCGCGTTATTACGTCCGGCAGGGACTGGTCGGGTCGTGCCGTCGTCGTTCAGAACCTTTACACCGAATGCCGGAGTGGAATAGCTGACGGTGTAAGGCTTGGCCAGCTTGTAGTCGTACAGATAAGTTCTCGATATCAGGTCATTGTCGGCCCTCAGACCGAAGTTGCCTTCGAATTTCGAAACCTTGATCTGCACGCTCTCTTCGACGGCGGGATCTCCCTCGGGCACGCTGAACAATACCCAGGCAACCGTCCCGGCCGTGCCGACGGTAGTGGGATCGGTTTTCCAGATATCACTGGCCGATGTCGCATGGGAAGAAATAAATTCCGCGATGCCATGTTCGGAAGACGAAATCAGATTTTGTGCAGAATAAGTATACGAAGTCGCAATTTCGCCGCTTACCGACGCAGTTATACCCTTGTCTCCAAAAGAAAGAGATCCGCCCATTTTTTGCGTCACCGTGGTGTTTCTCTCGACGGTTTTGGGCATGTAATTATCGACATTCCCCGGGATCACCACACCGCCCCTGATGACCGACAAGGAAAATGCCATATCATGGAGGTTGTTGTAATAACCGCAGTAGTCGCCCTTTACGCACGCATCCTTGCGCGTCGGATGCGTCTTATTGATGCGTGGTTGCGGCGTCGTTTCCCAGTTCGCCTTCACGAGGTAATAGTCGTTCTGCGTGCTTGAATTCAGGCGATACAACGAAAACTGGAGTTTCGCGCTGCCGGCTTTTTGGTCGGACTGCCACCAATTGTCTGTGTACGACTCTAGGCTGACTTCCTGCGAGCTGTTGCCGAGCAGGGTCCATGCGGAAGGGTCGGGATTGGCATTGCCGGCGATGCCCGCCGGAGAGTCCACCGTCGCGCGCACCATAGCCGACTGCACTGCGGATTTTGTCAGACGCTGCCGCGCCTGGCTCGCCCGAACCGGGTCCAGGCAGCGATCGATGCCGTTCCCGTCCGTGGTGCCGTCCTGTATCTGGCACTCTACCGGCGCGCCGTCGACGGCGGATTTCGCCAGGATGAAGCCCGACGACTGCTCGCTCTTCGTGGCGACAGGGATCGATGAAGCTACCGGTACCGTGCTGATGATGCCATCTGTGCCGCTTGGCTCCATTGCGGCGACGCCGCTATCGACCTTGAAGACCGGCATATCGTCGGTCGGTCCCCAGATGTCGACATCGCCGTCGGCCACGATTGCATAGCCGGCATCGTAATGCGCAGCTATTGAGCATTTGTCGACATTCCCTGGCTGTACCCTGTATACCGGATATCCGTCGACGCTCGGAACGTGAGCGGTACTGCTGCAGGTCGGGAATGCTGAAGCCTGCACATTCGGAGAAGCATCCCCGCCGCAGCCGGCCAATGCCGCACTGGTCAACAGCCCCACACCTAAAACCCGCGTACAGAGGATCGTTGACCTCTCATTTTTCATTGTCGAAATTCTCTCCATTTTTCGATGCGCTATTCGCATAGCTTCCCCGTCGGTGATTGGCCGCTCGCCGACTCGCCATCGACTTGCGACGCAAGCGGCGTATGCAGTATCGATTCGGTTGCGGGATGTGGAGTAGTCGCCACATCGTTGGAGCGGACGATACCGCGGAGGAATATGCAAGTGGGGGTCAGGCCTTTGAAAGACTGTCGCTAAGGTTTGCCGGGCTCGATAAAATCTTCGTCCGAGAACAGGGCTGGCGACGGGATGCCGAGATCCAGGGCGAACTGGGGTCGCACTCGGTGCTCCAAGGAGCCGACCATCAACTGCGAGCTCAAGTTAGCGGCGGATGTTGCCGTTAACCCGGAAGAAGAGAAATCTCGCCCGTAAACAGTCCGGCGCTCCGGGTAGATAAAGCCATCGGACTCTCTCGCCAATCGATTGCGAAATTTACATGCCACAAGCAATTGAACGATCACGCTCCAGTGACATTTCCGGAATGCGGATCCTGATCATTGACGATAATCCTGACGATCGACTGCTGCTGGCGGAGTACTTCGGCGGCATCGGTTGCCGCATTTTTGTCGCATGCGACGGCCAGGACGGCTTTCGCAAGGCGCTGGCCATTATTCCCGACCTGATCCTGATGGATGTAGGCATGCCGGTATGCGACGGCCTGACTACCACACGCCTTTTACGATCTGTTCCAGATACGCGCGCGATCCCGATTTGCTTCCTGACGGCGGCCGGCCAACCCGCCGAGCGCGTACAAGGGCTACGGTTAGGTGCCATCGACTACGTGTCCAAACCCTTCGATCTGAAGGAGGTTCACCTGCGCCTCAGCATCCATGCGCGTGCAGGTCGTTACGCATGCGGCAAAAACACTGCCGCGTGTCCGGGCGATACGCTGGATACGCGCTTGTTTCGAGATGCCCGCTACCATCTACTTGCCCGTCTTCACGAGGCATCTCCCGTTCCGTCTCTCGCGCGTACGTTGAGCACGAATACTTTGCGGTTGAACCTGGTCTTCAAACGATGCACCGGCATGACGGTCTCGCAGTTCCTGT
This sequence comes from Burkholderia sola, assembly GCF_905400185.1. NCBI lineage: Bacteria > Pseudomonadati > Pseudomonadota > Betaproteobacteria > Burkholderiales > Burkholderiaceae > Burkholderia > Burkholderia sola. Next base: position 116,494 of record NZ_FR989678.1, read on the forward strand.
TCGAAGCGCGCATGCAATATGCGACAAGCCTGCTTACACAAACGACTATCGACATCCAGACGATCGCCGAGGCAGTGGGATATGGAACCCGGCAGAATTTCTCGACGGCGTACCGAAAACGATTCGGCGCTTCCCCAAACGAGTCACGGATAAAGCAATTCGATGTATGACGCAGTGCAATACTTTGCGAATCGGTCTGTTTTGTTTGGTGCCGGATATTATTTTCGCCCGCCGCCGACGGCTGCTGGCTTCCGAGATATCCTCCCTGCGGTACATTGCTCCGCCGACGCGATGGTGACATTGCGGCACAACGAATGATCATTATTATCGGCAACACAATATGCATCCGTCCGATCTCTCCGCACGCAGCACATCGAGCAGCTGATTTATGACCCGCGTCCTTGTTGTCGATGACCACCTCGACGATCGTAGCCTGCTCGCCGAATTCCTCCGACAACAGGACTTTCGCGTATTCATGGCGAGCGACGGCCTAGACGGGGTGAACAAGGCACGTGCCGTCCGGCCGGACCTGATTCTGATGGACATCAAGATGCCGGGTTGCGACGGGCTCACTGCGTGCCGCAGACTGAAAGCGGATCCGACCACTTCAGACGTACCGTTGATTTTCCTGACCGCATCAAGCCAACCCGAGGAACGCGTTGCCGGCCTCGAGGCCGGTGCGATCGACTACATCACCAAGCCGTTCCATTTCGACGAGGTAAAGCTGCGCGTTGCCATGCACTTGAGATTGAATGGCATTGCGACCGAATCGGAACCGACAGCAGGCGTCCAGCCGCTTAATCAGGATGCTACGAATATCGACCTCGCGCTCTTCCGTCAAGTTAAGGCCATCGTGCTCGCCAACTTCGCCGACGAACCCGACGTCGAAGCACTTGCCGCTCGGACCGGTACTTCACCACGTCGGCTATCGCAAGCGCTCAAACGTTGCATCGGGCTCACAATATTCGACTACATTCGAGAAGAACGACTCAACGAGTCGAGGCGTCTGCTGCTCGAGAGCAACAGCGACATCGTGACCATCGCGCGTAGAGTCGGCTATACGAACGGTGCGAACTTCGCGACCGCGTTCAAGACACGTTTTGGCGTCTCCCCGAGTATGCTTCGCCGCGCGGGCAGCCACGCGAATGAAGCGCTGACCAATCCATGATCGGCCGACGCACGCATGCGGGGAGCCAGCTGGCACTGGCGTGGTTGCTGATGTTTTTCGCATTGACCGCGTTTTCGGCTGACCTTCGATGGCCGCAGGCAATCGACGTCGCATCAGGTCCCGGGTACCGATCGCTGGCGAACGACGTCATGCTGTTCGACGATCGCACGGCAAACCTCGCAGCTGACGCCGTCTTGCACAGCGACGGCTGGCAGCGTGCGACCGCGCGCACGCTATCACGAGGTTTCACGTCGTCGACCATCTGGATTGCAGGCACACTCGCAAATCAAGGCGCGCAAACTACCACGCGATGGATCTCGGTCGATCCAGTACGTCTCGAAGACGTCGCTTTCTACGTGGTCGATCAAGATGGTAATGCGGCCAAGGTGCGCTACCGTTCCGGAATTGGAGCGCCGATCGCGAACCGGCCGCTCGAAACCGTCAGTACCGCGTTTCCGGTCACGCTGACACCTGGCCAGCAAATGCGGTATCTGATCCGCGTGCGAAGCCGTTCATCGTTGACGCTGACCTTGCATCTCTGGCACCCGAGGAACTTCCACGTGGAAGCCCAGCGCAGCATCACCGCGCATATGCTGCTGACAGGCGCCATGCTCGCGATGGCCGTCTTCTCGGCAGTGCTCGCAGCTGTGTGGCGCGACCGTGTCTTCGTGATACTGACGGCAACCGTGGTGTCCGAAGTCATCTACGAATTAGCCTTCGAAGGCTATCTTTACGCGCTGCTTCTTCATCAGGGTGGCGACTGGCTCGTGCGCCTGCCGAGCATCGCGGGCAACATCAGTGTCGCTCTGTTCTCGGCGCTGCTGTATTCGTTCATTGGACTCGATAAATTCGGTGCATGGCGCTGGTCTTACAAGATCATGATTGCGGCGCTTGTCGCCGCCGCCGCCTGGACCGCGTTCGGGGACTATCGCACAAGCGCAGCGGTCGCCATCCAGGGCACACTCCTCTGCAATCTGGTGTGGATAGCATCCGTGGCTCATGCGTACCGGCGCAAGGTGGCGAACGCGCGCCTTATTCTGATAGCGTTTCTTCCCGACTGTGCGACGCTCTTCATTCGCCTCGGTGTGCTATCCGGATTCATTTCCACCAGTTTTAGCGCAGGCACCGCACAGATCTGGGACAGTATCGGCGTGCTGGTTTTGCTATCGATGATCGTCGGCGGCAGGTCGCGTCAGTTACTGCTTGAGCAACGACAAGTGCAGCGGCTGCTTTGGGCTGAACGCGAGGCCACTCAGGAGCGACTCGAGAATGCGGTCGCTACACGTACCCGCGAGCTTCGTAGCGCACTTGAGCAGGCCGACGGTGCGATACGGGCAAAGAGCGACTTCCTCGCCCGAATCAGCCACGACCTCAGGACGCCGCTCACATCGATTATCGGCTTCGCCGATCTCATCCAAGCGGATGGTCGCGAGGATGCGGAACGCGGTCGAGTCATCCGCCGCAGCGCCAACCACATGCTCGGTATGGTCAACGACCTGATCGACTATGCTAGGGGGCGCGAAGCGGACACGCTGTCACCCCAACCTGTATACACCTACGCTCTACTGGACGCCGTCTCACAGCATGGCGATGCACTCGCGAATCGCAGCGCTAACGAGTTTTCTCTAAACGTCGTCGGAGATCTACCGCCAGTCATCGAACTTGATGAACAGCGTATGCACCAGGTGCTTGGCAACCTTCTGGACAATGCAGCCAAGTTCACGAACCACGGCAGTATCCGGTTGACCGTCAGCGCGGATCCTGTCGACAGCACGCAGCGGCGCTGGAATCTGCGCTTCTCCATATCCGACAGCGGGTGTGGCATTGCTGTCGTCGATCACGAGCGCGTTTTCGAGCCGTTCGTGCGCGTAGGGGAACACAACCATCGGCCAGGTATCGGCCTGGGGCTTTCTATTGTCAAGCTATGGACCGACCGGATGGGGGCGACCTTGACATTCGACAGTACCCCAGGAATCGGAACGAAGGTTGTCATCGCGCTTACGGTCGATGAGGTGGACGAAGCGGGAGTCGACAGTCTGCGCATGCATGAATCGGCCGATGCGCTCCCGCTCATAGACGGAGGTGGAAAACTCGTCCTTTTGGCCGAAGATACAGCCGAGATCCGAGAGTTGTTGCGCGGAGATTTGCTCAGCCTCGGGTTCGAGGTTGAAGCCTACGATAATGGCGCGTCAGCGGTCCGGAGACTGATCGCGAAGGATTGCCCGATTCCGGCACTCATCCTAACCGATCGACTCATGCCAGAGGCATCCGGGCATGACGTGTTGGCCGCTGCACGAAGCTGCCATCCACATGTCCCAGTCGTTCTCGTTTCCGCTGTGCCGTTCAGCCAGGCAGCACGGCCGGATGCGAGTGAATGTTTCGACGCTCAGCTTCTCAAGCCAATCAGTCTTGCCGATTTGCGTAACGCAATCGCTACGCTGCTGAAGATACAACGTGAACATCGATCGGCGCAGCCGGCATCGCAAGATCCACCGTGTCTCGAACCACCCGCCGCGGTATTGCTCGACGAAGCACGCGTGCTGATCGAACTGGGCGCGATATCCGATTTGCTTGACTGGGCGGAAAAGATTGCTCAGGCGGCACCGCGGCATGCACCCTTTGCAGCTAAAGTCAGTCAATTGGCAAGAAGAGGTGAGTTGCGGGAACTCCAGTCAATGCTTGACTTTCCCTGAAGCGCCAATGCACCAACGTCAATCTGACGCGCTGGTACAAAAGAGTGGTTAGGTTCGAATGTAAGCGATCGATAAACGACACACCTCGGTCATCAAACGTGTAAGAACGCTCTGATACCCGGCTACGCAGTGCCATGCGCTCGGCATCAACGCGTCGGGCTCGCCCTCGGTGTGCATACAGACAAGACCGCGACACGTCGAATACCGCGCAGATCAGCTCGACCGATTCGCTTGCGCCAATCTGATCAATTACTTCGTACGTTCGATGCCTTCCGACATCAAGAGCGCGGTAGCCATTTTTTCAAATGGCCTTCTCACGCTCGAGGCGTTCGATACGCGCCTCGAGTTCCTGTATACGCTGTTGATCCGGCGTGATTGCCTTGCCCAGCGGCGTGACGCCCTGGCGCTCCATCTGAAGCTGCTTCACCCGGCGGCGCAGCACCGTCTCGCCGACGCCGACCGAGCGGCTTGCTTCCATATGACTATAACCCTGATCGAGCACCAGACAGGCGGGTTGCTGTTTGAACTCCGGGGAAAACGTACGTCGTTGCTTGCTCATCTGACACCTCTTCATGGCGACCACTCTTGCCTAAATCAGTGTCCGGATTCATTAGACCACTACACTATTGTTCGGCCAGCTGCTTGAGCTCTTCGCCTTTGGCGAAGAAATCTTGCTGTCCGGGAAGCGGCGCCGGCGGCCGGCGCACTGCGCGCGGCCGCGGATGGCCGGACCCTTCAGCGTCCGTGCGATCGCCTGCAGCTGCGCCCACACACGGTCCGCCTCGTCGGCCGACATGGTGTCGGCCGCGACTTCGAGTGCACTGACGAGCGATTCCAGTTGCGCGGGCGCCGAGGCCAGCATCGCACGCACTTCCGTGCGTGCCTGGCCTTCCCGGTAGACCGAGAGCCAGCTCGCGAGTGCTTCGCGTTCGTCGGGAGTTAGTACGGCGAGCAGCTCATGCGGTGCAGGCTCGTCGGCGCGAAACGTGCCGAGCACGTGTTCGCGCCGACGTCCCCTTGCACGCGGTTGCTTGGGAGGCTCGACGCGCAGCACCTTGATGAGGTTTCCCTGTTCTCGAATGAGCATCGACTCGTCTCAGATTTCACACGATCACACCGAAGCATAGCGCAACCGCGTGTCGCGAACGACCGCGACACGCGGCACAAGCTTGTCCAGTCTTGCGGCCAGGGCCGCAAAAAATGGCGCTCGCCGCGCGGCGAGCCGGTGCTGTCTAAACTTTGCGCATGCCGCCAGTCCCCTAAGCTCGTCGCCCCAAACGCGACCGTAGCCCATCGTCGTTCGCATTCAAGGGTGCGCTTCGCCGGCCGCGGCACCCGTTCGGTGCTCGCCCTTCGGGCTGCGCTCCGCATGCGGCTTTGCGACCGCCCTTGAACACGCCCGCCGGCAGGCTCCTCTAGTCGTGGGACGACGAACTCAGGGGACTGGCGGCAGCGGGTCTGCCGAAGTCAAGCCGTCACCGGCCCGAACCCCTACGAGGGGAGCGCCGAATCTTGGGGCCCGGGCGGCCAGCAATGCAAACCACTCTCGAACGGAGGTCACGATGAAATCGACTCGGCTTAATAATTAAATAGTAATCCTTAGATGTTCAGCGTAATTACCGACGAATTCCTGATTGACTCGCATCGAAGCTGAATCTTAAACGGAGAGAACCATGAAACTCGCAACAAAGTTTGGCAGCAACGCCCCGATCCGTCGCTCGAACACGCCGCTCGCCGATGAGCAGATTCGTGAGGTCGCGCCGTCGATCTTCGCCGCCGACAAGCACGACTCGCGGTCGGACCGCTACACGTACATCCCGACCATTGAGCTCCTCACGAAGCTGCGCGCTGAAGGGTTCCAGCCCTTCATGGTTTGCCAGACCCGCGTGCGCGTAGACGCGAAGCGCGAGCATACGAAGCACATGCTCCGGCTCCGTCACGCGTCGCAGGTCGCGTCGCCGGAAACCCCGGAAATCATCCTCCTCAACAGCCACGATGGGTCGAGCAGCTACCAGATGCTGGCCGGCTACTTCCGATTCGTCTGCCAGAACGGTCTCGTATTCGGCGACACGACGCACGACATCCGCGTGCCGCACAAGGGCGACGTCGTCGACCACGTCGTCGACGGCGCGCACGAGGTGCTCGACGGGTTCGACCTGATCCGTGAATGCAAGAGCGAGATGGAAGCCGTGCAGCTCGATGAAGGGGAGCAACAGGTGTTTGCGCGGTCGGTGCTGGCGCTCCGGTACGACGTGACCGAAGCGCCCGCGCCGATCACCGAGGATCAGCTGCTTCGCGCGCGTCGTACCGAAGACAACCGCCCCGACCTCTGGACCACGTTCCAGCGCGTGCAGGAGAACGTGATCAAGGGCGGACTGCGTGGTCGCTCGGCCACTGGCCGCCGGATGTCGACACGCGGTGTGGCCGGCATCGATCAGGATCTCCGCCTGAATCGCGCCATGTGGGTGCTCGCAGAAGAGATGCGCAAGCTGAAGGCCTAACTCTAACGCGCCGGCGGCCGCCGCCGGCGCCCTCGCCTCACGTTGTCCGGTACACCATCATTCGAGGTTCAACATGATCCATCAGATTGCAGATCGCCGTACCCAAATTTCCGAGTCCGCCCGCGCGCGGGGCAGCCGGGATTCCGCCACCGCGCCCGCGGTGCTGGCCGACGTGCTGACGCTTGTCGAGACCGCGCAGTTGGTGCAGACCGTGTTGCGTGAAGGCTTCCCCGCGACGTCGTTCGCGGTGCGCGTCGCGAAGAACGAACACGGCACGCAGCTGACAATCGACTGGACCGACGGCCCCCGAGACGTGCAGGTTGCGCGCCTTGTGATGCCGCTGCAGGCCACGCGTTTGGCCGACGGCGGCAGGGTTGAGCGGGTCGAACACTTCATGTTGACGTCCAGCGGGCGGCAGACGGTTCGTCTCGCTGCAGATCGGATCGCGCTCTCGCGACAGTTCAGCGATCGCGCGGTTGAGCGTGCACTCGCGCGGCTCGCGTCGCGCTACGGCGATCGGCTGGCGCCGGATGTGCGCGCCTCGATGACGGTCGATGGATATCGCGCAGGCAACCTGCAGCTGCTCGAGGTGATCGGCGTGCATCGGGCGGGCAGCGTTCGCTCGGGATCTAACGTGCAGATGGATATCGCCGCAATGCTTGCCGAGACGTCCGACGTGCATGGCTTTCCCCGTTCGGCCACGGCCGCGCGTCTGTTTGTACGGCGCGATGTCCACTGACCAGAATCCACGAGGAGCGAAACATGACAGCGATCGCAACTGCCGCAATTGAAGCCGCCCGCGCGTATGGCCTTCAGCTGCGCACCGTGCCGGATTGGAACGACGAGGATGGAGCCGAGTGGGCTCGAGCGGCCAGGGCCGGCCGCGAACAGCTTCTGACGGCCTTGGCCGCCTTGAGCGACGCAGATGCATTGCGCGTCATTCGGGGGAACCTTGGTGTCGAGCCTGACGGCGAGACCCTGTTCGAGCTCGTGGCGGTTCACGAGGTGCAGGCGTGGCGGGAGCGTCCCGACAGTTCCCGATGAGCTGCCGATCGTCGCGCACATGGTGATGATGGATGGTGCGCGATCTCACATTTTGCGGGCAGCCAGCCGTCGTGGTTCGGCTGCCCCGAGCACGACCAGGACGCCCCAATGAATCAGCTTTTCCTGAAGATGCCTAATCTGCATCGCGTCATCGACCGAGCGCACGCCGATCTGATTGCGCGCGGCGCGGCGATCGCCGCTGAATGTGGTCTAGCGCCTTGCGGGCCAGCGGGCTGGTCCAACGGCCTGCGCGACGCCGATCGTATCGCTCTGGTCGTATACCGGCCGAGGCACGGCGGCGGAGAACGGTATGGCGTAACACGTTTCTTTGACGGCCAGTACGCGTCGGCCGACTGCGTGCTGCCCGAGCATGCCACGCGTGCCCTTTTGGCCGCTACGCGTGCAGAATTCGAGCGTATCTGTGCGGCCGACGCCACGCGACGTGCGGACATTCGACTCGACGCGAGCGTCGGAGATCCCGACGGTGCATCGATCGAGCTGCTCGCGAGCGACGTCGACGTGCAGCGTCGAGATGTGCGCCTCGAGGCGCAGCAACTGGCGCTGTTCTGACGCTGCCGTACCTCAACCTGCTCGGCCGTCGTACGGGCAAGTTTGCGCGGCGGCCGCTCTCGCGGCCGCGCTGACGGAATCGCGATCGCGCCGCGCGATCGGAGATCGCCGCGTCGCTCATGACCGGGACGCCGCACCGTCGGTCCGCTACGTCCTGCAGGTCCATCCCCTTCCGTCGGCATTCCACAGCCGTCGACCTTTCAACCCGGAGCCCACGTTCGCCCGCCGTGTCCTGGCGGACGGACCGCTGCGCCGTGCGCGACGAATGTCGCACGGCGCCCCGCTCCTGCAAGGGGCTTTCGCGGCATATCCTCGCGCGCTTCGCGCACTCCGGTATTCCACGGTCCCCTTGCCCGCCATTCCCCTGCGGGCGCTCGCCAGCTCCGGGTAGCACGGTTTGCGAGCCAGATCGTTCTGGCTGTGCTCCGGCTGCCCCTATCTCAACTCTGAGGAGCTGACCGTGAGCTATTTGTACAACGGCGACTGCCTGGTCGCCATGCCCAAACTCGCCCCCGAATCCGTCGACTGCATCGTGACGGACCCGCCTTACCTCGTGAATTTCCGCGATCGCAGCGGCCGCTCGATCGCGAACGACGTCAACGGCGACTGGCTGGCGCCGGCGTTCGCCGAAATGTTCCGCGTCCTGAAACGCGATGCCGTGTGCATTTCGTTCTACGGCTGGAACAAGGTTGACCTGTTTTTCGACGCCTGGAAGGCCGCCGGCTTTCGCGTGGCCGGCCACTTCGTCTTCACGAAGTCCTACGCGTCCAAGGCCGGCCTGGTGAAGTACCAGCACGAATCGGCCTACCTGCTCGCCAAGGGGCGGCCCGCGGCGCCGGCGGCGCCGATCGCCGACGTCATGCCGTTTCCGTACAGCGGCAATCGCCACCATCCGACCGAAAAGCCGGTCGCCGCGCTGCGCACACTCATTTCCGCTTTTACGCAGCCCGGCGACGTCGTACTGGATCCGTTCGCCGGCTCCGGCTCGACGTGCGTTGCCGCCCGCGAGCTCGGGCGCCGGTATATCGGCATCGAACTGGACGCGACCTACTTTGCGGCCGCCAAGGCGCGCCTGACGGCGCCCGTCGCCGGCGCCGCTTTGGCCGCGGCCTAAGACCCGAACAGAGGATATTCATCATGCGACTGATCGTTTCAGCCTATTCCGGTCTCGAGCAGCTCGACCATCCCCGCACGAACGAAAACGGCGACCCTGTCGACGTGTTTTGCGTCCGCCTCGACGCCGCGGTGCGGTTCCCGCACCGCGCCAGCGACCTGGACATGGCGCGAATCTATCGGTACCGGAATTCGTTCGAATTCAGCGCCGGCACCTACGTCATGCACGACATCTTCCGCGAGCGCCTGGCCGAGATCGCCGATTACCCGGCGATCTCGATCGGCGCCGCGCGAATCTGCCATACGAACGGCGCCATCGCGGCAAAGGACGGCCCGTTCAAGGAACTGATCGATTTCTCGATCACATCGGGAACGATCGGCACTCGGACTTCCGCAAAGCTGGCCGACGATTTCAGCCGGTTCCTTGGAGCAATCGACGCCGATTGCGATCACCTGTTCGCCGAGCTGTACCGAAATTGGTATTTCGCCTTCTGCCTGGCCGAGAACTGCGGCGCAGTGCAGCTCTCTTGACCACACGAGCGCCGGCCGCGCGCCGCGGCCGGCACACCTGGAGAACAGCATGCCCCGATATTTGATTGATGCAATTTTGGCCGCGATCGCGGCAAACGCCTTCGGTCCCGAGATCTCGGACGTATGGGATTCCGACACGGAAATCGAAGTCCTGCCGGCGTCGTTGCGTTACGCGATGCTGGAAGCGTTCCAGGCCGGCCAGTGCGCGCGGCGATAAATCCACCCGCCGGCCGCGGCTTTGCCCGGGGGCCGGCCTTTCCAGAGACACCCATGAACAAAGGCGAATTCGAAATGTTGCTGTTTGCGATCGCGCGTATCCATCTGAACATCGACACGCTCGAAACGCGTTACAGCGACCGGCTGGATTTCCACGATTGTGCCGTCTGGTGTATCCGTGCCGCATTGACCGCGGCGTACGACGCTGGCGTTATTGAAGGGCGTCGAAACGCTTCGAAGTGACGCGCGGCCGCCGGCGCGCGCCTGGCGCCGGCCGCGTTCGTCGCTCGACCATGTTCCACCGCCGGCCTGGCCCCGCAGGCCCGGCCGGCGACTGGAACACGGAAGGCTGTTTCCGTACCGCGAAATGTTCCACTGATACGGGGCGGCCCACCCCGCCCGCATCGAGCGGCCGGCGCGGGCGGGGACTGCTCGCCCCAGCCGGCCGCGGTGGATCTTCACCGTTCCCAATATCCAGCCGGCGCGCGGCACCTTGCGCGCCCGGCTGCGCCAGGCACGCAAGCCGCACGCACCCGCGCGCCAGAGAAACGGGCTGTCCGCTCCTGGGGCTCGGCCGCCACCGGCGTCCGGCCCCGGCGCTGGCCGCCCCGTCAGCCGCGCGGCGAGCCGCGCGGAGTTCGCGCTCGGGCCGCGCGTGCGGCCCGGCGCCGACGATGTCCGGGTCTCGGCAGCCGTCCCCGCGTTCCAGCCTCTCCCGTCGGCGCATCAGCTGCCATCGGGCCGCCTCATCCCGACGCATAGTGCGGCCCGCCGTCACCGCAAGGGTTCGCGTTGCCGCGCGCGGCGCCCGGTCGCCGGGCCTGACGGCCGCGGCGCTGCGGCCTTGCTCGCGCCCTTGCAGTGCCTGCGCGTCCGCACTCCCCATGCGTCGAGGCGGCTCCGAATGGCAGCTTTTTCCACCCCGACGTAAAGGAGGCTTTTATGAACGCAGTGACCACCGAGATCCCGGCCCTCGCCCACGATGCGGGCGTTCCCCCCGCACCCCCCGAGGCTCACCGAACGGCAGACGAGCTGCGCGACATTCCGCTTAAACGGCTCGTCGCGTCCCCCTACAACGTGCGGCGCGTGCCGCCCACCGGCATCAAGGAACTCGCCCTCAATATCTGGAAAGTCGGTCTGCTCCAGAACCTCATCGTCCATCCAATGAAGGTCGGCGCGCGGAAGGCGCAGACGTTCGGCGCGGCCGCTGGCGAACGCCGCCGCCTCGCGCTCATCTACCTGTTCGAACACGACTACATCCCCGCCGACCACCCGGTGCGCTGCCGGGTCGTGCCGGTCGAGGACGCCGTGCTGCTGTCGGCAACCGAGAACGAAATGCGCGAGCCGATGCACCCTGCCGACGCGTGCGACGCTTACCGGATTCTGGTCGAATCCGGTCGGTCGATCGAGGAGATCGCGGACCTGTACGGCGTGCATCCGAAAACCGTGCAGCGCCGCCTCAAGCTCGCGCGCGTGTCTCCGAAGCTGGTCGACCTGTTCCGCACCGGCGAGATCAAGCTCGATCAAATGCAGGCGCTCGCGCTGTCGGACAGTCACGACGAGCAAGAGGCCGCGTGGTTCGACGCCGAGCCGTACAACCGCGACGCGCACGCGATCCGCCGCCGCTTCGTGCGCGACGAACAGTCGTTCGTGAGCAACCGCGTCGCGAAATTCGTCGGCGTCGAGGCGTTCGAAGCGGCTGGCGGTGCCGTGCGACGCGACCTGTTCTCCGCAGCCGAGGATGCGTGGTATCGCGATCATGCGCTGATGCTGCGCCTCGCGACCGAGCAACTGGAAGCACTCGGCGCGTCGGTGCTGGCCGAAGGCTGGGCATGGGTGAAAGCCATGCCGGAACGGGACCATGCCACGCGGTCGCAATTTCGCCCGGTGCTGCCGCGTCGGACGGAACCCACCGATGAGGTGGCGAAAGAACTGGCGGCGATCGATCAGCGGCTGGCCGAGATCGCGGCACAGTGGGAAGCCGACGACATGGACGACGAAGCCGCCGAGCGGCTGGAACTGGAAGAAGGCGCATTGAGCCTGCGTCAGGACGAGATCGAGGGATCATTGCTCGTCTACCATCCCGACGACATGGCGCAGGCTGGCGCGCTTCTCTCGCTCGATGCGAACGGCGAGCCCGTGATCGAGCGCGGACTCGTTGCGCGTGAGCCGGTTGCAGCCGCGACGACCGAAAGTGACGAGAATGGTGACGACGATGACGACGACTCGTCAGAAGATAAGCCGGCGCGCGTCGCCGCGCCGAATGAGAAGCCCGCGAAGGGCCCGCACTCCGAACGGCTGACGCTGCGCCTGAACGCGCATCGCACGGCGGCCGTTGCCGCCGCGCTTGCGCAGCAGCCGCACGTCGCGCTCGCCGCGCTCGTGCACCGGCTGCTGGCGGGGGAGTACGGCCACAGTACCGAGGGGAGCGCGCTGGACGTGACGTTCCGCGACCACTCCCACAACCTGACGAAGCATGCGCCGGAACTGGACGACGACCTTGCGTTCACCATGCGCCGAGAGCAACGCCGGGTTTGGGGAGGCGTAATCCCGAACGACAGCGACGCGCTGCTGCGCTGGCTGATCGAGCAGACCGACGAGCGCCTGCTGCTGATCCTCGCGCAGTACGTCGCGGCGAGCGTGGACAGCGTGCGCCCGGATGAGCGGCCGCACGCGATCAACGCGCTGATCCCGGCGCTCGGGCTGAATCTCGCGGATGCGTGGCAACCGACGAAGGCGGGCTACTTCGACCACGTTTCGAAGGATCGGATCGTGGACGTCGTGAGCGCGGCCGTGTCGCCTTCCGATGCGATGCGCGTGGCGAAGCTCAAGAAGGGGGACGCGGCGACGGAGGCCGAACGGCTGATCGCGGGGCGCGGTTGGTTGCCCGAGCATTTCGTCACGGCCGAAGCCGTGCGGATGAAGCTGTGGGACGTTCCGGCGAAGGCGTCGGATGCCGAGGCGAGCGCCGATGAAGCGGAGGGCGCCGCCCCTGCTCTGGCCGTGTCGGCCGACGACGTGCGCGACGATGCCGCTGTAGCGGAAGGCGAAGGCATGCCGCCGCGAGATTGACCGGATCGACGCCAGCGGGTGCGTTACGCCCGCTGGCGCAGCGTGCCGGCCGAAGTCCGTCGGGGGGCGGACGCCGTGATGATGATCCACTCCCGAAAGTTCTCACTTTCCGATTCTCTGCCGCTCCCGTAAAGGATCACCTTTCCGATGCCGCGCATGCGCTCGTCGCTGTGGCGCATGCACTGGTGGCACTTTCCTGACTCGCTGCCGGGGCGTCTCCCTCCGCTTCGCTCCGGGCCGGGCTTTCGCGCTGCGCGTCGAGCCCCGCTGCGCGTGTCTCGCCCCTGACGGGCTTCAATCCCTGACGTCTACGCGCCGTGCCGGCGCTGCGCGCGTCGCTTGCTTGTGGAATACGCGCCCGCTGCGCGCGGGCGGACAGCAGGTCTAGCGGCCGGCTACGCCGGCCGAGGGGGCGCGCGGCTGGCTGCCCCGCGCCGTGTGCGCGATCCGGTCGTGGAAACCGCGTGGCTGCGCTCCATCCTTTTGCGCCGGGTTAAGCGCGTGGATCTGCCATTGGGAGCCGCCCCTTTTCGACGCATAGCGCGGGCGGGCACGGGCGCAAGGGTAAAGGCTGCGCTTCGCTCCGCCCACGTCCTCACCCGTTCGGTGCTCGGCTACGCCTGCGCTCCGCATGCGGCCTCCGGGCGCGCCCTTGCACCCGTGCCCGCCCGCGCTAAACCCGCGTCGAGGCGGCTCCCAATGGCAGATCCACAACCCGACACAAAAGGACGAAATCGTGAGCACAACCACCCCCGACCGAATCACGCACACACGCGCGGGCGTTCCCCCCGCACCCCCCGAGGCTCACCGCCAGGCAGGCATTCGACACACGAAAAATCGCCTGCGTGCCACGGCCGCGCATTGGTTCGAATGCCCGTTCGACGCGCCGATTCGTGTCCTGCACCGCTGGACCCGTCCCGATGACGATGCGCGCGCCGTGCGACTCGAAACGAACGTAGCCGGTCGCGTGCAACGCATCACCCTGTTCCGCCTGACGTCCGGCGCTTGGTCGCCGGTTTGGCAATAACCCGGAGATTCACGATGAGCTACGAGACTGACGAACTGATGATCGACGGTATTACCGAAGGTTTCTTCGCAATTGCGTGTTCTGAACGTGCTGCGTCCTCCATCGCGGTACATCATGGCGACGATGGCGAACTGGCATTTACGCTGCCCACGATCGACTGGACTGCGTGGCAAATCAATGTCGCGATCATGATCTACGAAAAGGCGTACGCGCGCGGCGAGCGCTACGGCGCCGCGAGCGCTCAACGCGTCGTTCGTGAAGCGCTCGGCATCTTCCATTGACCCACTTGCCGGCGCGCAGAAGCTGGCGCGCCGATCGGAGCGAGCTGTGAAAAATGATCGCCCTCCCATCGACAGTTTCGATTTTGCCCTCGAAGCGCGCATACCGCTTGCGCTGCACGGCATCGCCGCGATTGCCGGAAACCAGTGGAACGCGGAGCAGCACTTGATCGACGCCGTTATCTGCGCCCGAGAGAGCGGTGTGCGCGCGTGCCGCGAAGGGTCCGACATGTCGCTGATGCTGGCGGACGAGCCCACTCTGCTTCCGTATTGGGATGGCGGCTTCGAAGCCGAGGAACGCGGTCGGGTCGTCTGGTTTGGAGAATGGCTCAGCGACATGGACGGATTGAACGAAACGCGCCCGAGCGTGAGCCTGACCCGGCACGGCTATGTCCCCGCCCTCGAAGTGTCTCATCGTGGCGGCGATTGCGAGCCGAACACCGGCCATCCGCGCGAGACGCTTCAGGAGGCGATCGGTGCCGCCAAGGAAATGGAGTCGCGCTGGCACTTCGACGAATGTATCGACTAACCTGCGTGCGCCGTGTACACGGCGCACTCCACGGAGCGAAACCGATGAACAGCACAACAGTTTTGCATATCGAGCAGATCGAGCGCGCGATCAACATTTGGCGCGCACGCCAACCGAGCGTAGACGGTGATCCAATCCTGTGCCGCGAAGCGCGGATTCTTGCCGAACCCTACGCGCTGATGATCGTGAAACGAGCGACGCAGATCGACGCGGCGCACTTGTCGGACACGCAACGCGCCGCGTTCGACGGCGCGTTTTCGCAATAACGCGTCATCGACGCGACCCGCATTCGATTTAGCCGGAGTTCGCGAAGGAGAATGACATGCAGGCACAGTGGGCGATCACCTACAAGACAGAGACAGGATTCGACGTCGAGATCATCGACGCAAGCAGCTTCGAAGAGGCTTGGAGCCGTGCGGAATCGCTTTTTGGGTCGCAGCTTGTAGAAGTCGAGCGCGTCGCGTGAAAACCGTACCCCCTTCGACGGGCGCATTTCGTGTCGCCGGGGCGTTCAGCCGGCACCCAGAATGCACCTTGAAATCGTGTATCCTATGGGATACTATATAGGATATGAGAATCGAGCAGACAGACGACTTCGCGAAATGGTTGCGCGGCCTACGCGATCACATCGCGCGCGCGCAGATCGCCAAGCGGATTCAACGGCTCGCGCGCGGCCAGTATGGGGACGTGAAGCCGGTGGGTGCCGGAGTGAGCGAAATGCGCGTGCACGTCGGCCCCGGCTATCGCGTCTACTTTGTCCAACGAGGCTCAACGCTCGTCGTCCTGCTATGCGGTGGCGACAAGTCAACGCAGCAGCGCGACATTGAGCGTGCTATCGCGCTTTCGGCGCAATTGGGAGATTGACATGGGTATCAAGACAACGCCGTTCGATGCGGCCGAATACCTCGACACGCCCGAGGCGCAGGCCGAATATCTGCGGATTTCGTTCGAGACCGGCGATTCCGCCGACATTCAGGAAGCCATCGGCACCGTGGCGCGTGCGCGTGGCATGACGCAGATTGCGCGCGACGCGGGCGTCGGCCGCGAAAGCCTCTACAAAGCGCTGGACGAGCACGGCAACCCGGAATTCGCGACGATCCTGCGTGTTGTGCGCGCGCTCGGCCTCACGTTGACCGTGACGACGCCCGTACACGAGCACGCCTGAGCCGGGATTTTCGCGGCGTCGCGGGCTGGCGGGCGCTCGCCGCTACGCCGCGACCACCCGCCAGCCCGCGACCAATGCGTTAGCCAGTTTGCGCGCTGCGCAAACGAATCGGGGCAATCCCGCTCCGCGCACACTTCGTGCGGCGCCGGATTGCCCCAACGATTACACCGACGCGCCGTCGGCGACAGCGGCGGGCGGCACGCCCTGGGCGGGTTTCGCCGGCACCGGGGTCTCGCACGGTTTCGCGAGTGCGACTTTTACCGCATCAAGTCGCTCTTTCCACTGTTCCGCCGGGATCTCGTCCAGCCCTTCCGCGCGCAGCAGCTCGAGCACCGCCTTATGATTCCGCTCGCGATCCCTGCGGATCATCTCGCGCTGTTGGTCCTGCAGCTTTCTCAGCTTCGCCGCCGCCCTCGCGATCTCGTCTTCGATCGATCGCGGCTTGCGCGCTGTCTTCCCTGCATCTGCCGTCATGGCCTCTATCACTCCATCTTGCCCCTCCCCCTTGCCGCGAAGTGTAACGGAATTCGGCCGCGCAACGTAAAGCACTGAGGCCTGATACCCCGCTGTCGCACCGCTGCCCCGCGCGTCATCCGTCGCGGCGCAATTGCCCGCTGCGCAACTCGCGCGCAGCGGCCGGCACCGTCGCGGCCGCCGACGCAACCGCTCCGAGCGCTGATCCGGCGCCCCCGCATTTTTCCTGCTGTCGCCGCGCGGGGCGTCACCCGCGCCATTCCGCGGCCACCGCCCCGCGCGGACCACCTAGCCAGAGCGCAATGCTCGCATAGCGCAGCTCGAGCACGGCGGCCGCCACCGTCGCGACCGCCGGCCCGACCAATCCGCTCGCCGAGCCCCCGGCCCCGCGACTTTCATGCTGTCGCCGCGCCGGGCGTCGCCCGCGCCATTCCGCGGCCGCCGCCCGGCGCGGACCACCCATCCAGTGCGCAATGCCCGCATTGCGCAGCTTACGCACGGCGGCCGCCACCGTCGCGGCCGCCGACTTCACCGACCGCGCGCCGAGCCCCCCTTCCGCGTTTTTCCGGCCGTCGCCGCGCGGGGCGTCGCCCGCGCCCTTGCGCAGCCGTCGCCCCGCGCGGACCACCCATCCAGTGCGCAATGCCCGCATTGCGCAGATTTCGCCCGGCGATCGCCTCCGTCGCGACCGCCGGTTCGGGCAACGCCGCGCTCCCTCACAGCGTTTTCTCTCTGGCTGCTGCTTCTAACCCCATATATCCTCGACCGAAATCAGCGCACGCCGGCAGGTTTCCCACATACCCACCGGTCCCCGCGCTTCTCCCGTTCCCCACAACCAACACCGTTGTGGAAAACGGCGCGCGGCCGACGCTCTTGCGATGTAGATGCATCGCTGCGTCGGTCCGGACCCGTGGATATGTGGAAAACCTGCGTGGCATAACCACCCTCGTCGCTCCGAATTTCCCCCTGTCCGCTCCCTGCCTCCGTTCGACCTCCCTATTCCGTTTTTTCCCTGTGCGGAACGGATCGACGCTCGCCTCGTTTTTCTCTCTTTCGTGTCGGTGACTCAACCTTCACTTTTCTGCAAAATTTTCGCGGTGCTCCACCCAGGCGAACGCCTCAACGGAACGAAATCCTCGCTCTTGCTGGCTGCGATGCCGATCGCCACGCCTGCTGAAAAACCGGTGGTGCCCGGACCCGTCCGGGCACCACCATCCAGATACCGTCCGTTCAGGGGGCGACCCGTGGGGCAAGCCCCACCCCCCGACCAGACGGTCACACACCACGCAACTCCGTTGCGGGTGCTTAAAGCCTTGCTGCGCAAGCCTTTAAGCGGTACGACGCCTAAAAGCGCAATATCGCTAAGCTAGCGCCGAAACTCAAAGCTGGATAAAGCGTATGCCGGTATGACGCCCGTAAAACCCCTTTAATACCGTTGGACCTACGATCGAAAGCTCGCGTGACAACGGCTATATGCGTATTACACCATTGGCGTCACGGTAGTACACCTAAATTCAATGAAGATCCAGATATACAGAAAACGATAATTAAATCAGTGCTTTAAAGACGCGAGGCGGATGTTGATGGAGAAAACAATGCGAAACGGCAAGATTGTCGCCGTTCCCAGAAAAACACATAGCCGTATGACGAAACAGCGTGACCATGTGCTAACATCTTCACACGACGGAAGCGCGTATCGGCAGCTCAATCCGCAACTAACCACGGCCACAAAAAGGTAAGGATCTCTCGCTACGAGGTCTTCATGCCGCGTCTCAAAACGCCGGGAAAAGGTGCGTCCAAACCCATCTCCTTCAAACTCGATCCCGAGTCGGAACGCTTCTATCGGCGCAAGGCCCAGGAGAACGGTGTCTCGCTGTCCGACTACATTCGCAAGCAGCTTGCGCTCGGCGTCGTCACCGAAAATGTCTCGCTCATCGACCAGCGTCTCAAGGCGCTCATTCAACAACTGAGTGGGCACACGCCGTCCGATGGCGGCCCAGGCAAATCCGTCCAATCGCTACCGTCCGAACTGGTTCAAGCGGTGTTCTTCAGCCGCGAAGTCCTGACCAGCATCATCAGCGACAGAAACATCCAGTTCTTCCATCAGGCACAGGATCGCGCCGAAGCCGCTACCAAGAAACTGCTGGGAGAGCTCAATGGCTGATCAACGCTCACCCAGCGGACTCGCCACCTTTTCGCGAGGAACTGCCCTCTGGTGGCAACAGGCAAAGCTTCTCACCAGTGCGATTGTGGCGGTTTTCATCGCGGCAATTCTCGTCGGTGCGCTGGCCGGCGGTGCATACCTGTATTTCGTCACGTCGGCCGAAACTCGCTATTTGACGATCAAGCACGTTGAGGCGGAAATCCTCACCGTCGTTCCGATGGCGAATCCGAACGTCTCGTTCCATCTCGGCAACGACGACACGGCACTGCCGCCCGGTGCGGCGCTGTCGTTTACCGAGGATGCGGCCGACGAGTTCTTCGTCTATGCGCGCAATGCTGCCCTGTACGCTGTTCTAACGGCTATTGCCGTCACGTTCCTTTCCGTCCTGTTTTGGATGGAGTACGGCCGCGGAAAACTTACCGACAAGCAGGTGCGCGGTGCCAAGCTCGTGAAAGCAAAGGAGCTCATCAAGGAACTGGAGGCTCGAGACGACGCCAGCCCCTATCGCATCGCCGGCGTGCCGATGCGGAAGAAGGCCGAAGTGCTCGGCACACTCTTTTCTGGTGCCCAAGGCAGTGGCAAGTCCCAGCAGTTTTTTGCGCTGATGGATCAGGTGCGCGCCCGCAAAAAACGCGCGATCGTCTATGACCCATCAGGTGAATTCACCGCTGCGTATTACCGCGAAGGGAAGGACGTCATCCTGAATCCCCTCGACGCGCGGAGCCCGAACTGGAATGCCTGGCGCGAAATCCAAAGCGAGATCCATTACGACGGGCTGGCTGAGGGGCTCATCCCAATTCCGCCGAATGTTGCGGACCCATTCTTCGCGATTGCGGGGCGCATGGTTTTCAAGGGGGCGATTCGTGCGCTTGGCGGCGACAACAAACGAACCAACGCAGCGCTGTACAAGGCTATCGCCCATAGCAATCTCGAGGAATTGCACGCGATCCTAGCGAACGAGTCCGCGGCGACCTACGTCGATCCAGTCACTGAGCGTACGGGCATGAGCCTCAAGATGACCGTGCAGAACCAGCTCGATTGCTTTCGTTACCTGCACGACGAAGGCGAGCCATTTTCGATCCGAGAATGGATCCAGAATGAGGATGAAGAGGACGATTCCTGGCTGTTTATTACCGTCAACGAGGAGCAGAAAACCGCCCTGCTTCCGCTGATCAGCCTCTGGTGCGATATCGCGATCCGCTCGCTGTTGACGCTCAAGCCGATTCATCGCGAACGTCTCTGGTACTTCTACGACGAGCTCCCCACTCTGCAAAAGCTCGAGATCATGAAGCTCGCCGTCACCAACATTCGGAAATACGGCGGTTGCTTCGTGCTCGGCATCCAGGACTTTTCCCAACTCTTCCAGATCTACGGCGAGCACTTGGCGCGCACGATCATCTCCGGATGCCAGACCAAGCTCCTGCTTCGCGTGACAGATGGTGATGCGGCCAAGGCGTTGGCCAACGCGATCGGACAGGCCGATTTGGACGAAAAGGAAGAAAGCCTGAATCTCGGCATCGACGAGCGGCGCGACGGCATGAGCGTTTTTGCGCGACGCAATCTCCGTGATCTCGTCCTCTCATCCGAAATTCTGCACCTGCCCGACATGCAGGGCTATCTGGTCACACCGAGCGACTATCCGGTTGCCCGGGTCAAGTACGAGTACGTCCCCCATCCCCAAACGGTGACGCCGTTCGTCCCGCGCCAAACGTACGATCTCTGGCTACCGGCAAGCGCTGCTGCTGACGGTCCGGCTGCCTCGGAGCGGCGATCCACTGTGCTGCCTCCCCCGCCCAGCCCGACGGAGAAATCTGGTACGGACCCGTCCCGCTCCCCGTCACCCAATCCTTCGGACGCTCCGACTGCGACCGCCGAGTACTCGTCGACCAACCCCGCCTCTGCCGGCCCGGATGTTGATCCGGCCGCGCCGAGCACTTCTCGTTCCGTAGCACAGCCGTCCAACGTGATCTCGCTGTCGACTGGCGAAATCGTGGACGGTGACACCGGCGAGGTTCACGATACGTCGGCTTCCCGCGAGCCAGGCGCCGGCGAACGGCCCACCGGCCGCGCCGGCCTCGGTGACCTGTTGGGGTGACACGCCATGATGAGCATGCACAATGTCGGCAGCGCCAGCCAGGCGCTCCACTATTTTTCGAAAGACAACTACTACACCACCGATCAGGGACTCGAACATTCCGCCTGGTTCGGCAAGGGGGCGGCCACCCTCGGTCTGAACGGGCAAGTCGATCGGAACGTGTTTTTCAAGCTGCTGTCTGGGCAGGTCGGCGATCAGCAACTCGGTCGCGTCGTCCTGGACGAGAATGGCGAGCCCGAGGTCGTGCATCGGCCCGGCATCGATTTGACGTTTTCGGCACCGAAGAGCGTCAGTATCGCTGCCGAAGTTTTCGAAGATCGCGAGGTCCGTCTCGCCCACGAGGAAGCCGTCAAGGAGGCGCTCGAGTACGTCGAGGCGTATGTGGCGCAGGCCCGCAAAACGGTCGATGGCGAGACGCTGGTCGAGCCGACCGGCAATGTAGTAGCCGCCCTCTTTCGACACAACACGAGCCGAGATCTCGACCCCGATACGCATACCCACGCCCTGGTCATGAACGCGACCCAACGCGCCGATGGCGAATGGCGATCGCTCACCAATGACGAGTTGTACGTGCAGCAGAAGGTGATCGGGGCAATCTACACGTCCTCGCTCGCGCGCGGGTTGCAGAAGCGCGGCTATGCCATCACGGCACCCGACGAGAACGGGAATTTCGAACTGGTCGGCGTCACTCGAGAGCAGATCGAACACTTCAGCCAGCGCTCGGCAGCGCGCGATCGATGGCTGCGGGCCAACGGAATCGATCCTGCAAACGCCACGGCCGCCGAGAAGGAGCGTGCCGTGCTCGCGACCCGCGAACGCAAGGTCGGCGTCGACCATGAGGCCTTGTCGGTTCAATGGCGTGAGCGCGCACAAGCAGTCGGCCTCGACTACAGCGTCATCCAGCAGAAGGCTCGGGAGGCGCGGGAAGCGGGAACGGATGCACGGGTCGTCAAGTTGTCCGGTATTGAAGCCCTACGGTTCGCTGCGTCTCACCTCGGTGAGCGCGAAATCGTGCTGAACCAATATGACCTCGTCCAGACCGCGCTCGAACATGCGGTCGGCCGAACGTCTCCGAATCAGATTCTCGATGCCTACAAAAAGCTGGTCCATCAAGGCAAGATCGTCGACCTTCCGGACGGCAACATTACCACCGAGAAGATGCTCAACACGGAGCGCTGGACGGTCGAGAACGCGCTCGCGCAGCGAGATGCGACGCCGGCGATCGCGCCTGCCGAATTAGTCCGGTCCAGAATCGAACAGGCCATCGCCACCGCGCGTGCGGAGCGGAACGATTCCACCTTCGACTACACCCCCGGCCAGCGAGGCGCGATCGAGCATGCGCTGACGAGCAGAGACCGGATCGTCGCGGTGCAGGGGCTCGCCGGCGTGGGCAAAACCACGATGGTCAAGGGAACAGTCCAGGTCGCGCACGAGCAGGGTTGGCTTGTACGAGGGATGGCCGCAACCGGGCAGGCTGCCAAGCAGCTCGAGAACGACTCCGGTATCCAGGCCGATACGGTTACGATGTTCGAGATTCATGAGCAGCGGCGCCAGGATGATTTGAAGGTCCTGCGCGAGTATGTGCCGGACCTATCACGAGAGCGCGAGCTCTGGCTCGTCGACGAGTCATCGTTCCTCGCCCAACGGCAAATGGCTCGCCTATTTAAGATGGCGGAACGAGCGGATGCGAAGGTCATCCTCCTTGGCGACCGCCTCCAGCTGCAGGCCATCGAGGCGGGCAAACCGTTTGAGATCCTGCAGGACGAGGGCGTGACCACCGCTCAGATGACCCAGATCCAGCGCCAGAAGAATCCCGAGTTGCAGCAGGCAGTCGCGATCACCGTGGGCACCGCCGACCTTGCACCGGATGAGCCCCTCACCGACCTGAACCTCGCACGTAACGCTCGCGCCTTCGACTTTCTCGAGCGAGCTGGGCGCGTGACGGAACACGAGGATCCGCGAGACCTGATCGACCTGTTGGCGCGCCAGTACGTCGACCGGGGACCACGAAGAAATCAGACGATCATCATCACCCCGTTTAACGAGGACCGCGTCGAAATCAACAATGCGGTTCGGGCGGAGCTGCAGGAGCGTGGCGATCTCGATGTCAACGACTCGGCACACACCATCTTCCGGTCCGACGGCGATATGACCCGGGCCAAGCAGAAGGAGGCGCAGTACTACAGCAAGGATATGACCGTCCGGTTTGGTCGTGACTATCAGAAAATACTCGCCTCCCGCGGCGAATACATGCGCGTTGTGGGCACTCGACCCGACGAGGGTATCGTCGTTCTGCGGAAGTCCGACGGGTCTCTAATGGAATGGGAACCGAAGAAGTACAACCGGGTGGAGGTGTATCTCTCGGAAACGAGGAATCTCGCCGCGCGTGACGTCATCCGCTTCACCCGCGGCGACGAGCTCGTCAAGAATGGCCACGAGGCGACCGTCGTTTCTGTCAACGAGAACCAGGCGGTCCTGCGGCTCGCGGATGGCAAGGAAATTCCTTGGGATCTCGACGCGCAGCGTCATTGGGATCACGCGTACGCGGTGACGGTTCACGCAGGCCAAGGCGCGACCCGCGAGCAAGCCATGCTGCATATCCCTTCACACAAAATGGAGCGTGATCCGGAAGATGCTCGGCGCCAGTCAGACGTCGCGATGACGGTGCGTAGGATCTTCGGCGACCGGAGCTTCTATGTCGGGCTCACCCGGGCGGTCGAGGATCTCCAGATTTTCACGACCGACGCAATTCTCGCTCGAGCGG
The DNA here is from genome assembly GCF_905400185.1 of Burkholderia sola. NCBI lineage: Bacteria > Pseudomonadati > Pseudomonadota > Betaproteobacteria > Burkholderiales > Burkholderiaceae > Burkholderia > Burkholderia sola. The sequence continues at coordinate 139,898 of NZ_FR989678.1, forward strand.
CCGTCTCACGCCACCAGGACAAGTCAAGCGCCATCGAGACGCTGCGTGAGCATGAGTTGGGCGAGCAGGCGAATACCCAGCCGCAGCGCCAGCGACGTCAACAAGCTGCGCAACAGATGCAGATCGAGCCGGACTGAGGTTGCGGCGCGCGCCCGCGACGCACGCTGTTCCATCGCCTCGCCGTTACGGTTATAGGGACGTTGCTCGGTCGCCGGCGCGCTGCGCGTTCAAATTAAATCAAATCGAAAGAATTCTGTTGGAGTCTCGAATATACCTTTCGATTTGTTGACATCTGTTCGCCGCGGGAACCTCCGTATTGCAAAGCGGTAAAGAATTTCAAATCGATGTCGATATCATCGTGTAGGATCAGCAGCGGTACTATTTCCCCGTGCACCTGCGGTCTCGCGATGTAGTAGAAATTTCAACTAAAACCACATCGTATGTTTGCGA